>JAEUKI010000067.1 GCA_016793325.1 Myxococcales bacterium | reverse complement strand
ACTTTTGCAAGGAGCTGCGAGACCAGCAAGGAAGCGATTCGCAGCAATAGCAGCGCTATTGCAAGAATTGCTGACGCCGATGGTCGACGCAGATCTGCAGCAAAAGGCCGAAATCCCACTCCAACGCCCTCTCAGTCCGCGGTCTTGGTTTGGACTGGATTTCAACCGCGCTGATCCGCTCCGGTCATCTTCGATGCCCGTCGCGGGCGCGGTATAGAGCGGCTCCGCCTTCCGTTGGCTACACGCCACACAATGATCCCTGGATATTTCCCAGGAGATAGCTCGATGCGTGTAGTCCTTCCAACGGGGCGTCGCGATATCGCAGCTCCGCTTCGGGTTTGTGACCGGCGCGAACATTTACACCTTGTAAACGCATCCGTTCTCGATCTTGCCTGTCATCCTTCAAACCCGGCTCCGCTGAATCGCAGCTCCGCTTCGGGTTTGTGACAGGCGCGAACACTTACACTTTGTAAACGCATCCGTTCTCGATCTTGCCTGTCATCCTTCAAACCCGGCTCCGCTGTAACGTCCCGACAACATGCGCGTGTCCATCGACGATCAGGGCGCGGTCGAACGCTTCGTAGGCAGCCTCTGGGACGCGGGTACTGATCGCGCGCGCGGCCGCTGGCGCGAGGCCCAGCGCATCCTCGACGCGGTCGCGAGCGAGGTCGAGCTGTTGGCGATCGAGGTGGTCGTCGGACCGCGCGACGATTCACACGATGAAATCGTGGGGCACACGGTGCATCACTTCGTCGTGCCCGATGTGCCTCTCGGCGTGAGCGTCGCGCGTCGCACGGGCGGTCCTGTCGTGCAGCACGCGCCCGAGCGGATCGATGGCGCCGCGCTCGACGCGCTCTCTCGCGACGAGTCCGTCGAGTGGGCGAGCCTCCGAGCGCTCGCGGTGTTCGCGCCGACGAGCGACCGCGAGCTGGTGATCGATCGTGCGTCGGAGGTGCGTCCCTTCGTGCGGGGCGGAGTGCTCGGGATCGCGGGTCCGTTCGAGATTCCAGGGCTCGGGTTGCACGCGCCCCTCGGCCTTTGCATCCGCGACGACTGGGGATCCACGCTCGTCGAGCTCGAGCGCGCGTGGTCTTCGTGGGTCGAAGAGGGCCCGGACCTCGATCGCTACCGACGCATCGTCGCGAAGCTCGCGGCGCTCGGCCTCGCGCCCGAGACGGCCCCCGAAGGGGCGTTGTCTCCAACGAGCGCGGCGGTTTCGACGGGCGTTTCGATCGCGGCTGCGTCTCCTGCGTCGCCGCGCGTGGTCAAGCCCGAGTACGTCTTCGTCGCGAGCAAGAGCCCTGGACCCTGCGCCGAGTGCCGACACGCCAACCAGGAGACGGCGGATTTCGCCGAGGGGCGACTCGTCTGCGGGCGCTCGCCGGGCGCTCGATCGCGCGCATCGATCTGCGACGTGATCGTTTCGCTTCCGCGCTACGCGGGAGAGCCGTACGCGACATGGGGGACGTACTACATGTTCGAGCGCTACGACGGCGACAACGCGGTGGACGCAGCCCCGTTCAACGCGACCGTGCTCGCCGAGGATCGAGCGCCAGACGACCGCGCGTGACGTCCACAGAACGCCGCGCTGCGCTGGTTACACCGCGAGCACGTCGCGGTTCTGCTCGTCGCGGCGCATCTTCCAGATCACTCCGTCGATCCAGTAGTGCGACAGCGTGAGCGTGACCCACGTCGCGAGCGACGTGCGCCACAGGTCGAAGCCCGTCGTGTGCGCGACGACGAACACGCCGCCGTACACAGCGCCGACGAGCGCGAGCATCAGCGCTCCGTACGCGACCGCGCGGCCGGGCTGACTCACCCACGAAATCAAGCGCGCGCCCCCTGCGCTGGGCCCCTCGCGAAACTTGTTGCGGTTGTAGTGGTACACGATGCCCAAGTACTGGATCCCGTGCCAGCACGCCGCTGCCGCGAAGCCCGCCGTGCCGTCACGAATCAAGAAGAACGGCACTCCGAAGCCGAGCGCCGTCGCCCCGAGAAACGCGAGCCGCGGCCACGGAACAGCGCGCCCTTCGCGCGCGCGCACGCTGTGGTGAACCAGCACGTACAGCGCGAGCGCCACGGTCACGAGGCCGCCCGCGATCACGAGCGCGAGCGGCACCGGCGGCGTATACGCCACGATGTTGAACAACGTGCGCGGCCCGAAATGAACGCGGTACATCAACGCCGTGGCCGCGATGGCGTAGATGAACGCTGCTTCCGCGCGCCACGTCAGGCTCGGGGCCTCGCCGCTCTTGCGTTGATACAATCGCAAGAGCCCGTAGCACTGCGCCGCGAAGTGATAGGTGGCCCAGTACAGGATGATCGACGTGAACAGTCGGTACGCGTCGGGGGTCATCCAGATGGTCGTGATGATCACCGCGGCGATGAGCGCGGGAATCACGACGACGGCCACCGGTCGACGCCGCAGCTCGCGCGTGTCGAGGTACACCCGCGACCACGTGCTGCTCAGGTGCGGTCCGTTGGCGACCACCGCGACCGCGGAGAGCACGAGGTACGGATCGACGTTGAACACACCCGTAGCGATCCACGGCACGAGCACGACGAGCCCGCTGAGTAAGAAGAAGCCAACGTCGAATCGCGGCGAGACCAACCAAGGCGAAGGCGTCGCGTTGCGCGCTGCGGTTGTCTCGTTGGGCGAAGGCGCAGGGAGACCGATCGAAGAAGAAGCCATAAGTGATGCGATCGACGCTAGCGCGATTCTTCGACGCGCTACAGAGACGGCCGCTGCGACATTCGATTCGCGGTGTTCGATGACGGCGCTGTTCTTCGAAGAGCCGCGCGTTGTGGGCTATGTCGCTTCGATCCAACCGAAGGCTTCGCGAAAAGCGTCGCTTCTCTGCGCCAATCGCGGAGGTGTCCCGAGAAGCGCCGTCAGTTCGAAGGTCGAGGCGCGACGACTCGAGTGGATCGAAGGTACTCGATGAGCGCGATCATCGAGGACTCTGGGAGCGTGCGCTCGTCGATCGCGGGCATCGTTCCGCGCGCGCTCGTGCTTCCCTGGCGAATTTGTCGACGCACTTCGTCTTCGTCGCGCTCGTTGGGTCCGAGCGATCCGCCTGTTGGAACGTGCCACAACGCCAAGTGACACGGCCCGCACACACGAAAGAACACCGCCTGTCCTTCGGCGTTCGACGGCGGCGCGCTCGCATCGCTCGACGCGGCGGGTGCCGTCACGATCGCCGCGTCGGGGCTGTGCGCGGGCGCGGGCCTGGCGCTCGGTGCAGTGTGTCTCGGTGTCTGCGTCGTCTGCGCTGCGCACGCAGCGATGGTGAACGCGACGAGCGCGGTCCACGGGATCACACGATCGAGACAACAGCGCTGCGCCATGGAGGAGGCTATGCCGCGAATCGGGTCCTGAGCGCCAGCAGCGATGCACAATGGTTGGAGGTGCGTGAGAGGCGGGCGCGGCACGAGGTGTCGTGCCTCAATCCTGCGCGATCATCGTCTCCCAGGGCTCGCCGGGGCGGCTCCACTCTGCGGGGAGCGGGATCGCGCGGATCCAGCGCGCGAACTGCTCGTGCGTGTGCGCGAGCTGCTGCGCTGCGCCGAGCTCGACAGCCGTGACGCCGGTCGCCATCGCGTGTTGCGCGAGCAGAACGATCGTGAACTCGAACGTCCACCGCGCGCCCGCCAAACGGGGATTCATCACGCGCCGCGTCCAGCGCTCGTACGCCTCGGGCGTCGGACGCCCTCGATACTGAGGAACCTCTTCGCGCACGAACGCATCGTGTTGAATCCGGAGCATTCCCAACAGCGCTTCGCCCGAAGCCGTGTTTCCGCGCTCGAACGACCGTTCATCCAAACGCGATCGGGTCCTATGCGCGTGGTGTGGGCGTCGTTCGTGATCGGGTTGCGCGAGCCCCCCAAACGGATCGACGATGGTTGCGGGAGCGCTGCGCAAGAGGGATTCGCTCGGCCGCTGCTGCAAGAACGTCAGCAACGGCGGCGCGACGTACCCGAGCGTCCCTTCGTACTCGTTGAGCACCGTCCCGTCGTCCGCCAACTTGTATGCGTGCTCGGTGCGCCAGACGTGCACCGCGAGCCGGTATGCTTCGTACGCTTCGCGCGTGCGTCCCAGCGCGAACAGCGCGTGACCGATGCCCGTGTCGACCGCGGCGAGGACGTCGGCTGTCCCCTCGCGCTTGGCCCGATCGCGCCAGCGCGTGTACCAATCGAGCGCCGCGCGGTCGTCTCGTCGCTCGTGATGCGCGCGTCCGATCGCGAGCATGGCAGCGAAGCCGCCGGCCCTGATGTTGCTCGACGCCGAATCGACCTCTTGCGCGGCTCGCTGCAAATCGCCGCTCGAAATCCACAGCGAGACGGCCCGCTCGATGTCTCGCGCGCTCGATTGCGCAGCGTTCTGCCGAAGACAGTCCGCCGCCCGCTCGGCCCCGAGGAGCGCACATCGAAACGACTCGCGCTCGCTCTGGGCGTGCGTGCTTCGCGCGACGAGCGTCGCGATCGCCGCTGTGATGACTGCTGCAGGTCGAAGGGCCATCGCCGCACGAAGAATGGTACGCGTGTTTGCCCGCGTGAGGGAGCGGATCGCAGATCGCCTCTGGGAATTCTCGCTCCTCGGACTTCGTTGTTCCGACCGTTCGATGCGTCTTCGCTTGTGTGCTGCGTTCGTGTGTTGCCTCGGGCTGCTCGTCGCGCGCGCCGTCGATGCGCGATGCGTCGACATCCGCGCAGACTCGACGTTGCTCGACGCAGTCTTTACTCGGGCCGTTCAACAGCATCGCGTTTCGTCCTGCGACGCGAGCGACGCCGCCGCAGCGCCGATCATCGTGCACATGAACTTCCCGTCGTTGAGCGCGGCCGTCGCGACCGACGACACGAACCCCGCTGAATCGCTCGCGTTCGAGCTCGCCGTGGAAGAAGACAGAGTTGCTCGACTCGTCGGGGACACACCTGCGGTGTTGCGGGCGCAGTGCCCTGTTGTTCCTTCTTGGGCTGCGATCGAGCAGCGCGTGTCCATCGCGCGCGCCGTCGCGTGTCGCGTGCTCTATGGCGAACCGACACGCGTCGTGGCCGAACGCGCGTCGCGCGTGCTCGCTGGGCGAGGTCGAGCCGTGAGCGCTGCCGTGATCGCGCGTGATCTGGCGAGAATTCCAGTCGTCGCGCGACTGTCGACGGCGATGATCGTCCCCATGTCGCAGTGGAGCGGAGGCGCGCCGTTTCAGCCGATTCGATTCGATTCGCCCGAGCCCACAGCTCCGCACGCAGGCCAACGACCGGCGCAGTGTCGTTCATTTCGGGCCCGTTGGCCCATCTCGTCGAGCGCCCGCGGATCGAACGGCGAACTGGTATCGCAACAACCAATGTGGGACTCGAGCGACGCGCTCTCGCGCTGTTGGGGACCGCGCGGCGAGTGGGCGCTCGGAGTGGGTGATCGCTCCTATCTGATTCAGTTGGGGGCCGGAGGGTCGCAGCAGATGCAGCGTTTGTTTGCGACGCTGGCGCACTGGGATCCGCGTGGCCGACGCGTCGAAACGCGAATCGACGACAGCATGAACGAGCACTTCGAGATGCACGCCGCGATCGACCTCGACGGAGACGGATCGACCGAAGCGGTCGTTTCGCACCTCAGCTACCTGGGAGCACGACTCGCGATCTACACAGCGCGCGACGGACACATCGATCGCTGGAGCGACGGACCTTCGAACGTCGCACGGATCGTCGACGAAGATCACGACGGCGTCTCCGAGCTGCTGGCGCTCTACCCAGTGCGTCGGTTTGCCGGCGATGACCCCCACGAAGCGAGCGCCATGCTGTCGCTGGCCCAACGCGAGCATCGACGACGCTCGTGCCGAGCTGCGCCGCAGAATTCAGCGCAGACCAACAACGCCGAGTGCCGAGACGATGAGTCGCAGTCGAGCGCTACGGAGACTCCGTTTCTCGAACTCTGGCAACGCGTGAGCTCTGGGCGGTTTTCGAATCGAACGCCGCTGTCTGCGAGCTTCGCAGCGAGGCAGTGTCCGGCGATCCCGCGAGTGATGTTCACGGACCCCGAGACGCCTTTGTGGCAGTTGATCGGCAACGTTCGCTGCGCGCGAATGCGAGGGTTGTCTGCAGAAGAAACGGTGTTCCGGCTCTGCGCGCCCGAAGCGCGTCTGTGCGATCAGCCCATCGGGCAGGCGGCGGTGCGAGCCGCCCGCGAGGACATCTTGTTTCTCTTGCAGTAAGCCCGCCCTCGCGCTGCTCGTCGAAGACCACTTGGGCTTTGCGCAAGCGCTCGGCTCTTCCCCTTCGTCGCGCGCGACCTGCGGTGTTCTGTCGTTGCGAGCGCGCGAAGCACCGACGCTAGGACTCGTCTCCATGCGCAAAATAGCGATCGATTGTCTCCATCGACGCTCGCTCGACGCCCCCGTCGCGCTCGCGCGGCGACGTTGCTCCGCGTTACTTCGCGCGCGGTTCGCGTTGAACGCTGACGCGCGCTGCGCAATGCTCGCCGCACTTGATGAACATCATCGCTTCGACTCGGTCGACTCGCGAGCACGCGCTTCGTGCAAGGTTTTTTCTCGCGGCGACGGCGACGTTGATCGCGGCGTGCTCTCCGCCCGCCGAGCCCGCGGACAGCGGTCAGGACGCGCTCGTCGCGGACCGCCGCGCACCCGGCGACGCCATCGCGCCGACGGACGCGACGCTCGACGACAGCGCGCCCGACACGAGCTCGCTCGAGGACGCGAGCCCCGACGAGGGTGACGCGAGCGAGCTCGACGCGGTCGAGAGCGACGGCTCGGCGATGGACGCGACGAGCACCGACGCGAGCGCGATGGACAGCGGCGTCGTCTCGGACGCGCGCGGCTCGGACGCCATCGCGGACAGCGCGCCCGACGCGATCGCGGACAGCGGCCGTGACGCCATCGTAGACAGCGCGCCCGACGCGGTATTGGACACGGGCCCCGACGTGCGCTGCCCCGGGTCTCAGCAGCTCTGCGGCGGACGGTGCGTCGATACGCAGACGGACCTGATGAATTGTGGTGCGTGCGCCACGGTGTGTCCTCCGCCCCCGAGCGGGACGGCCGCGTGCCTCGCAGGCCGCTGCGGCGCGACGCCGGGATCGCAGACGACGCTGCCCGCAGGGAGCGCCGCGCCGATCACGCTCGGTCAACCCTCGCTCGCGGTCACGATGGTGGTCGCGACGACGGGCGTCTATCCCTCGCGCGACAGCCTGGGGACAGGCTCGGCGATCGGCATGGTGCACTTGTTCGCAGGCGATTTCGGCCCCGCCGGAGCGCCGATCGCGAGCGGACAGAACATGTCGATCTCGATGAACATCGCGCTCTTCTCGCTGCTCGGAACCACGTACGGAGGCGACGGGCGCGTCACGTTTGCGCTGCCCGACCTGCGCGAGCGCTTGCTCGTCGGGGTCGGTCCTGGCGCCGGATTGCCAGACGCTCCGCTCGGCGTGGTCTTCGGAAGCGCGACCGCGACGCTCACCCTCGGGTCGATGCCGACGCACACGCACTTGCTGCCGGACGGAACGACGCGCACGACGAGCGCAGGGCGCAGCGAGCCGTTCGATCACCGCGCGCCGAGCCTGCCGATCACCGCGTGGGTCGCGACCGAGGGGGTGTTCCCGAGTCCGTCGGGCGCCTCGATGCCGTTCATCGGACAGATTCGCTGGTTCGGCGGCAATTTCACGCCGAACAGCGGATGGGCCCCAGCGGACGGGCGACTGCTCTCCATCTCCGAGTACACCGCGCTGTTCTCGGTCATCGGCACCACATACGGAGGCGACGGAACGACGACCTTCGCCCTCCCCGATTTGCGAGGACGCGCTCCGTTGGGAACGGGGACCGCCCCCGGAGGGATGACCGTCGCGCTCGGAGAGCGCGTCGGAACGCCACAAACCACGCTCACCGCGACGCAGCTCCCCGCGCACCAACACACCCTCGCCGCAGGCGGAACCACGCAATCCACCGGGATGGGCGCGCCCGTGTCCGTGGTTCAACCGTCGCTCGGCGTCACGTGGCTCATCGCCACGCAGGGAATCTACCCGTCGCGCACGGGCTCGGGCAGCTTCAACGGGACCGACCCGTACATGGGCGAGCTCATCGCGTTCGCGGGCAATTTCGCGCCGCGCGGGTACGCGAGGGCCGAGGGTCAAATCCTCCCGATCTCGACGAACACCGCGCTGTTCTCGATCTTGGGCACGACCTTCGGCGGCGATGGGCGCGCCAATTTCGGGCTCCCCGACCTGCGCGCGCGAGCGCCCATGGGCACGAGCCCCACGGTCGCGCTCGGAACGACGCGCGGAGCGCCCACGCGCACGCTCGTCACCGCGAACCTTCCAGTCCACACGCACATGCACTGAGCGATCGTGCTCGTCGTTCGTTGTTCGCGAGAGGTTGTGTGCGCGCGGTGCGATCGCCCGCTCGAGGTCGGCTCGTGGGTGATCGAACAGGGCTCTTACTACACAGCGCAAGATCCCTCATCGGACTGGTTTCACTTGCCGTGCGCCATCGACGTCTCGTCGTACTGGGCGAAGATCGCGCTCGATGTCTGCAATGAGCCCGTCGAACAGCTCGACGCGCTGCGAACGCTGGCGACCGAGCGCGAGCTCGCGCGCCAAGCCGCGATTCGACCCGGCGCAGTCGTCCCCGCGATCGAGCCCGCCAAGGATCCCTTTGGCCGTCCCAGAGTGACCGCGCTCTTCGTGGGAAGCGCGTTCAACCAACGCTCGTGGGATCAGTTTACCGCGCGCCTGCGGTACCGAACGTGGCGCTCGTCGGTGCGCGAGTACGTCTTCGCGTGGATCGGCTCGCTCGAGCGTTGGCGAGACCCGTCGCGACCCGTGACCGCAGGGGTCTTCGCGGTCGACGTCACGAAGAAGGTCGTCAAAGCGCAGCTCGATCGGCTGCGCGAGCTCTACGAAATGGGCGTCTCTTCGCCGGTCCTGTGGCTCATCGGCGGCGCGACGAGCGACGATGGGGCCGCGTACTTTCGCGAGCAGCTCGCGCGCGCAGGGTTCGACGGCGACGAAGCGACCGTGCTCGCGGGCCCCGCTGCGATCGACGGCAACACCCAGTACGACGCGAGCGCGCTCGATCCGTTGTGCGAAGCGCTCGATCGCTGCTCCGTGGTTCGCCCGCGCAAAGCGTAAGCGGCGCTTCGCCGCGGTCGTCGCTGACGCGCGCGGCGGATCGAGGTTACGCTCCGCGATGATGTTCGTCGTCGCTGTCGCGCTGCTGGTGGCTTGTTTGTGTGTGCGCGCCTCGCAGACCCAACGCGAGAGCGTCGACGCCCGCCGGGAGCGCTCACGAACGCGAGCGTTGGTGTTCATCGTTGCGCTGGTGTGCGTCGGTTGTCGCGGGCCGACCGCGGCCGAGAGTCAACGCGCGGCGCGCGTCCTCTCGCTCCCCGCGAATCGCGCTGCAGGACAAGCGCTCTATTCGCAGTCGTGCGCGGTCTGCCACGGCGCCGACGGAAGAGGGACGCTCGCGACCGACCTCCGCGGCGCCGCGACTGGCTCTCCCGAGTCCATCGTGTTCAACCTCCTGTGGGGCCCCGAGTCGATGCCCGCGTTCGACGGCTGGTCCGATCAACAGTTGGCCGACGTGACCGACTACGTGCGCGGCACGATTCGGTGATCACGAGCGCGTCGATGCAACGCAAGCGCGCGAGCGCCGTCGCGCGGCTCGGTCAAATTGACCGACCCCGTATTTCTCAGCAAATCACGCGATTCGAAGGCCACAAACCCCTCGCAGCGGCTCCGCCTTCCGTTGGCGACACGCCACACAGGCATCCCGTGGAGTCACGCTGGAGATGGCTCGATGCGTGGAGTCCTTCCAACGGGGCGTCGTGGGCGCTCGCGCGGCGTCAGGCCTCGGGCGAGTCCTTCTCCTCGGCGTCTCGCCGGGCGATCTTGAATAGTGCCACCAACCAGCCGACGCCCGCGAGGATCGACGCTGGGACGGACACGAAGCTCAGCCCGAGCAACACGTGATAGGCCGCGTCTCTCGATGTTCGATCGGCGTCGCGGATGCCGCCCATGATGTTGAACACGACGTGGTGCAAGTTGAGCACGAGCAGCGCGATGAAGATCCCCGCGAGCGGCATGACGGCGACGCACAGCAACAACCACACAGCGAGCTGCCCACGCCGACGCAGGTAGTGCATCCACAGCGCGACGCGCCAGCACGCGACGACGCCGAGAAACCAGAGGTTGATCTCGTTGGCCGACTCGAGGCTCATCCATCGCTCGACCGGAATCGCGTAGAGCGCCGCAGGCGGCGAGGTCATCGCGATGAACGTGACGATGCGTCGATAGTCGAACCGCTCGGGCGCGATGGGCTTCACGATGACCCACATCACCGCCGAGAGAACGAACACGTACACGACCGAGCCGACGCCCGTGTGCTGCAGCGCCGTGGCGCGCGGGTCGTCCCAGTAGCGACCCATGCCCACGAGCCAGCAGCCGATCAGACCCGCGATCAGCTCTCGTCGACCGACGCGCTCGTAGTCCTCGGCGCTCGCGCGAAACGTCAGCAGTCGAAGCCATCGCGACGCGAGTTCCATCGGACGAGAGGATGCCACGCGGAGCCGCGGACGATCACCTGCGCTGCAGCGAACGACGCGCGTCGCGCCGTCGAGCACACACAATCAACACCGCGGCGCCGAGCAGCCACCCGGGACCGTGACCCGGCGCGGACCTCGTCGCCGCCCGGCACGCGCACGCGCCGCCTCGAAACTGCGGCGGAGTCAGCGGACGCTGCGCATCGCCGCTCCCCGAGGATCGCGCGTCGCTCCCGTCGATGGCGACCGCGTCGGACGGGTTGGTCGCCGTGTCCTCCACGCTACCGTCCTCTCGGCTGTCGACCATGGCGTCGATCGCGTCCTGGGGCACGCCCGTGTCTGTCGCGACGCCAGTGTCCGGCGTGACGCCAGTGTCCGGGGCGACACCGGTGTCGGTCGCGACGTCCATGGGTTGCAAGACGTCGCTCGCCGCGTCCGCCCCGGCGTCGCGCGGAACGCACTCGGTCGGGTACGTGCACGCGCCGCTGCCGCACGCTCCGCACGCGGTCGCGAGCGAGCCTCCGAGCCGTAGCCCGCAATCGTCGTCGCGCGCGCACTCGCTGTCGAGGTAGAGCGCTCGGACCGTGGGCATCGAAGCGCCCGCCGCCGGGGCTTCCCACACGAGCAGCGGCGCGGCGCGATGGCTCGAGAGCATCACGCGCCCGGCGAGCTCGCCGACGAGGGCCGTCGGGCGCACCGTTGAAAACGTGGGCGATGCCGAGGGCGCGAAGCGAAGCACCGTGGGCCGCTGCGCTCCGCTCGCCCGCTCGATGAACGCGAGCAACGCGCCCCGAGGCCCCGAGCCGATCGACGGGAGAAACGAGCTCGCCGTGCCCGGGACCTGCACTGGGACTCCGACGCGCGTCGTCCCTGTGATTCGCTGTACTTGAATGTTGGTGCTCGTTCGGTGCGCGAGCAGCGTCTCTCCGCTGTGTCGCGTGAGCGACGGCGGTTCGGCGGCGGCGCTGCTCGAGAACACTGCGATCGAAGACGTCGACGTCGCCGTCATGAACGTCGTGTGAAAGACCTGCACCTGCCGCACGCCTGAATCGAGCACGACCGCTGCGGTGACGAACGCGTTCGAGGCTTCATCGTAGACGACCGCTGGAGCGAGCGTCGTCGCCGCTGCGTCCACCGCTCCCGTGGTTGCAGCGCGGATGCTCAGCGGCGAGAGGGTCGCTGCCGCGTCGATGGACCTGCCGCCGATCGAGCCGTCCGGTGTTTGATAGACCACGACGCAGCGAGACGGCGAGCACGCGACCACAGGCGGGCTGCAGTTGCCCGCGGTGATCGTGCGCGTCGCTCCGCCGAGGTCGAGCGAGATGATGTGCGCTCCGGGCCCTCCCTGTCGCCAAGCGATCAGGGGAACGCCGCCGAGAAACGCGATCGACGGTCGAACCAGCTCTGCGGAAGCCGCCACGGGAATCGGCCACGGCGGCAACGACAACAGCGTCGGGGGCGTGGTGATCGTCGCTACGAGGCCCGCGGGCGTCATCAACGTCTGCGTGATCGCGATCACTGCGTGTCGGCCCGTACCAGAAGGCTCCGGCGTCACGCTCGCTTGGTCGCTCGACGCAAGGCTGCCGGGCGCAAACAACCGAAACACCTGCGCGCCAGCTTCTCGTGGAGCGACGCTCACGCCGCTGCCGACCGCGAGCCACCACGCGAGCGTCCTTCTTCTCACCACGTTGCCACCAACATACCCCGCGGGCGGGCGAACGTCATCGATTGCACATGTTTTCAACAGCACGTCCGTCGCGGACCCGCTGCCCGTGTGGACGCCGACGTCGAGCCAGGGCCCGGACTGTGCCAACCGAAGGCCGCGTCGCGATCGACGAATCTGCGCTCGAGTGGCTTGGCAGCGTCGGCCGAAGCCGCCTACAGTGCTCGTCTATGCGTTCGACACTGAAGTCCCTTGTCGTGCTCGTGACCGCGGGAGCCATCGCTGCGTGCACGTCCTCGTCGGGGCAACCCAACGCCGACGCGCGCGTCGCAGACGTTCAGACCTCCGTGTCCCCCGCAGACGGGGGCGGCGTTTGCTGTGCTCCGACGATCCGGACGGGGTGTTCGCCGGGCTTCGGATACCGCGGCGGGTGGGCGGCTTCGGCCGAGCAGTGCGCGGGCGGAGGTGGCTTCGATGGCTGTCCGTTCGAGCAGACGCTCGACGAGCGCGGCTGCCCGGTGATCAACAGCCCAGGGATGTGCACCAACCCCTGCGGGGCTGCGCCGGACGTTCGTACGAGCGACGCGACGGCCCCTGCGGACTCGGGCGGGGACTGAGCGTTCGATGCGAGCAGCGCGCGCGTTCGAGAGACCCATGAAATCAAGTATCACCCGCGGTGCGCTGCTCGCGTTCTCCTTCGCGGCTTGCGCGCCGCCCGCTCCTCCTGCGCCGATGGACGCCGCTGCGGACGCGCCCGCGGACGCCGCGGTCGACGCCGTGATCTCGTCCTCGATCGTGTGGGCGCCGTGCGCGACGGGGGGACTTCAGTGCGCGTCGGTCGAGGTTCCCCGGGACTATGCGCAGCCCGAGGGGCCGAAGATGCGCCTCGCGCTCGCGCGTCGCCCCGCGACCGCCCCCGACCGCATCGGAACGATCGTCGTCGAGCCCGGCGGCCCTGGCATCTCTGCGGTCGCGTGGCTCCCCACCAACCGCATCGCGAGCCAGCTCCGCCGCTTCGACATCGTCGCCTTCGATCGCCGTGGAACAGGCGGGAGCGAGCCCCTCCGCTGCATGGCTCCCGCCGACTTCGCGCGCTTCGCGCGGATCGACCTCGCCCCGGATTCGCCCGCCGAGCGAGACGAGGTCCTCGCGTTGCAGCGCGCGTTCGTTCAGGGCTGCGCGGAGTACGGCGACCGCCTCCGCTTCTTGGACACGCGGACCGAAGCGCGCGACATCGAGAGCATCCGCGTCGCGCTCGGCGAGCCGACCCTCTCGCTCGTCGGCTTCTCGTACGGCTCGCACGTGATGGCGCTCTACAACGAGAGCTTTCCCGATCGCGTGCGAGCGATGGTCCTCGATGGAGTCGTCGACCCGTCCGTCGATCACCTCGGCGAGCTCGAGGGACAGTTCGAGGGCGTCGACCGCGCGCTCGCGACGCTCTTCGACGACTGTGATCGCCGACGCAACTGCGCCTTCGCGCAAAACGAGTCCGCAGGCGTCGCGTTCGACCGCATTATGCGCGGCCTCGACACAAATCCCATCCCCGCGTCGAACGGCGTGACGCTGAGCCCCAGCCTCGCGTGGTACGGCGTCTCTGGGCTCCTCTACCTCCGTCTCTCGTGGCTGCTCGCGATCGAGGCCCTCTCGTTCGCCAACAACGGAGCCGGCGAGCACCTCGAGATCTACGGCATCACCTACCTGACCGCGGGCGGAACCGACCCCAGCAATCCCGACAGCAACAACTACTCGGTGTACCTCGCCACGCACTGCGCCGACGGCTCGTACCCCCCGACGATCGAAGCGTTCGAGCAGCGCACCGCCCGCTTCGCGACGCGCGCCCCTCGCGCGGGAGCGGCCAATCGGCTCACCGACGTCGGCTGCGTGTTCTGGCCTCACCGCCCAAGTATTCAACCCGCCAGGCTCTCGGTGCGCCCGCAGCAGACCGCGCTGCTCGTGGCGACGACCAACGACCTCGCCACGCCGGCCGCCAACGCTCGCAGCGTCGCGGCGCAGCTGCAAAACGCCCGCGTCCTCGAGCGCGACGACTACGGCCACGTCGCCTACGGGCGAAGCGCCTGCGTGACCGCGCGCGTCAACGCGTACCTCGAAACGCTCGCGCTGCCGCCGCCCGACACACGCTGCACGCCGTAGTGGGCGCGTGAGTCCCGCGGAATGCGACGTCGACGCAAGTCGCTGAGCGCCCCGCGTCGGCAACGCTGGCCTCCGTGACGAACAAGCATCGACTTCGCGCGCTCGCCTTGCTGCTCGCGTGCCTCGCGGCTGGGACGGTCGCGTCTCTCGTCGTGCGATCGCCGTACGCGCCGCACCCCGCGTGATTCCCACGAAAAACACCGTCGCCAGTCGACTGGCGACGCACTTCGCGCCGCCAGGAATGGCGACGTGGCCCCTTTCGTCCCCTTCCGCCAGTCGTTCGCGAGCGCTCACCCGCTGAAGGACCAACGCGATCGAGCGAGGCTGCTCGGCGCGATCCCGAGCAGCGCCTTGCTCTGTCTCCACAAGTGCGCTGCGTCCGCGAAGCCCGCTTCGTGCGCCGCTGTCGTGATCGTCTGCCCCGTCGCGACCGCGTCCACCGCGGTGAGCATCCGCGCCCACGAGCGCACCATCCTCGGAGCGACGCCGAGCTCGCTCGTCACCGCATGAGTAAACGTCGACGTCGATCGCGCGCCCACCATCGATGCTTCGTCCCTCGACGCGCCGCACACGAAGGCGTCGAGCATCGCCTCGAGCTTCGCGTTCATCCTGCGTTTTCGAAGGCGAAACACGTCTTCGCAGAGCGCGTCGAAGTCCACGGTGGCCGCCGCTCCCGCGAGGCGCTCGGCCATGCGACCGGCCTCGGCGCGATCGACGAAGCGCGCGTCGAGGTACACGAGCGTCACCGTCGCGTCCGCCGTCACCACGTGCCGCTGCCCCGGCGCGACCAACGAACATCCGCCCGCCGCGCTCGCGTCCCCGCGCACCGCAACCCCGAGCCCGATCTTGAACGCCGGGTGCGCGTGCGCGACCGTCGGCCCGCCGCGGCCCTGAAAGACCGCTCCCACGGGCGCGCGCCAGATGCGCCCCACCCAGGCTGCAGCTTCGTTCATGCTGGCGTCGCGCGAGTCGTGCGAGGTCGTTGCCATGACCGACGCACAACTGTGGCTGCTGCGCAGCGTACTCGTCCAGGTGCTCTTCTCGATTTTGCTCGGCTGGGTGATGCTGATCCCGCGGCAACCGTGGGGCGCGAAGCTCAAGCCGCTGTTGTCCAAAGACTTCACGGCGGCGCACACGGATTGGTTGATGCTCGCGTTCATGCAGGCCGTGGCGCTCGGGGTGCTGCGCGTGGCTCCGATCGCGCACGCGCCGCTCGTGGCCGTGTGCTTGATCGTGGGCGGGTGGCTCAACCCGCTGCCGTATGCGCTGCGCGCGTTCGGGATCAACGCGTTTTCGCTCTCGGGCTCGCCCGTGCAAAAAGCGTCGGCCCTGCTCGGCGCGGGCAGCGCGGTCGCGATCACGATCGGGTGGGCGACGCTCGTCTTCGACGCCCTGAAGGCGTGAGGGATCGCAGCGGGCGAGGGCGCCGCGCGCTCGTCTGGGACGCTCTCGAAAGAACGGCGTACGGCCTGAGAAGGACCGAATCGATCGCGCGCTTAGGTTCTCGTCGCGAGCCGCGCGTCGAGGTTCGACGCGATCGCGACGCCCCGTTGGAAGGACTACACGCATCGAGCCATCTCTTGGGAAATTCCTGGGATTTTTGTGTGGCGTGTAGCCAACGGAAGGCGGAGCCGCTCGAAGGCGGCGCGATGGCTCGCGAACAGGAGAGCACATGAGTCGATCGAAATCCGAGACGGTGTTGGTGTACGGCGCGACCGGCGCGCAAGGATCGAGCATCGTTCGCGCGGCGGTAGGAGCCGTCGCAAACGTTCGTGGCGTCGCGCGCGACGACCGAGAGGCGGACGCTGTACGCGCGATGGGCGCGGCTCCAGCGCTCGCCAACCTCGACGATCCCGCGTCCCTTCGGCGCGCCTCGGAGGGAGCGTCCGCGGTCGTCCTGGTGCTGCCGCTCGAGTACGAGTTCGACCTCGCGGTGAGCCACGGTCGCGCGGCGATCGACGCGGCGGTCGACGCGGGCGTCGAGCGTATCGTCTTCGACACGAGCATGCGCTGGCCCGCCGAGCGAACCTCGGTCCCGGCCTTCGAGATCAAGCGCGAGGTGGCTCGCTACCTCGCGACGCGCCCGATCGAATCCACCGTGGTGCGACCGACGTTCTATCTCGAGAACCTCCTCGGCCCCTGGACGCTGCCTGCGATCGTCGTCGACGGCGTGTTCGCCTACCCCCTTCCTCCGACCCTCTCGGCCGCGTGGGTCAGCCACGCAGACGTGGCCCGCGTCGCCGTTGCAGCGGCGCGCGGCGCAATCTCGAGCGGCGTGATCGACGTCGGCGGAGACCGCGCTGTCACCGGACCCGAGATCGCTCGCGCGCTCTCGTCGCACCTCCGTCGCCCGATCGCGTACGTCCCGATCGAGCCCGACGCCTTCGAAGCGGCGCTCCGGCCCAACGTCGGTCCCGCGGCCGCGCGGGACATCGCGCTGCTCTACCAATGGAGCTTCGCGCACCACGCGACCACGCTGTTCGCGGACAACACACCGTCGCTCGACGTGCGACCGGCGACGCTCGAGCAGTGGATCTCCTCGCAACGCTGGGAGCTGCCGTGACGCGCGCGACCCTCTTGTACGGCTTCGATCCGCTGTGCGGCTGGTGCTACGTGTTCGGGCCGACGATGGACGCGCTGCGCGAGACCTTCGGCGCGAGGCTCGATTTCGAGCTCTTGTGCGGCGGCTTGGTCGTGGGCGATCGCGTGCAGCCGATGAGCGCGATGCGTTCGTACCTGCGGCGCGCGTACCCAGAGGCCGAGGCCCGGAGCGGCGTTCGCTTCGGTCGCGCGTTCACCGAAGGTCTGCTCGAGCAAGACGACGTCACGCTCGCGTCCGAGCCGGCGTGCAGGGCGATCTTCGTGGCGAGAGAAATCGCCGGCGAATCGAAGGCGTTTTCGCTCGCGAGGCGACTGACGACCGCGCTCTACCACGACGGACTGGACCCGACGCAGCCTGCGGTGCTCGACGCCCTCGCGCGCGAGCTCGACCTGCCCGACCTCGTCTCGCGTTGGAACACCCCCGCCGCCCGAACGCTCACCCAACAGGGCTTCGCCCTCGCGCGCGCGCGGTCGGTCTCGATGTATCCAACGTTGATGCTCCAGCAGGGCGAGCAGCGCTCGCTCGTCGTGCGCGGCTACGCGTCGCCGTCCGAGGCGATCGCCCGCGTGCAACAAGCCCTGGCACAGTAGGAACACGATGAGCGATCCACTCAGCGACGCGGTCGACGAGCTCGGTCTACGACGGTCGGCGTTTCGCCGGATCGCGCTCGGGCGGGCGCGCGTGAAGGGCCCCGCGTTGCTGCTGTGCGACGCCGAATCGATCCGCTGCGGCGACACGACGGTGGCCCCTGGCGACGTCGCGATCGTGCTGCACGGCGAGTGCGCGGTGCAGTCGGCGCGCGGGGACACGGAGGTGACCGTCGGAGCGCTGTCGTTCGACGCGCCCGATCACCCGATGCTCCTGTCGTTGCCCGCCGTGCTGCTGTGTCGCGCCGAGCACGAGCCGCGGCTGCGTTCGTACATCGACGCGCTTCGCTTCGAGCTGTCGTCGCAGAACGACGGGCGCTCCGCGATCGCCTCGCGGCTCTCGGAGATCTTGTTGCTCGAGGCGATTCGATTTCACGCGCAGCGCAGCGAGGAGTGCCCGGCAGGCGGGTGGTTTCGCGGGCTGCGCGACCCGTCGTTGGGGCGATCGCTCTCGGCGTTTCACGCGAACGTCGCGGGGCCGTGGACCGTGGCGTCTCTGGCGCAGGTCGCGGGCCAGTCGCGCACGCGCTTCGCCGCGCGCTTCTCTGCGGTGATGGGCGAGCCTCCGCTCTCGTTCGTCACGCGATGGAGGATGTTTCACGTCCGACGGCTCTTGCGCGGAACGGACGCCTCGATCGAAGAGATCGCCGCGCGCGTCGGGTACGCCAACGCCGCGGCGCTGTCCGTGGCGTTCGCGCGAGAGCACCAAGAGTCGCCGGGCTCGTATCGAAGCAAACGGCGCCCTGCCGCCGGCGCACAACGACGCGATTGACGATCGGGACACGACGCACGGCGCCGCGGGGCGCGCCCGCACGCTACACACACGTATTCAACACCCTCCCCGAGACCCCGCTGGATCCCAGGGAAAACATCGTCGCCAGCCCAATGGCGACGCACATCGCGCCGCCAGGAATGGCGACGCGTCCCCTCTCGTGTGTCCCCCGTGAACGCTGTCGCGACCGTGCTTCGATCGCTCCGACTACGGTTGGCGACACGCGGGCTGAGATTCCCAGGAGATTCCCAGGAGGTCCCCGCTGCGTGTCTTCTTCCAACCGGGCGTCGCTAGCACGATCGCTCAGCGATCACTTCTTGCCCGTTCCCTTGCCCGGCGCGGCCTTGGCCTTGCGGTCGCCCGCGTGGCCCGAGAACGTGCGCGTGGGAGCGAACTCGCCGAACTTGTGTCCGACCATGTTCTCCGTGACGAACACCGGGATGAACTTCTTCCCGTTGTGCACGTTGAACGTCAGCCCGACCGCTTCGGGGATGATCGTCGAGCGGCGCGACCAGGTCTTGATAGGCGTCTTCGAGCGAGTCTGAACAGCCTTCTCGATCTTGGTGCCGAGGTGCAGGTCGATAAAAGGACCCTTCTTGAGCGAGCGTGCCATGAATCAACCCTTCGCGTTGCGACGCTTGATGATCATCGAGTCAGTGCGCTTGTTCTTGCGCGTCTTGAGGCCCTTCGCGAGCTGGCCCCACGGAGAGCACGGGTGACGACCACCCGAGGTGCGACCCTCGCCGCCACCCATCGGGTGATCGACCGGGTTCATCGCGACGCCGCGGTTGTGCGGGCGGAAGCCCAACCAACGCGAACGTCCCGCCTTGCCGATGCCGATGTTCGCGTGCTCGATGTTCGACACTTGGCCGATCGTGCAGCGGCAATCGAGGTGGATCTTGCGGATCTCGCCCGAGGGAAGGCGAACCTGCCCCCAGTCGCCTTCCTTCGCGATCACCTGCGCCGCCGTGCCCGCCGAGCGCGCGAGCTGCGCGCCCTTGCCGACCTTGAGCTCGACGTTGTGCACCGTCGTCCCGAGCGGGATGAAGCGCAGCGGGAGCGCGTTGCCGGGCTTGATGTCCGCGTTGCGCGACGAGATCACCGCGTCGCCGACCTTGAGGCCGTCGGGCGCGAGCATGTAGCGCTTCTCGCCGTCCGCGTAGTTCACGAGGGCGATGCGCGCCGTGCGGTTGGGATCGTACTCGATCGTCGCCACCTTGCCGGGGATGCCGATCTTGTTGCGCTTCCAATCGATCAAGCGGTAGCGCTGCTTGTGTCCGCCGCCGCGGAAGCGCGAGGTGATGCGCCCGTAGTGGTTGCGGCCGCCGGTCGAGTGCTGCGCCTCGACGAGCGAGCGCTCGGGCTCGTTGCCCACCGACAGCTCTTCGAACGAGCTGGTGGTGAAATATCGCCTCGCGGGGGTGCGGGGCTTGAAGCTCTTCACTGCCATAACTTCTTCTCCGACGCTTCCTTCAGAACGCCTCGAAGAACTCGATCTTCTCGCCCTGCTTCAGGGTGACGATCGCCTTCTTCCAGTTCTGGGTCTTCGCGTACCCACGGCCCATGCGGCGGTCTTTGCCGCGGACGATGAGCGTCCGCACCGCCACCACGTGCACGTCGGGGAATGCCTTCTCCACCGCCGCGCGGATCTCGTCCTTCGTCGCGTCGCGCGCGACCTCGAACGAGTACTGGTTCTCGGTCTCTCGCAGGCTGTTGCCCTTCTCCGTGAGGATCAGGGGCCTGCGCAGGATCTTGTGAGCAACAACGGTCATGACACTTGCTCTCGTTCGTAAATCATCCCGCGAGGCGCGCTTCGAGGGCGCGCGCCGCGGTCTGCGTGAGGATCAGGTGATCGTGCCGAAGGATGTCGTACACGTTCACGCCCTCCGGCGGCAGGAACGTCGCGTTTTCGATGTTGCGCGTCGACAGGCGGAGCTTCTCGTTCGAAGCCGCGTCGACGACGATGGCCGAGCCACCCTTCGCGTTGAGCTTGTCGATCGTGCTCGCGATCGCCTTGGTCTTGAACTCCGAAGGCTCCCACTTGTCGACGATCGTGAGCCGTCCCTCCTTGAGGTACAGCGACAGCGCGTGGCGAAGCGCGCCCGAGCGCACCTGCGCCGGCGGACGGTACGCGTACGAGCGGGGGATCGGCGGGTGCGCCGCGCCGCCCTTGTAGAGCTGCGGGGCGCGCTTGCTGCCGTGACGCGAAGAGCCAGTGCCCTTCTGCTTGTAGATCTTCTTCTTCGAGCCAGAGACCGCAGCGCGCTCCTTGGCGGCGTGCGTGCCCGAGCGACGAGACGCGAGCTGCGCCTTGACGACCTCGTAGAAGAGGTTCTGGTTGATTTCTTGAATTCCGAACACCGAATCGTTCAGGTCGATCGTTCCGACCTTCTTGGACTCGATGTCGAGCAGGTCCACCTTTGCCATGGCCAATGACCTCTCAGCTCTTGATCTCGACGTCGACGCCCGCCGAAAGGTCGAGCTTCATCAACGCGTCCAGGGTTGCCTGCGTCGGCTCGAGGATGTCGAGCAGGCGCTTGTGAGTGCGGATCTCGAACTGCTCGCGGGACTTCTTGTCCACGTGCGGCGAGCGCAAGACCGTGTAGCGGTTGATCTTCGTCGGCAGCGGGATCGGCCCCGCCACGCGCGCGTTGGTCCCGCGCGCGGTCTCGACGATCTCGGCCACGGCCTGGTCGAGCAGCTTGTGATCGTACGCCTTCAGGCGGATACGAATCTTCGTCGTCATGACAACTTCTCGCTTCGCCCGCTGCGAACATCTCGCGGGCTGCTGTGACTATCGGTTACCGTTTTGAATCTTCGGGACTGAAATCAGGCCCGCGTCGTCGATGCGCCGCACGCAGCCGCGCAGCGAGGACCCGGGCCCGCGGCGCCCCGCTCTCTCTGAGCTCGTCGGAGACTCAGCGAAGAGCGAGGGCCCGGTTGTGTACTACTCGAGGATCTTGGTCACGACGCCCGAGCCGACCGTCTTGCCGCCCTCGCGGATGGCGAAGCGCATCTGCTCTTCGAGCGCGACCGGGGTGATGAGGTCCACCACGATCTCGATGTTGTCGCCCGGCATGACCATCTTGATGTCCTGCGGGAGCGACACGGTGCCCGTCACGTCCGTCGTGCGGATGTAGAACTGCGGGCGGTAGTTGGTGAAGAACGGCGTGTGACGGCCGCCCTCTTCCTTCTTGAGCACGTACACGGTGCCCGTGAACTTCTTGTGCGGCGTGATCGAGCCCGCCTTCGCGAGCACCTGGCCGCGCTCGATGTCCGTCTTCTCGATGCCGCGCAGGAGGAGACCCGCGTTGTCACCGGCCGTCGCGAAGTCGAGCGACTTGCGGAACATCTCGACGCCCGTGACCGTGGTCTTGCGCGTCACGCCGAAGCCGATGATCTCGGCCTCGTCGCCGACCTTGACCGTTCCGCGCTCGACGCGGCCGGTGGCGACCGTTCCACGGCCCTTGATCGAGAACACGTCTTCGATCGCGAGGAGGAAGGGCTTGTCGATCTCGCGGACGGGCTCGGGGATGTAGTTGTCGAGCGCGTTGCCGAGCTCGACGATCTTGTCTTCCCACTTCGCGTCGCCGTTGAGCGCCGGGAGGGCCGCGCCGCGGATCACGGGCGCGTTGTCGCCGTCGAAGTCGTACTTCGAGAGGAGCTCGCGCACTTCGCTCTCGACGAGGTCGATGATCTCGGGGTCGTCGACGGCGTCGCACTTGTTGAGGAACACCACGATCTTCGGCACGCCGACCTGACGGGCGAGCAGCACGTGCTCACGCGTCTGGGGCATGACGGAGTCGAGCGACGAGACCACGAGGATCGCGCCGTCCATCTGCGCCGCGCCGGTGATCATGTTCTTGATGTAGTCGGCGTGGCCGGGGCAGTCGACGTGCGCGTAGTGGCGCTTCTCGGTCTCGTACTCCACGTGCGCCGCGGCGATCGTCACCGTCTTGGTGGCGTCGCGGTCGATTCCGCCCTTCGCGATGTCCTTGTAGGACTTGACCTCGTACTTGAGGTTCAGGCGGCGCTTGAGCACCGCGCTGATCGAGGCCGTGAGCGTCGTCTTGCCATGGTCGATGTGACCGATGGTCCCGACGTTCACGTGGGGCTTGGTGCGGATGAACTTCTCCTTGGCCATGACGCTGTCTCTCCTGAGTGCTTCGAACTTCTTGTGAAACTCTTCGTGGCTGCTCGAGCAGTGCTCGAATCAGCCGCCCTTGACCTTCGCGACGACCTCTTCTTGCACCGCGGCCGGGACCGCTTCGTAGTGCGAGAACTGCATCGACGAAACCGCGCGTCCCTGCGTCTTGCTGCGCAGGTCCGTGACGTATCCGAACATGTTGGCGAGCGGGACGAACGCCTCGATCACCTGCGTGTTGCTGCGCTGGTTCATTCCACGGATCTGACCGCGGCGCGAGTTGAGGTCGCCGATGACCTCGCCCATGAACTGCTCGGGCGTCACGACCTCGACGGCCATGATCGGCTCGAGCAAGTGGAGGCCCGCCTTCTTGGCCGCCTCTTGAAACGCGATCGAGCCCGCGATTTCGAAGGCCGCCGCGCTCGAGTCGACGTCGTGGTAGCTGCCGAAGAACAAGCGCACCTTCACGTCGATGATCGGGAAGCCCGCGAGCACGCCGCGCGAGACCGCGCCTTCGATGCCCTTGTTGACCGCCGGGATGAACTCCTTCGGGATCACGCCGCCCTTGATGTCGTCCTCGAAGGTGTAGCCGGTGCCGCGCTCGCCGGGGCCCACTTCGATCGTGACGTGGCCGTACTGACCGCGTCCGCCGGACTGCTTGACGTGCTTGTAGTCCTGCTCGACCGTCTTTCGGATCGACTCGCGGTACGCGACCTTCGGCTTGCCCGTGTTGGCCTCGACCTTGAACTCGCGCTTCATGCGGTCGACGATGATGTCGAGGTGCAGCTCGCCCATGCCCTTGAGGATGGTCTGGCCGCTCTCTTCGTCGGTCGAGACGCGAAGCGAGGGATCTTCGTACGCGAGGCGTTGGAGCGCGATGCCCATCTTCTCTTGGTCGGCCTTCGTCTTCGGCTCGACCGAGATCTCGATCACGGGCTCGGGGAACGTCATCGACTCGAGGACGACCGGCGAACGGTCGTCGCAGAGCGTGTCGCCCGTGCGCGTGTCACGGAGACCGACGGCCGCGGCGATCACGCCCGCGAAGACGTCCTTGATGTCCTCGCGCTCGTTCGAGTGCATGAGCAGCAAGCGGCCGATGCGCTCGTTCTTGCGGCGCGTGCTGTTGAGCACGGCCGAGCCCGACTCGAGCGTGCCCGAGTAGGTGCGGAAGAACGTGAGGTTGCCGACGAACTTGTCGTTCATGAGCTTGAACGCGAGTCCGGCGAAGGGCTGATCGTCGCGCGCTTCGCGGGTGAGCTCGGCGCCCGTGTCCGGGTGCTTGCCCTTGACCGCGGGGATGTCGACCGGCGAGGGCAAGTACGTGATGACTGCGTCGAGCAGCATCTGGACGCCCTTGTTCTTGAACGCCGAGCCCGCGACGACGGGGACGACCTTGAACGAGATGGTCCCCTTGCGGAGCGCTCGCTGGATGTCCTCTTCGGTGATCTCGCTGATGCGGTCCTCGAGAAACTTCTCGCCGACGGTGTCGTCGCAGTCCGCCGCGGCCTCGATGAGACCCTGGCGGTACGTCGCGACGCGCTCCTTGAACTCTTCCCAGTCGCGCGGGTAGTCCTTGAACTGCTTGAGCTCGCCGATCTTCTCGAGCTCGACGACGTCGTACTTCTGGCCCTTCGACTCCTCGTCGAAGATGATGCCCTTCATACGCACGAGGTCGAACACGCCGCGGTGCTTGTCCTCGACGCCGATGGGGCAGTTGACCGGCACCGGGTTGGTGCCGAGGCGCTCCTTCATCGACGCGACGCACATCTCGAAGTCCGCGCCGATCTTGTCCATCTTGTTCATGAACGCGATGCGGGGAACGCGGTACTTGTCCGCCTGACGCCACACGGTCTCGCTCTGGGGCTCGACGCCGTTGCCGCCGTCGAACACCGCCACCGCGCCGTCGAGCACGCGGAGCGAGCGCTCGACTTCGATCGTGAAGTCCACGTGGCCAGGGGTGTCGATCAGGTTGATGCGGTGCTTGATGTCCTTGAAGACGCCGTGCGTGGGCGCCCAGAAGGCCGTCGTCGCCGCGGACGTGATCGTGATGCCGCGCTCCTGCTCCTGCTCCATCCAGTCCATCGTCGCGGCGCCCTCGTGCACCTCGCCGAGCTTGTGGACGCGGCCGGTGTAGTAGAGGATTCGCTCGCTGCACGTGGTCTTGCCGGCATCGATGTGGGCCATGATGCCGATGTTGCGGTAGCGGTCGATCTGTAGGTCGCGGGGCACTTTGCCTTCTCCAGTGGTCCAGTGGTGCGCTCGGTGAGGTCCTTGGACTCTCGTCCGCGCGCAGTCTGTTCGTCAGGGTTCAGTCAGGTTTCGGCTCGATCGGGAGGCTCGCTCGCGGATTCTGTCTCCGCTGAAGACTCCAGCGGCGGCCCCATACAACAACTTCCGGGCCTTGAACAGACGAAACCCTCGCCCGGAGGTTCCGCCGAGTCCCGGGCTCCGAACCGCGTGGTTCGCGGTGTTTGTGAGAATCAACTCACGGAGCGCCGGGGTGCTCGGCGAGGCGGCTCTCTTTCGGAGCGCGCACTCGAAGCCCGGGGAGGGTAACGACGAGACATCGGGGCATCGACCGCGGTGGAGCGCGCACTCGCTGAGCGAGTGAGCTGTGACTCCGATTGGTCTCGTTCCGCGGCCGAATTTTCGGGGGTGGCTACCGACCCAAGCTGTGGGGTCGCACCGGCCTCGTCGTCTTATGTCAGCGATTGCATTGGTTCCGCGTGCTCGGTCTCGTTCGAAAAGGGGGGCAGTCAATCACAGAGGAACAACCGCGGCTCCACGATGAGCCGCGAAGAAGATCACCAGCGATAGTGCGAGAACGCCTTGTTGGCGTCCGCCATCTTGTGGGTGTCTTCCTTCTTCTTCACCGCGTTGCCGCGGCCCTGGCTCGCTTCCATGAGCTCGTTCGCCAGGCGCTCGCGCATGCTCTTCTCGCCGCGCGTGCGCGAGTAGTTGGTGATCCAACGCATCGCGAGCGAGACGCGGCGCTCGGGGCGCACTTCAACGGGGACCTGGTAGGTCGCGCCACCGACACGGCGGCTCTTCACTTCGACCTTCGGCTTCACGTTGTCGAGCGCGCGACGGAAGACCTCCAGCGGGTCCTCCTTGAAGCGCTCTTGAATCACATCGAAGGCACCGTAGACGATGCGCTCGGCGATCGCCTTCTCGCCCGAGATCATCACGGTGTTCATCATCTTCGCGACGAGCCGATCCTTGTACTTGGGATCGGGAATCGTCTTGCGCTTCGGTACTTCACCACGACGCGGCATCGCTGATCATCCCTTCTTCTTCTTCACGCCGTACTTGGAGCGGCCCTGCGTGCGCTCCTTCTTGTTCGTGTTCGACGGACCGGCAGCGCCGACCGCGTCGAGCGTTCCACGCACGATGTGGTAGCGGACGCCGGGGAGGTCCTTCACACGACCGCCGCGGATCAGCACCACAGAGTGCTCTTGCAGGTTGTGTCCCTCACCAGGGATGTACGCGGTGACTTCCATCCCGTTGGTGAGGCGAACGCGCGCGACCTTGCGGAGCGCGGAGTTCGGCTTCTTGGGCGTCGTCGTGTACACGCGGGTGCACACCCCGCGCTTCTGCGGGCACTCACGCAAGGCAGGCGAAGCCGTCTTCCACGGCGTCGTCTCGCGGCCCTTGCGCACAAGCTGATTGATCGTCGGCATCTCGAGCGTGGCTCCTACACGGAACAGGGAATCTCCCGCGTTTGCCGTGCTCGACTCTGTCGATTAGTGGACAGAAACAGCACGGTCCCCGCGAGGGGGCGCGACTTTACCTGCCTTCGACCTGCTGTCAAGAGCCCTCTCCCACATCTCGGGCCGAGCAGCGCAGGCGCCTCTGTCAGTGACTAGCGCATCCGCAAAAGTACTGGTAGCACCCGCGCCACGCAATGATGCGACGAATTGCCGCAGAGGCTTTTTGTCGCAGCAGCTTTCAACACCAACTGGAGCTTTTGATTCAACCATGAAGACCTTCGTTCGTATGTGCATCGCCCTCGGCGCCACCGTTTTCGCTGCGGCTTGCAGCCCCTCGAACCCCCCGGCCGACAGCGGCGTGACGACGGACACGGGCGTCGGCGGCGACTCGAGCAGCCCGACGGACAGCGGCGTTCCGGGTGACTCGAGCGCGCCTGCTGACTCGGGCGTGACCCCGGCGGACGGCGGCGGTGGCGGCGATCGCGCGACTGCCTGTACCGCGTACTGCACCGCGGTCACCCGCGCGTGCACCGGCGCCAACATGCAGTACATGGACATGGCCGCGTGCCAGACGGCCTGCATGGCTGCGACGTACGAGATCGGCATGCCGACGATGACGTCCGGCAACACCATCGGGTGCCGCACGTACCACGCGGGCGCGGCGATGACCGACCCGGCGACGCACTGCTCGCACGCTGGCCCCACGGGCGGCGGCGTCTGCCAGTGAGCTGATCGCGCTCCGCGCGCGATCGCTCGGCGCGAGCGCTCCTCGCGCTGCGAAACACGGGGTGGGTTGAATACTGGGGTGGTGGACGAGCGGCGCGTGCGCCCCGGATCAACGTTCGTTCTGCGCGTCTGCGCTCGCGTCCGAAGCGCCTGCGTCCGAAGCGCCTGCGCGCGCTGTGGCGCGCTCGCGGACGAGCGCGACGACAGCCCAGAGCGTCACGAGCGCAAACGGCAAAAGGGCGATCGCGTACGTGCGCGGAGGCCGCGGCGGATCGTTGGGTGCAGGCCCGCTCATGCGCTCAACGACCGACGGAGGCGCTGAGGTTTTCGAGGGTGCTGCGCATGAGCTTGTTCATCGCGAGCTTCACGAGCGGAAGCGCCAGCGGCAGCGCGAGCCTCGAGGTCAGCGCGAACTCGTAGCGCCACAGGACACGCGAGCGGGACGCCCCGAGGGACTCGAAGCTCCAGCGCGCGATCGCGCTCTCGACCAGCAGTGAAAACGGCGCTGCAAATCCAGTCACGCGATACTCGTGCGTCCGCGGCGGGGCCCACGCGGTGATCTCTTCGTCGAGCGTCGCGCCGTCGGTGAGCACGACGCTTCGGTGCACGCCCGCGCCGATCGCCGCGCCGCCTGCGATCCACGCGCGCTCGACGCCCGGCAAGGGCCCCACGGGGCGCAGGATCGTCGAGAGCGTCTCCATCGATGTCGCCGCGTCGAAGAGCTTCTCGACGGACACTGCGCACTCGACCGAAGCGTGGGTTGCGACCTTCATCGTCTTGCAGAGAGGGATCGTCGCCGGTCGGCGCGAAGAAGACAACGGCGCGAGCGCAGAACGCCTACGCTTCGCGCCGCGTCCCGCAGTGCATGCACTGCACTCCGTAGCGCGGCATCGAACGGCGGCAGCGAGGGCACGGGATCACGTCGGCGCTCGACACGTTGACGACCGGAGGCGCGGCTTGCGTGGGCGGGGGCGTCGCGTTGCGCGCGGCGACCGGTGAGCGGTCGCGCGATCCGCAGCTCGGGCACTCGCCGAGCTCTGCGGCAGAGACGCACTTGCAGTACTTGCACTGAACGCGGCCCGGCGGAGTGCTCCCGAACGGCACGAGCTCGGGATAGAGCACCTCGAGCTCGGCGGACGACAATCGGTCTTGGTCGATCGAGGGAGACCACACGACTTCGAGCGCGACGAGCGAGTGAGGCATCGACGGGACCATCGCGACGAGCGCTCCGTCGACGGACTCGCGCGCGGGCCACGCAGGAAGCGGAAGCAGCGCCGAGCTGCTCCCGACGATCACAGACACGACCACGAAGCCTTGGCCCTCTTCGCGGCGCGCGGTCACGTCGGGCGCTTCGTTGCGGCGCTGATCGCTGATCGTCGCGACGTCGTATCGGCGGTTGACGTCCTCTGCCCACGCTCGAAAGCGCGCCTCGGCTTGCTCCGGCGGGAGCTCGAGTCCCACGACGGCTGCGTAGCGAGCGCCCTGCAAATTCGCACGTAGAATGTCTCGAACGGCGACGAGCGACCGATGGCGTCCGTCTTCGCTCTGCGCGTCCGCGGCGGCGGCGAGCTGGTCGAGCGCGTGTTGGAGCTGCTCGCGCACGGACCAATCGAGCCCGATCGAGATGCGACGAAGCGAGATCTTCTCGCCGTCGACGAGGCCCCCGGCGGTTCGGCTGCGGGTCGCGATCGCGTAGATCACCGCGATTCCAGCGACGACGAGAAACAGATAGAGCGCGTTTCGCGCGAAGCGACCGTTGTCTGGGGCAGAGTCGCTCTCGGGTTCGACGGTCGACGAGTAGGACGACGAGGACGAGGACGAGCTTCGGCTGCTCGACGAGCGCGACGAGCTCCCCCAACTCCAGCTGCTCGAGCCGCGGGAGGACGACCCGCTCGAGCCTCCATAGGACGAGCGCGACGATCCTCCGTAGGACGAGCTCGAGCTCGACGAAGAACGAAAGCTCGACGAGCTGCCGAAGCGCCCGCCCGAGCGCTGCGCAGACGCGCTGCTCGGGCTCAGCGCCGCGAGCGCGAGGCACGCTGCGATGAACAAAGGAGCGCGGCGCGAAGCGGCGATGGCGCGGAGTCTCGTCAGCGGCATTCACCGTGAGCGTACTGCACGCGCGTGGGTCGAGGCGAAGGGCGCTGGTCGAGCGCGGTGATGGGCCGATGACTGGCCTGCGCGAAAAGATCGTGTCCCCTGTCGCAACTGCGGTTGTCCCCGGCCGATAGAGCCGCCCGCGCCGATCCGGCGCAGAAGGACACGAAGGTGCAGCGATGAGCATTTCAGCGAGCGGGCTGCGACCGCGGAGCGGGGGAGCATCCTCGAGGCCCCGCCCCGGTGGCGGCAGGACGGCGCTCGAGGCGCAGGGACGCGCGAATCTCGCCCCCGAGTCGCGTTCGACCGACGATCAACTCCGCGACTCGAGGCGAGGCTAGCGATGGATCGCACGCGCATCGTGACCCAAGAGCAGAGCCCTTATCGAGCGCCGATCGCGACCGCTTCGCGAGAGATCGCGGTGGTCCCGAGCCCGCCGCTGCGACGAGCGTCGGTTCGCGTGAGCTCGGTGCTCTCATCCGTCGGGGTCTCGTGGGCGCTGCACGTCTTGGTCGTCGGGTGCTTGTTCTGGAGCGAGCGCCTGGGACCGTCGGGCTCGCTCGTCGCGCTCGCGCTTCGGTCGCTGCGTGTGGGGCGCGGGGCGACGCTCGTCTCTCTGCTTGTGTTCGCGCTGTGGATCGCGATTGCGGTTCGCGCGCAGCCGCGAGAGCGAGGCGCAGCGGTCGTTCGTGCTCGAGCGATCGAAGGCGTATCCGTCGCTTGTCTGCTGGCGCTCGTCGATTGGCTTCCCTGGTCCCACGCGGTCGTGAGCGAGCTGTGCGCGGTCGGCTCCTTGCTGATTCTCTTCGCCGCGGGCGTGTGGAGCTCGCTGCGAACGCGCCCGTCAGTGTTCGATTCGTGAGCCGAAGGGAAGCGCGCGGAGTCCAGCCGGGTGCACCTCTGTGTCCCGAAATTGGGACTCAGGGGTACACCCGGGTGTACTCGTGTTCGGCGCTCGATCCCGCGCCGCGAGGGCGCCGTGCGATACGATCTCGGACCCAAACTTCGTGCGGCTCGTTGGTATCAACGGGCGCGCTGACGGTCGCAGAGAGAAGGAATCGACGTTGAAAGTACTGGTGACAACGGTGTTGTGCGCGATCGTCGCGGGGCGCTGCTCCCGCGAGACGCCGACGGTCAACGATCCTCCGCGATCGACGGTCGCGGCGGACGTGGTGTCGGCGGCGGACGTCTCGACGCCGAGCGAGGACGCGTCGCTCGCGCGCGCCGCAGCCAGCATCCAAGGGCTCTACCCGTCGCGCGAGGCGGTGGCGCGGATCACCGAGCAACCAGCGATGATCATCGTTCAGCGCGCGAACGGCAGCGGGTTCGAGCGGCTCGATCAAGTTCGATGCGCGACCGAGCCGGGCTCTGCAGAGCGGGGCGCGGCGCTCACGCGGTGCGAGTGGCAGTCTGCGCGGTGCACAGGGACGCTTCGCGTCGCGAGGCTGATGGTGATCGGCGGCGGAGGCTCGAACCTCGACGTTCAAGCGACGCCGAAGACGCCTGCGGACGCCCAGGCGTGCGCCGCGGTGGCGGGGACGTTCAACGGGCAGATCGGAGGACCGGTGCCGATGCCGCTGCCGGACGTTCCCAACAAGGCGTGCTTTCAGCAGGCGGACTGGACGTGGTCTGCGGACGGCGCGACGTGCGTCGTCGGCGACAGCGAGGCGGCGTCTCGCAGCTACCTCGGCGCGTGCTGCGTGGGGCGCGTGGTCGCGCGCTTTTCAGTCAACGCCAACCGCCGCTCTCGCTGGCTCAGCGACGACGGCGCGACGCTCGTGGTCGCTCCTGCGGGCGACACCGTGATGCTCGACGCGCAGCGCAGCAACAGCGTCTTCTTGCGCATCGCCCACGGAAGCGCGATCCGCGACCTGCGCGTCAACGACGTGTTCGCGGGCGACGCGGTGCTCGGGGCCTCGACGAGCTTCTCGTTCAACGTGGCGATCGACGGGGCGTCGCTGCGCGTCGGCTCGATCGGAGGCGCGACGCACACGATTTCAATGGCGCAGTGATTCGCCAGTCAAAATTGAAACTCGAGCGACGCCTCGCGCACCATCAAGTCCCACACGGCCGCCTTGGGGTCCTTGTCTTCGTAGAGCACGCGAAACACTTGCTCGACGATCGGCATGGGGACGCCCTCGCGCTGCGCGAGGTCCCACGCGCTCTTGGTCGTGCGGACGCCTTCGGCGACTTGCCGCATTTCGCCTAGGATTTGCGAGAGCTTCTTGCCCTTGCCGAGCTCGACGCCCACGTGTCGATTGCGCGAGAGCGCGCCCGAGCACGTGAGCACGAGATCGCCCATGCCCGCGAGGCCCGCGAGGGTCATCGGCTCGGCGCCCATGCGCACCGCCAAGCGCGCGATCTCGGCGAGCCCGCGGGTGATGAGCGCGGCGCGCGCGTTGGAGCCGAAGCCCATTCCGTCACTCGCGCCGGCGGCGATGGCGATGACGTTCTTCAGGGCGCCGCCCATCTCGACGCCGAGGACGTCGGTCGAGAGGTACACGCGAAACGACCCGTCCGAGAAGAACGCGCGCTGCACTTCGCGCGCGAGCCCTGCGTCCGCCGCGGCGGCGACGACGACCGTGGGCTGACCCTTGGCGACCTCCATCGCGAACGAGGGGCCCGACAGCGCGATGAACGAGTTCTTCGACCACGGGAGCTCGTCTTGAATGATGTGATTGACGAGCTTGAGCGACTCTTGCTCGATCCCTTTGGTCGCTGAAATCACAGGGACTGGCGATCGAACGAGCTCTCCGACCTTGGGCAGCACCTCGCGCAGGCCGTGCGTCGGGACGGCCACCAAGATCATGTCGGCGCCGTCGAGCGCTTCGTCGAGCAGGTGCGTCGCGTCAAGCGTCGGAGGCAGCGTGATCCCTGGGAGAAATGGCTCGTTCGTGCGGCCTTCGCGAATGGCGCGCATCGCGTCTTCGCGTCGTCCCCACAGGTGCACGGCGTGTCCCTTGTCGCCGAGGACCTTCGCGAGCGCTGTGCCCCAGCTTCCGGCGCCAAGCACGGTGACCTTCATGCACGAACCTCCGACAGATGCGCCGTTTCGGAGCGGCGACGGTGTACTTTCAACGGGCCTTCAGCGTCTCGTCAACGCGGTTCAGGCGAGAGCGCGAACACTTTGAGTCCGTCCGCGGGGGAGGCGACCACGAGCGCGGCCCCTTCGACGCCGCGCCACGCGCCGGCCTCGACGAGCAAACGAAGGTTTGGAAAGCCGGCGGCCCCATCGAGGGCTTGCGACGCGAGGACCGTTCCGTCTCGGGCCGAGACGAGCGACACGTAGGTCGACGACGATGACACGCTTCCGACGGCGAGGTCGGGGATCGCGTCGCCGTTGATGTCCGGGCCGAGGCTCACGGGCCAGCCGAAGCCCTGCGCGGCGGGGCCTTCGGGCGTTCCGATTCGGCGGACGAGCGAGCCGTTGGCGCCCGAGACGATCATCACGCGAGGGTCCGATCCGCGGGTGACGTCCGTGGCGACCGCGACGTCTGCGCGGCGGTCTCCGTCGACGTCGGGCCCGAGCGAGACGCTCTGCACGCCGCCGCGTCGCTGGCAGTAGGGCTGCGGCCAAAGCGGCTGCCCCGTCGCGCCCGACAAGAGCTCGACGCAGCGCGGGAGCTCGGGCATGCGGTCGGGCATCGTGCTCGTGAGCGGGCTCGCGCCTGCGACCACGTCTTGAACGCCATCGCCGTCCGCGTCGGGGCCGATCGCGAGGCCGAGGTCTGTCGGGTGACCGATGCGACCGAGGTCGTTGCGTCCGCGACGGCGCCACGCGATCGCGCCCGATCGAACATCGATGGCCACGAGCTCGCTCGGCTCGGTCACGCGCGCCTCGGTGACCGCGACGACGAGCGTGCGCCCTTGGGCGTCGATGACTCCGCCCGCGAGCCCCATCGCGCCCGGGAGCGCGACGGTCTGCAGCGCGCGCGCGGGCGACGACTGCGTCGAGTAGACGACCACCGCGGACTTTTGCGCGTTGATCGCGGCCACGTCGTCGGTGCCGTCGTTGTCGAGGTCGCCGACGAGCGCGAGGTCGAAGCCGTCGCACGCGATGGGCGCGGCCGTCTCGGTGACAGGGAGGCCGTTTTGCGTGTTGAACAGCCGGACGTTGCCCGCGGCGCACGTCCCGACCATGCGTGTCGCGCGCGGCGGTCCCATCGTGAGGTGCCGAACGAACACGCGGCCGTCCTCGCCGCGAAGCGCGAACGGAATGGGCACCGCGCCCACGGACCGCAGCCTCACGTGGCTCGCGGCGCTCGGCGCGTCTTCTTCTTCTGCGCCGCCGTCGTGCGCGCTCTCGGCGTCCTGCGCCTGCAAGTTGCGACGTCCGCCGCCGTTGGCCGGGTGACTGACCACGAAATACGCCGCGATGCCGAGCGCGGAGATCCCCACGAGCGCCGCGATCACGAGCGGCATGCTGCTGCGCGTCGGCTGGATCGTTTGAAAAGTGGGGCCTGTATTCGCCACCGGCGCGCTCTCGGCGCGCGCAACGCCGCCGGTGTTCGCCGGGGGCGGCGAGATCGAGAGCTTTCCGCTCGATTGGGTGCGCGGCGCGGTGGCGTCGGGAGAGGTCGCGGACATCGCGCCGACGCTCTTGGTCGTGCGAGGCTCTTGCGGCGCTGGCGGCGGTCGAATGGACGCGGGCCGCTGCGGCTCGGCGCCGACGCGCGGCCGCAGCGCGTCTTGTCCTTCGGCGGGCGTCGGGGGCGGCGGAACGGGCAGGTCGACCGCGGCGTCGCTGGGCGGCGCGGCCAGCGAATCGAGCGAGATCATGAGCGAAGGCGTGTCGGTCCCTTCGGGCAGATCGAACTCGATGTTTCCTCCGGGGCGTCGCGCAGCGGGCACTTGCGCAGCGGGCGCTGGCGGCGCTGCGGGGGTCGCGGGGCCGACAGGCGCACCTGCGACGCGAACGGCCTTCCACTCGCCAGAGCCGCCGACGATGCTCTGGCGAACGCCTGCGAGCGAGAGGGAGATTCCCTCGGCGTCCGCGGCCTCGATGATCGCGTCGCGCATCTGTTCGGCGGAGCTGAACCGACGCGAGGCTTCTTTTTCGAGGGCCTTGGTGATCACGTCCGCGATCGCGTCCGGCGTCTCGGGGACGAGCTCGCGGATGTCCGTCAACGGCGTGTTGGCCACGGCGATCAAGACGCCCGCCGCGCTCTCGCCGCTCCACGGGACCATGCCCGAGAGCATCTCGTAGAGGACGATGCCCGCGGCCCACACGTCGCTGACGGGGCCGATGTGCTTTCCGCGCGCTTGCTCGGGCGGCATGTACTCGGGGGTGCCGAGCACGACGCCCGCGTCCGTGAGCTTGTTGCCGCCCTTCGGCGCGACGTGCGCGATGCCGAAGTCGAGGAGCTTCGCGTGCGAATTGCCGTCGGATTCGCGGTTGAGATAGATGTTCGCCGGCTTGATGTCGCGGTGAACGATCTCTCTCGCGTGCGCCGCGGCGAGCGCGTCGAGCACTTCGACGGCGATGCGAAGCGCCTCGGGGCGCGGGAGCTTGCCCTTGCGCTCGAGGCACTCTTCGAGGGTCTCGCCTTCGAGCAGCTCGAGCGCGAGGAAGATGGTCCCGTCTTGCTCGCGCCCCGCGTCGAGGATCTGGCAGATCCCCGGGTGGCGGATCTTCGCCATCGTCTGCGCTTCGAGCAAGAATCGCTGCGCGATCTGCTCGGTCTGCACGAGGTGCGGGTGCAAGATCTTGAGCGCGACCTCGCGGGCCGTCAGCGTGTGCTCCGCCGCGAACACCGCGCCGAACGCACCTTCACCGATGATGCGCTTGGCGCGATAGCGCCCGCCGATCTCGGTGTTGATTCGTTCTCGTGCGGTAAGGATCGGCATTCGCTGCTCGCATCGGGCGGGCGTTGCGTTCGGCGCGCTACGTCTGTGCGCGGCGCGGCAAACGTGAGCGGCTCATCGACGCCGCTCCAACAGCTCCAGATAACCCTCGGATTCGATGTGTGGCACTGTACCCGAACCCTCCGACCGGGAGCCACCATTCAACAAGCGGCGCGCCCGACTTTGCGAAGGAGACCCGAAGCCCCCTTCGCAGTCGACCCCTGGCGGTCGACCCCTGGCGGAAGGGTGGCGGTTTGGATAAACCGCCATGGCGGCCGCCAGGGGGGAGCTCACGAGTCTCGTCGAATCGCAGCGAATCGCGAGGATCCGCCGACGGCACGCGTCGCGCAGTGAAGCGCTGCCATGTTGGCCATGGCGCACGCGAGCACGCTCGTCGGACTCGAAGCACTTCCCGTTCAAGTCGAAGTCGATATCGCGCGGGGGCTCCCGGCGTTCGATCTCGTGGGGCTCCCTGAAGCGACCGTCCGAGAGTCGCGGATGCGCGTTCGGAGCGCGCTCGAACAAGTCGGGTTTCCGCTTCCGACGCGGCGAGTGACGGTGAATCTGGCGCCGGCCGATGTGAGAAAAAACGGCGCCGGCTTCGACCTCGCGATCGCGATGGCCACGCTCGCGGCGTCGCGCGAGTGCCCCGAAGATCCGCTGCGCGAGTGGCTTCTCGTGGGCGAGCTGTCTCTGACGGGCGCGCTTCGGCCCGTGCGCGGCGTGCTCGCGAAGGTGCTCTGCGCGAAGAAGCAGGGGATGCGAGGGGCGATCGTTCCCGCTGAAAATGCTGCGGAAGCTGCGGTTGTGTCGGGGCTCGACGTGCGCGCGGCGCTGTCGCTCGCGGACGTCGTCGCGTTCTTTCAGGGAACGTTCGTGTTGCCCTCAGCCGAGCGCGCGAGGGACACGACGATCGACCCCGAGCTGCTCGACCTCGCGGACGTCCGCGGACAGCACGCCGCGAGGAGGGCGCTCGAAATCTCGGCGGCGGGCGATCACAACGTCCTGCTCATGGGGCCTCCGGGCGGAGGAAAAACGCTGCTCGCGCGCACGATGCCGGGGATCCTTCCGCCGCTCAGCTTCGACGAGAGCGTCGAGGTCACGTCGATCTACTCTGTGGCAGGGATGCTCCCTTCGGGCGTCTCGCTCATCGAGCGTCGCCCGTATCGACACCCGCATCACACGGCGTCGACCGTGGGGATCGTCGGCGGAGGCGACCCGCCGCGGCCGGGCGAGATCGCGCTCGCGCACCGGGGCGTGCTGTTTCTCGACGAGTTTCCCGAGTTCTCGCGAGAGTCGCTCGAGGCGCTGCGCGAGCCGCTCGAAGAGGGCAACGTGACGATCGTGCGATCGCGCGTTCGAACGACGTTTCCCGCGAGATTTACGCTCGTAGCCGCGATGAACCCGTGCCCGTGCGGCTACCAGGGCGATCCGTCGGACCGCTGCGAGTGCAGCGACGAGCGCATCCGCAAGTACCGCGCGAGGGTGTCCGGCCCGCTGCTCGATCGCATCGACCTGTGCGTGCACCTGCCGGGCTCGTCCGCGATGGTCTACAACGACGCGCCCGACGGGCCGTCTTCGAAGGACATCCGCGCGCGCGTGATCGACGCTCGCGAGAGGCAGCTTCGTCGCACAGAAAATCAAAATGAGCCCAACGGACGGCTGCAGCCGAAGGCGCTGCGCGAGATCGCCGCGCTCAGCGCCGACGCCAAGGCGCTCTTGTCCACCGCGGCCGAACGCATGGGGCTGAGCGCCCGCGCCCTCACGCGCGTGCTTCGCGTCGCGCGCACGATCGCGGACCTCGAGTGCGAAGACAACGTGCGCATGGCCCACGTGGCCGAGGCCATCGGGTATCGCTCGTTCAGCGGAGAGTGAAGAGCGTCGGCAACGGGCGCATGCAACGAGTGCGTATCGAGCCGAGCGGCGGCGGCGAGGCGTCACGGGCCGAAGCGTGCCGGACGCCGAGGAGCGATCGAGGCGATCGCGAGGGAGACGCGCGTCACGCAATCACGGGTGAAACGCGCGTCACGCAATCGCGTGGGAAACACGATCAACGCGGTCCCGGTTGGCATAGCCAACGGGCTGGGCCGCCTCGAAGACGAGGCGGAGATGTGGCGCAAAGCGCCACCGGAGAGTCGCGCGTTGATGATGATATCGACGACGCAAACGTGTTCGCCCGCGTAGATTGTGTCGCCGGCGTGAACGACGTTGCGTATGCGCGCTCGCTCGTCGTGTCGATCGCTCCGCCGCTCGCGCGCTCGTCCGGCTTCGCCGGACATCTCAGCCTCGAAGACGAGGCGGCCCAGCCCGTTGGCTACGCCAACGGGGACCGCGTTGATCGTGTTTCACTCGGGATCGCGTTGATCGTGTTTCACTCGGGACCGCGTCACACGTGTCCCACCCGCGATCGCGTCACGCGCGTCTCCCTCGCGATCGTCTCGATCGCTCTTCGGCGTCCGGCACGCTTCGGCCCGTGACGCCCCGCCGCACACGGCGCCCATGCGCATGCACTCGTTGCATGCGCCCGACGCTCGGCTCGAAATGCACTCGTTGCATGCGCTCGCCGACCCTTTGCTCAATCTGCACTCGTTGCATGCGCTCGCCGCCGCTCGGCTCGATATGCGCTCGCTGCGCGCTCGTCTCGAGCGGCTCACCGCACGGTGAGCGTCGCGCGCAAGGTCGCGCGTTCGCTGTCGGGGCCCGCTTGGAGCTCGTACGTCGTCGGCTCGATCACCATGCGCCGCGCGGTCGTGTCGTACACGGCGAGGTCTCTCAGCGCGAAGCGCACCGGCACGGTGACGGTCGCGCCTGGAGCGATTTCGACCTGTGAAAACGCTCGTAGATCACGCGGGGCTCGCACGGTGGTCGACGCGGTCGCGCTCACGTAGAGCTGCACGGTCTCGCGCGCTCGTCGCGCGCCCGTGTTGCGCACCGTGACGGTCGCTTCGATCGAGGTCTCGGGCGCGCTCGACGCTGCGTCGGGCGTCGCGAGCGTGATCGATTCGTAGCGGACGGACGAGTACGAAAGGCCGAAGCCGAACGCGAAGCGCGGCGCCGTGCGCTGCTGTTGGAGGTGCCTGTACCCTTGCAAGAATTCGTACGTCACGCGCTCGGACGTGTTGTCGAACGGGGGCAGATCCGCCTCGCGCACCGGCATCGAAAACGGAAGGCGCCCCGACGGCTCGACCGCGCCGAACAGGACGTCTGCGATCGCGTGTCCGCCTTGGGAGCCCGGGTATCCCGCCCACAAGAGGGCGGCCACGCCCGCGTCCCACGAGGCGGTCTCGAGCGCGGCGCCCGACTCGAGGACGACGATCGTGCGTGGGTTTTCTGCGACAGCTGCGCGAACGAGGGCGACCTCTTCCGCGGCGAGCGCGAGCGACGCGCGATCGCCTGCGCCGAGCGTGGCCTCGCCTTCGTCCGAGTGCAGGCTCCCCGTCACGATCACCACGGCGCTGGCGGCGCGAACCGCCGCGAGCGACGCGGCGTCGAGCGTGCTCGACGCGATGTGAACGACGTCGAACGCTCCTGCGGCGCGCGCGCGAAGCCCGTCCAGCGTTGTCACGACGCTGCTCGGGGGAACGGCGCTGCTCCCGTAGTCGCCGATGTTCGCGACGGCGGCCGAGCGGCCGAGCACGACGACGGTGCGCAGCCGCGAGGCGTCGAGCGGAAGCACGGGCGCCGTGTCGATCGTGGCGTTCTTCAAGAGCACGATCGAGCGCTGGGCGGCTTCGCGCGCGAGGGCGAGGTGCGCCATGGTCTCGCGCAGCTCGGGCATGCGCGTCACCGTGCGAGCATCGAGGCCGAAGCAAAACTGCGCGCGGAGCAGGCGACGGACGGCGCGATCGAGGTCTCGCTCGGACAGCGCTCCGTTGGCGATCTCGGTGGGGATCATGGCGAACTCGAGGGGCGAGGGCATCTCGAGGTCGAGGCCGGCGGTGAGGGCGGGGGTGGCTCCGTGGGTTCCGAGCACCCAGTCGGAGACGACGAAGCCTTGAAAGCCCCACTCGTCGCGGAGGATCTCGGTGAGGAGCTGCCGGTTGTTGTCGCAGTACAGCCCGTCGAGCTTGTTGTACGCGGACATCACGCTCGACGCGTTTGCCTCGTGAATCGCGCGGCGAAAGTGCGGGAGGTACACCTCGCGCAACGTCCGCGGGTCCATGCGCACATCGACGCGGTGCCGGGTGTTCTCGATGCTGTTGGCCGCGAAGTGCTTGAGCGTCGCGAGCACGCCTCGCGATTGAACGCCGCGCACGAAGCCGACGGCCATCGAACCCATGTGGGTTGTGTCCTCGGAGTACGTCTCTTGCGCGCGACCCCAGCGGGGGTGTCGCAAGATGTTGATGGTTGGCGCGAGCAGCACCGTCGCTCCTGCGGAGAGCGCCTCGTTCGCCATCGCCGCGCCGACGCGCTCTTCGAGCGACGGATCCCAGCTCGCCCCGCGCAGCATCGCTGTGGGAAACGCCGTCGCGCGCAGCGGCGGGAGCACCGCGACGCCCCGCGGCCCGTCGATCATCCGAAACCCCGGGATCCCGAGGGCGGGCACCCCGCGCACGAGCCACACGTCCTCGGTGCGCCCGAGCGCGGCCCCCGCCATGAGCGAGCGCTTCTGCGTGGGGGTGAGCGTTTGGAGCAGTCCCGTGATGCGCGCTTCGATCGCCGCCGCGTCGCGCCCCGCGCAGTACGCGCGCGTGGCGTCGGTCGGGACGAAGGGCTCGGGCTCGTATCTGCGCCCGGTGTCCGAGGGCACATCTGCGGGGCTCGGGGCGTCTGTGTTGATTTCTTGTGCGTCGCTCAGCGCGCCGGAGTCTGTGTTGATTTCTTGTGCGTCATTCGGCGCCGGCGCGGGCGTCGGTGACGCGCACCCGAAGAGCGCGAAGAAGGGGACGAGGCCAAGCGTGGACGAGCGCACGGCGGCGATGAGAGCACGGATCGCGGGTCACTCGGACACAGGTTCGCGGTCGGCCATGGTGAGCCGCCAATACGCGCGCGCTCGTGGCTCGAGCGCCGCGAGCGGGGCGGGCTCGCTCTTTTGCACGAGGATCGAGCCGTCGGTGCTGTGCCGGGCTTCGAACCAGAGGTCGCGCAGGGACGACGTCCCGCCCTCGTAGCTGTGCCACAGGCGAACGCGGATGCGCGATCCTTCGGTGGGCGCGATGGGCGCGAACAACGTCGCTTCGAACTCGCTGAGCGAGCGGGTGCCGCTTTGGTCGACGAGGACGTCGCCGAACGCGAGGCCGCGAGCGACCTCGCTCGTGTGCGCCCCGTCGGTGACGTCCACGGAGCATTGGCCCACGGAGTACGGCGCGCGAAGAGCGCTCGTGACGCGGGCGACGAGGCGCATCACGGCGCTCCGAGCTTCTCTCGGTAGAACGCGACGACCCGATCGAAGGCCTCGCGCGTCGGGTGTCCCGGCGTGTGGTCGTAGTGCGTCGAGAGGACCGAGTGGGCCATGCGGTCGATGTTGTGCGCGTTGCCCGGGCGCGAGTCGATTTCGATCGCGATGAACTTGTCCCCGAGCTCCTCGCGCAGCCGCGCGAAGCGCTCGTCGGGAACGAGCTTGTCGCCCGTGAAGCGAAGCCCCATTACGCACGCGCCGTTGGCGGCGCGCTCCTTGACGCGCGCGAGCGTCGCGTCGTCGATCCCGAGGTCGCGCTTGTGCGCGCTGGTGAGCGCCACGGGGATCGAGGGCTGGCTCAGCACGGGCGCGAGCAGGCGATCGTCGACCATCATCGCGAGGGCAAATCCGCCGGTGAAACACATTCCCACCGCGCCGACGCCGGGGCCCTTGCACTCGTCGTGGGCGAGCGCGGCGAGCGCGCGGAGCCACTCGGTGACGGGGCTGTTCTTCTTCAGCGCGAACAGCGTGAACTCGCGCGAGACGCAGGCGCGCGCGACGGTGTCGAGCGAGTAGAGCGGGGACATCGGGCGGCCGGGCGTCCCGAAGAGCTGCGGCATGTACACGCGAAATCCCGCGTCCACGATGCGGCGCGCGCACTCGGCGACGGGCGGGTGCATCCCGGGCATCTCGTGCATCACGAGCACGGCGCGGCCCTCGCCCTTGATGAACACGGTCTTGGTGGCGCCGAGCAGCGTGACCTCGCGCTGCTCGAAATCGGGGTACGCGTCGTACGTCATGCGAGCCTCGTTCATCCCACGCGCGCGACCACGCACTTGAGGTAGCGCCCTTCGGGAAACGCCGCGGGCACGAGGTGATCCGGCGGCTGTCCGAGCAGCCTCAGCACCGTGGCGTCGCGCTGAACGTCCCGCGCTCCTGTGGCGATGACGCGAAGAAACTCTCCGCCCGTCATCGCTTGCGAGCACGAGCACGACACGAGCAGCCCGCCGGGCGCGACGAGCTTGCACGCGAGGGCGTTGAGCTTTCGGTACATTCCGCGGGCTTCGTCGAGGTCCTTGGCGCCCATCGCGAGCTTCGGCGGGTCGAGCACGACGAGGTCGAAGCGTTGGTTGTCCTCGGCGAGCTGCGCCATCACCTTGCGCGCGTCTCCGCGTTGGAAGCGGATCTTCTCGCGAAACCCAGCGCCTTCGGCGGTGGTGGCGGCGCAGTCGAGCGCGAACTGAGAGCTGTCGACGGCGAGCACGTCCGTCGCGCCGCCGCGGGCGCTCGCGAGCGAAAACCCGCCCACGTACGAGTAGAGGTCGAGCACGCGACGGCCTCGCGCGAGCTGCTCGACCGCGGCGCGCGTCTCGCGTTGATCGAAGTAGTACCCGGTCTTCTGTCCGCCGCCGCCCGGAGCGCCCGGAGGCTGGATGCTCCACGTGAACCCGCGCTCGCGAAACACGAGTCGCTCGACGGTGGGGCCGAACACTGGGCCTTCGCGCACTTCGAAGCCCTCGATCTTCTGGTGTCGCGGCGAGGCGACCTCGATCACGGTCGTGGCCCCGGTGTGCGCGACGAGCGAGCGCAAGAGCGACTCGCTGTGCTTCTTCATGCCGATCGTGAGAAATTGCGCGGCGAGCACCGGGCCGTACGCGTCGACGATGAGGCCAGGGAGCCCGTCGCCCTCCGCGTGGATCAATCGATAGCCGTCGGTCTCGCGGTTGGGCAGGTCGAGCACCGCGCGACGGAGCTCGACCGCGGCCTTCACGCGCTGATCGAGCAGCGCGTCGTCGAGCGGCTCGTCGTGCTTTCGCGTGACGATGCGAACCGGGATCGCGCTCTCGGGGGAGAAGAATCCACGACCGAGGAAATTTCCTCGCGGATCGAGCACGTCGACGGCAGAGCCCGCGGGCGCAGGCCCGTCGACCTTGGCGATCGCTTGCGCGAAGACCCACGGGTGGCCGGTCCACACCGGTTGAACGTGGCCTGGTCTCAGGTGAACGGTCGGCATCTCGAGTTCTCTGCTTCGATCCGCGACACTACACCGTCGGAGCGGGTGTACCATCCCCGACGCGAAGCGCGCGGGTCGAACGGGTCGTGCAATCCCGACCAGCCCGAGCGCGACAGGAGGTCTCATGCGTCGGTTCGAATTCGTCGAGGGGACGAGCGCGAAGTTCTGGATGGCGTCCGTCGAGGGCGTGAACTTCATCGTGGTGTACGGCCGTCTGGGCACGCCGGGACAGCGCAAAGAGAAGGCTTTTCCCACGGAAGATGGCGCGCGCAAAGAGTACGAGAAGAAGGTCGCCGAGAAGCTGCGCGAGGGCTATCACGAGGTCGCGGCGGACGCGGCAGAGAGCGCTCCCTCGGGCGCGAAGGGGGCCGCTGCGGCGAGCGCGAAGCTCGAGCTTCCGCAGCGAGGACGCGCGCCGACGACGGACGCCGCGAAGATCGCGCGCGCCGCGGGAGCGCTCGTCGGCTTCGCGAGGAGCGCGGGTCGTCGGAGCTGGGTCGTGCGTCGCGCGGCGGACAACGCGCGTCGGGCGCTGAGGGCCGTCGGCACGATCGACCCGGCGAGCGTGGCGTCGATCGCGGCGCCGCTCGAGGAGCTCGTCGGGCTCGCGATCGCGCCGAAGGGGCAAAAACGCGTTCCACTCGAATCTGTGTGCGCGCTGTTGGCCGAGCTCGACGTCGCCGCGTTCGACCGCGCTGTCGATCGTTGGAAGGCCGCGGGCGCGAGCGCTCCGGGCGCGAAGGTCATCGAGGCGCTCTCGAAGCAGCGCGAGTCCCTCGAGGACCCCGAGCTCGCGCTGCGCGTGGGCGTGCTGCTCAGCGCGCGCCCCGGCCGCGCGGGAACCGTGAGCAAGCACGGCGTGGCCAAGCGCTTCGCCAAGCACGTCAAGCCGCACCTCGAGTCGTACCTCGTGTCCAAGGGCGGCCGCGTGCGCGGTCACCTCGACGCGATCGAGACCAAGGGCGACCCCGCGCTCGCCTCGGTCGTGAGCGCGCTGAAGAGCGCGTGATCGTCGCTCACACGAGGACGACCGCTTCGCCGTGCAGCGGCGTCCATCGACCGATCCACGCAGGCGCGCTCGTCGCGTTCGCGCCCTGACAGAGCGCGATCTCGGGCCCCGTCACCGCCGTCCACGGCGTCGCGACGCCGTGCGCGTCGACGAACACGAGAGGCACGACGACGCTCTGCGCGCTCGGCGCTCGTGGCTCTGTCGGACGCGCGAGCGCGAGCGCGCGGTGCCCCTCTTCGAGCGAGCGCCACTGCGTGTCGACGAGGAGCCAGTCGTTCGACCCCGACCGTGGTTCGAGCAAGAGCAATCGCTGGGATGGGACGAGCCCGTTGGTCTTGGCCTCGACGAGCGCGCGCACGACGAAGGGCCGCCCCCGAACGAGCACCGCGTCGCCGCACGCGACGTCGCTGACGTGGCGCGCGTGGCTCTTGAACCGCGAGAGCCACAAGAGGATCGCCACGAACGCGAGCGCCCAGATCACGGCGAGCGCGGGCAGAAGCTCGGGCATCGTCCGCGGCGTCCCCACCATCGTGAGCGGAAAGAAGAGCAGCAACGCGATGGGAAAGAACGCAGAGAATTTCACCATCGAGTCGATCGATCGCCCGATCGGGATCGCCCGCTCGACGAGGGCGTGATCGATCACCGAGAGCTGCTCGGAGAGCGCGTCGATCTGCGCGTCGAACGACCGCCCGTCGACGAGGTTGCTCGCGCCGCAATAGCGACAGCGACGCGCGAGCCCTCCCGCCGCGAGCCCGCCGCCGCACAGGTGACAGCGAGGCGGAGAGCTCGCGTCGAGCGGCGGGAGCGCCCGCAGCGGAGCGAGCGGCTTTCGCTGGTAGAACAGCAGCGAAAACGAGAAGAACACCGTCGCGCCCAGGCCCGCGAGCAGAAGCACGAGGAGCCACCATGCCATCACGACGCCCATTTCGGCGGTGTTTCCGCTGGCGGATTGCGAGGTGCCCAAGAGCTCGACGAGCCCCATCGCCTCGGGCTTCTCGGAGAAGACCATCGCGAAGGCGATTCCTCCGAACAAGAGCCACGAGACGCCGCCGAACAGGCCCATCAACAGCCCCGACTCGAGCGAGGCGTCTTCGTGCTTGCGCTGCGCGTGTTGCTCGCGCCACGCGAGGCGCGAGACCTTGTCCGCCGCGGCTTCGACGCGCGCGCGGGCCTCGTCGCCCAAGGGATCGATCGCGCCGCAGTGCGCGCAGCGCGCGCTCGCGTCGAGCAGCGCGAGCGAGTGCGGCGCCCCGCAACGAACGCAGCGCGCGACGAACCCCTCCCTCACAGCGATCGCGCTCCTGTCGCGCGCTCGCGCGGCTGCGTTGGGAGGGTGCGCTCGAGCGCGATCGTGTGTCGCGCGCAGCGCGTCTCGACGGGTGAGTGCATCAACAGCGAATCTCTTCGGCGCCGTCGTGTGCTCGAAGCGTGCCACCCGCCTCGTCCTCGCGCAGAGCCGCGGATCGACACGATCAGCGCTTTGATTCTGTGTGCTGCGCAAGTCGCGCAGCGCTCGCCCTCCGCGGATTGCGCAGCGACGCGCGCCGCGATGCGCGAATCGAGGCTCTCAGCGCCAGCGGCCCGGGCTGAAGCGCCACCCTGCGCCGCCGGGCCGCCACTGCGGAGCGACCCAGATGGCGCGCGGGCGGGGCGGGGCTTCCCAACGGCCAGCGACCCATTCGTATTGCGAGCCGTTCCAATTCCAGTAGCCCGCGACCCAGATCATGCCGCGTTGGGGGCTTCGTCCCGGGCGTTCGAACCGTCCGCGCGGGGGTGGACGCTGCGACGTCTCGATCGGTCCCGACGGAGGCGGGAGCGCGACGGGCTGCGGCGCGTTGGCTTGCGCTTCGTCGCGTCGGCGCCATCGACCCGGCATGAAGCGAAAGCCGCTTCCCTCGCGGGCCCACTGCGGCTCGGTCCACTGCGCGTCTGCGACGGGCGGTTGCTCCCAGTGGCCCGCGGTCCAGGTGTACTGCGTTCCGTTGTAGGTCCAGAAGCCCGCGACCCACGTGTAGCCTGGGCCCGGTGAGGGCGGCTGCGCTTCTTGCACCACCGCTGGCGGAGCCGTCGTCACGACCGCAGTCGGAACCGCGGTGGTCGTCGCCACAGGAACCGCCTGAACGACCTGCGTCGTTTGCACGGTCGCGTTGTTCTGTCCTCGCCAACGTCCCGCGCGAAAGCGCCATCCGCGCCCTTCGCGCTGCCACTGCGGAGGCTCCCACGCGTCGGCTTGCGCGGGCTTTTGCTCCCAACGCCCAGCGGTCCACGCGTACTGCGACCCGTTCCAGCTCCAGTAGCCTGCGACCCAGAGATAGTTCGCGCCCGGCGAAGGAGGCTGCGTCTCGGCGATGGGCGCAGGAGGCGCCGTGGCGGCGGTGATGTTGACGGCGGGCGTCGCGGCGGGCTGCGCGACGGTGACGACCTGCACGCTCGGCAACGGTTGCACGACGGCGTTGCCGCGCCCGCGCCATCGACCGGGGCGGTAGCGATAGTTGGATCCATCGCGCTCCCACTGCGGTGGATCCCAACCATCACTCTGCTCGGGCGGAAGCTCCCAGCGCCCCGGAACCCACGCGTACTGCGTCCCGTTCCAATTCCAGAAGCCAGCGACCCACACGTAGCGCGGCCCCGGCGACGGCGGCTGCGCTTCTTGAACGTTCGCGGGCGGCGCCACAGCGGCGGTCGTCACGGGGGTCGCGATCGCGAGGGACGAAGTGCCCGCGATCTGCGTGGGAATTTGCAGGTTCACGGTCTGCGACGGCTGCGATGGCGCCTGCACGACGACGTTGTTCGCGCCTCGCCATCCTCCTGGACGAAATCGATGTCCATTGCCGACGCGCTCCCACTGCGGAGGCTCCCATCGCTGCGCGGTCGCGGGCGTTTGCTCGTAGTGTCCAGGCGTCCAGACGTAGCGCGAGCCGCTCCAGCTCCAGTAGCCAGCGACCCACGAAAACCCTGGTCCGGGCGAAGGCGGCTGCGCTTCAGCGATCGCAGGAGGAGGCGCGGCTTGCACGGTCGCTCCGAGCTGCGCGTTGACCGTCACCTGCGCGAACGCAGAAGCGCTCGCAGAGCTCGCCACCAACGCCGCAATCTGCACGAATCGTCGTTTCATTCTCGTTGTCTCTCCTCGAGAAGGGACCCTCGGCTCGCTCGTCGAGCCCGCATTGTGTGCCCCTCGATCGATCGATCCATCGCCGTTCGCGCAGCGGATCGACGCTTTCGAGCGCAGAAAATTCCGCACGATGAGCGCGGAATCGTCGCGCTCGATCGACTACCCTCCCTCGTGACACGCTGCATGATTTTTCGAAAGCGCACCGAACGACGCGCCGCAGAGCGCGCTGCCGCGAAGCTCGCCGAGCAACGCGAGAAGCTCTTCTTCGCGAGCGACGGAGGCTCGATGGACCGACCGATCGCCGTCGAGTCCGCCTCGCTCGTCGAGCCGCGAGCGCTCTCGCAGCCGTGCCCCAAGTGCGAGGGCGCGCTCAGGCTCGTGTCGCACGACGCGGTCGCGCACAAGGGCGCGATGCTCCGCGCGGCGCGTACGCAGTGCTCGCTGTGCGCGAGCCCGTGGACGATGTGGTTTCGCGTCGAGCGACCGCTGCCCAATTGAGCGGGCCTGCGATCCTCGCTCGGGCGCGGGATGGTCCACAGCCACTTCAGATCGAGCGCAGTGAAATTGATATAAGGTCACAAATTCAAATGACCCGCTTCGCCGCTGTCGTCTCCGCTGCGATCGCGACGCTCGGCGCGACCGACGCTCGTGCGCAGGCTCGGCCCGCGGACGCGCGAGCTCCGCAATCGCTCAGTACAGCCGCGGTTGATACGCGCCGAGCGCGGGCGGAGCGCTGAGCAACGTGTCCGACGCGCGATACGTGTAGCCCGTGCGGTGCCGCGCCGACGGACCGAACAAGGTTGGCGTCTGCGCCACCGCGAAGAGGAGCCAGTTCGTGAGCGGTGTCTGCGCGCCGGTCGGAACGGTGATCGCCGCCGACGCAGGGATCGAGATCGTCGGTCTGATTCCAGAGGGCCAGGTCATCGGCGACGAGTTGACCCACGCGCTGGCCCAGGTCGAGCTGTTGTATCGCAGCGTTCGAAACGTCTGCGACCCGCGATCGAAGCACGTGATCGCCAAGCGAGACGGGTACGGCGTCGCCACTTCGGGGCCCGCGCCCATCACCGTGCACGCGGTTCCCATGCTCGACGAGAGGCCCGCTGGTGGCGGAGGCGGTGGATCGAAGGGGCCCGCGTTGAACGCGCGCATGAACCCGACGTTCCACGTCACGATGTGTGGGTTGGCTGCGCTCGTCGTGCCGCGGCGGACGAAGACGTAGTCCGACGCGGGCAGCGCGCGAACGACGACCAACCCGAGCCCGTCGTTCGTGATCGACGGCATTCCGGGCTCGCCGTCGTTGCTGACTTGCATCCAGGCTCCGCCAGCGGTGTGCGGCAGGACCCAGGTCGAGTACTGCGCGGGGACCGTGTTCGATCGCATCCCGATCGCGACGTACCTCACGCCGTTGAGGATCGTGACCGCGGGCGCTGTGTACGCTTGGAGGTTCGGCGGCATCCCGACCGCGCTCCACCCGCTCCATTGGTTGTCGCACGTCGGAGTGTTGTCCACGTGCGTCGCGACGAAGAGCTGATTGACGCGCGTGCTGCCCGAGAAGACCGTCGTCGCCACGACGTAGACCGCGTTCTTCGTGATCGCGGGCGCCGAGATGTACAACGCAGGAACCTCCGAGCTGTTCAACGGCGCCGGTGCAGGCGGGCGACCGAGCACAGACGAGTTGGGGCACAGTGACGTGAGTCGCGCGCCGTTCTGATCGACGAGCGTCACCACGACGCTCCCAGGCGCGGTCGACGGGTTCGGCGGGCTCGACGGCGGCGCGGTCGATGGGCTCGTGTTCACGTAGGCCATCGAGAGCGCGGCTTGCTCGGTGCTCGGCGCTTGCGCTGGGCCGATCGACACCGCCGCAGACATCCATCCATCGATCTCGTCTGCGCGCGCCATCGACGGCGCACACACGAGCGCGAACAGCACGCTCGTCGCGCGTAGGTAGCTCTTCATACTCCGCTTCCCTGTCCGAGCGATGACGCACGATGACGCATCGGCCGCACAATGGGTGCGGTCGATCGCTCGTGATCCTTGTCTCGCTCGAGGGGAGTAGTGCGCGCACGACCACGGGGCCATTCGCAATTCGACACGCTGGAGAACGCGCAGACGGCTCGCGATCGACGCGGCGTCGCCGTCGCCTCACGGCGCTCTCACGAAGCGCGCTGCGACCCGCAGGCCCGCGCCCGAACCGATGCATCCTCGGCTTCGTGCGGCGCGTGATCCGTTGGTTTGTCCTCGTGGCGCTCGGCGCGTGCGCTCCTTCGCCTCGACGCGTCGCGACCCACGTTCGTCGACCGCCCTCGATCGCCGATGCGTCCGTGGTTGCCGCGCGCCCGATCGTCGCGCCGGTCAACCAAGACCGCGACGGTCGTCTTCGGGGTCCCGATTCGCGGCATCGGTTTGGATTGAATTGCGACCCCGCTGATCCGCTCGCGCATCTTCGATGCCCTAGCGGGAGCGGCATCGCGCTGCGAACGCCTCCGCGATGGTGGGCGCCGCGCTGCGCCGTCACGCTCGAGCCGCCGCTCGTTCGGACTACCGCGTGGCGACCGTCGGTGACCAGCGTGTTTACGCACACACAATCATGGCTCGCGACCGTCGCGCTGATCGCCAACGACGGGCTCGAGTACGTCGACGCCACGGTCGAGACCTTCGAGCGCGGCGCCGAGCGCACCCGCGGTTGGCGCCTCGATTCGCAGGTGTTCGCGTCCCGCTCGGCGCTGCTCACCTGGGCCGGCGTCGTGCTGCCGATCCGATCCGTGCACGGCGCTGCACGGTTGCACGACGACGTCGCGCCCGTGTTGGCGGGTCGCGACCACCCGGGGTTCGACGGCTCGCGTTGGCTCGCGCCCAGCCCGTACTCGTCGGTGACCGCGAGCTTGATGCTGCGCGCGGGCGTCTTGCGCCAGCACGAGACGCCCCTGCTCGATCAACATCGGCGCGCGGTCGCGTTCGCTCGTCGAGCGCGCGACGCGCCTGCCGCAGCGTCGTCGATCGAAGCGTGGGCGAAGACGTTCGACGGCTTCGCGCTCGGCGCTCGGCTGCGGCGGTTCGCGGTGTACGCGCACGCGGCGGGGGATCACGAAGCAGCGGTCTTTTATCTCCGTTCGCTCCACGCGATCTGCGTCGAGCTCGCGCCGATGCGACTCCCTGTGGGCTACGGGCTCAGCGTCGAGTCGATGTGCGATCAGGTCGAGTGGCTCTTGCGCGACAACGAAGAGCGCACTCGTTGTCCGCCGCGCTCGCTGCCGTTGCTCGCCAGCGAGCGCGCGATCGAAGCGCTCGCCGACACGAACTGGTCCGCGATCATGGGGCACAACGGGCCGTCGAACCCCGTGCTGTCGGCCGCGGTGCTCGATCCGTTTGCGGAGAGCGCCGGGCTATCGTTGCTCGCGCTCGCGTACGCGTCGGACGAGCGGCCGTCGCGCACGGTGTTCGAAGAGATCGGCTCGAGTCATCCACCTCCGCCCTCGATCCTGCCCGCGCATCGGCTCGCGCACGCGGCGCTCGTTCGACGCACGGGAACCGACTGCGAAACCAGCGTCGAACGACCGACAGGCATGGGACACCAGAGCGCCGCGCATCGACAGTTCTGCGTCTCTCGAATGCGTTTGGACGACGCGCGAAGCGCCGGGCCGTAGCGCGCTCAGCCGCCGTCGGCGCCCGTCGTGGGCATGCACGGCGTGGGGCTCGAGAACCCGCGCGGGTCGTTGATGCGATACGCGACGCAGCGCATGCCTGCGGGACACATGCGCTCGCTGCTGACCGCGACGCAGGTGCTTCCCACGCACGGACGCGAGCCGCACGCTTCGGCGCACGGACGCGACTCGACGACCTCGTAGGTGAGCATCCCCGTGCACCGCTGCGGACCATCGCAGCTCGGCGGCGGAAAACAGCTCGCGTCGTCGCTCGAGACGCCGGTGTCCATCGGCGCCGTCACGGCGTTGCCGCACGCTGCGACGAAGGTCGAGAGAGCGAGCGCGGCGAAAGCATGGGTCAGTGTCGAGCGCATGTCCGAAGGGTGCCGCGAACGAGAGTCGTTGCGCAACAACGTCACCGAGCCGCGGTGGCCGCGCTTTGTTCGCCCGGCGCGCAGGCGGTATACGAGCGGTCGATGGCACATCGGTCGGTCGGAGGTCGCTGGCGTTGGTCGCTCGCAATTCTCGCTGGAATTTCGCACACGACGTGCAAGGGACACGAGCGCGCGACGACGCCGTCGCTCGCGGCGAGACCGACCCCACGAGCGCCCGTCGCGGATCGATACGCGCTCGACGAACACCTGACCGAGCCCGTGCCGACCGCCGCGAGGGTGCTTCGCGCGAGCGCGGCGAGCGAGCTTTGTGCGGGACCCAACGCGGTGGGCAAGATCGGGGATTGGGTGCTCGACAACGGCGTCGTGCGCGCGGTGGTCGACGACGTGCGCACGGGAGGGGGCGGGTTTTCGCTCTCTGGCGGGCAGTTGGTGGACGTCCAGCGCGTCGATGGATCGCGGCGCGCGCCGGATGAGCTCGGGCAGGTGTTCAATTTTCTCGGGCGATTTCCAAGGCAGCTTCGGTACACGAGCGCGACGAGCGAGGTGCGGCCCAACGGGAGCGCCGCGGTGATCGTTCGCGGAGAAGACCCTCGGACCCCCGGATTGACCGGAGAAACGCGGTACATTCTCGCGCCCGGCCGCTGCGCGATCGAGCTCGAGACGACCCTCGCGTACGCGGGGACGAGCCCGACCGAAGTGGGCCTCGGCGACGCGATTCAGTGGGCGGGCGCCGAGCACTGGGCTCCTGGCGTCGGTCACGCGCTGCGCGGCGAGCGGCGCGGCCCGTGGATCGCGGGCGTGGGCCGCGAGACCGTGTACGCGATCGTCGCAGAGGACTCCGCGGAGCTCTTCGGTCCCAACGGAAGCGCGTGGAGCAACCCGATGCAGCGGACGATCACGCTCGCCGCGGGGCAATCGGTGACCTACAAGCGCGCGATCGGCGTGAGCTTCGCGTCGGGCGTGGGTGATGCCCTTCGATGCGCGGGATTTCGCGGGCAAGGGACGAGGATGCAGGGGCGCGTTCGCGTCCGAGACGCGCAGGGACGACCGTTTGCCGGCGCTCGCGTCGTGCTCGAAGACGCGCAGGGCGCGCCGCGGTGGATGGCCGCGAGCGGCACCGATGGGCTGGCGCTCGTCGAGAGCACAGCGGCAGGGACGTTCACCGTGCGCGTGACGGCGATGGCGCGCGGGGTCACCGTCGCGAGCGGCGGGAGCCTCGTGCTCGGCGCGCCGGGCGCGACCGAGTCGCCGATGATCGACGCGACGGTGGGCGCCGCGAGCGCGCTTCGCGTGAGCGTCGAGGACGGCGCGCCGACGGACGCGCGCGTGTTGATCTACGGCGAAAACGGGACGCCGGACCCGATGCTCGGAGCGATCGGCCGCGGGGACGGCGCGCGCAACAGCGTGCTCGTGTCGCATCGCGGGCAGACCACGGTTCCGATCGCGCCGGGGAGCTATCGGTTGGTGGCGACCAAGGGTGGGTTCTACACGCTCGGAGAAGCGCGCGTGACGGTGGTCGAGGGCGCGACGCAGTCGGTCTCGCTCAGCGTTCGGCGCGTGATCGACGCGGAGCATCGCTGGGTGTGCGGGGACTTTCACACGCACCAAGCGCCTTCGCTCGACTCGCCCGTGAGCACGCGGGATCGCGTTCTTGCTGCGGCCGCCGAGGGGCTCGACGTCGTGGCGGCGACGGATCACAACGTCGCGACGGACCTGTCTGCCGCGGCGAGCGCAGAGGACCTCGATCAGCGCCTCGTGACGATGGGCGGCGACGAAGTGAGCACGGACATCGCGGTCAACCCGACGGGCCACTGGAACATCTATCCCCTGCGCGTCGATCCATCGCAGCCGCTCAACGGGGCGCCGGATCTCTTCGAGGTTCCCGCGGACGAGCTCGTCGCGCGGATGCGGCGTCAGCACCCGGACACAGTCATTCAAGTGAACCACCCGCGCGCGGGTTCGCCGACGGGGCTGTTCGACATCGTGGCGCTCGACCCGCGGACCGGGCGCGCCGCGCGCCCTGGATTTTCACCGACGTTCGACGCCATCGAGGTGTGGAACGGCCGCTACCAACCGCAGGCCGACGGGGTCGTTCGCGATTGGTTCTCGCTCTTGCGCAACGGCGCGCGCATCACGGGCGTGGCCAACAGCGACTCGCACGCGATCGTCACGCAAGAGGTCGGCTACCCGCGAACTTGTTTTCGTGGGTCGCACACGTGGCGCAGCGCGGGCGGCCCCCCTGGGCCGACGGCGGACGAGCAAGCGCGCGCGATGATCCGCCAGAAGCGCGACGTGGTGATGACCGACGGCCCGATCCTCGAGGTCCTTCGCGCGGATCGGTCGTCCGCGGTGGGCGAGCTCGAGAGGCCCGTCGCGCCTGGAGAAACGCTCACCGTTCGCGCGGTGTCCGTCGGGTGGGCGCCCGCGGACACGCTCGAGCGCGTCGACGCGAACGGGACGATCACGGCCCTCACGGGCGCGCGCGTCACGCGGGACGGAGACGTCGTTCGCGTGGAGGCCTCGTGGCGCGCGAGCGCGGCGGCGCAGGACAGCATCGTGCTGTTTCGTGTGCGGGGGACGCAGCCGATCCCCGTGCTCGTCGGGGATCCACCCATGGTGGCGATGGCGATGTCCAACCCGGTGTACGTGCGAGGCTCGCGAGGCCGTCCCCGTCGGTCCCCGTGAAGGGAAAGTCCCGCGTTGACTGTGAGCCCAGAGTCCCATACTCCCCCGTGCGCGATGCTCATCCGAGGGATCACGAAGGCTGATTTCGACGCGATCGTGTCCGCGATGGACGCGTGGTGGGGCGGTCCGTCCGCGCTCAAGCCAGAGCCGTTTCTCTTCTACGAGCTCGGGCATCACGCGCTCGTGGCCGAGGACGACGGCGCGATGACAGGGTTCTTGCTGGGCTTCGTGACCGATCGAGACCCGCGCGTGGCGTACGTGCACCTCGTGGGGATCGATCCCGAGCGGCGGCGACGCGGCGTGGCCAAGGCGCTCTACGAGGAGTTTGCCCGTCGCGCGCGCGAGCAGGGCGCGACGCGGCTGAAGGCGATCACGACCGTCGGCAACGAGGGGAGCGTCGATTTTCACCGAGCGCTGGGCTTTTCGGTGGAGCACGACACGAACTACGCGGGCAACGGGCGGGCGCGGTACGTGTTCACGCGGGCGCTGTGAGAGACGCGCGAAACTGCGATTGATCGCGGCGCACGCGAGGGGGTATCGTCCTCTTCGCGTTCATGAGCACCACGCCATCGGCTGCCGCCGCGACGGCTCGCCAGCGACTCGCAGGAGTCCTCGGAACCCTTCAACAGGATCCGAACATTCCTCCCAACATCGTCGAGATCGCCTCGGGGCTGGCGGGGGCTATTGGCCCGCTATTCAAGCTCGAGCGCGGCGATCCCGACCTGAATTTGTTCGTTCAAGCGCGAGGGGTGCTCCAGGGCACGCTCGAGAAGATGCAGGGCGTCGACCAGTCGTTTCCGGGCGTCGCCGACGCCACGCAAGCGATCGCCGAGACCCTGCGCACGATCTTCAACGCGCTGAAGGACGCTGGGGCGCTGCCGGGTCAGCCCGCTCAGCCCGCCGCTCCCGCGGCTCCCGCCGCTCCCGTGGCTCCCGCGGCTCCCGTGGCTCCCGCGGCTCCCTTCGCTGCGCCGACGCCTCCCGCGGCTCCCGTTGCGCCTGTGCAACCCGCAGCTCCGGTCGCGCCGTACGTTGCGCCTGCGCAACCCGCGCAGCCCTTCGCGCCGCCTGCTCCGATGAACCCGGCGCCGCCGCCTGCGGCCGCCGCGCCGTTCTCGCAGCCCCAGCCGATCACGCCCGCGCCCGCGCCCGCGGCCAATCCGTTTGCGCAGCCGCAGCCCGCGGCAGTGCAGCCCGTGCAGCGCGCGCCGTCGCACCTCGCGATGCCCGCGACGCCGCACGCCCCGTCGTCGGCTTCGTCGCACAAGCACGCGGCGGTGAGCGCGAGCGTTCCGCTCGGACCGAACGGGCTTCCGCGGCTCGAGACCGAGGTCAACGTCCACTCCGAGTCCAACTTCTTTACGGACTTCTTCGGCGACATTCGAAACAACGGCGGCGTGTTCGTCGCGACGTTTCACGTGCTGCCGGTCGGAGCGTCGTGCGAAGTGGCCTTGGCGTTTCCTGGAAACCTCAGCGCAGAGATCCAGGGCAAGGTGAAGTTCACGCGCAACGCGAGCGACGGCGCCTCGCCGGGCCTCGGGATCTCGATCATCAACGCGACCCCCGACGCGTGGAACCTCATCGAGCGCTTCGTCAAGAAGCGCGAGCCCATCATGCACGACGTGTGAGCGCCGCGATTGGGTGGGTAAAGGCCGAGCCTGCGCGGCGTATGCTCGGGCGTCATGTCCTACACACGATTGCGAACGGTCTCGCTCGGAGCGCTCTCGCTCTTGGCGCTCTCGGCTTCGGGCTGCGGCGTCGTCGGCCCTGGCGGCATCAACTGCGGAGGGGACTTCGGTACGACGGACGCTGCGCGAAAGCTGCGGGCGTTTCTCGACGCGACCGCGAGCTTCTCGCAGACCGCGACGGAGCTCGACGGGACGCTGCTCCGCGAGTGCACGTCGATCGCGACGCAGCTCGGCGCGACGCCCGCGGAGCTCGCCGCGAGCGGCTCGATGACGGCGACTCAAGTGGCGTGCACCCGCGCCGCGGCGCTCATCGAACAAGAGATGCGCGCGATTCGCGCGGTCGCGGGCGTGACCGTCGTGGTCGAGACCACCGCGCCCGAGTGTCGCGTCGACGTCGAGGCGTACAACCGTTGCGCAGCGACCTGTGACGTTCGCTACACGCCTGGAATGGCTCAAGTGCAGTGCGAAGGCGGCGAGCTTCGTGGGTCGTGCTCGGCGATGTGCACGGGCTCGTGCGCGGTGGCCGCGTCGGGCATGTGCAGCGGCGCGTGCGAAGGGACCTGCGCCGGGAGTTGCCAAGGCACCTGCCGCGGAACGTGCGAAGGAACGTGCTCTTCGCGCGACGCGACGGGCGCGTGCAACGGGACGTGCTCGGGGACGTGCCGCGGGTCGTGCTCGGCGATGTGTACGGGTGCGTGCACGGGCCAGTGCGTCGCGATGGCGAGCGCGACGTGCATGGGCGAGTGTCGCGGGTCGTGCAGCGTGGCGTTTACCGAGCCGCGGTGCACGGGGCGCGTCGTTCCGCCGATGGTGGACGCCGATTGCAGGGCCTCGTGCGACACGCGCTTCAACGCGCGCGCGAGCTGCACGCCGGGGCAAGTCGCAGTGCGCGTGATGGGCAGCCCGGGGATGCTCGCCGAGCGCGCGACGCGGCTCACGAACGTGCTGCAGATGCACTACGGCGCGGTGCTGCAAACGGGCAAGCAGCTCGAGCGGCTCGTCGTGGCGGGCGCGGACGTGATCACGTCGGGCGAGCGGCTGTCGGGCAGCGTGAGCGCGCTCGGCGCCGCGGCGATCGCGTGCACGGCGAACGCGCTCAACGATATTCGCCTCGCGGTCCCGAAGGTTCAGGTGTCCGTCTCGGTGACCGTGAGCGTGAGCGGCTCGGTCGCGGCGCAGTAGACGCGACGCCGCGCGCCGCGAGCGTTGTGGCGTTCACGCGTGGCGTTCGATGGTCGTCGTGTTGCTCTCGCTGCGCGTGGGGCCGGCGATGGGGAGGGTGATGTCGAAGCGCGTTCCCTCGGGGGAGGTCTCGACGGTGAGCGCGCCGTCGTGCTCGTGAACGATGCGCCACGCGATCGCGAGGCCGAGGCCTGTGCCGCCCTGTCCCTTCTTGGTCGTGACGTACGGCTCGAAGAGCTGATCGCGCACGGAGGGATCGATTCCCGCGCCGTTGTCCTCGACCGAAATGACGACGCGGGCCCCGTCGCGCTTCGCGCTCACGTGCACCGCGGCGGGCCCCTTGCGAGGGGCGCGGCTCGCGCGCTGCGCCGAGGCAAACACCGCGTTTTGCACGAGGTTCACGAGCACCTGCGTCAGCTGCTCGCGATCGGCGCGGATCGAAGGGAGGCTCGACTCGGCCTCGCCGGTGACCTCGGCCTCGCCGTGGGCGTGCATCGAGACGACGTGCTCGACGAGCGCCGAGACCTCCATCGGGTTGGGCATGGGCTTGGGGGCGCGAGCGAAGCGCGAGAAGTTCTCGACGAGGCGACGGAGGCGCGCCACTTCTTCGAGGACGATCATGGTCTGCTCGTCGAAGAGCTCGTCGAAGCCCTCGAGGTCGCGGGCCTTCGCTTTGCGCAAGAGCTCGACCGCCATCTGGATGGGCGTGAGCGGGTTCTTGATTTCGTGTGCCATCTGCCGCGCGATGTCTCGCCACGCCGCGAGGCGCTCGGCGCGACGGAGGCGCGACTCAGCGGCGTCGAGCTCGCGGGCCATGCGATTGAACGCCTGGACGAGCCTCCCTGCTTCCCCGCCCGCTTCGGTGTCGATCTGCACCGAGCGGGTCCCCGCGGCGATGCGGTCGGCGGCCTCCATGGCTGCGCGAATGGGCTTGGCGACGGCGGGCGCTAGAAAGACCGCGAGGGCTGTCGCGACCGCGCCTCCGAGCAAGAGCGCGCCGATGACCGTGAGCATCATCGGCTCGAACGCTTGGTGAGCGGGGATCGTCGTGTGCGCTCCGGGGCGCGCGAGGAGCCACCACGCGCCGAGCGCGACCCCGCTGACAGGAACGAGCACACACAGCCACAGCGCAAGCACGAGCCGCGCACGGAGGTTCATCGAAGCTTCATCGACTCCACGCGCGACGCCCGTCGCAGCGCAGCGAGGACTCTACCCCGTGACCGCCACGGGGCGGCGCTCCATGGCGGCGGAGGCAAGCGGGCTACGGCGCGGCGGCAAGCGGGGGCGCGGCAGCAAGCGGCCGCGCACTGTGCCTCGAAGACATCACGAGGCACCGTCACGCGATCTATCTCGGCAGGCGTTCTCGCTCGCGCTCGAACTTCGAGACAAGCGTCGTTCGAACTCTACCTGCACATTTGCAGGCGACCCGAAGCACGCTCGCGCGACAACTCCCGTGCCTCAGTTCGAGCGCGAGCGAGAACGCCTGCGGAGCAAGCTCGAGAAGACTCGCTGACTGGGTCTGCGAAGCACAGTGCGCGGCCGCTTGCTGCCGCGCCTCGAGTGGCTGCTTGCTGCCGCGCCCCCGCTCGCTGCTGCTCCGTCGTCCGCTGGCCGCCGCGCGTTGTTCAGCGGTAGACGACGGTGGTCGTCACGGGCTGGGCGACGGGCTGGGCGACGACGACCGCCGGGCGCGTGTAGTACACGCGAGGCGCGGGGCGGACGTAGTACACGGGCCGCGGGGCGGGCTGGTAGTAGTACGCGGGCTGCGAACGGACGATACAGCCGGTGATCGAAGCGATGCCGAGGGCGAGGGCGGCGACAGCCGAGAAGCGATGAGCGCGCATAGGAGAGGCTCCTTTCGAGTCGCGTGAAGGTCTCGTGCGTGTGCGCCGAGCCTCGAAGCGAGTACGTCGAGTGTACGATGGGAGGCTCGCGAAAGCTTCCCTCTGACCGATCGGTGATGGCAAGCTGTGAGATTTGCGTGGGGGAGAACGGGGAATGGAGTCACTCGCCCGCGGACAGCAAGTCCGAGAGCTTGTGGGTGAAGCTCTCGCGGACGAGCTGCTCGACTTCGTCCGCGGTGGCGAGCACGAGGGCGCGGCTGGCGACGTCGCGGGCCTCGCGGAGCGAGACGCGCCCGAGCGCGGCTTTGACCGAAGGAACCGCGTGCGGATCGACGCTGAGCTCGCCGACGCCGAGGCCGACGAGCAGCGGCGCGAACAAGAGGTCCGAGGCCATCGCGCCGCACAACGCGCAGGGAATTCCTGCGTGTTTCGCGGCGGCGGCGGCTTGTGAAATCGCGCGCAAGATCGCTGGATCGAGCGGGCGGGCGAGGTAGGCGACGTGCTCGTTTCCGCGGTCGATGGCGAGGGCGTACTGGACGAGGTCGTTGGTCCCGATCGAGAAGAAGGCGCTCTCTTTGGCGAGCAAATCAGCCACGAATACGGCGCTCGGGGTCTCGATCATGATCCCGAGGGGGACGTCGGGCACCCGCGTTCCTCTCGCCTCGAGCTCGCCTCGGGCGGCGTCGAGCTCGGCGCGCGCGGCGCGAAGCTCGGCGACCGTGGCGATCATCGGGATCATGATCCGCACCGGGCCGGCTGTGGACGCGCGGAGCATCGCGCGGAGCTGCGCGCGAAACACCTCTCGCTCGCGAAGCGCGAGGCGAACCGCGCGCAATCCGAGCGCGGGGTTCATCTCGCGCGGCAAGCGAAAGGCCGTCGAAAACTTGTCTCCGCCGATGTCGAACGTCCGCAGCGTGACAGGGCGCCCGCCCATCGCTTGCACCACCGCGGTGTAGACCTCGGTCTGCTCTTCTTCCGACGGGGGCTGCCTTCGATCGATGTAGAGAAACTCTGTTCGATACAGCCCGACGCCGTCTGCGCCGTGCTCGCGCGCGAGCAGCGCTTCGGTGGGCAGCTCGATGTTGGCGCGCAGGGCGATGGGCGTCCCGCAGGAGGTGGCCGCGGGCTGATCTCGATTGGCGTCGAGGCTTCGAACGAACTGCGCGTAGCGACGACGGCGCGCTTCGGCGGCGAGCAGCTGCTCGGCGTTTGGGCGGAGCTGAACGATCCCGCGGAGCCCATCGACGATGACCCTGTCCCCGGTCGCGAGAAACTTCGTCGCCCCCTGCGCGCCGACGACCGCAGGCAGCCCGAGCGCCCGCGCCATGATCGCCGTGTGCGACGTCGCGCTCCCCACGTCCGTGACGAACGCCGCGAACCCCTTGTGCTGCAAGCTCACGGTGTCTGCCGGCGAGAGCTCGTGCGCCACGAGGACCGTCGGCTCGCTCTCTCCGTCGCCGCGCGCCTTGGGGACGTCCTGCGCGGTGCCCATGAGCTGACGGAGCACGCGCTCGCCCACGAAATCAACGTCGCTCCGGCGCTCGCGAAAATAGTCGTCTTCGGCGCGCTCGAAGAGCGCTTTGATCTGCTCGACGCTCTTGCGAAGCCCCCACTCGGCGTTGACGCGCTCGGCGCGGATCGCGGCCTCGGCTTCGTCGACGAGCAGCGCGTCGTCGAGCATGAGCAAGTGCGCATCGAGGATGAGCCCGTGGTCCTTGGCGTCGGACGGGAGCGTCGAGCGAATGCCCTCGAGCTGCGTGCGCGCCGCGTTGATCGCACCGCGCAGGCGCGAGACCTCTTGCTCGACCTCGCTCTCTTCGACGTGCCTTCGAGGCACCTGCACCTTGCGTCGATCGAGGATCACGACGCGACCGATCACGACGCCGGGCGCGGCGGCGGCGCCCACGAGGCGCGCGGGCGGCTCTTCGGACAGCGCGAGCCTTCGTCCCGATTCGTCGGCGCCGCCCTGACTCACGAGAGCTCCTCTCCGAAGCCCGACGCGATGAGCTCGCCGATGGCCTTTACGCACGCGTCGGCGTCGTCGCCCTTGGCGCGGATGGTGAGCGCCGTCCCCTTGGCGCCGCAGAGCAAGAGCACGCCCATCACGCTCTTGGCGTTGCGGACTTCTCCGTCCTTCTCGACAGTGACCTCGCACTTGAACGTCGACGCGAGGCGAACGAGCTTCGACGCGGGGCGCGCGTGCATGCCTCGCTCGTTGACGACAGTGAACGTGCCGCTCGCTTCGGACAAAGAGAGACCTCCGCTGACCCTTTCGAGTGTAGCGCCATTCGCTGCGAGACACGCTGCCGTCCTCTGCCACGAATGCGCTATCTTTGCGGCGGACCATGCTTCGCCCCTCTGTCGCGCTCTTCGCGCTCTTGTCGGTCGCCGCCTGCACCAGCGTCCCGCCTGGGACCCCACCGACGCCCGAGCTGTGCGGGAGCTCGACGGTGACCGACGGCGAGGCGCCCACCGACGCGAGCGCGATGGACGACGGCGCGGCGCCCATGCCCGTGGAGGACTCGGGCCTCGACCCCAACGTGGCGTACTGCGCTCCGTGCGCGAGCCTGTCATCGGGCGCGGTCGATCAGGCGCTCGTCCTGCGATTTGCCTCGGAGATCGACCCGATCGTCGCCGCGGGGGCGCCCGGCGGCGCGCCCATCACGATGCCCGGAGCGTTGGGGGCCGGCGTTTCTCCAGGCGTGTACGCGCGGCTCGCGGCGGCGACCAACAACGCCCTCGGGGCGCGCGAGATCGTGACGACGTTGAGCGCTCGGATCGAGTCGCTGTCGCGTGAGTCGACGCTCGTTCCGCCGCTGGGGCCGTCGGTGGGCGGGTCGGACAACCTCGCGACGCTCGACGGCCTCGGCGAGGCGTGCGCGGGAGCGCTGGCGCTGCGCGGGTTCACGGCGGATCCGACGGTTCCGCAGGCGGTGTCCGCGGCGTCCGCGGACGTGATCCCGGTGCTCGACGGGACGGCCAACGATTTTCAGCAGTTTTCGATCGATCGCATCAACGATCCGCGGTGGCTCGCGGCGGCGGCGCGCATGCTCGGCGCGTGCGGAGCGCTCGTGCAAAACAACGCCGCGGTCGCCTCGGGCCTCGAGCTCGTCGATCGAACGTTGCAGACCCAGGCCGGCGACGGAGCGTTCGCCGACGTCGACGGGCGGTTCGACACCAATCGACAAGCGAACGTGCTCCTCGCGCTCATGGACACGCTCAAGTCCGTTCCGCAGAGCGCGTGCGCCGCGCGGATGCGCAGGCTCCAGCTCGGCGTCGAGTGGCTCGCGGGGCGCGTCACCGCGATGGGCCAGGTGGACTCGAGCAACTCGCGCACGACGTGTGACGCCAACGGCGAAGTGTTCGATCGGCGCTTGGGATTTCTCGCGCTCGCGGGGGGCGCGGCCCTCTTCGAATCGGCGCCCGACGGAGCCCTCACGATGAAGGCGCTCAGCGTGAGCGCGTTCGCGCTGGCAAACCCCGGCGGGCCGACCTGCTTTCCATGAGCGCGCACGAGAGCTCGGTCGCGGCGCGCGCGGCGCTCTGGACGCTCGACCCGAGCGTGACGTTTCTCAATCACGGCTCGTTCGGCGCGTGTCCCCGCGTCGTGATCGAGCACCAGCGCGCGCTGCAAGCAGAGATCGAGCGCGAGCCCGTGCACTTTCTCGCGCGGACGCTCGAGAGCAAGATCGACCACGCGCGCGAACGAGTCGCGGCGCTGGTCCGCGCGAAGCCCGAGGACCTCGTGTTCGTCCGCAACGCGACCGAGGGCGTCAACGCCGTGCTCCGGTCGCTCGAGCTGCGCCCGGGAGACGAGCTGCTCACGACGAGCCACGCGTACAACGCCTGCAAGAACGCGCTGCATTTCGTGGCCGATCGCCAGGGGGCGAGGGTCGTCGTGGCGGACGTTCCGTTTCCGCTCGCGGACGAAGGGACCGTGGTCGAGCGCGTGCTCGCGGCGACGACCGAGCGCACGAGGCTCGCGCTGATCGACCACGTGACGTCGCCGACGGGGGTCGTATTTCCTGTGCGTGAAATCATCGCGGCCCTGCGCGCGCGAGGCGTCGAGACGCTCGTCGACGGCGCGCACGGCCCGGGAATGATCGAGCTAGACCTCGACGACCTCGGGGCCGGGTACTACACCGGCAACGCGCACAAGTGGCTCTGCGCGCCGAAGGGCGCGGCGATCTTGCACGCGCGCCGCGACCTGCAACCGTCGCTGCGCCCCGTGGTGATCTCGCACGGCGCCAACGATCCGCGCGCTGGGCGCTCGCGCTTCTGGCTCGAGTTCGACTGGTGTGGAACGTTCGATCCCACCGCCGTCCTCACCATCCCGCGCGCGATTGATTTCATGGAGTCCCTCGCGCCCGGAGGCCTCCGTGAAGTACGCACACACAATCATCTTCTCGCTGTTCGAGCGCGGCGAATTCTCTGTGATGCGCTGGGCGTCGAGCCCCCCGCGCCCGAGGCCATGCTCGGCTCGCTCGCGACCGTGTGCCTCCCTGCGGCGCGGCGCGAGGGCCCCAAGGCAGGGGCGCTTCCCTTCGATCCTTTGCACGAGCGGCTCTTCGAAGAGCATCGCATCGAGGTGCCGGTGTTCAATTTCGGGCCCGATCGACTGCGGTGCGTGCGCGTGGCGGCGCAGTGGTACAACCACGAAGGGCAGTACGCGCAGCTCGCCTCGGCCCTCGTCGCCTTGCTCGCCCGCGAGGAATGATCGTCCCCCGAGCGTGGTTTCTTCGGTTGTTTCGCGATGATCCCTCTCTGGGAGCCAAACCCCTCACGCAAGACCCCTTGGGTCACATGGAGCATCTTGCTCTTGTGCGCCGTGGCGTTTGCCTTTCACCGCACGCGTGACCCGTACACGCAGCGCGAGTGGCTCGACGCGATGGCGTTTGTTCCGTCGCAGGTAGACAAGGCTGCGGAGACCTTGGGTCCGTGGGCGCGAGCGATTTCGTCGCTGTGGCTGCACACGTCGATCGCGCACCTCGCGGTCAACATGCTGTACCTCTGGGTGTTCGGCGACCGCGTCGAGGCGGTCCTCGGTCCGGCGCGCTTCGCGGCGCTGTTCTTGTCCGCGGGCTTCGTCGGGGCCATCGCGCAGTGGGCGACGACCCCCGCGGCGTCGGTTCCGATGGTGGGCGCGTCCGCTGCGATCGCAGGGGTGTTGGCCGCGCGCTTGGTGTTCGAGCCCAAAGAGCCGATCGCCGTGCTCAACCTCGTGAAGGTCGACCGATTGCCGGCGTACATGCCGATCGTCGGCTGGTTCATCGTGCAGGCGGTGGCGACGTACACGGCGTTTCGCAACGTCGCGATCGGACGAACCGCGGCCAACGCAGCGCACCTCGGCGGCTTCTTCGCGGGCCTCGCGATCGCGTGGCTCTTGCGAAAGAGCATCCGCGAGGAGTGAAGGGCGAGGGCGCTCACTCCCCGTGAAACCGCAGCGTGCGCGTCTCGCCGGGCACAATCGTCACGTTCTGCGTCACTTCGACGGCGCCGGTCACTCGCACGCGATGCGGCCCCGCGCTCACAGGAAAATCCCGCGTCCCGTTGAACTCTTCGGACAGCGGCCCGTTGTCGATCGAGACCTGTCCGAACGGCGTCACCACCACGCGGAGCACCCCGCGGCCGTTTGGCTGCGCGTTGGCTGCGCTCTGCGTCGCGGCGTCGGGCGCGCTCGTTCGCGCTGCGACCGCGGCGTCTCGCGACGAGGGCGCGTTGTTTTGATTGCGTGGGATTGTATTCAATCGAGGCGTCGTTCGCCCGGTGCTCGCGCTGTCCTCCTCGCCCTCGACGCCGCTGTCGGCGCGCTCCGTGGCGATGGGTGAGGCCTGAGCGTCTACGGCTTCGCTGCGTGCGTCGGGCACATCGCGTGGCTCGCTCGTGACTTCGCGGTTCAGGGCGGCGCCCTGCGAGCGCGAGTACGTGACGAGCCCGACCGCGACGAGGCTCGCGACCGAGAGCGATCCCGCGAGCAGCGCGACGGGCCATCGAACGCCGCGTTGCCGTGCTTCGGCGCGCGGCTCGGTCGTGCTCGCGATGGTCGTCGGGGGCGTCGTGCGCGGGTCGGTGTCGAAGGGCTTGGCGAGCGGGTCGCTTCCGTCGGCCACGACTTGCAGCACGGCGCCGCGGCGTTGGCTCGCGTCGGCGACGGGGCTCGCGCTCGTTCGGGTGGGCTCGTTCGGAACGCTCGAGATCGAGGAAATTTCCTTTTGACTCGAATTCGTGGGCGTGACGGCGATCGCGGGCGCCGACGCCGTCGCGACGCTCGACTGCGTGGGGTAGAGCCGCGCCAGCAGCGCCGCGAGCGCTTGGGCTCCGCCCGATCGCTCACGGGCGCGTTCGAGCACGGCGAGGGCGGCTTCGGCGCTCGAGAAGCGCTCTTCGGGGTCCTTCGCGAGCAAGGTGTCGACGACGAGGCAGAGCTCTTCGGAGAGGCCCGCTCGCAGCTCGGCGATGGGGCGCTTCTGATCGACGACCTGCGCGGCGACGATGGACTCGACCGTGGCCTCGCGGGTCGCGCCGAGAAAGGGGCGCTGCCCGGCGAGCATCTCGTAGAGAACGACGCCGAGCGCATAGAGGTCCGCGCGGTTGTCGATCGCGTTGCCCGAGAGCTGCTCGAGGGGCATGTAGCCGAAGCGGCCGCGGACGACGTTGCCCGAGGTCACTTGCGCGCGTCGGGCGGCGCGGGCGATGCCGAAGTCACCGAGCTTCACCTCGCCCGAGTACGAGACGAGGATGTTGTGCGGGGCGACGTCGCGGTGGACGATCTGCAGCGCGACGCCGTCGTCCGGGTCGATCGCGCGGTGGGCGGCGCCGAGGGCCGAGAGGACCTCCATCGCGATGTACACGGCGGCGGACGGGGGAAACGGCTCGGACGACGAGAGGAGCCTGCTCTCGAGCTGCGCGAGGTCGACCCCGTGGATGTACTCCATCGCGATGAAGTACTGGCCGTTGTGCTCGCCGAGGTCGTCGACGGCGATCACGTTGCGGTGGCGGAGCTTGGCGCCGGTGCGGCCCTCGTCGAGGAAGAGACCCACGAATTCAGCGTCGTCGCTCAGGTGCCGGTGCATGCGCTTGATGCACACGAGCTTGCTGAACCCCACGGCGCCGATCCGCCGCGCGCGGAAGACCTCGGCCATGCCGCCGGCCGCGATGCGCTCTTCGAGCAGATAGTTGCCCCAGCGCTCGCCCTGCCCGGAGGTCACGACGTTCGACTATACTGCGCGCCAAAGCGGAAACACTACAGCGATGCTTCGGACGGCTCGGATTCGATGGGCGGCCTCGGCGGCGGCGATTTGTGCGGTCGTTGTCGAGGAAAAGGGGTGGGCGGACGGGCCCGTTCCTGTGATCGTGCTTGCGACGGCGACGACGCCTGCGAGCGATTTTGCGCCGAAGTTGGCTCGCGTGAGCGCTTCGTTGGCGGGAAACGCCCAGGTCGGACCGGCGCTCTCGCAGCTGTTGCGCGAGCGGTACGGGCACCGGCCGCCCGCGACCAACACGCTCGCGGACGCCGCGGGGCGCGTCGACGCCGCGCGGACGGCCTACAACAACGCGGCGGCCGCCAACGATTCTGCCGCGATGAACGCCGCGCTCGACGCGCTCGAGCGCGTGGCCACTGAGCTCGAGGCGCAGGCGGACATCCTCGCGACCTTCCCCGAGGCGCGAGAGCAGCTCTCGAGGGCGCTGTTGTTCATCGCGAACACCACAATTCAAACGTCGCCGACGAGGGCGGACGACGCGCTCCGTCGGCTCGCGACGGCGGACCCGCAGCGGGTGCTCTCGGCGCGCGCGGCGAGCAGCGCGGTTCGCCAGGCGTTTACCGCGCAAGTCGCGCAGGTGGCGACGGCGTCGCTCATCGTCGAGAGCGTTCCGGCGGCGTGCGAAGTGTTTCGCGACGGGCGCGCGGTGGGAAACACGCCCGCGCAGTTCTCGAACCTCGCCCCTGGGACGCACCACCGCGTGAGCGTTCGATGCGGCGGACGCACGTCGCTCGTGCACCCGGTGACGGTCGCGTCGGGGACGACCTCGACGCTCCGGATCGACGCGCAGCTCGACAACGCGCTCGACCTCTTGGACGCGCCGACGCTTCGCTACGCGTCGCTCGAGACCGGGCGCGCTCGTTGGGCTGCGGACCTCGTGCGGCTCGGCTCGGCGCTCGGCGCGCAGCGCGTGTTCGGTCTCATCGCAGCGGAGGACAAGGTCATCGCCGTCGACGTCGTCAGCGGCGCGATCATCGGCGAGAGCCCCGTGACCGACGGCGCGCAGCTCCGGCGACTCGCGATCGGACCGACGACCTCGCTTCCTCAACAACAGCAGCAAGCCGATCCGCCGCCGAACAACGGGGGTCCCTCCATCGGCGTGGGCGTTCGCACGAGGACCGATCCGCCTCCGCCGCGCGAGCAGTGGCGCGAGGTCACGCGAGAGGTGCGAGGAGGCGTTCCTGCAGGGGCGTTTGTGCTCGGGTCCGTGGGGCTCGCGGCCATCGGCGGAGGCATCACGTTGGGCGTGTTTTCACAGAGCAGCTTGAATCGAGCGCAGCAGCTCGGCCGAAACGACAGCGACGTCGTCGGTCAGTGGCAGGGGTACGTGGACGACGCCGCGCTCTTCAACACGTTGTCGATCGTCTCGTACGCGACGGGCGGAGCGCTGATCGTCACGGGCGCGCTCATCGGCGTGTTCGGTCGCAGCACGACCGTTGTTCGAGAGCGCGTGCGCGTGAGCGCGCTCCCGATGCCCGGCGGCGCCGGGTTCGTCCTCGGAGGTGCGCTGTGAGCCTCGCGCGACAACGCTGGAATCCAAGGGCGATGTTGAAAGTGTGTGCGCTCGCAGCGGGCCTCCTGTCCGCGGGCTGCGCGGACCCCGCGACGCAGACGCAGCTGAACCTCGAGTTCTCGGGGCTGAACGCGGCGTTCAACCGTGGTTTGAGCGTCGGCGGCATCGAGCTCGAGATGAACTTCGCCCCCACGAGCGCGATGCCCTCACAGCCCCTGCGGCGGATCGTGCCCGTCGGGATGTCCGACACGCGCATGGTCACCGTGCAGCTCCCCGACGGCGCGTACACGCTGACCGCGCGCGTGATCGGCCGCGTCAATTGCGGCGCGGGGCGACTTCCCGTGGTGGTCACGCTCGGCTCGAAGACCGTCACAGGGATCGCGGTTCCGAGCACGAGCGCCATGCCCATGCGCGTGGCGATCGATTCGCAAACAGTGTCGATGACGCCCTGCGGGTGAGCGAAATTGGGCGAGGCAGCAAGCAGCCGCTCTCAGCGCGGCAGCAAGCAGCCGCGCATCGTGCCTCGAAGACATCACGCGGCACCGTCACGCGATCTATCTCGGCAGGCGTTCTCGCTCGCGCTCGAACTTCGAGCGAAGAGTCTCTCGAACTCTACCTGCGCGTTTGCAGGTCACTCGAAGCACGCACGCGCCACAACCCCCGTGCCTCAGTTCGAGCGCGAGCGAGAACGCCTGCGGAGCTAGCTCAAGAAGACTCGCTGCGCGGGTCTGCGAAGCACAGTGCGCGGCTGCTTGCTGCCGCGCGCCCCTCGCGTCCCTATTCGAACACCACGCCCGCGCGCGCCATGCGCTCGATCGCGCGCAGTCCGAGGGCGCTCGCGGTCGTGTGAACGCCGCCCTCGCGCGGGTCGTTGTCCTCCGCGAGCAAGAGGGCGCTCTCGGCGAACATTCCGCCGGTCGCGCCGTAGCCGGGGTCGCGATCGCCTGTCACGCGCACGGACAACGGCGGTCCCTCGCGGTCGCCGTCCATCGTGACGGCGTCGAGCTTCAACGCGAAGTGCCCGTGCACGATCTCGTCGCGCGTCGGTCCCTCGCCGGGCTTGGGCGACACGCTCTCGAACGCGCGCCGTCGCAGAGGTCCCTCGAGCACCCAGGGGATCGCGCCGATGAACGCGGCGATCGTCGCCGCGCCGAGCAAGCCGAGCGGGCCGTGACCGAACGCGTGGGACTCTTCGTACTGAAAATCGCGGCCGTACCGGTGGCCGAGCAGCGCGTTGGATCGTCGCACGACGCGCTCGTTGATCGGGGCCATGAAGAACGGCCCCGCCCATCCGCCGCGCGCCCTGTCGTAGCGCACGCCCTTGAACTCGCCCTTGTCCGCGCCGCGCTCGGGCTCGGGGCAGAGCGAGTACGGGTCGCTCAAGATCTCGCGCACCGTCGGGTCTTCGTTGGCCCGCGTGAACATGTGCGTCAGGCTCGCGAACGATCCGCCCGAGCCGCGCCCTCGCGCGCTGTGAAGCACGTAGCGGACGCGCGACAAGCGAACGCCCCGTTGTTTGGCGCGCGCGTCGAGCACGAGCACGCCGAGGTCCGACGGGATCGAGTCGAACCCGCACGCGTGAACGACGCGAACGCCCGCTTCTTTGGCAGCGCGATCGAAGCGCTCGATGATCGAGCGCATCCACTGGACCTCGCCGGTGATGTCGCAGTGGTCCGTGCCTGCGGCGATGCAGGCTTGGACGACGGGCGTTCCGTAGTGGGCGTAGGGGCCGACGGCGTTGGCGACGACGCGGCACTGCGAGGCCATCGCGCGCAGCGAGTCAGGATCGTCGAGCGACGCGCGGACGAGCGGCGCCTCTCGCACCGCGGGCGCAAACTGCGCGACCTCTTCGCGCACGGCTTCGAGCTTCGCGAGGTCGCGCCCTGCCAACGCGAAGCGCCCCGGAGCGCGTCGCGCGAGGTCTTCGGCGACCCGTCGACCCGTCACGCCGCTGGCGCCGAAGACGATCACGTCGAATGGCCGCGTCGAGCGATCCTGCATGCAGCCAACAACGCTACATGAAATTACGCGTGTGTAGACCTGCCAGGGACGCGGCGTCTTCTGCGGTAAAGCCCAGGCGCTCGAGCCGACGCTGCCGGCCCTCGTGCATGCGACGCTGCAGGCTCTGAACCGCGTCGAATCCACGGCCGATCGCTGCGGGCTCGAGCCCGCCCGCGGCGAGGAGCACCAGGGCGTCGAAGACCTCGGCGTTGAGCCCGCTCGTGTGCTGCAAGGCGACGTGACGGTGCTCGATCGCGGCGCGCGCGCGGCTCCGGTCCTCGGGCCTCGCTTCGAGGGCGAAGTGCACGTGCGCCATCCCCGCGGCGACGTGGCGGCTTTCGTCGCGGGCGGTGAGCTGCGCGATGGTCCGCGTCACGGGGTCCGGGGCGTGCTCGTGCAGAAACCACAAGAGGTCCGCGAAGCTCCCCTCGCCGAGCACCGACAAGAGCAGCGTGGACAAGACGAAGTCGCTCTCTTCGAAGAGCGTCTGCAGCGAGCGCTGGCCGCCCACGGTCGAGAGCGCGAGCTCGTCCCTTCGCAAGAGCGCGCGGCGCGTGAACACCTCGACGTGCCGCGCTTCGTCCGCGAGCTGGATCGCGAGGAGCTGAACGACCTCGCGAAAGTGCGGGTGAATTCGCCCGAGAAAACGCGCGGGAACGAGCAGCGCGGCGTTTTCGTTTTCGACGAGGTACGTCATCACTTGGACGACGGCGTCTTCGACGAACGGCGGGTGCTCGATCGGCGCGCTCCACGGGATGGCGACCTCGGGGTCCCACTGCGACGCGAGCGCTTGGGCGTAGAGCTTCTTCGCTTCGTCCGCCCACACGACGTCGCGATCGACCAGCGAAAAGTCCCACGAAGGAGCCCCCGCCTCGACGAGCGCGCCCCGCGCCGCGAGGCCCCAGCGCCCGTCCGCGCGCGGAGCGATCGCGCCGCGCTCGGGCTTCGCGCTGCCTGCGCGGGACGCTCCGTGCGCGCGCGCCCCCACCGAAGCGCCCACGGTGATGGCGACGACCGCGCCGAGGTCGCGCTCTGCGCGGGTGAGCGACTCGATTTTGTGTGCGCCCTCACGGGCGAACACCGAGAGCTGCAGCGCGAGGTCCGGGTGGCTCCCTCGGACGCACACGCGCGCGCCAGCGCCGGCCGCGCGGAGCGCGCGCAAGACGAGGATGTGCCCCCCCTGCTCGAGTCCGAGCGCGTCGAGATCGAGGAGCGTCTCCCCCGTCGTGCTCGGCTCGCCGTCCATCGCTATGCGCCCTTCTCTGCGCGGGCCGCGAGCCACGGGTCGATCGTGCGAAAGCGATCGATCGCGCGCGCGAGCGGCGCGTAGCCTTCGGTGCGACCGGGCTTCCAGGCCTTGAGTCCCTCGAGGTCCATGAGCGGGCGCACCGCGGGGTCGTTGTAGTCCTGCGAGAGGAGCAGCTCGGTGAACTTCGCGATCGCGCCCGCGGGCGCCTCGTTGCCCTCGAGGATCGTGAAGTTGCAGTGATCGAAGGGCTCTGTCACCGCGAGGGTTCGTAGCGCTCCTGCGGGGACCGTCCCGTCTCGCGCGAAGCCGAGGACGTTGGCGTCGAGCACGCACGCCGCGTCGAGCGTGCCCGCGAGCAGGGCTTTGACCGCGTCGCGCTCGCCGCCGATGTGGTCGCCGTGCTTTCCGACGAGGACGTCGTGCGCGACCATGGCGGCGTCGCGCTCGGGGTCGAGCCCGTTGTCCGCGAGGTGCAGCATCGGGAGGATCGTCGCTTGCGGAGAGTCCCACGCGCCGACGCCCACGCGTTTGCCTCGCAGATCCGCGACGGTCTTGGCGTCGCTGTCTTTGCGCACGAGGATCGCCGAGCGAAGGTCCTGGTCGCTGTCGCGCATCGCGATGGCCTTCGCGACGCGGCCCTCCTTGGCGGCGAGGCGCTCGGCTTGGAGCCAGGCGAGCGGAGAGTTCCACGAGACGTGGTGCTCGCCGAGAAACATCCCTTCGACTTGGCGCTCGTAGTTTGTGTAGAGCACGTAGTCGAAGGGCAACGAGCGCTCTTCGAACCACCGGAGAAACCCGTCCCAAATCGTGACGACCTTGGCGTCGTACGCGACGGCTCCGAGGACCAGCTTCGATCGATCTCGCTTCATGGGTGAGCGGTCCTCTCAGAACAGCGGCAGGCCGACGAGCGCGCGGCCCATGAATTCATAGAGCGCGTCGCTGGTCGGGGCCATCACGAAGCCCGCGCGCGCGTCGCGAAACGCGCGTTCGACGCCGTTTTCTTTGCGAAACGCGGCGCCTCCGCAGACGCGCATGGCGAGGTCGGTCACCTCGAGCGCGCTCTCGTTGGTCAGGGCCTTCACCTCGAGCACGCGGAGCTGCGCGTCCGCGCGTCCCGCCTCGAGCGCCGCGAGCGAGTCCTCCCACAGCGCGCGCGCCGCGTCCGCGCGGACCTTCGCCTTGGAGACGTACGCGCGCACCGTCGGGATGTCCGCGACGCTACTATTCAAGTGCTGGTGCTTGGTGCCCGTGATGTGCCCGATCGCGCGGCCGATCGCGGCCTCCATCAAGCCGACGGAGCACGCGGAGTTGAGCAGCGAAAACACAGGCAACACGACGCCCATCATGATGTCGAAACCGCCGCCGTCCGCCCCGAGCCTCGCGGACTCGCCGACGATCACGCCCTCGGCGCTGATCGGCGCCGAGTCGTTGCCGCGCAGGCCGAGGCCGTCGAACGCCGCCGTGGTCTTCAGCCCCTTGGCCGTGCGCGAGACGAGCCAGATCGAGCTCGCGCCCTCGGCGCCCGAGGGCTTGCTCGACCACACGTACGCGGTCGCGTGGCTCGCCGCGGTGATCCAGCTCTTGTGCGCGTCGAGCTTGTAGCCGCCGTCGACCTTGGTCGCCGTGCTGATCGGCGCCCAAAAGTGGCTGCGCGAGCCCGCTTCGGAGAACGCGAGCGTCGAGAGGTGCTTGCCCTCGGCGATCTCGCGTCGCGTCGCTTCGTCGCCGAACTTCTCGATCACGGCGGTGCCGCAGTAGTGCATGCAGAGCACCATCGCGGACGAGCCACACTCGCGGCCGATCCGTTCGACGGCGCGCGCTGCGTGGCGGAGGGTCCCGCCCTTTCCTCCGACGGAGGTCGCGGAGAAGAGCCCGAGCAATCCCTCGGCGCGCAGCGCTTCGACGGTCTCTTCGGGAAATCGTCCCTGTTGATCGACGGCGTGGGCGTGGGTCGCGGCCACCTTGGCGACGCGTTCGAGAGAAGCGAGAAAGTCTGCTTCGTTGATGCTGCTCATTGCGACGAACACCGTTGCGTGGGTCGAGTGTGCGAGGAGAACGCGAGCGCTCTCCGTCGACCCAACGCGGGCGGAGGCTACGTCGCGGGCGGTCGCTCTGGCTCGGTACCTCCGAGCCATCGCGGCGCTCAGAGGCAGTGTCGGACTGCGAACATGGCCGAGGACGCTATCACAGCGCGCGACGACGAATAGGGGGCAGAGCGATCGAGCGCTGTTTGTGCGACCGAGCGCTACTCGACGCGCTGCAACACGAGCTCGGTCCACGTCGTGTCGAGCATCACCGCGGGCACGGTGACGGAGCCGTCGCCGTTGGCGGTGAGCTCGCCGGACGCTCCGCGAAAGCTCCAACGCACGCGCTCGCCGGGCCTCGTGACGAAGCGTTGAACCCTCCGCGGCGTGAGGTCCACGCGCACCGGGAGCGCACCGTCGAAGCGATCGCCGCGCGTGGGGTAGCCCGTGCGAGGCGGGGCGCTGCCCGTCCCGTTGACGGCGCGGACGAAGATCGAGAATCGATCGATCGTGTCGGTGATGCGCGTCGAGTCCCAGCGCAGAAGTCGATTATGTGTGCCTGCGATCTCTCCGCTCCAGCCCGTGTCTCCCGCGACGGCGAGCTGCCCCGCGTAGCCCGACTCTGCGCTGAACGCGCGCCGCCCGTTGCCCGTCCCGTCGCCGGCGTTTCGATCGGCGCTGCACCGCGAAAACGCGACAAACGCCTCGCCTCGGCGCGCGTGCGTGGTGGCGTCTGTGACGAAGCTGAACGCGTTGCTCCACCAGTCTGCGCCGAGCACCGGGTCCGACGGGCCGTGGGATCCTTCGTCCCAGCTCGCGAGGTAGCCCGTGTGGGTCTCTTGGAGCGCCTGGTAGAAGCTCCGCATCGTCAGGGGGCTGCGGAAGACGACGGCGCCGAAGTGAATCGTGTCGTCGTCTTTTCCGTGGTGGATCTCGAGAAACTGATCGCGCGCCTCGGCGCTCTCGGCGAGCGCGCGCGTGAGGTCCATGCGATCCCAGACGGACATCCCCGACTCGTCCACGAGCCCCAACGACGGAGCGCCCCAGCGCGTGGTGAGCGTCGTCATGCGAGAGGGCCGGTGGTTGCGTGGGATCGTCTGAAGGAGCGACGCGTCGACGAAGCAGAAGTGCCTCGCGTGCAACAGTCCGATCGTGGCCGCGCCCGCGCCGCCCATCGAGCTGCCCGCGATGTACGTGCGATCGGGGTCTGCGCCCGCGTAGGTGCGCTGCACCCACTCGACGAGCTGCAATACGCGGCGCGCTGTGTACTCGGGGACCGTTCCGCTCGTGGCCGCGCCGCTCGGGAGGTTCGCCGAGTAGCCCCACCAGTACGTGTTATTCGGATCGTGTGGAAAAATCCTGAACTCCGTCGACGATCCCGCGCTCCCTGGCGACGCCGCTCCGATCCCGTGGAGCGACACGCGCACGGGCATCCGTCGGGTCGCGCTCGCCATCGTGGGAACGGTCACCACCGCGTCGAACGCCCGCCCCGCGTGCCCTGCGCTGTCCGTGTACCGATCGGTGCTCTGCCGCAAAAAGAGCCGCTCGAATCCCGTGCCCGTCTCGCGTCGCGCGATCGTCGGCGCCGGCGGACGAATGGTGTCTTCGACGATCGCCTCGAGCGTCGCGGTCGCGCTGGAGCCTCCGCTGCGCGCGGTGACGCGGATCGTGAAGCGCTGTCCACCCTGAATAAAGTCCGGTCGAAATCGAATCGTCCGCGTCGCTTCGTCGAAGAGCGCTCCCGGCGGAAGTCCCTCGACGAACACGCGCGGGACGCCGCTTCCTCCGCGGACCTCGATGGTTCGCGTCGCTTCACGGTCCTCGACGAGCATCCAGGGCGCGAGCGGCGCGATCGCGAGGGGCGCGGTCGTGCGATCGTTTGGGACGTCGAGCGCGCTCGCGTCCGAGGGTGCGACGTCGGGGGAGGCGGGGGCGTCCTGTGTGATTGCGTCGAGCGTCGCCTGGTCCTCGAGCGCGCGGTCTTCGAGCGCGCTGTCGGTATCGTCTGCGGCGTCTCGCGTCGCTGCGGTCGAACACGCGACGAGCGAGAGCGCGGCGAGCGCGAGACACAGTGGCCGACGCGATGGCATTGCGATCGAGCGTACTACGAGCGATGGGCGCGTCGCTGCGCGCGGCCGCGGCCGGGTTGGGTCGCAAGCGAGTCGCGCCAATGGGCCATATTGGCCCCGTATGTCCACTGTCGCGCGGCTGAATTTGCAGGGTGTTTCTCGTCACACGTGTGACGGGGTCGCGCGGTCGGTGCGTGCTCGCGAGGGGCGTGCGACACTCCGCGACACTCGTGCGCTCGCTGCTTTCTTCGCTCGCTCTGGGGTCGCTCTCGTTGGTGGCGCTCTCGTGCGCGAGCCCGCGGGTCTTGGTGGAGGCGGGCGCGGATGGAGGCGCGGACACGTTCGACCCGCTCGTGTGGGCGGCGTGTACGCCGGGCGCGACGCGATGCGTGGGGCAGGTGCATCAGCGCTGCGTTGGGACGGGCGAGTTCGGGACGCCGCAGAACCGCAACTGCGCGCGCGAAGAGCTCGTGTGCGACCCGGCGCGCGAGTGCATCACGTGCAACGCAGGCGCGATTCGATGCAGCGAGGACGAGCTCTCGGTCGAGCGATGCCGCGCGGACAGCGCGGGGTGGGAGCTCGCTGAAGAGTGCGACACGGTGATGGGCTTCGCGTGCGTGGCGGATCGGTGTCAACGCTTGTGCGAGAGCACCTCGGTGATCGGGACCAACATCGGCTGCGAATACTACGCGGTGGATCTCGACAACGCGCAGCTCGGCGCCGGCGAGAGCGCAGCGTCGCAGCAGTACGCGGTGGTGCTCTCGAACCCGCACCGGACGCTCTCGGCGCGCGTGTCGATCGAGGTGAATCAAGCGCCGCCGGGGATGCCGGTGCGGCTCGCGCGCGTCGCGAGCGCGGCGATTCCGCCGGGGGACCTCGAGGTGTTTCCGCTCAACGCGCGGGAGGTGGACGGCTCGCCGCCCGGCGAGTTCAACACGGGGACGCACACGGCGCTCACGTCCAACGCGTATCGGATCACGACGACGATCCCGGTGATCGCGGTGCAGTTCAACCCGCTCGAAAACGTGCTGGTGTTCAGCAACGACGCGACGCTGTTGATCCCCACCAACTCGCTCGGGCGCGACTACGCGGTGCTCTCGTGGCCGCAGACGCTCGCGAGCAATCCGCCCGAGACGATCTTGAATCCAGGGTCGCCGACGGACCTCCGCGCGTACCTCACCGTCGTCGGGACGCGCGAAAACACCAGGGTGACCGTCGTTCCGAGGGCGGACGTGGTGCCGGGAGGGCCCGTGGCGATGGGGCACACCACGGGCACACCGATTCAAGTGACGCTGGGTCCGTTCGACGTGCTCAACCTCGAGACCGGGATTCAGGGCGCGGACTTCACGGGGTCCACCGTCATCGCGGACAACGCCGTCGCGGTCTTCTCGGGCGTCGAGTGCGCCGACGTCCCGTACTGGAACGACCTCAACGACCGCCGCTGCTGCTGCGACCACCTCGAGACGCAGATCGTCCCGCGCAACACGCTCGGCCGTCGCTACGTGGGCGTGCACTTCGTCAATCGAACCCGCGTCGTGCGCGCGGCGGGCGGCGCGGTCGCGTCGGTCCCCAACGAGCCCGAGTTCTCTCGCGTGCTCGCGACGGCGCCAGGGGACACACGAATTCGAACGTCGCTGCCCGCGGATCCAGCGATGCCTCGGGGACCCAGGCTCGAGTTCACGCTGCAGCAAGGGCAGGCCCGCTATCTGCCGTCGACCACGCACTTCGAGCTCGAGTCGAGCGCGCCCGTCTACGTCGCGAGCTTCATGGCCTCGCAGCTCAACACGGGGATCCCCCTGACGCATCCGGGAGGCGACCCGAGCTTCGTCCCGATGCCGCCGGTCGAGCAGTGGCGCGACAGCTACGTGTTTCTCACGCCGGACAAGTACGCGTTTGATTTCGTGACCATCGTCGCCCCCGCGGACGCGACGGTCACGCTCGACGACTCGCCGGTGCCCGACAGCGACTGCGAGACCGCGCCGTCCGACGGGTGTGTTCCTACGCGCGACACGACGTGCCCTGCGCCGCAGTACGTCGTGCACACGTGCCAGCTCTCGTTTCCGATCGTGGACAACGACAGGCCGTACCCGGACAACGTGAGGCCAGGACGACAGCGCGACGGCGTGCACACCGTGCGCGCGAACCGCCCCGTGGGCGTGTGGGTCTCGGGCTTCGATCTGCGCGTGAGCTACGGATACCCCGCGGGCACGCGGCTCGCGCCGCTGTTGTGAGCGAGGCGACGCGAGTATGGTGCGAACGGCACCATGGCGACGAAGAAGGCTGCGAAGCAGACAGGCCCCGAGCGAGTCGATTGCAAGTCGTTCAACGGAGCGCGCCGCGGCGTGGTGCTCGAGAAGTTCACCGCGCAGACTGCGGATCGCTTCTTCGGCGCCGAGTTCGCGCTGATCGAGCTCGATCACTATCCGTCGCCGGTGTGGTCGACGACGAAGTACCTCAAGGCTCCGCCGAAAAAAGACCTCTACGAGCGGCTTCGCGCGGACCCCGACGCGGCGGTGCGAGAGCTCGTCGCGCTCGATCCTGTGTCCCTCGTGCGCACGGTCGCGCGCGTGTCCGGAGGACAACACTCGCACTGCGATGGCTCGATGCGGTGGGTGGGCTTCGCGAGGGCGATGGAGCCCGTCGCCGCGACCGAGGCCCTCGTGTCGTTGATCGAGCGCGTTCGATCGAGCAAAGAAGCGCTCGCGCTCGACGAGCCTGCGGCGCTCGACGGAAGCGAGTACTCCAAGAGCGACTTCAAGAGCGGGCCCAACGTGCGCGGCGAGTACGTGGACTTCGCGCTGCGCTACGCGCTCGAGCGGCTCTGGACGCTCGAGTTTTCGAAGGGGCAGAAGAAGCTCGACGCGTTTCTTCCGGGGCCGCTGTTCGCGCGCGCGCGAGCGCTGTGGCCGAGCGACGCGGCGCTGTTCGACGCGCCCTTCGAGATGCCGAGGCTCGAGCGCTTCGTGGGCGGCTTGTCGACGAAGTTCAACAAGAGCTGCGGGCTCGACGAGAAGCACCCGCTCGTGCAGGGAACGGGGTATTGAGCGCTCTTGCGCCGCGCGCGCGGCTCGTGTTTTAGTCCGCGGCGTCGTTCTTCTTCGAGAGCGATCGTCGTGAGCAGCCTTCGTGCCTCGAGCACGCGCCCGATGTCGCGTCGGGCGGGACGGGTTACGACGTCATTCTCCGCAGGGTAGCCTGTTCTTGGCTGGCTTCGCCCGATGGGGATCATGACGACCGTGCCCGCTGAGCCAATTGCGCCGCACCGCAAGTGGGCACGGTCGTCATGATCCCCATCGGGCGGCCAGCCTGTGAGGCTACCGATGCTCCTTGTGAGACTGGTGCCCGCGACGATCGCTCTCGAAGACGCACGAAGCTCAACGCATGCGCGGGAGCATCGAGCGCAGCATCGGGACCATCGTGCGGCGCATGGTCGAGCGCACGGCCCCGGGCTGCTGATCGATCTGTCGTCGTAGCCTCGCCGCCGCGCTCGCTGGCAGGCGCGACAAAATCGCCTCGAACTCGACGTCGACGCCAGCGTCGCACAGCGCTGCGGGCGTCGATGGAGGCGCGGTCGCGATCGCAGTGCAGAGCACGTTCGACAGCGTCGAGAACGCAGCCTGACATTCTCCCTCGCAGTACGACCGCCACGCAGGGGTCGATCGCTGTTCGCACGAGCAATCGCAGCACGCTTGCCCGCTCGTCGGCGCTGCGGCGAGGGCTCGGGCGCCGGCGCCGACCATCGAGACGACGGTTCGCGTGTCGTCGGCTTCGTTGTTCGTGGCTGTGTTGGCGGGCTGCGCGGCGCCTTGCGCGCTCGCGTGGCGGTTGGGCAGTCGCGCGTCGATCTGCGCGCGTTGGAGCCACGCTTGGGGCATGTCGTACTCGGGCGTTCCCACGAGGCCCGCGCGGCGAGGGACGTCGCGATGCGCTTCGTCGAAGAGGTAGCCCGAGCCCAGGGCGGCCGTAGCGAACTCGCCGCGGATCGTCCCGCTTCGAATTCGTGTGCGCACGCAGTCGCGATCGCCGTTCGCTCCGCGGGGCGGGTCTCGATAGAGCGTCGCTTCGAAGGTCCCCGAGAGCTCGGCGCCGACGTTGCGCAGGATCGTCACCGTCGCGCTGCTGGGAAATCTCCTGCGATCGCAGCGCTCGTCCACGGCGGTCGCGCTCGGGCCGTACGAGCTCTCGTCGCCGAAGTGCACGATCGCGTCTCGCACGACGCCGGTGAATCCGGGAGTGATCCTCGGGAGCGAGATGTTCGCGCCGCGAAAGTTCGACCCTGGGCCGAGGGTGAGCGTTCGCGGAGCGAGGCCGCTCAGCGCGAGGCCGGCCACCACAGAGGGGCCGTCGAGGTCGGGTAGCTGCACGAGCATCGTGGGCGGATAGGCGTAGTAGCCGCCGAGCATTCCCGCGCTCGCTTCGTCTGCGGGAACGTAGATGTGCGATCGCGGTCCGCAGAAGAGCTCCCATCGCGGGTCGCACGACGGCGGCTCCGTGTCGTGGTGGATCACTGCGCCAAACGACACGGGCGCGCTCGGCGCCGCGGCTTGCTTGGGTGAACCGCCGCTGGGCGAGCGCGAGACGCGTCCGTACGGAGCCGCGAGACGAACCGAGAAATCCGCGGTGCGCGCGCTCGCGAGCTCGGTTGGAGCGTAGCTGACCACGAGCGTTGGCGGCCTGGGCGCGGCGCGGTCGAGGGTGAAGTGCGCCATCGACACGCAGCTCGTCGCGTCCCGCGTCGACAACGTGAACTTCGTGAGCGAGCCGCCGTTGAAGCCGATGCGGAGGCTCTCGCAGAGCTTCTCGCGGTCGCTGCGCGACATGGTTCCTGCGCTCGACGTGACGTTGACCTCGAACTCGACGTTGCTCGCGCGAGTAGAGCGCTCCCCGTTGAACTCGAGGCGCATGCATCGCGCAGAGAGCGGGCGAACATTGCGATACGCGCGCTCCGCATACGCGTCGCTGTTTGTGTGCTGCAGCCGCACTCGCTCGCATCCGTTGCTCTGCCCGCCGAGCGGAAAGAACTGCCGCAGCCACACGTCTTGCTCGAAGAAGGGCCCGCGCAGAGGTCTCTCTCGGTCCCTCCACGGGTACTCCGCGTAGTACGTGATGAAGCGCGCGAAGAGCTCTCCGAGAGAGCTCGGAAGTCCGGCTTTCGGCCGCTCTTGTTCGCGCGTGTTCGAGTGATCGTCTTCGCGGTGGGCGAAGCGGTGGGTGATGCGATCATTGAGCGCTGTCACCCAACTGCGCGACTGCACGGATCCGCCCAGCGATGGGTTGCTGAGCTCTTCGAGCCACTGCCACGGCGTGTAGCCCGTGTGAATCATGGCGTAGGCGTGAAACGCGCCCGTGCGGTAGCCGCCGTCGACCGCGTGCTCGGTGCTGCCGCCAAACGCGTCGATCGCGAGTGAGTCCTCGTAGCTGCGCATGCCGAACAGAAAGCGCATCTCGACGCCGGGCTGTCGCCCCTGCGCGTCGAGCTGCGCGTTGGGTTCTGCGGTCGTCGCGAGCGATCCTTGATCGAGGTTGGGCGTCTCACCGCTTGGTTGTCGCTCGACCACCCACACTGCGGCTTGCGGCGCGCCGTGCAGAATCCACGTCGGCATCGTCTGCAAGACCGCGTGTGCTTCGGCGTTCGCGCGCAGGGCCGTGCGCATGACGTGCAGCGAATGAAACAGCTCGTGACACTCGATTTGCTCGCGTCGCTCGCTGAACTGACCGGGCACCGTGTGCGCGAAGTGGATCCCCCAGCGATTGACCAAACTGCGCGAGGTTTCGCTCCAAAAGCGACTGATCGCAAAGGATCCGTGTACCTCGGAGTGGTCGTTCTCGCGGAGGTCGGACCCGTCGACGATGCGAACAGGCGATCGTCCGTCGTTGCGTCGCCAGTAGAGCCACGTCGGCGTCGGCGCGACCTCGCGGAAGTGCTCGTGCAGACGGGTCGCGCAGTCTTGCAGCGTCCGTTCGACGAGCGCTCGTTCGGACTCGTTGCGGCCGCGGCTACGCTCGTCGCTCACAGCGAACCGCGGGACCGAGGTGAGCCTGTCGACCACTTGCGCGACCGCGTGTGTCGTCGCGGCGGTGGTCGAGAGCGCAGAGAGCGCAGAGAGCGCAGCGCGGACGCGAGTCGGTCGTCGCATGGGCGGTTGACCTCGTATGTGCCTCACATCGCGCAGCGCGCGACGGTGCTCCCGGTGTTGTTCACGGTGCCTTCGCCGCCGACGTCGCAGCTCGAGTTCATGTTCATCGTGACCGACTCGAGCGCGAGCGTGGCGCCCATCTCGACCCAGAGCACGCCGTACGTCGCGTCGCCGCCGTGGCGCACTGTCGTGTTGCGAAGGAGGTTCGTGCTGCTCGACGTCTGGTAGAACTCGATGCGACGCCAGTCCCCCGCGGCTTGGGCGGGCTTCGCGCTCTCGAACACGACGGGGCTCGCCGCGGTGCCGAGGGCTCTCAGCGCGCCTCCGTTGCGCACGGCGATCACGGCGTCCGGCGCGAAGCGCACGATCGAGCCCGCTTCGATTTCGATCACGCCCGACTCGATCGCCATCGACGGGACCTCCAGCGGGACGCCGAGCGCCCTCCACGTCGCGGCCGCAGCCGAGGGAGTTCCGTCGAGCGCGACGCGCGCGTTCGGGATGCCGTCGGCCGAGAGTCGCCCCATCGACGCGAGCGCGACGGGACCGACCTTCATGACTTCGGCGCCGATCGCTTCGAAGCGCACGTTGCTGAAGGTCGAAAGGCGCGCGGTGTTCTCGAGGCGAACGCCGGTGCCCGTGCTCTGCGCGATCCGGACGTTGTCGAGCCCGACGCTCGCGCGGTCTTCGACCCACACGACGCCGTAGAGCGATGCGTTTCCGTGGAGGATCTCGGTGTGCTGAAAGAGCGAGTTGCTCGACGCGGTGCCGTAGATGTCGATCCGCTCCCAGTCGCCCGCGGCGGGAACGGGCTTCGCGCTCTGGATGCGAATCGGGCACGCCGCGGTGCCGAGCGCGCGGATCGAGCCGCCGTTGCGGACGCTGAGCGACGCGCCGGGCGCGATCGTAATGACCGAGCAGGGGGCGATCTCGAGCGGGGCGTTGATGTCGATGCTGGTGCGGATGTCGTAGCGACCGTTCCACGTCGTCGCGACGGTGACGGGGGTGTCGACGACGATCAGCACAGCGCCTCCGGGGCCTCCGCACGCGGTGGCGGCGAACGCGGGGGTGATTGCAGTCAGCGTGAGGGCAGCGCGAATCGATCGGACGAGATTCATGGCCCGTGTGCGTAGCAACCGACCGTCAACAGAGCGTCAACGGGAGGCGTCCGCGCGCTCGGGAGGCGCTCGTCCCCTCTCCAACGGGCGCGAATTGGGGCACTCTCGCCGCGCTGCGATGAGCGAAAAGGTCTTGCCCGAAGGGCTGAGTCGAAGGCTGTCGGCGTTGGTTCCGGGCGCGACGGTTCGCGCGGTGAAGGTGCTCGGGGTCGACGAGCACGCCGAGGGCGAGAGCGCGAAAGAGCTCGGCTACGGGCGACCGATTCGCGTGACGCTCGCGACGGCGGACGGCGCCGAGCGCTCGATCGTGTTTCACACGGCGGTGCCCAACGACTTCGGGCACGATCGACGGAGCGACCGCGCGCAAGGGTGCTTGCTCGCGTACGACACGTTCGCGGAGATCCCTTCGCACGTGCGCGCGGTGGACGTGGGAGCCATCCGCGACGACGGCGCGCTCGTCAGCCTCGAGCGCACACACGAATTCTACTTGATCACCGATTGGACCGACGGAACGCTGTACGCCGACGACCTCCGTCGCGTCGGTCGCGAGGGCGACGTCACCCCGCTCGACCTCGCGCGCGTCGACGCCATCGCCCGCTACCTCGCGCACCTCCACTCGCTCCCAGGAACGCATCCCGCCGCGTACACACGCGCCATCCGCGACACGCTCGGTCACGGCGAGGGAATCTTCGGCTTGATCGACTCGTACGCGCCCGACGTCCCCGGCGCGCCGCCCGAGACCCTGCGCGCCATCGAGTCGAAGTGCCTCGATTGGCGCTGGCGCCTCAAGCACCGCACCGAGCGGCTCCGCCGCACCCACGGCGATTTTCATCCCTTCAACCTCGTGTGGGCGAAGGACGCCGAGCTCGTCTTGCTCGACGCTTCGCGCGGCTGCGAGGGCGACCCCGCGGACGACGTCGCCTGCATCGCCATCAACTATCTCTTCTTCGCCCTCGAGCACCGAGAGCGGTTTTCGAGCGGCCTCGGCCAGCTCTGGGAGCGCTTCTGGGAGCGCTATCTGTCCCTCGCCGGACCGTCCGTCCTCGAGTCGCTCGCGCCCTTCTTCGCGTGGCGCGCGTTGGTGATCGCGTCGCCCCTCTGGTACCCGCACCTCACGCGCGACGACCGCGCGCGGATCTTCGCGTTCGTCCTGCGCGCGCTCGACAACGACCGCTTCGACCCCGCGTGGGGCGCCGAGGCCATGAAGCACTCGTCATGAATACTGGTGCTGATTCGCCAACGGCGGGCTTCGTCCTTTGGTTCACGGGCCTCCCTTCGTCCGGAAAGTCCACGCTCGCCGAGCGCGTCGCCCTCGTCCTTCGTGCGCGTCGCGTCGCCGTGCTCGTCCTCGACGGAGACCAGCTTCGATCGGCGCTCTCGCCGGCGCCCGGCTACGACGACGCCTCGCGCGATCACTTCTACGAGACGCTCGCGAACCTCGCGTGCCTCGCCGCTGCGCAAGGGCTCGTCGTGCTCGTCGCGGCGACGGCCAACCGCAGGGCTTATCGCGATCGAGCGCGCGTTCGGTGCGGCGAAGCTCGATTCGCAGAGGTCTTCGTCGACACGCCGCCGACCGTGTGCGCGACGCGCGACGCCAAGGGGCTCTATCGCGCCTCGCGCGACGGCGCTGTCAGCGATCTGCCCGGCGTGGGCGCGGCGTACGAACGCCCCGAAAACCCCGCGCTCACGGTGGTTCCGAGCGAGCACGACGCGGCCGAGCGCGTCGCTGGGTGGCTGCTCGCGCGCTACGCCCCGTGATGTCCCGTGATGCCGAACAATCGTCCGTGCGGCGCGCGACGATGGCACCCGGCGCACGACTCGATCACGCCCGACGCAGTGACGGTCCCCTGCGGATCGACCGTGGCGTACGTCCACCCGTCGTCCGTTCGCTCGGTCGCTGGGCGATTTGCGTGGCGCATCATGATGTACAGGCCCGCGAAATCTCCGGGCTCGACGCAGCGATCGCCGGTGCCCACGCACTGTGTGCTCATCGACGCGTGCACCGCTTCGCTTCGCGCGATCTCGCGCGGTCGCCACGCTTCTTTGACGACGATCTGCGCCGACGCCGGAGCCATGCGGCCGGTGATGTACTCGATCCGTTCGCGCGCGTAGAGGTAGTACACCTTGCGCCCGTGCGGCGCGGCCTGCGCGTCGAGGTCCGCGCGAGGACGTGCGCCCATCGGAAGTCGGCACAAAAACGGCGCCCAACGCACTTCGTCGTCGACGCGACCCCAGCTGAGATAGTGCTGCGCGATCGCGCGGGCGCGGGCTTCGGTGGTTCCCTGATCGACCGTCGCGGGAGTGTCGTCGGGGGATGCGACGAAGGACTGCCGCGCGCAGCCCGAGCCGGATTGACCCCACAGCCACGGCCGTTGATGGAGCTCGCTCGTGCTCAGCTCGCGTTGCCCGATCGTGAGATGTCCCGCTCTCTCTTGGGTCGTCGCGCGCTGCGCGATGATCGCCGCGCACGGCATCGCAGCGAACAGCGGCGGAACGCGTTGCTCCGCCGCTGCGTCCGTCGCGAGCGCGGCGACGTCCGAGCTCGCCGCGTGCATGGCAGCGTCCTCGGCGACAACGGGGGTGCTGTCTCCCTGCGACGCGCGCGCACGGGGAGGCCCGGGCTCGACCTGCGGCGCCGGTGTGCGAGTGCACGCGGTGAGCGAGAGCGCGCCGAGGAGCGCCGAAAACAACACGCGCGAACGAGGGCGAACGGCGATGGGCATCGTGGGGTGCTCGCTGTGACGGGCGAGCGCGACAAAAGTTGTCTTCGCGCGCGGCGCGCGAGGCAAGGCCCCCTCAGCGGGGGCACACTGTTTCGCCGTCGGCGAGCGCGCGCAGCCGCAGTCGCTGCGACGCTCCGACGCCCGCGCGCTCGATGGCTGCGACGAGCTGGTTTCGACTGGCGAAGCGCGCCTGGGCCACTTGAACGAAGGTGCTGCGCTCGTCGGCCGCGCGAAACAACACGCATCGCTCGGGAGAGGACTCGCCGCGCGGCGCCTGGAGCACGGCGCTGTTGTAGCCCGATGAACCGTGGCTCACCCACGTGCGCACATCGAGTTCGTTGCGATCGGCGACCGCGTCGAGCTGATGCCACGCGGTGTCCTGCGCGATCGTCGCGGGAGGCGTGGGCGGCGTCGAGACCCACGGCAACCACTGGACGATTCGCAGGCTCACCGATCGAACGCCCTCGTGAAACAAGGTCGCCGAGACGGGCCAGACGTTCTCGCCGCGCGCGAGCTCGACCACCGCGCCGACCCAGCCGCTCGCCGAGAAGCCCCGACCGAGGAGCCGTGACGAAGGCGGCCCCGCTGGGTACTCGGTCCAAGCGACGCTCCCTCGGCCGCCTGCGCTCGCGCTGATCGCGAGGTGAACGTCGGGACCGGCGGGGCCGATCGTGTGGGTCTGCGCCGCCGCGATGCGACTCGTCGTGACCATGCCTCGAACGATCGCAGGGACGCTCCACGCGAGCGTTCGGAGGACGACGTTGGTCTCTGCGCGCGCTTCGAAGGTCGCGGTCACCTCTGTGCTGTTCGCGCGAAGCACGAGGTTGCTCGCCGTGACGGGCGCCGCCGTGACGGTCTCGTCTCGGGCGCCGAGCGACAGGTGCGTCCCTCGCTCGTCGAGCACCATCATCTCGATCTGGCGCGCGGTGTTTTGTCGTTGAAGGGCAACCACGTAGACGTTCGCGAGCGAAGGGTCTCGCGAAAGTCCGCTGACGATCTGCAGCGATTCGCGCGAGACGCAGATCGGCTCGGTCCCTCCTGCGGCGATCGTCGCGCTCATGATGACCTCGCCGCTGGGGGTCAATCGAACGAGCCTCGCCTCGTTGGTGCGTCCCGATTGGTAGCCGTAGACCAGGGCAAACTCGCTGCTTCCGTGGTTGTCGACGATCGACACGCCGCAGATGCGCTCGCCCGTGACGTCGAGCACCGCGGGGGTTGCAGCGTCCGCGCTCGCGTCGCTGCCTGCGTCCACGAGGACGTCCGCGACATCCGGCGCCGCGACGTCGCTGGGCACATCGTCGCGCTGCGCGTCGTACGAAGGGGCGTCCGGGGTCGGGCGGTCTTCGACGCGGGCGTCGTTCGCTGCGTCGACGGCGCTGTCCGCGGGCGCGACGCTGCCGCCGCAGGCGGCGAGGGTGATCGCGAGAAACGAAGCTGGTGAAAAGCGCATGTGACTCGGGGATTGGGCCGTGATCCGTGGATTTCTCACGCAATCGTGCAGGAGGGTCACGGCCCCACGTAGCGGGCTCTCGGCCTCAGCAGGTCGGGGGAGGCACGCTGCTCGAATACGTGTGCGCTCCATCCTGCGACGCGCCCGAGGGCGAAGATGGCGCTCGCGGCGCCCGGCTCTGCTCCGAGCGCGGTCGCCAGCGCGACGAGCCCGAAATCGAGCGACGGCGCGAGCCCCGTGAGTTCTTCGGTGACCTCGGCGAGCGTGTGAACGACGGACGGGCCGCTCGACGCGCGGGCGAGGGCGAGCAGCGGCGGACAACGCGGGTCCCCTGCGGGGTAGAGCTTGTGCCCGAAGCCCTCGATCGCGCGACCTTCAGCGAGCCTCTGCTGCACGAAACGGGCGATCTTCTCGCGCGACGGGGGGAGCTTCGACACGAGCGACTCGAGCTCGCTCGGGGCGCCTCCGTGGCGCGCGCCGGAAAACACGTAGAGCGCCGCGCCCACCGAGCGCACGAGGTCGCAGCCGGTCGATGCGGCGACGCGCGCGGCGAAGGTCGAGGCGTTGAGCTGGTGATCGGCACACAGAATCAACGCGGCTTCGACCGCGGCGACCGCTTCCTTCGCGCGGCCTCGGTCCCGCGAGAGGCTCGGCGCAAACCACGGGGCCAGCGCCTCGGCGATGCGTGGATCGTCGGTCCTCGTGCGCGCGGTCCTCGGCGCGAGGGCGTCGACGAAGGACCACAAGAGCGCGCGCGCTTCGTCGCGTTCGTTGTCCTGCGGTCGCACGGCGGCGTCGCGCGTGGCGAGCGCTGCGACGCGCGCGACGAGCCTGAACACGGGCGCGATCGCCTCGTTCGACGGCGTGTGTTCGCGCGGGGGGGACCAGCGTTCGCCGGGCGGCGATTGCCACAAGAGGTCCGCGACCGACTCGAACGTCGCGCGCTTCTCGACGAGCGAGAGCACGGGCGTCGCGCGATACCGGAGCACGCCGCCCTCGATCGACGTGATGGCAGAGTCGAGGACGGGCTCGCCCCAGCCGAGCGCTCCTGCTGCGACGGCGGCGTGGCCCTTGCGCGCGTTGCTGCGCTTCGCGACGCGCTCGACGTCTTCGGCGACGTACATGCGCTTCTTTTGTCCCGGGCGTTGAACGCAGCGGATCGCGCCGCGGCTGACGTACGCGTACAGCGTCTCGCGCTTGACGTTGAGCAGCGCGCAAGCCTCCGCGGAGGTGAGCAGCTTCGTGGACGCGAGATCCGTGGTCATCGCAGGGCGCGCGATCAGCCGGGCGGGGGAATCGGCGGGGGCTGCGGCGTCGCGAACCCGCGAACGACGATCACGCGATCGTTGCCCCACGAGGGAAACATGAAGTCCCCCGTGACGGGCTCGAAGTACGCGCCCCACGCGTTGGTGAGCCCCGTCAAGAACGGCCGACGCGTGCTCGGAACGACGTCGCCGCGCGGGTCGACGTCGAAGAGCGAGACCGTCGTGGCCCACTCGGCCATGATGAGCGAGGGGCGATCGATCATCGGCGAGCCGGGGGGAACGTACGCGAACCCGCCTGTTCCATTGGTGAACATCGCGCGACGCTCGGCGGTCGCGAGCGTGTACGTGCGATCCCGATACGTGTACGGAATCCTGAACCACCCGAAATTGGGCCACCCCACCGCGCGCAGCTCGCCCGCGCCCGTGAACCCTGTGGGCACGAACGCGAGCCCTCCCGGCGACGCTTGCTGCTCGATGCCGAACGACATCAAGCTGATCACTTGCGATGGCATCGTGGCGCCGGGGCGGAGCACTGCGATTTGATCGACGGGCCACATCGAGAAGAGGATGTTTCCGTCGCGGTCGTAGAAGAGGTTGGCGTCGACGTACGGCGCGCTCGCGACCATGCGCGCGGTGCCCGAGTAGCCGATGATGTGACGATCGCAGTCGCGAACGACGCGGATCGAGTAGATCGTTCCCATCGGGGTCTCGGAGTCGACGCCGATGTACATGAGGTCCGGATCGTCGCGATCGATCAAGCATCCGCCGTAGCGCGTGGCGGGCAACCCCGGGACGCGCCCGAGGTCGTACGCGCGATAATTTGCAGCGAACGGCGCTTCGACGGTCACGCCCGGCGCGGGCGGCAACACCATCGGCGTGCACGACGCGTCCGGCGTCGATGGCGCGTCTCGCACGACGTCTACGCCGGTGTCCGTGATCGACGCGACGTCGGGCTGCGCGCTCGCGTCCTCCCTCGTGTCTGCGCTCGATCGCGCGTCGTTCGGCGCGAGCGTCGGTCCTTCGCTGCACGCCATCGACGCAACGCCGAACAGCGCGACGCTCGTGCGTTTGACAGTGATCAATCGATCGCGGCTCATGCGCGAGAGCGTAACGTGTACGGCGCGCTTCGGTCGACGAACGCCGCGCGATTACTCGGGGCGCATCCAGCGCAGGGGCGCGAGCAGAAGGCCCCTCCAGCGCTCGCCTGTGTGCAGCGTCCAGCCGCCGGAGCTCACGTACCAACGATCGCCGTCGCGGATGACCTCTGCGCAGTGCGCCCAAAACTCGGTGATCGGCGCCCACGTGAAGCGCTCGGGCGACGTCGAGTAGAAGACGACGGTGCGGTGGTACGCGCTCGTTCCGACATCGGTGCGCGTGACGAAGAGGTAGTAGCCGCCGTTGCGCTCGACGACGAAGGGGCTCTCGAGGTTGCCCCAGTCGTAGCTCGTCCCGGGCTCTTCGAGCACGACGCGCGGCGCGGTCCACGCGCGTTGATCGCGCGACTCGCTGACGACGATCTGACCGTAGGTCCCCTCGGGCGCTTCGCGACGGTAGACCGAGTAGACGAGCCAGCGATCGCCGAGCTTGAGCACCATCGGATCGCGTCCGCCCGTCGGGTGCACCGATCGATCGCGCCAATCCGCAGGGCGCGTCCACTGGTACAAATCAGCGCTCGTCGCGAGGGTGGTCTCGGCCACGCTCGAGGTGAAGAACATCTGCCACGCGCCGGGGCTCCCGATGACGTGTGGGGCCCACACGAAGTGTTCTCCCGCGCCGCGATCGACGTGCATCACGTCGGGGTCGATGCGCCAGGGGCCCAGCAGCGAGTCCGCGGACGCGTGGAGAAATTCAGTCTCTTCGTGGGGGCTCGCTTCGCTCGTGTCGGTGATTCCGAAGACGTGCCAGCGACGCGCGCTCGGGTCGAACACGATCGTGTGATCGTTGAGGTACCGACGGTTGTCCGGAACGAGGACCCGCGTGAACTCTCCCGCGACCACCGGCACCGCGGGCGGCTCGACGCTCGCGTCCGGCGTGAAGCCCGACCACGTCACGTCTACGCCGGCGTCCGGTCGCCCGCCGCCACAAGCCCACGAGCCCAGCGCGACGAGCGCACACAAAAATACGGGAGTTGCTCGCATGACGCGCGCGCGATGGTCGCACGCGGCGAGCGCGCAAACGAGCGACGGCCCGTTCGCTTTTCTGCTCACTGTTCTTCGACGAACACCGTCGCGATCCAGCGGCGGTGCTCGTCGAGCTTGTAGCGCACGGACGTGACGCGATGCGTGACCTCGCGCCCCGCGCGGTCGATCGAGACCACTTCTCCGACTCTCGGGATCACCGCGCCCTCGAAGGTCGCGACGAGCTCCCACGACGCGAGGCACAGGCGGTGTGTGACGGGGGGCGGACTCGTTGCCATCGCGACGAGCGTACCGCGGGCGTCGTCACTTGTTCGGCTTCTCGTCGTCGAGCGGGACCAGGCCCAAACGAATCGCGTAGCGAACGAGCGCCGCGCTGTTGGGCGCGTCGAGCTTCACCATCAAGCGCGCGCGGTGCGTCTCGACGGTCTTCGGGCTCACGCCCAGCAGCTCGCCGATTTCGACGCTCGATTTGCCGTACGCGACGAGCTGCAGCACCTCGCGCTCGCGCGGCGTCAGCCCCGGGTCTTCGTCGGTCGGAACCTTCGCGACCACCACGCCCGGATCGCTCACGCCCGCGCCGAAGTACGTCTCTCCGCGCGCCACCGCGCGGATCGCGTCGACCAGCTGCGAGAGCCCGTTGCCCTTGAGCAAGAAGCCCTTCGCGCCTGCGCGCACTGCGGGGCGCACGTACTCGTCGCCGCCGTGCATGCTGAGCACGAGTACCTTGGCGCCCATCGACGTGACCGCGCGCGTCGCGCTCACGCCGTCGAGCTTCGGCATCGACAGGTCCATCACCACGACGTCGGGCGCGCTCTTCTCGCACTCGCGAACGCACGCTTCGCCGTCTTCGGCCTCGGCCACGACCGTGAGATCCGCGCAGCGACCGAGCAGCGCGCGCAGCCCCTCGCGCACGATGGTGTGATCTTCAGAGAGCAACACCCGAACGGGCGTGGTGGATGCGATCGAATCGTTGGACGCGTTCACGAGGTCGAACGCTAGCGCACCACGGCGGGCGGGCGCTCGTCGTCTCGACCGTTCGCGCGGATCTCAGGGTTCTCCCGACCCCCTGTGGACGTCGGGCTGCTCTCTTGCGCGGCAGGACGAATCCCGCCCTGTCCGCTGGTGTTCGATGAGGTCGTCGTCGCGGTGCGCGGCTGCGTGGCCCCGCTCGTCGTCGGGCTCTCGGCCGGCGCCGCGTAGCGCCCGAACTCGAACATCAAGAACGAGATCCCGTCGGGCCCCGCTTGCTGCGAGGTCTGCGGCTGCGCGCTCGCGCCTCCGCGCAGCTCGATCACCAAGTCCACGCTCCCGCGGCGCAAGCGCAAGTACGCGCGGGACACGGGCGTCGCGAACGCCGCGGTCTCGAGCGTCCTTCGATTGTTGTAGATCGGGACGCTCGCTCGCTCGAGGCGGTACACGAGCTTGCCGGTCTCTTGAATACTGGTGACCCTCGGCGCCGACGACACCGCGAGAAACACGCGCGATCCAGACTCGGTCATCTGAAAGCCCGGCCACGCGACCACCACGCGACCGTCGCGCGAACGCCGGCGCGCCCAGCGGCGAAGCACGGCGTACTCGGACGAGCCCGGGGTGACGCCCGCGTACTCCCACCAAGCGCGCTCGCGCGTCGGGCGCGCGGTGACCGAGGCCCGGCCCGACGAACCCGTGTTGGTGATGGCGACCGCGGGCGACTCTGCGGACGATCCCTGCGCGCTTTGCGGGGTCGTCTCTCCGCCCGAGGGTCGAACGGACGCGGACGAGCCGCCTTCGTTGGGCCCTTCGACGCGGTAGCCCTGGGCGCACACCGAGGCGGCGCTGGCGGTCAAGGTCGCGCTCGTGAGCGCGGCGATCATCCACGGTTTCATCGGCGACCTTGAATCTTGGCATACTGGCGCTCGCGCGCCCAACTTCGTCGCACTCGCGCCGCCCGTCGGTGGTTCAGTGGCGCGCGGTTCCCTGTCGCAGCGCGGCGCTCACGACGTCCGAGAGGGCCCGCGTCGAGGGCGAGAAGCGCTCGGGATCGCTGCCTCCCGCGTCGCGAAAGCTCGAGAGCGTCCGCTCGGCAAACGCGAGCGCGATGGGCTTTTGTGTGCGCAAATCCTCGACGCCCATCGGGTCGTGCTCCGGTTCGATCAGGCTCACGTTCGCGCCGCCGCGCGAGGTGAGCGCGAGCAGCGCGCCGAAGCGAAGGGCAGGTTCGTTGCGAACGCCGAGCGCCGAGACGAAGCCGCGCGGGTGGGCGCCGAGCGCCGAGACGGACGAGAGCGGGACGGGCGTCATCGTTCCACGCCAGGGGGCCGCGACGCCGAGGCGCTCGAGGATCGTCGCGTTGGCGTCCATCGCGTCGACCACTTCGGTGAGCACGCGAGGTCTCACGCCAGGGGCGCGGACCATCACGACGGTCTCGTGCACGCTCGCGAGTCGCACGGGGCCTTCGCCGACGTAGCGCTCTTCGCCGAGCGCGGTTCCTCGGCTGCCGACGAGGACGATCACGGTTTGATCGAGCATGTTGGCTTCGCGGAGGCGGTCCATCGCCTGCGCGAGCGCGCGATCGACGTTGGCCATCGCCGCGTCGTAGATCGTCACGAGGCGCTCGACGCTGAGCGAGGGGCGCGCGCGCGGGTCGAACAAGTACTGCGCGGTCGTCTCGGGCTGCAGCGCGTTCTCCGCGGGGTTCGGGTCGAACTGCAGCAGCAAATCCCTCGGCGGATCGAAGGGAGGAACCCCCGCGCGCGTGACCACCACCGCGAACGCGCGGCGATCGCGCTGCGTCACGAGCCACTCGGCCGCGAGCCCCAGCGGGATCTCAGCGCGACACCGCGCTGCGTCGCCCGGACACGTGCGCACCTCGCCGTACCCGCGATCGAGCCCCGAGCCCTCGAGCCACTTGTCGTCCGCGAAGAGCGCGGTGGCCATGCCTCCTTCGCGCAAGAGCGAGCCCATCGTCGGCGCGCGCTCGTCGTGGGTGTCCGTCCACTCTTCGATGCGATGTCCCTCGGGCGAGAGCCCCGTGAGCGCGCTCGCGAGCGCGGGGAGCTCGCGACCCGAGGGCACCTGCGCGCGTGCGACGAGTCCTTCGCGCGCGAGCCGTTGAAATCCGCCCGCCGCGAGCCGCGCGTGCACTTGCGGCAGGACCCGATCGACGCGCAGCCCGCGCACGACCACCAACAGCGCGTGGCGCACCGTCGGGAGCGCCGCAGGGGCCTCGACCCTCGCGAGCACACGCGGGTCCGCGAACGCGACGCGCACGTCCGCGCGCACGCCTGCGTCGTGCGACGGCGCGCCTGCATCTGTGTCTCGAGACGGCATCGCGGCGAACGAGACCCTCGCGGCTTTGTGCGCAAACGGCCCGAGATCCAGCGAGAGCTCGGTCCATGGCGCGTTGGCGCTGACCTCGACCTCGCGCTCGATGGGCGAGGCGTCGTCGACCTCGACGCGGATTCGCGCGCGGACGGGGGGCGCGTTGGCTCCGCGGACGCCTTCGGCGGCGACTGCTGTTCGCAGCGTCGCAGACGCGGGCAACACGGTCACCCACGAGGCGCGCGTCGGCGGATAGAGCGTCAGCGATCGCCGCGGCGTTCGATCGATGCGCACGTCCGCGACGAGGTCGGCTACCCGCGCGACGGCGGCTCCTGCGCGACAGACGTGCACCCAGTCGACCTCGATGACCGAGGGCTGCGCGTTGGGGCTCGGCCCGGGGCGCGAGGGCGCGCCAGCGTCGCGGCTGCGCGCGGATTCTTCCGCTGAAATCGCTGGTGGAAGAAGATATCGCCGCCCCGCGCGCCCCGTCGGAGCCGTGTCGTCGGGCTTCGTCGCGCCCAAGAAGCGCAGCTCGACGAGCGCGCTCTCTCGCGCGAAGCGCTCGGGCGCCACGGGCAGCTCGATGACGTGCGTCCCTTGCTCTTCGGGCAAGAGCGCTTGCCGCACGGGCACGCCGTCGACGAGCGCCAGCACCTTGCGCGCGCGCGCGCGACGAATCCGCAGTCGAACGCGGTCGGGCGGCGCCGCAGAATCAATGGGAACCCGCAGTCGCAGCCGCGTTCCGACCTCGGCCCACGAGTCGCCGTTGACCTCGCCGACCCGCGCGGGCACCGGCGGCAGAACGAACGCCGCGCTCTGCGCCTCGCCGAGGTCGACCACGGGTCCGTTCGAGTCGATCGCGCCGTTTCGCAGGGGATCGAGCAGGTCGATCGCCCCGGGCTCGTCGAGCGCGACCGCGGGAGCGCCCTCGCGTCGCGCGGCGGGGCGCGCGCCAGGATCGCTCGCGGGCGAGAGCGATCGATCTCTGCCACACGAAATCAAGACGAGCTGCGCCGCGAGGGCCAGCGCCGACGCGACGCGGGGCGTTCGTCTTCGTCGCGTGTGCGTGCTTCGCGAGGTCACGGCTCGTTGGGTAGCACCAGTCGAACCGCGCGGCGCGCCTCGACCTCGATGACCCTGAATCCACGGACGTTTCCGCGGCGATACGTGAGGTTGTGCTGGCCGGGCGGGAGCTCGACGCGCAGGGGAGAGTCGCCGAGGTCCCGCGTTCCGACGGTGATGCGACCGGGGCCGTCGACGACGAGCAGCCCGCGACCCTCGGTGATCGTCGAGCCGTCGAGAAAGACGCTCGGATCGAGGCCGAACTCGAGTCCCGCCGCGCGCACGCTCGCGACGTCCTCTGCGCTCGTCGCGCTCGCGTCGTCGTCCGTCACCGCGGCGTCGTCCGTCGAAGCCGCGATCGACGTCGCTGCGTCGTCGCTCTCTGCGCTCGGCGCTGCGCTGTCGTCGACCGTGCCGCTCGTCGCGCTCGCGTCGGAGCTCTCGCTCGCGCCCGCGTCGGTGTCGCTCGCCGGGATCGCGTTGTTGTTGACGGACGGAACGGGCGGCGCTGGAAGCAGCGCGCGAACGACGTAGTAGCTCCCGAACCCGAGCGCGACGACCGCGAGCGCGAGCCACAGCCACGCGCTCGATCCGCTGCCATTGGCGCGCTCGTCGGTGTTCTCTCGCTTGCGCGGCGGAGGTTCGGTGACCTCGACGGGGCCGCCGACCGCTGCGACGTCGATGATGATCGACGAGTCCGAGGTCGACACGGGCTGCGGCGTGTGGCCTTCGGAGACCTTCGCGACGTCTTGTGTTCGCGCGCGGCGACGGGGCAATCCGCGGGCGTCGAGCTCGATTCCTTCGAGGGGAAGGCCCGGTGAAGACTCTGCCGCGGCGCGAAGCTCGTCGTCCGAGAGGTTCGCTTCGTCTTCGCTCTCTTCGAAGGACGGCCCGTCGTCTTCTTCTTTGCTTCCGCTCGCCGTCGGGCGCTCGCCTGACACTTCTCGCTGCCGCGCGGGCCCAGCCTCACCGACGGGAACCCCCAACGGCGCCGCGTCCGCGCTCCCTGGCGGCGGCGGCTCCATCGAGAACGGAACGCGCTCGCCCTCCGCGCTCTTGACGCTCGTGAGCGCGATCGGCGCGTCGTTCGCCTCGTCGCCCGCCTCGTCGCTCGTCCGCGCGGCGCTCTTCGTCGCCTCGTCGCTCGCGCTCGCGGTCGTCGCCGCTGGCTCGTTCTCCTTGGCTCGCGGCGCGGGGGACTCGGTCGTCGGTGGCGTCGATTCAGCCGCGATCAACGACGCGAGCACCGCGCCCGCTGAGTCGCTTTCGGTCGCTGAGCTCTCGGAAGATTCGCTGATCTCTGGGCCGTCTTCGATCTCGTCTTCGCGGATCTTCTTGGTCTCGAGCGGCAGCGCGACGTCCTTGAGCTCGGCGAGCACGGCGTCCGCGAGCGAGTCTTTCTCTTGCTCGCCGAAGCCCGGGGCGAGCGCCTCGTCCATGTTCGTCGGCCGCTTCCAAGACGGGCTCGAGACGCGCTTCGGCGCGGTCTCGGTCGCCTCTTCGGCGGTCTCTCGAGCTGCAGGCTCGCTTGATTGTTGGGGCGAAGATTCAACGGCCTCTGCGCGCGCGACGCTCTCGGGCTTGGGGTGAATCTCTGCGAGCGACTCGGGCAAGAGCACCGCGGGCATCGTCGTCGATACGCGCACCGCGGGCGCGCGATCGATCGGCCGCGGCGAGTTTGCCGCGATGCGAGGCCCCACGAGGTCTTCGCCGCCTGGGCCCTTTGCGCCGCGAATCACGCCGCGGCGCGCGAGCTCGACGAGCAGCGGGTCGAGCTCTTGCGGCGCGACGCCGTCTCGAAGCACGAGCTCTCGCGGGCTGTCTCCGTTGGCCACCTTCTCGATGAGCGCGCGCATCGTCGCGGGGAGCGTCTTTGCGTAGGCGTTGGCCGCGTCCGCGTCGATGTCGAGCGAGGCCACTTCGACGAGCGACGCTCCGGACACAGCGTCTTCGAGCGCCGCGATCAGCGCCGCGCCGCCTTCGAGGAGGGCGTCGAGCTCGCCGTGGACGTTGGACCGCACGACGTGCGTCGCGCGCTTGACCGAGAAGCGCGCGGACGACGCGCCGAGCACCTGGACGAGGGCGCCTTCGCCGCGCGAGAGCGAGCCGTCTTCGGCGGTGCGCATCACGCTCACGAGCCTGCCGCCGCGCAGCTCGATCTCGGTCACGCTGAACGAGTCGGTGACGGTGATCGTCGCGCCGCGCAGGGATTTTGCAGCGACTTCGATGAGCGCGAACACGCCCACGCGCTCGACGCGCCCGCGCACCTCGTCGCTCTCTCCGAGGGACTCGATGCGACGAAGCAGTCGAACGCGCGGCCGCAGCACGCTGCGCACGCGGGCGAGGATCGCCTCGCCCTTGGACTCTTTGCGGAGGTAGCCCTGCGCCTGCGCGCCGAGCTCTCGCATGCGCGTGATCAAGTCTTCGCGCCACGAGAGCAAGACCACGGGCGTGTAGCGAATGGACACGTCGCGGCGGATCGCTCGGCACAGCGTGAAGCCGTCCATCCCGGGCATCAGGATGTCCGAGATGACGACGTCGGGCCGCGCGCGTCGCGCGTCGCGCAGCGCTTGAGCGCCGTCGGTGCATTCGACGACGTCCATGCCTGCTTCGCGCAACAGGTTGGCGAAGAACCACACGACGTTGGGCTCGTCGTCGACGACAAGGGCTCGTCGCGCGGGGAGCGGGTCGTCGCCCTCTTGTTCGGGCAGCGCTTCGTCGTCGTCGCCGACGGCCAAGACGTGCGCTCCGCCCATCCCGAGCGGCGCCGAGGGCATCTCGAAGCGCACGCGGCCATGGGTGCGTCGCGCGACGACCTCGCGAACGCGCGCGATGGCCTCCCACGTCGCCGCGAGGACCTCTGTTCCTTGTCCGAGCGGAACGCGCGCGTTGCCCGCCGCGGGCCCTGCGGCCCCCATGAGCCCTCGGCGGATCTCGTCTTGCAGCGCCTTGGTGAGCTCTTCGAGCGTGAGGTCGCCGAACGAAGGCGGCGGCATCGACGGGCGGAGCAGCGTCTCGACCGCGCGCGCGATCGCCCGCCCGAGCTGCGCGGGATTGATCGGCGTCGTCAGCGTATCGAACACGCCCTGCTGCTTGAGCGCCGCGTCGTCGATGCGCTCGGCGGGCGAGGCCACGACGATCACGGGGATGAAATCCGTCAGCGGATCGCCGCGGAGCGCGGCCACGATCCCGACGCCGTCCGCAGGTTGAACGCTCTCGGCGACGATCACGTCCGGCGACGCGTCTCGCGCGGCGAGGACGGCCTCTGCGAGCGTTCGCACCGCGGTGATCTCTGCGTCCTTGGGCGAGGCGCGGCGCACTTCGCTGAGCAGCCCCGCGCCGCCCACGACGAGCACCCCAACGGGCGCTCCCGCGTTGAACGCAGGAGGCCTCACGCTCGGCGCGCGCTGACCGCTCGTCGCGTTCGCTGGCGGCGCAACCGACGCAGGACCGCTGCGCTCGCTCGGAGCCGTGCTCGCGGTGATGGGCGTGAGCACCGAATCACCGGTGGGCTTGGACGACTGGAGCGCCGCGGGCCCGCGGTCTCTCGGCCGCTCGAAGAGCTCGGGTCGCTCGGGCAAATCGCGCTGCGCCAACGTCGAGAGCGACGCGATGAACTCGCCGAGCGTGTCGAGGTCCCGCTGTCCGAGCGCCGCGCTCGCGCGGAGCGCGTCGAGGTGCGCGATGCCTTCGCGAAGCCCCTCGCTCAGCGAGAGAAGCCCGAACCCACGCGCGCTCGTGTAGAGCGCGTGCAGCCGTCGGCGCAGCTCGTCGCGCATCCGAGACGAGCGCGTGTCGGCCACGATGGTTCCCAGCGTCGCGCGGAGCTCGGTCACTTTGCGAGGCAACGACAGGACGAATGCTGTCTTCTCGTCGTTGTCGTTGCGTTCAGCCATCGGAGCGGTCGGTGGGAGACGGTACGCGATCCTGTGGCAGCGGCGCCAATTTCGAGGGGGGACGCTCGGGGCGGTGACCCCGTCGACCTCGTCTCACTGCATAAACTGCCGCAGCAAGTTCATGATGTCCTCGGCCTCGCCGCCGCTCGATCCGCTGGTTCCCCGGCCCGACGGGCGCCCGCGGCCACGTGTACCGCCGCCCGAACCTCCGCCCGAGCCGCCGTTGAGCAGCCCTCCGAGCCCGCCCAAGCCCCCGTTGCCGCCGAGGGCGCGCATGAGCTCTCGCAGCATCGCGTCCGAACCGCCAGCGCCGCCAGCGCCCGATTGATTATTGGCGCCTTGATTCAAGAGCCCGCCGAGCCCCCCGAGCCCTCCGCTGGAGCCTCCGCCCGAGCCGCTGTTGAGCAGCGCGCTGATCCCGCCCCCCGAGCCGCCGCCGAGGAGCGCGCGCAAGAGGCCAGTGCGCTCGAGCATCGTGAACATCTGGTCCATCTCTCGGATGCGCGCGGGGTTGGTCTCGCCCATCATGCGCGCGGTGAGCACGCCGAGCGAGACGCGGCCGAGGTCGTCGTCGCCGCGGGACTCTTCGAGCCACCGCCGCGCGAGCGCGCGGATTCGGTTCGACTGCGTCGTGGCCGCGCGGCCTTGGAGGTTTCCTGCGCCGAGCGCGAGCGCGTCGACGATGGCGTTGGGCGCCGCGACGCGAAACGCGTTGTCTCGGACGTACCGCTGCAGCGCGAGGAAGAACGCCTGATCGCCGAGCGCGCGACGGACGGCTTCGTAGAAGTACGGGGCCTTTCCGTAGACGATCCCCGCGTAGGACAGGGGCGTTCGAAACGTGGACACCGCGCGATTGACGGGCTGATCGGCCATCCCGAGCGCGCGCATCAAGTGGTAGTTGTTCTTGACGTTGGCGTCGCCGTCGCGCTGGGCGCGCGCGCGGCCGTAGCGCTCTTCGAGGTAGATGATCGCGCTGTACTGCGCGAGCGCCTCGTCGACGAACGGGTGATCGCGCGAGTCGCTTCCGACGAGGCCGTGCCAGTACTGGTGCGCGACCTCGTGGGCCGTGACGAACTCGAGCATCGTCTCGCGCGAGGCGTTGATGTCGAAGCCGCTCCCGCCGCCGGTAAACTGCTGGAGCAGCTGCGCGAGCTCTCCGCCCGACTGCGACGGGTCGCGATAGAACATGCTCGCGACCGTCACGAGCCCCGCGAACTCGACGCCGCCTGCGCCGCCCACGACCGCGGCTTCGCACACGTCGAGGTCCGCGTACGGGTACGGACCGAAGCGCCGCTCGTACACTTCGAGCGAGCCCGCGGCGGCGTCGAGGACCTTCTGTCCCGCCGCTTGTTCTCCAGGAAGCACGTGCGATCGCACGGTGACGTCGCCCACCCTGCGCTCGAGCGCAACCCACGTGCGCGACGCGAGCACCGTGAAGTCTCGCACCATCGCCGCGGCGATTTCGTGGGTCCTGCGCGGGTTGCGCATGATGGTGGCGCCCGCGTCTTGTCCGGCGCCGCCGACGGCGATCACCTGCGAGGCCCCGACCGTGTCGCGCACGGTCACGCCCGTGGTCACGATCTTGTACCCGTCGGGAAAGCTCACCCGCGCGCGGACGTGCGAGAGCTCGTCGCTGCCGAGGTCGCCGAGCGTTCCTCGGTCGTCGCGGACCCATTGACCGGCGCGGCGCGGGGCGAGCACCGGGTACCACTGCGCGAGGCACGCGATGCCGTCGCCCATCGCGAGGAGGCCGTAGTCCGCCGCGCTCGCCGAGCTCGGGTCGCTCGACTGGGTGACCGACTGCAGAGACTCCATGCCTTGCGCGAGGAGGTTGGTCCGCGACGAGTCGATCGAGTCGAGCCGCCCGTCGACTTCGATCCACACACGAATTCGAGATCCCGCGGCGAGCGCCTGCGACGGTCGCACGGAGATCACGCCGCTCGACTCTGCGTTGACCGTGCAGGGAATCGTCGCGCCGCGCTCGTCTCGACAGCCGCCGCGGGACATGCGCAACGGCGGCAAGACCACGGCGCCTTGCGCGCCGCGCCGCGAGCTGTTCGCGTAGAGTCGAAACACGAGCTCTTCGAGCGCGACCGCTTCGGTGTTGGTGAAATAGAGCTCCTCGCGCACGCGAAACGTCAGCGCCTCGGGGTTGACGTCGAGCTCGAGGTCATAGAGCGGAACGTTGTCGAGCCTCGCGAGCCCCGCGCTCGCCGGCAGCTGCGCGCGCGCTTGCGGCCGCAGCGACGCGAGCAGCGGCGTCGGGTCGTACCACTGCGCCATCGCGGCGCGCGGCGCGAGCGTGCTCAGCGCGAGCGCAGCGAGCGAAGTGAGCCAGGGAGCGGACGCTCGGTTCATCACGGCGATCGTAGCGCGCCGCGCGGATCGACGCCGATGCCCCCTTCGGTCGATTCGAGCTGCACCGCGTCGGGCGCGCAGCGAGCGCTCAGAACAGACCGCTCACGCCGAGGGTCATCCCGGTGTTGGTGCGGTGCGCGCTCGCGAAGGGCGTCCAGAGTACGCTGGGTCGTCGTCGCGCGACGGGCTGCGAGGCCCGCGTGGTTTGCTGCGTCGGCGGGATCGTGTCGAACGCGAGCGCCGCGGCGTCGACGATCGACGCGGTGAGAAATCCGATCGTCCCGAGCACGCCCATCGCTCCGCCGTCGAGCGGTCGCGAGCTCACGGAGATCCCGAAGCCCGAGCCCGAAATCGACGTGGCTCGGATCGCGTCGATGGGGAGCCCGATGAGCAGCATGACGCCCGTCAATCCGACGCGGATGCCCAAGCTGCCGAACCCGCGTCCTCCGTGGCCGTGCGCCCAGTGAACGATCGGGCCGCTGAACGCGCCGAGCGTAAACGCCGCCGCGAGCAGGCCTCCCTCCGCTGCGTCCGTCGCAGGAATCGCCCCCGCCGCCAGCCCCAGCGCCACCGCGTCCATGAGCAGAAACTGCCACCCGTAGAACTGTCGTTGCGGCAGCACCCAACGAGGCTCGGGCGGGGGCAACCCAGGATCGACTCGCATGGGCCCGAGCGTCGTCGTGGTGTTCGCGCCCGTCGCTGGAGCCGCCACCGTCGTGGTCGCAGTCGCGGTCGTGGTCGTGGGGCCTCCCCACGGGTAGCTCGGCGTCGCGCCCTGCGTCGATTGCGTGGGTTGCGCGGGGTTTGTTGATTGTGTGGGCTGCGGTCCCGCGGGCGCAGCGTCGACCGCGCTGGGCTGCGTCGCCGCTTGTTGGGCGTGCGCGGGCGAGACACACAGAATCAACGACGCCGCGACGGTGGTGACGAGCAGGTGGCGCATCGAGATGGCGAGTGTTTCAATCTTCGCGCCAACGGTTGCGCGGGCGCAACGCTTGTAAGCGTACTCACCCGAGCGCGTCTCCCCCTTCACCGAGCGTTCAGCCGCGGACGTCGAGGGAGTTCAGGTGGGATTCCCTCCTGTCACGACGCGCTTTCCCGCACGCGTCCATCCGACGATCCCCGCGGGGAGGACATAGACGTTGGTCCATCCGAGCGCGGCAGCCTGCCGCGCGGCCGTATGGCACGCCGTTCACCGCTCGTTGTAGCAATAGAACACGAGCTTGGTCGCGCGATCCTCGGGCAACACCGCGGCCGTGACCGGGTCGTGCCCGACGTACCGCGCTCCAGGAATGTGCCCTTCTTCGTAGCGAGGGCGCCCGTTGGCGTCGAACACCGCCACGCGCTCGCCGCCTTCGATCATGCGCGAGAGCTCGTCCACGGTCATCTCGCGAAGCGCGTGCTCGGACGCGCTCCCGTGCGTGCCGTCGCCGCCCGACCGCTTGCAAGCAGGCGAGAGCGCGGCCAGCGCGAGGACAATCCACAGCCTCTTCATCAGAGAAACTCCAATCGCAGCATCGCTGCACCGCGCGACGAACCGCTCGCCGCGCGAGCGTTCATTGTGGCCTCGTGTGCGCCCTGCGCGCAACGAACGACGGCGCGCCGATTGCTGCACACTGGGCCTATGGGAACGATCGCAAATCGTGGGGTGATTGCTGCTGTGGGCTTTGTTGTGTGCGCGGGGTGCGAGGCGCCTCGGCAAACCGACGCGGGGTTGGCGCTCGACGTCGTGGCGCCGCCCGAAACGCGCTGTGAACTTTCGACGCCAGTGTGGCCCGAGCGCAACACCGCGCCGCCACAGTGGGGATCGGGGCGAACGCTCACGTACGCCGTGAGCGAGATGACGGTGGATGAGACGCCAGCGGATGCGACCACGCCGATCGCGGGCTTCGATCTGGATGGGCGGTTCAACGACGAATTCGACTTCGGTGCGTGCGATGTCGGTGACTTCGTGTCGGCGCTCGACTGCGAAAACAACTGCGCGGGTTCCTTTGTGTCGCGCGACGGAACTTGCGCGCGTCGAGGCTGCGTGGGCCGAAGTTGTCGGGGCGGCGTAGACAACAATCTCCCGAGCCTTGTGGACGCGCTCGACACGTTTCGTGCTGCTGATTTCGAAGGAGTGGGCGCGCGAAGATACGTCGCGCGTGCGTACCGCCAGGGACAAGCCGCGCTCGTCGTGCAGGTGTCCGGCGTGGACAGCCTCGAGAGCGACGAGCTCGTCGCGGTGCGCGTCGTGCGAGCCGTTCCGCTGTACTCGGCCCCTGATGCGGGGGCCTGCTCGGCGACGTTTGTGGATCAGCGCTACGCAGTCGCGCGGCGCGCGGTGCTTGGTGACGACCCAACGCGGCCCATCGTTCGCGACGGCGTAGGACGAATCCACCGCGGTGTGTTGCGCGCGCGGTTCGCGGACGAGATTCACCTGCCGTTCATCGACGGCGGCCCCTCGATCCGAGATTGGGCGATCGAGTCTGCGCAGTTCGCCGTCAACCTCAGCGACGAAGCGGGCCGCGTCGGCAATCTCGGCGGCGCGATCACGACGCAAACGCTGCTCCCCTCGTTTGGTACTGAGCCCGAACCAGACCGCATCGGACTCATCGTCGCTGCGTACAGCGACTTGCCTAACGCGGATGGCCTCTGCCGCCAGATCGTTGGGTGCCGTCAGCCCCTCGGCCGCTACAGCATCGGCGTCCACTTCTCGCTCGTGCGCGCGGTGCTCGAGCCGCGCGTGCTCGACGCGCCTCCCATCGGAGCGTGCCCATCGAGCCCGCTCGTTCCTCGCGATGACGGAGGCGTGTACGAGCGCTTCGACGCGTCCTCGTTTTGTCGTCGCTGAATCGCGACTGAGAGGGTGTTGGAGTGGAAGTTCGAGACTTTTGCAAGGAGCTGCGAGACCAGCAAGGAAGCGATTCGCAGCAATAGCAGCGCTATTGCAAGAAGCGCTGACGCCGATGGTCGACGCAGATCTGCAGCAAAAGGCCGAAATCCCACTCCAACACCCTCTGATCCTCTCTCCACCCGAGCGCGCCCGATGCGCTACCGTCCGCGCCGTGCCGCCAAGCGCGCTGTCGACTCCGTTGCTCGTGGTCACGCTCGTCTCGCTCGCGATCTACGCGGCGCGCTTCGCCGCGGTACGGCGCTTTCGCCAGCTCGCCGACTGGTGGATCGCGCTCGCGCTCGTCCTCGTCGTAACCGCGGCCGCGGCGATCGTCCCGAGCACGCGCCCCCTCACCGGCGTCTTCGCGTTCGGCGCGCTCTCGGCGCTCGTGCTCTTGCCGCAGTGGTTCGAGCGCCAGGGCCAACGCGCCGCGCGGCTCGCGAACAAGCCCGTCGCGACGCTGTTCGCCGTGCTCTCGGCCATCCTCCACCCGTCCGCGCGAAACCGCGCGCAGCCGCGGGTGCTCCGCACGGTGCTCGCGCTGCGCGAGGGGCGCGAGGTGCCAGCACACGAAATCGAGTCGATCGCAGAAGGTCAGCCCGAAGTCGCCCGGGCGCTCGCGCTCATCGTCGAGCACAACCGCGGCAACGCGCGCGCGGTGTTCGACGCGATGGCCTCCGCCGAAGATCGCCCGCTCTTCTACGCGATGGGCATGGGGCTCTTGCACCTGCGCGCGGTGGCGCTGCTCGACCCGACGCCCGAGTCCCTCGTCCGAACGATCACCGAGGTGACCGCGCTCGACCCGACGATCAACGACCCCGATCGCAAGTCGCTGCTCGTCGCGTTCTCGCTCGCGTACCTCGGGGATCGTGAGCACGCGTTCGAGGCGAGCCGCGCCCTCGCCGCGTACCTCGCGCCCGGTGAGCCCCACGCCCTCCGCGCGCTCGCGCTGTTTTGCGCGGGCGACCTCGAGCGCGCCCAACACGAGATCCGCGAGGGAATCTCCAGCAACGCCAAGCACCCCGCCGCCGTTCACTCGCTCGAGACCCTCTCGCGCGTGCTCCGCGAGGCGCCGCCTCGCACCGCGTCGCTCCACTCGGAATCGCTCGCCGACCTCGTGAAGCGCCTGCGCGCCGAAGCGCGCGCGCTCGCGGTGATCGCGCCGCTCGAAGGCCGCTCGAACACGCCGTGGCTCACGGTCGGCTGGAGCGTCGCGCTCGTGCTCGTCTACGGGTGGCTCTCGTGGCGAGGCAGCCCCTACGACCCCGAGCACCTCGTGCGCTCGGGCGGCCTGCTCACGGCGGACTTCACGGTGCTGGGCGACGTTCGAAGCGCGTGGCCCAAGCTCTTCACCCACGGCCTTCTGCACGCGGGCGCGCTGCACTTGCTCTTCAACCTCCTCGCGTTCAACTCGTTTGGTCAGTTTTGCGAGGCATTTTACGGACGAATTCGCACCGTCGTGATCTACCTCCTCGCCGCGGCGGCGAGCGGACTCGCGGTCGCGCGCTTCGCGGACCCGCTGCGTCCGACGGTGCTCGTCGGCGCGTCGGGGAGCATCTTCGCGCTCGGCGGCGCGGTGCTCGCGGCGGTCGTCGTCGACAAAGAGCTCCGCGCGACGCCCCGCGGACGACGCGAGCTCGTCGTGCTCGTGCTGCTCTTCACCGTGCAGACGGTGATGGATCAGCTCGTTCCAGGGGTCTCGGGGACCGCGCACCTCGCGGGGCTCGCGACGGGGGCGATCGTCGGCGCGATCTTCACCCTGATTTCGCGATGGAGTCGACCGTCCGTATCGCCGTGAGCGCCGTCGCGAGCGTGCTCTGCCCGAGGCCCACGCTGTCGCCCACCAGCCACAATCCGCGCTCGAGCTCCGTCGGCCACAACCGCCCGTATTGCGCGAGCCCTACGCGCCTCGGAACGCCCCCCACGTACCCCCCGGGCCGCCCCGTGAAGCGCTCGAACGTCCTCGGCGACGCGGTCTCTTCGCGCTTCGTTCGTTCGTACACGTCGCTCGCCCTCGCGCGCATCGTGCACCTCATCGCGTCCTGAACGCGCTCTATGTACGCGCGCTGCTGATCGCTCGTCATCGCGCGCAGCCGCGCCGCGTACACGTGCGTCGAGCACGTCGCCGTCCGCTGTCCAGGGCCCGCGCGCTCGGTCTCGTCCCGCGACGAGAGCGAGACGAACACGTGGTTTCCATCGGTGAACGGACGCGACGGGTCGTGCACGAGCTCGTAGTGTTTCGCCTGCGAAGGAAGCGACGGATCGTCCTCGATCACGAGGTACAGCATCGCCGCGCCCCAGCCGTTGGCCACGAGCTCGGCGAGCTCTGCGGTCTCGCGATACCGCTCGCGTCGAAGCCCCTCGAGCGCCTCGGGCAACACGTTGGCGATCACGTGCGTGGCCCGCGTTGTTCCGCGTCGCGAGCGCACGATCCAGCCGTCGCGGTCACGCTCGATCGCGCTCACGCGGTCGGTCATTCGAACGCTCCCGCCCGAGCGCTCGATCGCCGTGACCATCGCGCTCGCGAGCGAGCCGATCCCGCCTCGAACGTGCCCCGTCCCGCGAAAATAGTAGTCCATCGAAGAGAGCCCGAAGGGAGCCTCCGCGTCGTCGCTCGCGGTCTGCACGGTGATCTGCAGAACGGCGTCCAAGAACTGCCGCAAGGGCTCGAACCCCTCGAGCTCGTGCCGCGCGAGCACCGAGCGCACCGAGCGCCCGATCACGCGCAGGATCGGCGCGTACGCAGGGAGCCTCGCGATGTGCGCCACGAGCGCCCTCGCGCTCAGCGGCGGCAGCAGCGCTGGCTCGCGAAAGAGCGCCCACAGCGCGTCCGCGACCGCGCGCTGCTCGGTGAAGAAGCGACGAAGCGCGTCGACGGGCGCGTCCGGCATCGCGCAAAACGCGTCGATCAACGACGACCGCTCGCGGCCGACGGCGAGCGTCATCGCGCCCGTGCGAAGCTCGACCATCGGATCGATCGGATCGACCGTGACGTCCATCGCGTGACGATCGATCCACGTGCGAAAAGGCTGCCCTTCGTCGAACCCCGAGAACAGCGTCGCGCCCGCTTCGAAGCGACATCCGCCGCGCACGAACGTGCTCGCGCACCCGCCCGGGTACTTCAGCGACTCGCACAAGAGCACCTTCGCGCCTCGTTCGGCGAGCGCGAGCGCCGCGCTCAGCCCCCCGAACCCCGCCCCGATCACGCACGCGTCCACGCGGAGCTCTTCACCCGCGGCGCTCGGCGCTGAACCGCGGTTCATTCTGCGGCCTCGCCTCTCGCTCGCTCGCTCGGCGCCGCGCGCTCGGCGCGTCGAGCCATCATCCACGAAGCGAGCGCCGCGCCGCTCTCCCACGCGGCCTCCGCGTCGTAGCCGTGATCACTTCGATGCACGCCGTCGCCGATCGCGAAGAGCGTCTCGCCTCGATCGAGCGCGACAAACGGCCGCCCATCGGCGCTCGCCCGCGCGTCGCTCGGTCGCGCATAGCGCCAGCGCTTCTGTCCGCTCGCGACGAGCGCGCCGGCTCCGACGATCGTCCGCGCGCGCTCGATGAGCGCCTCGGACCACGGGCCGTCTTCGCCCTCGTCGTAGCGCGCCTCGGTGTACGCGTCGCTCGCGTGAGCGACGATCGCCACCCTCGCGCGACCCTCGTGCTCGATCGCCTGGACCGTGATCCGCGACACGATCGCGTCGCCCTCGATCCCGCGGTCGAACGGCGCTCCCGTCGCTTCGCCCGCCTCGCAGAGCGCCATCGCGACGAGCCTTCGCGCGTACCGCACGGACGCGAGCCTCGCGCGCGCGTCCTCGTCGATCGAAGCGACGCCGTCTCGAATACTGGTGCCGACGAGCGCGGCCGCTTGGGGCGCAGGCGCGGACACGACGAGCCGCTCGCACGCGTACGTGCGTCCCTCGGCGTCGGTCACGATCCAGCCCGTCGCGGTCTTCTCGATGTGCGTCGCGCGAACGTCGCATCGAACGCGCTCTTGCAGCGGCGCGAGCAGTCGCTTCACGACATGTGTCAGCGGCTTGCGCGCCTTCGCGCCGTGCTCGTGCCGGGTGACGAGCCCGTCCTCTTCGAGCAGCGCGAGCCACCGACCGAAGCGAAGCGCGCTCCCGTGCAGCACCGGAGCCCCGTGTGAAAACGTGTGTCCCTCCACGCGACGCGAGGCCGCGCGACCGCCGACGCTCTTGCCCTTGTCGATCACCGTGACGTCGACGCCCGCGTCGAAGAGGGTCCGCGCGCACGCCGCGCCCGAGAGGCCCGCGCCCACGACGAGCACGCGCCCGAGGTCTCGGTGTCGATCGAGGCCGCGCGCGCTGTACGAGGCGACGTTCAATCGCTTGGCGTGGGTCTTGGTGTCGCGAGGGCGGACCGTTCCGAAGTCATCGGTGCGTGGGTGAGGGCGATCGAACTGGCCCATCGTCCAGAGCAAGCCCCCGTAGCTCGCGGGATCGCGGCCGTCGATCGCGTAGCGATGATTGAGCGACTCGAGGATCGCCAGGGCCTTGGCGGGGTCGTGAACCCACGCGACGATCTGTTTTCCCCAGGTCATTCGCAGGTTGTTGTGGAGGTATCCGTCGCGACGGAGCCTCCTTTGCGCGCCGTCCCAGAGCGCGTTTCCCGTCTCGCCGAGCTCCATCGCGAGCTCCGTCGGCGCGAACATCGGCTGCGCTCGCTGCGAGAGCGTCTCTCTCGCCCACTTCGGGATCGCCGTCGCGACGTCCGCGTAGCCCGGGTTGTGCGCGCAGAAGTGCCACGCGAGCTCGCGCCACACGAGCAGCTCGTCGACCCACTTGTCAGCGCCGTCGGTGTCCCGCGCCATCGCTTCGCGCGCCAGCCTCCCGGCCCAGATCATGCCCCAGTGCAGGTACGCGCTCATGCGCGAGACGCCGTCGTCCTCGAGCGCGTCGTTGCGCCTGGCGTCGTACTCGTCGATGGGCGAGCTGATGGACGAGCCGGGCTCCTTGGTAAACGCCGTCCATCGCGCGAGCGCCGCGTCGATTCCCCCGCGGAGAACGTCGCTCCGCGGGACCGTGTGATCGATCGGCAGCGCCGCGACGAGGTCGCTGATCGCGCTCGGGTCGATCACGGTGTCGAGCTCGTCCAGGGTTGATTCTGTGTGCTCGAGCCCGCGGGGCAGCGGCAGCGCCGCGATGGGCTCGATGAGCGACTTCCACAGCCGCGAGACTCGCTGGCGAAAGGCAAACGCGCGCTCGTACCCGCGCCCGAGGCTCCGCATCGGAACCACGCACGCCGCGTCCACCGACAGCACCGGCCCGTCGAACCGCTCGGCGAATCGCTCGACCCACCCGCGCACGTCGTACACAGGAAAGTCATCCGTGACGACCACGCTCGCGCCGTCCGCGACGCGATCGAGCCATTTCGTCCGAGAGGTTCCGCGGTCGAGCGCGAACACGTAGCGCGCTCCACGTGACTCGAACGCGCGCCGCAACGCAGCCTCTCCCTCGAGCACGAACCCCGTGATCCTGTCGTTCGCGTGCGCGTAGCGCGTCGAGAGCCCGTGATACACGACGAGCGGTTGATCCAGCTTGTGCGCCGCCACGAGCGCGCGCTCGAACGCGGGGTTTTCTTCAGCCCGAAGCGCGGTTGTGCACCAATAGAGCACATAGCGCCCCGTCGGCCGCGCCGGCCCCGTGCGCAGCGCTCGCGTGCGCGCATCTAGCAACCGCGCCGCGTCGCGAAGCGCGCTGCGATCGAGCAGAGTCATGGCGTGACTGAGATGCTCGTGCGCAGCCGGGGTTGTGACGGGCCTCACCCCCGCTGCCGCGCGCCCCTCTCCCGCGCTTCGTCGCGGGAGAGGGGCTTGTGGGACCGAGACGGAGTCGCAGCGCCAGAGCGACTTGTGGGACCGAGACGGAGTCGCCACGCAACAGCGAGCGTCGCCCGACGCGTGTCAGCGGCACGAGCACAGCCCCCCTCTACAACGCCCATGAATTCAAAGCCCCTCTCCCGCGGTGCCGCGGGAGAGGGGCGCGCGGCAGCGGGGGTGAGGGCCCCTACTTCACCACGAGGTTCAGCATCTTCCCCGGGACCCAGATCACCTTCACGAGGGTCTTTCCCTCGAGGGCCTTCTTCACGTTGTCGACCTCCATCGCGAGCGCCTTCACGTGCTCTTCGGTGGCGTCGCGCGCGACCTCGACGGTGCCGCGCATCTTGCCGCTCACTTGCACGGGGATCACGAGCACGTCGTCGACCGTGAGCGCCTCGTCGTAGCTCGGCCACGATTGCTTGCACACGATCTCTTTGTGCCCGAGCTGCTCCCAGCACTCCTCCGCGAGGTGCGGCGCAAACGGAGCCACCAACTGCACGAGCGCCTCTCGGTCGGCCTTGGTCGCGCCCTTCGCTTGCAGCGCCGAGACGTACTCCATCAACGACGAGATCGCCGTGTTGAACTTGAACGTCTCGATCCGCTCGCCCACCAGCTTGATCGTCTTGTGCCTGAGCTTCTGGTGGACATCCCCCTCGCTCTCCTTCGGCTCGAACACGATCGCCCACACGTTGTTCACGAAGCGCGTGATGCCCTTGATGGCGCGGGTGTCCCAGGGTTTTGCCTGCTCGAAGTCACCCATGAACATCTCGTACCCGCGCAGCGCGTCCGCGCCGTGCTCGGCGACGACGTCGTCCGGGTTGATCACGTTGCCGCGCGCCTTGGACATCTTGTGCGCGCGCGCGTCGACCACGATCGACGGAGCGTCGCTCAGCACGAAGCCCTCGCCCGCCTTCTTCACCTGCGACTCGACGAGCTTGACCGCCTGCGCGAGCCCGGAGCCCTTCTTTACCGCCGCCCAAATTCCAGGGCGTTCGTTGGTGGGCTCGACCTCGGCTCCGACGTCCTTCGCGCTGATCCAGTCGCCGTCGACCTTCCAGCCTGTGTACTCGACTTCGCCGAGGACCATGCCCTGGTGGCGCAGCTTCGCGAAGGGCTCCTTCGTCGTCACCTTGCCGAGGTCGTAGAGCACCTTGTGCCAGAAGCGCGCGTACAACAAGTGCAGGACCGCGTGCTCGGCGCCGCCCACGTACAGATCCACGTTCATCCAGGATTTTTCGAGGTCACTCGAAAAGATGTGCTCGTGATTCTTCGGGTCGAGAAAGCGCAGGTAGTACCAGCACGACCCCGCCCACTGCGGCATCGTGTTGGTCTCGCGCGCGAACCACTTTCCGTCCTTCTGAAAGAACCGCCAGTCCTTGAGCTTCGCGAGCGGGCCCAGCGGATCGCCGCTCGGCTTGAAGTCCGTCGCCGGCGGCAAGCGAAGCGGCAGCTCTTCTTCGCGCACGGCGATGGGCTGGTCGTAACGAATCGTGTGCGCGTCGCCCTTGCGCGGATCGCCGTCCGCGCGCTCCATCTCGACGGGAAAATAAATCGGGATCGGCTCGCCCCAGTAGCGCTGCCGCGAGAAGACCCAGTCCCTGAGCTTGTAGTTCACCGTGGGCTTCGCCACGCCCTTGTCCGCGAGCTCCGCGACGATCTTCTTCTTGCCGTCGCTGCTCGAGAGCCCCGTAAACGCTCCCGAGTTGACCATCACCGCGTCGTCGCCGCTCACTTCGTACGCAGCTCCGTCGGGCATGGTGCCTCCGCCCTTCGGCGCGATCACCTGCACGATCGGCAGCGAAAAAGCCTGGGCAAACTCGTAGTCGCGCTGGTCGTGCGCGGGCACCGCCATGATCGCGCCCGTGCCGTAGCCCCACAGCACGTAGTCCGCGATCCACACGGGAACCTTCGCGCCGTTGACCGGGTTGATCGCGTACGCGCCCGTGAAGACCCCTGTCTTCTTCTTCGCGCCGAGGGCCTCTTGCCGCTCGCGGTCGCTCTTGTTCTTCGCCGCATGAACGTACTTCTGCACGCTCTCGCGCTGCTCGGTCGTCGTGAGCTTGTCGACCAGCGGGTGCTCGGGCGCGAGCACCATGTACGTCGCGCCGAACAGCGTGTCCGGTCGCGTCGTGAACACCGTGATCGTCTCGCCAGCGATTTCAGTGGCGAACGTGATCTCGGCGCCCTCGCTGCGGCCGATCCACTCGCGCTGCATCACCATCGTGCTCGTCGGCCAGTCGAGCCCCTCGAGATCATCGAGCAACCGATCCGCGTACGCCGTGATCCTGAGCATCCACTGGCGCAGCATCACGCGCTCGACGGGGTGATCGCCGCGCTCGCTGCGGCCGTTCTTCACCTCTTCGTTGGCGAGCACGGTCCCGAGCGCCGCACACCAATTCACTGCGATCTCGTCTTGGTACGCCAAGCCCTTGTGAAAGAGCTGCAAGAAGATCCACTGCGTCCAGCGGTAGTACTCGGGCGAAGTCGTGTCGACCTCGTGCTCCCAGTCGTAGCTGAACCCCAACGAGTTGATCTGTCGCTTGAAATTCCCGATCGACTCTTGCGTGCGATCGTGAGGATGCACGCCGTGCTTGATCGCGAAGTCCTCCGCGGGCAACCCGAACGCGTCCCACCCCATCGGGTGCAGCACACGAAATCCCTTCGCTCGCTTGTATCGCGCGAGGACGTCCGTCGCCGTGTACCCCTCGCAGTGCCCCACGTGAAGCCCCGCGCCCGACGGGTACGGAAACATGTCGAGCACGTAGTACTTGGGCTTGCTCGCGTCTTGATCGGTCGCGAAGGCGCGCTCGGCCTTCCAGCGTGACTGCCACTTGGGCTCGATTTCGCGGGGTGTGTACGGCATGACGTTCGTGACCGACGCTCGTACGACGCGCGTTCATCCGTCGCAAGGGTCCGTTGCGCCCGTCGAGCCGTTATCCCCGCGGGCGAAGCTCGATCACGACGACCTCGGGCTTGCAGCGAAAACGCAGCCTCGGCGCGGACCCGCGCTCGTGCCCCACGCCCCGCGAGACGATCAGCGTTCGACCTCCCGAGAGCGCGATCGCCCTGTTTCCCGCGGCCCACTCGCGGGGGACGCCGCTCAGGGTCAGCAGCGGCCCCACGATCGGCAGCTGCACTTGCCCTCCGTGCGTGTGCCCCGCCACCAACAGATCCGCGCGCACGTCGCCCATCGCAAAGTCCGGCGCGTGCCCGATCGCGATGTGAAATCTCCCGCGCCCCGCCCCCGAGGCCCCCTCGATCACCTGCGATCCGTTGGCGGACTCCCGCAGGCCCATGCCCGTCACCACGAGCTCTTCTCCCTCGATTCGCTGCACGTTTGAAAACGTGTGCACGGTGAGCCCCTCGAAGAGCCCCTCCCACCCCGGCTCCCACTCGACGTTGCCCTCGACCGCGTACACCCCGAGCGGCGCGCCGAAGTGAATCTCTCGCAGAAACGCGTTGGCCTCGCGACGGACCGCGTCGCCGCCGCGCCGCCGCGTGCGCTGCACGAAGTCCCCAGGGAGCAAGAGGACGTCGGGCCGCTCGCGCATCGCGAGGCGCAGCGCTGATTTCGTGTGCTCGTCGAACACGTCGAACTGCAGGTCTGCCAACACCACCGCGCGCAAGGGCCGCCGCAGCTTGTCGCTCGTGATCGTCTCGCGGCGGACGGTGAGCGACGTGGGTTCGACCACGAAGGCGTCGATCATGATCGCGACGAGGGTCAGCGAAATCAGCGACCAAATGAGCTTCCACGGGCGCGGCACGAGCACGAACGCGACGTACGCGCCGAGCACGGGCGCGTGCGCGAACACCGCGTGGGACAAGAGGTTGAACGCGAAGAAGAAGTCCCCCGAAGACACCGCGGCGAACGCCACGAGCCCGAGGAGCATCAGCGTCCATTGCGCACAACGTACGATCGCGTCTCGCGGGCTCGCGATCGGGCGCTTCTTCAAGAGAGCCACCGTGACGGCGACGAGCGCCCCGTGAAAGACGGCGGTCGCTGCGGGGTGAAACGAAACAGAGCGCCAGAGTCCTCCGGCTGCGTCGGCGAGGGCCATCGAGCGCACTCTGTTCTCGATCGAGGGTTCGCGTACAGCGTTTGTGCGACCGCACACCCGCACCTCCGCACATCCGTTCGAACCCGCTTTGTCACCGCTCGCGCAGTGAGGGACACTCGCGCTCGCAGTGACTCGTCCGAGCGAGCCTCCGCCCGCAACCGAAGGCGCGATCCTCGAGGTCGCCGAGCCCTCGGCGCCCGAGGGAGACGGCCGTGCGCGCGCCCAGGGCCAATGGAAGAGCCCGCGGACCGCACATTCGAACGCGGCGATCTCGGGCCCGACGAGCGGCGTCGACCCGGTCGAGCGCGCGCTCGCGCAGGTCGAGCGAGGGGCCGCGCTGTGGTTCGTGCTGTTTCCCGAGCACGAGCCCGTGCCGCCGACGACCGTGGATGTGCGGGCCTTCGTCGAGCGCGTGAAGGCGCTGCGCACGGGGCTCGACGAGTTCGCGCGGCGAGGGTACGACGCGCGCATTCGCGCAGAGTCCGCCTATCGCGTGATCGACGAGCAGCTCCGGTCACTCTCGCGGCAGCTCGAGGGCGTCGGAGACGGACCCGTGCAGAGCTCGAATTTCGAGCGCATCGCCGCGATCGCCCACGCCGCGGTGCGCTCTGCAGGCGCGTCGATCGTGCTCAAAGACGCCCACGGAAACGAGCACCGATGGACCAGCCCCGCGGTCCTCGCGCGCAGCACCGAGGTCGCGTCCGTGTGGGACTCGCTCAAGCTCGCCCACGCGCGAGGCGAGTTGATTTCGTGGCTCAGCGCGGTGATCCCCGGCTGGCGCCCGCCGACGGTCTCGGGCGACGCCGAGCTCTCGGTCAACGCGATCCTCTGGTCCGCGGGGCACAAGGGCATGGTGCTCGAGTGGGGCGCGCAGGACTTCGCCGTCATTTCGCCGGACGATTTGCTGCGCGCGTACCACGAACGATGGGACCAGCTCGACGCGCACGTGCGGCGCGGGACCGTGCTCGCCTGGATCACGCGCTTCTATGGGACAGGGCTCGTCGCTGGCCGCGCGCGCTCGTCGCTCTGCGAGTACGTCCGCGAGCGCGAGGCGCAGATGCCCGCAGGTCACGCGGCGCTGGCGGCCGTGCTCCTCTTCGACGCCGCGGTGCTTCCGCTCGATCCGTCGGTCCCGGGCGACGCAGCCACCGTGCGCGGCTACCACGGAGTCTCGGGCGTGCAGTGCGACGGCGCTCCGTGGCGCCCCCTTCGAACGCAGCTCCGCTCGGGGACAGCCCTCCTCTGGGCCGCGCAGCTCCCCAAGATCTCGCTCGACGCGATGAAGCGCTGCATGCAGCTCTTCTTCGAGCGCGATCGCCCGAGGCCCGACGCCCTGTGCGACGAGCTCGGCTGGCTCTTCGGCGCTCCGCTCGCGACCCCGCCGCTCGCCGCGCAGATCCACGGGAGCATGCCCGACGTGGACCTGCGGCCGTCGTACGCGTCGCACGTTCCCCCGTTGCCGTTGCCGCCAATCGAGAGCCTTCCGCTCCCGCCGCCGCCCTTGCCAATCGCGCCCGCTGCTTCCGTTGTCCCCGCGGCGCCCGTGGCTCCAGCGGCGCCCGCGCCCATCGCATCGGCCGCGCGCGGTCCCTCGGGGCGCTACTTCGCCGAGTGCCCCACGTGCAAGACGCCCAACTACGGGGACATCGCGTTCTGCATGGGCTGCCACGGAGACCTCACGGCGCCGTGACACACGCAATCAAGTCGCCTCGCCAGTGACCCGCTCGTACGTCTCCCGCGGTCGCGCGACGCGCCACTCGCCTCGGTCGTAGAAGAGCTCCGCGGGCCGCGCGCGGAGGTTGTACGTCGAGGCCATCGCGTAGCCGTACGCCCCTGCGACACCAACAATCAACACGTCTCCCTCACGAGGAACGACCATCGAGCGCTCCTCAGCGAGCACGTCGCCGGACTCGCAGATGGGACCCACGATGAAGCATCGCTCTCGCGCTCCTTCGCGCACACGCGCCGCGGTCACGGGGTGATAGCTCCCGTACATCGCGGGGCGAACGAGCGAGTGCATCCCCGCGTCGGTCCCCACCCAGACGCGATCGCGCGCGCGCTTCACAGTGCTCACGCGCGCGACGAGCACGCCGCACTCGGCCACGAGATAGCGGCCCGGCTCGATCCACAACGCGGGCCGCCGCGACGCGTCGGGCCATCGCTCGACGAGGGCGCGCTCGAGCTCGTCGCCCCACGACGCGAGCTCGACCGTGCGCTCGTCGTCGCGATAGCCCACGCCGAACCCTCCCCCCACGTCGACGAACGAGAGCGGCCCGACGCGCGCTTCGACCCGCTGCGTGACGTCGAAGAGCCCCATGGCTGCGCGAAGCCACACCGCGCGGTGCTCGTCCGTCGAGAGCCCGCTGCCGATGTGCTGATGCAGCCCCACCAATCGAAGGCCGCGCCGCTCGATGATCTGCAGCGCCTCGTCGAGCGCGTCGAGCGTGAGGCCGAATTTGCTCTCGTCCCCCGCGGTCACCACGTGCGGGTGGTGCCCCGCGCCCTCTTCGAGGTCCACGCGGATCGCGACGCGCGCGCCCTTCGCGATGACTCCGTAGCGATCGAGCGCCGAGAGCGCGTCGAGGTTGGCCACGAGTCCGAGCGCTGCGACCTCGCGTAGCTCGTCGTCGCTTGGAAAATTGCCCGTGTACAACACCGACTCTCGGTCGAACCCGCGCGAGAGCGCGTAGCGCGCCTCCCACGGGCTGACGGCGTCGATCCCGAAGCCCTCTTCTCGGATGGCGTCGAGCACCGCAGGGCACGCGTTGGCCTTCATCGCGTAACGCACTTCTGCCTGCGAAAACGCTCGCGAAACATCACTGCATCGCGCGTGCAGCACGGACGCGTCGTACGCGTAAAACGGTGTTCCGTGTGTGCGAGCGAGCGCCTCCCACTGTTCGGCGTCGATCGTACTCGGCCAGTCTCTCATGACGGCTACGCCCTCTCGTCGAAGATCGCGTGGTGCAGCGCGCGCACGGCTTTGTCCGCGTCCGCGTCGGAGACGACCATGCTCATGTTGGCGCGGCCCGAGCCCGCCGAGATGAGCTCGATGTTGACCTTCGCCCGCGCGAGGGCGCTGAACACGCGACCCGCGATCCCGAGCGCGTCGCCGACGCCGAGGCCCACGACGGCGACGAGCGAGCGGCCCCGGATCACTTGGACATCGCCGATGCGTCGAAGCTCCGAGAGCGCGGGGCCCAGCGCTTCGTCGCGGTCCACGGTGAGCGTGACCGAGACCTCGCTCGTCGCGACCATGTCGACTGCGATTCGGTGCCGCGCGAAGACTTCGAAGAGCTTCGCGAGAAATCCGTGCGCCAAGAGCATGCGGCTCGAGACGACCTGCACGACGGTGATGCTCTTCTTCGAAGCGATCGCGCGCGCGGGGTGCTCGGGCTCGACGGGAGCGCCGGCCTCGGTGATCACCGTTCCCTCGCCGTCGGGGTTGAACGTGTTGAGGACACGCACGGGGATGTTCTCGCGAACGGCGGGGTGAATTGTCTTCGGGTGCAGCACCTTCGCGCCGAAGTACGCGAGCTCGGCGGCCTCGGTGAACGAGAGGACCGCGATGGTCTTCGCCGTCGCGACGACCCTCGGATCCGAGGTCATCACGCCGTCGACGTCGGTCCAGATCTCGATTTCGTCCGCGCGCAGCGCAGCGCCGAACAGCGCCGCGCTGTAGTCGCTGCCTCCTCGGCCGAGCGTGGTGACGCGTCCGTCCGCGGTTTTTCCGATGAAGCCCGTCACGACCGCGACGCCTTCGCGCGGGATCGAGAGCGCGTCGCGCATTCGTTCGGCGCTCTCGGTCAGCGGCTCGGCAGCGCCGAAGTGATCGTCGGTGATCATCCCGACGTCGTACGCGTCGTACGGCTCGGCCTTGATCCCGCGGGCGCTCGCGATCGCAGCGATCGTTCGAACGCTGAACCGCTCGCCGAACGACGCGACGAGGTCCGATCGTTCGGGCGTGAGGGGGGCGCCTCTCGGGATCGCGGCGACCGCCTCGCGGAGCGCGATCACCTCGGGCTCGATCAGCGAATGGGGCAGCGAAAACGCGTCGAGAATGCCCCTCACGCGCGCGACGACGGGCTCGACGTCCGCGACGCCGCGCGTGGCCGCGTCCGCGGCCTTGAGCAACATGTCCGTGACCTTGGACGCAGCGGACACGACCACGACCACGGGTCCCTTCGCGCGCTTCGCCGCGATGATGTCGCACGCGTTGACGATGCGAGTGGGATCTCCGACCGATGTTCCCCCGAACTTCACGACGCGCACTGCGATGACCTCCGACGGTGTCGAAGGTCGGCAGTTAGCACGAAGCGCCCCCGCGCTCGTAATTCAGCGCAATGCGCGAGTTACGGGGCCGGCGTCGTCGAGGGCGTGCTGCCCGCGGCGCCTTGGCCTTCGCGGCACGCCGGATCGACGATGCGGAAGTCGACGCGGCGGTTCTGCGCGCGCGCGTCGCGCTGAGCGCGGCCGCGGAGGCCCGTGACCGGACGGAGCGGACGGGTCTCGCCGAAGCCGTGGAACTCGAGGCGGCCGGCCTCGACTTGGTGCTCGACCATCCAACGCTGAACGCTCGCGGCGCGGCGGTTGGAGAGGTCCATGTTGCGGTCGTCGTTGCCGACGTCGTCGGTGTGTCCCTCGATCGAGACGCGGCGGATGTCGGGCGTCGCGCGGAGCGCGTCACCGACCGCCTGGAGCACCGGGAACGAGCGCGGAAGGATCGTGTCGCGGTTGGTCGCGAAGAACACCGGCGAGTTGATCTGGATCTGGCAACCCGACACGCGAACGAGTCCGGGGCAGCCGTTGCGGTTGGGATCGGGGTGCGGCGCGCCGGGTTGATCCGGGCAGTGGTCCTGCGGATCGACGACCGTGTCACCGTCGCGGTCGGGGAGCGGGCAGCCCGCGCGAGCCGGATCGGGGTGCGCGCCCGCGGGCACGTCCCTGCACTGGTCTTGCGCGTTGAGGACGCCGTCCGAGTCCGCGTCGCCGTCGGGGCAGCCGCGGCGGTTGGGATCGGGGTGCTCGCCTTGCGGCTCGTTGACGCACTGGTCTTCGTTGTCGAACACGCCGTCGCGATCGGTGTCGTTGAGCGGGCAGCCGCGACGCGCGGGGTCCGGGTGATCTCCTTGCGGAACGTCCACGCACTGGTCCTCGGGATCGAGGACACCATCGCGATCGCGGTCGCCGAGCGGACAGCCACGACGCGCAGGATCCGGGTGATCTCCCTGCGGAACGTCCACGCACTGGTCGTCCGGGTCGATCACGCCGTCGCCGTCGCGGTCGGTCGGAACGGGCGCGGCCGGGCGACGCACCGGCGCGTACGCCACGTGAAAGAGCCCGCGCACCGTCGGGGTGCCCGCGCCCTGCGTGAGCCCGGGGCCCGCGCCTGCGCCGACGAGGATCGTGTCGGCGATGAGGTAGTGGATCCCGCCGATGACTTCAGCGTTGGTCCACGGGTACTGAAAGAAGTTCGAAACGCCCGAGGCCATCCAGCCTTCGGCGCCGATCGTGAGGCGATCCTGCGCGAGCACGATCCCGAGGCCCGCGGTCGCGAAGATCTCGTGCCCCGCCGCGTTGGAGACGCCCTGACGAAACGAAGTCTCGACGTCGCGGAAGTGAAATCCTGCGCTGAGCGAGTAGCGAAGGATCGACGCGCGACCGGCGAACGTCAGGTCGAATTTGCCGCGGAAGCGGTTGTCCGAGACGTTGGTGTGCGAGCTCGTGTCGCCGTTGTTGATCCCGAACAGACCCGAGTTGAACAGGAAGTTCGCGCCGAAGTGCAACGACGCCGGGGTCGTGTCCGCGTGGCCGAAGATCCTCACGCGTCCGCCGAGGCGCATGTCGCCGACGGCCACACCGCTGAACGCTCCGACGCTGGTCGGGGTCGACGCTTGTCCTGTCTGGAGCACCGCGAGCGGGACGTTCAAGTGGATGTTGATGCGGTCGAGAAAGCCGACGCCGATCTGAAAGTGCGTGAGCAACATGTGCTCGATCAGCACGTTGGTGACCGTCGCGCCGGGGTCCGGGCGAGCGACCAACGGCCGATACGCGTAGTCGGCCACGATGCCACCGCGGATGCCGAAGGAGCCGTCGCCAGGCGAATACCAGGGGTGCTGCGCGGCGAAGAAGGTCTCACCGGCCGGCGCGGGCTCGTAACGGTTGAACGCGTACGGCGCGGTCTGCGCCTCGGCGCTCGCGCCCGCGACAGAGACTGCCGCTGCTGCGAGCAATCCGAGCGCCGAACGGCGAAGCGATGAATGACTAGTGTTCGACACGATAAAGAGCCTCCTGGAAGGGTCGCCTGGGAAAGTTGAATTTATGTGCGTCGGTTGAGCGTCGACGCTGGCCTCGGGCGGATGGCGAGCGCGCTCGCACAATGCCTCCCAATGTGTCGCACGGAGGTATCATGATTTCGTCGGTTCGCGCTATGTTCCAACGGGAAGCGACTCGTGCGATGCTGTGCGTTTATCGCGCAACACCTGCGCGCTCCGCGGCCGTAAGCAACTGAGCACGCAGGGTTTCTACGGAGGGACGCGCGTCGGGCTGCTTGGCCAACGCAGCGAACGCGACCGCTTCGAGAGCCTCGGGGACCTCTCTCGAACCTCTCTCTTCCATCGCTGGCGCTTCGAGAAATACTTGCTGAGCGAGAACATCCGTCGAGCCATCACCGCCGAACGGCGTCGCTCCGCACAGAAGTTCGTAGAGAACAACCCCAACGGAGTACACGTCGCTCGCCGCGGTCACGCCGCGCGCTCGGCACTGCTCTGGAGACATGTACAAAGGCGTTCCGTGAATCGCGTTGGGCTCGGTGAGTCGCTTTCCTCCGGGCTGGTCGTTGGCGAACGCCAAGCCGAAATCGAAGAGCTTCACGCGCACGCGCCCGTCGGGCTCGGTGAGGAGCATCACGTTCTCGGGCTTGATGTCTCGATGCACGACGCCCTCTCGATGCGCCACCGCGAGCACCGAGAGCAGCTCTGCGACGATCTCGACAACCTTCGCGAAGGGCAACAGTCCCCCGCGCATCGTCTCGCGCAGCGTGCGCCCCACGAGCAGCTCCATCACGAGATACGGCGCCCCGTCGTCCTCACCGTAATCCAACACGCTCACGAGCCCCGGGTGGCGAAGCTTCGCGAGCAGCATCGCCTCTCGCTTGAACCGCGCGCGGTACTCCGCGAGCTTCGCCCACGGGCCGTGGAGAAACTTTACAGCGATCGGGCCGCCGAGCAGCTCGTGCGTGCCGCGATACACGACGCCCATCGCGCCTTTGCCCAAGATCGCGTCGATGCGGTATCGATCCGCGAGCACTCTCCCAATCCGAGCGTCGTGCGGGCTCGGCGTCTTGTCGGCCATCGTCGTGCGTTGAAGCTACCGCGCATTCCGCTTGCGTTCATCCGTGCAAAGGCACTGGAAACTCAAATTCGGTAGCGCTTCATGTCCCGCGCGATGACGGTCGCCGCCGCGATCGCACAGCCAACCAGAACAAACCCCTGCGCATACCGCCGAAGCAACAGCGAGCCAACACCGAACAGCGAGCCGTACACGAGCACGCACCCAGCGACCCAGTCGCGCAATCGCACGGGCAACGGAGCGGCTTCGTCGCCGTCGCTCGAATCGCGGCTCGCCCGCGCCGCTTGTCGACGCCAACCAGGCCCGCCAGGACGGACACGCGCGTAGAACCGATCCAGCGTCTCGTCGCTCTCGGGCCGCGTGGCAAACGTCACCGCGATCCACGTCACGGTCGTGATCACCAACGTCGACAGCATGATCTTCGCGAACTGCGTGGGGTCCTCCGCGCTCCACCCGAGGCCCTGTTGCACGACGATCGACACGACGAAGCTCGCGAGCATCGCCGCGATCTCGCTGTACGCGTTGATGCGCCACCAGTACCAGCGGAGGATCAACACAGGGCCCGTGCCCGCGCCGAGCGCCAGCAAGAGCTTCCACGCGCCAGCGACCGAGTCGAGGTAGAGGCTCACGATCCCCGAGACCACCATCGTGAAGATCGTCGCCCACCGCGACATTCGAACGTAGTGGGCCTCGTCGCGGTCCTTCACGACGAAGCGCTTGTAGATGTCGCCGACGAGATAACTGGCACCCCAATTCAAGTGCGTCGCCACCGTGGACATGTACGCCGCGAGAAATCCCGCCATCATCAAGCCCCGCAGCGACGGCGGGAGGTGGTCGATCATCACGCGGACGTACGCGCCTTCGGCGTCGTCGATGTTGGGGTAGAGCACGTACGCGGCGAGCGCCGTGAGCACCCACGGCCACGAGCGCACGGTGTAGTGCGCGACGTTGAACCAGAGCGTCGCGTACACGCCTTCGCGCTCGTTTTTTGCTGAGAAAATACGCTGCGCGACGTACCCGCCGCCGCCTGGCTCGGCGCCCGGATACCACGCGGCCCACCACTGCACTCCGACATACACGCAAAACGCGAGCACCGGCATCCACGCCGCGCCCACCGGCGGAACGACCGTGAGCCGCTCCGCAGGAACCCTCGCGATGATCGCGTCCATCCCGCCCGCCGCGCGCACGGCGACCACCGCGAGCACGATGGTCATCCCGAGCTTCACGACGAACTGGAGCAAGTCCGTCACGAGCACGCCCCACAGCCCCGAGACGCTCACGTAGAGCCCCGTGAGTAGAAGACAGAGCGCCACCGTGACGGCCCGCTCGGACCCAGGTCTCGCGAACACCTCGAGCCCTGTTCCGTGATGGAGCCACGCGGTGAGCGCGCGCATGCCCACGGTCATCCCGACGATCTTGGCCATCGCCAAATTGACCCACCCGATGATGATGCAGTTGACGGGCAAGGCCATGTACGCCGCGCGAAACGCGCGCAGTCCCGCGGCGGGCTTTCCCCCGTAGCGCAGCTCGATGAGCTCGACGTCGGTCATCACGCCCGCGCGTCGCCAGAGGGACGCGAAGAAGAAGACCGTGAGCATTCCGCTGGCGACGGCGTTCCACCAGAGCCAATTGCCAGCGATGCCGTGCTTGATCACGAGCCCCGACACCGCGAGCGGCGTGTCCGCGCCGAACGTCGTCGCCACCATCGACGTGCCCGCGAGCCACCACGGAACGTTTCGTCCCGAGAGAAAAAACTCGCTCACCGACGAGCCCGCCCGTCGCGTGTACCGCAGCCCGATGAGCACGTTCAGCGCGAAGAATCCGAGGATCACCGCCCAATCGAGCGCCGTCAGCCGCATGCGCGGGAGGATCGCGAAGCCCGCGGCAAAAGTGAAATTGCCCGCGAAAATCGCGGACACCCTCTCAGTCGTTCGGCTCTTCGCTGGTGATCACCCAGCGGCCGCTCGCGTCCCCGCGCGGCGTCGCGATCACGCCGATCCGGTGCGCCGTACCTCGGTACGTGATGACCGCCGTCACCCTCGCGCGCCGTCCTCCGTCGAGCAGCGTCGTCTCGCCGTGCGCGAGCTGATAGTCACCGCTCGCCGCGGCCCAGAGCATCTCCGTCACGACGTCCTCGAACGCCACCACCTCCCACGCAAACAACGACGCCATCGCCTGCGCCGCGCTCGTCGCTCGCCCGCGATCGCCCGCCGCGCACGCCGCGGCAAACCCGTTGAACGCCTCGGTGATCTTCGCGGGCAGCTCGTCGAGCGTCGCCCCGCGCGAGCGATCGATGCGCTCGTAGCGGTCCGTTCCGAGCTGCAGCGCGAGGGCGCGGCCCGTGCGATCGCGAGGGTTCCACCCGGCGTCGATGACCGCGAGCCTTCCGTCGGACCCGAGCTCGATCGTCGCGCCCACGGTGTCGTCGCTCGCGGGCCTCGCGCTGGTCGCGTCGAAAGCAGGCCACACAATCAAGACGCTCCGCGTCCCGACGCGCGCCTCGCCGAGCGCGATCACCGAGCGCCCCGCGAGCCTCGGGTGCCTCGCGACCGCCGCGAGCGCCTCGGGGTCATCGATCATCGACGGCCCGTTCGATCCCTGTCGAGCGCCCGCGTCGCCGTCGCGCGCGCCGCCGGACGAGAGCGCCCCTTCGCCGCGCGAGTCCGTCGGTTGCGTGCACGAACCCAGGGCGCACAGCGCCACCACGATGACCGACGCGCGTCGCCAGCGAGCGATCATCCTCCGCGCGCCGCCGCGATCTGCCCGTAGAGATCCCGCAGCCGCTCGGCGTCCTCTTGCGACAATCGCAGGTCTCGCAGCGCGATGGCCCCCTTGGCGCGGAGGTGCGTCGCGGCCTCGGCGACGAAGCGCTCGTTGGCCGAGCTCGTCAGCATGGACGTGAAGAGCAACAGGTCCAACACGCTCCGGCCCTGCGCGCACTCGCGCTCGATCACCGCGGCGACGCTCTCGGCGGCGAGCGACTTCGCGGCGCTCAACCGCTGCTCGGCGATCGGCGCGCCCGTGTACACGATCACGGCCGTCGGCTTGATTTGCACCGACGTTGGCGGGTCCATGATCGATCGAAGCTCGATCTCCCACGGGTCGAGCTCGCTCACGGGGCCCTCGGCGATCGGCTCTTCGACGGGCCGTTGCTGCGCCGCGGGCGGCGCGCTCGCCGGGACGACGCTTGATTGTGTGGGCGCAGTCGCCGCGACGGGCGCCAGCGCAGGGGCGGTCGCAGCGGGGGCCGCGGGCGCCATCGCGGGCGGCGCGACCGAGGCTCCCGTCGCCGCGGGGAGCACCTCGACCGACGCGATCTGCACGGTCCCTTGCGCGCGAAAGTGCTGATTGAACACCGGGTTGATGAGCGAGGTCACCTCGGCCGACCAGAACTGCGTCTGCTTCGGCAGCTCGCTGAGCGGCTGCACGAAGCGATCGAGCGCATGAAACGCCGCTTGCACGAGCCACTGCTGCATCGTCGGAACCTCGTGCGGGTCCACCCCGTACCCGACGAACTGGCCCGCGATCCGCACGACGCACGAGCGACGCGTGACGCGATCGAAGACCACCCGCTGATCCATGAAACGAACGGTTGCCGGCTGCATACGCGCTGCGCCGTGGATGCTACCGCGTATCGACCGTCCGCGGTCGCGCTTACATCCAACGACGCAAGACGTCCCACTGCGGGTCGTTCGAGAAGAGCACCTCGATCGCGTACGCGTGGCCGTCTCGACCGTCGTAGCGGCTGCGCCATCGCTCGAAGAGCGCCGCGGCGGGGCCGCCCTCCATCACGTGATAGTGCAGGATCCGCTTTCCCCTCGTCGTCTCGCGGGCGACGTGGATCGCTTCGTCGCCGAGCAGCGCGTCGAGCTCGTCTTGCATCGCGTTGAGCACGTCCGCTTCTTTGCTGATCGTGAGCCCTTCTTCCGTCGGCTCCGCGAGGGGAATCACCACCTCCACGTGCATGTCGAGCAAGAGGTGATCGACCCGCTTGATCGCGGTGTTCACGAGCACGAAGATCGGCGCTCCGTCGATCGAGCCCTCGAGCAGCGTCCACCGTTCGCCCGTCGCCTTCGAGGCAAACGCGCGGACGCGCTCGCGCAGCGCCGAGAGCATCACGGGCGCGACCGCGACCCCTTCGCCGAGCTCGATCGCGCCGATCCAACGCTCGACGTCGTCCTCGCCGAGCGTGTTGTCGAGCGCGATGAACGCGATGCGCATCGCGAGCTGCTCGTCGTTGATCTTCGAGAAGAGCGGGTGAAACACCTTCACGTGCAGCCGCTCGCGGCCTTCGTCCTCCTCGAGCACGAAGGCCACCTGGTCGAGCTCGAGCGCGAAGCCGTTGATCTCGAGCTTCATTCCTCCCCTGGGATTTCCCTGGCGAGACGCGTAGAACTCCCACGTCGGATCGCCCTTCGGCGCGCCCCTGAGCCACCGCTCGGCCACGACGCGCAGCGCGGGATCGCCCTTCCCCGACAAACAAAAATGATGCTCGCTCTTCACGCCGGGCCCGAACTCCCAGTCGAGCCTGTCGTCGATCGCCGCCACGTGCTCCGCGATCGCGTGAATGAGCTCTTGCCCGAGCCCCTTGTCGCGAAACGACCTCGCGATGACCTGCGCCACCGTCGGCCACCACGCCCAAAACGCCTCGATCGCCCCCTCCTGGGGACGGTGCTCTGAATCTCGCATTTGAACATTCCCTCTACACCACGCTCACTTATCCTCAGTGGACTCGCGCGGTGTCTGTCATAAGCCCTCGGCTCCGATCCCCCAGTCGCGCTCGATCCTCGCCGCGATCGCGCTCGCGACCTCGGGCGTGCACCGCTCGTTCAGCCATCGCCGAAGCATCCCACAAAACGCCCGCGCTTCGCGCGCGCACGTCGCCAGCGCCGCTTCGAAGCTCGCCCGATCGAGCGCCCGCAGGACCTCTCGCTCGAGCTGCACGTCGATCACGTCGTCGCGCACGGTGAAGTACGCGCCCGGGTCGTGCCCGCACCACGGTGACCACGACTCGTCGCGCGGCGCGATCCACTCGCTGAAGCTCTCGGCTCCCGCGCAGCAGCCCGGCGCCACTTCGAGCCCGCGCTCGGAGTACAGCCGAACCCCGCCCGCCACGACGATCCCGTCGAGGTCGACAAGTTTCGCGAGCGCCGCTTGCGCGCTGAGCGCGCGAAGGGTCTCCTCGCGCGGGGCCCCGTACTCGATCAGCGCTGCGACGAACGTCCCGATCTCGAGCGGGCTCGCGTCGCCGCGCAACACGAGCAGACCCGGCTCGTCCTCGCCCACGAACACGCTCGCGTCCGCGCGAACGTGCAGCAGCGGATCGTGCCCCGGCGGTTCGTCTCCGTTGTCCTGCACCCAGTGCGGCCACGGAAAGCGCGCGCTCGCTCCTCGCCCGCACTCGACCACGAGCTCGATTCGTTCGACGCGTAGGTTGGATGGGGGCATCTTCGTCGCTCACCTCGACCGCCGCTCCTTCGATCGCCGCGCTTTCGTCGATCGATTCGTCGCGGTTCGACTCGAGTTCGACTGCCTCGTGTATGGCCGACGCTCGTCTCGCTTCTACGACGTTCTGATTGGGGCGTGGTTTAACTTTCGAGAGCCGGTGTATACATCCGCCGCCGTGTCGATGGATGACGCAGGACGGGCTGTGCCCTCATGAGCGCTGGGTTTCTGGCGCCTTGCCGCCATTGTGGTGAGCAGCACGCCGTGACGCTCGTCGACGCGACGGCGCCGTGCACCCGATGTGGAGCCGCCGCGCCGCTCGACCCCGCGCAGCGCGCAGCCGTCGACGAGGCGCTCGAAAAGGCCCTGATCCTCTCGTCTCGCGCGCAGCAACGCGCGCAGCGACGCGACGCAACGTCGAGAGATTTCGCCCTCGCGATGCTCGCGATCGCGGGGTCGTCGGGGATCTTCTTCGCGGCGATGGCGGCGGCCAACATCGTGTCGGAGGTTCCCCCGACGCTGACGTTGAAGGCGCTGATGAAGCTCAAGCAGAGCGCCACAGGAGACACGGCGGAGATGGCCGTCGTCAGCGCGTGGTGGCAGGTGTTTGCCTTTGCGCTGTGGGCCTCGAGCACGCTCACCGCGACATTTGTCACGCTGTGGGCCCTACGAAAACCGCCGCCCGCGCTGCGCGCCCTCGCGCCCATCGAGGTCGGCGAGCGGCCGCGCTGTCGGCTGTGCGGCTCGGGGCTCTCGAAGACGAGCGCGACTCCGACATGCTCGGGCTGCGGCGCGGTCAACACGGTCGACAAGCGCGTGGCAGAACCGCAGACGAACACGCTCGACGAGCAGCTCGCGTGGATCGGCCACGAGCAGCCCGCGCCCGCGTCGCTGAGCGGCCGTTGGCAGTACGCGATCGTCGCGGTGTTCGCGGCGCTGCCGATGCTCTTTCTCCTCGCCCTGACGCGCACCATCACCGGAACGCACGCGACCCACCCCAACCTCTACCCGTTGATTCCCGGGGCCTTTGCGCTCGCGTCCGCCGCGAGCTTGCTCTGGCTCTCGCGCTTTGCGTCCGCGGCTCCCACGGTCCGCGACGCCCGCGTCGGCTCCGCGGTTCGCGTCTCGGGCCGGCGCTACACCGTGCGCGGGAGGCTCGTCGCCGACGCGCGCGCGACGCTCCGTCGCCCGATCATCGTGCTCGATCCCGTCGGCGAAGAGGGGCCGTCGATGGCGCTCGACCTCGCGTTCGAGCCGCGCGCGACGGTCATTTCGGCGTGGACGCTCGTCGAAGGGGGCGCGCCGTTCACGACGGGCGACCGCGAAGCACAAGTATTCATGACCCTCGTCGAGCGAGGGAGAAGCACCGCGCTCGTGGCGGTGCCCGGCGACGAGACGAGGCTCTTCGAAGACGCGCCGCCGATTGCGAGCGAGCCGCGCTGGACCATGCGTCGCGCCGAGCTCTCTGCGGACGACGTCGTGCTCGTGGGGTGATCGTCGCCGTCGGGGTTTTCGTCGAACGAAACCGCGGGTATCGTCGGCGAATGCAGGCTCCGGTCGGGCTCCTCCCGCTCAAGTGTGTGAACTGTGGTGGCTCGCTCGAGACGACGCCCACCGCGGACATCCTTCGCTGTCAGTACTGCAAGCAGCTCATGTTGCTGCATCGACAGGCTGCGCCCACGATCGCGCCCGTTCCGTCGGCGCTCGTCGCGCGGCAAGAGGTCAGCGCCAACTGCCTCCGCCCCGGCGACGCCCTCAATTGGCAAGGCGGAACGCTCTACGTCGCCCCCGAAGGCCTCGCGTTCGTCCCGCACTCGTTCAACTTCGGGACGCTCGAGCGCGCGGTCGTGTTCTATCCGCAGATCATGGGCGTCACGCTCGACACGGGGCTCATCTCGGACGACGTCGTCGTCACGCTGCGCGACGGACAAACGTGGAGCTACCGCGTTCGCAAAGGAAAAGAGCTGGTCGAAGCGATCCAACAAGCGGCGCAACCGCGCGCATAGCGCCACGCGCGCGCAGCCACTTGGTGGCGCGGGGGCAGCCACCAGTGGCGTGGTGCCAGCCACTGGGTGGCGTGCTCGCAGCCACTGGTGGCGTAGCGGCAGCCACTCGGTGGCGGCCCGCTCGAGGCTCGCGATTGGACACGCGCGGCGCAGCGGTGCTCCAATCGCTCGATATTCATGAACTTACGCGCTCGCTCGTGGTCGTCGCTCGCCGCGGCCCTCGCCGCTACGGCGTGCGCAGTCGTGGACGACGCTCGCCCCGATGCGCGCCCGCGCGACGCGTCGTCGGACGTGCGAACGGTCAGTGATTCTGGCGTCGCCATGGACGTGATCACCGACGCGCCGACCCCAGGATTCGACGTCGCGAGCGATCGCGGCGTGAGCGACAGCGGGGTCGTCGCGGACGTGAGCACGGACAGCCCCACGATGATGTCGATGGACGTCCCCGCGGGCCCCACCTGCGGAGCGACGGATTTTCCCTGCTGCGCGGGGATGTCGTGCAGCGCAGGCAACGCGTGCATCGGCGGCCTCTGCGAGCGCTGCGGACGCCTCGGACAAGCGTGCTGCGGAACCGCGTGCGACACCGGCTTCGTCTGCAACGGCAGTCGCTGCGTCGCGTGCGGCGGCGTCGGGCAAACGTGCTGCGCGGGCAACTCGTGCGGCGCTGGGAGCTTCTGCAACGCGGGGACGTGCGCCGCGTGCGGCGGCGCTTCGCAGCCGTGCTGCACGGGCTCGATGTGCGGGGCGGGCCTCATGTGCGACACAGGAACGTGCCGCGCCTGCGGGACCACCGGCGCTCCGTGCTGCGCGGGCTCGACCTGCGCCACGCTCAACTACTGCAACGGGGGCGTGTGCCGCGCCTGCGGAAACAGCGGCCAAATCTGCTGTCCCCCCGCGCGCACCTGCGCCCCGGGTCGCGTGTGCAATATTCGAGTCAACGCGTGTCTGTAGCGCTGTAGCACGCGCCGCTTCGCTCGCTCACGGGGCCAGATCGAGCCGCTGCACAGCGCCGCCCGACGCCGCCCAAATGTGCTCGGCGCTCGAGATCCAAGTCGTCTCGACCGTGCTCGTGCTCAAGGGTGACGGTGGGATCGACACGCTTCGAACCTCGCTCGTCGCGGTGTCGATCGTCACGATCACCGGTCCCGATCCCGCAGGGCTTGCAACATCCGAGAGAATCAGCCGATCTCCAATGAGCGCGCCCGAGAGCTGACGATAGTTGGTCATCGGATCACCGTACACGATGGCTGAGGTCGATCCGGTGACGCGCGCCACGTGATTGGTGAGCACCGCCCACATCCCGCCGCGACTGTCGAACTCGAGTTGACCCTCAAGAAAGCCGGGTTGCGCCTGACCGAAATAGATCACCTGCCGCCACATGGTCCCGTCGAAACGATGGAGCGACTGTTGTGTGTAGAGCGGGGGAGCGTTCACCGCGCTGACGAGGACGAACCAGTTGCCCATCGCGTCGCGCCGAAAGTCTCTCTTGTTCGCGTAGAGCGGCGCGAGCCGCGTGAACGATCGCCCGTTCCAGTGATCGAGCGCCGTGTTCTGCACGAGGATGTCGTCTTCGGCGTCGGCCTGAATGACCTCTCCTTCGAATGCCGGCAGCGAAATCTCGCGAAAATCACGCTCGGGCGACCACTGTACGAGCCTGCGGCTCGGCGTGCGCAAGTACGCTTCGTTGCCGCGCCCTCGAACGAGCGTGCGGGTCGGGCGCCCAGCAGGATCGTCCATGAGACGCGGGTACTCAGCGACTCGCCACGCGCCCGTCGCGTCGCGTCGCGCCCACGACTGCGCCGCGAACAGCGCGAGCGGAGGTCCGCCGCGACGCCCCCAGAGCTGTCCGCCCGCGAGCGTCTCTTCGAAGGTTTGCCACGCGCCTGCGCGATACACGTACACGGCTCCGCTGCGCGCGCGAATGAACGTCGCGTTGCTGTCCGGCGCCATGTCGAGCGCTTCGATGAGGTTGCTCTCGATCGGCAGGGGCGAAGCCCACGTTCCAGGCGTCACTTCGTGTGTGGACGAAATACGCTCGAACGTGCTGGGGGACGTGATCGAGATCCTCTGTCGATGATTGGTGAAATACCCGCCGAACACCGGCATCACCGTCCGCCGCGCGCCCGTGTCGATATCGACCACCGCGAACTCCGGGCTGTGTCCGAGCGCGGCGGTTCGCAACAACAAGGATCGACCGCTACAGTTGAAGCTCGGGGAAGCATCTGGTGCCGGCGTGATGATCGCTGTGCCGCCGGTGAGGCGACGCAACATGATATTCGCGCCGTCGACGTACACGAGGTCGCCGTTGTCCAGCGCGCAGTCTGGAAGAACGTTGACGGGTGGGTCGAAGGACGTCCCGTTCCATCGGCGAACCCCATCTCCCTCATAGAGCCAGAGCTCGTTGGTCTCGCTCGTGATCACCCGAAGCGACCGGTCTCCTGCATCGAACTCGGTCCGAAGTGTCGTTCCGTCGAAGCGTTGAAGCTTGCCCGATTCGACGATGATCCAGGGCTCGCGATTTTGTCGCAGCCAAACGCGCGTGTTGACGCCGAGCGACCTCGCTTCGATCGTCCCGACGACGCTCGTCGTGTCGGTGTGTCGCACGAGGCGAAACCCCGAGATCGCCCACAGCTCGCGTTCGTTCGTGACCCACGCGCCCCGAGCTCCGGGCAGCGGATTCCTGATGCGCTCGGTGCGCCAGACGCCGGGCGCGACATCGTCGAGACCGCTATCCACGACGCCGCTGTCAACAGAGGCGTCGTCAACGGAGCCGCCGTCCATGCCGGCTTCCTCGCCACTGTCTACGCCGACGGTTGCGCCAGCGTCGCCATCGCTTCCAACGCCACCGTCCGCAGGTGTTCGTGGTGGTTCGCACGCTGCCGTGAGCAACGACAACACGACCACCACGCCTCCCGCGCGAAGGCTCCCGCACCCGAAGTTCAAGTTCATGGACACGAGCGTAGCATTCGCACGCCGCTCGCTCCCTGGGTGTGATTGCGGATCGTGCGCAGGGGACGTCCTGCGCAACGTTGGAAGACACGCGACTCTATCCTGAAAAATTACTGACAGAACTCGCATTGCCGGGCCCTTGGCTCCCGGTTCACAGCAGCCCGAGTTCTGTGAGCGAATTTGCAGGTTGCGATCACCGCTCCCCAGCACTCCTTCGGAACTCCCTGGCAACGCACGAACCGCAATCACACACCGCTCACTCGCCCGACATCGCCCTCGCGTGCACCGTGACGCTGTTCGTGCACGCGGTGTGCGGCGCCCCGCCCATCACCGCGCGCGGCCCCACGCGCGCACAACGCGCGATGTGCGCGTCCCTGGCGCTCACCGAGTCGAGCAGCGCGCCCTCATTGGAACACAGCTCCATCGCGATCGAATCGCACGCGCGCCACGGGAAGGTTCCCTCGGGGGCGCTCGGCGTACGGCCCGCCCATCGCGACGCGCCTCCCTCGGTGAGCAGCGACTTTTCTCGCTGAATTTGCAGCGTCCCGATCACTGTGCGATCGGCGAGCAGCGGCGCGAGCATCTCGCGCGCGACCGCGGTCGTCCGCGCCGTCGTCAGCCGCACGAGGAGCGCGCGTCGCGTCGGCGCACGAAGTACTCCCCGCGCGCGCAGCGTCTCGAGCACGAGGCTGTTCAGCGCTGGATCGTCACCCAGCGACGCGACGGCGTCGATCCGCGAGGCCCACGCTTCGAGCGTCGGCTCGCCATCGAACGCTGCGAAGTGCCTGAGCGCGAAGCTCCTTCGATCGCGCTCCGATCGTCGCTCGCGGTCTCGCACGAGGTGTTCGAACAGCTGTGGCGTGCGACGATCCGCTGCAAAAATGCGCTCGATCAGCGCTTCGCGATCAGCTCCAGGCGGCGCCGCTTCGAGCCATCGACTCAGCACACAATAGCTCTCGCCTCCGCAGCGCGAGACCACGGGAACGATCCCTTCGACGATGCGCCTTCGCTCGTCGACCGTCGCCCGTTCGAACGGAGTCGTGCAACGGTGACCACAATTCATCCATGCGCTGCGCAGCGGTCCGACCGACGAGCACGAGCGCGTCGGATCCGTCCATCGGTCGATCAACGCGCGAATCGGCGTTCGTCCTCGCAACGACCCGCGATACGCGCGATACGCCGCGGCGCTCGCGGCCCATCGTTGCTCGTCCGGCGCGCTCGGCGCGACGCTGATCTCGTGCTCGCCGAGATCGACGAACCACTGCGCAAGGAGCGTATCCGCGAGCATCGCGACCGGAGCGAACTCTCGCCCGACCACGCGCGTGAATCGCGTCGGCCTTCGATCGCGCTCGAGCGCGACGATGAGCGGCTCGATCGCGTTTTCGCCGATGCGCGCGAGCTCGTCCATCGCAGGGCACTCGATCGGCTCTGTCCGCTCGGGCGCAGGACAGTCTGCCAGGTCCGCCACGAGCTGCGCGACGCGCGAGGTCGGCTGCGAAGACGCTTCGCGGCTCGTCGCTCGCCGAAGCGCCTCCATGGCTAAGCGCAGCGCTTCGCGTTGCGCGGGGCTGACGAGCACCCGGTTCGACGATCGAGCGTCGGCCGGCGAGTGACGCTCGAAATGCGCGAGGAGCGCGCGCGTCGAGCGCACCGCTTCGAGGTCGTTTCCGTCTTGAAAATGTCGTGCGATTTGATTGTGTGGGCGAGCGATCAGCGCGTCCGCGAGCGCGGGTTCGGCCGCCGTGGGGTCGATCGCGAGCGCCGCTCGCCACGCGCGCGAGGTCGGGTCGCCGAGCGCCCGCGCGATCATGAGCACCGCGAGCCACGGGCAGCTCGCCGAGGTGCGATCGGTGACCGAACAACGCAGGGACTCGAACGATTCGCGCTCGAACCGCGCGAGGTCCAGGGGCTCGAGCGGCCCGCGAACGAGCTCCCATTCGCCCTCGAGCGAGAGCGCGAGCTGCGGCTCTCGCGTGCGCGCGCGATGCGCTTCGATCCAGCCGTACCACGCCCTGCGTCGACGAGCGTACGGCGACGCCGCGACGCCTCGCACGAAGCGCATGCCCCGCGGGTCCGGGAGGCCCAGCGCGAACAACCTTTGAAATCGCTGCTCGAACGCGCTCGGTCGCCGATCGCCTTCTGCGCTGTTGCGCTCGACGACGCGCGGCTCGGTCTGCGCGCGGACCTGCGACGAGCTCGCTGCGAGCGCTGCGACGAAGGGGCCCCATGAATCGAGCCGGGCGGGATCGCTCTCGCGAAGGGGGCGGTTCCACCCGGGATCCCAACGCAGCTCGCGGTAGCCCGTGGCCACCCACGCGCGTTGTGCGGGCGCAGTGACGGTTGTCGCGTTCGCTCGATTCGCGCGGGGCTGCGAAGCGCACCCCGCGAGGGCGATCGACACGAGAACACGTGCCCGACGCATCGACACCCCCTTCGGACACGCGCGTCAGCGGCGCGCTTTGCGTCGCCTCGACGCCATCACCGTCGCGACGCCCATCATCACGATGACCCCTGTCGCGCGGTCGTTCGCTGGCGCCGCGGGCGTCTCGCACCCGCATCCGCTGGGAACATCCACGCGATCGGGCGACACGTCCGCGTCCTCTTCGATGGCCACGTCGTCGAACTCCGCGTCCTCTTCGCTCGCGTCGCCCGCGTTTGCGTCGCCCTCGCTCGCGTCGCTCTCGCTCGCGTCTGGCGCTTCGACGTCGCTCTCTTGTGCGTCGGCCGCGGCGCCGTCCGTTCGCGCGTCTGCTCGCGCGTCGCTGCTCGCGTCGCGGCCCGCGTCCGTTGCGCCGGCGTCCATCTGGCAGACGCCCTCGTCGACCATTCCGTCGCAGTCGTCGTCCATGCGATTGCATGTCTCTGCCCGCGGAACGACCTGCCCCGCGCACGCGCCGAAGCTCCCCGCGCTGCACGTCTGCGTCCCTTGTCGACAGATCCCGCGCCCCGCGGTGCCCGCAGGGCCCGTGTAGCACGCGCGAGAGATCCCATCGTCCACGCGTCCGTCGCAGTCGTCGTCGCGATTGTTGCAGGTTTCTCCGCTCGGAACGCACTGACACGTCCCCGCGGGGCTCTGGGGGTAGCTGTTTTGATCGACCCACGCGCCCGGCGAGCTCGTGCAACGACCGCGATACGAGTCTTGGGACGCAGCGCTCGCCGAGCGTCGCCAACCAAAGTGCAAATGCGGCCCCGAAGAGCTGCCCGAGCTCGCCGAGCGCCCGATCACTTGCCCGCAACGAACGCGCTGCCCGTTGCTCACGCGCAGCGAGTTGAGCTGCATGTGGCAATAGATGCTCCGAGAGCCGTCCGAGTGCTGGAGCTGCACGTAGTTGCCGCAGCGGCCGCCGCACGGATTGCCCACGTACCCCGTGTTGGCGCAGCCGTTGTTGGTGGCGATGACCGTTCCGTCGGCGCCAGCGAGGACGTCGGTGCCGACGCCGAGCGAGAAGTCTGTGCCCGAGTGGCCGTCGTAGCAGCGGCCTCCGCAGTTGTAGTCGCGGCACGAGCCGCCCGCGCTGTTGTTGTCGAAGTGGTAGTTGACCGTGGGCGCAGGCCCCATCGGGCGCCGGTGCCGCACCTGCGCGCCCGCGCTCGACGCGGCGCCCACGAGCGCGATCGCCAGCGAAAACGCTGCCACAGCGCGCGATGAACGGCCGTTCATTCTGTGGGATCGCGTCATCGACGCACCGTCGGCGCTTGGCTCGTGAGCGTGGCGCGGTCGATCGCGTGCAGTCGACGCGCGTCTCGCTGCGCCTCGTGCAATAGAATTCGTGTGCCGTCCGCCGAGAGCACCGGCAGCGATCGTCCCTCGAGCGACGCGCGGAGCGCTCCGTCGAGGCCCAGCGACACGACGGCGCCGTCGCTCTGGTAGACGAGCGTTCGATCGACGACCACCGCGGCGCCCGGGCCCGTGGGCAGGGGCGTCTCGCTCGGAAGCTCCCAGCGCTCGGGCTCGCGACCCTCGCGCACGCGGTAAAATGCAGGCGTCCCAGCGGGGCTCGCCACGACGAGCACCTCGCTCGCGTCGGGCATGATCGTCGGGCACCACGCGGGGACGAGCGAAGGCGCCATCGCCACCGCGCGCGCCGACGCGATCTCTGCGCGCACGAGCTGGTACTCGGGCATCTCGCCGCGCGTGTACACGACGTAGCGCCCCGCGCTGTCGATGCTGAGCGGCCCGAGCACGTCGTGGTCGATCTCGATCCCTTGCTCTTGCGTGCGCTCGGGGTGATCGACGCGCACGAGCTTGTGCTCGCGCGTGAGCACCAACACCGCGCCCGACCGGGGAACGAACCGCGCTTCGAGCACCTCGTCGCCGTCGAAGCGCCAGGCTTTTGTCCCCTGGTTCGTGACCCAACGAAGCTCGAGCAATCGATCCGCGTCCGACTCGGGCGGCGGAGGAATCTCGCGCCCCACGAGCATCTCGCCCGCGCTCGACACGTCGAGCACGACCTCGTTTTGCGCGCGGAGCGTCATCGGATCGCGCGCTGTCACGCGGCTCGCGACGCTTCCGGTGGGGTCCTGCGTACAGCTCACCAAGAGCGAGAGGAGCACGAGACGCGAGGGCTTCATCCTCCGAAACATACCGCACTCGATCCGCAGTTCGCGAGGGAATCTCCGAAGCGAATCACAGATCAAAGCCGCGCGAGCTTCTCGGGATTGCGGACGATGTGCACCGTAAAGACCCGCGTCCCGTCGGTCTCGATCGAGAACGTCGATTGAACGCGCCCCTCGTGCTCGAGCACGATCGCGGGCCACCCGTTGAGCTCGCAAAGCCGAAGCGTCGCGTCGGCGCCTCCTTTCTTTGCGAGTCCCACGAGCAAGCGCGCGCAGCGGTCGGGGCCGAAGACGGGCTTGAGGGCCGCGGTGGCCTTTCCGTCGCTGTCCGAGAGGACCTGCGCGTCGGCGCTGAACGTCGCGACGAGCCCGTCGACGTCGCCCGTCGAAATCGCCTGCAAAAACGCTTGCAAAACCGCCATGTGCTCGGCCTTGCTCGGCGCGAACCTTGGCTTTCTCTGCTCGAGCCTCGTCCTCGCTCGGTGCAGCGACTGACGACACGACTCGACGCTCCGATCGAGCATCGCGGCCACCTCGTCGTGCTCGTACTCGAACACGTCGTGGAGCAAGAGCACCGCGCGCTCGACGGGCGAGAGCGACTCGAGCATCAGCAAAAACGCAGTCGAAACGGACTCCGCGAGGGCGGTCTTCTCGCTCGGGTCGTCCTCGTCGCTCGTGGGCAGAGGCTCGGGCAGCCACGGCCCCACGTACTGCTCCCGCCGCACGCGCGCGGACTTCTGGTGATCGAGGCAGAGCCGCACCATCACGGTCGAGAGCCACGCGCCCTCGTTGTCGATGCGCTCTGCGCGCTCGCTCGCGTGGGCGGTCAGCCAGCGCAAGAAGCACTCGTGGACGAGGTCGTCCGCGTCGGCGCGCGTCCCCAGCATGCGGTACGCGATCGCGAAGAGCTTCGCGCGGTGCGGCTCGAAGCGTCGCTCGAGCGCGTCGTTTGCTGTGCGCTCGGCGCTCACGCCGCGGCCCCCGATCGCACCTCGGTCCCAGCCGCGAGCGTCTTGCGCGCCGGGGCGCGCAGCCATCGGTACGCGAGTCGATTCTTCGACTCCGCGCGCAAGCTGAACGTCGTGTACCGCGCGATCATCTCTTTGAAGAATACGCCGAGTCGACCCGTGAACACGGGGCCGTTGATCGCGCCGTCCGCGCCGTACCCTTGGATCACGGCTTCGTTGCGCCCGAGGCTCACGCACACGCCCGTGTCTCGCAGCGAAAATGGCGCGACCTCATGGTGGTGCGCGCGCGCGACGATCGCGTCCGCGGCGTACGCGCCCATCGGGAGCGCGGTCTTGCACGCCTTGTGAATCCCTTCGTCGCCGACGATCGCCGCGCCGTCGCCGATCACCATCACGTCCGAGTGGCTGATCGAACGCAGGAAGCGATCGACCTTCGCGAAGCCCTTGTCGTCGACCGCGAGGCCGAGCGAGGCGAGGGCCTCGGGCGCGACGAACCCCGTGCAAACGAGGGCGCGATCCGCGGTGAGCTCTCCCTTGCTCGTGCGCGCTCCGCGGGCGGTGATCGCCTCGACGCGCGCGTCGGGGACGAGCTCGACCCCGAGCTTCTCGAGCACTCTTCGCGCGTGCGCGCGGGCTCGCTCGGACAGAAACGGCGCGAACGTTCCCGCGTACACGAGCGCGACGCCGAGCGACGGGTGCGACTCTTTGAGCTCGCTCGCGGCCTCGAGGGCGGTGAGCCCCGCGCCGATCACGAGGACGCGCCCGTTTCGCGCGGCGATCGCGGGGATCTCTTCGCGCAAATCCGCGCATCGCTCGAAGGTCGCGCCGAACTCGCGCGCGCCGGGCAAGCGCTCGTCCGTGCGGCTCCCGAGCGCGAGCACGAGCTGCTCGTAGCGAACGGGCCTTCCGTCCACGGAGATTTCGCCACGATCCGCGGACCATCCGTCGAGGGCGCCGCGAACGAAGTTGATTTTGTGTGCCGCGAGCCACGGGGCGAGCTCGTGCGTCGGCGCGCGCGCGCCCGCGAGAAACTCGTGGAGGCGAATGCGCTCGGTGAAGCGCTCGGCCCGATCGACGAGGGTGATCTCTTCGGGCTTTCGGGTGAGCCTCGCGAGACGAAACGCGCACATCAAGCCAGCGTAGCCAGCGCCCACGATCACGGTGTTCATACCCGAGCGACGAGGCAGCCCGCCCGGACGTGACAGCCCCCGCGACGATTCTCGAGGCGCGTGCTCGAAACGGCTCGAAATCGCCTACGTCCGTGGCCCCTCAGCGCCCGAGCCAGCTGTTGACCGCGCGCTCGGCCAGCGTGCGCGCCTCGGCCGCGTCCTCGTTGCGCGTCACGCGAACGCCCGGAAACACGACGTACGTCACGCCGCTCTCGACCCCGCCCGAGATCGGGCTCGCGTTGATCCCGAGGAGCTCTGCGGTCTTCGCGGACGCCTCGCCGATGACGCCGCGCGGGCCCGCGTCGCCGACGATCCCGTACACGATGCGGCCCGCGTACACGATCGCGGCGACGGTCCCCATCTTCACGTTGCGCGCCGAGAAGCTGAAGCCGTCGGTGTCGAGCGGGATCACGACGAAGCTCAGCGTCGATGCGTCGAGCGGCCGGCCCGTCGAGCTCGTCCCGCTCGTCTGCGACTGGTAGTACGGGTCCGAGCGGCACTGCGCGCTCGAGCCACCGTCGCAGTCGATGTCCATGTCCGCGCGAAACCAGATCGCGCTGCCCGACTGGCAGATCGGGACGTTGCGCGTCCCGCCCGAGTCCTTGGCGTACCGCGGGGCGCCGCTCAACGGCGCGCACGATTGCGTTCGATCGAGGACCGCGCTCGCGAGCGCGCTCGAGCCGCCGGGCATCGTCATGGGCGTCCCCAGCGAGACGATGGTGAGGAGATTTCCGTGCACCCAGCCGCGGCTCTCGCCGCCGACCGGCGCGCTCGTCGCCACTTCGTAGAAGCCGTTGCTCGGCCGACCCGTCACCAGCGTGACCGTGGTCCTCGCGGCGAGCTGCCCGTACGGAGCACACGAATTCGAGACCGCCGCGCACCGGCGAAAATTCGCCGTGTTGAGCGTCCGCGCGATGCTCCCCGACGGGTACGTCGCCGTGATCGAGTCGGCGTCGAGCTCCGCCGCGGCCTCGGTCTCCATGAACTCGGCCTCCTCGGCGCACGAGGGCATCGCCCCGAAGAGCGCCACTGAGAGCACGGACACAACGGCACGGGAGAGGTGGGAGAGCTTCATCGCGGGCGCGTACACATTCACGAATCGGGCCTCGATTCGGTGATCACGAATCTTCAATGGTCTCGTGGTATACAGTTTGTGCCATGTGTGGGAGTGCGCTCTCCCATGGGACTGTATGGCGACAACGATCGCGCTCAGAACGGGATGTCCCAATCAGGTGGCACAATGCGTCTACCTGTCTGTGCGTCGATCCCCCACAGGCCGAACGAGACGAAATCGTCCGAGAGCTCTCTGGGTTCGAAGCCCATCGCGCACAGCGCGAGGAGGGGCTCGAAGGGCGAGCGCACGTCCGCGAAGGGCCTCTCTGCGAGGCCCGTCGGCGCGGTGTCGGGCAGCGAGAGGTCGTGTTCGACCGCGTAGCGCCAGAGCGCATCGAGCTCGAGCGCTGTGCGTTCGATCGGCGCGTCCTCGAGGTCGATCGCAGCGGCGCGGCCCTCGCGTCGCGCGAAGCAAACGCGCTGGGTGATGGTCTCGTTCCATCGTTGAACGAGCGTCCACCGCGGGCCGTACCACGCGTCGATGTTGCCGAAGCGCCATCGCGGCACGAGCCCGCCGCACCAGAGCGCGAGCCTGTCGCACAGCTCGTCGGCCACGGTGGCCACCGTCGCGAGCGTCCGTTGATCGTGCACAAACGCGAGCCACGCCTCGGCCCTCGCGCCGACCGCGCGGTGTTCGCCCATGCGCAACGGAGCCTTGTTGATCGTCACGAGGCACCGCTCGGTGTCGAACGTCGGATCGACCAGCGATCGCGCCACGAGCCGCTCCCACGTGGCGCGCTCGTCTTCGTGCTCTTCGCGATGAATCGCGAGGATCGCCTCGATGCGCGCCTCGTCGATCGGCGGCGCGACCGGCTCGTCCCGAGACATTCGCGCGTCGATCTCTGTCGGGAGCTCGATGAGCTCGCATGGTGGCGCTTCGGCGTTCGCGAGTCGGTGCACCCGCGCGCGCGGCGGCTCGTCGCGGAGCGATAGCTCGGCGCTCACCGTCGACGCCCCGTCGGAAGAAGACGCTTCGCTCGCCGTGTCTTGCGAAGCGCCCAGGGAGTCTGCCTGCGCCGCCCCCGCGACGGACATCGGAAACGACGTTCCGATGCAGAGCCAATCGCTTCCGCCGTCGAGGGTGGTCCACCGATGGTGGTCTTCGATCGAATCGAGGCTCAGCTCGACGCCGACGCGCGCTTCGTCCACGGTGAACACATGCAACGAGCGCCGCCCGCAGCACGCGAAGCGCCGCGGCCCGAGGCTCGTCGCGCACTCGATCGGCGTGTCCGTGCGCCACCGCGCGAGCTTCGTTCCGTCCGAGAGGCGTCGCGCTTCGAGCTCCTGTGTTCCTCGCGCGAACAGGCCCACGTCGACGCCGTCCGTCGCGAGGCACCGCGTGCTCGTGTTCCAACGCAGGCGGCCGGTGGGCAGGTCGACGGTGGCCGTCCCTCGATCGCACGCGACGCAGAGCAGGGGCCCCGCGACGAAGAAGCGCGCGCCCGACGGCGGGTCTTCGCTGTCAGAAAACCACTGCCAGCATCGAGCCTGCCAGCGCTCAGCGCCGTTCGTCGCGTCGATCGCGCGGATCGAGTTGTTGAAATCGTCGTCGTCGTACTGCTCCCTCGCGATCAACACGCCTTCGACGAGCGCGAGGAGCTCCCTGTACCCGCCCCACTCCGCGTCGCGCCACACGGCGCCGTCGCGCAGATCGAACACCCGCGTGTTGTACAACCACCGATCGTAGTCGTAGTCGTAGTCGTCAGCTTCTTGAATTGTGAGGCTGAATTCTCTTCGCCTCGAGACCGCGGCGACGCGATCACCGTCGCGGATCATCGAGCCCGAGAGCGCTTCTTCGACGCCGAACGCCGAGCGCACGTGCACGCGAGCGTCGCGCCCGTCGAGCGCGCGCGAGACCAGCGCGCTTCCCTCTGCGTAGAGCACGCGATCGTCCCCGAGGGCGACGCAGCCGCGCACGCGATCGGCGCTCTCGAAGCGGCCGCAGACCTTGTTCGTCGCGAGGTCGACGAGCGCGACGTCGCGCGGGCCTGGCTCGCTCGAATCCATCGAGAACCACCGCAACGAGCGCAGGCTCGGCTCGACGCCGGGCGCGACCAAGCCGACCATGCGCCCGCGCACGACGTCGGGCGTGAGCGAGACGACGGACACCCGAAGCCCGCCGACGACCAGCTCGTTCACGCGCGGACCTCGACGAGCTCGACCCAGCACTGATTGGCAGCGTTTTGCCAGGCGATCGCGACGTGCGCGCCGTCGCAGAAGTACGCGCGCACCGCGCCGTTTCCCTCGCTTCGACGCCAACGCAGCTTCGATTCGAGCCCCTTGGCGAACGCCTCTCGCTCTGCGGCGATGCGCGCATAGTCCGCTTTGTCCGGGGCTGCGGCAGAGGGCGCCGTGTCGATCTCGCGCAGGTCGAGCAGCGCTGCGCCTTCGGCTCCCGCGCAGAGCACGAGCAGCTCGTCGTGGCCGTCGACGTGCAAAAAGTCTCGCGCTCCCTCTCGCGCCGCGCGGCTGTATCGGGCCGAGAGCGGGCCTGCGAGCGCAGAGATCGAGCCGATCGCCGCGAGCGTGCGTCGCTCGTAGAGCGCGAGGTGCACCCGCGCGTTGCCGTGGTTCATCGACGACGAGACGGTCGCGATCACGTTGTGCGCCAGCGTCGCGTGATGAAAGACCTCGTACGTGCTGTGCGGAGCGAGCGACGGGAAGTCGATCAGCCGCGCGGCGCGCGGGTCGCTCGCGTCGTACACGAGCCACCACTTGGGCAAGAGAATGTCGTCGAGCCCGATGAGCCGATCGCCGTCGAGCACGAACGAATCCACTGATTTTCCCCAGCGTCGAACGTCCTTGGGCACTTCGAGGCCGCGCCACGCCGGGGCGCTCGACTCGGTGTCGAGCCAGCCGACGACCTCATCGCCGCAGCGTCCGCCTGCGAAGAGCACGCCGCCCTTCAACGCGAGGCTGTGAAACTCGTAGTCCTTTCCCGGGACGGCGATCACCTGCGGCGCCGCGAGTTCACCGGAGAACACCCCGCGCAAGAGGTGAATCTTGTTTTTGTGTGCGTAGCAGAGCAGGTCCGCTTCGATGCTCGCCGCCCACGGCGCAGCCCGCGGAACGCTCACGCCCGCGCGCTGCTCGAGGCGCTCACCGGTCCATCGAAAGAGCGCTGCCTCGCCGTCGAGCGGCAACACCATGGCGCGTTCGTGCGTGGTGCTCATCGCGCAGAGTGTACCGAGCGCTCGTGTGGACAGCGACCGACTCCGTGCCTACCAGAGCGCGCCCGCGTGTCCCGCGTACGCCGAAGCTCGACCGAAGGCGGCTTTCTGTAGCTCACCCGAAAGGAGCTACAGAGTCGTGCATATTTCTCTGTCCATGCTGCGGAGCGAGCGAGGCTTCGCGGCGGTCGATCTGCTCTGCGCGCGAGAGACGTTGAAGCGCCACGCGATGGCGCTCGACAGCGAGGGCACGCTTCGGTTGTGCTCGTTTTGTCTGCGAAAGAACCGAGACTGCGTCGAGGCTCGCCGCTCGCGCCCGCGCTGTTGGAAGGCCTATCGACGCACACAATATCGAGCGCGCTGACGGCGCGCTCGCGGCGGCCTACATCGGCCGTGGAACGCACGTGCCCGACACGCACTGCTCGCTCGCGTCGCAGCAGAGGCCCTCGTTGCAGAACTCCCTTCCCGGCGGGCACGGCGCGACGCACCGGCCGGCGACGCACGGCCAGCCCGTCGGGCAATCGGACGCGCGATTGCAGCCGGCGCGCTGCACGAGGCACACGCGCTCGGCGCCGCACGTCGAGCCCACCGGGCAGGCGCCGGCGCACCGTCCTCCGCACCCGTCGGGCGCCCCGCAGGCGACGCCCGGCGCGCAGCGAGGCGCGCAGAGCGAGCATTGATTTCGTGTGTCGCATCCGCGACCGAAGGGGCACCAGCCGCGGCACGTTCCGCCGCAGCCGTTGGGTTGACCGCACCACGCTCCAGGCGGGCAGAACGGCTCGCACGCGCACGCCCTGTCTTCGTTGCAGCTCGCGCCGACCGGGCACCGACCGGGGCACCGACGACCGCAGCCGTCGTCTTGGCCGCACCACGCGTCGGCTGGGCAACGGCCCGCGCACACGCACACAGGACCGCCCGCCATTTGTTGGCACACGAACCCCGCGGCGCACGTCCCTGGGCATCGTCCTCCACATCCGTCGGGCGCTCCGCAGGCGCCTCCTCGCGGGCACTGCGCGACGCACGTCGAGACGCCCGAGTCGAACGGCCGTGGAGCCTGCACGTCGCTGGGCGTCGCGTCGGCGCTCGCGTCCGGCATCGTGCGATCGATCGACGCGTCGCTCGCGTCGATGACGACGTCACTCGAATCGCTCGCGTCTCCGGCGTCTCCCGCGTCGTCGCAGTTGTCGTTGCACGCCCCGCCGCAGCCGTTGGGTGAACCGCACTCTGCGTCCGGCGCACAATATTCGACGCACACGCAGCGCCCGTTGCGATCGCGCGCCTGCCCGCGCGGGCAGGGCGGGACGCTGCCTCCTCCTCCTCCTCCGCCGCAGCGCACTTCGACGCACTCACCCGTGCGCGGATTGCATGTGTGGTCCGGCGGACAACGAACGGTCGCGCAGAGGTCACGAAGGCACTGCCCCTCCGCGCAGTAGAACCCCTGCGGACACACGACGTCCGAGCACGGGTTGGGCACATCGCAGTACTCGACGCAGATCTCGCCCGCGCCGCACGTTCGCCCGCGGCAGCGCGCGTACTCGACGCACGCGCCGGTCTCGGGATCGCAGTACGCGCCGGCGCCGCATCGAACGCCGATGCACGCGCCGCACAAGCACCGTGAGAGGCAGTTTCCGTTGAGGCACACGAAGCCCTGCTCGCACTCGACGCCTTCGCACGGATCGACGTCTCGAATGCACGCGGTCCTGCACGTCCCCGAACCGCACGAGTCGTCGCATCCGCCGCGGCTGAACGGCGCAGGCGCGCTCGCCGCGTCCATGTCCCTCACGCCGCTCTCGGGAGCAAACACAGGCCCGGAGCCGTCGGATGTGTGCCCGAAGCTCGACCCGCGCTCTGCCAGCCCCAACCGCCGTTCGCTGCACGCCGCGAGCGCGAGCACGACGAGCGCAAACACGACACGAACAACCGACGTCATGAGCAAACCCGCCCTTTCGTTCCAACCAACTTGGAAGGATCCAAGCCTATCCCGGCACGAGCGGAATTTCAACGAGAGCAGCAAAATACATTCATACGACAACGTGAGGGGGCCGTCGTGGGCCGGCGACGGGGCCGCTCACCCGCGCCGAAGCGCCCACAAGAGCAGCGCCGAGCGCGCGGTCCACGCGAGCGTCCGCAGCCAGTTGGTGAGCAAAAGCCGCTCGTGCGCCCTCGGATCGAACCCGTTGGCCAGCGCGTTGTGCGCCGGAACGGACAAGAGCCCCGTCGTCGCCCACGCACACAAAACCAAGATGAGCATCGCGCCGCCGAACCACGGGGGCACCCGCGTCGAAGGCCATCGAACGGTCGCGAACGCCGCGGCGAGCTCGGCCACCATCAACGGCATCACGAGCGGCGTGATCATCGCGGTGTGCCCCGCGTGGTACGCGCCGAACGTCGGCGCGCCGACCTTCGCGAACAGCGGGTAGTGCACGAGCTGAATCGTCCAGATGAGCCCCGCGAGCGGAAGGGTCGTCGCGAGCTGCGAGAGGACCGCGAACGGAAGAGCGTTCACGACTCGCTGCGATGCCGACGCGGGCGTCGCGGTTGCGTGCGTCGCTCAGGGCGCGCGCGGGGTCTGGGGAGCGGGCTGACGAAGCTCCGCGGCGCGCGACGCGATCGCTGCGTCTCGCGCGGCGACCGGCCCGAGGAGCTGCGCTGCGCGCGCGTTGTCTGCGTCCGAGTGGGTCCTGAGGTTGAGCGTGAGCTCGTCGCACATGCGCCAGGGATACCTGCCGTCGCGACCTGCGACCGAACCCGAGGCCGACAGCGATCCGCCGTTTCGGTAGTTGATCCCGTAGTTGGTTCCGCTCACTTCGAGCTCGCCGATGACGGTGCGGTCCGCGAGGCGCTGCGCTGCGTACTGTCGCGCCGGGTCGAGGTGGAGCATCGCCTCGAGCACGCTAACGACGCGGCGCACGTCGCGCCCGTCGCCGATCCACCCGCGGGGGCCCAGCAGCGCTCGCACGGCGGTTTGAATGTGTGGGTCGTTGGGTCGTCGCCGCGTGAGCTCGAGCAGCCCCGCCGGAGACATTCGGACGACGTCGTACGGGACGGTCGGCAACCACCGCGCGTACTCGCCCACCGCGGCCTCGTCTCCCGCCTCGGCTCGCGCTGCCAAGAGCGCTGCAGTGCAGTACGCCGCGGTCTCGTCGACCGTCGACCGCGGCATCCAACGAGCGGTCAGCGTTCGCAGCGCGGGCGCTCGCGGCTCCCACGCGATCAACGCCCGCGTGATGGTGTCCGCGCTCCTGCGACGCTCGTAGGCTCCGTCGGCCTCGGGGTCGGCGGAGGCCGCGAGCAGCTGCTCCACGCGCTGCGCGAAGCGCTCGGTGACGGACGGGTTGCGACGTGAGCGAAGGGGCTCGCCGAGCATGGGGCCGGGCTGCGCGTTGGTTCCGCTGCGCGTGACGATGTTGTCCGCGGCGGTGGCCCACTGCTCGGGGCTCGCGCGGTCGTCCGCGAGCACGCGCGAGGCCCGCTCGTGCAGCGGGATCGCGCTCATGCGGTTCCAGTACTCGCGCACGCGCGCGGCGAGCTGAGCGCGCCCCGCAGGGCCGCGGCCCGAGAGGTCGTCGCCCGTCGAGGCGACGCGAAAGAAGTCTTGCCGCAAGATGTTCGCGATGGCTGTGTACGCGGCCTCGTGCACGCCGAGCACGCTGCGATGACGCGAGAAATCTCGCCAAAAATGCACGCTCCTCGTGAGTCTCTCGTCGCGCTCGAGCGCGTCGATCAAGAGCGGGATCGCCGGTTCGCCGAGCTCGATGAGCGCGTTCACGCGAGGGTCGCCCGCGAGGTGCACGCCTCCGGGTTGTCCCCACTGGCGCGCGTCGACCTCGTCGAGCTCGTCGATGATCGCTCGCACGCGCGCTTCGATCGCACGCGCGGTCATCGGCTGCTCCGGCGCTTGCGCGCTCGCCGCGGGACCCGAAGGGCCGACGCCCGCGTCTGCGTCGTCCCGCGCGACGACGGACGGCGCTCGTGGGCCGCGCGCGAGCCTGCGCCTCGCGTCGGCGCGCAGCGACTCTGCGGCGAGCGCGAACGCGAACGGGTCCCCGTGGTTCGGATCGGGCGCTGCCGCGTCGAACGCCCGAGCGAGCTCGCGTTGCGCCGCGTCTCGCAGCGAGACGAGCCGCGTCGCGACGCGCAGGGTCGTCGCGTCGTCGCCGCGCATGTGAGCGCAGACGGCGCGATCGAAGAGCGCCCACTGGTAGTCCGCGACGAGCGCCGCGAAGGGCTCTTGTTGCGCCGCGACCGCGCTCGATCCACGACGGCCGAGCCGCGCGAGGATCGCGTTGGTGATCGGCTCAGCGATCGAGGGAACGAGCGCTCCCGCCTCTCCGCCCCGCGCGCGGACGAACCGGTACATCATCGCGTCGCCGCCGTCCGGCGCGGCCGTGAGCTGCGCGTAGTCGGCGTCGAAATCCGCGGGGCCGAGGACCGCTTCGGGCTCGTAGAGGTTGCCGTTCCACCCGAGAAACCACTGGGCGTTGTCGGGCGCGCGGTAGAGCCACCCGTGCGCTTCGACGCTGCTCGCGCGGCCGCCCCAGAGGTCGCCCACGGTCACCCGCGCGCGGACGTACTCGAGCTCGCGCGGGTCGGGCATCCCGTGGTCGAACAGCCAGCGCGTCGCCTGACTGAACGACGATTCATTGGCCGCGCGCCAAGGAGCGCTCTGCGCGGGCATCGTCGGCCACTGCGCGATCTCGTCCACCGACTGACTCGCGGCGTCCGCCCTCGCGAGCAACACGGCGGCGTCGCGATCGACGCGCGTCGCTGCGTGCGTCGTCGAGCCCGCGGACTGCGCGGTCGTGATCGGTGGGTGGGCGGGGCGGCAACTCGCGACGCACACAGCGAGCGCGAACAACAGCGGGCGATCGAGGGCCATGCGGGCGGTCCCCGAGTGTGGCTCGAAACGAACGGACGCGCAGACGTGCCGGGCGCGGTCCCCCGCGACGTGTGGCGGCAAGCGAGCGGGGCGCGGCAGCGAGCAGCTCACTGGGCGCGGCGGCGAGCAGCCGCGCACTGTGCTTCGCAGACCCTGTCAGCGAGTCTGCTCGAGCTTGCTCCGCAGGCGTTCTCGCTCGCGCTCGAACTTAGGAGCGTGACGAGAGGCGCGAGCGTTCTTCGGATCACCTGCAAACGTGCAGGTAGAGTTCGAGAGACTCTTGTCTCGAAGTTCGAGCGCGAGCGAGAACGCCTGCCGAGATAGCTCGCGTGACGGTGCCCCGCGATGTCTTCGAGGCACAATGCGCGGCTGCTTGCCGCCGCGCCCCGCTCGCTGCCGCGCCCCGCTTGCTGCTCCGTTCGCTTGCTGCCCCGTTCGCTTGCCGCCGCGCCCAGTGAGCTGCTCGCTGCCGCGCTGAGCGTGGTGGAGTCTTGCCTGCGAATTTCCTGTTCGTTCGCCGCGGGCGACGAATGTCGAGGGGCTACCAGCCGCGCGGGGCAGGGCGCGCGCGCACGGCGGCGAGGGCGCGATCGACGCTGTCGCCGAGGCACGGGTTGCACGGGCTGCCCCAGCCGCAGCGGCGCGGAGCGCGCGGGATGGCCTCGAGCGTCGCGACCGAGCGCGCGTCGCCAGTGGCCGCGAGGGCGTCGACGGCGGTCTTGATCTGCCCGCAGTTTCGCGCGCGAAACACCTCGATGAGCTGCAGCACCGTCGCGTCGATGCTGCTCGCGAAGTCCGCGGACAGAAGCGCGATGTCCCGCTCGCGGTCCTTCTTCGTGCGCGCGAGCGGAAACCGCGCCACGAGCCGCTGGGGAGCGTGCCCGCGCAGAGGCCCGCGGAGCATCGTGCGCGCGCGGTCTGCGTTGGCGTTGCGGCCGCTCTCGGCCGCGGCGATCACGTCGTCGATGAGCTGCGTGTCCGCCGCGAGCTCGGGCCGCGCTGTGAGCGCCGAGGCGTAGCGGTCGAGCATCGTCGGGCGCCCGCGGGGGCCGAGCCTCGCGTAGAGCCCGCCGAGCGTGAAGTCCATGAGCGGGTTGGTCATCCCGCTCGCGCGCAGGGCTTCGAGCGCCTCGACGCGCGCGCGCAGAGGCATACTCCCGCGCGGGTCGAGCAGGACGTGGATCGCGGGCTGCGCGCGAAACGCAGCGAGGTCCGCGGTGAGGTCGCCGGTCGGGCGCGGCAGCGGCGGCGGGCTCGCGCCGTTGTTCTGCGGGTTGGGCTGGGCTGTGACCGAGCCGTTTGCGCCGGTGCCGTTGTTCGTCCCGTTGGGCTCGGCGTGGTTCGTGGGCGTCGGCACGACGCGCGGCGGGTGCGATCCGTTGGGGGGATTTTGAATACCAGCCCCTGTATTGCCGCCGCCTGTGTTTGTCGCGATCGTGTTTTGGACGGGCGGAACTCGATGATGTGTGCGCCCTGAATTGGACCAGCCCGCGCCGATGGCGATCAGCGCGCAGAGGCCGAAGGACCCCGCGAGGATCGTCTTGGTCTTCTTCTTCTTGGCCTCGTCTTTGGAGAGCTCTTCCCACGCGTCGCGCGTCGCGCCGACGATGGTCTCGGCCGCGGCCTTCGGGATCACGACGAGCGACTGTCGGGCGATCTCCGAGAGGGGGACGATCGTCGGAGGCGTGGTGGGCGTCGGGTGATCCGCGGCGGTCACCGCGGGGATCGGGCCCGAGGGCGTGGGCGCTGCGGGCAGCTTCTGTCCGGTGACCGAGGCGGGGGTGATCGCCGCGGGGTGCTTTCCCGTGTTGGAGAGGGTTGGATTGCGGCTCGCGGCCGCGGGGCCGAGGCCCGTAAACGTGAACCCGAGCGCGTTGGAGAGCGACTCGACGAGCTCGCCCGCGGTCGCGAAGCGATTGGCGGGCTTCTTCGCGAGCGCCTTCGCGAAGAAGTCATCGAGCTCCGGCGGAACGTCGAGGTCGGGCGCCACCTCGAGCAGCTTGGGAACGGGCTCGGAGATCTGCAGCCCGAGCAGCGTCACGACGTCCTCGGCGTCGAACGGGCGTCGTCCGGTGAGGCACTCGAAGAGCACGACCGCGAGCGCGTAGAGGTCCGCGCGGTTGTCGACCTCGGCGCCGAGCGCTTGCTCGGGGGCCATGTATTCGGGCGTCCCGAACACCATGCCCACCTGCGTGATGCTCTGGCCCTTGGTCATGTGCGAGTTGAGCTTCGCGATGCCGAAGTCGATGACCTTCGCGAACTCTTCGTCGCCGTCGCGCTGCACGAGCACGATGTTGTCGGGCTTGAGGTCGCGGTGGACGATCCCGATTTCGTGCGCTCGCGCGAGGGCCGCGCCGACGTGCCGCGCGATGTGCAGGACGCGCGCGGGCGACAAGCGCGGCTCTTTGTCGAGCACGGCGCCGAGCGTCGCGCCGTCGACGAAGTCCATCACCAAGAAGAACGAGCCGTCGTCGTCGCGCCCGAAATCATGGGCCGCCACGACGTTGGGGTGCTCGAGGATCGCCGCCGCTTGCGCTTCGCGTTGAAACCGCGAGACGACCTCGGTCTGTCGCGACAGCTCGGGGTGAAGAAACTTCACCGCGACGCGCTTGTGCAGCGTGATGTGCTCGCCGCGGTAGACCGCGCCCATCCCGCCCTCGCCGAGCAGCTCGACGATGCGGTAGCGCCCCGCGACGACGTGCCCGATGCGATCGCGCACCATCGGCGCGATGGGTCCCTCTTCGAGGATAGGCTCGTCCGCAGCCGCGCCGCCCTTGATGTTTTGCGCCTGAAATGACGCGGTAACGGGGCGCGCATCCTGCGGCGCGTCACCCGCGCTACCCTCGTTGTCGAGCGCTGAGTCCGCCTCGCGAACGTTGGCACTGCTCGCTTCCTTCGAAGCTGCAGCGCTCGTCGAGCTCTCGTCCATTCGGGAGTGCCGCTTAAGGTACCGCAAACCAAGGACTCGCAACACACGGTCCTGCGAACGTTGTGATATGCCGCCGAGGTTCATGACGTCTCGGCCCGACACGGACGTACCCGGCGGCGCGCCGTCGACGACGAGCGGAGCGCTCGTTCCACGCCCGACGAGCTTCGTGCTGGCGTGGTTTTATGGCGCGGTCTTCTCGAAGGTCGCGGTCGACCCCGAGTGGGTGCGCGAGCTGCGCGCGCTCAGCGACCGCGGGTCGGTCGTGTACGTGCTGCGATCGCGGTCGTACTTGGATTTCTTCGCGCTGTCGTATTTTGTTGATCGCTTCGCGCTGCCGACGATCGCGTTCGTGATGCACCTCGGGCTGTGGCTCCTCGAGCCGCTGCTGCGGGGAACGTTTTGGTCGGGTCTCTTCGGCAAGCGTCCGCCCGAGCGCTCGACGCTCGAACAAGCGGTGCGCGACGGTCGGTCCGCGCTGTTGTTTCTGCGCGCTCCTGCGGCGGTCGGGCGCACGCGGCGAGGCGAGGCCGTCTCGCTCGATCACGTGCGGTGGCTCGTCGAAGAGCAGCGACGGAGCGATCGACCGATCCTGCTTGTTCCGCAGGTGATCGTGTGGGGTCGAAGCCCCGATCACGTCGAGACCGGCGTGTTCGATCAGATCTTCGGGCGCCGCGATTATCCCGGGCGATTTCGAGTGTTCGCGCAGTTCTTCTGGTACCTGCGCCGCGCGATCTTGCGCGCGGGAGAGCCGCTCGACCTCCGCCAGATCCTCCACGACAACGACGCGCTCGGAGCGCAAAAGCTCGACGACGAAGCGCTGGTCAACCGCGTCCACTGGATCTTGGCGACGAGGCTCGACCGCGAGCGTCGCGTGATCCTCGGCCCGCGCGCGCGATCGCCCGAGCGCACGATCGAAGAAGTGCTCCGACACCCGCACGTGCGCGCGGCCATCGACGACGCCGTGCAGCGCGAGAAGAAGAGCGCCGACGAGGTCACCGCGGGCGCGCGCCGAGAGATGGTGCGGCTCGCCGCGAGGCCCGCGCCTTGGCTCTTTCCTTGGGCCGAGAAGGTCATGGATGCCGTGTTCAACCGCATCTACGACGGGATCGAGGTCGACGAAGACGGGCTCAAGCGCGTCCGCGAAGCGGCGCGACAAGGACCCGTGGTGCTCCTTCCGTCGCACAAGAGCCACCTCGATTATTTGCTCATGTCGTACGTGTGCTGGCGCGCGGGCATGGCGATCCCGCTCATCGCCGCGGGCGACAACCTCGCGTTCTGGCCCGCGGGGCCCGTGCTTCGGAGGTTCGGCGCGTTCTTCATCCGCCGCAGCTTCGGGGGAGCGCGGCTCTACACGACGCTCGTCGACACCTACCTCCGCAAGCTCTTGTCGCAGTGGACGACGATCGAGTTCTTCATCGAAGGCGGCCGCTCGCGCACAGGAAAGCTCCTCGCCCCCAAGCTCGGCCTGCTCACGATGATCACCGAGGCCGCCGAGAGCACGGCCACCGACGTCGCGTACGTCCCCATCTCCATCGGCTACGAGCGCGTGGTCGAAGAGCGATCGTTTGTTCACGAGCTCTCGGGCGGCGAGAAGAAGGCCGAAGACGCCGGGCAGCTCGCCTCGAGCCTGCCGCGCGTGCTCGCCTCGCGCTACGGACGAGCGTACATCCAGGTCGGGGAGATTCAGCGATTTCGCAGCGCAAAAGAAAACGCGCACACGGAATCGAGCGCGGAGGCTCAGGTCGGACAACGGCGCGAGTCCGTGCGTCCTCCGTCCGCCAAGCGCGCGCTGATCGAGCGGGCCAACGCGCGCCGCGCCGAGGCGCAGGTGCTCGCGGACACCGTGATGCGCGAGATCAACCGCGTGACGCCCGTGACGCCCGCCGCGCTCGTGGCGACGGCGCTCTTGTCGCGGCGCCGCGGAGGCATGCCGCGCGAAGAGCTCCTCGAGCACATCGACGCGCTCGTCTCGGACCTTCGCGCGTCGGGCGCGCGCTTCGCGAGCGCGCTCGCGGTCGGCTACGAGGGCGGCAATCGCCCCTACCGCGTGGACGCGATCGATCAAGTGATCGCGCTCTTCGTCGACGGAAAGAGCCTCGAGGTCCACGGCCCCGCGCACGACGCGATCTATCACGTGCCCGAGGCGCGCCGGATCGCGCTCGACTACTACAAGAACAACCTCCTGCACTTCTTCGTCGCGCGCGCGATCGTCGCGACCGCCGCGCTCGCCGCGACGCAAGCGGGCGGCGCGTCGTCGACGGCGCACGAGCGCTCGGCCCCCGTGCGAGCCGTGCGCGAAGAGTACGACGCGCTCTGCGCGATGTTCTCCAAGGAGTTCTCGTTCGACGCGGATCGAGAGCGAGAGTTTTCGTCGGCGCTCGCGGGCGCCGTCGCTCGTCGCGAGCTCGTGATCGACGGCGCGAGCGCGACGATCCCCGACCGCGCCGCGGTCGAGCGGCTCCGCTTCGACGCGGGAATGCTGCGGAACTTCGTCGAAGCATGGTGGCTCACCGCGCGCGCGACCGAGCTGCTCGACAAGGGATCGATCCCCGCGAAGGAGCTCGTGAACAAAGCGCTCTCGCTCGGTCAACGATGGCTCCTCACCGGCGAGCTCACGCGTCGCGAAGCGGTCACGCGTCCGCTCATCGAGCGCGCGTTCGCGCAGTGGCGCGAAGCCGGCGTCCTCGTGGGCGGCGACTCGGGCCCGCAGCGCCGCACCGAGCGCTTCTCCGAGCGCAGCGCGGTCGACGCGCTCGTCCGCGAAGTGGGAAGGTATCTGTGAGCAGGACCGATCGCTCGCGCGCGCGATCCGCGACGTAACTCGCTGCTTCGCCGCGCCGTAGGGCGAGCGATGTTTCGGCTCGTCACTGCAGCAGACGTCGATCGCGTCGCGGACCTCGCGATCGAGTCGACTTTGTTTCCCGAAGAAGCGCGAGGATTTTTGCTGGACCAAATGAACGGGTGGCTTCGATCCAGCGACCCGAGCGGCGCGTGGATCGTCGACGACTCCGACGGAGCGATTCGATCCGTCGCCTTCTACGAGCCGCGCGCCGCGACCGATCGCGTGTGGTACCTCACGATGATCGCCGTCGCTCCGTCCGCGCAGGGCAGCGGCCTCGGCTCGGCGACGCTGTCGCACGTCGAGCAAGTCCTTCGCGCGTCCGGCCAGCGGCTGCTGCTCATCGAGACCTCGTCGACCCCGCAATACGAGCGGACGCGGGCGTTCTACGCGAAGCACGGCTACACCCGCGAGGCCGTCGTCCGCGACTACTTCACGGACGGCGACGACATGGTGCTGTTTCGCAAAGACCTCCGCGTGCCGTAGTTCGCGCGCGACCCTCGGTCCCATGGGCGACACGCCGAGCGACCGGTGTCCCGACGCGCCGCGAGCGATTCGGTGCTACGAGTGAGCAATCCATGCTCCGCGCGCCGATGCCCTTCGCCTCGCTGCTCACGGCGCTCGCCGCGCTCTCGGTCGCGGGCTCGCGCTCGACAGCCGCGCTGTGGGTGAGCGCGTGGTGCTGTCTTTTGGCAGTCGCCTCGATTTCGTGGGTCCTCGCTGCGCCGTCGATCGCGACCGCCGATCGACGCTGGCCGATTCGCTCGCGAGCGCCCCTCGCGCTGCTCGTCGCCGCGCTGTGGCTCGTCGTCGCCCCCGTCGCTTGTTCGGTCGCGACGCTCGCTTCGACCCACGACTCGCACACGCGCTGCGCGTGCGAAGGCTCGCTCGTCGGCGAGCTCGCTTCGTTCGCTCGCGTCGTGGGCGTCTGGCAATTCGTGGTCGTCGTGTTGTGCGTGTGGCTCGGCCCGTCGTTCGTGCGCCGGACTCCGCGCGGGCTCGCTCGCGTTCGCGGCCCCTTGGAGTGGCCGCTCGAGGGAGACTCTCGCGCAGACGCGGGCTGAGATCGTTCGGGATCACACGTTCGTCGCGTGCCTGTGCTCGCGCTGCGCTACGCTCTCACAACCCATGACCGACCTCGGTGCCCGCTTGCGGGCGACGCTCGAGTCCGAGCGCGCGCGACTCTCTGCTGCGCACAAGGCCCTCTCGTTCGACGAGTACTTGCAGCTCTTCGCCGCGCAGCCCAAGCGCCACACGCGCGACGCAGCGCGCTGGATGCGCGCGATGTTCGAACACTACGGCTCGCGCGAGGTCGATCGCCCGTGGGGCAAGATCACTCGGTGGAAGCTCTTCGACCTGCCGTGGGAAGACGAGTCCGGCCAGCGCGAAGGGCTCATCGCGCACGAGGAGCTGCAGGGCGAGGTCTATCGCGTGCTCAGCAATTTCGCCGAGCAAGGACGGGTCGATCGGCTGGTCCTGTTGCACGGCCCCAACGGCAGCGCCAAGAGCACCTTCTGCGCGACGCTCATGCGCGCGATGGAGGACTACTCGCACACTGACGAGGGCGCGCTCTATCGCTTTTCCTGGGTGTTTCCCAAGGGAAAGGGCGGCGGCGAGCTCAGGATCGGCTTCGGCACGAGCGGCGGCAAAGACGACGGCCCCAAGCCCGGCGAGAGCTACGCCCACCTCGATGAAGCCGCGATCGACGCGAAGATCCACTGCGAGCTGCGCGATCACCCGCTGCTGCTCTTGCCGCTCGAGGCGCGGCGCTCGGTGTTGCGCGACGCGCTCGCGCCCGAAGAGCGCGTCCCCGACGCGCTGTGGAAGGGCGGGCTCAGCCACAAGAGCCAACAAGTGTTCGAGGCGCTGCTCAGCGCGTACCGCGGGGACCTGTCGAAGGTGCTCGCGCACGTGCAGGTCGAGCGCTGGTTCGTCTCGCGAAAGTACCGCGTCGGCGCGGTCACGCTCGGCCCGCAGATGGCCGTGGACGCGCACGAGCGCCAGGTGACCGCGTCGCGCTCGCTCGCGTCGCTCCCGGCCTCGCTGCAAAACGTCGCGCTCTTCGAGCCCTTCGGCGAGCTCGTCGACGCCGCCGGAGGGCTCATCGAGTACAGCGATCTGCTCAAGCGCCCGCTCGACGCGTGGAAGTACCTCTTGCTCATGATCGAGACCGGCGAGGTCGCGCTCAACACGTCCAACCTGTCGCCCAACCTCGTGATGATCGGCAGCGCCAACGAGCTGCACCTCGACGCGTTTCGCGAGCACCCGGAGTTCGCGTCGTTTCGCGGGAGGCTCGAGCTCCTTCGCGCGCCGTACCTGCTCGATTGGACCGCAGAGAAGTCCATCTACGACCGGCAGGTGGTCCCGTCGGTGCGCAGGCACGTCGCGCCGCACGCGACGGAGATGGCGGCGCTCTTCGCCGTGCTGAGCCGCATGCGAAAACCCTCAGCGGATCGATATCCCAAAGAGGTCGCGACGCTCGCCGCGGACCTCTCGCCCCTCGAAAAAGCGGACCTCTACGCGAACGGAACGATTCCCTCGCGCGTCGACCGCGATCAATCCAAGGTGCTCCGCGGCAACATCGAGGCGCTCTTTCGCGAGAGCGACGTGTACCCCAACTACGAGGGCCGCATGGGCGCCTCGCCTCGCGAGGTGCGCGCGCTCTTGCTCGAGGCCGCGCAGAGCCCGTCGTTCTCGTGCCTCTCGCCGTTCGCCGTGCTCGAAGAGTGCGCCACGCTCATCACGCGAAAGAACGAGTTCGATTGGCTCAGGCAGGATCCCCTCGCGGGCGGCTACCATGACCCCAGGTACTTTCTTCGCGTCCTGCGCGAGCGCTTGCTCGACCACATGGAGTCGTCGCTGCGCGACGCCACAGGGCTCGTCGACGAAGCGCGATACTTCGAGACCTTCGAGCGCTACGTCTCGCACGTCCGCGCCTTCGTGAAGGGCGAGAAGGTCGTGAACAAGGTCACGCGACGCGACGAAAACCCGGACGAAGTGATGATGCGCGAGATCGAGCGCGTCCTCGGCGCCACCGGGACGCCCGCGGATTTCAGAGGTGACCTCATCTCGATGGTCGCCGGTTGGGCCATCGATCACCCGGGGCAACCGGTGGACTACGTGGGGCTCTTTCCGCGGCACCTCACGAAGTTGAAAGAGAGCTTCTTCGCCGAGCGAAAGGCGCGCGTCGCGTCCATGGCCAAAGAGCTCCTCGTGCTGCTCACGGATTCGTCGGGCCTCGACGCCGAGTCCCTCGCGCGCGCCGAGAAGACACGGCACAACCTCGTCTCTCGCTTCGGCTACTGCGATCGCTGCGCGAGAGACATGGCCAGCGCGCTGTTGAAAGAGCGCTACCACTGAGCGCTCGCGGCCGTTGTCGACGAGCCCCTCAGCAGCGCGGGCAGATGAGCATCGTCGATCGGCACGCGCCGTTGCAGCAGTACGTCCCCGTGCCGCACGCGTTGCCGCACGCTCCGCAGTGCGAGCTGCTGGAGTCCGTGTTGACTTCGTAGTCGCCCGCGGCGCTGCGGTCGCAGTCGGCTCGCTGCGGATCGCACGTGTTGCCGTAGTAGCAGCGCCCGGCGACGCATCGCGCCGCGCCCCCGCCGAGCGGAGGCGTGGGACACACGAAGCCACATCCGCCGCAGTTGTTCACGTCGGTGTTCGCGTTCACGCACGCGGCTCCGCACGCGATCGTCCCGGTACCGCAGAGAGTGCACGTGCCCGAGATGCACGCGGCGGTGCGGAGGCAGAGGTTGCCGCACGTCCCGCAGTTGGGAGACACGCTGAGCGAGGCCTCGCAGCCGTCGGCGTAGGTCGAGTTGCAGTCGCCGAAGCTGCGCGCGCACACGAGCGTGCATCGGCCCGCGCTGCAGAGCGGTCGCGCGTTGGCCGCCGCAGGGCACGGGCTCGCGCAGCGACCGCAGTGCGCTTCGTCGCTGTTGAGGTCGACGCACACGCCCGAGCACCGCGTTTGTCCCGCGGGGCAGCTCGCCGTTCCCGTGTCGACGCCGGTGTCGACGCCAGTGTCCGACGTCGTTCGCACATCGACGCCCGTATCCGTGGGCGGTCGCGCGTCGACGCCCGTGTCGGTCGCGGGCCTCGCGTCGACGCCTGTGTCCATCGGCGCGACGCCCGTGTCCATCGTCGTCGCGGTGACGCCAGTGTCCTCTGGAGCGACGCGATCGTCGGGCGGTGTTTGGCTGTCGAGCACAACGCCTCGGTCGTCCGGTGGCTGCTGCGCGTCTTGGGGCGATGCGACGTCCATCGCGCTCGCGACGTCTTCGCCGCTGTCGCGGTCCCGAGTGGGAACCGACGTGCACGCAAAGCTCGCGAGCGCCGCGAGCACGAGCCCACGGCGAAGCGTCCGAACCATCGAGCTGTAAGGACTCATGCGATACGCCACAGTGTAGCCGACGTGAGCCCGCGCCCGCAGAGGAAGCAAGAGTTCCCTGGTTTGTGGGTGTACTACCCGCGCGCGACGGGGCCTGCGTCAGCGTCGCAGCCGGCTTCGAGGAGCAGCGCGACCGCGCGTTTTGCCGTGGGTTCGTCGACGTCGACGAGCAGCTCGGCGGGCAGGTTCTCGATCGCGCGCTTGGCTTCTTCGAGCGAGCACTGGAGCGCCTCGCGCACGGCCTTCATCGCGCGCACGCGATCGCCGACCTTCCACAGAAACACACGAAATCGTCCCCACGGAACGAACCGCGCGCCGCGCAGCGCGGCGAACGGGTCGCCTTCGCGCCCGTCGGTCGACTCGACGCGAAGCCACATCGCGACGCCGAGCTCTGCGCAAAGCGCTCGAACCGCGCTCGTTCCCGTGACGACGTCGCGAAAGACCGCCGCGAGCTCGAGCGAGCGCCACGTGGAGCCGTAGAGCACCGGCGCGATCACCGCTCGATCGTCCGCGGGGTCCCGTTCGACGAGCGCAGGGAGCGCCGCTTCGAGCCGCTCGCGCAGCGCGAGGATCTCGGGGCTGACGGTGTCGTCCAACCGCCGCGCGCCGTCGATGTAGAACGTGAAGTACGTCGCGACGTCCGAGTGCGCGTGGTCGAGCTCGACCTGCACGCGGCCTTCGCGGCGGTAGAAATACTCGCCGAACACCTTGGGCATCGTGACGGTGTACGGCGCGAAGAGCAGCACGAAGCGGCCGGCCGAGCACACCGTGGGCGCTGGGCCGTATTGCGGCCAATCGTCGTCGCAGCCGGGGCTCGGCTCGGTGAGCGCGTTGGCTCGGGCCCACGCGACGAGCGGCGCGCTGTCGCTGTTCGATGAGGGATCGCGCTCGCTCTCGCGCCATCGCGCGTGCGCTTCGCACACCGATGCGAGCACGCGCGCGACGTCTTCAGCGGTCGCGGCGGACTCGAACGTTCCGACGATGGTGTAGCTCCCGCTGTTGTTGCTGGCGAAGGCGTCGAAGAGTCGAATGCGCATCGGGGATCTCGAGGGGGAAAAGGGGGGCGAGGGGCGATCGGACGCAAGATTCACAGGACGGGCAAGCTTCGGCCGCGCTCGGCGTGTCGGTCGAGCGCCGCGAGGTCTCGCGCGCAGCCCGGGGCTCGTGCGGGGGCGAGAAGGGCGCTTCGGTGGGCGCGCCACTTGTGCAGGAGGTCCTCGGCGTCTTCGAAGGCGAACGACGCGTGGTGAAACGAGCAGGCTGCGAGCCTTCGATCGCTCGTGACGACGACGAACTCCGTTCCCGCTGGGCAGCCTTCGCTTCGAATCAACTGTGGAACGCGCTGCATCCGATCGCCCCAACACACGTCGAGCTCGATCGACGCTCGCCCCCGGAGCGCCGTCGCGAGCGCCGCGACCCGCGTTTGCATCGCGTCGCTCTCGCGTCGCGAGAGGTGCATCGACGCGTCGTCGCCGTTGTACGCGAGCAAGAGCACGTTGTGGCAGCCTCGCTCGACGAGCGCGAACACCGTCGCTTCGAGCGTCGGCAAGCGCGCTGGGGTCACGAGGTAGTTGGCTCCCCATCGAACGCGGTGCTCGCGCAAGAGGGCGCTCGCTCGCGGGTGATCGTTGTCCTCGTAGATCGACAAGCGCACTTGCGCGGTGTGCTTCGCGAGGCGCGAGAGCGCCTCGTGCGTGAGGCGCGTTCCGTTCGTCGTGAAGCTCACCGCGAGGCGCGTCTCGCGATGGAGCCTCTCGACCAGCGGAACGAACGCTCGAAACACGAGCGGCTCACCGCCGCCGAACGCGACCTCGAGGGTCCCCGCGCGATCGAGCGCCGCGAGCAGCTCGAACGCGCTCTCCTCGGTCCAGCGGCTCTCGTCGCTCGCGTCGCGCGAGCAAAACCCGCACGCCATGTTGCACGCGTTGGTGATCGCGAACTGCACGACGCGCGGCGCGCGCATGCGCAAGTGCTCGACCTCGGGCCCGTCGCACAGCGCCGAGAGCCCCGTGTCGCGATCGAAGAGATAGAGCGCCCCGTCGAGCGCGAAGCGCCGCAGGTGCGCGAGCTCGCGAGGCAACGGCACGAGGTCTTCGGGGCGCATCGCGCACGAGCGTAGTCTCGATCGTCGTCGCAGCCCAAGGGGCGCGGCAGCGAGCGGGGCGCGGCAGCGAGCAGCCGCGCACTGTGCCTCGAAGAGATCACGGGGCACCGTCACGCGAGCTATCTCGGCAGGCGTTCTCGCTCGCGCTCGAACTTGGAGAGAAGAGCCGTTCGAACTCTGCCTGCACATTTGCAGGTCACTCGAAGCATGCGCGCGCGACAACTCCCGTGCCTCAGTTCGAGCGCGAGCGAGAACGCCTGCGGAGCAAGCTCGAGAAGACTCGATCACTGGGTCTGCGAAGCACAGTGCGCGGCCGCTTGCTGCCGCGCCCCGATCGCTTGCTGCCGCGCCCCGCTCGCTACCCCCGCTGAGCCACGCTCACTGCTGGTGCCAGCTGCCGCCGTAGAACATGAAGAAGTGGCCGTCGCGCTGCTCCCAGTCGCCGACGAAGTACGTCTGGCCCTCGCTCGCGTTGCTCGGCAGGTCGCTCTCGCGCGCGACGTGCTCGCCGTTGAACGTGACGGTCTCGGGCGCAAACGTGAACGCGCCGCTGCTGCGCTCCCACGCGCGATAGGCGTTGTAGGCCTCGACGAAGCGGTCGATGTGATTGCCGGTCGAGACCATGTGCCAGCGGTTCGCGGTGGTCGAGCGAAGCGAGCCAGCGTTGTACGCGGCGGCGAGCTTGGGCCCGTCGTTGCCGTGTTGGTTGCGCTGGTACGAGCTCGCGATGTAGCGGACGCCGACCTCGAACGAGAAGTCGGGGTCGCTGTGCATCCTGGCTTTGCAGGTCGCGGACGAGAGGCCCGTCACGCCCGCGCAGGTGCTGCCGGTGACCTGCATCGGTCCCGACGAGAGTCCGTCGCTCGATCCTGCGGGGTTGGTGCAGTTGGACTCGGTGATGGCCGTCGCGACGACGGCGGCGCGCGAGACGTTGTAGCGATCGGCCCAACGACGGATCGACGCGCCGTAGCGAGACATGCACGCAGAGATGCCGGCGGTCGAACCCGTGGGCGCGCCGCTGCGGAGGTTGATGGTCTGATTCGAGACGCTCCACTCGACGCCGCCGAACATGTTGTGGAAGCCTCGGTCGGGGTCGAGAAAGCCACGCGAGCCCGAGGGGGCCGGCGTCATCGGTGTGGTTCCGCCGCCGCTCGGGGCGCCGCTCACGGTGAGGTACTGACCGAAGCAGAACCCCTCGCGACCGCTGAACGCCACGCGGTACCAGCCCGCCTGCGGAACTCCGTCGACGAGCCGCACGCTCGAGCCGGGAGGAATCACCATGAGCACGCGGTTGCTCGTGCTCGGTCCCGTGCGGAGGTTGAGCGCGGCGGTCGTGCGCGCGGTCGTTCCTGCGGGGTAGCGCGTGGTGATCTCGTCGCCGGTTTCGGCGGCGCCGATGAGCTCGAAGTCTTCGACGGGCGCGCCCGGATCGCCGAGCCCCTCGGGGCCACAGCCCTGCGCAAACGCGCCGAGCGAGAGAGCAGCGAACAAAACAGCGATGTGGCGAGTGTTCATGGCGATCGTCTTCGGGGGCTGCGTTGAAGGGGACGAAGTCCCGGTGTCTTCAAGCGCCGAGCCAACGCCGACGCGCCTCGCGAATCGAGAAGGTCCAAGTGCGAACGAGTCGTGATGCGTCTTGCAAACGCGCACAGCGAAGACATGCGCCTACACCGTGAATCGCAGTGAATTTACGGGTGGACGGGTTTTGTTGCCTGCGACGATCACGCAGCGCGACGCACGCGGGGCCATCATCGATCGCCCGCTGCGTCGCCCCATGGGAGACGAGCCGCCCGCTCGACTGGGCGAAGAGCCTCCAGCGCGCGAAGGGCGGGCGAAGCTTGAAATTCCCTGAGAATCACGAGCGGCCCGATCGGGCCGCAGGGAGGACCGATCGGGCCGCTCGATAAACCCTGCGAAAATGGGGGTGTTCGAGGCGAATCAGAGGGCGTTGGAGCAAAAGGCCGAAATCCCACTCCAACGCCCTCTCAGCCTGCTCCGCGGGTCGCGGTGTCCGTTGCGGTTGCTCTACCCTCGCTCGCACCATGGCCCGCAAGCCCACCAAACCCACACGCGAGCCCGCCAAGCGCGCGGCCTCGCCCAAGCGCCCCGAAGCAGGAACCTCCGCCGGCGCCGCCGCGCTCGCCAGCACCATCACCGCGGCGCGCAAGGTCACCTCGCTGATGAAGAAGCGCTTCGACGATCTCTCCGCGAAGATGGCGATCGCTTCGCGGGACGAAGCGCGCGGGTGGGACGCGTACTTCGAATACATGGGCGAGATCATGCGCGAGAAGCTCTGGATCGCGGGCGGCTTCGACTCGGCGCGCCAGTGGCTCGAGTCGATCACGGACGAGCCCCTTCGCTCGCTGCGGCGCAACGTTCGTGTCGCCGAGAGCTCGAGCCCCGACGAGCAAGTGAAGTTCACGCGGAGCAAGATCACCCTCGCGCTCACGCTGATCGACGCGCAGGACCAAGCGGACGCCGCGAAGCGCGGCAAGCCGTGGGAGCCGTCGGACGAACCCCCCGTGATCGATTGGAAGGCGCTGCGCTACGAGGTCGTGCGCGACGGCGCGAAGAAGAAGCTCTCGCTCGCAGAGATCACCGCGCCCGAGCTCCAAGCGCTCATCGACAAGATCACCAAGAAGCCAGACCCCCGCGACGCAGAGCCCACCGACACCGAGCGCGCGCTGCGGGCCGCGCTCGACGCGAGCGACTTGGGGGAGGTGACGATCGCGCAGCGAGACCATCGCTACACCGTCGCGGGCGCGCGCGCAGATCAGCTCGAGGCCTTGGGCCGCGCGCTCATCGAGGCCGCGCGGGCGGTGAAGTAGTCGGGCATCCAACGCATCGAGAACGAGTCCGGGAGTCAACGCGCCCTCGCGACCAGCCGTCGCTCGCGACGCGAATCGAAGCCAGCCGCGCGACGACGCGCCTTCGATCGCTCGTGGTACTCTCTTCTCGGCCTGAGGATCGATCAGTGAACGCCGTTGTGCCGTGGGATGGAATGAGCGTGTCCGAGGCGCTCTTGCAGCTCGAAAACCTGCGGCAAGAAGGGCGCTGCTCGCTGTGGCTCGGCGACGATCTCGCAGCGCCGGACGGTGCAACGTGGGAGCGCGACGCGCGTGCGCTGGCGGTGTCGGTGGGGTATTCGCCACTTGTCGAAGCGATCGAACAAGCAAGACAGAAGCGCGATCGCATGTTGCCCGTGCAGCGCGCCGAGGACCCAGAGGTCGAGCTGCTCGCGCAGTCTCTCGAGGTGCGCGGCTGGGAATTCCAGAAGGCGTGGATGCGCGAGCCGCTAGGCTCGGTTCGGATTCTCGACCCCCGCTACCGCGCGGTGCTGACGGACAGCGTGTACATCTTGGCCTGGCAGGGAGCGCGCGAAAGCGCAGAGACGATTCTTGCGCCCGATGTTCCGCCGCCCCAAACGTTCGCAGACAAGGCCGTTGTCTGCCCGTTTCGACGCGGGGCTTCTCGAGTCAACATGGTGCTCTCGATGACTCGGTTCGCGGAACTGCTGCGCGCCGCGCCCGAGTACCATCGCTCGCTGCGTTCTCTCATGACGAGCGCTGTCGTCGTCTACGTTGGCGTCGCGCCGAGGACGCTCGTCGCCCTCCTTTCTGCGATCGAAGTCACGGCGGATCCGTCGATGCAGCACGTCGCGTTCGTCGATCGGCGACGCATGACGAGCCTCGCAGATCTCGAAGCGCTCCGCTGGAAGCACAACGTGCTCGTCGTCGTTCACGAGCCGAGCGAGTTTCGCGAGATCGTCGACGATCTTCTTTCTGCGCCCGAGCCCCACGGAGTCGTCCTGGAGTCGGTGGACACATCGCCGCCGGTGATCTCGTCGCTCGAGCTCGAAAACGTGGGCCTGCACCGCGCGCTGTCGTTGCGCCTCGCTCCCTCGTGGAACGTGCTCCTCGGCGAAAACGGCACGGGAAAGACCAGCATCCTCCGCGCGATCGCCATCACCATGCTCGGCGAGGACGTAAACGCCAACGTCGCCGCGACGAATCTCCTCCGTGCGCAGACGACGAACGGGCAGATCGTCGTCGAGACGAGCGGCTCGTCCAGAGCGAGGTACACGTCGTTGCTCAACGCCGAATCGAGCGGAGTTCGTGTGATCGCTCGACAACGGACGCCGCTCGAAGAAAAGCGCCTGTTGGTGTTGGGCTTTCCTGCGGTGCGTGGCGTGTCGACGCGGCTTCTCGCGGGGCCGAGGGGCTTCGAGAGCGGACCGCCCTCCGCGCTCGATGTGCTGCCGTTGGCGCTGGGCGACGTCGATCCGCGCATCGATGATGTGCGTCAGTGGGTCGTCAATCGCTGGGCCGAGGCTCAGGCCGCTCGCGCTGGTGATCACACGGATCGAACCGCGATCATCCGCCAGTACTTCGAGACCCTATCGCAGATGACGCCCGGCACGCCGTGGAGCTTCGCGCGCGTCGATTCCGCGAAATGGTCAGTGCTCGTCGACACCGAAGACGGGGAGGTTCCCCTCGAGCGACTGTCGCAGGGGATCGTTTCGATCGTCGGTTGGGTCGGGACGTTGCTCTATCGTTTGTACGACGCCTTTCCCGACAGCGACGACCCTGCGAAGGAGCGCGCGTTGGTGCTCATCGACGAGATCGACGCGCACTTGCACCCCGAGTGGCAACGGAAGCTGGTTCCGTTGATGAAGCTGCACTTTCCCAACCTGCAAGTGATCGCGGCGACGCACTCGCCGCTCATGGTGACGTCGCTCTCGAAGGGCGAGGTGAAAGTGCTCGTGCGTACGGAAAGAGGGGTCATCGTGAAGGACCTCAGCGAAGACCCAGGTCTGCTTCGCGTGGATCAGGTGCTCACGAGCGACGCCTTCGGGCTCGATACAACGTTGTCCGAGCGCGCGCTGCAAATGCGTGACGAACACGCAGCGCTCGTCGGCATTCCGCCGGAGAGGCTCACCAGCGCACAACGAGAGCGGATCGAGGAGATCGAGGACGCGTGGCCGTCAGCGTTCGAGTCGGAGAAGCAGCGCACCGAGTCGCAGCAGCTCGTCCGAGACATTGTCGAGCAGCTCGCGCAGAAGGGCGCGAAGGTTCCGGCTGTGAAGAAAGCGACGGAATAGGAGGGGGGACCCATGATTCGCGTGATGTTCGTGACGCCGTCGCTCGACGGTCCGCCGACCGATGACGACGCCGCACAACGATGGTGGCGCGCATGGCTCGCGAAGGCTGAAAGAGCTCGCGACGCCTTCGAGAAGTCGCGCAAGACATCGGCCGAGCCAGAGTTCAATAGCGCGGTGTGGAAGGAGCTCAAGGAGTGGCTCATGCAAGGGCCATTTCAGGGCAAGTGCGGGTACTGCGAGAGTCTCGTTACGACCAACGACTACGGCGATGCCGAGCACTATCGACCGAAGGGCGCAGTGAACAAGCTCGACGGAGGCTCGTGGGTTCCCGTCGTTGTTGGGCGCAAACCTCACGGTGGATACTGGTGGCTCGCGTATGACTGGACGAACCTCTTTCCCGCCTGCGCGAAGTGCAACAGCGGGCACAAAGGAGAGAACTTTCCAACGGCCAAGACTCACGTGCGCGCGACTTCGCGCACCGTGAAGAAGTGGACGAGCGACGCGCTCGACAAGGAGGAAGAGCCGTTGTTGCTTCACCCGATGCGCGCTGGTGAAGCGAACGATCCCGAGCGCCACATCACGTTCGACATCGATGGTCGTGCCGTGCCTGTCGATTCGAGCGCCCGGGCGCGAGCCACCATCGACACCTGCGGTCTCAACCGTGACGATGGCCCCAACTCGCTCGCCGAAGCACGCCGCGAGACGATGTCCGAGCAAGTCGATTTGTGTCTGCACGCGTGGGTGCAGTCGAAGTTCGACGCGGCGGCGATCGATCTGTTTCTTGCAGAGCTGCGCCGCCGCAAGCGGCCGTACATCGGCGCGGTCACCGTTGCGATCAAGCGGAGACTCCGCGAGATCGAACGCCGTCTCGCTGAGCGGGCGGTGAAGTAATCAACGACGCGGGCGAAATGCGCGCTTTTCTCAGGAAATCCTGAGCGGCCCGATCGGTCCTCGCTGCGGCCCGATCGGTCCCTCTCGAAATGCGCAGGGAAAACATGAGGCGCGAGGTTCCCATCACGAACCGCGGGCTGTGACCGCGCGGCGTTGGGCTACTGTGTGCTCGCGCCCATGGCCGAGCTCGATCCGTCAGACAGCGAACGCGCAGGGCTCGCGCAGCCCTCTCGCTGGGCTGCGATCGAGTCGGGCGGTGAGTTCGCTGCGACCGTTGTCTTCGCCGCGGGCTTCGCGCTCGACGACGCTCACCCCGTGACCGAGCGCTACGAGGTCACGCGGCGCATCGGCTCGGGCTCGATGGGACAGGTGCTGGCGGTTCGCGTTCTCGGCGAGCAGAGCCAGCGAGAGTACGCGCTGAAGATCGTCGCGCGTCGGAGGGATGTCGCGCACGCGACCTCGGTGGACGTCGGCTCGCAGCGAGACGCGCCGCACGCCGCGGCGACGCTGTGGTTGACCAAGCTCTTGCGCGACGAGGGGGCAAAGCAAGAGGCCGCACAGCGGCACGGCGTGTCGGTGGCGCGCTTCATCGCGCTCGTTCGACTGCAAGACGGCTCGCTCGGTCTTCGCATGGAGATCGCTCGCGGCCGATCGTGGCACTCGCTGATCGATGACGAGCGGAGGAGGCGCCACGCGATGCCGGACATCCATCGCGCCGCGCTCGTCACCCGCAAGCTGCTCGGACAGCTGCAGCGACTGCACGCGATTCGCGAGCCGGAGGCGCCGTCGGGGTTCGTTCACTCGGACATCAAGCCGAGCAACGTGTTCGTCGACGAGACGGACCCGACCGAGGTGTCCGTGACCCTCCTCGATTTCGGCGTCGCGACCGCGGGGCGAAGCGCCAACATGGGCGACGCTGCGGCGCTCGGGCGCGAGACCTTCGTCCTCGGCGAAACCGGCGGAACGCACATCTACGCGCCCCCCGGACACTTCGCCGCGCGTCCCTCACCCGCGAGCGACGTGCACGCGTCGATCGTGTGCTTCTACGAGATGATCGTGCTCGCGCTGCCGTGGGACGTCGACGACGTCGCGCGCTCCCGCGCGAACCTCGCGTTGATCGAGCTTCGTCAGTCCGCCGAGCCGAGGTCGGTGCGCGCGAGGCGCCCGGCGATTTCAGAGGCCGTCGCGCAAGAGCTCGACGCGTTCTTCGCGAGCGCGCTGTCCGAGCTGCAAGCGAAGTCGCTCGCGTGGTCGGCGCTCTTGTCCGCGCACGCAGACGGAACGACGGCCGATGACCCACGAATCGCAGCGCTGAGCGACGAGCTCTCGACCCTCGCGAGCGACTATCGCCTCGCGCTCGACGCGCTCGTCGTTCGGCTCGAAGCGCTCGGCGTCGCGCCGCAGACGCCCGGGTCGCGCGCGTCGAGCGCGGGCCTCGCGAGCGCCCTCGTCGCGCCGACGGTCGTCGCCACGCGCTCGAGCCCGCAGAGAGACACAGACCTCGACGCCCACGAGACGGTCGTCGAGGGGCCGAAACGCTCTCTCGCTCGAGCGCGAAGCGGCGATCCAACGCCGGCCGGTGATCGCGCTGCAGGCGCGCGGCGCGGGCCGTCTCGCGTTGCGGTGGCCTCGCTCGCGGCGATCGCGCTGACGACCATCGTGGGCGGGAGCGTCGCCATTCGACGACGGTCCGACGAGTCTGCTTCGCGACGCGCGCTGGCCGATCGTGCGTCCCTCCGCGACTCCGCAGAGCCGGGCGTCGCGTTGAGCAACGAGCCCGTGGTGCCGATCGACGTCGCATCGCTTCCCGAGACGATTCGCCGCGAGCTCGCGCTGTCGCTTCGTTCGACGGCGGCGCGCTCGAGAGAGCTGGGCGCAGGAGGGCGGGCGGAGGTGCTCGTTCCGAGCGCGGTCGTGTGCGTGGCCCCTGTGCTCGGCGTGCGCGTCGTCGCCCACAGCGGCGCGCTCGAACGCGACGTCACGCTGTGCACGACCGACACGCGCTCGGACGGCGCGCGGGTCGAGTTCGCCGGCGCGGGCGCGCTCGAGCCGATCGTTTTGCGCGCGCTTCCGACGGTTCAGTGCGTGGGCGACCAACGGTGGGTCACGCGCGTTCGACACTTCGCGACGGACGGCGGGGACGCGTGGCTCTTTTCGTGTGAGCTCCCCGAGGCCGACCGCGCGGACAGCGGCGCCGAGTGAGCAGGGTCCGCGCGAGAGAAATTCGCGTATTTCTCAGGAAATCCTGAGCGGCCCGATCGGTCCTCTCTGCGGCCCGATCGGTCCCTCTCGATTTCTCTTACTGCGGCTCCGCCTTCCGTTGGCTACACGCGGGCTGCGCTTCTCGGGAGATTTCCCAGGAGTGAGCTCACTGCGTGTAGTCCTTCCAACGGGGCGTCGCTCTAGGAGTCTTTGCATCGGAGCAAAAGTTGCCGCGCGCGCGTCCGTCGATGGATCGTTCGCGTCGTGTCCCTCTCGCTGACGCTCGTTCGAACCGCGCTCGCGTCGCTCGCTGTCGCGTGGGGGCTCTACGCGTCGCCTGCGTGCGCGCAGCGATCGCAGGACAACGCCGACGCGCGCGCGCTTCGAGAAACGCTGGCCCACCGCGCGCGGCCTCGCAGGTGGCGCTCGATCGTGCTGCACCACAGCGCGACGCCGGGCGGGAGCCCCGAGGCGTTCGAAGCGTGGCACCGAGGGCATCGGCGATTCGCCTACGGAATGGCCTATCACTTCGTCATCGGCAACGGCCGCGGGATGCCCGACGGGCGCATCGAAGCCGGACCGCGCTGGCGTCTGCAACAACAGGGCGCGCACGTCGCCGCGCGCCTGCGTGACGCGCGCGGGGCGAGCGTCGCGGACGCAGCGATCGGCGTGTGCCTCGTCGGCAATTTCGAGCGCGAGCGCCCCACCCGCGCCCAGCTCGCGTCGCTGCGGAGACTCTTGCGCGCGCTGCAACGACGGTACGCGATCGCCCCGAGCGCCGTGCGCGGTCACTGCGACGTTCACCCGGGCCACACCGCGTGCCCTGGCCGCGCGCTGCGCGACTGGCAGCGCCAAGGCTGAATCGCAGCCCCACCAACGCTCATGACCTCCGAGGGAATGGAGCGCGCGCCGAACAGGCCGCAAGACTCTCGCTCGTGACAACGACTGCCTCTCGAAAATACACGCTCATTTTCATGATCGACGCCGCGCTCGCCGCGGGGATGGGCTCGATGCTCGTCGCGCTCGCGTCGCCGTTGCGCGCCCTCGCAGGCGCGGGCCTCTCGGCGGACGCGCTTCGCCTCGTGGGGCTCTTTCTTCTGCCGTGGGCGGCGCACAACTGGTTCACCGGGCGCGACGTTCGCGGCCGGTTGATCCACGGGCTGGTTCAGTGCGCGGGAGACCTCCTCTGGATCGCCCTCAGCCTCGCGTTGTGCGTCGAGCACTGGGCTGCGCTGTCGGGGATCGGGCGGCTTCTCTACGCGTCGCAGACCGTCGTCGTGGCGCTGGTGCTCGCGACGAAGCTCCGCGCGCTCGTGAGCGTGCGGCCGACGGCTGCGCTCGCGAGCGCGTAGATCGCCGCGCTCACTCGCTGATCTCTTGCGCGAGCGTCGGGTTCGGCGAGAGCAGCCGCGCGTTGATCCACGCTTCGAACAAGGGGCCCATTTCCAAGAGCGCTCCAGGGGCCTCGGACCACTGCGCTTCGGCGCCGGTGCGGAGATCCTTCACGGTGTGGCGGCCCACTTGGACGCGTCGCACTTCGTCGTCGCGAAGGAGCTTCTCGACCTCGGCCGGCGCGCGCAGCGGGTGCCCGTGCGCGCCGGTGTCGAACGCCGCTTTGACGATCGAGCTCGCGCCGTCGCCCATGATTCTGTGTGCGCCCTGCTCCGCCGAGAACACGCGGGCCATCTCTCCGCGAAACACCACGGCGCACAGCATCGGAGCCCCGTCGCCCGGGACGTCTGTGCTCTCTCTCCAGTGCCACACGCGGGCGTCGGTCTTGCTCTTGGAGCTCTTGGCGGGCGGCGGTTGACTCGCGCGGGCGCGCGGTCCCTTGTCGTCGCTCGCGGTGAGCTCGGCGGGCGTAAACACGTGGGCGGCGAGCCCCTGCGCGCGCGCGTACGCGAGGTACGACCCGCGCAGCCACTCGACCCACTTCCACGAAGCGCGCGAGGCGCCGAGGTACACGATCGAGAGGGGCTTCGTGTTGGCGCTCTCGAAGGTCGCGAGAAAGAGCGCCCGTCGCGCGCGCAAGAGCTGCTCTCGAAGGTCGCCAAACTCTTCGACGAGCGTGTTGGCCGCCTCGGCGCTGCGGTCGTAGTAGGCCTCGAAGGCGAGGTCCTCGCTCGCGATCGCCTGCTCGACCGCGTGATCGACGAGCTGCAAGAGCGCCTTGGCCGAGGCCGCGCGGCGCGCGGCGCGCTCGGCGAGCGTTCGATCCTGCCAAAACCCCTCCAGCTTCGACGCGCGATCGAAGGACGCGAGCGTGGCCCGTAGCTCGCGGGCGAGGGCGCTCTTGCTCCATCGCTGCGACATCGCGCGGAGCTCTCCCGCGAGCGCGAGGACCTCTGCGACCCGCGCGACGCCGGCGCTCTCTTCGTGGTTGGTCACGAAGCGAAACGTGATCGCGTGGGGCGCCTGCGACCCCTGCGCGGTCTGGGCTGCGTGGAGCTCGACGCGCGCGCCGCGCGAGGCGTTGGGGCTCGCGGACAACGCGCCTTGCGACGCTTGTTGTTGCGCGAGAAACGCGGACAGGGGCCCGGTCACCAGCCGCTCGATCGCGCGCTTGAGGGGGCGAGCGCCGTAGCGCGGGTCTGTTCCTGCCTTCACGATCGCGTCGACCGCGCTCGCCGTCGGGACGAGCGCCACCCCCGCCCTCCGCAGCCCCTCTCGCTGCGAGAGCTTCTTCAGCTCTCGAAGGACGACCGAGCGCAGCGCCTCGTCCGAGAGCGGGTCGAACACCACGAACTCGTCGACGCGGTTGAAGAGCTCGGGCCGAAAAAACGCCTCTGCCTCCGACAAATAGTGCTGCCGCACCGCGCGCGCGGCCCGCTCGCCCGTGGCCGTCTCGAAGCCCGCCTTCGCGCGGAGCGTGTCGGCGCCGAGGTTGGACGTCATCACCAGCACACAATTTCGAAAGTCCGTGAACCGCCCGCGCGCGTCGCTCAAGCGCCCCTCGCCGAGCACGCCGAGCAGCACGTCGAACACGAGCGGGTGCGCCTTCTCGATCTCGTCGAAGAGCACCACGCTGAAGGGCTGCCTGCGCACCGCTCCCGTGAGCACGCCCGCGCTCTGGCCGTCGCCGACGAGCCGCGCGACCGCGTCGGGCCCGACGTACTCGCCCATGTCGAGCCGCACGAGGCGCTCGTCCGAGCCGAAGACGAACTGCGCGAGCGCGCGAGAGAGCTCGGTTTTTCCTACGCCGGTGGGGCCTGCGAAGAAGAGCACCGCGGCGGGCTTCTTCGTGTCCTGAAGGCCCGCCTTGAGGACGCTCACCACCTCGACGACGCGCTCGACCGCGTGCCGCTGTCCGACGACCCGCGCTTCGAGCGCCGCGCGAACGCTCGTCGGATCGAGCGCGAGGTCGTCCCGAAGGAGCACCGGCGGAATCCCGCTCTCGTCCGCGAATCGGTCGATCACCGCCGAGCGCTCGAGCGACGGAGCCCTCGCGTGCGCGCGCGCGGCGACCGCGCGGCGGAGAAACGCGATCGCGTTTCCGAGCGTCGCGCCGTAGGGCCAGAAGCGGCGAGACAGAAGCAAGCACGTCTCGACCGCGTCGCGGCTGATGGTGACGTCGTGCGCGCTCGAGAGCTCGTCGGCTACGCGCAGGGCGATCGCGCGCGCTTGCTCGGGGCTCGGCTCGTCGACGCGAAGAACCGCAAACGACCGAGAAAACGCAGGGTTCCGACGCTCGATCTCGGTCCACGCCTCCGGCGTCGCCTCGCCGATCGCGCACACCTCGCGCGCGGCGAGGGCCGGGGCCAACACCTGCGCGACGTTGTCGTCACGCTCCGCAGAGCGGCCGGCGTCGAGCAGGTCGCCCACGTTTCCCAAGCCGAGGACAGCGTTGCTCTTCGAGGCTTCGCGGAGCACCTCGAGCAATTGTTGTTGCCACTCTCCGAAGCCGCCTTCGCCGGCGATCAAGCGAGAGCCATCCACGACGAAGAGCAACCGTCGTCCGGCGTCGGGCAGTTGCTCTTCGCTCTGCAGCCGCGCCGCGAGCTCGGCGAGCACCGCGGATTTGCCCACGCCCGCGGGGCCCACGAGCACGATCGGATCGGGGTGCGGATCGCGGAGCCTCGAGAGAATGGCGTCGATCAGCGCGTCGCGCCCGTACGCGCGAGGCAGCTTTCGTTCGCGCGCGTGGGCGTGCCACGGGTCGCCGACGCGACGGAGGGTCTTGGTCGCGCGTCGAAGGGAGGCTTCGGTCGATCGCTGCGCCTCGCTCTTTCGAGCCACGCGAAAGCCTGCGTCCGCGTCGTACGCGCTGGCGATCGCGCGGTCGAGCTCGGTGCTCGTGTCGGAGTCCGAGCGCGGTCCGTCTTCGATTTCGTCGCGATCCATCGCGCTCGAGTCCCGCGCTTCGTCGGGGCTCGAGGCGTCGCCGTCGAGCGCGCTCAGCGGACGTTCGCGGAGGGCGAGCTCGTGGTGGCGAAGCGCCGAGAGCTTGGTGATCGCAGGCGTGACCTCGAAGGTCGAGAGCTCTTCGACGCCGGTCTTGCGGAGCTCGAGAAGCGCGGGCTCGTCGAGCTTCTTCAAGTGCGCTTCGAACAGGGCCGCCGCGCGCTCGAACACGTCTTCGCCGCCCTCGAGCCAGAAGCGGACGCCCAAGCGAGGCGCAAACGCTTCGACGTACGGTCGGTGCGCGGGCGCGAGGACGACCGAGAGCGACAGGGGGCGGCGCTCGCGGTCGTGCGCGTTCCACACGGGGAGGACCGGGAGTTCGAGCTCGACGAGCTCGCCGTCGCCGCTGCGCGTCCACTGGGAAACGAGGCCTGGATGCGCGCGGCTGATCGCGTCGTCCGCGGCGAGCGAGAGCTCTTCGAGCGCGCGCTCGGCGCTCGGCGCGACCACGGTCCATCCGTCGAGCGCGAGGGGAACGACCACGCTCGCCCCCCCGCCCCGCTTTGCCACCAGACACCGATACGAGAACCGCATTCGAGACCGTACCGTGCGCGTTCTACCAGTTCGGGACCTCGTTCGCCCGAGGATTCCCGCTCGCGACAACGCCCGTCGCCCGCCTCGCACGACCGTGCGGAAGAGTGTTTTCGTCGCCGTCGCAAGGTCGTACGATCCGGCGCACCGACATGAGCGACGTGGACGCGAAGTGCCTCGATGTGTTTCCCAACTGGCTGCGGACCCTCGGCGACGACGGTGAAGGTCTCGTCGACCTCATCGCGGACTCGAAGATCCCCGAGACCGCGCGAAGGACGTTGGTCGGGGGGCTGAACTATTTGTTCAAGTCCCTCGATCTCATCCCCGATGGCATCGACGACATTGGCTATCTCGACGACGCGTTCGTTCTGCGCGTCGCCGCGGACCTCGCGAACAAAGAAGGGATCGACAGCGCCGGCGCAGAGAAGCTCGCGGTCGCGCTGCGACTCGTCAACGAAGTCGACCTCGTCAAAGAGTTTCTCGGCGACGACTACAAGCGCCTCGAGACCTACGTCGTCGGCCTCCGTCGCGGCGCCGCGCGCGGCCGCTCGGTGGACGACATCGTGAACAACCCCGCGGTGCTCGCAGAGTTCGTCGCGGACGTCCGCGGCTTCGCCAAGAGCTACACGGCGCCGTCGTTCTCGCGAGAGCCGAAGAACCTCATCAAGATGCGCGCGTTCTTCGACGCGAAGCTCCCGCGCTGAAGCGCGATTTGCTCCCGGCCGGGAGACGAGCGTGGAATCACGCGATCAGCATACGGCGGGGAGACGAGTACGCGGCCGTGGCGGGCATCGCAGAGGGCATCGCAGAGCCCGATCGGCGCACGGCCGGTAGACGAGCGCTCATCGTTGCCCAAGTTTGGCGAGGGAAATAGCAGCGAGCGTACTCAGAGCCGCGAGGCGAGGCCCCCACCCGCGCTGCCGCGCGCCCCGCCCCCACGTAGTGAGGGCGGCGGCTTCGCATTGCGAATGCGCTGTAATTCAACTTGCAGGTTGATTGTATGGGCCGAATTTCTGCAACGGCTGGCCGTCCCGCGATCGCGGTAGACGTTCGACAGCGAGCGTTGCCGTATGCACAAACGGCACACGAAATCAATTTGTCAGCGTAATCACAGCGTATTCGCAATGCGAAGCCGCCGCCCTCACTACGTGGGGGCGGGGCGCGCGGCAGCGCGGGTGGGGGCTGCGCTTCGCGGCACTGAGTCAATTCACTCGCCAAACTTGGGCAACGATGAGTACTCGTCTCCCCGCCGTGCGCTGATCGCGTGCTTCCACGCCCGTGCTGCGCTTCGCAGCAGCGCGGCCGCTCGCTGCCGCGCTCCATCGAGCCGGGATTTCTCTGTTGACCCCCCCCCACCTCCCTACGCGATCACGGCCTGCGGCCGTCGACGCTCACGCGGCCGAGCGCGATGGACGCGCTCTCGCCGGCGACCTCGGTCCACGCGAGCAAGTACTCGCGGCCGCCCCACGCGACGGAGGAGAACAGCGCGTCTGCGCCCGCGCGCGGCATGCGAACGAGCTCGCCGACGACGCGCCCGTTCTTGCCGACGCGCGCGAACACGACCGTCGGGCGACCCGAGCGCGGATCCGCGTGCGTCCAGGTGACTCCCGTGTTGCCGTCGGAGCCCACGGCGGCTGCTGGCTGCATGTCGATCGCGCGGCCGTTGGTGAGCGCCGTGCGACGCTGCTCGACGCGGTTGCCCGAGGCGCGCGCGAAGGCGAGCGTGTTCGTCTCTTCTTCGAACATCCCGTCTTCCCACGCGAAGTTGAACGCGTCTCCGTCCGCGGCCATCGCGACCGCGGCGTTGATCTTGCGCTCGGCGTTGACGACGAAGCCCGCGCCGCTCTGGCCCTCGGGGCCCATGCGATAGAGCGTGAGCTGCGACTGCGCGCGACGGAGGTCGAACGTGTTGTAGCCGAACGCGAAGCCCTGACGGGTCGGCAGGAGCGTGGGCATTCCCACGATGAGCACGTCGCGGATGCCGAGCTCGTTGCCGACGCGCGATCCCGCAGAGTCGTAGAAGCGGAAGCGCGCGGACATCTGGTCTTCGCCGTTGAAGCGAACCCAGCCCACCGACGTGCGGCCGTTGCTCACGGCGACGCGCGCGAACAGGTCCATCTCGCGCGACTCGGAGACCTTCACGTTGGCGCCCTGCGGTGTGCCCGACGCGTCGACGCGCGCGAGGTACACGTCGAGCTCTTCTTCGTTCTTCAGCCCCGTCCACGCGATGGCGTAGCCCGAGCCCGTCCACGCGACAGACGGAAAGAGCGCGAGCTCTCCGTCGCCCGACTGCGTCACGCGCACGGCGTTTCCGACGCGCTCTCCGCCTGAAGAAACACGCTGAAAGTACACGTCTGCGTTGCGCTCGGTGAGCACGGTGTAGACGAGCCCGTAGCCGTCGCCGTTGGACGCGAGCGAAGGCAACAGCGAGATGCTCTGTCCATCCCGAGGACGAACGAACTCACCAGTGGTGCGCGTCGCGAGCGAGCCCCACGCCCACTGCGGGAGGCACGCCACGGTGGCGTGCTGATCGCTCGCGCGAACGGCCATCGTCTGGCACGTGCGACGAAGCTGCGAGGGCAGGGCGACAGGAGCCGCGCGCTGATCGAGCGATTCGATCGCGCCGCGCGAGGCGCGATTGCATGCGTGAGGACAACCGCCGCCGTTGGCGCGCATCGCGAGGCCCGCGACGCCCGACGTCACTGCGGCGCCGACGAGGCCGAACGCGAGCAGCGCGCTCCCGCGGGACTTGGGGTTCGAGAGTCGCAGCTTCGCGTAATAGAGCGCGAGGCCGAGGATCGAGTCGGGACGCTTGGGCATGAGAGCGTAGCTCCTTTGCGAGGTACTGGTTCGCGGGCAGGATGCTAGCGCGAGATCGCGCGTTGTGCTCGCGTGGAGACTGATAGTATCCGCCGCGGAAGATGCGCAGAGGACAGAGGTTACAGATTGTCGGGATGCTCGCGGTGGTGGGCTCGGCCGCGAGCGTCGTGCTCGCGTCGAGCGAAGCGAGCGCGCAGACGACGTCGCGCGTGCAAGGCGCGCTGTGGACGCCGAGGCTGTCGACGGACACCGACTCGCTTCCGCACATCAACACGTCCGCGATGCCCGGCCGGTGGAACTGGAACGCGGGGCTCGGGATCGAGTTCGTCGAGCGCCCGTATGTCCTGCGATTTCCCGGGGGAATGACGCAGAACCTGGTGGACTACCAGTTCTGGGGACACCTCGTCGCGAACCTCGGCCTCGCGCCGATGGTGTCGATGGGGTTGCACGTCCCGTTCGTGTTCTTTCAAAACGGAAACCTCCAGCCGCTCGGCGGCTCGGCGATCGACAGCGTCGCGTTCGGCGACGTGAGCATGAACGTCCGCGTGAGCTCGCGCCGCGTGCACACCGCGCAGCCGAACAACCCCGACGCGCCTCGCCCCGATCCCTTCGCCAACGAGGGGCCTGGCATCGCCTTCGTCGGAAACGTGAGCGCTCCCTCGGGCAACGGCCGCGCGCTCGCGGGCACCGGCGCCTTCACGTTCGAAGCGCAAGCCGCGGGCGATTTTCGGCTCTTCGGGATGCTCCTCGCCGCGAACATCGGCTATCGCGCGCGCTTCAACGGCAGCTATCCGGGGCAGCTCATCGACTGCAACGCCTCGCCCATGAGCATCGCGTTCGCGTCGTGCCTCGGGCCCATCGGCCTGCACGATCAGCTCACGTGGAGCGCGGGTCTGCGCATGCCGCAGGGGCTCCTCGGCGGGATCTTGAGCCTCTATTTCGAATCCATGGGCGCGATTTCGATGCGCGCTCCGGGGGCGCCCAACACCCAGCCCGTCGAGCTGCAGCTCGGCGTGCAGAGGACCTTTCGTCACGAGTGGCATCTCACGGTGGGCGGAGGAACGGGCGTGACCGACGTCCCCGGCGTCCCGCGCGTGCGCGCCATGGCCATGATCCAATGGGCTCCGCGCTTCATCGACGACGACGGCGACGGGCTCCGAGACAACACTGGCGAAGACCGCTGCGTGGGCTTGCCCGAGGATCGTGATGGCTTCGAAGACCGCGACGGTTGCCCCGAGGACAACGATCACGACTCGATTCCAGACGAAGAAGATCGCTGCCCCACGCAAGACGAAGACGAAGACGGGCACCAAGACGAAGACGGCTGCCCCGATCCGGACAACGACGGCGACGGCGTGCTCGACGCCAACGATCAGTGCCGCGATCAAGCGATGGGCGAGCACCCCGACGAAGCGCGGCAGGGCTGCCCGAGCAACGACAACGACCGCGACGGCGTCGCCAACGCAGACGATCAGTGCCCGGCGGTTCCGCGCGGAGCGCACGAAGACCCCGCGCGTCGCGGGTGCGCGCTGCCCGATCGCGACAACGACGGCGTGGGCGACACGACCGACGCGTGCCCCGATCGTCCCGCAGGCGAAAACGCTCGCCCCGAGCAGCGCGGCTGCCCCGACGAAGACCCCGATCACGACGGCGTCACCGGCGAGCGCGACCGCTGCCCGACGCAGCCCGAGTCGATCGACGGCGTCGACGACGCCGACGGGTGCCCCGACAACGCTGCGCCCACGAATTCAACGGCGCCGACGAATCCAGCGAACCCGCCCGCCGCACCCAACGCTCGCCCCGCGGCCCGTCCTCGTCCGCAGCCTCGCGTGCGTGTCGACAACGCGTCCGCGACCAACGCTGGCGACGTCGTGCTGCTCGAGGCCGTTCGCTTCACCGCGGCTGGAGCGCTCGCGCCCGCGAGCAATCCGCTGCTCGATCAGCTCGCGTTGGCGCTCGTCGCGACCGCGCGCAACCCGTCCCGCGCCTGGTCGCTCAGCGTGAAGTTCACCTGGGCGCCGCCGCCGACCACGCTCCCGGTCGTCGAAGCGAACCGCCGCCCCGCCCGCCCGCCCGCGGGGGCGATCACGCGCGAGATGGCCACGCAGCGAACGAACGCGGTGATCGCAGCGTTGCGCCAGCGCAACGTGCCCGAGTGGGCGCTCGTGGCTGGGGAGCCGATCGCGCCCGAGGCCCCAGCGGCCCGCACGACGCCGACCGCTCCCACCGCGCCCGCGGCGCGACGCGAGCCCGATCGGGGGATCGTTCTTCGCGCGATCACGCGCTGAGCTGCGAGCGCCGCTACCAGCGCGCTACGAACGCGAGCCCTCGCGTCGCGCTCGACGCCATCGGCGTGATCGTCCAGCGCCCAGCGCGCGCTTCGCTCGACGGCATCCCAGCGATGGCTCCCCAAATCGAGAGGCCCGCGCCGACCGCGACGAGCCCGACGCCGATCGCTCCCGCGGTCTGCGCCGCGTCGATCGAGCTCTGGGTGCGCTCGTACTCGCCGTCGCACTGCGCGAAAATCTGCGTCGTCGCCGCGCCCACGCAGCGCCGCTCGTAGCTCTGCGCGGTCGAGAGCGCCACGGCCCAGCCGACGGCGGCGGTGACGATCCCCGCGCCCGTCGTCGCGATTCCTACAGCAAATAGAGGGGTGACTCGAAAAGATGTGCGACGTGGAGCACGCGCGACCTCGGGCGCTCGCGTCGGAGGAGGCACGCGGACCGCTGGCGGACGCGGTCCTTCGACCGCGGCGCCGGTCGCGGGCGGTCGTCGCACGAGCTCGACGCGGATCTCTCGGATCGTGGCGGCGGCCACCGTCGTCTCGGCCCGAAACGGCGTGTACCCCTGGGCGTTCGCGGCGATCACGACGCTCGTGTCCGCGTCCACCAGCGCAGGAACACCCCACGCCGCCCGGGTCAACGCGCGACCAGCCAGCGTGATGCTCAAGTCCGCGGGCGCGTCTTCGGGGACCACGACGGTCACCCGCCCGATGTGCGTCTGCGCGTCGCGCTGGAGCTGCTCGCACGACGCGATGATCGTGTCGCGTTGGGGCGTCGGAGGATCGCGGCGCGCCATGGACAAGCACAGCTCGGCGCTCGCCATCGCCCCCGTGTATTGTCTGGCGCTCTGCTGGCAGTCCGCGAGCACTCGGCGCAGCGAGCTCGTCTCGCGGATGGCCGCCGCGCGCTGGCCCATCTCGACGCACTGCGGCCAGTTGCTCGCGCGCTGCGCGGACTGCATCGCGTCGATGAGCCCGCGTCGGATCATGGTCTGCGCGCCAGCTTCGTCGGTCTGCGCGCGGACCTGGGGCGCGACGAGGACCGCCGCGAGCGCTGCAGCAAACGCTTGCGATCGCGGCGCGACGCGCGCGCGCGAGGGCCTCGATTCGCGGGGCGCGAGTGTCTTCGAGAGACTCAGCATCGCCCGTGATCGTGCGCTATGTGCGGGGCCGATCGCCATAGAGACTTCTCTATGGTCGCGCGCCGGTCGCCTGTGCAAAACAGACAGTGAAGTATCGATGCGCTCGCTCTGGATGAATCGCTTTGGCCCGCTGGGGGTGTTGTCGCTCGTCGTGTGTGTCGCCAGCTGCGTTCGCATCCCGCGTCCGTCGTTGGCGGACGGCGCGACGGCGGGCGACGGCAACGTCGAAGACGCGCCCGATGTGGTTGTCGATGCGGCGGATGGTGCTGGGTCCGACGCCTCGGATGCGGCGACCGACGTCGCCGTCGACGCTGCGACGGACGCCGCCGACGCGACGCGCTTCGAAGCTGGCGTCGGATACCTCTCTGTCCCAGCGTGTCCGGCCTCCGACGCGGGGACCGCGGCGCCGGAGGTTCCTGTGCGATGCGACCGCGCGCCGGGCTGTTGTCCCGCGGGGCAGCTCTGCGCGAACGGCGTTTGTACGGAGGAGATTTCGCTGCACGGAGCGCAGGATCAAATGTGCGTTCGCGTGCGGGGGAGCTTCAGCTGTTGGGGACAGTCGAGCAGCGGGGCGACGGGCAACACGCTGACGACGCCGTTCGAGGCGCCGCCGATGCTCGGGGACACCTCGACGCTCGGGCCCGTGTACGCGATGAGCACCCACGGGTTCGCGACGGAGTTCATCGTGGGGCCCGATCGCTCCGTGGGATTTCTCGGCGGACGCGAGGCGTTCGGCGAGACCGATGAAATGATGGGCGTGTTCGGGCGGGACCCCCTCTTGCTCACGGGGCTGCGCGAGATGCGCTCGCTCGCGCAGCCTTCGCGCTCGGGCGTGCGCTGCGGCGTGGGGCTCGACGGACAGGTTCGCTGCTGGGGCTGCAATCGCAACGGCGCGCTCGGAGATGGAAACAACCCTGCGCCTCCGTGTGCTTCGGGACCGTCGTCGCCGAGGCCGTTTACGGTGACGTCGAGCGTGCCCGTCGCGCAGGTGGCGATCGCGTCGTCGCGCACCGGCGATCGATACTCGACCGCGACGGTGTGCGCGCTCTCGGCGAGGGGCTCCGTTCGGTGCTGGGGCGCGAACGAAGACGGACAACGCGGCAACAATCGCAGGGACGGAGACGGCGACAACGTGATCAGCGCCGCGGGCGCGTCAGAGATCCCGTCGCTCGTCGCCACGGAGATCGCCGGGCTCGACTCTGCGTTCTGCGCGCTTCGCGACGGCAATCAAATCGTGTGTTGGGGCAATCGAGGGAGCTACGGCGCAGGGCAGCCCTCGGAGACGAGCCTGCTGCCCGAGGTGCTCACGCGGTCGAACTCGGCTGCGCTGCACAAGCTGCGCTGCGGCGCCGGCGGCTGCTGCGCGATCGAGCGAGCGAGTCGATCGTTGTGGTGTTGGGGCGTGCAGGACGGGACGAATCACAGGATCGTTCCGTCGGGCCCGGACACGACGGGCGTCGCTCCGACGCTGATCCGCCCCGTTGGAATCGCGGATGGAACGATCGAGGACGTCGGCGTCGGCGACTCGATCTGCGCGCTCGGACGCACGGGGACGATGCAGCGTGTCCTCGTGTGTTGGGGCGAAAACAACGCGGGCGAAGCCGCGACGGCGCGCAGCGCGACGCCGATCGGGTTCAACACGGTCGTCGTGTCTGGGCTGTAGATCGCGGTCAGTACCTCGGTCGCTTCGGTCGCAGCGCGTCGATCTCGAACCCGAGCGCGAACGTCGTCGTGAACCCCGGGGCGACCATCAACTCGAGGGACGCGGGCTCGCTGCCGACGAAGTTCCACGGAACGTCGCGCGGCTCCGAGAGTCGAACCTCGAGCTCGTACGTGCCTTCGCCGGCCTCGTTGATCACGACGGTCCTCGCGGAGTGCACACAAAAATAGCGGCCACCCGAGGGCGCGATCAGCGTCGCGACGATCGCGTCGGTCTGCGAGAGCTTCGGCCCCGCGAGGTAGAGCTTCACGAATCCGTCTGGCGTCGGGCGCTCTGTGATCGCGCACTCGTACGCGAAGCGTCCGAGCGCCACGCGCAAGTCCATCGTGATCCAGACGAGCCACAACAAGCTGAACGCGAGCGTCGCTCCGCCGAGCCCGAGCGAAAACAAGATCGTCGCCGGCCCGCTCGCGGGGCGCTCGAGCGCCCAGCCGAGCTCAGCGAGCAGCCTCGCGATTACGATCACGACGACGGCCTTCGAGTACACGGCCGCACGCTCGATGCTCGAATCGGCGCTGCTCGCGACGCGACGCCCTCCCAACCCTTCGAGCACCCGCGCGCAGCGCGAACCTCCACTGCGCCCCCCGGAGCTGCGCCGCGCGAACGCCGAAGAGCACGACGAACAGAGCGCTCGCGAGCGCCGCAGCCCACTGCCAAAAGTGCCCTCCGCGCAATTGCAACGTCGCCAGAGCCCACAGCCAAAACGCCGCGACGGCGGCCAACGCGCTCGCTCCGAGCTCGAACTGCGCCCGCGCGTCCGCGGTCATCGCGCTCGTGTTGCGCTGGGCGAAGAGCAGCTCGAGCCCCTTCGCGAAGCGATCCCTCCACGGTTTCTTGTTCATGGCGATGGTCCCCGAATGTTGCACGCCTCGCGGCGTCTCGCCGGTGCTCGGTCACGGTGACAGCGAGAGCGCGCGCGAGAGCTCGGTGAGCGCGTCCCCCGCGGGCGCGTCGACGCGCAGGGTCGCGAGCGGATCGCCTCGGGTTTCTCCGAGGTTTACGATCGCGACGGGCTTGTGTAGCTCGTGCGCGCGCCGCACGAAGCGCAGCCCCGAGAACACCGTGAGCGACGAGCCCACCACGAGCAGCGCGTCGCTCTGATCGACCACGGTGTACGACGCCTCGACCACGGGGCGCGCGACGTTGCCTCCGAAGAAGACCACCTCGGGCTTGAGCGCTCCGCCGCACTCGAGGCAATCGGCCACATGAAATCGAGCGACGACCTCGCTCGGCAGCTCGGCGTCTCCGTCGGGCGCGAGCTCCGCGGTGCGCTCGACCCACTGGGGATTGAGCACGAGGAGCCTGTGTTGCAGGGTCTCGCGCTCTTCGCGGGCGCCGCAGCGGAGGCACGCGACCGACGCGAGCGTCCCGTGCAGCTCGATGACCGAGCGATGGCCCGCGGCTTGGTGGAGCCCGTCGACGTTTTGCGTGACGAGCCCCGACAAGAGACCCGCGCGCTCCATTGTCGCGAGCGCCCTGTGCCCTTCGTTGGGCGCCGCCGTGCGAAAACGCGCCCATCCGACGGTGGCGCGCGCCCAGTAGCGCCGGCGCGTCTCGGGGTCGTTGACGAACGCGTGGTGCTGAATCGGCGTGCGGACTCGATTTCGTGTGCTCGGACCGCGGTAGTCCGGGATCCCGCTCTCGGTGCTCACGCCAGCGCCCGTGAGCACCGCGATCTTGCGGCCGCGCAGGAGCTCGACGAGGCCCGCGAGCGCGCTCACGATCGCGAACCTCGCGGCTCGACCGCCACCGGCGAGGCGCCCTCGGTCTTGTTGGGAACCCTGTACCGCAGCACCCGACACTCGATCGGTCCGTTGAACACTTGGTGCGGCTTGGCCACTTCGCGCAGGGCGCGCTCGCCGTTGAGCGCGTCTTCGATCATGGGCGTCCCCGCGAGCACCGTGATCGTGTGCCCGTTCATCGCGGCGAGCGCGCGCGCCATCGCGCGGAAGAAGGCCATCCCGCCCTCGAGTCGCTCTCCGTACGGAGGGTTGGTCACGAGCGCCCCGTCGAAGCCCTTGGGCTCGAGCGCGCGCACGTCTTGTTCGCTGAAGCGCACGAAGCTCCTGGCGGCGCGGGCGTTCTCTTTCGCCGCCAAAAGAGCTCGCGGATCGTTGTCGGACGCGAGGATCACGGGGCCTTCGTCGAGCGCCATGCGAGCGCAGTCCGCGCGCATGTCCTCGTAGTTGCGCCGCGCGACGTCGTCGAAGTCGAGGTGCCGCTCGAAGCCGAAGCGCCGATCGAGCCCCGGAGCGATGTCCCTCGCCCACAGATCCGCTTCGATCGCGATCGTGCCCGAGCCGCACATCGGGTCGACAAGCATGGCCCCGCGGTTCCACCCGGACATGCGGAGCATCGCGGCGGCGAGCGTCTCTTTGAGGGGAGCGTCGGTGACGTGCTTGCGATACCCGCGCATGTGCAGCGGGTCGCCAGACAAGTCGCGGTAGAGCGTGAAATACCCGTTGTTTCCGTGGAGAAACAAGCGCACATCCGGGTCGTCGAGGTCGACCGAGGGGCGCTCTCCTTCGCGGATCCGCAGTCGGTCGACGACGGCGTCCTTCACGCGTCTGGAGAGAAATTGTGTGTGCGTCGTGAACGCGTTCTTCGCGCTCGCGCCGACGGCGAGCGTGTGTCTCGGCGAGAGATAGCGCTCCCACTCGAGCTCGCGCACGAGGTCGTAGAGCTCGTCTGCGTCGCGCGCTTCGCCGTCGGTGAGGCGCTCGTACACGCGCACCGCGATGCGCGACTGCACACACAAACGCCACGCCAGCGAGGGCGGCCCGTCTACATGAACCCCACCGCGATCGGCCCTGAGCGCCCGCACTCCGAGCTCACGGAGCTCGTCACGCAGGACACCCTCGGTGCCCTTGGCGGCGGTGACGAAGAATCGCATCGGCTGCACGGCGCGCAGCGTAGCACTTGGGGCCCACGCGACGGATGGCAAGCGTGGCTTGCAACCGGGTGGCAAGCGGGATGACGCTGGGTGGCAAGCGTGGCCCGTCGATGGCGCGGGTCTCTCTCACCCGTCGCGCGCGCGTCGCCGTTGCATCGCGACGAACCCCGCGACCACGAGCGCCACCAACGCAGCGCGCCACTGAGGGAGCCGCGCGCGAGACCCGTGCTCACAGAGCGTCGGCCATGCGCGGAGGACGACGAAGCTCACGTTGGGCGCCGACGAGCCTCGCGCGAACCACACGTGAACGAGCGGCTGCGCGTCGCGCAGCGTCACGACCCTCCCTCGCTCGTCGCGATACGTCCCCTCGATTTCGATGAACGATCCCTGGTTGTCACCTTGGCGCGTGAGCGTCGCGACGACCGGCGTTCCCGCGATGCTGAGAAGCGCGAAGCGCGCGACGAGCGCCACGACGAGCGCCATTGCAGCGACGGCCGACCCCCACGCGACGCGACGATCGCGCCGCGAAAACCAGGCCGCGAGGACGATCGCGATCGGAGCCAACACGACGATCGCGCCCGCGAGCCACGCGGATGTGGGATCGAGCAGCCAGGTTCGGATCGCGGTGATCGACACGCGTCGATACGGTACCGCGGTCGAGCGGGGCGAGCGCGCTCCGTTCGAGCCCGAGTTTGATCGCTCGCTTCGCGTCGAAGGCGTCTTTTTCGAAGACGCGTTGCGCGGGTACCCGTCGGACGGGCGACGCTCGTTGTGTCGCGCGCTCGCGCTCTGTGATTCAATCCGCGGAGTGCGTAGTCGTCTCTCTGCGCTGGGCGCGTTGGTTGTTCTCGGCGGGTGTGCGCCTGCGGACATGACGCGCAACGGTGATGTGCTCGGCCCCGATGCGAGCGGTGACGCCGCTTCGAGCCGACAGGACTCGATGATTTCGACCGATGCGCCCAGCGCGCTCGACGTTGTCGATCCCGCAGACGCTGGCGTCGAACCCGCGGACGCGGGCTCGATGCCGCTCGACGCGCGCGCACCCGACGCGGGCGTCGTGACCGATTCGGGCGTCGCGAGCGACGCGGCGCCGCCTCGCCCATCGAGCGGCTGCGGAATGCCGCGCTCGCCCGGATACACCTGCTCGACCATGATGATCGCCGGCGTCGCGCGGCAGTACTGCGTGATGGTTCCAACGACGTACGACGCCAATCGGCCGATGCGGCTGCGCTACAGCCTCCATGGCTGCGGCGGCTCGATCAGCATGACGGGGACGCCGGACGCTGGGCCCTTCATCATGGTGTACCCGAAGTCCGCCGCGTCGTGCTGGGACCAGTCCACGACCAACACCGACGCGATGTTCATTCAAGCGATCCAAAACGAGCTCGAACGAACGCTGTGCATCGATCGCGGACGGATCTTCTCGGACGGATTCAGCTCGGGCGGGTTTCAATCCACCATCATGGCGTGCGCGCGCTTCGCGGGCATTCGCGCGGCGGCGACCGCGGGAGGCGCGAGCAATTGTCGCGGCCCCATGGCCCTCTGGCAGTACCACGGGATGAACGACCCGACCGTCTCGTACACGTCGTACGGGCTCGCGGTGCGAAACCTGATGATCCGCGCCAACGGATGTTCGATGACGACGCGCCCCGTCCCGGGCGCGAGCGCGTGTGTCGAATATCAAGGTTGCCGCGAGCGAACCATCTGGTGCACGGACGATGGCGGTCACCGTTGGCCCACGTGGGGCCGCGCCGCGGCTGGCGAGTTCTTCTTGAGTTACTGACGCGCTTCACTCACCCCACGCGCTCATCCAGGGTTTGCTTCGATAGCGATCCCACCCGTCGGGCAAGAGCGCGATCACTGGGCGCTACATGAATTGCGGCGCGTGTGAATTGCTATCGAGAACGGGCATCGTTGACGTGAACCCGAAGTCTTTGAGCATCGGACGCTCGGACGTCCGCGGATAGACTTCAAAGTGAGAAATTAAATGTAATTATTGATGAAATTGCTCTACAAATTTGTCGTAGACAAATTTGTCTCGTACGATCGCACTCATGCACAGCGCGCGTGACCTCCTCCCGGCTGAGCTGGTTGACGACCACGCGTTCGAAGCGTTTTTTGAGGCGATCACCGCGGACGTCAACGTCGCTCTCAAAGCCGTGTTCGATGCGACCGACGCCGCGCTCGACGAATTGACCGCGGCGTGTGAACGAGAAGAAGGAGTGCGCCGAACGCTCCATCAGCCGTTCTCGTACGACAGCAAGAAGTTCACGAAGTCGTGGGCGAGCGCGCGAGACAAACTGCTGCGTGAGCGCCCCGATAACGCGCCGTTTTCCAGCAAAGATGAAGTCGCGAGCACGTTGCGTTCGTTCTCTGACCTCGGGCGATTTCGAGTGGTGTTCACGCTGTTGGGCGACGTGACCCGCGCGATCAGTACGTGGCTGAGTGAAGCCAAGAGCGGTGGCCGATACCTTGGTCGATACTTGGTCGTCGACTTCAAAGACTTCGTGTTCGACCTCGAGCGGATCAACAAGATGCGACTTCGAGGAGGTGGTCATCGTGCGCGGCAGTTTTCCGTTCGAGTCGACGCGATGGTTCACGAGCCAGTGAACATCGAGATTCAATTGATGACCGTGCTGCAGCACGCGTGGGATCAGCGGAACCATCCGCTGTACGAGATGCTGCGCGCTGGAGGCGCCGTGAGCCAACATGCACAACTGAGCGACTTGGCGATGTCCGAGACGCTCTACCTCCTCGATTGCGAAGCAGACCGTGTCTGGCAGTCCGTGCTCGACGATCGAAAGAAGGCGAGTGATCGATGAGCGTTCTCTACCTCGAGCCGGTCGTCGATGGACGGGTCCTCTGCTCGTTGCGTCTGGATGCTCCTGCCAAGGAGATGTTTGCGGCGACGCTACGGGACGTCCAAATCGCCATCGGCGGGTGGTCGACGAGCGTGGGGGTCTTCGCGCGAAAGGAGCTCGGACCGCAGCCGCGCTCCAGCTCGATACGCTCGATACGCGAGTACGTTTTCGCCGACGGCAAGCTGAATGAACCGCGACTGCACCGCCACCTCGGAGCGCTGCTGCGCCAAGAAAAAATCACGAAGTTCACGTTGGAGAGCGCCCCGTCGGAGCCCGCCTTGCTCGTCGGTCGCGCTGACATCGTGACGAGGATTCACGGTGTGTTCGACGCGGGGCGGTCTGTGTATCTTGCTGCCCCCCGGAGGTACGGAAAATCGAGCCTCCTTCGTACGCTCGCTGTTGTCGGGAAGGCTTCGGGCCGATCCGTCATCGATGTAGATCTGTCGGACGCAACGACGTGCGCAGCGGCTGTCGTGCAAGTGCTCGTGGCATCGATGACCGAGAAGGCTGTCGTCGAGGCCGTCGATGCGACGAAGCTGTTTGCCCCCATGCCGATCGACGCCGAGCTCACAGACGTTGCATCGTGGGAGCACGATGCTGTCGACGCGATCCGATCCCGCGGAGTTGCGGCAGTTCTCGGGCGTGTGTTGTCCGTGCTCGCAACGCAGCCGACGTTGCTGATGCTCGACGAGTTTTCTCGATTTCTTCGCAACACACACCGCGACGACCGACCGAGCCTCGATGCCGTGCTCGCGACGCTGGCGCAAGCTCGACGCTCCGAGGGACAGCTTCGGATGGTGTTGTGCGGCAGCGGCGGGCTCAAGGCGTTCTCGGCGTCGGCGAATCTGCCGGTCGTCGATGCGGCGACGATGGAAACGATCGCGCTGCCTGCGCTGTCCGCTCAGCACGCGACGTTGCTTCTCGAGGAGCTTCTCTACGGCCACGATCGATGGCCCACTTCGACGTGTGCGGCTGCGATGCACGCAGCGCTCGGCGACTGCGCCGTTCCACACTTCGTACACCATCTCGTCCGCGCAACACTGAGCGAGATCGGGGGCGAAGTCGTGGACCAAGCAGATGTACGTCGCGCCTATCGCAACGGACTGCTCGGATCCCGGGGAAACGCGACGTTTCGTGAGTATTCACTGCACAAACAGGCGTATCCTTCGACGTGGCTACGCGCGGCTCGGGGCATCCTCGACCGCTTGGCGACCGAAGGCGAAGCTGGGTTGGATCGCGCAGTGTTGCGCGAAGCCGCGCGTGATCTCGACGATTCACAATTCGACGAGCTCCTCTCGTGCCTCGACGAAGACTATGACGTCGGATCGCGAGACGGGCGAATCGTCGCGCGTTGCAAACCGTTGCGTGATCGATGGCTTCTCCGAGAGCAATGGTTGGTGAGTGACCGATGAGCGCGCTTCTTCAGTATTCTCCGTCACACGAAGACCCTTCGGTGTTGGACGCGCTCACTGTCGGGCGATCTCACATCGCGTCGCGCGATGGACTGATCGCCGCGGTTCGCGACGGCCTGGATCACAAGACGCCCTCGCCTCAGATCTTGATCGGGCCGCGAGGCGCCGGCAAATCGCACACGCTTTGCCTCGTAGTTCACGCGCTCCGCACGGATCCCTCGGTGCGCGATCGGGTCGTGGTCTTGTGGCTACCCGAAGAAGAGCCCTATCCGCGATACGCGGACTTGTTCTCGCTCGCGCTCGAAGACTTGGGAGCGCAGCTTCTGGGGGAATCATCGCGCTCGACGAGACAGCCCTCGCAGGGCACGCTGCTTTCGGCGCACAAAGACGCAGCAGCGATCGAGCGCAATCTCCGCCGTCACCGCGAATCTCTCGCTCGGATGCGCGACGAACGAGCCCTCGACGTTTCGTTTGCAGCGCTCGAAGAAGCTGGCTCGAAGCTCGGTCGACGCATCGTGATTGTGTCCGAGAACATGCAGGTCACGATGAGCGCCCCCGAAGGTGGCGGCGTGGCCGCGTGGGCCCCCGAGTGGCAGTTGCGCAAGCGACTGCAGGACGCGCGACACGTGCAGTTGCTCGCGGCAGCGACGACAGTGTTCGGCGCGATGGCTGAGCGCGACGCGCCGTTCTACGAGGTATTTGCGCAGTGGACGCTCTCGCCGTTGACGCTCGACGAGGTGAACGTCGCGTTCACAAAGCGACTCGAATTCGAGATCGCGAGCGGGGACGAGCGGAGGATTCAACGCGCGATGCGTCTGCGAACGAGCTCACACACACGTGGGCGATTGGCGGCTGCGTGGGTCGTCGGCGGGGGACTGCCTCGTGTCGTCCATCAGCTGTTCGGCGTGTTGCTCGCGAGCGATGCGATGCGCGCCGAGAGCGACTTGAAGGCGTTCTTCGATGAAGTGACGCCGTACTTTCAGGGACGTCTCCTGGGCGGCCAGTTGCGCCCGAGCGAGCTCCGAGTGCTCGATGCGATGGCCTCGTCGGACGGCCCCGCGACGGTTTCCGAATTGGCGAAGCGCCTCGATGCGAGCGATAGCGTGGTGTCGACGTACGTCCGACGACTGTGTCAGGCGAGCCTGATGGAGCCTCGTGCGAAACGTGTGGGCGAACGGGCTTCGCGCTACGAGCTGACCGAGCCACTGTACCGGCCTTGGCGACGCTTTCGCCGCGGACGCGGCGAGCGAGCGCAGTTGGTATTTCTCGCGGAGTTTGTCGCGGCGATGATGTCCGAGCGAGAGCTGCGCGCAGAGCATCTCGCCGCAGTGGCGTTGGGCGTCGATCGGCCGGCGTTGCGCGTGTGGGAGGAGGCCATCGAGCTTCACTCGCGTCAGCGACACGCCGTGGACGGTGAGGAAAGTAGCACCCCGAGCGAGGACGCGGAAGCTGCCCAGAGCGATGCGTGGGTCGTCGAGCAGATGGGGATGATCGGGAACTTGCTCGACCAAGACGAAGATGTGCGCGCTCTCGAAGCGGCGCAGCGACTGTGGGAGCAACAAGCGTTCTTGTCGTCAGTCTCGAGGCTGAACGTGCGTCTTCTCGTTGCGTTCGCGATCGCAAAGTGCGGCCACCCAGAGGACGCTGTACGCATGATGGACGAGATGCTGGCGTCGTGTGAGGCGGGGGCCGAGAGGATCGGAGTGCTCTTGGCGGTTGCTCGGACGCAGCGCTGGTTTGGTGACGCACGCCGGGCGCGAGACTTTCTCGAACAGGCGGAGCGAGAGGTTGTCGAGGCGAAGCTTCCTGCGGATTCAGAGATTCTCGAAGTCCGACTCGAAGTTGCGCTGGGGGAGTGGGACACCACGGAACTCGATGAGGTTGTAGCGCGCGCTGAAGAGATCTTTCGCGGGACCCCAAGCCCTCGACTCGGCTCGCTCGCAGCGCAGGGCCGTGCACAAATCGCGCTTCGTGAACGACGTTACGACGATGCAATCCAGAATTTCGCGCTGGCGCGAGACTTGGAACGCAGGCGCGACGGTGGAGGGCAACAGACTGAAATGGAGATCTATCGGGCGTTTGCGACGGCAGCCGCCGGCAAATTGGAGGATGCCCTGCACCTGCTCGAGCTCGTAGAACGCAACAACTCCGTGCTCGCGCCGCAGCGACGGACGCTTGTGTTTTATCGATTTTGTACGCGAATCATGCTGGGTCGCATCGATGCGGTCGCCGACCTCGTTTGGCTGCTAAGGATGGACGAAAGACTCTTCGAGAAGGTTCTTCCTGCCACTCACTTCGCCGTTCAGTCTGCTCCGCGGATCGAGGCAGAACTATGTGATGCGGTTGCACGCACGTTGCTTGACGATCTCTCTGCTCGCTCGCGTTCGGAGGAAACGAGATCGTTGATGGTGTCGTTGCTGCTGCATCTCGCGATTCGTCGTGGTTCGATTCCTCCGTGGCTCGAGACCGATCGTGAGCCTCCTGTGGGGTTCCTTGGCTATGTGCCGATGATGTCGCGGATTTGGTACGAAGGCCTCTCCGTCGACGCGTTTGATCTTTCCGACGCCGAGAGGCGTTTCGTCGAATCCACCATCACGGCGCTCAGTGAACGCTATCCGCGACCCTCGCCCACTCCCGCTGCTCCTGCTTCGCGCGATCGTGCCGTGAAGCCGCGCGCAAAGCGTGCTGCGAGCGGTCGTCGATAGCGTTGCTGCTCGCGGCTCTCAACCGACGTTCTGCGCTCGGAGCGCCCGTCGACGGCCATGGTGCGGCCGTCGACGGCCGCGAAACATCCGTTGCTTGCCCTACGTCACTCACCCCACGCGCTCATCCACGGCTTGCTTCGATAGCGATCCCACCCGTCGGGCAAGAGCGCGATCACGGGCCCGCTCGCTGGGCTCGCGCGCTTTGCATACGTGATCGCTGCGGCCACTGCGACCCCGGCGCTCCCGCCGACGAGCAAGCCCTCTTCGCGGACGAGGCGCTTGGTCATCGCGAACGCCTCGTCGTCGCTCACGGTGATCGCTTCGTCGATCACAGTTCGATCCATGATGGCGGGCGGCTTCGATTGGCCGATGCCCTCGATCGCGTACGAGCCGTCGCCCGAGGGCGTTCCTGTGCGGACCCACTCGGCGAGCGCGCTGCCCAACGGATCGGCGAGGATGATCTTCGCGCTCGGACACGCGCGACGAAGAAAGCGTCCCACCCCCGTGATGCTCCCGCCCGTCCCTGCGCCCGCGACGAACGCGCCGATCGCGCCGCCGCACTGCGCGAGGAGCTCGGGCCCAGTGCCCTCTTCGTGCGCGCGTACGTTGGCCTCGTTGCGAAACTGATCGGTCAGAAACCACCCGCGCTCGGACGCGAGCCGTCGCGCGACGTTCTGAAAATTCTCCGGCGAATCGACGGGAGCGTTGGGCACCATCATCACTTCGGCGCCCGCGCTGCGCAGGGCCGCGCGCTTGTCGTGCGACATCTTCTCGGGCATCACGCACACGAGCTTGTAGCCCTTGACCGCGCACACGAGCGCGAGGCCCATACCCGTGTTTCCCGCGGTCGCCTCGATGAGCGTCGCGCCCGGCGCGAGCAGCCCCCTCGCTTCTGCGTCCTCGATGATCGCCTTGGCGATGCGGTCTTTGACGCTTCCGCCGGGGTTCGTGTGCTCGCACTTGGCGTAGAGCGAGACGGGCAATCCCGCGCCGATCCGCGAAAGTTCGACGAGGGGCGTGTCTCCGATGGCGTCCAACACCGAGCGAACGACGGGCTTCATGGGCGAATTTGCTGTGACGGTACACGGGACGAAGCCGTTCGCGACGCCCGGTTGGATGCTGTACCCTTGCGCCCCCGCGGGCGTGGGAGCAAAACCCCCGCTCCGCTGGTTCTCTGGTCTGCGTGGCAGAGAGCCCTCTGTTCCCTCGAAAGGCGAAATAGCCCCCCATGATTGCCTGGCTGCTGCAGAAGATCCTCGGGACCAAACACGATCGCGAGATCAAGAAGCTTGGTCCGAAGGTCGATGCCATCAACAAGCTCGAGTCGAAGATCCAGAAGCTGACCGACGCCGAGCTCAAGGCCAAGACCGCGGAGTTCAAGCAGAAGATCGACAACGGCGCGACCGTCGACGACCTGCTCATCGAGGCTTTCGCCGTCTGCCGCGAGGGTGGCAAGCGCGCGCTCGGGATGCGCCACTACGACGTGCAGCTCATCGGCGGAATGGTGCTCAACCGCGGCGCCATCGCCGAGATGAAGACCGGCGAAGGCAAGACCCTCGTCGCGACGCTCGCCGCGTACTTGAACGCGCTCGAGGGCAAGGGCGTTCACATCGTCACGGTCAACGACTACCTCGCGCGCCGCGACGCAGAGTGGATGGGCAAGCTCTACGGCTTTCTCGGGCTGACCACCGGCGTGATCTTGAACGGGCAGGGCGACGAAGAGAAACGCCTCTCGTACCGCTCGGACATCACCTACGGGCAGAACAACGAGTTCGGCTTCGACTACCTGCGCGACAACATGAAGTACTCGGTCTTCGAGTGCGCGCAGCGGCCCCTGCACTACGCGATCGTCGACGAGGTCGACTCGATCCTCATCGATGAAGCGCGCACGCCGTTGATCATCTCGGGCCAGCCCGAGGCGAGCACGACGCTGTACGTCGACATCAACAAGATCATCCCGTACCTGAAGAAGGACGAGCACTACGTCCTCGACGAGAAGGCGCACCAAGTCACGCTCACGGACGAGGGCATCGAAGAGGCCGAGCGACGGCTCAAGATCGACAACCTCTACAACCCCGAGAACATCGAGCACCTGCACGTGCTCAACCAGTGCTTGCGCGCGCACACGCTCTACAAGAAGGGCGTCAATTACCTCGTCCAAGAGGGCAAGGTGAACATCGTCGACGAGTTCACCGGGCGCGTGCTCGCGGGCCGTCGTTGGAGCGACGGACTTCATCAAGCGGTCGAAGCGAAAGAGTACGTCCGGGTTCAAGAAGAGAACCGCACGCTCGCGACGATCACCTTTCAGAACCTCTTTCGCATCTACAAGAAGCTCGGCGGAATGACCGGCACGGCCGACACCGAAGCCGAGGAGTTTCACTCGATCTACAAGCTCGACGTCGTCCCGATCCCCACCAACAAGAAGGTGCAGCGCATCGACGCCGACGACCTCGTCTACAAGACCGAGCGCGAGAAGTTCGAAGCGGTCGCGCAAGAGATCGCCGACTGCGTCGAGAAGGGCCAGCCCGTCCTCGTCGGCACGACGAGCGTCGCGAAATCCGAGGCGATCTCCGCGCTGCTCACGCGCGACGGCGTCGCGCACGAGGTGCTCAACGCCAAGCAGCACGAGCGCGAGGCGTACATCGTCGCGCAGGCGGGCAAGCGTGGCGCCGTCACCGTGGCCACCAACATGGCCGGTCGCGGGACGGACATCTTGCTCGGCGGCAACGCCGAGATGATCGCGAAGCTCGAGTTCAAGCAGCAGAACAAGAACCCCAACGACCCCGCGCTCGCCGAAGAGCTCGCGGCCAAGACCGCCGAGCTCGAAGAGCTCTGCAAAAAAGAGCGCGAAGAAGTGCGCGCCGCCGGCGGGCTCCACATCGTCGGGACCGAGCGTCACGAGTCGCGACGCATCGACAACCAGCTCCGCGGCCGCTCGGGACGCCAGGGTGACCCGGGCTCGTCGCGCTTCTTCTTGTCGCTCGAAGACGACTTGATGAGGATTTTTGCAGGCGAGCGCGTGCAGGCCATCATGGACTCGCTCGGCATGGAAGAGGGCGTTCCGATCGAGCACCCGTGGGTCACCAAGAGCGTCGAGAACGCGCAGAAGAAGGTCGAAGCGCGCAACTTCGACATTCGCAAGAACCTGCTCGACTACGACGACGTGATGAACCAGCAGCGCAAGGCGATCTACGGCCTGCGCCGCGAAGTGCTCGAGGGCAAGTACGTCCTCAAGAAGGCCTCGGAGGACGAGGAGGAGCGCTCGATCGCGCCGCTCGACGAGGCCTCCGCCGAGCGTTCGGACAAGATCGTCGAGCAGATGCTCTGCAGCTACCCCGAGGAGCCCGATCAGGTCGAGAAGATCATCGAGCAAGAGCTGCAAGGCAACGCGATCGCGCCGCTGCTTCCGCCAGTGAAAACGCTGGATGAACTCAAGGCGATCCAGCCCTTCGCCGTCGAGCGCGAGGTGTACTCGTTCTACGGCGTGCGGCCCGAGGGGCTGCACAAGCACGCGAAGGACCCGAAGAAGGCCCTCGAGTTCGTGCAAGAAAAAGTGCGCGACTCGCTCGCTCAACAGCGAGAGCGCCTCTTGGACCTGTGCGACACCGTGTCCGTTCACATCGTGAGCACCCACGCCCCCGACCGCGTCGAGCGCGACGACTGGAACATCGTCGCCATGGCCAACGGGTTCATCGATCGCTTCGGCCCCCTGGCCAACGACGACAAGAACCTCAACCGCCGCGAAGACTCGAGCGAAGCCAAGGACGCCAAGGACGGCGACGAGAGCGAAGAGGCCAAAGAGAAGGCCAAGATCGCCGCGGAAGCGAAGGCCAAAGAGAAGGCCGAGCGCGACGAGCGCGCGGTGTCGATGGGGCTCGTTCCCCAAGCGCTGTCGCTGTACGAGATGCTCGAGGCCCTCGGAGCGCGCGAGGACATGGCGCGCTTGCTCTACACAGAGGCCGAGAAGATCGTCCACGCGTACGAAGACAAGATCGGCCTCGAGCAGCTCACGCGCGTGTTTCGCTCGCTCATGCTCGAGGACATCGACAAGTCGTGGATCGACCACCTCACGAACATGGACCACCTTCGTGACGGCATCGGGCTGCGCGGCTACGGCCAGCGCGACCCGAAGCTCGAGTTCAAGAAGGAGGGCTTCGACATGTTCAAGGCCATGATGTCCAACGTCTCGGCCAACGTCGCGAAGAAGCTCTTTCACCTCGAGTTTCAGAGCTCGGCGGACATCGATCGCCTCGAGGCCCAAGAGCGCGAGCAGCACGCGGCGCTCGAGCGCTCGATGCGCGCGGTGCACCCCGCGGCGCAGTCGGACATCCCCGAAGGAGACCTCTCGCCCGAAGAGTTCGAGCAGGGGCTGCGCGAGCTCGGGATCGACCCCGAGCAGATCAGCGCGGTTCGAACGCGAAAGCCCAAGGCCAAGGACAAGGGCGACGCGGCCAGCGCGAGCAGCGCGTCGAGCGATCGCTCGGAGCCCTCGCCGAGCGCGTCCGAAGAGGGCGCGAGCGCGGCGGGGATCGAGAGCGTTCGTTCGACGCAGCCCAAGATCGGCCGCAACGATCCGTGCTTCTGCGGCTCGGGCAAGAAGTACAAGAAGTGCCACGGCGCGAGCGAAGCGTCCGCGGACTGACCAGGAGCTGAGCTCTGGGGGGGGGATCGCTCGACGAGGCTTCGCGCACAGAGGGGCGCGTGATTCCTCCCCAACGACGTGAGCGATTTCGCGCGCATCGCAGGGCCTTACACGGGCGCGCTCGTCCGTTGCAGCGCGTCTGCACACCGTGCGACCGTCGCTCTCGGAGCGGTTGCAATGGACGCGAGGAGCAAGATCCACCATGTCGACGATGCATGCTGCTTCGGCGCGCGAGACGACGTGACGTTGTCGATCTGGCGCGGGGAGGCGACGCCCGCGCGCGTCGCGGCGCAGCGCGCAGTGCTCGAGCGCACGCTGCGCCTCTACGATCGCGTGTACTCCCTGACCGCGTTTCGCGCGTCGGACATGAGCATGGGGCAGTTTACGGACTCCAAGCTCCGGTCCGAGTTCGATCAGCTCGGCAAGATGATGGACGGCCCGCTCGCGGCGCACGCGCTGGTCATCACGGGGACGGGCTTCGTCGCCGCGACCGTTCGAAGCGCGTCGGTGTCGATGGCGATGGTCATGAAGCAGCGCGTGAACAACAAGGTGTTCGAGGACGTGCTCACCGCGGCGCGATGGCTCCCGACGCAGAAGCCCGACGGCGCGAAGCCCGGCGAGGTCGACGCGATCGAGGCCCTCGCGCGCGCGATGGGCGCCGAGCTCGACAATCGCGCCGCCGCGGGCAAAGGCGCGCAGCCGACGGCTCGGTGAGCGCGCTCAGCGCGGGACGCACTGCGAGTCGCGCGCCCGCTGGCACGCGGTGAACCCAGGGCTCCGCGCGATGCACGCGTTCATCGCGGCTTGCTCGGCGCTGCACGGATCCGCGCTTCGAAACGCGCGGCAACGCTGCAACGCGAGCAGCTCCCACGGGCACACGTCGTAGATGCAGGACATGGTCTGCCACGTGAGGCACCGATCGCAGTTGAGCGAGACGGGCTCGAAGGTCCCTCCCAGCGCGACAGGCCGCATCGTGTCTGCGTCGATCACGCGGCCCTGGCAGCCCGCAGGGTCTGCGTCCGATCGGCACGCGACGATCGCGTCCCACGTCGCCCGTGAGCACCGCGGCAAACACGCTGCGGGGAGCGCTGGATGCCCTCGCAGCCCCTCGACGCTGCACGCCGTCGCGCCGCCGTCGGGCAGGCTCGCGTCTCTCGGCGGGTTGCCGCTGACGCCTGCGTCGAGGTCGACTTCGCGCGAGTACGCAGCGCCCTCGGCCACCCATCGACGAACGAGGTCGATCTGGGGCTGCTGGAGGATTCCCATCATTCGCAGCGTGGTCTCCGAGTGCTCGACGAGCACGCTCTCGTCCGGCGCGAAGGGCCTCACCTGCGCTTCGGGCCGTCGCCCGGACACGCGATCGATCATGTCGCGATAGCCCGTAAACGGATCGCTGAGCAACACGAACGTCCCGGCGCTCGCGACGAAGCCTCCGTGGCACTGGAAGGCAGCGCACCCCGTTTGCTCGAACATGGGGTGAATGTCCTCTCGATACGTGAGCGCCGCCGCGCTGTCGGGCGGACGAGCCTCTGGCGATTCTGCGCTCGCGTCGGTGTTCGAAGGGCCGTCGTGCGTAGACGAATCGGCAATAGGGGACGAAGACGCGCACGCGTTGAGCAGCGAAGCCAACGCGAGCGCGCCGCAAATTGCAGCGGCGATGTGCATGCAACGACAGAGAGCAACGAGGGTGCCACTCGACGATGCTCTGCGAATTCACAGTCCGGGCTCGTGTGCGCGTCACGCCCTGCGCACGCGCCGTTAGGAATGCGACGGTGTCCGATGATGCGTGGTCTGCGGGGAGAGTCTTCGCGGTGTAGAGTTCTTCCCTGAGGTTCGATGGACACCGTGGACCGGCTCGCGGCTGGGACGCTCGTTGGCGACGACTACGTCATCGAGCGCGAGCTCGCTCGCGGAGGCATGGGCGCTGTCTACGTCGCGCGGCAACGCTCGACGGGGCGGCTGCGCGCGCTGAAAGTGCTCCAGCCGTCGCTGCTCGATCAGGGCAAGCACGTCGAGAGGTTTCTTCAAGAAGCGCGGATCGGCGCAGCGTTTCGCAGCGCGCACGTGGTGGAGGTGATCGCCGCGGGCGTCGTGCGCGAGCTCGGGACCCCGTGGCTCGCGATGGAGCTGCTCGAGGGCGAGACCCTCGCGCACCGGGTCGAGCGCTCGGGCCCCATGGCGCTCTCGGAGCTCGCGCAGCTCACCACGCAGCTCGGTGACGCGCTCGGCGCCGCGCATCAAGCGGGCGTCGTGCACCGCGACATCAAGCCGGAGAACTTGTTTTTGTGTGCCGTTCCGAGCGCGACCTTCCACTGGTCGCTGAAGGTCTTGGACTTCGGCATCGCGAAGGTCGTTCAAGAGAGCCGCACCTCTGCCACCGCGACGTCCTCCATCGGAACTCCTCTCTGGATGGCTCCCGAACAGACCGACGCGCACGGTCGAATCGCGCCGCCGACGGACGTGTGGGCGCTCGCGCTTGTCCTGTTCTGGGCGCACACGGGGCGGATCTATTGGCAGTCGGCCAACGTCGAGCCCTTCAGCCTCTCCGCCGTGTTGCGCGAGATGATCATCGATCCCATCGAGCCCGCGTCCACCCGCGCGATCGCGCTCGGCGCGTCGATGCCCCCCGCGCTCGATCCCTGGTTCGCGCGCTGCCTCGATCGCGACCCGTCGCGTCGCTTCGCCAACGGCCGCGAGGCGTGCGACGCGCTGCTCGGGCTCTTGTCGTCGATGCACGAGGTCCCGGTGTCCGCGCCGGTCGCGTTCGCCTCGACCGCTGCGATGCCCGTGGTCAACCCCGCGACGCTCGCGCCTGTCGCGCCGATCGCGCCGATCGCTTCGGCCACGCCGACGCCCTCTCCGTTTGCCGTCGCTGCGCCGCACGCGATGATCGCGTCGGCAGCGCCCGTCGTCGCGCCGAGCGGCCCGCCGTCCGAGCGCCCACCAGAGACGCGTCCGCCCGCTGCGCCCGCCGTAAAATCCAGCAAGGCGACGCGGGCCCTGTGGGTCGTCGCGGTGCTCTCGATGCTCGGCGGTCTCGTCGGAATCGGCATCGCGCTCTCGAACGAATTTGAATTCGTGGGCGCCTCGCAGCCCGAGCGATCGCGGCGCCGCGCCAATCCGTCCGCGCTCGCGCAGCCCAACATCCCTGCGAGTCACTCGGGCGCGCCGCCCACCAACGCGCTCGCTCACCCCATGGCGCCGACGTTGGTGGCTCCCTCGGGGCCTGCGTTGGCGCCGCCGTTGGGTCCTGCCGTCGTGCCGATCGCGCAGACGCCGGAGGTTCCATCGGCGCCCGAGGCGCCTGCGCACGCGAGGCAACGGACGCGCAGCGGCGAGGTCTCGCAGTACTGCGGGATGTTCGGCGGCGCGTTGTCTGTGGGCTATTACGTGCGGCGCCCGCCAGCGTCCGCGCGGGACGACGATCGCGACGCGCAGCAGAGCGGGTGTCGCTCGTTCTTCGCGCTGTGCGGAGGAGGCTCGAGGCCCGACTGTCCGCCCTACTCCGAGGCGGTCCAAGAGAGGCAAACCGCTTGGTGTTGCCCACGGTGACCGTAGGTCACTTAGGAATTCCAGTGAGGTACAGCGCGTTGCCCTCGCGCGCCGAGCGCCACTCGTAGCTGTCCGAGCCGGGCACCGAGCGAGCGATCTCGAGCAGCTCCTCGGGCATGTACGCGCGGAGCGCCGACGCCGTTCCATCCCAGGCGACGAGCATCGGGATGAGCGGAATCAAATACGTGAGCGCCAGCCGCGACAGCCTGAACGGCCTCGCGAACGGAACCATCAAGAACGACACCCAGAACAGCATCGTCATGTTGATCGCCACGGGGATCGGGGCCAACACGAGCGGGACCTTTCGCAGCTGCGGCGACGCCGCGATGTCGAAGAACGCCACCGGCGCCCTCGCGCTCACCGCCGCCGCGAGGATCGACCGCACCGCCGCGGGGCGAAAGTGATGAAGCGCCCCGAACATGGTCCGTACGGGAGGCGAGGGCGACGAGGCGCTCTTCGCGAACGCCGGATCGTCGGCGCTCATGGCGTCGACCGACGTGGGTTTGTATTCAAGTGAGCTGTCGTTTTGCTGCTGAATCTGCGCGATCGCGCCCTCGTTGGGATAGCGGTCGGTGAGCGTCCAGCGCGGCAGCGCGCGCCCGAGCTCCTTCAGCTCGCGGCGCATCGCGAGCGCCCCTCCGCCGGCGCCCGAACAGACGTCCACCGCGTGGGTCGCGCCCGTGGCGTCGAGCACTGACACCATCGCCGAGGCGACCGGTCGATAAAACCGCAGCACGGCGAACCCGAGGTCGAGCAGCGCCGTTCCCCCGTCGCGCACCGCGCTCGGAACCCACTGAAAGTCTTCGAACTCGATCGCGTGAACTCTGTCCATGGCGCGCCAACGCTAGAGTCCCCGCGCGCCGCGGACGAGGGTCGAAGCGCAACTTTCGCTCACGGGACGCATCGGAAGAGTCCTCTGATGACCACCGTTCGTCTCCGTGCCGCGCTGCTCGCAGGTTGCTCTTCGTTGTTCGCGCAAGCTGCGTACGCACAGGCGCAAGTCTCTTCGTCGCAACCAACACCGTCGTCGCTCGACAGCGCGCCCGCTGCGCCGTCGAGCGCTGCTCGCCCTGTCGAAGCGACGGAGGCGCGCGCTGCGGATGCTCCCTTCGAGCTCAACCCGACCTCGCGCTTCTGGGCCGTGCGCGCCTCGGTCGAGCTCGGGACCGTCGGGGTGCTCTATCACATCATCCAGCTCAGCCAGACCGGCAGCACGATCGACTACGTTCGCGAAGGCGGCCAGGGAAATCTCTCGCTCTTCGCGCGCGTGAGCGCCGAGCTCGAGCTCGCGCGTCGTCACAATTTCGTCTTCTTGTACCAGCCGATCGACCTGCGCACGCAAGTGCGCCTCTCGCGGGATCTCTTGATCAACAACGTGACGTTCCCTCGCGGGAGCGGCTTGGACACGCGGTACGGCTTCGACTTCTATCGCTTCAGCTACACGTTCGACTTCTTCACAGACCCGCGCCACGAGCTCTCGGTCGGTCTCACGCTGCAGATCCGCAACGCGGTGATCTCGTTCACGGGCACGGACGGCGCCAATCGCGTGCTCAACAGCAACGTGGGGCTCGTTCCCGCGCTCAAGGCGCGCGGTCGCTACACGTTTCGCTCGGGGGTGTTCCTCGGCTTCGAAGCCGATGGAATCTACGCGAACATGCCCGGCCTCAACGGGAGCGACATCCCCGTCGAAGGGCTGATCGTCGACGGCTCGCTTCGCGCTGGATTGCGGCTGTGGGGACCGACCGAAGTGTTCGTCAACCTGCGCTATCTCGGCGGCGGATCCCGGGGCGTGGGCCGCGACCCGATCGCCCCGAGCGACGGCTACGTGAACAACTGGTTTCACACGATGGCCGTGTCGCTCGGCGCGAACGTGCGGTGATTCGAAACGATCCCGTCGCGAGTCATGGCGTGCGAGGGATCGCGCTACCCATCGTTCGGTGAGTTGGAGCACACTCGCGCGACGCTCCAGGGAAGAGCGCAAGGAGCCTCACGCATGCGCGTCTCGAATCGTTGTGTCTTCGAAGGTCGACTTCTCTCCGCGGTGTCTGCGCTCGCGTCGGTTCTGCTCGCAGGTGGCGCAGCGCACGCGCAGTCGTTCACGGTGCAGCTCCCCGGCTCGGCGGCGAGCCCGACGGCGGCGATCCCGAACTCTGCGTGTTCTCCGACGACGACGCGAACGTACGCTGCTTGGCAGTTCAACGTCGCGACGACGGGCACGTACACGTTTTCGATCACGAAGGCGGGCGGCTCACCGGGCGGGCTGACCGCGACGATCTATCAGGGAATTTTCTTGCCTTCGAGCACGTGCGTCAATCAATGGACGCCGACGGTGACCTCCGGAGGGACGACGCTCACCACAAATCAACTTCTCTCGCCTGCAGGCGTGTTCTTCCTCGTCATCGGCGGCGCCAACGCGTCGGACACGAGCAACCTCACGGTGACGGCCACAGGACCTGGAACGCTCACGTCGGTGTGCACGGACTCGACGCTCACGCCCGCGTCGCAAATGGTGACCAACGCAGGCGGCATGTTCACGACGACGTACTCGCCGGCGGTGGGGTGCGGGGCGTGGACGACGTCGGGCGTTCCCGCGTGGATTACGGGCATTCCAGCGTCGGGGACCGGCAGCCGCGCGATCAATTACACCGTCGCGAGCAACCCAGGCGCGGCGCGCAACGCGAACATCACCATCGGCGGACAGTCGTTGTCCGTTCGGCAGAGCGCGTCGTGCGCGACGACGCTGAGCCCCACGAGCACGAGCGTCGCCGCTGCGGGTGGAGGCGGGAGCTTCATGCTCACGGGCACCAGCGGGTGTGCGTATACGGCTTCGACCACGACGCCGTGGATCCGCAACGTCGCGCCCGCGAGCGGAACGGGCAGCGCGACGATCACGTTCATGGTCGACGCGAATACTGGCCCCGCGCGGTCGGGGACGATCACCGCGGGCGGACAGACCTTCACAGTCAATCAGGCGTCGGGCTGCACATTTACGGTCAGTCCCGCGCTGCTCACGCCGACCGCGGCAGGCGGCGCGCAGATGGTTCGCGTCGAGACCGCCGCGGGCTGCACGTGGTCGACGATGTCCACTGCGAGCTGGATCACGGGCCTCCCCGCGAGCGGAACGGGCCCCTCCAACGTGAACTTCTCGGTCGCCGCGAACACCGGTCCGTCGCGCAACGACACGATCACGATCGGCGGTCGCACGGTGAGCGTCGTGCAGGCGGACGGCTGCGCGCCGCGCCTCGATCCTGCGTCGCGCGGTGTCCCCGCCACCGCAGGAATGTCCTCGGTGATGGTCAACGTCGGCGCTGGTTGCGCCTGGTCGATGTCCTCGACCGCGGGCTGGCTCGTCTCCACCGCGATGAACGGAACGGGTCCGCGCAGCGTGGACTACACGTACAGCGCGAACACTGGCGCCGCGCGCTCTGCGTCGCTCGTCGTCGGCGGAAGCATCCACACCGTGAATCAAACAGCCGCGGGCGTGACCGACAGCGGTGTGATCGTCGACAGCGGCGTGATCGTCGACAGCGGCGTCGTAACAGACAGCGGTGTCGTGACAGACAGCGGTGTGACGACGGATTCGGGGATCGCGACCGACTCTGGAGTCGAGTCGGATACAGGGATCTCGGAGGACGCGAGCTCGATGCCCGACGCGGTCGACACGGACGCGACTCCGACGGACACCGGCGTGGCAGAGGACGTCACGTCGAACGACGCGGCGAATTCCTCGGATTCTGCGACGCGCTCGGACAGCGCGACGACGGACGCGAGCGCCGACGGAGGCTCGATGCGCCCGAGCGGAAGCGGCTGCGGCTGCCGAACTCCAGCCACCCCGGGTCCGAACAACGCAGCGCCGATGGTGGTGATCGCGCTCGGAGCCCTGTTCGTGCGCCGCCGCCGAGCCAAGCGCGCGGCGTGAACAGCGCGCTTCGCGCGCCAGCCCTCTGCTCACAGTCCTCGGTCGAGCTCGCGCTCTGCGCGGACCACTTCGAGCGCGGCGTCCTCGCGCGTCGCGTAGTGCGTCGCGAAACTCGCGAACCACTGGCCCGTCGCGCTCTTGGGATCGAGGTCGCGGAGGTACGCCTTGGCCACTTCGCGCAGGGCGCGCTCTTCGCTCGCGCGTTGCTCGTTGGCCGCTCGCTTCGCTTGCTCCTCTCGCGCGCGTCGGTCGGCCTCTTCGCGCGCGTCGGCGGCGCGGTACTCGGCGCGGACCTCGTCGAGAAGTCGGTCGATGTCGCGTTGGTTCATGCTGGGTTCTCCCTCGCGATTCGAATACGTGTGTTGGCTTGTTAGTCGTTGATCGCGTCGAGCAACACCTCGGCGATGGGGCGGTCTTCGAGCTCGTCCACCGTGAGCGTGTCGACGATGTCGAAGCGAGCGCCCGCGCGGACGAGGTCGTCGTCGAGGGCCTTCAAGAACCGCGTCGCTCCGGGGTCGTTTCCGACTTGAACAAACGAGACCGCGAGCTCTTCGTCGCGATCGATGCTTCGCGCCGCTTCGATGAGGACCTTCATCACCGCGCGCGGGTCGTCCGGCTCGCCGTCGGTCACCACGAGGATCGTCTCGGGACGCGCGATCTTCGCCGCGCGTTTACGAGCAAAATACTGCGTGAACGCGTCGTGTAGAACGCCCGCGAGGTTGGTCGATCCCATCGGTTCGTTCTCGCCGAAGAGCCTCGTCACCGTGTCGCTTCGAACGTTGTCGTACCGTCGAAAGCGCCCGTTGAAGACGTACACCGTGATTCCATCGGGATCGAGCTGCTCGCAGCGCGACGCGAGCGCCAGCGTCGACTCTTGAACGACGCTCCAGCGGCTGCGTCCTGTGCGTCCATCGGGCTGCGCCATGCTCCCGCTCTTGTCGAGGATCAGCGTGTAGTCCCGGTTCTCGATGGCTGTCGTCATAGTGAGGACCTCCGTCCCGTCGCCCACGAGCGCACGATGCGCTGGTCTCGTTGGAGACAGCGCGCGCTGCGGCGACAGCGAGAGGTGATGGCGACGAGCGATCGCGTACGCAAGCGCACCAATCACGATTGGCGTGCGAATTTGCTGCTCGTTTGCGCCGCGCGGCTTCTTAATAGGTGCGAGCGCGCTCCCTTCGTCGTTCTCGACATCGAGAACGAGCGTCCTCGTGTGCAGCGCCGACCGCGTGTCGCCAACGGAGGGCCGAGCCGCTGTTGGCGTGTGGGCCCCTTGACGCTCTGTGGGCCGGTGCCTACCAGCGCTTTTCATCGCCGGGCGACGCAGCGTGCGCGTCGCGCCACTGGCGAGGAGGTCAGCCCGGGGCGTCCGGGCGGCGTTTCTCGAAGAGATTCAACGGTTTCATCACTGCCTCTGGAGAGCCTCCGAGGACGAAGAGCCGTTCGAGTCGATCCGCGCTTCTCCGCTGACGCCCGTTGACGCTCCCCGATGGCCCCGCGCTCGCGGGCGTCGGCATGCACTCCGCCGCGAGTCCCCGCTCGTGGCGTTGGAGGTCTCGCCATGCCCACGCTCTCTCTCGACACGCTCGTCGCTCTGCTCACGCTCACCACGCTCGAGGTCGTCCTCGGGATCGACAACGTGATTGTCCTCGCGTTGACCGTGTCCAAGCTCCCGCCCGAGCGCCGCGACGTGGCTCGAAAACTGGGGCTCTTTCTCGCGCTGTTCACGAGGCTCGCGTTGCTCTCGACGATCGCGTGGATCACCAGGCTCACGACGCCGCTCTTCGCGCTGTTCGGTCACGGATTTTCGGGGCGAGACCTCGTCTTGATTGTCGGTGGCGGTTTTCTTGTCGCCAAGGCCTCGACCGAGATCTTCGAGCGCACCGAGGGCGAAGAGCCCGCGGTCGAGGGCGAAGAGCTCGCGGTGAAGCGCGCCCCGTCGTTCGGCTGGGTCGTCGCGCAGATCGTCGCGCTCGACATCGTCTTCTCGCTCGACTCGGTCATCACCGCCGTGGGAATGGCCCGAAACCTCGCCGTCATGTGCACCGCCGTCGTCCTCGCCGCGGGCCTGATGTTCTTCTGCGCCAAGGCCATCGGCGCGTTCATCGAGAAGCACCCCAGCACCAAGGTCCTCGCGTTGAGCTTCCTCATGCTCGTCGGCGTCACGCTCGTCGCCGACGGAACAGGTCACCACGTCTCCAAGGGCTACATCTACTCGGCGATGGGCTTCGCCTTCCTCGTCGAGTGCGTCAACCTCTGGCGCCGCGCAGGGCGCGCTCACCACACGCGCACGAGCCCTGCGCCCGTGACCGTCGCGGTCGAAGCCCACGCCGCCACCGAGGCGCGCGCCGCGCGCTGACGCGCTCCCACCCACGACTCGTCGCGCAGATCGACGATCACGGGGGTCTGCCTCCGAACGTGCGCTTCGAGCGTATGCCCGATGTTCGAAGGCCAATCCCACCCCGGGCACACCGTGATCCAACGCACCGGGGCCCTTCGCTCGCGCTCGGCCCGAACGCGCTCGAAGCGCGCCGCGAGCTGCACCGCGGGGCACAGCTGCCCGGTGACGATCACGAGCTCTCCGCGCGGCGCAGCGGGCTCGCTTCGCAGCCGCGCTTCGACCGTGTCGATCGCCGCGCGAAGCGGCCGCTCGCGCCGAGAGAGACCCCACCCCGAGACGATCGCCGTCGCGACCAAGAGCGCCGTGACGAGGCGAACTCGATTTTGTGTGCGCGCCCATCGCCCGAGCGTCGGCGCGGCGACGGCGGCGACGGCGAAGGGCATCGCGCCCAGCAAATACCGAGGCGAAAATGAGATGTCTTGGTAGATCGCGAGCAGCGCGAGCGGCGCGAGCGACCCGAGCGCGACGACGGCAAACGCCTTCGAGCGCGCGAAGATCTCCCGTCGCGCGCGGACCCACGTCGCGATCGCGGCCAGCGTCACGAGCGGCCCCAACGCGAAGAGCCACGCGACGTACAGACCGAGGTCTCGCAGCGAATACGGGTGCGCGGCGCGCTCGCGGCGCATCGCGGACACCCACGCTCGAACCGTGTCTCCCCAGCCCGGTTGCCGCGCGGCCCACGCGAGGCTCAGCCCCGAGACGAGCAAGAGCCCCGCCGTGGCGGTGACCCACGAGCGAGAGCGAGCGCCCTTCGGGCCGAGCGCGACGAGGGCGTACAGCGTCAACGCGTGCGCGAGCGAGGGCTCGCGAAAGACGACCGCGGCCCCGAGCAGCGCGCCCGACGCCAGCCAGAGCCCTGCTTCGCGCGCGCCCTCGCCATCCTTCGCGAAGAGCGCCGCCGTCGTGCTCGCGACGATCAGCGCGACCGCGGGCCCGTCGGTGAGCACTTGCCCCGAGGCGTGCGCCATCGCGGGCGAGAGGGCCACGGCCAGCGCCGCGAAGCGCCGCTCAGTGGACGAAAAATCGAGCTTCGTCGCCGCGAGCGCGACGAGGGGGGCCGACAGCGCAGAAATGCTGGCCCACAGCGCGCGCAGGACCGGTTCGACGTGCTCGAGCGACGCGCCGAGCTTCAAGAGCGCCGAGGCGACCCCGTGCGAGACCAGCACAAAGAGCGGCCGCCCGAGCCCGAGCCCCCCCACTTGTCCAGTGACCGCCTGCGCCGTGTAGCCAAACGAATCCCAGTACAAGGGCCCGCTGGGAGCGACCCACCGGATGGCGACAAACGCCAATAACCACAGCGCAAAGCCTTCTCGGCGCGTCAGGGCGTCATCGTGCTGTGGGCTTCGGGGCGCTGCGTCCAGGGCGTCTGTGTCGCGCACCGTACACTGTCGCGCTGGAAGCGAGACGAATCCTTGACCCTGAAAGAAACGCGCTGGCAACATCGCGCCGATGTTCAAGGATGCGCTGCGCGACGTGGTCGAGCACACCCAGGGAGGCCAAGCTGGGCTGCTCATGGGCTTCGACGGGATCGCGGTCGAGAGCCACGTGCGTGACGGTGTAGAGCTCAACATCGAGACGATCGGCATGGAGATGTCCGTCGTTCTCAAGCAGCTCATGCACGCGATCGAGTCGGTGCAAGCCGGCGCCGCGCAAGAGCTCGCGATCCAAGCCGAGAAGCTCACGCTCATCGTGCGCGTGCTCAACAACGACTACTACCTCGCGCTCGCCGTGGCGCCCGACGGCAACTACGGAAAGGCGCGGTTTCTTCTGCGGCTCGCCGCGCCGAAGATCCTCTCGGCGCTCGAGTAGTCGATGAGCGACCGAGGCGCCCAGCCCGCGAGCCGGGCGCGATCCGTGCTGGTGTTGCACGGGCCCAATTTGAATCTCTTGGGGTTTCGCGAGCCGTCTGTGTACGGGACCACGACGCTCGTCGAGATCGACGCGTCGCTCATCGAGCGAGGGCGCGCGCTCGGGCTCACGGTCGTGTGCGCGCAGTCCAATCACGAAGGCGCGCTGATCGATCACCTGCACAACGCGCGGGCGACGCACGGGGGCGTGATCATCAACCCGGGCGGATACACGCACACGAGCGTCGCGATCCACGACGCGATCCGCGCGATCGAGATCCCTGTGATCGAAGTGCACCTCACGAACACCTCCGCGCGCGAAGAGTTTCGTCGGCGTTCGATCACTGGGGCGGCGTGCCTCGGACGGATCGAGGGGTTCGGTCGCGACGGCTACGTGATGGCGCTCGAACAGCTCGGGCGATTGCTGCTCGCGCCCGCGTAACTCCGCGCGGTACGCTCCCCGCGTCGTGTTGGCACTTGGGCAGCGTTGTTTTGCGTTGGCGTGCGTCTCGTTGTCGTTGGGGCTCGCGCCTCGGTCCGCCGAAGCGCTCGAGCTCGTTCGGTTGACCCGCAACGGGTATGTGCTCGTGGACGAGGTCAACGCGGCGACGCCGTACGGGGGGCGCGTTCCCACGTCGAACACGGCGGACACGCTCGCGTTCGTCGCTGAGGTCACCAGGATTATTTCAGAGATCCCTGACGCTCCCCGGGCGCGCTTCATCGCGGTGATGCAGAGCCGGATGAGCTTCGGCAGCGCCCTCGCGTTCTATCTCCCGATCAAGAACACCGTTCGAGGCATCGGGCAGCGGCAGGGCGGCCGCGAGACGTGGGACCTCAACGCGACCGCAGGAACCGCGTTTCCGTTGATCGGCTTCGTGTGGCTCAACAGCTGGAGCCTGTATCTCAACGCAGCCGGCCAGTTCGGAAACTTTCAAGTCTGCACGCAAGAGTTCGGTCACCGCTGGGGACCGCAGCCGTTGCTGCCGCCGATGCCCACAGGGCAAGGCGTCGCGATGGACGCGGGAATCTCCACGCCAGATGCCTCTGCCAACGACGCGGGCGAAGCGGGCGACGCCGCGAGCGACGCGAGCGAGACGACCGACGGAGCGACGACGGACAGCGGCGTGACGCCCGCGATGCTGACCCCTCAAGTGCTGCTCGGGCGCGATCGCGTTCACTGGTCGTTCTTCGTTCACTCCGGCGGATCACCGCTCGAGGGAAACAACTGGCGAGAGACAGCGCCCGGCGTGTTTCGCACCGAGCCTCCGACGTTTCGATTCTCGTCGCTGGACCTGTACCTGATGGGCGTCCTCGCGCCCGAAGACGTCGAGCCGTCGTTCTTGATCGCGGATCCCGACGTGGGGATGTTTCGCGACGAAAACGGCGGAACGATCACGCCCTCGACCGGCCCAGACCCCGGCGATCGCGGCCTCGAAATCCGCGGTCGTCGCGTGGACTTCGGCGTCGGCGACATCATCCGAGCCAACGGTCCGCGCAACCCACCAGCGGTCACGATCCCGCCCACGCGCAGCCCCGATGGGTCTGCGTTCGGCGACGCGTCGCTCCCGCCAGAGCCTCGCGAAAACGACATCGACGTGATCTGGATCATGCTCACGACGCGCGATCGCCTTCGAGACATCGAGGTGTTCGATTTCGAGCGCGCCGTCGCTTCGTGCTCCGATGCCTATGCGTACGCGAGCGGCGGGCGATCCCTGCTCTATGCGCAGCGCGTCCAGAACTACTCGGTCGACGCTGGCGTCGCGCCGCCCGATACGCGACCGCCCCCCGACGCGCAGCCGACCGACGGTGGAATCGTCGGCAGCGAGAGCGGAACGACGGGCTCGCCCGGCGGCGGCTGCGCCTGTCGCGCGACCGTTGACGGCGGCGCTTCGCGATCGCGCGGCGGGTGGTTGTTCTCGCTCGCGGCGCTCGCAGCGGCGATGCTCCGCGCTCGACGTCGCGCAGACAAAACACCCATTTGCAGCGTCGATCGGTCGCGGTAGTCAATCGGCCGTGACCGAACGAAGCGAGACGACCGTGCGCATGCCCGCCGAGTGGGCGCCGCACGACGCGGTGTGGCTAGCGTGGCCGAGCCACGAAGAGCTCTGGCAAGAGTCTCTCCCCGCGGTGCAAGAAGCATTTACCGCCCTCTGTCGCGCGATCGTCGACGTCGACCCCGAGACCGGGACGCGGCAGGGCGAGGCGCTGAAGGTGCTCGTCCCGACCGCCAAGGCCCGCGCGGACGCAGAGCGCGCGCTCGTCGGGCTCGACGCGAGCTTCTACGACTGCCCGTTCGGCGACATCTGGCTGCGAGACACAGCGCCGATCTTCATGGAGCGCGACGACGGAGCGCTCGTCGCGGCGCGCTTTCGCTTCAACGGCTGGGGCGAAAAATACGTTCTCCCGCACGACGCCGACGTGTCGAGCGCGATCGCCGCGCTCGCGGGGCTGCCGACGGTGGCACACGAATTCATCTTGGAGGGCGGCGCCATCGAGGTCGACGGCGAAGGCACCGTGCTCACGACCGAGCAGTGCCTGCTCAACGCCAACCGCAACCCGAGCCTCACGCGCGCGGACATCGAGGCCCGCGTGAAGCGAGCCTTCGGCGCGAGCGTCGTCTTGTGGATCAAAGAGGGCTTGCTCAACGACCACACCGACGGGCACATCGACACGATCGCGCGCTTCGTCGCGCCGGGCGTCGTGATGTGCATGCGGGCCGAGTCCGAAGAGGACCCCAACGCCAAGGTCCTCGCAGAGATCGAGCGCGAACTTCGCGCGATGAAGGACGCGCGAGGGCGGTTGCTCGAGGTCGTCACCGTTCCGAGCCCCGGGCTCGTCGAGGACGAAGACGGCGCGGTGATGCCCGCGAGCTACGTCAACTTCTACATCGGCAATCGCGCGGTGGTGGTCCCCACGTACGGCGTCGAGGCCGACGCGCGCGCGGTCGAGGCGATCGCGAAGGTGTTCGCAGGGCGCAAGACCGTCGGCGTTCGAGCGCGAGAAGTGCTCGAAGGCGGCGGGGCGTTTCACTGTATTTCGCAACAGCAGCCGACGCCGCTCGCCGCGCGAAGGGGAGTCCACTCATGAGCACCGCCGAGACCCACGAGAAGCTCACCGTCGCGATGATCCAGTGCCCCCTCAACGGCACGGTCGAAGAGAACGTCGCGCGCGTCGTCCACTGGATCCGCGAGGCCGCGAAGGCAGGCGCGCAGGTGATCCTCCCGAGCGAGCTCTTCGAAGGGCCGTACTTCTGCAAGACCGAGGTCGAGACCGAGTTTCTCAGGGCGCGGCCGATCGAAGGGCACCCGACGATCGCGCGCATGAAAGAGCTCGCCAAAGAGCTCTCGGTGGTCATCCCGGTGAGCGTGTTCGAGAAGGCCGGGCAGGCCTACTACAACAGCCTCGTGATGGTGGACGCTGACGGCCGCGAGCTGGGGCTCTACCGCAAGTCGCACATCCCCGACGGACCGGGGTACGAAGAGAAGTACTACTTTCGACCGGGGGACACCGGTTTTCAAGTGTGGCGGACCCGCTACGGCGTGATCGGCGTGGGGATCTGCTGGGATCAGTGGTACCCCGAGTGCGCGCGCGCGATGATGCTGAAGGGCGCGGACCTGCTCTTGTACCCGACGGCGATCGGGAGCGAGCCCCACGACAGCTCGCTCGACACGCGAGACCCTTGGCATCGGGCGATGATCGGGCACGCGGTGAGCAACGTCGTTCCGGTGTGCGCGAGCAACCGCATCGGGGACGAGGGCGGCCAGGTGTTCTACGGAAGCTCCTTCTGCGCGGATCACCGCGGGGACTTCGCCGCCGTGCTCGATCGAACGCAGGAGGGGCTCGCGATCGCGACCTTCGACATTGGTTACGCGCGGAGGATGCGCGCGGCGTGGGGGTTCTTTCGCGACCGCCGCCCAGAGCTCTATGGGACGCTCGCGACCGCCGACGGCGTCACAAAAGTGTGACGTCACCTTAGGGCTCGAGACGCTCGTACAACGAGCGCGCGGAGGGAAGCATGGCAAACGTCGTCGCGAGGTTCGAAGGACTCTTTCTCGTGAGCAGCGCGCCCTTGGCTGAGCTCGAAGCGCGGCTCGGAACCGCGAGCGGGTTCTGGTGGACCGTGCGTCCGTTTGGCGCAGAGCCACGCTGCTGGATCGCGACGACCGAAGACGGTCGCGCGCTGCCCTGCGACGAGGCGTGGACGCTCGTCGAAAGGCTCCGCGACGAACACAACGCGAACGAGCCGCGCACGATCGATCACGTCGAGCCGCTCTTCGAGACCGAGTGGCAAGCGTGGGGCTCCCTCGACACGCCCGACGCCACCGCCGCGCGCGGGCTCGAATCGGCCTTCGCCTCCGGAGACTTCGGCCCCGGTTCGAGCTCGATCGATTGGCTGCTAGAGAGCGCGCGCGTCGCGGGGCTGCACCAAACCGTGCGCGGTCGCGGCGTGCGGATCGCGCACCCGGACACGGGCTACACGCGGCACTCGGAGGTGAGCCCGCGCGTCGACGAGACGCTCGCGCGAGGGTTTCTCGCGGACGCAACAGCGCTCGATCCAGGGGCGGGGTTCACGCCGTTTCACGGGACGGGGACCGCGAGCGTGCTGATCTCGCCTTCGGGACAGAAGCCCGATGGCGCGCACGAAGTGCTCGGCGTGGCGCCGGACGCGTCGCTCGTCCCGCTGCGGGTGACGGACAACGTGGTGCTGCTGTCGCAGCGCGCGCTCGCGGAGTCCATCGACTACGCGCGCGCGTGCGGATGCGACGTCGTGTCGATGAGCCTCGGCGGCGTCCCGAGCGCCGCGCTGCACGCCGCGATCGAGCGCGCCGTGCGCGAGGGCATGATTCTGTGTGCCGCCGCGGGAAACTACTCGCCCATCCCCGGCTGGCCCGCGCGCGACCCTCTCGTGATCGCGGTCGGCGCGGTCGATGTCGAAGACCGCCCGTGGAAGCACAGCTCTCGCGGCGCCTGTGTGGCGATCAGCGCTCCGGGCTACGGCGTGTGGCGCGCGGGCTGGGACGCGCAAGGCAACGAGCTCGTGTTGCGAAGCAAAGGGACGTCGTTCGCGGTCGCGACCGTGGCGGGCATCGCGGCACTCTGGCTCGAGAAGCACGGAGGCCGCGCGGCGCTCGTCGACAAGCTCGGCGCGAGCAACGTGTCCGTCGTGTTCGAGCGACTCTTGCGGCGCACCGCGCGACCGTTTGCGCCGGGATCGAACACCGCTGGAATGGGCGCGGGAATCGTCGACGCCACCGCCCTTCTCGCCGCGGACCTCGCGAGCGCGCACTCGATCCACGCGCCGATGGGGCTCGAGTCCATCGCGGCGAGCCCCGAGCCCGCCGCGGGCACCCGCGCCGCGTTCGATCGGGCGCTCGCCGAGCTCGACCGCTGAAAACGGGCGTGGGACGCAGGGTTTCTCACTGGGACCGATCGGTCCCGAGTGAGGACCGATCGGTCCCAACGGGCGCCGAGCCCAACGAGCAGCGGTCGTCAGAAGGGGCGGTAGCAGAGGATCGGGCTGGCGAGGTTGTCGATCGCGACGCTGGCCCAGAGCTCGGGGGCGTCGTGCACGGCGCGGCAGCCGGCGTGCAGATCGAGCGGCCACAGTTGTCCGCCGGCGTTGCAGAAGTAGTTCCACCCGGCCCCCGGCGTGCCGTTTGGCAACGCGAGCTGCGCGGTCGTTCCAGCGCCGTGGCGCGCGACGCAGAGCGCCTCGGCGGAGGTCACGCTGACCGTGTTCGAGCTGCGCGAGACGCTGTAGTCGTAGTCCCAGACGGTGCCCGTCACCGTGAGGCGGGTCTGCTTCGAGCGGTCGAGCCGGAGTCCCCGGACCACGGGCTCCCAGTGAAACCCGTCGAACAGGTATTCGGACACGAGGATCTCGACGTCGACGGTGGCGTCCACGTCGTCGTCGAGGGTCACCGATTCGGAGAGAGGCGCGGTGATCTGGTTCCAGCTCCCGATCTCGCCGTCACGACGGTAGCGAACGCGGATGACGGCGCCCGCTTCGTTCTTCACAGTGATCTTTCGGCGGTCGGCGTCGGGGAGGTCGCTCGAGCGCGCGAGGCCGACGCCGGGGCGCGTTCCGCAGTCGGAGCGATCGTTGTTCGAGATACCGCCGCAGAAGTAGTCGTCGCCGGTCCACACTCGCTCGTTGGCGAATCCATGGGGCCCGAGGTCGTCGACGAGCTGCGACGTGCGGGTCCCTGCGTTGACGAGGTCGAACGAGGCCCGGTAGCCCTCGGAACACGTGTCGCCGCGGAGCGTGCACTGCGAGGTGTTGTGATAGAGCGCGTGCTTGTTGCGCGACACGAGGATCTCGCCGGGCGCGTTGCAGCTGTCGATGATGCGCTCGTTCACTTCGCCGGGCAGCGTTCCCGTGTGGGCGACGGTCTGAATCGCGTGGATGGCCCAGCCGTTGGCGCAGCGCGAGTCGCGCCGCAGCGTGGCGTAGAAGTTCTCGGCGTCGCCGTCGTGCGCGGTGAGCCCCACGAGCGAGCCGCAGTCGCGTCGGAAGAGAAGCGTGTACGCGACGAGCGCGACGTTGCGGTTGCCCGGGTGCGAGCGGACGCTGTAGAGCGCGCGTCCCGTCGAGCCAGGGCCCGCGGGGGCGGGGCAGTTGTCGTTGTTGTGCATCCACACGCGGTTGGGAAAGAAGTGGCGCACGACGGACGCGCCGGGCAGCTCGCTCGAGGTGAGGGCGTCGACGTTCTGCGCGACGGGCGCGTCGACGTCCGCGCAGCCAGCCAGGAGCGACGCAGAAACGAGCGAGGCGAGGATGAGTCGGCGGGTGTTCATCGGGATGGTGTCCTTCCGGGGCCGTCGTTGGCCCTCGAGAAGCACGTCCGCGAACCCTCCGCGGGACCCGACACGAAATCGTCCGGCCGCCGCCGTCGGTCACTTCGCCGCGCGAGCCGCCTCGATGAGCGCGCGACCGAGCGCCGCGAGTTGGTCTGCCCTCGCGCCGGCCACGGTGTATCGATGATCGCGCTGCGCGATCGTGACGTCCTCCAAGCCGCTCGCGTCGAGCGCCGCGCGCAGGGCGCGCTCGGTGTCCGTGGGCTCAGCGTCCGCGCGGCCCGTTGGTTTGCCGTTCACCGCGTCGATCAGCGCTTGCAGCTCGGGTGCTTTGATCTCGTCGAGCGAGAGCTTCTTCTTCGCCCCGTCGCGCACGACGTCGAATCGCAGCGTCTTCCAGTCGACGGTGCGAGGCTCGTCCGAGGGCTTCCACGCTTCGCCGCGAGCCTTCGCCGCGGCCGCGTCGCGCGCGTCGAAGAGGGCGAGCGCGAGGGTGATCTTGCTTCGCGTGAACTTCACCTGCTCGTCGGGGCTCGAGCTCTCGGCCACACGAACGTTGCGTCGCAGCGAGCGCGACGGCTCGTCGCTGACCGATTCGAGCCACTGCTGCGCCGAATCGAACCCGCCCGCGATCCAGAGCTTGTCCCGCAGAATCTCCCCTGCGAACTCGAAGTAGCTGTCCCACCCGCGCGCCTCGTCCTTCGACGCGACCGCCATCTTCACGACGAGCGCGTCGAAGCGCTTCTTCATCGCCGACGTTGTCTTGCGCGCGGCGGTGACGGTCTTCGCGAGCGAGCGAGCGCCGGCCGCGGTGCCGGACTTGGCGGGCTTCGCAGCGGGTTTGCGCGAGGGCTTTGCAGCGGGTTTGGTGGGCTTGCGAGGAGCACGAGCCATGGCGAGCGCGATGCTACACTGCGCTCGCTGGCGAATTGGAGGGCCCCGCGTGGTTCAACGGCGGACGAGACCGCAGAATTCTCAGCCCGAGCGCGATGCGCTGTCAGCAGCGGCCGGGTGTGATTGCGGTTCGTGCGTTGGCAGGGAGTCCCGAAGGAGCGTCGGTGATCGAAGATAGGATCCTGTAAATTCGCTAGCGAAAGCCGCGTTGCCGCGAACCGGGAGCCAAGGGGCCCGGCAACAGCGCACCTGCGGTGCGGAGCGCAGCGGGCTCTCGCCCGCAGCTACGAGGGCGTCCCGTTGAACGCTCGATCGACTCGCAAGCGGTCCGCGTCGACCGACCCGATCCTAGACTCGTTCGGCGGTATCTGTTCGTGAATTTGCAGCGCACTCGTGTCGACGATCACGTTGCACGCGCGGACCGTGGGCGAGCTCCGCGCCGTTTCGTCGAGCAACGCGAGTAGCTGCGGGCGAGAGCCCGCTGCGCTCCGCACTGCAGGTGCGCTGTTGCCGGGCCCCTTGGCTCCCGGCTCACGGCCATGCGAGTTCTGTTAGCGATTTTTCAGGACAGAATCGCGAGGCTCCCAACCTCGAGCCGAACCTCCCCGGCGCACGAACGGCAATCACACCCCAGCGGCCCGTCGCTCGCGAGTCGAAGCTCCAGCGATCACTCCGGTGGCAGACACCTTCCAATGGCCGGTGTGTACCAACGACGGACGTTGCTCTCGACTGCGCGCTGACAAGCGCTTCCGAACAACCGAATGCGCGTGTTCGAAGCGTCGGTCCAGTTCCAACCGTTCCGCTCGGTTGGGTCCCGCTCGATGCTCGTTCCCTCGTGGTACAAGCGCTCGCCTACGATCACACGATTGCTCTGTCTCGCAAGAAAACAGGTCGCGATCTCTTGAATGGGTCGCGACAGCGCTGTCTCGATTTCTCGTGTGTTCGTTGCTGCGAGGTAGCGAGGACTCGTTGGGTTGCCTCGCCCGCCCGCTTCCGCGATCTCGTCGAGGAAGCGACGGTAGATCATCTCGTTTCGTGGTGGGAGAGTCATCCCGACCAGTCCAATGACGAAGGTATCGATTCCTTCGCTGCGTGCCTGCCGAAGCAACTCGAGAATCCGTTCGTCGTCGAGGCACGAAGTTCGGCCGATGTCTGGATTTCGGACGCAGGCTTCTGGGTCACTCAACGCGAGGCATGTGCAGCGCTCCAGCGAGTGCTGCTCGTTGCATCCGGCCCCTCCGTCCGTGACGAACACGATGAATCGTCGTCGCGTGGGATCCGAAGTGCGCCGTTCGCGGTGCGCCTCGACCGCGGCGCGGAGACCCTCGAACGAAGGAGTAGCGCCCGCTCGCTCGGGCCCGCTCGGAAAACGTGCGAGAATGCTG
>JAEUKI010000020.1 GCA_016793325.1 Myxococcales bacterium | reverse complement strand
GCGCACCGCCGAAGGGATGACCGAGCCCGATTCGGACATGACGCCCGCGTACCTCGACCTCGACAGCGATGGCGACGGCGTGAGCGACAGCGTCGAAGCGGGCGCAGACCCCACGATGCCCGCCAACAGTGATGGCATGGCGGGCGCGGGCGATCGCCCAGACTTTCTCGACACGGACAGCGACAACGACTGCGTGCTCGACCGCGATCCTCGCGAAGCGGGCGCGGCCCGAACGGACCCCGCGATGCCGAGCGCGAGCGCCGATGCGAACTGCATGGACCCCACGCCCGTGTGCGATCGCGCCGTGGGCATGTGCGTTCCGCGCGCGATGGGCGACGGCGGAACGGACGGCGGAGGCGACGCTTCGAGCAACGACGGATCGCGCGACAGCGGCGTGATCGACGGAGGCACGATGGACTCGGGCGTGCCTTCGAGGCTCTCGCTCTCGGGTGACGGCGCGTGCGGATGCCGCGTTCCCGCGGCCGCTGGACAGAGCGATCGCGCGGTGAGCGCCGTGGTCGCGCTCTCGGGTCTCGCCCTCGCGTACGCGTCGCGTCGTCGCAAGCGTCGCGCGGCGCGCTGACAGCGCTCGCAGCGCCGAATCCGCGCGCGGATCGCACAGGACATGGGGCAGGATACGGGGGATGGGATCCTCGCCCCACGCTGAGCTCGTCGAGCGCATCTCTGCTGCGGTGACCGCGATCGGGCGGCGCACCAAGCTGCTCAGCGACATCGCGTGGCCGCGGTCGGTCGAAGATCAGTTCTTCGCGGACCGCTGCGAGAAGCTGCCCGACGTCACGTACGAGTTCGACCACGACGCGCTGGAGGCGCGCGCGGCGGAGTTCGACAAGGTCGCCGCGACGATCGACGGCGAAGGGCACGTTCACGACTTCTTGCGCCACACGCTGACGTCGTTCGCCGACGCCAATCGGCTGCTCCTCGCGGCGGGGACCGTGGAGTTCTACAAGCGATCGCGCGAGCTCTACGGCGGCGCGCGCACGCGCTTCGTCGGGACGAACATGCGCAACCTCGACCTCGCCGAGCACTTGCTCGAGCGGCTGCGCGTCCACGGGTACGACAGCGAGCACCCGCGCGACGACGAAGAGGAGCCCGAGTCGTGGAACGCCGAGGAATTTGCCTCGTGGTTGCGCGATCGAGCGAACGCGCGACGGCCCAAGATGAAGATCGAGGTCACCGTCGATCCTGCGCTGTCCGCGAAGGTCATCGCGGGGCGAGAGCGCGTGCGCGTCCGCGCGGACACGACGTTCTCCGCGTGGGAGGCGGAGGGATTGTGGGCCCACGAAATCGAGACTCACGCGCTGACCGCGCAGAACGGCGCGCTCCAGCGGTACGCGCCGTTTCTCGCGGGCGGCGGGCCGCGCACGACGCGCACGCAAGAGGGTCTCGCGGTGTTCGCCGAGCTCGAGGCGAGGCGGCTCAGCCCCGCGCGGATGCAGCGGCTCGCGACGCGCGTCCGGCTCGTGGCCGCAGCAGAGGACGGGGCGACGTTCATCGACCTCTATCGCATGCTCGTCGAGCACGGATCGAATCCGCGCGACGCGTACCTCGACGCGCAGCGCGTGTGTCGCGGAGGAAAGGTCACCGGCGGAGCGCCCTTCACCAAGGACGCTTGCTACCTCGCGGGGATGGTCGAGGTGTACACGTTCTTGAGCACGTTCGCGCGCGGTGGGCACCGCGACGAGCTCGCGATGTTGCTCGCGGGGCGCTGCGCGATCGACGACCTCGACGCGCTCGTCGTGTTGCGCCGCGAGGGGGTGCTCGATCCGCCGAGGTTCGTTCCCTCGTGGTTCGCCAATTGGCGAGGGCTTTTGCCGTACTTCGCGTTTACGAGCTTCTTCAACGGCCTGTCGCTGGACGCCGTCGAGTCGCGCTTCGCGCCGTTGATCGCGCTCGCCGCAGAGCAGACCCACAGCGATCCCCCGCCGATGGATCGCGCGTGAGTCACTCGAGGATCGAGACGGGCGGGATCACGTACCGACGGCCCGCGACGAGCGTCACCGGGATCACTTGTCTGCGGTAGTCCGTGCAGGCAAGCGTGAGCGACGTCGCGCCGGGCTGCGCGGGCGTCCACGCGGTGCTCTGCGCAGGGGCGATCACCTCGCGCGCGAGGCTCGGCGAAGAGATCTCGCAGGCGCTTCCGTTGCGCACCCAGGCCACGCGGCGATAGAGCCGCTGAACGATCGCGACGCAATCGCTTCGGCGCTGTTGTGTGCGCGCGTTCGACGGCGCAGCAGCGGCGTGGGTGACGCACTCGAGCGCGTGGGCGACGGCCCTCGCTTCGTGGTTCTCGAGCTGCTCGTTGGTCCTCGCGTTGATCCACGAGACGATCGCGCGCAGCGCAGGGTCCGTCGTGCGCAGAACAGCGCTGCACGCTTCGACGCCCGAAAGCCCGGCTTCGCCGCGCGCGCTCTCTTGGCGAACGCAGTCGAAGTACGCCCGTACGCGGGCGCGCTGCTCCGCGTCGCCGCGCGATACATCGCCGCTCGCTCGACTGGACGCGAGCGCGACGACGATCGCAGCCACCGCACGCGAAGAGCGCTTCACGTCGCGTGGCTCCTTCGACAGCCGCAGCCGCCGTTGTTCGGCGGATCCGGGTCTGGAAGGGGGCTCAAGCACACGTGCGGGACGGGCCCACGGATCGTGGCGTCGATGACCTCGAGCGGGAGCTCTTCGACGTCGGGGAGCTCGTCCGTCGCGGGGCTCGCGCTCGCTGCGTCCGTCGCGCTCGCTGCGTCGATCACGCTCGCTTCGACCGCGCCTGCGTCGCGCCTCGCCGCGCGGGGAGCGCGCTGCGCGTGCGCTTCACGGATGCACACGGGAGACGTCTCTGCGCCGAGGACCGAGAGCGTGACCCCGGCGAGCGCCGTCGAGACGAGCAGCGCACGCCGGCGAAGGATCGCGCGTCGATCGACGTCGTCATCGTCTGGCGAGCGACCGTCTCGCGTGGAATCGCCCTGCTCGCCGCCGTCCGACACTCGATGACTCCTTTGTATCCGTGAGACAAAATACAGGATGACCGCGGGTCACTGAAAGTTCTGAACCATCCACCCGCCCGCGGAGAAGCCGCACGCGACGCGCGAGTGCTGCACGCGAAAGCCCATGTAGATGTAGTCGCCGATCATGTTGAGGTAGTGGCCGTGGGCGTTGCTCCACATGCCGTCGGGCGACGGGCCCTCGGCCCACATTTGCGCGAGGCAGCCGTTGAGCGCCTCGGGGCCGCCGTAGCGGGGGCACTCGTTTTGGCCGTTTCCTCGGGGCGAGCAGATGCTCATCGAGAAGCCGTTGTGCGGAATCCCGGTCATGGCGTCGAACGCGGCTTGTCGATCGGCGCACGCTTCGCCTTCGGTCCATCGCTGGTACGGCGGCAACGAGTTCATCGCGCGGTAGCGATTGATCTCGGCGACGCACGCGACGCGCGCGGCTTCGTACGGGTCCGCGGACGCGACGTCGCGCGGCTGCTGAACGTCCTGCGCCGACGGAACATCCCCGCGGCTCGCGTCGGTCATCGCGACATCCGACTGCCCGCGAGCGTCGGTGCTCGAGTCGCGCGACGCGGCGTCTGCTGCAGCGTCGCGGCCGGACGCGTCGGGATCGACGACGGGCTCGGCGCACGCGGTCACGAGCAGGGCGACGCACGAGAGGAGCTTCGATGCCTTCACGCAGCGATTGTCCCGTGGAGTGCGCGCGCATCGCAAGCGTTCATCGCGCCCTCACGGCGCTCTCACAGCGGGCGCATCGATGCGTTCGCGTTCGCGTAGCAGTCGTCACGAGCGGCGTCGGGGCGATGCCGACGAACCACACGGAGAACGACGAGCATGCACACGAAATCGAAGAGGGCGCTCTCGAGCGCTGTGTTTTCTGCGGCGCTTTGCGCGGCGAACGCGGCGAACGCGCAGGTCGAGGCGATGCCTGCGGACCTTCGCGTCGCGCCGATCGCGGGGCGTCGAGCGGCGACGGCGCAGGCGGGAGTTCCCGGGTACTGCGCGGGCGCGACGGCGCGGCCGCTGCGACCGAACCAGCTTCGGGCGACGTATTTGCGCACGGTGATGGGGCTCCAGCACGCAGCGACGCGGACGAACTCGCTCGAGCTCGAGCGCGCGACGGGGTTCATGGCGGTGGCGCAGCTCGCGTGCGCGCACGGAACGGACCCGAACCTCCGCGATTGGATGCAGTCGTGGCGGCAAGTGATGATCAACGCGACGGACCTCGACGACGCGTCGCTCGACCAGGTCCTGCGCGCCGCGCTGTCGCAGACGGGGCGCAGCTTCGAGGTCTCGTGCGGGACGTTCGCGGGACAATCCGCAGTGCGTCGCGAGGGCGGCGAGGGCGGGGCTGTTGGCGGTCGCGCCCTGCGGCACGAGGCGATGCGCGCGGACATGTTGCGTTCGTTGGCGTGCGAGCGAGCTCCGCTCTTCGAGGTCGACGAGCTCGCGTATTGGTTCGATCGCGGCGGCGGCGCGCGAGAAGAGTTTCCGACGCTGCTCCGCGCGGGGCTGGTGCAGACCGCGTTGAGGCTCGGGCCCGCGGTGATCGGTCGCGCGTGGGACGAGCGGGGAACGACCGTCGAGCAACGCGGACGCGACCTGCTCGCGTGGCTCTTCGTCCGTGACGACGTGGGCGCCATCGATCTCGCGGCCGCGCGACAAGAGCTCGCGCGCAGCGGAATCCCAGCAGAATCGCAGGCGATGGCGCTCGTTCGCGTCGCGCGCATCAAGCTGCTCGCCAAGGCCGTCGGCGACGCGTGGCGCGCGGTGGCCGCGAGAGAGCCCGCGCTCGCGCCGATGCTCGAGTCGATCCCCAACCGCGCGCGGGACGAGTACCGACGCGAGGCGCAAGAGAACCGCGCGGGCCTCGAGCGCGCGTGGGCCGTCGAAGACGCGTTTCTTCAGCAAAATACCAGCGCGATGCAGGGCTGCTCGGCGCCGTTGCTCAGCGCGTTTACGCAGTACGCGCAGCGCGTCGGCGCGCGCGACGAGCGCTCGGTGCGCGCGTTGTTCGATCGCCCCGTGGGGCACGTCCTCGGCGCAGCGATCTTTCGGTGCGAGCTCGCCGCGGGGACGCCGGGGCACGCGTGGGCGTTTGCGGACATGATCAAGAGCTCGCCCATCCAACGCGGCGAACGCATGGCGGCGCTGCAAGCGGTCGTGCGCGCGGTGCGGCAAGAGGTCGAGTCGAACCCGAGGTTTCCGCTCGATGCGGGGCGGCTCTATCTCGAAGCGGGCGCGCGCGGCGGCGGCGATTGGATCGGCGACGCGAACTCGATGTCGGCCAGCACGTCCGCGGGCGTCGTGGCGTCGATGCGACCGCAGGGCGACCGCGTGCTGCTCACGTTTCAACAGCGGCGCGCGATCGTGCCGACGTTTGCGTGCACGCGGTCCAATCGAATCTCGCGGATTTGTCGGGACGGGAGCGTCGAGTACGAGCGCGACTGCGTCGTCAACGGTCAGGTCGAGGTCGACGCGACGTCCGAGCCCGTCGCGATTCCCGCTTCCATGGTCGGCCCGATCGCGGTGGGAACGACGGTCCGCGCGATTCGCACCCTTCAGAGACCCGAGGGCTTCGCCATCGAAGTGCTCTCGAGCGCGCGGACGCAGCTCGCGTTCATGGGCGTCGCGTTCGAGGGAGCGCAGTCCGCAGCGGCGAGCTCCGCGGCTGCTCCCGCACGACCGCGACGACGCTGACTTTGCTACGCTCGCCTCACGAGAGGGAGCGACGATGAGCGAAGAGCAGCCGCGACGAGACGACTCGCTGTCCACCGCGAGGGGCGCCGAGATGCACCGAGAGAAGGTCGTTTCGCGAGGGCTCGCGGGGGCGATGTTCGGAGGGTTCGCGTTCTTTTCGATCGGCGGGATCGTGGGCTATTTCGCTGATCCCAACGCGCCGCTGTGGGCGCTCTTGCTCGTTCAGCTGTTCGCGCTCGCGTTTCTCGCGACCGCGCTCGTGAAGCCCGTGCTCCGAACGACGGTGACCGACCAAGAAGTGTACGCGCAGCAGGGGCTTCGCGAGTGGCGCGTCGCGCTCGACCAGATCACGAAGGTGTCCGTCGTCCCTGCGAACAAGCAGGCGCTCAGCGGCGCAGAGGCGGTGGGGCCCATGTTCGGCGCGACCGCCACGCTGATCGAGTACCGAGACGCGTCGGGCGCGAACAAGAAGCTCGCGCTCGCGTCGAACGACGCCGCTGCGCTGGTCGCGACGATCGAAGTCGTCAAGAGCGGCGCCGCGTCGACGGGCGTTCGCGTCGACGGCGGGGACGTTGGTGTCGGCGCAGACGTCGCAGAGAGCGCTGTCGAGGCCGCGTCGAAGTCAGCGACGCGGTCGGCCTGAGCGATCGTCGCGGCGGCCCTTGGCGCCCTCGCGCGCGCGTGCTTCCGCTGCGCGCTTCGCGTGAATGCTGAGAGAGCCCTTTCCCGACGCGGGGGGGACGAGCGATCGGGGCGACGTCCCGATCAAGTCCGTGCGGCCCGTGCGAACGAGCGCCTCGCGCACGAGGTCGTGCTGCGTCGCGTCCCAGTAGAGCAGCAGCGCCTTCTGCATGCGCTTCTCGTCGAGGTCCTTGGCCGTGTAGACCTCCTCGCGCGTGAAGGGGTCTTTGCCCGTGTAGTACATGCACGTGGCCATGGACATGGGCGTGGGGATGAAGTCCTGCACTTGCCGCGGCTTCATGTGGTTTTGCTTCAAGTACACGGCGAGGTCGACCATCGCTTCGAGCGTCGAGCCCGGGTGGCCCGAGATGAAATACGGGACGAGGTGCTGCTCTTTTCCGCTCTCTTTCGAGGCGCATTGAAACTGCTCGACGAAGCGATCGTAGTGCTCGATCCCGGGCTTCTTCATCTTGTCGAGCACGCGCTTGTCCGAGTGTTCGGGCGCGACGCTGAGCTGGCCTCCCGTGTGGTGCTTGGCCATCACTTCGATGAACTCGGGCGATCGATTGGCGAGGTCGTAGCGCACGCCCGAGGCCACGAAGACGCGCTTGATCCCGGGCTCTTTGCGCACTTGTTCGAGCACGTCGAGCAAGGGGTCGTGGTCGGTCACGAGGTTCTCGCAGATGCCGGGGTGCACGCAGGAGAGCTTGCGGCACTTGCTCTCGATCTCTTCGGACTTGCAGGCCATCTTGTACATGTTGGCCGTCGGTCCGCCGACGTCGGTGATCACGCCGCGAAAGTCGTCCATGCGCCGGAGCGCGCGCACTTCGCGGACGATGCTCTCGGCGCTGCGCGAGGAGATGTGCCTTCCTTCGTGTTCAGTAATCGAGCAGAACGTGCAGCCGCCGAAGCAGCCGCGCATCGTCACGATCGAGTGCTTCACGGTCTCGAACGCGGGGATCACCTCGCGGTAGCTGTCGTGCGGCCTGCGGAGGAAGGGCAGGTCGTAGAGCGCGTCCATCTCGTCGGTCGCGAGCGGCTCGGCGGGCGGGTTGAAGTACACCGCTTGCGTTCCGTGCGGCTGAACGAGGGGTCGGCCGTTGGCGGGGTTGGTCTCGTACTGAAACGCGCGCGACATCTCGAGAAACGCGTCTTTGCTCGCGACGACCTCCTCGTACGACGGGAGAAACAAGTGCTTCTTGTCCGTCACGGTCTCGCTCTTCTCGAGCGTCTCCCACTCGCCTTTGTTTCGAACGTGCGCGGTCCCGGGAATGTCCCTGCACGCCGAGAGCGGCTGTCCCGCGGCGAGCCGCTTGGCGACCTCCCAGATCGGGCGCTCGCCCATCCCGAAGACGAGCAGGTCCGCCTTGGCGTCGAGCAAGATCGAGCGACGAACGCTGTCGGACCAGTAGTCGTAGTGCGCGATGCGACGCAGCGACGCTTCGATCCCTCCGAGGACCACGGGCGTCTCTTTGCCGAACGCTTGCCGCGCGAGGTTCGAGTAGACGATCGACGCGCGGTTGGGGCGAGCGCCGAGCCGCCCGCCCGGCGAGTACTGGTCCTCGCCGCGCACTTTCTTTTGCGCGGTGAGCTTGTTGAGCATCGAGTCGAGGTTGCCCGCGGCGATGCCGACGAAGAGCCTCGGGGCGCCCATGCGCGCGATGTCCTCGATCGAGTCCCACCGCGGCTGCGCGACGATCCCCACGCGAAATCCGCGTCCCTCGAGGAAGCGCGCGATGAGCACGGGGCCGAACGCCGGGTGATCGACGTACGCGTCGCCGGTCACGATCAAGATGTCGAGCGCGTCCCAGCCGCGCGCGTTCATGTCGTCGCGTGTGGTCGGCAAAAACCGGGGCGGCTGCGGACGGCCGTTCGGCGTGGGGGTGTTGGCGTTGCGCCGGAGAGCGACGAGGGTCATGGCAAAACAGAGCGTCGGTATAGCGTGGGTGGGCTGTTTCGCTCGCGCTGAAAAACCGTGGTAGAACCGCTCGTATGCGTCATTTCATGGTGTTTGTCGGCGCCGTCGCGTTGGTCGCCGCCGGCAGAATGATGGCCCCGCCCCCCGAGCCCGAGCGCCCGCGCGTCGAGCCGGAGCCCGCGCCGATCGCCGCTGCGATCCCGCAGGCGCCGCAGCAGATGCCCGGTGGAATGCAGCAGCAGCCGCAGCCCGCGGCGCCGCAGGGAGGCTGAGGCCACTGAGAGCGCTCCCGGAGGGAGCGCAAGGACACCCGACGCGGCGGGTGCGAGAAGTTCCGCGCAGAGCATCGAGTGAACGGGGAGGGATCGGATCGACGGCGTCGGTGGGCCCACTTTTTCAAGTGTGCCCGCGGAGCGTCGTATTTCGCAGGACAAATGCCGTCGCCAGTCGACTGGCGACGTATTTCGCGTCGCCAGGAATGGCGACGAGCGCCTCGCCAGAACGCTCAGCCGCGCTCGCCGAGCCGCTCGCGGAGGACGCTGATCCACTCACCGTCGCTCGAGCCCTCGGCGTGCACGAGGGCTTCGAGCACGCGTTCGGCCGACGACCGGAGCTCGGGTCGCCATTGGTGATCGATCATGCACGCGAGCGCCTCCTCGTCGCAGCCTCCGTCGCCGTCCAGCATCTGCTCGCAGAGCATGACGAAGTCTTCGACGTCGTCGGCGTCCCACGGCGCGGTGGAGAACAGCTCGACGTCGAATCGATCTGCCGCAGAGTCTTTCGCGCGAAAGGCTCGCCTCCTCGACGCGCGGACGAGCGACTCTTCGCGGTCGCTGAGCGGCGCGAGGCTGGACGGATCCGCGCAGAACCGCGCGGCGTCCTGGCGGTGCCGCGAGGCGCCCATACGCCGCGGCGCGACGCCTCGATACTTTGCGTAGAGCGCGTCGGCCCACTGGACCTCTTCGGCGAGGTCTCGCAGCACGTCGACGACGCGGCCGAGCGCGCGTCGGTCCGTGAGCTCTCCGCGGTTGAGCGCGGCGCGAAGCGGCTCGATGCAGCGCGCGACGAGCGTCGGATCCGAGAGCACCGCCGCGCGGAGGGTCGGGTCGTCGCAGAGCTTCGCGACGAGCGCGGGCCGCGGCCCGTGCTCCTTTGGGCTGTAGAGCTCGCCGGTGCGCTGCCGAAGGGCCCAGGACATCGCCTTGACCGACCGACGTTCTCGCAGAATCGCGTCGACCCACCGTCGCCGCTCGCTCGGAACGAGCGCGTCTGCGAGCTTGGAGCGCTCGTAGGTTCGGTCGAAGTTCGATCGCTCGCCGCGCGACCAGGGCTCGAGGAGCGACGCGACCATGTCGCGCGGAATGTTCTTCGCGCCGAACGACTCGAGCGCCGAGCGAACGGCGTCGCTCTCGTGCTCCGAGGCGAGCTCGACGATCGCCGCGAACATGGCGCGCTTCGGCGCGCGGTCGGGCCACAGCTTCGACCACGCAACGCTGTGCGCGAGCAGCGTATCTCTGCGCTCGGCTGGGTCCTCTGCGAGCGCGTGCAGCCACCGCAGGTGCGCGATCAGCGCGCTCGCGCGGTCGCGCTTGGAGCGCTCTGCGAAGCGCGAGAAATAGCTCTCTTGTTGCGACGTGTCGGTCGTCGACGGGCCTTCGAGCCCGAGCGCGCGGTGCAGGAGGGGGAGCGAGCCGTCCCTCGCTCCGAGCGCGCGAAGCAGCGCGAATCGTCTCGCGTCGAGCGCGCCGCCCGCGTCGATCACCGTGCTCGCGTGGTCGAAGAGGAGCGCGTCGGGCATCGCGTCGAGCGCCGCTGCGTAGGCTCGTACGGCCTTCTCGAACCGCGCTTTGCGTTCGACGTGCGTCGCGAAGCCCTCGTCGGGCGTGTACGCGCGGCAAACCGCGGCGATCGGCTTGGCCAGCGACGACAGCGCGCGCGCGTGCTTGTTCGCGGCGGGATCTGCGCTGAACGCGACTTTCCAGTACGGCAGCTCGCGGACGCTGCGAAGTCGCTCGATCGCGATGCGCTTGATCATGTCTTCGCCGTCGCGCGCCAGCCGCTCGACGAGCGCGCGCGAAGGGCTGTGATCGAGCCGTAGTGTTGACGCCGCGACGAAGCGAAGCCGCCACCACGAGCTCGTCGCCGCGAACGCGAGGGCGTCGTCGCATTCGCCCGGCGCGCGGGCAGCCCAGCGCTCGAGCCCGGCGGCGACGGGCGCCATGCAGTCCTGGTCGCGCTCGTCGATCCAATGGACCTTCGCGAGGTGCGAGCGCGCGTCCGCGAGTCGATCGACCGCCTCGGGCGCGCCCGCGCGAGCGATCAGAGCGACCTCGACGCGGAGCACCTCTCGGGCGATCCACAGCAGGATCGTCCCGTCGGGCGGGCGACGGTTCGAAGGCGTCGCAGAGAGCTCAGCGATCGTCGCGCGCGCCCACGCGGCCTCGTCTTCGATGGCCTCGAGCTCGAGCGTCGGCGCGGCTTCGGGCTGCCTCGTCACGGCCTCTTCTCCTTCGCTCGCTCGGGCCAGAGCGCTTCGACCGCGTGTCGCGCGCGCTCGATCACGACCACTTCGCACGAGAGGCCCTCGGGGACGTCGGCCTCGCAGCCCTTGGGGACGAGCACTTTGCGCATGGCCGCGCGCTCGGCGGCGAGGCACTTCGCGCGAACGCCGCCGACCGCGAGCACCGCTCCGTGGAGGCTCAGCTCGCCGGTCATCGCGACGTCCGCGGGCGCCGCGACGCCGTCGAGCGCAGAGAGCATCGCGACGAAGAGCGCGACGCCAGCGCTCGGCCCGTCCTTGGGCACCGCGGCTTCGGGCACGTGCACGAACCAGTCGCCCGAGACGTCGGCGCTCTCGTGTCCGTACGCGCTCGCGTAGAGCCGAAGGTGGCTGAGGGCGGTGCGCGCCGATTCGCGCATCACGTCGCCGAGGTGCCCGGTGAGCGAGAGCTCTCCGCCGGGTTTGCTCGCGGGCAGTCGTCCCGCTTCGATGAGCAGCGGCGAGCCTCCGTCGCCGCTCACGCTGAGCCCGACGCTCGCGCCCACGGGGAGCTCGCTCGGGACGCTCTTGATCGAGGCTCTCGGCGCGCCGAGCACGCGCCGCGTGTCTTCGATCGTGAGGGCGCCTTGCGGCGGCTGCGGGTCACCTTCGCGCACGCCGCTTCGCGCCAGCGCGAAGGCGCGATCTCGCAAGAGCGCGCTCAGCGCTCGCCGGAGCGATCGAACCCCGCCCTCGCGGGTGTAGCCCTCGATGAGGTCGAGGAGCACGGCGTCGCTCGCCGGGGGCTCGCTCGTCAACCCGAGCTCCTTCGCGATGTTGGGCAAAAGGTGCGCCCTCGCGATCGCGCACTTCTCGCCGCTCGAGTAGCCCTCGATCTCGATGACCTCGAGACGATCTCGCAGCGGGCCGCGCACTTTGTCGATCTCGTTGGCCGTGCAGAGAAAGAGCACCCGCGACAGGTCGTAGGGGAGCGACAAGAAGTTGTCTTGAAAGTGTGTGTGCTGCTCGGGGTCGAGGATCTCCATGAGCGCGGCGGATGGACTCCGTGAGGTGTCGGTGCCGATCTTGTCGATCTCGTCGAGCAAGAGCACCGGGTCCATCGCGCCCGAGCGCGCGACCTCTTCGATGATCCGCCCTGGGGCTGCGGCGTGAAAGCTCATCCGGTGGCCGCGGAGCTCGCACTCGTCGTGCATTCCTCCGACGGCGACGCGGCCGAAGGGGCGGCCGAGCGCCTCGGCGATGGCGCGCGCGATCGTGGTCTTTCCCGTGCCGGGGGGCCCTGCGAGGCAGAGGACGGTGCTCCGGGCCTCGCCGCCGAGCGCTCGAACGGAGACCCACTCTTCGATGCGGCGCTTGCTCTTTTGCATCCCGTGGTGCGCGCGATCGAGCGCCTCGCGAACGCGCCCGAGGTCCACTGGGGGCCTCGGCGTGGGGTGCCAGTGAAGCTTCGCGGTCAGCTCGAGGTTGCGCACCTGCGTGGCGTAGTCGCTCGAGTCGTGACGAGAGAGCTTCATGGACTTGAGCCGACTCTTCACGAGCTCGCGGACAGACTTGGGCAGGCCCGCTTGCTGGAGCTTTCGCGTGAGCCGCACGGCGTCGTCGCCCTCTTCGTACGGAACGCTCGGGTCGAACACGTCGAGCCTCCGCTCGATTTCGACCACCTGCGCGTAGAGCTGCGCGCGCAGCGAAGCGGGCATCTCTTCGGGACCCGCGGCCTTGCGAACGAGCGCTTCGAGCTCTTGCGCGCCGAGTCGCGCGCCCGCTTGCGCAGCGAGCAAGCTCGCGATCCGCGCTGGCGCGTCGGCGGCTGTGACCGCGACAAAATCCAGTAAAATTTCTCGTGGAAGCAGCGCTCTGGCGGTCGCGAGCAGCGCTGCGTCGAGGCTCCCCTCGCGCTCGTCGTCCCGGATCGCGCCGCTCGCTGCGACGTTGACGATCAGCCGCAGCGCGTCGAGCGTCGATCGCTCGCTCGCGGGAGCGCCGAGCGTCGGGTCGAACGACACCTCCACTTTGGGAGCGCTCTCGGCGCCCTTGCACTTCACGATGCGCGCGCGAGAGATCCCGCGCAGCGCGATGGAGTGCGGCGCTTCGGGCGGCGCTTCGACCTCGCAGAGCGTTCCCCATCGGCCGGTGATCAGCGAGGGAACCTCGCCAGCGTGGGTCACGGTGAGCGCGAGCACGGAGGTCCCCTGCGCTCCGGCGAGCTTCGCGAGGACGCGGGCGTCTACGGCCGGCGCGTTCAGCACTCGACGTTCGCCTGGCAGAACGCCGTCGGATACGACCGCCACGAGCGGCAGTTCGCTGCGCTTCTCAGTCATCGTCACCCCACCCGTCTCGATCCCGTTTGATTGTGTGTGTGTTGTCGTCTCGCGCTCGCGAAGCGACGATCGACTGTAGCCCCGCGAGCACCGCAGGCAACCGACGGACGAAGTCGAGCTCGTCCATCAGCCGTCGCGCGATCTCCGCGTGCTCGGGCTTCGGCCTCGCCGCGATCGCCTCGGCCAGCACGACGAACTCGACCTCGTCGAGGCGCTCGACCGTCGAAGCCCATCGAGCGACGTCGTCGACGAGCTTCGCGTCTTGTTCGCTCCACGCGTCGGGCGATGGGAGCTCGTAGAGGGCGGCGGTGCGCTTCGAGCCCGATTCGCCGCGGCGACCACGGTCGAACTCGTCGCGTCGGTGTCGCGCGAAGGCGGCCTGCTCGGCGTCGGTCAGCGGGTCCGCAGGGAGCGTCGCGCTCGGGTCGAGTCGAGCCTTCTTGCGGCCCTCGTGCCTCGCGTCGATGAGCATTCCGACGCCCGTCGCCGCGAGCAAGTGTCGTCCGAGCGCTCGAACCACGCTCCATTCGCGGAGCTCGCCCGTGACGAGCGCGCGTCGAAGCGGTCCGACAAACGCAGGAGCCAGCCGCGATTCACGCAGCGCGAGCGCGCGGTTTGTCGGGTCCTCGAAGTATCGATCCGCGAGCGCGCCTCTCGGCTCGTCGCCTTCTTCCCACAGCGACGTGAGCGTCGCGCGCAGGCCCCACATCCGCGCTGGAACGTGAGCGCTCGTCGTCGCGCGCGCTGCGATCGCGCGGGCCTTCGCCTTCGGCATCGGCGCGACGAGCGCTTCGAGCGAGCCGTCAGCGTCCTCGAACACCGCCCAAGACCCGTGGGCTCCCTCGAGCCACGCTGCGATCGCCTCGTCGCGCTGCGTGCCCTCCACGAAGGCGGGATCGATCGCCTTCGCGACGACTTGCAAGAGCGGACGAGCGTAGGCGTTCGCGTACAGCTCGCGGAGCGCGGCGACCCACGACGCGGGCTCGTGGCGCCACGGCTCGCCGTCCACGATCGCATTGGTGTCGGGCCACCGTTGTTTGTGCTCGGCCGTGTGCGCCTCGCACAGCGCCCGCAACATCGCGAGCTGCATGGGCGCGCGTCGCGCGAGCGGAACGACGTCGATCGGCGCGATCGCCCTCGCGGTCGAGCTCCAGTACCGAAGCCACTTGTGCCCTGCGCGCTCGCACGCGAGCCCGAGCAGCGCTCGGTCGCGGCAGGCGACGAGCAAGGCGGACTCGATCGGTCGGATCAGGCCATCGCCCTCGACGACGACGGCGCACAAGTCGCTGAGTCGATCGTCGTCGAGGGCGTCGAGGGCGGGACGAAGGTCATCGAGTTGCTTCGCTCGCTCATTTTCGGTGCGAACGCGCCGAGACATCACCTCGATCACTCGGCGCGCGGCGAGCGCGACGGAGTCCGGGGCTCCCTCGAACGGGTCCTTCGAGAACAAGCCACCCCAGGACCGCACGTGATACGGCTCGAGCTTCTTGCGCACGGCCTCGCGCACCCAGCCGACCCGATCGTTGTAGAGCGGCTCGAGCAACGCGCGCGCTGTTTCGTCCGCGGGATCGAGCGCCTCGGCGACGGCGTATCGCTCTTCGGCGCTCGCGCTCGCGAGCATCTCGCGCACGAGCGGGTGCGAGACGGGGAGACCTCGCGCGAGCATCGCGGCCAACGCGGCTCCGCAGAGCGCGCCGTCAGGGCTCGGGCGCGTCACGACCGTCTCGGCGAGCGCGTCGAGCTGCGCGGGAACCGAGAGAAAATCGCCCTGCTCGTAGGCGCTCCCCTCCGCGGCGATCGCGAGCGCAGCGAGGCGCATCCGCGAGAACGCGAGCTGCTGCTCGACGCGCGCAGCGTCTGTGAACGACTCGTTCAACCGCTTCGGCGCCCGAAGCGTCCCGAGTCGACTTCGAAGAGACTCCCAAGGCGGCAGAGGTCGCTGCTTGCCCGTCATCGCTCCGACCGAAGCACAACCGCAAGGGTCCGCACAATACGGCCCGCGGGAGCACTCTCGATTGTGCGCGAAAAATAGCAGTATTTCGCAGGACAAATGCCGTCGCCAGTCGACTGGCGACGTATTTCGCGTCGCCAGGAATGGCGACGAGCCGCGATCACCACGTGGGGATGCAGTGCGAGTCGAGCCGCGGCGAGAAGTGCACTTGCACGTACTCGCGCGTCCCGTCGGTGCTCTCTTGCACGACGTTGACGACGCGGCCTTGGGCGTCGCGCGACACGGCGACGCTGCGATCCATGCGCACGACGATGATCCGTCGGCGCCTCGATCGCGAGCGGCGTTGAATCGATGTGCGCGCGACCGAGCCCTCTTCGATCACGGTCTGTCCGGGCTGCGCCGAGCGCTCGGCGGCGTCGATGATGTCCGAGATGGACTCGACCGCGTCGAGGCAGAGCCCCTCGTCGAACCGCGGCGAGCCAGGGCCTGCGCCCGCCTCCAGCACCGCGCAGCGAGGGCGCTGGTTTTCGAGCGAGACCATTCCGAGCCCGTAGAGCTCGACCGGATCGACGCCTTGGCCGAGGTCGAGGTGCATCCGAAGCGAGACGATCCAGCCGTCTTCTGTGCGCTCGACGCGCGTGTCGACGCGGTCTGTGCTGCCCCGCAGCGCGTGCACCGCCTCGCACCGCGGAACGGTCGTCGCCCGCGGCATCGGGATCCTTGGAATGGGCGCGAAGCGCGTCGCGCATCCATCGAGCGCCGAGAGCGTTGCGAGCAGCAGTACCGCGAGGGACTTGGACGACACGGAGCGGTGCCTTCAGCGTACCTCGCGGCGCTGGCATCGCGAAGCAATCGCAACCCTTCGCGACGCCCCGTTGGAAGAAGACACGCAAAGAGCTCCTCCTGGGCGATATCCCGAGAGCCCCAGCCCGCGTGTCGCCAACGGAAGGCGTCGCGACGTGGTCGACGCCCCGTTGGAAGAAGACACGCGAAGAGCTCCTCCTGGGCGATATCCCGAGAGCCCCAGCCCGCGTGTCGCCAACGGAAGGCGTCGCGTATATAGATCTCGATCGATCGCACATGAGCGGATTTCGTCGCGCCGAGAGCCGAGCGCTCTTTCAGTCTTCGTGGCTCACGCTCTCGCAGCACCGCGTGCTCGGCGACGCGGGCGAGGTGCTTCCCCATCCTGTGTACACGCTGGACATGGGCGACTGGGTCAACATCGCGGCGATCACCGAGGCTGACGAGCTCGTGTTCGTTCGGCAGCATCGCTTCGGGACGCAGGCCGATTCGCTGGAGATTCCCGGAGGGCTCGTGGATCCGGGCGAAGCGCCGCTCGACGCTGCGCGGCGCGAGCTCGCCGAAGAGACGGGCTACACGAGCGAGCGTTGGGAGGCGCTCAGCTGGACGCACCCCAACCCGGCGCTGCAAGCGAACAAGCTCTTTATGTACGTCGCGCGCGACTGCGTGCTCTCGCGCGAGGTCTCCCTCGATCCGCTCGAAGACTGTCGCGTCGAGCTCGTCCCGCGCGCGGATCTTCCGCTGTTGTTGAAGGGCGGCGCGATCCGGCATGCGCTCGTGCTCGTGGCGTTGTACGAAGTGCTCCTGGCCGACCGCGGCCTCGACATCACCGCACCATGAGCAACTCGAACGACCCGAAGCCGCCGCCTGTTCGCGTGGACGCGAGGCCTGTCCCCAACGACGCACCCGCGCCGACGCGCGAGGCACGGCGGCGCGCGACGCTGTTCACGGTGCTGACGAGCCCGCGCGCGTGGGTGCGGTTTTTTCGCGACAAAGACGCGCCGAAGCTCCCGAAGCTCGTCGCGGTGCTCGCGCTGCTCTACGTGCTCTCGCCGATCGACGCCGTCCCGGACTTCGCGGTGCTCATCGGGTGGCTCGACGACCTCGGCGTCGCGGGGATCGCGTCCGCGTGGCTCGCGTCGATCGCGTCGAAGTACGAGAACAAGCGCGAAGACCAAGCGCTCCCCTCGACAACCGAGCCCCCGACGAAGTGACGGGCTGTCAGTCTTCCCAGCCAAACTCTTCGCGTCGCGCGATGAGGCACGGCTCGGTCGCCGCGGGAAACCACCGACAATTGTCCGGTCGACGCTCGTAGATCCCGCAGAGCTTGTTGTTCAAGTGAACGCAGGCCCCCGTGGTCTTGTCGAGCGCGAGGAGCTTCACGCCCTTGTCCGTGCGCACGTAGGGCTTCTTCGTGAGCTCGGGGCGATCGGTGCCCGCGAGGCGCGCGAGGTCTGCGTCGTCGAGCACGACGCGGTTCTTGATGCAGCACGCGGCGCACGTTGTGCAGTCGAGCTCGAGCTCGCGCGTCGGCTCGCGGTACTTGCTGTCGCGCTCGCACCAGTGCTCGACCTCGTGCTCGTAGTCGCGCGCGACGCGCACCGTGGCGAGCCCCTTGGCCGCGCCGCGGGCGATTCGCGTGTACCTCTCGAGGTAGACCGCGAGCATGGCCCAGTACGCGGGCTCGGGCATCGCGTCGTCGCCCCCCTCGTCGTCGAGCGGAAGCAGGAGCCACGCGGCGGGGCCTCCCTTCGCGGGTCTCCACACGACGGCGCAGCCGCCCGAGCGAACCCACTCCGCGGCGTTGCTGAGGTACTTCTGCGTAAACGAGCGCCACACAGGGCGCGCGAACTTCTCGGCCATCGAGTCGCTCATCGCGCGGACGCGCCTGCAGATACGCTCACGGACGCGCCCACGCTCGCGCCGCCCGAGCCTTCGCCGCTGCCCCCTCCGCTGCTGCCGCTGCCGCGACGGGCTGCGCCTTCACCGCGACGAATGTCGAAGCTCGGGGGCGTGTTGGGATCGCAGTTGGGGCCGAAGCCCGTCGCGTCGAACTCGTGCTCGAGCCAGCCTCGCGCGCCGTCGGGCGTCGACGCTTCGACGCGCACGCGATGGCGACCCGCGCGCGCGGGAGAGCAGTACGAAAACAGGTAGTAGCGCTGCGTCGCCGACTCGATCTGCAGCGCGATTTGCTCGAACGCCGTGCGGATCGCGGCCGGGTCGCTCTGGAGCACCGCGCCGTTGCGGCCGAGCTCGCGGAGCTCACCCTGGTCGACCTCGGCGCCGACGCCGATCGAGAAGACCGAGTGCTGCGAGCCGCGAACGGTCTCCATCATCTGGTCGCGCGTCACGCGCGACGCGCGGTCGGTGCCGTCGGTGAACACCACGAGCGTCCCGAATTTGAGCGGCTGATTGGCGCTCGCGAGCGCGCGATCGAGCTGCTGCAGGCCCGCGACGACGGCGCCGTGAAGGTTCGTCGAAGGGTCGCGCGGACGAAAGTTCGAGAGCGCGTTGATGCCGCTCGCCGCGCTGCCCGCGCTCTCGGTAAACGGAACGATGGGCGTAATGTTCGCCGAACCATCGAACGCGTACACCGCCACGCGCTGCTGGCGTTCGACGCGCTCGACGAACACGCGCGCGGCCTCTTGCAGCTGCGGAACCTGCCCGCTCTCGGTCACCGAGCCGGACATATCCATGAGCAGCATCGTGTAGTGCACAGCCGCGACCTGCGGGTTGAGGATCGTCTGTCGCGACTCGAGCGCCGAGACGGGCGCGTCGTCCTCGAAGATCCTGAATCGGTCGGCGGTCAGGCCGCCAACGGGCTGTCCGTTCGTGCGATCGACGCTGAAGTACATCGCGATGTTGCTCGGTCGCCGAACGCTCGAGTTGATGAGGTTGAGCTTGAGCCCCGCGCAGCCCGTGAGGGCGACGCTGAGCGCGATCGAGAGCATGGTTCGCTTCATGGTCGGCCAGGACGATACAACGCGGCGCGCGTTCGGCGCGTACATTTGCGCGCCTATCGACGCGCGACCCGATCGGCGAGCAGGCTCGCGAGGTAGTCGCGCCCCGTCGCGTACAAGAGCTCGCTTCGACACGTCGCGAGGCCGCTCTCTCTCGTGCGATCTCGTTCGATCGTCGCGCTGTGATCGGCGCCGAGGACGATTCGATCGAAGCCCGCGCGCGCCGCGTCGCTCGGGGCGAGGACGACGGAGGTGCCCTCGGTCGATGTGCGAATTTCCCAGTGTTCGAGGCGTGAGGACGCGCCGTTGTTCGGCGGGCCGAAGCCCCGCGCGCGCAGCGCTCCGAAGGCGATGCGGAGCTCTGCGTCGAGGGGCACCTCTGCGTAGCCGACGTCCGGCGGGAGCGTGCGATCGCTCGTCACGCGAAGGCGCTCGAGCTCGAAGCGGCCCGCGCTCGTGTCGATCTGGCACCGCTCGCGTTCGACGCGACGCGCGCGCGAGAGCACTTCGCGCGGGACGGGCCACTCGTCGGCGCCCTCGACGCGCACGCGCGAGCCGGGCTCGAGGGTGCGCACTTGCTTGATCACCATGCGCGCAGGGGCGCGCGCGCCGTCGCGGCGAGCGGGCCAGCCCTCGAGGACCTCGTGAAACTCGAAGTCGAGCGTGAGCCCGCGGCGGTGTCGACCTTGTGGAACTCCTGCGTTTTCTCGGGCGAGCCACGCGTCCGCCACCGGCGCGAGCTGCGCGTAAAGAGCGCGCGCGGCGTCGTCCGAGAGCAGCGCGCGCGAGGGCGAGAGCGTCGAGAGTCGGCCGCGCTCGACCCGCGGCGGTGATCCGTCGCGAGGCACGCGCACGGTGAGCACTTCGGGCAGCTTCGCGGGGTCGGGGTTGGCCACGCTCTCGGCGCCGAGTTGAATATTGATCACCAATGTCGCTCGGTCCGGTGACGTCGGTCCGTGGACGGTGAGCGTGCACACGCCGGTCGATCGCTCGATCGCGTCGTCGAAGCGCGGGTGAACCACCACGGCCATCGCGGCGGTCAGGTGCTCGATGCGCGCGCCGCGTCGCTCTTCGAACGCCTCGAAGCCCCAAAACGAGCCCCACACGCGCTGGATCGCGCGCTCGATGGTCTTGCGCTGATCGGACTCGGTCCGCTGCGATCGCGCGTCGAGAAAGCCCGTAAACGACTCGTAGAGCCCCGCGCCGTTGAACCCCTCGATGTCCTCGGCGTTGGACGACGATCGAAATCGAAGGCCCTGCGTCGGCGCGAGAAACGAGTACGCGCTCGAGAGGGCGCGGTGGATCTCGGCGAGCGTCTGGGGGGTGATGGGCGTTCGCTCGATGAGGCCGCGGACGCCGTGGCCGCGCGCGAGGTCGCCGAGCAGCTCGCTCGAGCCGAGGCGGTCGCAGAAGGTCTGGACGAAGTCGCGGTCTTCTTGCGTTCGATGGCGCTCGAGGAAGCGCGCGCGCCCTTCGAGCACGAGCTCTCGCACGCGAATGTCGCTGTCGAACACGGTGTCGCTGATCACTTGCCCGATGCGATCGCGGAGGGGCGCGAGGTGTTCGGTGTACGCGCGCGTGCTGATCGCGTGGGGCTTGTCGGGGATCGAGACGCTCCCGTGCGCGGCGAGGAGCGCGATGAAGCCTGTTGCTTTTCCGCCGAGGGAGGGCGCGACGGAGGTGATGTCCGTGGGGCGCAGCATCGAGAGGTCTTGCACGTACGGGAGCCGCGAAGGGTCGGGCGTGCGCACCGAGCGAGGGGCGACGCTGTTCATCGCGCGGTAGCGTCGAAACTCTTCTTCGGTGAGCGGGGCGACGACGACGTCGTCTGTTCCGTTGGCAGAGAAGAGCACCGGGGCGTAGCCGCGCGCGAGCTGCATGAGCATCGGATGCTGCAGGGCGCCGGCGAGCATCGCGTTGGGGATCCCGCGGTTTCGCGCGAGGAGATTGACGTGCGCGAGCGGCGTCTGCGGGACCGCCGTGAGCACGCCCGCGGCGGGCGGAAGCAGGTCCGGCGTGCGCTCGAACACGAGCACTTGCTCGCTGTTGGTTGCGGGAATGCCCTCGTCCGCGCGGATGAAACGGATGTACCCCGCGGTGATCCCGGCGCTGTAGACCTCGCGCGTCCCGGGCTCGACGATCTCGGAATACCGGATGATTCGCTGGTGTTCTGCGAGCCCGGCGCGGGCCATCTCGCGCGCGAGCGTCTCTTGCGCCGGGGATCGAACGAGGAAGCGCAGGTCGCTCGCGATCGCGGGCGGCAGCTTCTGGCGCAGGTGCGCGAAGAACACCATGAGCTCTTCGTGCGAGAGCCCATCGCCGAACTCGAGCTCGAAGGCCCATCGTCGCTGCGTGCTTCCGCGCAAGGGCGGGAGCGAGACGAGAGTGCCCAGTCCGAAGCGCCGCTGGCGGCCGAACGACTGCGCGTAGAAGCGCGGGGAGTACAGCCTTCCGTCCGAGTACATCACCAGGTCGAGCGGGTACTCCGCGACGCTCGCGGCCCACTGGTACACCGCGGGGATGTTCGCGAAGCGCTGCCCCTCGAAGGGGGAGGTCTCGTCGCCCGGGACGAGCGCTCCGTTGAGCAATCGAAACCAGTACCACTCGTCGTGGAGCTTGAAGAAGTTGCTGTCGTAGAAGCGCAGCGCTCGCTCGGAGGGCCGATGAAAATCCGTGATGATGAACTTCACCGCGCGGATCAGCCCTTCGCTGCGCGCGAGTCGCTCGAACGATTGCTCGTCCGCGATCGCAGGGACCGTGTGATCCGCGAAGTTCGAAGAGCGCGCGATCACGACAGGGTCCGTGGGGCTGCGGGTCGTGCGACAGCTGGCGGCGAGGATGCTCGCGAGGGCGAGCGTTGTGGGCGTGAGGTGGTTGCGAGCTGCCATGCGCGAGGACTTCACGGCGATTCTACGCGCGAGCGGGCCGAAGCTTTCGCGCGCTCACCGTCGGGCGTGCGGCGTCTCGAGCCATTCTCGAGATCGAGGACGACGAATCCTGTGGAAAATCGCTCAGTGCTCGCCGCCCTTGGCCTCGCGTTTGCCCGCTTCTCCCGCGCGAACGAGGGCCGTTCGAAGGAGCACCGGGCCGAGCAGCTCGTTGAGCGTGATCACCGCGAGGATCAGCGCGCGGGCGCTGCCTCCCCACGCGGGAAAGTGCGACGCGACGAGCTGCGCGAGCCCGACGCTCACGCCCGCTTGCGGGATGAGCCCGAGCGAGAGCCACTTTTGCACTTCGGGTTCGCTCTTGGCGAGGCGCGTTCCGATGCGGGCGCCGACGCCGAGGGCGAGCGCGCGGCACGCGAAGATCGCGAGCGCGTAGGGCCATAGCGTCGCGAGGTCGTGCAAATGGAGCTTCGCCCCCGCGAGCGCGAAGAACACCGCGAAGATCGGCAGCGTCGCCGGCGCGATCTCGCGATGAACGACCTCACCCGGAACGCCGAGGACGTTCTCGAGCAAGAGCCCCGCGGTCAGGCAGATGATCAACACGTCGAGGTGCAGGCGAGAGCCCACGACGGCGCTCACGAGGCAAAACGCGACGACGACGAGGCTCACTTGTGAGCCTACGCGCTTGATGAACTGCGCGAGCCCGACGGCGATCAGCGCGCCGACGGCGATCGACCCGAAGATCTCGATGAATACTTGTGCGACCGGGTTGAGGTCGCCGCCCGTCGCGCCGAACACGCTCGCGGCCACGCCGTGAACGAGCGCGAACAGCACGATGATCGCGATGTCCGCGAGGACGACCACGCCGAGGACCATCTCGGACAAAGGCCCCGCGCTCCCGGTCTCGGACAAGATCGCGAGCCCGACCGCGGGCGAGAGCGAGGCGAACACGACCCCGAGCGTGATCGCGGCGGTGATCCGATGGCTGGTCACCATCGGCGCGAGAAACGGCAGCCTCGACGAGAGCGCGAGGCAGAGCCCGCTCGTCAGCAAGATCGCCAGTGGGATCGCGACGCCGCTCACCAGCAAAATTCCACGCAATCGTGGCTTCAAGCGGGCGATGTTGATCTCGGAGCCGGCGCTGAGGGCGATCAAGCCCACGGCCGCGCCGTTGACGAGGTCGAGCGAGGCGACCATGCGCGCGGTGACGTAGTCGAGCACGTCGGGCCCGCAGAAGAGCCCGGTGAGCAAGTAGCCCGTGAGCCTCGGGAGGCCGACGGCGGCGAAGACGTTTCCCGCTTGGATTGCAGCGAGGACGAGGAAGCCGAAGCCGAGCGCGACCCCAACGCTGCCGGGCGCGTTGGTGGGGGCGAAGGCGCGGGCGCTGCCCATGAGCGCGAGCACGACGATGAACTGAACGGCGGGGCGGATCACAGGAGCACCTCGTCTTGGTCGTCGCTGCCATCGCTCGGGTCACCGTCTTCGATGGTGACCTCGGGGGGCTCGGGCGCGTTGCGCTTCCACGCGGTGACGGCGGCTTGCGTGAACAGCTCGGAGAAGAGCGCGCCGAACAAGACGACGGTCTCGAAGATCGGGTCGAAGTCCGCGTACAAGTGCTGCGCGCTCACGACGACGGCGACCGCGACGACGCTCGATGGCTGCATCGAGAGACCGACGAGGTTCGCTTTGGGCGCGCCGGGAATCGAGCGAATCCGCGGGGCGACGAACTTCGCGACGCTCCGCGCGGCGACGTACGCGACGACGAGCACCCACGCGCGAACGCGGGTGACGGTCCACGTCGCGCCGACGAGCGCGAAGAACGTGAGGTAGATCGGTCGTTCGAGCTCGAGCAACAGCTGCCCGAAATCGTCTTCGCGATCGCGGAGCGAGGCGACGATCACGCCCGCGCAAAACGCGACGACGAGCGGAGAAAACCCGAGGTACTGGGCCATTCCCGCGCAGAACGCGACGCCGCCGAAGGTGAGGGCCGAGCGCTCGTTGGCGCTTCGCGCCGTCGCGCGCGCCGCGAGCAGGACGAAGCCCAAGAACACGCCCATCCCGACCTGGAGAAACACCCAGCCGAGCGGAGGGAGCGTGAAGCGCGTCCGCGTGGGGTCGCGAAACACGGCGGTCACGAGCGCGAGGACGAGCATCGGAACGGCGTCGTCGAGCCTCGTCGCTTGCCGCAACGTGCGCGACTGCTCGACGGTGAACGCGCCTGCGCGCTCGAGGGCGCGCGCTCCGCTGGGGGCGCTGACGGCGGCGCACGCTCCGAGGACGAGCGCGTCACGCAGCGTCTTGGTCGAGATGGGCCACACGAACGGCGCGAGCGCGAGGATCGACGCGACGCCCACGGACACGAACGCGAGGCTCGTGACGACCGCGACGTACGAGCCGGTCCCCTTGGGCATGCGGTCGAACGTTCGAACGTCGTACTCGGCGCCGACGCGAAAGCCGATCCAACCCAAGCCGAACTCGAGCACTGGCCGCAGGTCGTCGACGACCGACGGCGTGAGGACATCGACCGATGGCAATCGCGCGACAGCGCCGAGCGCGAGAAACGGAAGCGCCGTCGTCGCGAACATCCCGAAGCCCGCGCGCTTCTCGAAGCCGCGGACCTTGGGGTGCGCGGCGACCATCGCGAGCGCCAGGAGCGCGCACAACCCAAAGGCGACGCGGGCGAGGTGCGCCGCGGACGGACGCGCTCGCGCTTGCGGCGGGCCCGCGCGGGGCGGGTGCGCGTCGCGGTTTGCGACGGCGCTCGCGGGAGGTGAGACCGAGGCGTCTTGATTTGGTGTGACGCTCGCGACGACGACGTCACCGCTGGACTGCACGCTCGCGTCGCGTGCGAGCGCGCTCGCGTCGGTCGTTGTCGAGCGCGACGCGTCGAGGGGCTCGCTCGTCGCGGGGCTCGCGTCCGTCGGGGACCCGTCCCCGAACGCGTCGCTCGCGTCGCGAACTGCGTCTTGCGCGCGCGCAGGAGACGCGAACGAGAGCGCGAAGAGCGACACGAGCAAGAGCACGAAGGGCGCTCTCGGCGCGGCGAGTGTGTGGCGGACACGTGCGCGCATGGCGTTCGATCGTGACGGGAGGCCACGACGCGAGCAAGGATGAAACGGGCGCTATATTTCCTCGGTTTTTCTGCGCTTTCGTGCCCGCGGTCCTTGGTAGTGTTCGCCGCATGACGTATCGAGAGGGATCGGCGCGCGATCGTTCGAAGCTGGTCGTGGCTGTCACCGGTCGCGTCGCGGCGCTCGACATCACCACGGGCAACGAGCTGTGGCGCAACGAGCTTCCGGGCGCTGGAACAGGGACGATCGAGCTTGCTGTGGAGGACGGCCGCGTCTACGTCGCGCCATCGACGGCGCCGTTGCTGCTGTGCCTCGATCTTCAAACGGGCGACGTGCGCTGGCGCGCGTCGACCACGGTCAACGGCCGCGCGTCGATGCTCTTCGAGGGCGCGCGGATCGTCGTCGCGCGGCAGGGCTACATCGACTGCTTCGATCGCGACGGAAACACGCTGTGGAGCAACGGTCTGAGCGGCCTCGGAATGGGCCCGACCGCCATCGGGGTCGAGGGCAACGTTCGCCAAGCGGACGAGCTCGGCCGATCCTGAAGGCGCTGCGCGGTCTCTGTCAGAAGCACTGCGTGGCCGAGACGAACCGCACTTGGAGACGCGTGCTTCCTGCGCTGTTGACGACGACGAACTGCTCGCCGCCAGCGACGTTTTCGGCCGTGGGGAGCGCGGCGATGACGTTGGGGCCTCCGGTTGGGAGCACGGTCGCCATGGAGGCCGTTCCGTTGCCGCGTCGACGGCTGAACACGATGCGATTGGCCTCGCTCGTGACGACCAGCATGTTGCGAGAGCTCGACGCGTAGGCCGCGCTGATGCTCGCGCTCCCAGCGCCGGTCGACAGCATCGTCGGTTGGAGCGGCATCGAGAGCGACGGCGGCGATCCTGCGGTGTACGTCGCGATGCCTGCTTCGACTTGGCCCGTGGGCGAGACGAGCGCGTACGGGACCGTCGTGTTGTCGTCGGGCACCAGGATCGACGCTGCGTTGTTGGGTCGCATCGCGTTCGCGCAGCCGAACTGCATCGTCGGAGAGAGCACGGCGCACCGCGCGAAGCCGTTTGCCGTTCGGAGTCCTGCGACGAGGTTGCTCGGCATTCCGATGACGGTGAGCGACTGGAGCACCGGGCTGCTCGCGCCTGTGGGTAGCGGAGGAGGCGCGGGCGGCATCGTCCCCGTGAAAGGAACGGGGACGCCTCCGGTCGTCGTGTAGCGCGCGCACGAGATGTTCGCGCCCGAATCCACACCGCACACGAACGTGAGCGGCCCCGCCATCATCGTGTTCAGGTCTCCCGCGAGCACTGGCGCGTTGAGCATCGGAAACGTTGGTAGCGGCTGCAGCATTCGTCCGTCGGTCGAGAAGACGACCTGTCGCGACGTCGTGACGTACACGCCCGACGACGAGAACCCGAGGCCTGTCGCAGGATCCGCGAGCATCGCGCCGAACGCGGGGCCGGCGGGGACGAGCGTTGGGCCCGAGGCCGAGACCGTCGTCGTGTAGAGGTGTGTTCCCGAAGGGGTGTCGCCGATCGCGGCGACGCGCCACTGCCCAGGCGTGCTCGCGCGGGCGATGGTGAGGTGCGTGATTCGCGTGGGCATCGGGCCCGAGAACGTGATGTCGACCGGCGTTCCCTCGCACATTCCTCCGCCGCCATCGGTCGGGCGTTGGACGTCGACGGTCGCGTCGGTCGGGACGGATCCGTCTGCGAACGCGCCGCACATCGACGCCGCGCCGCTCTCGTAGCGCGTCGAATCGACGTTGATCGAAACGCACTGACGCGCCCCATCCACCACGCGGCACGTGGTCTGGTCATCGGGGCACACCGGCGGCGAGCCGCCCATCCCGCCCATGCCAGCGAAGTTCGCGCAGCCGCGCTGCAGCAACACGGGGATCGTCCGCACTTCTCCCGGAACGAAGCTCGCGCGCACGGTCGTCGTGAGTTCGGCGGGGCGGCCCATGGTCGCGGCGCCGAAGATTCCCTCGACGCGGACCGAGATCGTCTCGCGGGGATCGCTCGACGAATACACGGAAAATCGCAGGGGAAACGGCGTGTCCGCCGTGACCGAGATCGTCTCCCCCGCGCTCGGGATGTTTCGGCCCTGCGCGTTGATCACGGTGATCCGAACGTTTTCGAGCTGCTGTTGCGCGAACGTCCTGTGATCCCAATCGAGGCACACGACGAAGTGCAGCGCGGTGGTCCCTCGGCAGCTCGACGCGACGGTCGCGAGCGCGACGAGCGAGGCCATGGCGAAGTGTGAGCGACGCATCACAGCCCTCCTGTTGCGCAGCGCGAGCCGTCCGTTCGAAGACAGAAGGTGCCCGGCAGCGTCGCCTCTTGATTACTGAGCACAATCGCCGTCGGGATCGCGATGGCCGCGACGACCGCGGCGCCGACGCCGACCCAGAGCCACGGGCTGCTCGTGATGGGCCTCGGAGGCGAGCTCGGCCCCGGTTGCCGCACGGGAGGCGGCGGCGTGATCGTGACCCGAGGATCGGGCTGCACCGCCGTGAGGATCAGCCGAACGTCGGTCCGTCCTCCTGGCTCGAGCGAGACGCGCTGGGGCGTTCCTGTGTAGCCGTTGAGCTGCGCTTCGACGGTGTGCTCGCCGGGGTCGACGGCGAGCTCGTCGCGCTCGTCGAGGGACACGCGACGGCCGTCGACGAGGACGCGCGCTTGCTCGGGCTCGACGCGCTCGACGTGGATCCTCGCGATGCGACGATTGACGTCCGCGAGGTAGTTGGCGACCTCGCGATCGTGCCGCTCGTGCTGCGCGGGCGACGCCATCTCGATGAACTCCGTGAAGCGCGCGCGCGCCTCGGTCAGCCGCCCGAGCGCGCGCAGCGAGATCCCGAGGTTCAACGCGACGCTCGCGACGCGACGGATCTCGTACGATCGCGCGAACGCCGTCAGCGCGTCGGAGTAGCGCTCGTCCGCGAGCGCGGCGACCCCCTGCTCGAAGAGCGTGCGCGCTTCGGCTTCGCGGGACGGAGGCTGCGCTGGTTGATTACTGGTGCCAGCGGTCGCGCCGGTCTGCGCGGGGGTCGTGCTCGTCACGGGCGCGGTCTGCGCGAGGGCCTCGCGGCTGCGGCTGACGGCGGCGATCGCGAGGAGCGCGGCGCACGTTCGTGCTGCAAAGCGCTGGACGGAAGGAGGCATGGGGCAAAACGTATCACCGAACCCCAGCACGAGCGCCGTTGCGAAATGTTGCGAGGCAGTGGGGTGATCGCGGCGCGGAGATGGATGGGGCGTGGAGATGAGTGGGGTGTGGTGTGGAGATCAGTGGGGTGTGGAGATGAATGGGGTGTGGAGATGAATTGCTGGGGCGCCGAGATGAATCGCTTGGGCGCCGAGATGAATCTCGGCGCATGGACGCCGCTACGCGGCGCGCGCAAAGCCGCGAGGAGGATGGCGAGCAAACGCCCCTTCGCGACCCGCTCTGCGGGCGCGCGCTGCAGAGCAGCGTACATGCGCCGAGATTCATCTCGGCGCTGAGCGGGAGTGACTGGGGCTGAGCGGGAGTGACTGGGGCTGAGCGGGAGTGATTGGGCGCCGAGCGGGAGTGCTCTCAGCGCTCAGCGAGATTCATCTCGGCGCGAAAGCGAGGGTACGCTCCGTCGATGATCGAGAAGCACGCGTCGATTCGCTCGCTGATCGCGCGTCTCGAATTGCGCGAGCGAGGGTGGGTCACGGTCGACCACTGGGAGGCCGATCGCTGCGCCATCGGAATCGCGCGCGAAGGCGACCGGGCGCGGCTCGTGTACGTGTCGACGTTCGACCGTGGGGACGGGCGCTACTTCTTCGCGTGCGAGACGGCGCCGACAGAGAGCGATTGCGTGTATCGAGAGAGCGCCGAGGGCGAATGCGCGACGTACGCCGAGCTGCTCGAGGTGCTCGTGCGGCATTTGGGTTGAGGCGCGGGTCGACTGAGCGAAGTGTTCGGCGCAATGCCGCGAGGCGCGGCCCGAGGGAGCGCAACGCTGCGGAGCGGCCCCCACCCGGCGCTGCCGCGCGCCCCGCCCCCGCCTGAACGGCAGGGGCGGCGGCTTCGCATTGGGAAAGCGAAGTTGGGAGCGAAGAGGGTATAGTCTGAAGACGCTACTCACGTCACTTTGGACGAAATACTTCCGCACAATGCCGAGCCGCCGCCCCTGCCGTTCAGGCGGGGGCGGGGCGCGCGGAAGCGCCGGGTGGGGGCCGCGCCTCGCGGCTCTGCGCCAACCGCTTCACTCGCTGGGGCCGCGCCTCCCCACTCACTCGCCACTCGCTACTCGTACGTCGTCGCTCCGCGCGGGTGCCCGTTGTCCGCTGTCCCGGTTGTCCCTGTCGACCC
>JAEUKI010000024.1 GCA_016793325.1 Myxococcales bacterium | reverse complement strand
GCTACCGGCGCACTTCACGATCAGAAGCCATCGCACTGGGTACAGCATTTTTGCTGTCCGTTGTGCCTTCTCGCGGTCTCGCCATCTCGAATCTGTGTGCGCCGCTTGCGGCGTACAGCCTTGGCCTCGCTGCCCCCAACTTCAGTTGGGGACAGCCCATGGGCCAGGGGGGAGTGCCTGTGCACTCGCTGTTTCATGAGCGAAGTATCAGCTCATTCACCACAGGTGACGAATGATGAGAGCAAGCAGCCGCGCACTGTGCTTCGCAGACCCGATCAGCGAGGCTTCTCGAGCTTAGCTCCGCAGGCGTTCTCGCTCGCGCTCGAACTTAGGAGCGTGAGTTGTCGCGCGAGCGTGCTTCGAATCGCCTGCAAATGTGCAGGCAGAGTTCGATTAGCTCTGCTCTCGAAGTTCGAGCGCGAGCGAGAACGCCTGCCGAGATAGATCGAGTGAACGTGCCCCGCGATGTCTTCGAGGCACAATGCGCGGCTGCTTGCTGCCGCGCCCCGCTTGCTTGCTGCCGCGCCCCGCTTGCTTGCTGCCGCGCCCCCGCTCGCTGCCCCGCCCCCGTTGATGACCAACTGACCGGGGTCAGTGGATCACGCTTCGGCGGACGAGCCGGACTTCTTGTCCTTCTTGTCCTTCTTGCCGTCCTTCTTGTCGTCCTTCGAGCTGCTCTTGCCGCCCTTGCCGCCGAGGAGCGCGTCGCTGAGCTCGGCCGCGCGGTGCGTGCTCTCCCAGGGGAAGTCCTTGCGCCCGAAGTGTCCGTACGCCGCGGTCTGGCGGTAGATCGGGCGGAGCAGGTCGAGCTCCTCGATGATCGCGCGCGGGCGCATGTCGAACTTCTCGAGCACGTACTTCGAGATCTTCTCTTCTTCGACCACGCCCGTTCCGAACGTGTCGACGTAGACGCCCACGGGGCGCGCGACGCCGATCGCGTAGGCGATCTGCACTTCGCAGCGACGCGCGAGGCCCGCGGCGACGATGTTCTTGGCGACGTAGCGCGCGTAGTACGCGGCCGAGCGGTCGACCTTCGTCGGGTCCTTGCCCGAGAACGCGCCGCCGCCGTGACGACCCATTCCGCCGTAGGTGTCGACGATGATCTTGCGGCCCGTGAGCCCGCAATCGCCCATCGGTCCGCCGATCACGAAGCGCCCCGTCGGGTTCACGAACACCTTGGTGTTCTTGTCGATGAGCTTCGAGGGAACGACCTCTTTGATGAGCACATCGTTGATGAACTCTTCGATGGTCTTGTGCTTGACGTCTTCCGAGTGCTGCGTCGACAGGACGATCGCGTCGATGCGCTTCGGCTCGAGGCCGTCGTACTCGACCGTGACCTGGCTCTTGGCGTCGGGGCGGAGCCAGTCGACCTTGTTCGACTTGCGAAACTTCGCGAGCTTGCGGACGAGCTCGTGCGAGAGCGCGATCGGGAGCGGGTAGAGCTCCTTCGTCTCGTCGACCGCGAAGCCGAACATCAGGCCCTGATCGCCGGCGCCCTGCTCCTTGTGGAGGCCCTGGCCTTCGCTCACGCCCTGCGAAATGTCCGGCGATTGCTTCTCGACCGCGGTCAGAATCGCGCAGGTGTTTCCATCGAAGCCGATGCGCGAGTCGTTGTAGCCGATCTCGTTGACGACCTGACGGACGAGCTGCGGGTACTCGACCTGCGCCGTCGTCGTGATCTCACCGGCCAGCACTACGAAGCCGGTCTTGACCAACGTCTCGCAGGCCACGCGGGCCTTGGGATCCTGCGCCAAAATGGCGTCGAGGACCGCGTCCGAGATCTGGTCGCACATCTTGTCCGGGTGTCCCTCGCTCACCGATTCGGACGTGAACTGCTTCAGAGCCATCGATTCTCAACCTCGTGCAAAGTGGGTGGCGCTGTCGCCCGTGGGTCCCGGCGCCGTGTCGTGCACACAGCAGTGCGGCGCGAACGGGTACCACGCCCCTTCGCCCCTCTGTCAACGAGGGCGAAGCACGAGTACCAGGGCCATCACGCTCACGCCCAGGATCAACAGCGCGAGCAGCGCGACGACCCAGTCGAGCGAGCCCTTTTTCTTGGGCGCGCTCTTTTCGCTCGGGCTCGTGGATTTCGTCGGCTCCACCGCGGCCCCCTGCCCCTCGGAGGACGCCGTCGGCGCCGCGCCGCCGTCACCCGCTGGTGGCGCTGTGGTGTCGGACTGCGAACCCGATGACGCAGCGCCCGCGTCTGCGCTCGGCGAGGGCGTCGCCGCGGGCGGCGGGATGGTCGAAGCGCGCTGAGGCTCGAGCGGCTTCGCGTCGTCCGCGCCTCCGTCGAACGCACGCAAAAGCTCGTCCGCGGGGTCTCGAAACGCGAGGACGACGCGGCCGATTTGCAGCTCGTCGCCGTCGCGAAGCCTGCGCTCTTGCACTTTGCGGCCGGCGATGAAGACGCCGTTCTTGCTCGCGAGGTCGCGGACGATCACGCCCTGTTCGTCGCGGACGAACTCGGCGTGGTGGCGCGAGGCGTCGACGTCGTCGATCACGATGTCGCATCCGTCGCCGCGGCCGATCACGAGCTTCGAGGGCGCTGGCGCGAAGAGCCACTGGCGGCCCGCGGTGCGACCCGAGCGGAGCTCCAACGTCGGCGGCGTCGCCTCGGAGCCCGCGGCTGCGATCGCGTCTTGCAGGAGCTTTCGCGCGACGGTGGCGGTTCGATCGGGGCTGTCGGCGACCGCGGTCGTGATCGTGAGCACAAGCTCGAACCCCGGAACCACGATGCGATCGCCGTCGCGCACGACTTTGCGTCGGCCCTTCACGAGGAGGGCGCCGTTGACGAGCGTTCCGTTCGAGGAGGCTTCGTCCGTGATCGAGAGCTCCGCGCCCTCGAACTTGAGGACGAAGTGCGCGCTCGAGACCGCGCGCGCAGGGAGGCGAACGTCCGCGTGCGCTCCACGGCCGACGACGACCCTCGGTTGATCGAAGGTCAACGTCTGCGCGGAGCCTGCGCCGTCTGCCGCACCGTCTGTGCTGCGAATCGAGAGCGTGACCGCCACGCATGTCCGGCTACGTCGATCACCGACTCGGGTCAAGTTTCGAGGAGGCGCCCTCGAATTGGCGCCGCCGAAAAGTGGACGGGGTCGAGCGCGGCAAGGCAATGGGGGATTCGAAGCCGAATAGCAAACAAGCGCGGCGCCGCTTCGAGCGTGGACGCACGAGAGTCGATTCGTCTGGAGATTCACTGGCCAGACGGACGACACGTGAGACGGTTCCACCCCCTGCGGCGCGAGAAGAGGCTCGTCATGGTGTGTCGTAAGGAGGTTGCGTGATGGGGACGAGTGCAAACGCCGAGCGCCGCGAGGCGACGCGGAGGCGATTCAACGGAACGGTCGAGCTCGCCATGCCCGACGAGCCCGAGGGCTACGAAGCGGACGCGGTGGACATCTCGATCGGAGGCATGTCCCTGAAGACCGCGTACCTGCCGGACATCGGGAGCGAGCTCGACTGCCGCTTCGTGCTCGACAGCCAAGAGCCTCGGACCGTTCAAGCGCGCGGACAGGTCGTGTGGGCGCGCGACGACGGCTCGGAGTCGGGCGCGTTCGGCCTGCGCTTCACGGAGCTCTCGAAGCACGACCGCGTCGCGCTCGAGAAGCACTGCGAGCCCAACGCCGCGAGCGCGCAGCAAGCGAAGGACGATCGCGTGCGCCTGCGGCTCCCGAAGATGGCCGAGCCGTTGAAGGCGCGCGTCCAACACGAGGCCGAAGGGGCGGTCGTCGTGGGGATGGACCTTTCGTTCATCACGCTCGGCGAGCGCGTCGAAGTCGAGGGCGTCAAGGGCAAGTCCAAGGGCAAGCTCGAGGACGTCACCGTCGACATCGATCCTGCGACCCAGCACGCGAGGCTGGTGTTGACGGTGATCCTCGATGGCGCAAACGCCACGGGAAAACACGCGGCGATCGTCCTGCCGACGCCGAAGGCCGTGACCAAGGCGCCCGCCGCGCGCGCGCCCATCGACGAGCCAGTCGAACAAGTGACCCCGGTCAGTCGGCCCAAGCACAAGACCGCGCCGAGCGTGCACGCGGCGCACGTCGACGAGCCGCTCGCGGCGAGCACCCAAGACGACGCGCCCGCAGCCGATCGCCACGCGCATCGCTCGGAGCTCGAGAACGCAGACACGGTCGCGATCGCCGCCGCGCGTCCTGGAACGGGGACCGAGGTCCTCTCGTCCGCCGACGGCGCTGCCCGCGCCAACGCTGCGCGCAGTGAATCGGGCGAGTCGCAGGCGCCCTCGTCGCTCGCCTCGCGGTCGAGCGCTCCTGCGTGGCTCGTGTCGGCGCTCGAGCGCGTTCGCACGACGAGCAAGAGCGCGTGGGCCAAGGCGAGCCCTGCGCTCGCGAAGCTCTTCGCGTCGATCGCGCTCGTCGTCGGCACGCTCGTCGCGAAGGTCCGCGCGAAGATCACCGGAAAGCCCGTCGCGCTTCCCGAGGCGCCCAAGGCCTCGCCGAACGAGCGAACGACCGCGAAGGCCCCGTCGCTCGCGGGCGTTCGTCCGACGCTTCGCAAGCAGAACCCGGGCGCAGAGCCCGTCGAAGCCGCGGAGTCGCTCACGTCCCTCGCGTCGACGGCCCCGTCGGTGCGTCGCAAGTACGCGATGATCGGGCTGGCGGCGTTCGGCGTGTCCGCGATCGTGTTCGCGCTCGCGACGAGCAGCCGCGCGCCCCGTCCGCAGACGCCCCGGCCGCAGGTCGCCGTCGAGTCGACGCCCGCCGCGACGCCCGCGATCACGGACAACAGCGCGACGACCGCGGCCAACACCGCGGCGGCGCCGAGCAACGCGGCGGAGCCGACGATGGCCGAGCCCGCTGAAAACGCGCCCACGAATTCGAATCGCCCTGCGATTCAACCGGCGGCGCAGCGTCGGATGCCGACGGACCTCGTGGCTGCGGCGCGCTCGCGCAACGCCAACGTGGACTCCGAGCAGCCCACGGTGCGACGCGACGCGGCGATCACGCCGGCGACGCGCGCGCAACGAGCGCAAGCGCAGGTCGCGACGCGCGCCGAGCCCGCGGGTCCCGTTCGTCCGATCGGCTCTCCGGCGGTGCGCACCGGGACGACGCTTCGACTCCGGCTCGACGGTCCGATCACGCAGCTCGCGGGCGGAGCATCGGGGAGCGACTCGCTGAGCTTCCGCGTGGCGGGCCGACGAGTGCTCGATCGCGCGGCGACGTTCGTTCGACTCGACCCGCGGATCGCTGGCGCTGGCGCGTACAACCGCGGAGGAAACGCGGAGTTCACGCTGCGCTTCCACGGCGCGGCCCCGCAGTTTTCGGCGCGCGCTCGGGGCGACGTGCTCGAAGTGACGCTCGCAGCGCCCACCACGCGCGTGGCGAGCGCGCCGAGGCCCTCGGCGGCGGGCGTTCGCGTGGCGTCGATCCCGCGGCCGCGACGCTAGCGAGCGCGGCGAGGTGGGGGCGATGTTGGGGGGGGGCAGTGACTCTGGGGGGGAGCGCCGATCGAACGGGGAGCGTCGAAGCGCTACTGGCCACGCGCGATGAGCTGACGCAGGGCGCGCGCGTCCTGGCCGCGGACAGGGTCGTTTTCGATGCGGGCGATGCGCGCGAGGGCGTCATCGAAGCGACCGGCGGACGCGAGCACGCGGGCGCTCGTGAGGAGCACGTCCGGCGCGAAGGGGGTGATTCGTTCGGCTTCGTGTGCCGCTGTGCGCGCTTCGTCATCGAGCCCCATCGCGAGCGCGGCTTCGGCGCGGAGCGCGTGGGCGACGGCGCTCGTGGGCGCCATCTGCACGGCGCGGCGCGCTTGGTCGAGGGCCTCGGTCGTTCGTCGAAGGGCGAGGAGCGTTCGGCAGAGATTGATGCGCGGGGCGAGGAGCTCCGGGTTGACCGCGAGGGCCGAGCGAAACGCGTCGATGGCCGCGTCGCTGTCGCCGCTGTCGCCCTCGCCCGCGGGTCGAACGAGCGCGAGCCCGAGGTTGGACCACGCCTCGCCGAAGTCCGGGTTGAGCGCCACCGCGCGACGGAAGAACGCGCGCGCCTCTCGTAACCGACCGCGGGTCATCGCGACGAGACCCAGGTTGTTGTAGGGCTCGGCGTAGCGGTCGTTGTACTCGAGGGCGAGCTGGAGGCTCGCTTCGGCGGCGTCGAGGTCACCGGCGGCGAGCTGGGCCGAGCCGCGCGCGTTGAACTCGGCGGCCCGACGATTGAGGGGGATGGTGGCGCACCCGACGAGCGCGCAGAGCGAAAGGACCAGCGCCGAGCGGCGCAGCGACAGACCGTGGACGTGCATGGGCCGGCGCTATCCGAGGGGCGGGATGCGAGTTGCGCGGGGAGCGAGAGATTGTGCGTCGCGGCAGCGGCGGTCGTGCGTCGGGGGGCGAGTTGGTGTACCCGATCGAGCATGAAGCTCGAGACCCTCGCCGTACACGCTGGCCAGCACCCGGACCCAACGTCGGGCGCGGTGATGACTCCGATCGTGCTCTCGAGCACGTTCGCGCAGGACGGCCCGGGAGAGCACAAGGGCTTCGAGTACTCCCGCTCGGGAAATCCCACGCGAAACACGCTCGAGGCGTGCATCGCGGCGCTCGAGGGCGGCAAGCACGGGCTGTCGTTCGGCTCGGGGCTCGGCGCGACGACGACGATCCTCCACATGCTGCGGCCGGGCGATCACGTGGTGTGCGGCGACGATGTGTACGGCGGGACGTTTCGAATCTTGAAGCGCTGCTTCGAGCCGCTGGGGATCACGACGTCGTTCGTGGACTTCTCGGACCCCTCGCGGCTCGAGCGAGCGATGACGGCGCAGACGAAGCTCGTGTGGCTCGAGACGCCGACGAACCCGACGCTCAAGGTGTTCGACATCGCGGCGTTGGCGAAGACGACGAAGCAGCGGGGCGTCACGCTCGTGGTGGACAACACGTTTGCGACGCCGGTGATTCAGCGGCCGTTGTCGCTCGGCGCGGACATCGTGCTGCACTCGGTGACCAAGTACTTGAACGGCCACAGCGACGTGGTCGGCGGCGCGGTGGTGCTCGACGACGACGCGCTCCACGAGAAGCTTCGGTTCTTGCAGAACGCGCTCGGGCCCGTGCCCTCGCCGTTCGATTGCTTCATGGTGCTCCGCGGGATCAAGACGCTTCACCTCCGCGTCGAGCGCGCGAGCAAGACCGCGCTCGCCCTCGCGCGTTGGCTCGAAGCGCAGCCGGACGTCGCGAAGGTTCACTATCCGGGGCTCGAGTCGCACCCGCACTACGTGGTCGCAAAGCGGCAGATGGCGCTGCCGGGCGGGATGATCTCGTTCGTGATCCGCCCGGGAAAATCCGGCGACACGCTGGCGCGCGCGCGGGCGTTTCTCTCGAGCACCAAGGTGTTCGCGTGCGCCGAGAGCCTGGGCGGGGTCGAGTCGCTCATCGAGCATCCGGCGTTGATGACGCACGCGAGCGTTCCGGCCGAGCAGCGCAAGGAGCTGGGGATCGACGACGGGTTGATCCGCGTGTCCGTGGGGGTCGAGCACGAAGCCGACCTTCGCGACGACCTGGCCAACGCGTTCGCGGCCTCGCGCGGCTGAGCGCTGGATTCGAATCCTCCGTCGCCGCGCTTCGGTTCCGCAGCGCGACGCGGCGCGCGCTGCGCGATCTTCGCCAGCCTCGGGGACTGTGATAGCTTCCGCCGCAAGAACACCATGCGCGCATCGATTTTCGGCGCCGCCCTTGTTGGCGCGGTCGTCATCAGCTGTGGCCCTCCTCCTCCCCCGACGACCGGTCGCCTCGTGTGGAGCTACCAGTGCGACACGACCGTGGTCGGGCAGCAAGAGTGCGGCAACGCGCCGAACCCGCTGCTCGAAGGGTTTACGCGCACGATGCCGCTCCCCGCGCTCGACGTGGGCTGCTTCATCGACGCCGAAGGTTCGGGCTTTCGATTTCGTGTGCGCATCGAGCAGCGCTCGAGCGACGGGCAGCTGCAAGGGCTCACGCGCGTGTGCGGAACCTCGTCGGGCAGCGGCGTCGTGGCCAACGGCCGCGTGAGCGCGGCGTTCGGCGCGGCGCGCATCACCAACGTGACCGCGGGCGGCGCGGGCGGGATGGGCGGCTGCGACGTTCGCGTCTCGTCCATCACGGCGAACTCGGTGTCCGGGACGCTCCGCTGCTCGCAGGTCCGCGACAACGCGAGCAACGCGCGCCGCGTGAACGGCACCGCGCCCCCCGCCGTCGCGACGGCCGACCCCGAGTGGGCGGAGTTTCAGTTCGCCAACTGCACGACCGGCGCTGGCGTCTGCAACTGACCGACCGCGCTCGAGCCGCGGTTCGGCAGAGCGTTCACCACTCCGAGCGACGCGGGTTCGTGAGCAACTGACCGCGGTCATCGTAGACGCGCGTCGGCCCCGGGTCGGTTCCGAGGTTGATCACGATTCCGAGCGAGGTGAGCGCGCTCGTCGCGGTGAGGATCGTCGACGCGGTCACGAGCCCCTCTTGTGTGCTGCCGGGCGCGAGGGTCATTGGCGAGCTCGCGTTGAAGAGAAAGAAGAGCACCCACGTCACCGACGCCGCGGTGACGCTGAGCCCCGAGAGCGCCGAGAGCACGACGCGACGAGTTTCGTAGGCGCTGCGCGCGGCGTTGGTCGTCGCGAACACGTCGAGTCGCGTCGCGGTCAGCGGAATCTCGAACGGCGCCGACGTGAAGATCTCGGGCCCCTGGATCCAGAAGCGCCCCGTGCGGCGCACGCGCTCGGCGCACGGGAGTTGGCAGCCGTTGATCGTTCGAGGCGGGCGCGAGTCGAGCGACACGCCGTTGGTGGCCCGTAGCGTGATGTCGCGGACGTTCGAGCGGATCAACAAGCGGCGCGATTGCGCGCTCGCAGCGGGGGCGATCGCGCTGACGCCCGCCGCGATCGTCGTGGCGAGCAACGCCCACACAGCAAACCGGACGCGCACGGCGGCAGCTTATCTCAGGGTGTCGCGAAGCGCCGCGAGCACTTCGTCGCGCGCCGCAAAAACTCCGACGAAGGGTCGCGCGTGTGTGACCAACGGTCGTTTGCGTCCACCGACGACAGCGCTTCGAGCTCGCGCAGGGCGCGTGACTCAACGGATCGGCGCTCCCACGGGCGACGCGCGTCGGGCACACTCGCGCGCGTGAGACGAATCGCGGAGCGCGTTGTCCTTGCGACCCTCGTGCTGTCGATGTCCTGTGAGCGCCTTCGCTCGTCGCGCGCGGGCGACGCGCCGGGCGACGCGAGCGCCCCGCGCCCGGCGCCGCGCGAGCGGATCACCGTGGGCGACCGCGCGTTGGTCATCGAGGTGAGCGCTCGCTCGTGGACCGAGGGACCGATCACGTCGGGCGGGCATCTTCCGGCGTTTCAGCGGCCGGGACTCAAGCGCTCGATTCGCGTGACGGTGTTTGGGTCCGTCGGAGGCCAGCCGCTCGAAGAGATCGCGATCGTGACCACTTTTCAAGCGTGGGATCGCGACCTCTCACCGGCGCAGCGCGAGGACATGGACGGAGGCAACGCGGTGATCGAGCAGTGCGCGGACCCTGCGATGCCGGGACGCGTCGCGTTTCGTGTGCGAGCGCGCTCGGGACGCGCGCACCCGGCGGGATCGCTGCGGTGGCTCGGCGCGTTCATGCTGCAAAATACCGTGTCGATCGTCCGGCGAACGGTCGAGGCAGCGCGCTGCGCGGACGCGCTCGCGGCGCTTCCTCGCACGGCCGAGGCGTGGCTGCGCGAAGAGTTCGACGCCTCGATGGCGCCGGGCAGCGCGCCGAGCGGGCCGACGGTGCGGCGCGTACGTGTGGCGGTGCGCGATCGAGGCGGCGATACGGTCGCGACCGAGCCGAGCGACGGACCGCGATCGATCAGCGCGACGGGGATCGTCGCGACGACCGAAGGGCTCGTGCTCGACCGCGCGCTCGACTGGGCGATGGGCTCTTCCGACGCGCTTCCGCTCAGCGTGTACGAGCGGCTCGCGACGGCGCTCTCGCGAGACGACGCGCTGGCGCGAAGGGCGCTCGACGCGATCGATCCGAGCGACGCGCGAACGCGCCTCGGAGCCATGCGCGCGCCCATCGTGAGCGTGTTGCGCCAAGTCCCGAGCGCGATCGCGACGGAGCGCGCCGCGGCGTTGGCCAACGCGCTGGTGGCGGCGTGTTCGGACGCGACGCGAGCGCCGACGCTGTGCACGCCCACGCGCGTCGAGGCGATCGGGCTCGTCGCGGCGCGCGCGGGGCTGAGCGACGTGTGCTCGACGATCGCGGGGTCTGTCGTGCGCATGGGGACCGCGCTCGCAGCGGGCGAGCAGCGCGGGCTCACGAGGCTTGTCGCGTTGCAGACCGTCCACCGGTGCGCGGATCGCGCGAGCGCGCGCGCCGCGGCGATGGCGCTCTTCGCGGGGCCGTACGACTACGTGAGCAGCTCGGGCCTCGAGCAGACGTGCCTCTCGTCGTCCGAGCAAGCCCGCGAACGATGCGCGGACCCCGCGTTGTTCGCGGCGATTCGACTCCGTGAGTCGTGCGGCGCAGACGTCGTTCGAGCGGCGATGGACGCGGCGCCGTCCGCGGACTCGTCGCTGCAGCAGTCCGCGGTGCTCTGCCTCGCGCGGGCGTGTGGCGGGGCGAGCGCGGCGCAGCGCGCGTTCGACGCGCTTCCACAGCGAACGCCGAGGGCGTGGCGGGCGCCGCCGACGCGCGATTGCTGGACCGAAGGCGACGGCGACCGAGATGGATCGACGCGTGCTACGAACGGCGTCGCCGATGAGTCTCTTCGCGACGCGGGGCCTTCTGATCGATGACAAGGAGCGGGGCTGTTGGGTCTCGTACGACAGCGCGTTTCTCGATCGATACGAGAGCGAACGGTGGTTCGAACGGCTCGCGAAGGAGCTGCCGTTCGAGGCCGAAGCGCCGGTGATCTTCGGAAAGGCGATCCCCGTTCGCCGACGGAGCTGCGCGATCGGCGAGCCCGGCGTGCGCTATCGCTACTCGGGCGTCGAGCGCGCCGCGCACCCGTGGCCAGAAGGGTTTGGATCGCTGCTCGAGCGGGTCAATCGTGCGGCGGACGCGAACTTCAACTTCGCGCTGTGCAACGAGTACGCGGACGGTGAGGTCACGCTCGGGTGGCACGCGGACGACGAGCACGACCTCGTGCGAGACGCGCCGATCGCGTCGCTCTCGCTCGGCGCGACGAGGGATTTTGCGCTCCGACGCGGGACGAGCGGAAAGGCGAGCGTCACGGTCGCGCTCGAGAGCGGCTCGCTGCTCATCATGGGCGGGGCGACGCAGCGGTGCTATCAGCACCGCGTTCCCGAGCGCGTTCGGTGCCGCGAAAAGCGGGTCAATCTGACGTTTCGCGTGATGAAGTGAGCTTCGCTCAGAGCAGCGACGTCGCTTCGAGGGGCGAGAGCACCATGCTGAGCGCGATGGCGAGCGTCATCACGACCGCGCCGATCGACGTGAGCCACGTGCGCATCGAGAGCGATCCGGTCCATTGTCCAGAGACGTCTGGCTGCGGACACGATCCGAGGTCGATGTTGGCGCAGGCGTAGCCCGTCTCGGGATCGACGAGGACGACGCCGTCGAACGGCGGCCCGTGGCTCACCGAGAGCTTCGCGGTCGCGCCGCGGGGGCTCTGCACGACGAGGTCCGTCTTGCGACCGTGGCCCGAGTAGGTCTCGACGAAGACGTTCCACCCGAGGGCGCGGAGCATCGGGACGTTGCGGTTGCGGGTGCCGGTGATGTTCTCGGTGCGCTGGAGGATCGTCGCCACGTCGCCGACCGCGAGCAGGCGCGCTCGCTTGAGCCCGACGCGCAACCCGTACAGCCACAGGGCCGCGAGCGCCGCGAGAACGGCGCCCATCGCGACCAGCGGACCGAGCACGTAGAGACCCGCGACGGGCATCGCCGCGAGCATCGCAAACGGGGGAAACAGCAGCAGTCGAAGCCACGTCCACGGGACGCGCGTGAGCTCGGCGAACTTCATTCCGAACGGGACGTGCCTCGGCGCGGGCGCGAGCGCGGCGGGCGGCCGGTTCAACGCGTCGAGCTGGCCCCGCACTTGCGCGAGGCGGCTCTTCAACTGCGCGCACTCGCCCGCGTACCAGCTCGCTTGCCCGTCGAACACACGAACGAGCTCGGCGGACGACGACGTGCCCGGCGTCGCCGTCGGGGCGTTGAACTGCCCGACGAGGAGCGGCTGCATTCCCTTGCGAATCAGGTCGACGTTGATTCTTTGTGCCTCTTGAACGGCGGCCGTCAGCTCGGCGTACGCGATCTGCGCGCGCTGCCGTGCTGCCTCGACCATCGCCTGCTCGTCCGGCGAGCGAAAGGACTCGTTTTGCATCGCGGCCGGCAGTGTAGTGCCACCGAGCCCGCGACGCGAAGCGACCCTTACAGGGACAAGTACGTCTGCTCTTTGAGGCCGCGCTCGTACTCGGCGAGCAAGCGCATGCCCTCGGTGGGCTTGAGCTTGTCTTGCTTGATGGCCGCGTCGATCTGCGCCTTGAAGCGCGCGACGAGGTCGCGGTTGTCGTACTGCACCATCGCGAGGACGTCGCTCACGGTGTGGCCCGCGATGGTCTCTTCGACGTAGTAGCCGCAGTCTTCGTCTTCATCGAGAAAGACGTGGACCTCGTTGACCCGTCCGAAGAGGTTGTGAAGGTCGCCCATGATGTCCTGATAGGCGCCCGTGAGAAACACGCCGAGGTAGTAGGGACCCTTCTTCGCGCTGTGGAGCTTGAGGGTCTCGTGGACGTCGGTCTCGATGGCGATGAACTTCGAGACCTTTCCGTCGGAGTCGCACGTGATGTCGACGAGCGTGCTGCTCTCGGTGGGCTCTTCGTCCAAGCGATGGATGGGCGCGATCGGAAAGACCGCGCCGAGCGCCCAGTGATCGAGCAGCGATTGAAACACGCTGAAGTTGCAGATCTGCTGGTCCGCGAGCTGTCGACTGAGGTCCGTGATGTCGTCGGGCACCTCGCCGGGGTCGAGCTTGCGAGAGAGCACGGCGATGCGCTCGGCGGTCTGCCAGTAGAGCGTGTCGACCGCGGCTTTGACGTCGAGCTCCAAGATCCCGAGCTCGAACATCTTCTGCGACTCTTCTTTGACCTGGAGCAAATCGTGGAGGCTCTCGAGGAGGTTTTTCTCCGAGAGGTTCTCCGCTGTGTACTTGAGGTCCTTGAGCAGCTTGTGGTCGACCTCGGGCGGGACGTACTCGGCGCCCTGCGCTTTTTCGATCGAACCGAAGGACTCGACGATGAGCACCGAGTGCGGCGCGACGACGGCGCGGCCCGACTCGGACACGATGTTGGGGTGCGGGACGCGCTCGTCGTCGCACACGTCGCCGATGTTGTAGACGATGTCGCGCGCGTACTCTTCGACCGAGTAGTTCATCGAGCCGTGGAAGGTGCTGCGCGAGCCGTCGTAGTCGACCGCGAGCCCGCCGCCCACGTCGATGTACTCGAGCTGACAGCCCATCTTGCGGAGCTTGGCGTAGTAGCGCGCGGCTTCGCGGACGGCGCGCTTGATGATGAGGATGTCGGGGACCTGCGAGCCGATGTGGAAGTGCAGGAGCTTGAACGCGTTGGCCAGCCCCTCGGTTCGCAAGAGCTGCGCGGCCTCGAGGATCTCGGCGACGCTCAGGCCGAACTTGGCGCCTTCGCCCGCGCTCGTGGCCCACTTTCCTGCGCCGCGCGAGACGAGGCGGACGCGCATGCCGATCATCGGCTCGACGTTGAGCTCTTTGGAGATGCGCACGATCGCGCGGACTTCGCTGAGCTTCTCGGCGATGAGGATGACCTTCTTGCCGAGCTTTCGCCCGGTGAGCGCCATGCGAATGAACTGGTCGTCTTTGTAGCCGTTGCACACGATGAGCGAGTCGTTGTCGGTGTGCACGCTGAGGCCCGCGTAGAGCTCGGGCTTGCTCCCGACCTCGAGGCCGTAGTGGTACGGGCGCCCCGCGTCGAGGATCTCTTCGACGACCTCGCGGAGCTGGTTGACCTTGATCGGATAGACGCCCCGGTACGTCCCACGAAACTTGTTCTCGCCGATCGCGCGGATGAACGCGTCGTTGAGCTGCCGCACGCGGTAGTGGAGCATGTCCTGAAAGCGCACGAGCAGCGGCGCCTTCAGCCCCTGCGACAGCGCCTCGTTCAGCACCTCGGTGAGCGCCACTTCGCCGCTCTTTTTCTTGAGCGGACGAACGACCATCTCTCCCTTGGTGTTGATGTCGAAGAAGCCCGCTCCCCACCGGTCGATCAGGTAGAGCTCTTTGGAGTCTTCAACAGACCAGCTCGCCTTCTCGGACGAAGGCTCCGAGGACGGTGCGGACGGCTCGGGCTCCACCGCATCGATGTCAACGCTCACTCTGGGTGCTCCTCTGCGCTCGGTGTGACGGTGTGACAAAATCCAGGTCGTTCACTCGACGTTCGCCGCGATGTTCGCGAGCGCTGCCGTGACCTCGAAAGTGGGAGCCGACGCGCGGGGCGAGAGTGTACAGCGCAGCGCCATAGGTCCATAGCTTTCGCCGTGGTCATCGAGCGTCGCCGCTCGCTTGTCACACAGCGGCGGGGGGACCGCGGACGGACTGCGCGGCTCCCACGGACTCCCCTCACCGCCACGTTCGGGGCGGATTGCGGGATTGAAAGACCGCCGTTGGTTCGTTACCACCCCGGCGCTGCCCCCTCCGCCCGAGAATGACGCCCACGACGAGATCACCTCGCGACGCGCTGCGAACGGCAGGCTCGCGCATCACGCTTGCCGCTGCGCTCTGCGCGATCCCTGGGATTTTCGCGACGAACGCGGAGGCTCAGCCCGCCCTTCGCCCGCGAACCGCGCAAGACGTCCCGTGCCTCGCGATCGTTCGCCGCGCGCCGTCGGCGAGCCCCGAGGGCGTCGCCTCGCTCGTCGACGACATCGCCGTCGAGCCCGGCTGCGAGGTCTCGCTTCGGCAAGACGCCGAACGGTGGGTCTCTGTCGCTCCCGGTGAGCGGTCGTACCTCGCGCTCGTCGCCGAGGCCCAAGGCTTCGGGAGCGCCAACCCGCGCACGTTTGCGCTCGTGGATCTTCCGCGCGCGATCTATGCCCGCCGCGTCGGAGCGCAGTCCCCAGGCAACACAACGACCGGCGTCGCGCCCCGTCTACGATCGTCTCGAAGGGCTCGAGCCGCTGCGCTCCGAGGCGCGCCCGGTCAGTCCTTCGTGCTCCTCTCGCGCTGCGTCGACTCGCTGGGAACCCGTCCGCTCATCGACCCGCAGGTCCTTCCCGCGGCGCACGCGTGCGAGGGCCCGCTCGAAGTGCGAACGACCGCGAGCGCCTCGTGCCCTGCGCACTTGCGCGTGGGCTCGGCCGAGCTCTCGACCGCGCGCCCCGCGTCGCTCCCGTCCTGTGCGGGCGGCGTGGCCGCGAGCTATTCGGTCGACGCGGGCTCGGGGCGAGACCCCTTGCGCGTGATCGTGGGGCTCGTGCTCGCGCGAGACGCGTCGACGCCCTTGCAGAGACAGTTTCGGTCGCTCGCTGAAGAATCTTCAGCGACCGCTGGACAGCAAGGGAGCGCTGAATCGCTCGCGCTCTACGCGGCGCGCGTCACGAACGGCGTGTGGTCGTTTCGTCCGACGGACCGAGCCCCGAGGGAGCTGCTCGCGGAGGCCCGCGCGTCTGCCGCGGCGGGCGAGCTCGTGCTCGCGCGAGGGGACCGCTCGCTCGGGCCCGTTGTGTTCACGACCGAGTCGAGCGGGGCGTCCGAACTGTGGACGGCGCGCGTTCCGGACGCGGTGTTTCGCGACGCGATGCGCGCGAAATACGGCCCCGTCGGCGACTCGCTCGCGCCGACGGTGACCGAAGCGCGCGCGGCGCTCGCGCCGTTGAGGGTGTGCATTCCCGGGCGGTACGACGCGCACCCGAGGGCGATCGAGACGCTCACGACGCGCGATGCGTGCGCGCCGCTCCGTCGCGTCGTGGCCGAAGACGACGCTGCGATCGACGGGGACATCGCGCAGCGGCGGCTCTGGGCCGAGCGCACGTTGTGGCGCCTGTCCGCGCGTGGAGTCGACGCGATCGAGCGCACGCGCACCGAGCCCGTGGTGCTTCGCGCGACCCGCGCGAGCTCGGCGCTCTCGTGGGTGCTCTCGACGGGCGATCGCGTCGGCGTCGAGGGCGACCCGCGCGGGCTCTATGTCTGTCGCGAGGCGGGGTGCGCTCCGCTCGATGATCGAGGGAGCGTCTCGCTCGAGCGCAGCGGGCTCTACGAGCTGCGCGCGGCGACGGACGAGGCGCTCGCGCGCACGGCGCAAGCGACGACGCTCGCGCGATGGGTGGTGATCGATCCGTTGCGCGAGTGGATTCCCCTGGGATTCGTCACGCGCAACGACGCGCTGCCGGGGCCGTTGTGGATGCAGCTCGCGCGAGACGACGACGAGACGTACGCGTTCGAGCGGCGGGTGCACGGCTTGGACTCGCGCGTCGCGTGGTCCGAGCGGGCGGTGGTCGTGCGCTCGCGCGCGCGGAGCGAGGGCGCGGTCGAGAGCGCGCTCGTCTCGGAGATCCCGCTGATCGGCAACGACCCGCGGCGCGCGGGAGCCGCGGCGAGCGCGGCGCTCACGGTGGTCGTCTCGCGCGACGAGCGCTGCCCCGATGCGCGCGCGGCGGACGTGCGAGCGCAGCCGGTGGTCGACCCCAACGCGCTCGCGCCGGGGGCGGACTTCTATGTGTTTCTCGCGGAGGACCAGGGACCGTCGCGGCCGCTCGCGTGCATCGCGCGCGCTCGATTTCGTGTGCGCCCGCGGCGGGTCGTCGCCGCGGCGGGTCCGCTCGTGGTGGGCGCGCTCGGCGACCCGAGGCTCGCGTGGTTTTCGCCTTGGGAGCAGTGGGGCGCCGTCGGCGCGATCGTGCCCGCGCTCTACGCGCGAGCGAGCGCGGGGCCCTGGATTTCGACAGAGATTTCGCTCGCGGCCGTGGGCGGGTTCGCGCCCGGTCGCGGGGCGCTCGACGTGGTGGGGCCGGCGCTGGTGTTCGACGTGCGCGCGGCGGTGCTCACGGTGGGCGCTGCGCTGTTCGTCCCGCGGTTGTCCTCGGATCGCGCGCCGTTCGTGAGCGTCGCGCCGTTCGTCGCGCTCGATGTCGGGACGCTGTACGAGCTCGCGGGAGGCCGCTGATGCGCGCGTGGCTCGCGGCGATCGCGTCGTTGGCTGCGTGCTCGTGCGCGGCGCGCGTCCCGTACGAGCTCGGGGCGCGCGCGGTCGAACCTCGGCTCAACGCGACGGCGACGTGGAACCCGAGCGCGGCCACCACGGCGATCGACGCGGTCAATCGCGCAGAAGACCGCTGTCGCCAAGGGCGCACGCTGCGCTCGTACGGGCTCGAGCGGCTCGACGCGATCCGCGCCGCGCTCGCGCCGGCGTGCGAGTTTCGCGCGACCGACGGAACGGGGCTGCGCTTTCGACTGAGCTGCGAGGGACCGGTGCTCTTCGGGCTCGGGATCGACACGCTCGAGCCGGTGTTCGAGCAGAGCGTCCCGCGCAGCGCCGCGTGCCAGACGGTCAAGTCGTGGCCCGCGCCGTCCCGCCTCGCGTGCGCTGGAGAAATCCTCGCCGTTCGCGGCGGAGCGTCGATCCGCGAGCTGCGCGTCGCCGTGCTCGGGACCGTCGATCGATCGCAGCTCATCCGCGCACAAGCGGGCTGCTCGGACCTCCCTGCCCCGTTCGGGAGCACGGCTGCGGCGCGAGGCACGTTTCGTCCCGGCGATCCGGACTGGGTCGCGGCGAACGACCGACTCGCGTACTGCCGCGCAGCCCGCGTCGCGCACGCGATCCAGCAGGGGATCGAAGCGCCCATGCGCGCGCAAGCGCAGCTTGGCCCCGTCGATCCGCGCACGAGCGCGGGGATCACGACGAGCGTCGCGGTGTTCGGCGCGAGCGACGTGTTCTTCTCGCAGCTGCCCGAGTGCCAGCAGGCGGATCGAGGCAAGTGCGACGCCGCGCGACGCGTGGAGGTCCTGCTCGAGGTCGTTCCTGCTGCGGTCGAGACGCTCTCGCTGTGCGGCGAAGCGCGCACCGACGCCGCGGGAGCGCTCTTCTGTCTGCAGGACTGCGTCGCGGGCGCGAGCGCGGACGTCCGCTCGTCGGCGCCGTTCAATCCGCCGCGCGACGAGCTCCCCGTCGTCGACCTCGATGACGCCCCTTGCTGGCACTACGCGAGCACGCGCAGCGGCCGCGCGCGACCGCGATGGCTCTCTCCCGCGTCGATCCTCTCGACGCTCGGCCTCGACCCGACCCCGCGGTGCACGACCCAGCCCGCGACGAACAGCCCTGGAAACGCAGCGACACCATGAATACACGCACACACAACAAAGTCGACCACGGTCACCCTCGCGCCCACCTCGCGCGCCTTCGACGCGCGGCGCCGATGCTCGGGGCGCTCGCGATCGCGTCCCTCGCGCCGTCGACCGTGTCGGCCCAGACCGCGCCGGTCGCGACGAGCGTCGAGGTGCAGTGTCAGGCGGCGACCGGGGCCGAGCACGAAGCGACGCTCAATCGACTGGCGGCGAGCCCGCGCTTCGCGGTGGCGATCGATCGCTGCGAGTCCGGGGCTTCGACACGGTGCAGCGCGTACCGGTGTCTCGCCGCGGGGCAGCTCACGACGAGCGTCGAGCTCGAGGGCTTCTTGTCGGTCGGCGCGGACGTGTCCGGCGGAGCGCAGGGGTCCGTGCGCGTGGACGACTCGCGGGCGCTCGGAGAGAGCGTCGATTCGCTCGCGAGCGCGAGCGCGCTGTTCGAAGTGGTGACGCAGGGGCTGGCGAGCTTTCTTGTCGAGCGCGCGAGGGTCGAGCTGCAGCGCGGGGTCACCGACCGCATTCGCGCCGAGGCGTGCGGCGACGATGTTCCGCTGACGAACACGTGCGGTCTGTTGGGGTCGCCCGAGCAGGCGTTGGCCGGGCCGACGTTCGGCGCAGGGCTGCGCACGGCGTTCGAGCGCGACGTGATCGAGCTGCCGCGGTGGGCGCTCGTGCACGCGGGGCCCGTGACCGATGAACCGTCGTTCAGTCGGCGATTCGGGCTCGCGTTTGCAGCGTCGCTCGCGCGGCGCTCGACGCCGGCGGCCGTCGCGGACGCGCTCGATCAAGAGCTCTCGACGTGGACGCAGCCCGAAGCGCTGGTCGCTCCGACGCGCGAGGGGCTTCGCGCGTACAAGCGCGTCGCGTTCGCGATGGCGGTTGCCGCGTCGCAGGGCGACCGCGTCTCGCAGACGACCCGCGCGCGCTTGGTGCAAATCGTGTTGGGAACCTCGATTCGCGGCCGCGCGATCCCCGACACGGCCCTGCCGACGCTCTTCGAGCTCGCGCGACGCGCGCACGACGCGCAGCGCGCGGCGGACGACCTCGGAAACCCGACGATCAGCGAGAGCACGCGCCGCTCTCGCATCGCGACGCTCGCGCTCAACCTGTCCGCGGCGCTTCGGTTGACGATCGCGCTCGCGAACAACGGAACCACCGTCGCGCCCGTCGAGCGCGGGCTCGACAGCGCGCTCCCCGTGTTCGACGCGATGGCCACGGGCGACGTGGCGCGCGTGTTCGCGGCCACCGCAGGAATGCTCCGAACGCTCGCGGTCCCGCTCGAGGCGCGGGCGTCGATCTCGCTGCGCGTCCTCGCGCTCGGCGCAGAGTTCGCGAGCGCGCGTACGGCGCGGCAAGCGGAGGCAGCGATCTCGGCCTTCGCGGCTCCGCCTGGATCCTGGCAGGGAAAACACGAGCACCCTGGCCTGTGGTTGAACGGCTTCGTCGGCGTCGGCGGCGGAGCCGAAGTGCTCTTCGGCAGCGGTGGTGTCGCCGCGGGGGCGTACATCGCGCCGTACGCGCCGGTGGGGTTGGACCTCACGCGTCCGCTCGGCGCGCGATCGTGGGCGTTCGGCGTGTTCGTTCCGATCATCGATCTCGGCGCGCTCGTGAGCGCGTCGACCGCGGCCTCGGGGCTCGCGGCGCCGATGGGCGCGATGGGCAACCCGCGGACGCAGACGAGCCCGGGACAATTTCTCGCGCCGGGTCTGTACGCGCGGCTCAACATCGCGCGAAGCCCGCTCGTGTTGTCCGTGGGCGCCAACGTGATGCCGTTCGGGCGCGAGGTGGACTACGGCGGTGGGCGCACCGAGACGATCCCAGCGTTGCGCGCGGGCGCGTCGCTCAGCATCGACATCCCGATCGTTCCGTTTTCGTTTTGAAAACGTGGGATGCGGGTACAGCCGGGTGTATCGCCGCGCATACCCAGCGGTACTCGCACGATGGGCGGGTCGAAGGAGCTCCCTCCGCCCGACGCACAACAAGCGCGGTTCAACCGTCGAAGCACCGCAGCGGCGTTGTTACTTCGCGCGCCAGAACTGCTTCTTGTTGTCTTTGCCAACAATGACGGCGTTGTTCTCCCGGAGCTCGGCGTCGTCGAGACCGGTGACCAGCGACGCAAACGTCCCCAAATCTGCGCGGCCAGCCATGTCCATTGCGACAAACGTGTCGCGGTTGATGAGCAGCGTCTTCGGGATCACTCGGTCTGGATGCTGGTTTTGGAGTCGCTTCTTCGTCGGCTCGGCGAGCGAGAAGAGCAGCCCCTCTTCGTTCTCTTCCACAAGCACCTCGATGCCCGCAGGCGCGGAGACACTCGACGCAGCGTAGAAGTCGCAGAGTTCATCCACGAGCTGTCCGAGCAGGATGGTTGTGCGTCTTTGGTGTGGCGCGATCACATGCCAGCGAACACCGCGCGAAGGAGCCTCGAGCGTTCGTGTGCCGCTCGGTTGACTCCGATCGATGCGATCGAGAACAGCGCGAAGCGATTCGGGGGAGAGGCCGTCCGGCCCGGTGACGTCGATCAACGCCAAGATGCTGCGACTCATGCCTCCGCCTACTGACCGCACGAGCTGCCCTGGATTCAGGTCGGCGATCTCTTCGACCTTCGAGAAGTCGACGTGCGTGCTGTTCGGATGCGAGTAGAGGGCGAGCGAAGTGCTCTCGCTTCCATCGAGTGCGCGGACGAACATCGCGGTTGCGTACATGGGATCAATTCAGGGCGAGGAAGGGCCCAGTTCGGGGAGGACTGATCGGATTCGCGCGCGCGCCCTGCAGCAGGGACGGGTTCCGCTGCGCTCTCTGTGCGGCAGCACCGTACTGTGCGCCAAACTCTGCGGCTCGTTCAACGATCGACTTGTCGTGCGCGAGCTCGCCGTCTCCAAGCCGAGCCACCGCTCGTTGCATGGCAGGCAGCTTCTCTTCGATGCGCTGGCCAAGCGCGAGCATATGCAGCGCGCATCGATCAGCTTCCGCTGGATTCAACGTGACCGAGTACGCCGCGCGCAACCGCGTGATGTGTCGAAGCCAGAGATCGAAGGCAGGCGGCGCATTTGGATTCGCACCGCGCCACTGTTGTTCGAGCGCGACGACGAGCGCGGCTGACCACGCGGCAGCAAGTTCGCGCAGCGATTGCTTGTCATCCGCATACCAATGGAAGCCGCGCTCGCTGGACTTCATCGACGTCATCCGGACCCTCACGCCGTCGCTGTCCGCGAACGAGCGCGACGCGACGAGCACCCACGGCGAGGCGCGATCGACGCTACCGGCGACCGCAGTCGCGTGGCCTCTCTCGATCGCTCGATCGAAATCCGGCTCGAACACCGAGCAACGCTTGCTCGAACCATCATGCAGCTCGTTGAGCTCGAAGAGCCCCTCCTTGTCTCTCCAGACCGCGCGGTGCAACCCGCAGACGAGCGCAGCTGAAACACCGTTGAATCCGACGATCTCGACGCTCATTTCTTCACCCAGTTTGCCAAGTGCCCGTCTGCGCGCAAGCGATCAGCCATCGCGTCACGTGTTCGTGGGGATCGTCGGCTCGAACCCAGATTCCAGTCCGGTGCCACTGATCCCAGAGCACACTCGCTGCGGGAGTCGCGTCCGCATCGATCAAGCGATCCAGCGCGGCGCTGGCGTTCGTTTGAATGACGATTCGACGCAGATGTTTGTGGATGCTCGGAGACTTGAGATCGAGCGGGTCGCGGAGTCGCACTTCCCACGTCCAGGCGTAGCGAAGGTTGCTCGGATGCGCGAAGCGTCCTTCGGGGTCGGGCAGCCGAGGGCGATCACCGCGCAGGTACGCGACGAGCGCGTGCCGGTCGGGCACCGCGGTCGTCGCACGGTGGTGCGCAAGGACGTGTTGGCGCAGGCGTGCACGAAACCGCTGTAGCGGCCAAGTGTTTCGTCGCGCCCAATCCACAAGAACGCGCTCATCAGGCTCGATCCCGAGGTGCAACCAACGCTGCATGAGTCCCCCAGTGTCGAAGCTCGAGCAGTCACCGCGAAACTTCACTTCGCGCAGCAATGCCGCGTCGAAGACAAACACGACCGGCCCGAAGCGCGCGTTGGCCCAGCCCGCGTAGAAGTACAGACCGCCTCGAAGCCCAAGAATACTCTCGGTGTTCTTCGCCAGGTCATTCTTCAACGAGGGATCGAGCGGGGTGAGCTTGTAGAGTTCGTCAGCACCGAAGCTGCTTCCGCTCTCGTACCTCCCCGTTCCGTCCGCGCGAACAAGCGGAATCGAAAACGCCATTCCCATCCTGCACGGAGCTTTGCACAAAGCGACCGCGCGGCAATGGTCAGGAGCTCGCGTGGTCGAGACTCACTTCGATACGTTCGCGCCCGACGCATCAACGGATCGTCGCCACTTCCACCGCAACGTCCGGCAGATTTGCCGTTCTCGTTCGGGCCGCGAATCACCAAACGCAGCGACGAGCACCCCGTGCCCGCCGTACGATCCCCGTCGTGCCCGTCTCCGCGCTCGCGCTTCGCCAAGAGGGAACCCGCGCGCTCCTCGCGGGCCACGCGCGCGCAGCCTTCGACGCCCTCTCGCGATCCATCGCGCTCGACGCGCTCGATCCCGTCGCGCACCACAACTTCGCCCTCGTCGCGCGGCTGCTCGGCGCCTTCGACGAAGCGCTCGTCGCTTCTGCCACCGCTGTCGCGCTCGCTCCTTCGCGCGCGCCCGTCCTCGCGCAGCACGCCCTGCACGCGAGGCTCGCGGGCGACAACGCCGCGGCCACGTCGCTCGTCGATCGCGCCCTCGCCGCGGACCCGGCCCATCGCGTCAGCTGGTATTACCGTGGGATCTTCGCCAGGCTCGATGGAGCGATCGCCACCGCCACGCGCGCGCTCGAGCGCGCCATCGCCGACGATGCGACCGACACTTCCCCAGCATTTCCACCGATCGTTCGCGCGCGGATCGCAGGGATGCTCGCGGACCTCGTGTTCACTCGCGAGGGCGCGCGCATCGACGCCCGATCGATGATCGCGGCCATCTCCGAGCCCATTCTCAGCGACGACTCTCCCGCGACGCTCGACCTCGACGCCGCCGGCGACGACCTCGCTTCGGCGTCGAGCGAACGCAGTTCGAGCGCAGCGTTGTCCACATCGATCACCGCGGCGCACGCGGCGTGGCTCGTGCACAAGAGCGCGCGCGTCGTGGTTCTGACGGGCGCAGGTTGCTCCCGCGCCAGCGGGCTCGCCACGCGCAAAGAGCTCTGGAAGCGCTTCGACAAAGACGCCGCTGTCACCGTCACGCACTTCGATCCGCTGACGCTCTGGTACTCGGTCGCGGCGATGGTCGGGCGCGACGCGCTTCGCGCCAACGACGCACACCACGTCATCGCGGCGCTCCCGAGGGTCGCGAGCATCGTCACGCAAAACGTCGACGGGCTGCACCAGCGCGCGGCTCGGAGCGACTGCGCTCCACGCGAGATCATCGAGCTGCACGGCTCGCTCGAGCGCTCCGCGATCTGCGCGCGATGCGGAGCGCCATCCACGCGATCGGCGATCGAGCTCGCGAGGTCCATCGCGGACGAGCGGGCCGTGATCTGCGCGCGATGCGAGAGGCCCGCGCTGCGCCCAGACGTCGTCCTGTTCGGCGAGTGGGTGGACAGCGAAGCGCTCGATCGCGCGGCGTCCGTCGTGTCCCGATGCGACCTGCTCGTGGTGGTGGGGTGCGCGATGGACGTGGCGCCCGCGAGCGAATTGCCTCGTCTCGCAGCGGCGCAGGGCGCGACGATCCTCGAGGTCAACACCGCGCCCACGCGCCTCTCGCGCTCGATCGCGACGCAAGCGTTGCTCGGACCCGCGGATCGCTCGCTCGCGGCCCTGTACGACGCGCTCTGCGAAATCGAGTCGCTCCCTGGGTTGTCCGCGCCCGCCGAGCCTCGTGTTCGCGAAGCAGCGGACGCTGTCACCGTCACGATTCGCGTGCCGTTTCTCGGCGAGTCCAACCCCGAGGGCGTGATCGCGCAGACGCCGCGCCCGGGCCGTCGTGTCGGCGCAGACGAGCCGGCGTTGATGATCGACTCGGACAAGGTGACGTTGGATGTTCCGCTCGGAGTCGAGGGCGAGGTCGTCCGCTCGCTCGTCAACGAGGGGCAGACGGTCGCGGTGGGACAGCCCATGATCGAGCTTCGAACGACCTTCGACGCGCTCGCCGACGCACGACGCACGCGCGTCGTCGAGCGATGGAACGCGCATCGTCGATCCGTGGACGCGGTGCATCCGTTGGCGCGCTCGTTCGGCGCGCACACCGCCGCGGTGCGCGTGCTGCTCGAGCAACTCTCGACCGCGCGGTGGTTTCAGCCCGACACTGCCCTCGCGCGAGAAGAGCCCGCGGCGCTCGATTGGGTGCGCGATCGCGTCGACGAGCACCGCGCCGCGCTCGGGGTCGACGAGCTCGAAATACCGGTGCGTGTATTCAGGGACGCGGTCGAGGCGCGACGCGCGTTCGAGCAGTCGTTTCATCGGCGACAGGACAAACACGCGCCGATGCGACGCTGGTTCGCAGCGCTCGGCGCGCTCGCTTCGGACCGAGCGTCGACCGACGACGCCGAGCTCTCGCGCTCGACCGTCGCGTCGCTCGAGAAGAGCTTCTCGAAGATCCACCCGTGGTCGCACCAGACGGAGCTCGCGCTGCCGAGCGCGCTCGTCGCGTGCGCCACGCGCGCTGTGCGCAACCTCGCGCGCAACGGGCCCGAAGCGAAGGCTCCTTGCCCGTATCGACCGCTGCTCGCGCTGTGGCTCCGCGGCGCGTGGCCCTTCGCGTTGACCGACGGTTTGGGGCTTTGGGTTGCCCTCCGCGAAGAGGGCTTCATCGTCCCGAACCCCGTAGGAAAGACGCTCGAAGACCGTCGCGAGTGGCCCAAGATCCGCTGGTCGTGCAACGACCCAGCGGGCAGCGGAATCCACGCCCTCTGGAGCTCGCCCACCCTCGAATAGCCCAAAAACCCTGAGAAATAGCGCGAGGGCAGATCTGCCCTTTTTTGGGCAGGTTCGCCCTTCGCCCGCTACGCGTGTGGTTGGCGACGGCGCGCGCGACGTGCGCTCGCGGCGATCGCGGCGCCCGCGGCGAACACGAGCCACGCGTTGGAGCCGCGCGTGTTCGTCGTGTCGACGCGACAACCGCAGCCGCCGCCCGCGACGACGGGGCCGCGCGTGTCTGCGGTCGCGTCCATCGTGCTCGCGTCGGGCACGCTCGCGTCAGCGACGGAGCCGTCCATCGGCGCGCTCGCGTCCTCCGTCGGAACATCGGGGAATCCGCCGTCGGGAATGCGCGCCGGGCACTCGTAGCCGGGCGCGTCCATCACGCGACGCGTCCCGAACGGGAGGGGCGTCCCGTAGTTGCCGGTGTTTGCGTTGTCGTGGCGGTAGGTGGGCCATTGAACGTTGCCGTTCGTGCGGCCGCTCGTGCGCCACGCGTAGAGCCAACCCGAGCGCGTGGTGGTGACGAGCTCGAGCGTTCCATCGTTGTCGAGGTCGCCGACGACGGGAGAGCCAACCATCCACTGCCCCGTGAATTTCGGGAAGCCTGTCGGCTGGATCCCGCAGGCGTCGACGGCGTGAAGGTAGTAGCCGCCGGTGCCGAGCATCACTTCGGGGTACGCGTCGCCCGAGACGTCCGCGACGATCGGGTTCACGAGGAACGTGTAGTCCTCGATCACCTTGGGAAAGCCCGCGATCGGCGAGCCCGTCTGCGCGTCCCACGCCGCGAGCAAGTGGTTGAAGTCCGCGGCCACGCCGCCGCTCGCCGCCTGCAAGAGCCTCGCGTTGGCGCCGGACGAGATGAACGCGAGCCGCCCTCGGTTCTGCAAATCCGCGAACGTCGGGAGGCTGAACGCGGGAACGAACGGCGCGCGCATACGGTCGTCCGAGCGCGAGCCGAACGCGACGTTGTCCATGAGCGCGAGGCTGTTGAGCGATCGTTGCTCGCGCGGGGTGGACATTCGTTGATCCGCGCGGAGCACCAAGATGTCCGTGTTGGCGTTGCCCACCGCGGCGAGCTCGTCGCGTCCGTCGCCGTCTGCATCGCCGAGCGCGGGCGCGTTCATGATGCCCGAGCCCACGAGGGGAAGGATGTCCGTGCCGCCGTAGGGAATGGGCCAGCCCGGCAAGAAGGGGCCGCCTGCGTGCCGCGTTCCGTCGGCGTACACGGCGAAGATGGGGCCCACGTTGTCGTTGGTCATCGCGATGCGTTCGTTCGAGACCACGATGAGGTCGGGGGACATGTCGCCGTCGAGGTTGGCGACGCCGACGCTGCCGAACACGCGGTTGAACTCGGTGTTCGGCTGGCGCTCGTAGTGAATCGTCACAGGAAATCCTGGGTGATCCATCGCCGTGAGCGTGTCGAGCGCGTAGAGCTTTCCGTCCATCGCGCCGAAGACGATCTCTGCGCGGCCGTCGCGATCGAGGTCGACGATCACCGGTGCGCCCGCCACGCCGCGATCGAGGATGCGATTGGTCCCCGTGTCGCCGCTCGGAACGTCCGGCAACACCCTTGGAAACCCGCGCCCGTACGGCGTCCCGTCGTGATTGAACACGTGCACCACGCCGCCGTACGTCGCCAAAACGATCTCGGGCCTCGGCTCGTCGTCGATGTTCGCGACGGCGGGCGCCGAGAGCACCATGTCGCGCGCCTCGTCGAAGTCCACGCGGCCTTCGGTGTCCATGCGATGCGCGCGGAGGTTTCGGTAGTCCACCACGCGACCGCCCACCATGGAGGTTCCGTCGTAGCCGCGAATGAGCCCTGTGCGCACAGGAAATCCCGGCGCCTCGCTGCCGTCGACGCGCAGCGCGTGGAGCCTTCCGTCCGCGTTGACCACGATGATCTCTCCGCGACCGTCGCCGTCGAGGTCCGCGATCTTCGGCGCCGCCTCGCCCGACCCCCGCAGGTCCACGGGAAAGCCCGGCAAGAGCGACGAGTCCCGGTGCACGTAGAACACCCTGCGGTACTCGCCGCGAACGTCACCCGCGGCGCCGCCGTAGTGCGCGATCGCGCGGACGCGCACGGTGATCGTGTAGCGATTTTCGCGCTCGCCGGGGTTGTCGATGGTGAGCGTCGAGACGTCGATCGCGCCGAGCTCTCCGTCCACAGGAGCCGTCGCGCCAGCGCGCTGGTTGACCATGCGCCACTGCGAGTCCATGGGCTCGATGCCCGGCGCCCACTCGACCACGTAATCAAAATTGGGCGCGCGTCGCGCGGCCACGCGCCCCTCGATGCGGAGCATCGGCGTGCGATCGGGGTAGACCATCGCGAACCAGCGCGGCGAGGTGACGTCGACCTCGGGCGGGATCTTTCCGTCGCGAATGGCCTCGAGCATGTTGCGCGAGTTGACGCGGCCGTAGCCGAAGCGCTGGTCCCACCCCGGGAGCGACGGGTAGAACGCGCGGTTGTACATCGGGCTGCTCATCTGCGACTCGGGGACGTTGATGTCGTCGACCGTCGTGATGAAGAGCTGGCGCACCTCTTCGGAGCTGAGCTCCGGCGTGAGGTTGCGTCGCATCGCGTACGCGTACACGAGCCCCGCGATGCCCGAGCTCTCGCCGACGGCCTGCGACGAGCACGAGTTGCCCGCGACCGAGAGCATCAATTGCCCGCCGTAGTTCGTGCAGTTGTTGAACGCGAGGAACGTCGTCGAGTCCTCGACCCCGCGGTTGCCGCGCACGGCGTGCACGTAGAGCGTGTGGTTCGCCGTCCCAGGCAAGTTGTGGTGACGGCTGTTTTCGTCCGCGGCGCTCGCCACGACGATGAGCCCGCGTCGGTACGCATAGTCGATCGCGTGCTGCGCGAACTGCGGGAGGTTGAGCGAGCCGAGCGCCTCTTGCACGACGCGAACGCGACGGTTGGCGCCGTAGTCCGCGTCGGACGCGTAGAAGACCGCCTGCGCAAAGTCGTTTGCGTCGGTCACGAACGAGTCGCCGACGCGCAGCGGGACGAACTGACAATCGGGGCAGCCGCCGACTCCGCCCAAGCCGTCGTTCGCGGGGGCGGTGCTGTCTTCGGCCTCGCCCGTTCCGTGGCCGTAGCGCGTGTCGTCGTAGGGGTCGTTGTCGTCTTTGAAGAAGTCCCAGCCCGAGATGTCGTCGACGAGGCCGTTGTTGTCCTCGTCGACGCCGTTCGAAAACACGCGAATGAGGTCGCCCGCGTCCAAGATCCCGTTGCGGTTGGGATCGTTGGGCATGTTCATCGCGTCGCGGCAGTTGGTGATCGGGTGCGGAAGCGCCGTTCCACACGGCACGCGCGGGTCGTTGATCCAATCGCGAACGTCGATCCGACCGTTGCCGTCGGCGTCGTGCGCGCTGAACGCGCTTCCGTCTGCGCGCTGCGGAAAGGGCGCCTCGCCGATGTTGATGGCCGCCGCGAGCTGCAGGTTTCGCTCGTCCCACTGGATGCCCGAGTCGAGCACGGCGATGAGCACGCGCGCGTCGCCGGTGCTCAATCCCCAGGCGCGATCGGTGTTGTTTCCCGCGCCGATCATGAGCTCGTCCGTTCGAAAGCCGGGGAGCGTTTGATTTCGTGTGGGGATCCAAGACCAGTGCGGGTAGTGCCGTGCGTAGCCCGGATCGTTGGGCCACTGCATCGGGTCCGCGGCCTGCGCGCGCGTGATGTTCTCTGCGAACGGCCACGCCGAAGAGACGGCCGGCAACGAGAGCGCGGCCGCGGCGACGAGCGCGAACGACGCGCGAGAGCGGGGGCGAAGCTTCATCGCGCGCGAGTGTACCGGCGAGCGCGTCGAGCCGTGTAGAGCCCGCGTGGACAATCGCCGTACGAACAGCGCCCCCGCGCGCGGCTCACATCGCCGTGAGCTGGTTGAGGTCGAGGCCGCCTGGGTACATGTAGCTCGTGAAGCTCGCGGTCCCGGTGACCTTGATCCCGAACGGGAGCGTTCCCGTCATGCGATGCGAGCCGGGCGTCGTCGCGAAGCGCGTGACGGACCAGGGCGTCCCTGCGACGGCGACGCCCGCGGTGATCGGCGTGCCGTCCATGCGCGGAACGGTTCCCGTCGCGTAGACGACGGTCACGAAGTTCGTCGTGTACGACGCGGGGACGTTGAAGACGTAGTTCGTTCGAAACTGCTGCGTCGGGACCTCGAGCACCATCGCGGGATCACCGACGCCCGCGACCGCGCCCTGGCCCATCATGTACTGCGCGATCAAGAGCGGCGCGCTCCCGCTGACTTGAAAGTCTGGGACCGTCTGAAACTCGCAGAACTGTCCGGCGTTGAGCATCGCTGGGCACTGCGCGGGGCGCGCGATGCCCGTGAACGTCAGCACATTCGCGTCGGTGCGCGACAGGATGCGAATGACAGAGGGCTCGGACGCGCCGCGCTCGCGCAGGCCCGACACGATGAAGCTCTGCCCCCACGTCTCCGCGGGAAAGAGCTGCTCCTCGAGGTGATCGCACGCGACCGAGCCGCACGGCATCTGCGTGCACTGGTGGCCGCCGAACACCGCGACCGGCGCGCTCGCTGTCACGACGGACCCCGTCAGGTCGCCGTTGACCGCGGTGCACGTCGCGTTGGCGGGCGCGGACGAGAGCACGACGACGTCGCCGCGGTTGAGCCGGTAGGTTTGCGTCGTTCCTGCGGTGGCTGCGGTCACGCCAGCGCCGCCGCTGATGGTCGCGCGGAGCTGCACTTGCACCATCGTGCCGTCGACGGTGCCGACGATCGCGCCGGTGTCGCCGTAGTTCGTGGTCGTAAACGCCCACGCGCCGTGAGTGATCAGCGAGTAGTTGCGCGTGAGCACGTGCGTCGGGAGCAAGAGCGACGCGTCGTTGGTGAACGAGTTGGTGCTGGCCGACTGAAACTGCAGCGGGTTGAATTGATACACAGCGACTGGCGCGTTGGTGACGAGCCGGTACGCGCCGCCCGCGGCGAGCACGCTCGTCGTCGCGCTCGCGAGCGCGTTGACCCACGGGAGCGTCTCGGTGTGCGTCGTGTTCGCGCCCACGGTGACAGTGCGCGCCGCGGTGAGCGCGCCGCCCGTGAACGTCGCGGACACGGCGAACGCGTTGGGGTTGGCGATCGTGACCGCGAAGGTGAACGCCGTTCGATTGAGCGCGGGGTTGGGCAAAGTCGTCGGCCAGTACTCGCAGCCGAGGTAGCTGCGCTGCCCCGCCGCGCGTTGGCAGAGATTCACACAGCGAAATCCCTCGCACACTTCGCCGCCCGCGGTGTTGCACGTCGTCATCGCGGACCACGTCATGCCGTCCATCGCGCACTCTTCGACGCGCGCTCCGTCGGCGGTGCAGCGACGCGCTCCGGGCTCGCACGCGGAGCAGCCGCGGCCCTCGACGCACACTTGTCCTGCGGGGCAGTCGCTCTCGCTGAAGCCGCCGTCATCGAGGCACGTTCGCGTGCGATCCGCGGTGGCGCACGAGACGGTCCCCGCGACGCAGGTCGTTCGCGTGTCGCGCGGAGGAACGTCGGGCAGCACGACGTCGGGGCTGCTCGCTCCGTCGAGATCGACGCCCGAGTCCATGCCGATGACGCCCGTGTCCGTGGTCGCGCCGTCACCGGGGTCGACGCCGGTGTCCATGTCCATCACGCCCGTGTCCGTCGGCGTGTTGCCCATGTCGCTCGTGCCGGTGTCCCGCTGGCCCGAGTCGTTGACCATCACAGGGGGTTCGCTGCACGCGACGAGCGCGAGCGCGAGGGTCGAGAAGAGTCCAGCCGCGACGCGGCGGAGGGTGCTTCGAGCGTGGTGATTGGGGTCCGTGCTCATGGTGCTTCTCCGTCTACGCGTCGATCAACCAGGGACGTTCGCGTCCGCGCCAGGAACGATGATGAACACCGGCCGCCGATCGACCTCCGAGTTCGCGCGACCGAGCACGACGATCGTCGTTCGAAACAGCTGCGCCGTGCGACCACCAGGCTGAAAATCGTTGTGAAAATCCACGCGGAACGTGACTCGCGTCGAGGGCGCGACGTTGAAGAACGTCGTCGCGTCGAAGCGATCGAAGCCCGCGGGCGCGTCGGGCATCCCGCGCAGCGGCGTGACGGCTTTGACGAAGTCCGCCGTCGTGCGCGGGGCGGCGATGCGCATCTCCATCGCGTCGGGGTCCGTGCGCGTGGTGATATTCTGCCGCGTTCCGTTGATGATCGACGTGATGGCGGTGACGACGGAGTCCGCGATCTCGGGGCCGCCGCCGGGGTTGTTGAACACGATGGGGTTGCCCATCGCGTCGAGCGTCCCCGACTCGCGCGCGAGCTGCTCGGACTGAACGAACGTGTCGCGGCCCATTCCGACGTCGATCCCGACGTAGTACGCCCCGCGGCGGAGCATCGCCGCGCGCAGGTTTGAATAGTTGTGCATGCCTCGGATGTCCGAGTACGGGTAGGACCCGAACGCTCCGTTGTGCCAATCAGCGTCGCTGAACAACACGAGGATCGGCACGCGGCCCGTCTGGAAGCAGCCCCACCCGAACGAGCCAGGGACTCCGTCGCAGTGCGCGTCGCGGTTGACGCGACCGGCCCAGCCCATCCCGCCCATCGTTCGCGAGGGGGTGTCGTCCGACTCGTGTCCAGTGATCCCGTCGCCCTCGAGCGCTTGGTAGAGCGCTTCGACCTGCGACTCGGGCCAATCGCCGCCGAGCGCAGCGCGCATCTGTCCGATCGCCGTCAGCGTGAGCGACGCGTTCGCGTCGGGCTTCTGCCGTACACGCAGGATCCAGTCGCTCGACGCGCCGTAGGTCCCGTTGGGGACGTCCCTGAAATCCGCGACGCCGTAGCGCACGTCCGCTCCGCCGAGCATCGCCACGAGGGGCATCACGATCCGCGTCGAGAGCGTCGTGCGCAGCGTGTCGATCGTGCGCTGCATCGAGCCCGTCGTGTCGACGAAGAACATGATGTCCGCCGCGCGGATCCGGGTCTGAAACTCGAACTCGCGAAACTGATGCGGCTGCGGGTTGGCCGGCGTGCTGTGCGGCAGCGTGACGTAGAGCGCTCCCATCGGAGGCATGCTCGTGGCGCTCGTGGGGTCGCTGCCCGCCGCGCGCTCGGTGAGGTCGGGAACACCGTCCATGTCCGTGTCGCTCGCGCACGGATTCGAGCGCGCCTCGCGCTCTTCGGCGTCGGTCAACCCGTCGTCGTCCGAGTCGGTGTCCATGAAATTGGGCGTCGCGTCGCTGTCGCACGACGCGGGCGGAGCGCCGCACACGAGCGCGGGGAGCGCCATGGCTTCGTAGCCCGGATAGTTACGGCGCCCCTCGATCTCGTCGCTGAAGCCGTCGCCGTCGGAGTCGTCGTCGCGGGCGTTCGGCGTTCCGTCGCCGTCGGTGTCGCCCGTCGTCTCGAGGTTGTCGGCGACGCCGTCCATGTCTGTGTCGACGCACACGGGCCCCGTCCCATCGATCGGAGGGCGAGGCGAATCTGCGACGGGAACGTCGGGCCGCGCTCCGTCGGGCAGGTTCATCATCATCGGATCTTCGCTGCACGCTGCGCCGAGCGACGCGACGGCGCCGACGAGCAGCGACAACCCCAACAAGCCGTTTCTTCGCGCGACAAGCATGACGACGCCTCCGATTCGCGAGCCGGTTGACTCGTACGAGATCGACGATTGTCGCGCGAACGGCGACGGAGCGCAGCACCAATTGCTCCGTGTCAGCCGAGCGCGTACCGGGCGCTCAGCGCGTCAGAGGGGCCTCTGCTCAGGCCGCGACCGCCGCGCTCATCTTTGCGAAGAAATCTCGCGCTGACGACGGGCGAAGCGAAGGATCCGCGGCGAGCCCGTGCTCGAAGAGGGCGTCGAGCTCCGCGCGGCCTGTGGGCTTGGCGCGAAAGTGCCCCGACGCGCGCTCGAGGACGACCTGCGACACCGTGCGTCCGTCGAGCTCGAACGGCGCGGTCCCCGCGAGGACTTCGTACGCGACCACGGCGAGCGCGAACAGATCGGCGCTGGGCCCAATCCGATCGTCGGCCCTCGCTTGTTCGGGCGCCATGTAGAGCGGCGTTCCCGAGATGCGACGCATGCCCGAGGGCGCTTCGATCGGATCAGCGCCCACGAGCCGCGCGAGCCCGAAGTCGACGATCTTCACGACGGGTCGAGACTTGTTCTCGTCGATCACCATGACGTTCTGCGGCTTGAGGTCTTGGTGAACGATGCCCGCGCTGTGCAGCGCGTCGAGCCCGTCGCTCAACTGTCGAACGAGCTCGAGCGCCTCGAGCTTCGAGGGCCTTCGCTCGCGCATGAGCGCCTCGAGCGTGCGGCCGTCGAGCAGCTCCATCACGAGGTAGAGCAACCCTCCGTCGAGCTCGCCGAAGTCGTACACGACGACGGTGTTCGGGTGTTGAACGCTCGCCGCGAGCGCGGCCTCGCGACGAAACTGCGCCGCCGCGTCGGGCCTCTCCGCGAGGTCGGGGACGAGCACCTTCACGGCGCACAGCCTGTCCGACGCTTCGTGGCGCGCTTTGTACACGATGCCCATCGCGCCCTCGCCGAGCTGCTCGAAGCACTGGTACGCGCCGATCGAAAATGGCCTGAACTCCGCGGGCTGCCGCTGCGTCGCGGCGCTCGACCGCGCGCCTCCCGGAACGGACGCGTCGACCACCTCGGTCCGCGCGAGCGCGTCCACAGCGCCGCCGGAGTTCGCCAAGCCCGCTGCGGGAATCGTCTGCGAATACGCTGGGTGCGGGAGCTGAACGCTGTCCGTGATCGAGTTGCGCGTCGCCACGAGGGCCGCGCGCGTCGCGGGCGCCTCGGGCGCGTTCGACGACGGCGCGAGGGCGCGTGCGCTGTTGCGCGCGCGACGCCACAAGAATAGCGCGCACAAAATCAACGCGGCGCTGATCGCCACGCCGGCGAGCCACGGAGCCTTCGACGTGGGCGCCTCGACGCTCGCGGGCTCCGAGCGACCGGGCGCGGGCGGATCGACGGTGTTGGTCGTGCCTTCGCGTCGCGTCGGAGCGCCGGCGCCTCCAGCCGAGCGATGCTGGGGGTCGGGCTCTGTTGTGGCCGGCCTCGGGGTGTCGTTCGACGAGAGCGACGTGCCGTGGGCGGGCGCCGGTGGCTCGAGAGGCGCGGGAGTCAGCGAATCGCTGGCCGTTCCGTCGTCGCGACCGCCTCCACCCGGGCGCCGAACTTGGCGCCTCGTCCCCGGTTGGTTGGGAATATCCGCGGCATTCGGCGACGACTGGCCCGTGACCGTCGTCCTGGTCGTTGGCCCGTTCGAGGGCGACGTGGGCGTAGGCGTGGGCGTGGGTGTCGTCACGCCGATCGGGGTCGAAGGCGCGACGGTCGCGCTCGCGCCCTGCGCGGTCTGCATCGGCATCGCGGGTTGATCCGCTGCCGAACTCTGGTGGAGCTCTTCGTGCCCGACCCTCGACGGGCTCGAGCGACCGCTCACGAAAAAGATCGCGCTGCCTGCGAACGCCGCGAGCAACACGGCCACGACGACGATCGCGATTACGCCGCCGCTGCCTCGGGCAGGCGCAGGCGCGGCCAACGGCGCCGGAGGCCCAGCGCTCTGCGCGCCGAACGGCGCGATCGCGGTGGGTGCGGACGCGCGGATCGGGGCGCCCATCGCCGGCGAAGGAGCCGCGAGCGCGGCCTCGGCGAACGCTGGTTGCGACGACGCCACTGCCGCTCGAAGCGCAGCGACGAACGCCGCAGCGTCGGGACTCGCGCCGCGATCATCGAGCGCCGACGACACGAGCGCGGACACGGAGGCGGGCAAGTCGGGCCGGACCGCCGCGAGCGACGGCGGGGCTTCGAGCCGCTTTCGAACGACGACGGCCTTCGCGTTCTTCGCGACGAACGCTGGGCTTCCTGCGAACAACTCGAACGCGAGGGCCGCGACTCGGTACGCCTCGCGCTCGCGCTCGCTCTTGCGAGCGACGTCGAGCGGGTCGTGCAACGCGTCGTCGAGCGCGTCCGCAGGCGGCAGTCCCGCGTACCCGGCGAAGGCGAGCGTCGCTCCCTTCGCGACGTAGAGCTGTTTGGGAGAGAGCTGCGTTCCGCCGGCGCTGTCGGCGGCGAGCGCGGCGTCGATCAGCGCGAGCACCTCGGAGGGCGACCGCGTCGAGCGATCGTGCTCGAGCGCGTCGCAGAGTCGAACGGCGTCGCACGGCTCGAGCGCGCCGTGCCTCGGGCAACGCTCGACGTGCGAGTCGTAGATTCGCGTGCAGTGAGGACAGCGCAGCATAGGGGCGACGGGTCCGACGAGCGTAGCGCGGAAATCATTGGCGCACTCCGCTCGGACCCGGTCGGGACGCCCTTTGTCACGGCGTCGGCGTCGACCCCTTGAGCTTCGCGAGCAGCTCTCGGGCCGCGCGCGCCTTGGCGGCCATGTCCGTCGCGCCCATCACGGGCGGCCCTGCGTACGACCGTCGCTCGTAGAGCTCGAGCGGAACATCCCGCAGAAACCGCGACGGCATCATGGGCTTGGCTCCGCCGCGATACGCGCGGGTCTTCGCGCGCAACATGTAGAGCTTGTCCTTCGCGCGCGTGACGCCCACGTAGAAGAGCCGTCGCTCTTCGGCGGGGTCCAACGTTCCCTGAATGTCCGTGGCCTTGGGGTTGTCGACGCGCGAGTGGGGAATAATCCCGTCGTCGCAGCCGACGAGAAAAACCAGAGAAAACTCCAGCCCCTTCGAGCCGTGAAGCGACGAGAGGACCACTTGTTGTCCTGGGTCTTCTTCTTCTTCGCTGAACCGAAGCGAGAGCTTCGCGAGCGCCGAGCGCGCGTCCTTCAAGCTCGTGCACGGGATGCGCTCGAGCGTTCGATAGAACTCTTCGATGTTGCCCCAGCGCTTGGTCGCCGTCGCCTCCGTCGGCCCCGCCGCCATGATGTCCGCGTACAAGCCGATCTCGTTGGCGAGCCATTTTGCAGTCTCGACGAGCGTCTTGCCCTCTTCGATCTGCGCGCGCGTCGTCTCGACGATCTTCACGAACATCTCGAGCGAGCGCCCGGCGCGGTCGTCGAGGTCCTTGATCGAGTGCCAGTTCTTCGACGCTTCGAACAGGTGTTTTCCATGCGCGCGCGCGTGGCGCTCGATGCGCTCGAAGCTCGTGTCGCCGATGCCTCGCGTCGGGTAGTTCACCACGCGACGAAACGAGATGTCGTCTTGCAGGTGCACCGCGAGGCGCAGGTACGCCGAGAGGTCTTTGACCTCGCGACGCTCGTAGAAGCTCGTTCCGCCGATGAGCTTGTAGGGGATGTTGGCGAGGCGAAGGGCCTCTTCGAAGGGCTTGGCGAGGCCGTTGGAGCGATAGAGCACCGCGATGTCCGAGCGCTTGAGCCCGTCGCGAAGCGCGGCCTGCATCGTGTCCATCACGAAGCGCACCTCGCTCTCGTGCGTGTCGCACTCGACGAGGACGGGCTTCTCGCCCTGCTTCTTGTCGCTGAAGAGCTTCTTCGGATACGCCCGCTCGCTCGGCGCGATGGCCGCGTTTGCGACGTCCAAGATGGGCTGTCGCGAGCGGTAGTTCTGCTCGAGCGCAACCGTCCGCGCCCCTGGAAAATACTTGGCGAACTCGATGACGTTCTTCACCTCGGCCCCGCGCCAGCCGTAGATGCTCTGGTCGTCGTCGCCCACGCAGAAGACCTCTTTGCGCGGCCCCGCGAGGGACTGCACGAACAAGAGCTGCGCGATCGACGTGTCCTGAAACTCGTCGACGAGCAAGTGCCGCGCTTGCTGGTGCCAGCGCTCGCGGATCTCCTTCACTTCGCGCAGGAGCCTCAAGGGAACCAAGATCAAATCGTCGAAGTCGAGCGCGTTGAGGCGCTTCATCGTCTGGACGTAGCGCGGGTAGGCGCGCACCGCGACCTCGTCGTAGTCGCTCTCGACGGGCATCTTGTCCACGTCGATGAGGGCGTTCTTCGCGTGCGAAATCCGCGCGAGGATCGCGCCTGCGTCCAAGCTCTTGTTCGCGAGCTTCAGCTCTCGAAGGATCTCTTTGACGACGCCGAGCGTGTCGGCCGCGTCGTACACGACGAACTTCTCGCCCGCGGCCACGTGCTTGGCCTCGCGACGGACGATCTCTGCGCCGAGCGCGTGAAACGTGCTGATCCACACGTCGTGCGCGATCTTGCCGACTTGGTGCTCGAGCCGCTCGGCCATCTCCGCGGCGGCCTTGTTCGTGAAGGTCACCGCGAAGATCGTCGAAGGGAGGTTTCCCTGCTCGATCAGCCGGGTGATTCGCTGGGTAATGACGCGTGTCTTGCCCGAGCCTGCGCCCGCGATGATCAACAGCGGACCGCCAGGGTGCTCGACGGCAGCCTTTTGCGCGGGATTCAGCGGAAATGCCATGAGCGTCCTCCCCACTACACCGACCGGAGACGGCAGGCGCACTTTTCGGCGGGCTCGGGTTCGGGTACCACCCCACTGCCGATGAAGATGACCCTCTCTCGCACTGTTTCGACGATCGCTGCGCTCGGGCTCTTCGCCCACTGCGCGCGCTCGACGCCTCCCGTTGCGTGGACCAACCCCGAGCCCGAGACGTTTTCGTTCGAGGCGACCACGGTCAAGCGCACGGATACCGCGGCGCCCGCCGCTGAGACCGCAGCAGCGACGCCCGCCGCCGACAGCGACGCTGGCGCCGCGACGCCCGCGGGTGACTCGGACGCGGGTGCGCCGAGCGCCGGCGCGTCCGCGACGCCCGCTGCGTCCTCTGCGGGAGCGCCCGACTCCGCAGCGCGCGCCGCGGTCCGCGCAGCGCTCGACGCGCAGCACGCCGCCCTCGCCCACTGCTACGACGAGATCCTCTCGACCGCGCCCGAAGCCGCAGGCCGCGTCAACGTCGAGTTCGCCGTGTCCAACGCCAACGCCGTCACGCGACTCGACGTGCGCGTCGAAGGCGAAGGCGGGCTCGCGCAAGCGCGCGCGTGCATCGAGACCGCGATGCGCGCCGTCACGTTTACCGGGATGCCCGCCACCGGCGGCGTGGTTCGGCGCAGCTACTCGTTCGTCAATCCGCCGATCGAGCTCACGATCGCGCAGCCGCTCGAGGTTCGATCGCGACCCGCTGCGGCCGCCGCCGCTGCTGCGTCTGCCGAAGCCGCGCACGGCGTTCTCACGGACGCCGAGGTGCGCAACCAGCTCAGCGTCGCGCTCCCCGCGATGCAAGCGTGCTACGCGACCGCGCTTCGCCGCGCGCGCACCGCAGCGGGCGCCGGTGACATGCGCGTGACCTTGCGACCCAACGGCGAAGTCGAAGCCGCCGCGTGGTCGTCGTCGGTCGAGCCGATCGCGCTCATGGGCGACTGCCTCGGCGCCGCCGTGCGCGCGCAGCGCTTCCGCAACAGCGGAACGGGCGCAACCGTCCGCGCGAGCGTGACGTTCGCGCGGTAGGGGTCACGCCTTCCGTTGGCGACACGCGGGCTGAGTCTCTCGGGATATTTCCCAGGAGAATGCACGTTGCGTGTCTTCTTCCAACGGGGCGTCGGAGTTACCTCTCGAGCAGCGCGGCGATCGAGTCGGCGAAGCTGTTCTTCTGGCTGCTCGACGGGCTCGTCCAACTCGAAAACGCGAAGCTCGCCGAGGCCACGTTGCGGATCGGCGGCTCGTTGGGCGAGAGGCCCGTCGCGGCTTGCAGCATCCATCGCACGCCGTCGTCGACGAAGCCGTACCAGCTCTCGCTGATCCAGTTGGAGTCGATCATCACGTCGATCATCGCGATGGTCGCGTCGTGCGCGAGCACCGCGCGCTCAGCGCGGTTCCCGCAGTGCTCGACGCGGTCGATGTGTGGCGCCCACTGTTGAAGCGCGCTCAGCATCGCCAACACTTCGCTGACGACCCACTTCGCGCCCGAAGCCGGACCGCTGACGAGCGCGATCGGAAGCCCGTGGCAGAAGCACCCGCCAAACGTCTCGTTGCCGACGTACCAACGCCCCCGCCCGTACCAGTGAGGAAACATCGAGACGAGCTTCGCCGTGAGCGGCGCGCGCGCGATCTCGCTGCGTTCGCTTTGCTTGCCGCCCCAACGAACGACGGCGGGCAACTTCTGACCCTTGCCGTCGGTGCGCGGCTTCTCCGAGACGATGAGCGACCCGTGCTCTCGCTCGAGCCCTGCAAACACGTCGCTCACCGCGGCTTCGAGCGCCTTGGCGTCGAAGGTTTGCACGTCGGACCACACGACATCCCATCGCTCGAGCGTCTCGTTTCTCATCGAAGAGTGCGCTCATGGTACCTGCGCCGGTCCCTCGCAACAGACTGCAGCGCGCAAACCGTGACGAAACGCCAGAAATCTTCGGCGCTCCCCGGGCGCTTGGGCAGCCACACGAGCGGCGCGAGATCGACCCGACCTTCGATCGAGAACACCAGCAGCGCGCGCGCGAGGCGGGCGTTGCCGTCGTCGAACGGGTGCAGAAAGATCGCGTCGAAGTACCAGCGCGCGCCTCGGATCACCGGGTGGAGCGCGAACACCTCCGCGGAGAAACCCGCGGTCCAGCGCTCGGCGAGCGCGCCCTCGAGCGTCGAATACGTGTGCGTTCCACCGCGCGCGTAGCTCTCGCGCGTTCGAAGCGACGCGCGGCCCGACAGGCCGAGCAGCGCGCCCATCCACGTTTCGAGTGACCGCGGGTCATCCTGTAGAATTCCAAGGATTCCTTCGCTGAAGAGCGGCTCGGACATCGCGCGCAGCGTCCGCTCGTTGCGCGCGGGGTCGTCGTGCGCGGGGGCGTCGACGCGCAGCGTGTACTCCGTCAGGCACGCGCTCGGAGCCTCGTCGCTCGGGGCCCTGGCGTCGAACGCGGCGAGCGCAGTCTTCGCGGCGAGCGGCGGAGCATGACCTTGGCGCGCGAGCGACGCGCGCAGCGCGAGGTGTCGTTCGCTCGCGTCAGGGGTCGGGGTGTCTTCACGCACGAGCGCGGCGCCGACGCGACCGAATCGCGACGCACGCGAGCGCCGAGAGCGCTGCGCACATCCCCACGATCGTCGAACGACCGCTGGACGGGCTCGCCGCGACGACGCGGCACCCGCAGCCGCCGCCGACAGTAAACGACGAGGGCTCGCTGCCGCCGTCTCCTGCGTCCGCGTTGGTCGCGCCGTCGTTGCTCGCGGCGTCGCTCGCGTCGGGCGTGACGACATCGGGCGTCGGAGGCATGTTCGTCACGCGCGGAATGAGTTCGGAGCGTCCGTCCGTCGCGTACGAGTAACCGTCGGCGCACTCGTCGACGGCGCGATCGAAGTCACGAACGAGTCGATCGCCGACGCGGTCGGACGTCGTGAGAAGCACCCACACGACGTCGAGGTCGCTCGGACGAGGATCGACGATGCCTGCGTCCGAGGGCACACCGCCATCACCGCGCGTCGGGGTCACGGTGACCGCCGCAGGGATGCGCGGGCCGTTGGCGCGGATGATGTCCTCCATGCCGAAGGGCACGCGCGTCCCGCGGATGGTGATGTTTCGATCGCCGAACTCGGGCGTGGATCCCGGGTTGATGCGCTGCCCGTTGCGGTCGCGCTGCCCCATCGTGTCGGGGTTGGCGATGATGTACGTCGGCGGGACATCTTCGGGCGCGAGCATGCCCATGATGTAGAGGTCCATCGGGGTGAACTTGAACGTGGGACGGCCCGCGCGGAATACGCCGGGCATGATCTCGTTCCAGTTGTTGCCCTCCATCGGCGAGCCCTCGGTGTGAACGTAGTAGCTCCAGTGCGCGGTCTGCCGACCGAGCAATTGGTTCACCGTGAGCATCGGCCCCGTCGGCACGCCCGAGTCCGTCGCGCTCGCGTCCGTCGCGCCCGCGTCCATCACAGCCGCGTCCGCCCCGCCGTCGGTCGAAGCGTCGTCCACCGAAGCGTCGTCCGATGCGTCCGTCGGGACGCCCGTGTCCACGCCCGAGTCGCGCACGAAGTTGTTGCCCGTCGGCTGCGGCGGAACGCGCACGAACGTGCCCCAGCGGTGACCGAACTCCTGCGTGCAGATCAGGTACTTCCCGAAGTCCGAGAAGCCGTTGATGTAGAGATTGTAGTTGTTGAGCCAGACGAACCCCGTGACTGGGTACGCGCTGCCCGCGAACGAGTTGATGTTGTAGGTCTCTTGGCGATTGTTGATCGGGCTCGTCTGCCCGATGCCGCGCACGTCGTTGATGAGCCCGAGGTAGAACGCGAGGGCGCCTCCCGAGTCGTTGGACGTCTGCATCACCGCGAGGTAGCGGCCGCGCGGCGCGCCGGGCGTGTCCGCGATCAACCGCGTCAAATCCGCGATGAACTGAAACGTGTCTTGCGTGTTGCCCGTGGGCACGCGGCCCTCGTAGGGCGTGACGGCCTCGGGCTCGTCCACGATGATGTACCCGCGGCGAGTGACACGCGCGATCACCAGGGCGTTTGCAGGCGAAACCGTCGTCGCGACCGTCGCGGCCGCGAGCATGCAAGACACAAAGATCCGTGACTTCATCGCGCGGGGACCTTCACACACGGCGCGTCGCCGGTAAATGCGCAGGCGTGATCGATGAAAACGATCGATTGCTCTTGTCGAACGCTCGCGTTCTTGCCGCGTTTTGTGCGACGCTAGAGACGTCTCGCGGCCATGGCGCAAATTCACCCCACGCTGCTCAGGCTATCGCGCGGCGCGACGCTCGTGCTCGACGGAGGAACGTCCGCGGCGCTCGCGCGTCACGGCTACCACCCGACGGGCCCCTTGCGCGACGCGACCGCTGCGCGCGACGCGCCCGACGTGCTCGCCGCGGTGCATCGCGAGTTTGTCAACGCGGGCGTCGATCTGCTCACCGCGTGGACCGGCGCGACAAACGCTCGCATGCTCGCGCGCGGAGGGTTCGGGATGCGCGCGGCGGCGATCACGCATCGCGCGATGGACCTCGCGATGGAAGAGGCCGCCAACGCCGAACACCCGGTGCTCGTCGCGGGCGCGCTCGGCCCGCTCGGCGTCGAGCGCGATCGACTCTCGATGCGCGCGGCGCACGACGAGCACCGAGAGCAGGTCGCGCGGATCGTGTCGGGCGGCGGGACGCTCTGCCTCGTCGAGGCGATGCCCACGTTCGAAGAGACGTTGGCCGCGGTGAGCGCCGCGGCCGTGACCATCGCGGACACATGGGTGACGCTCGCGCTCGACGCGCAAGGCGCCCTCTCGGATGGAACAGACCTCACCCGCGCCGTGCGCGGCTGCGCGGCGGTCGGCGCGAAGCTCGTGATCTTGTCGGCGCCGACGATGGGCCCGCTGCACGAGGCGCTCGAGCGCGCCCAGACGTGCGCGTCCGGCATCCTCGTGGGCGTCCGCGTCCATGTCGCGCAGGACACGACGCCCGAGCGCTTCGCGTCGAGCTTGGGCGCGTGCATCACGCGCGGGGCGCACGTCGTCGGCGGGAGCGGGTACACGACGGGCGCGCACGTTCGGGCGCTCGCCGAGTTCGTTCGCGCGCGACGCGCGGCGTGAGCGGTCTCGCGCCGCAGAAATGGGGCTGTCTCTTGAATTTTGATCACCACCCGGGTGATCGCTCGGCTCATCAGCCGATGCCGCCGCCGCCCTCGATGGGCGCGGGGATCGTCTGACAGCCGGGCTCGCATCCGTAGCGATTGCACGTGAACGCTGGCGAGTCGCAGCGCGGGCGCGCGGCGTCAGCGACGACGGCCGCGTCTCCGTCCGGTCGAATCACCATGGGAAAGCACTGAAACACCTCGGCGCACGTCGCGCAGTTTTCGCCGCACTCGCTCGAGCGACACGAGCGCGCGGCGGCGCAGCGCGTGGCGGGATAGCTCGGGAGGCACGCGCGAGGCGTTCCCGTGTATCGCTCGCCGACGTAGCAGCCGCCGTCGATGCGTTCGATCCGGGCGCTGTCCACCGCGACCGCGACGACGTCGCGCGCGGCGTCCGGTTGCCCTGCGTTCGGCGCGCACCCCGCCGAGAGCACCACCGCGAGCGTACTGGGAATTTTCAGGGATGTTCGCATTCGATCCTCCGTCGCGCCCGAGCGCGGCGCGTGTGCTCGCGAGGCAATGAGCGACCGTTCGCGCGCGTCGCTCGAAGGCGCCGCCGCGTCGAAGGTCTCCGCGAGTGTGTCGTCCGTTGGCCGCGCTGCGGCCCGCTCAGCGTCGTTGCACGCGGCCACCCTCGCCGAGCACACGGCGAAATACCTGTGATTTCACAGTCGAAACGCTCGGTCGCCCGAGCTCCATCCTCGCCCCACCGTCAACGCGCTGACTCCCCGACCGTTATCCCGCGCACGCCCGACGCCCGAATGTTAGGCCCCTCACGTCCGGTAGTCGGCGTTCTCGCTGATATACTCGTGGGTGCGGTCCGCGCCGAGCACGGTGCAGCTCGCGTCGCCGAGGCCGAGCGCGACCTCGATTTCGACGCACTTTTCGTGGGGCGGAAACCGGATGGGCGGCACGAACGTGAGCCCATCGGGCGGCGCCACCGACGCGTAGAGCTCGGCGCCCTTCATGTGATCGACGAGGGCTTGTTCGCGCGCGGGGTCGAGCCTGAACACCCCGTCTACCAACAGCGGAACGCCGCCCATCGTGATGGCGCACCGCGAGAGGTCGGCGCCGGGCAGGTGCTCGCCGACCCACTTTCCGACGGCCATCACGAGGCGGCCGACGTTGGGGTCGTTGCCGCACACCGCGCACTGAAACAGCGGAGAGTTCACGATGCTCTTGCCGATCGCGCGCGCGGCGACGCGCGTGGGCGCGCCGGTGACCGTCACGCGCATCACGTGGTGCACGCCTTCGCCGTTGCGCACGACGTCCTCGGTGAGGTCCCAGCACACCTTTTCGAGTGCGCTGCGAAACGCCTGCTCGCTCGGGCACGGCTTCTTCTTGGACGAGAGGGCCACGATCGTGTCGGAGGTGCTCGTGTCGCTGTCGATGCTCATCGAGTGGAAGCTCGCTTCGACCGCGTCGCGCAGGGCGCTGCGGAGAACGTCGCGGCTGACGTCGAGGTCCGTCAGGATGTACACGAGCATCGTGGCGAGGTTGGGCTCGATCATCCCTGCGCCCTTGGCGATGCCGACGATGCGTCCATCCCCTACCGAAACCGAGCGGACCTTGGGGTAGAGGTCCGTCGTCACGATTCCCTCGGCGGCCGGAACGATGCTCTCGGACTGAAGCGCGGCCACCGCGCTCGGGACGTTGGCGAGCATCGCCTCGGTCGGCAGCTGCCAGCCGATCACGCCGGTGCTCGACGGCAGGATCTCGTCGGGGCGCATCGACAGGGCGCTCGCCACCGCGGCGCACACGCGCTCGGCGCTCTCGACGCCGCCGGGCGCACACACATTCGAGACCTTGTTGTTGACGATGATCGCCCCGAGCCGCGGGGCTTCGAGCCGCCTTCGCCCGATGATGACCGGCGCCCCTGGAAACGCGTTGCGCGTGAACATCGCGGCGAACGCGTCCGTCGGCTCATCGAGCGCGATCAGCGTGAGCGCCATCTTCGAGGGCTTGTGAACCTCGACGGGGACGAACTCGAATCGCGCGGCGCCGCAGCGAAATCCCTCGGGGAGCGCTCCTTCGGCGCCGAGCCACGCGCGGTGCGCCTCGCGCGTCGCGAACGTCAAGTTGGTGCTAGCCATCTGTCAGCGCGCGACGTTCACACAACCGAGTCGGTCGCGGAAGCGTTCATCGACGCTCGATCGCCAAATGGCCGCGTAGGGGAGGTCAGCGGCGCAGTCGCGCGCGGAGCTCGCCGAAGAGCCCGCGTAGCCACTGACCGAAGCGCGAGAGCGTCCCGCGAAAGCGCTCCATGCCCTGGTACGCGACGGGCGTCGCGAGGAGGGTGAGCGCGAGCGACAGGGTCTGGCCGCCCATGATGATCACGCCGATCGTGCGGTTCGTCCCCGAGCCCGGTCCCGTCGACATCACGAGGGGAACCATCCCCGCCACGAACGCGAGCGTCGTCATCAAGATCGGGCGCAGTCGATCGCGGCTGCCTCGCGCGATCGCCTCGGTGCGCTCCATCCCTTCGCGCTCGAGCGCGCGGATGTGATCGATCTGCAAGATCGAGTTCTTCTTCACGATCCCGAAGAGCACGAGCAGCCCGAGGGCCGAGAACAAGTTGAGCGAGTCGCGCGCGAGCCACTGCGTGAGCAGCGCAAACGGCACCGTCAGCGGCAAGGACAACATGATCACGAAGGGCAAGAGCCAGCTCTCGAACTGCGCCGCGATCACGAGGTACATGAAGACGAACGACAGCAGGATCGCGATCATGAAGGCGCGCGCGGTCTTCTCGAGCTCTTGCGAGTTTCCCGCGGGTTCGCCGCGATAGCCGGGGGCCATGCGAAGCCGCCCTTCTGCCTCGCGGAGCCGCTCGAGCACCGCGCCCTCGGAGGCGCCGGGCAAGACGTTCATGTACACAGTGACTTGTCGTTGGCGGTTGAGCCGAACGATGGACGAGGGGCCCTCGCCCGGTCGCGCGGTGGTCACTTCGCCGAGGGGCACGCGCTGGCCGTCGATCGAGCGCACCGCCGCTTGCGCGAGCCGTCGAACGTCGCGTCGGGTCTGCGGATCGAGCTGCAAAATCACGGAGTAACGCTCGCCTTGGTCGATCATCGTTCCGATGGGCGTCTCGGAGGTGAGCACTTGCACGGTCTCGACGAGGTCCGGGACGGACACTGATCGATCCGCGGCGCGCCCGCGATCGACGCGCAAGACGAGCTCGGGCGAGGCCGGCGCAACGTTGATTCCATGGTCGATCGTCAGCGGAATGCGTCGCGCGTCCGCGAGCAGCGCGCGCGCGTACTCCGCGAGCTTCGTCGCGTCCGGGCCGCGCAGCACGTACTGCACCGTCGCGGCGTCGGGCCCGCTCGCGCCGAACTCTCCCACGGGCCCGACGAAGGTGGTCCAGCTTCGATACTCGGGCGCCGCGAGGAGCTCTCTCGCGCGCTGCATCACCGTGCGCTGATCGACGCGACGCTCGCTGTGCGGCGCGAGCGCGACGTACAGCGAGGCCTCGTGCGAGCCGCGCGAGACCGCGTCGCCCTCGGGGCTCCCGATCGTGACGAGCGTTCGACGAACGGACTCGAACCCGCGCAGCGTGCGCGCGACGCGCTCGACCGCGACGCGCGTGGCGTCGACGGACGTTCCTGGAGGGAGCCGGAGGTAGACCTCGAAGCGACCTTCGTCTTCGCTGGGCAAGAACGCGCTCGGAACGCGCGCTCCCACGGGCACAGTGCTCGCCAACACGAGAAGCACGGCCACGAGCATCAGCTTCGGGTGCGCGAGACACCAACGCAGCACGCGCTCGTAGCCGCGCTCGAGCGGCCCCACTTCGCCGTGCGCGTCGCCGTGGCCGGGGCCCTGCGCGACCGACGCGTCCTCGCGCTCGTGCCGAGGCTCGAGCCAGCGCGCGCACAACATGGGCGTCAGCGAAAACGCGACCACCATCGACACGAGGATCGAGAACGACATCGTGAGCCCGAACGAGCCCAGAAATCGCCCGACGATCCCGCTCATGAACGCCACCGGAAGAAACACCGCCACGAGCGAGAGCGTCGTCGCGAGCACCGCGAGGCCGATCTCTCGCGTCGCGTCGATCGCGGCCCGCTCGGCGTCCACCTTCCGCGAGTCCATCACGCGCACGATGTTCTCGAGCACGACGATGGCGTCGTCGATCACGATCCCCACCGCCAGCGTGAGCGCGAGCAGCGTGATCATGTTGAGCGTCAGCTTCATCGCCGCCAAGAGCGCGAAGGTCGCGATGATCGACGTCGGAATCGCCAGCGCCGCGATGACCGTCGACCGGCCGCTGCGAAGAAACACGAGCACCACCGCCGCCGCGAAGAGCGCGCCGAGCACGAGGTGGTGGTTGACCGCCGCGAGCGCGTTGCGGAGAAACTCGCTCTCGTCGCGGACGACCTCGAGGCGCACGCCCGCAGGGAGCTCTTTGCGCAGCGCGGCGACCTGCTCGCGCACAGCGTCGACCACGGCCACGGTGTTCGCGCCCGAGCGCTTTCGCACGGTGAGCGCGACGATGGGCTGGCCATCGAGCGCAGCGACCGAGCTCACGCGCGCTTCACCATCGGCGATCGTCGCGAGGTCCCCGAGCCGCACGGCCATCCCCGCGCGCTGCGCGACCACGAGCTGCGCGAACTGCGAGACCCGCTCGACCCGGGCGTGGACACGCAAGCCCACGCGACGATCGCCCTCGTCGATGGCGCCGCCGGGCGCCTCTTGGTTGCTCGCCGCGAGCGTCCGCGTGACGTCCGAGACCGTGAGGCCGTAGGACTCGACGCGCGCGAGGTCCAGCGTGATTTGCGCCTGCCGCTCGCGCCCGCCGAACAGCGAGACCTCGCCGACGCCCGAGGTGGACTCGAGCCTTCGGCGCACGAGCGTTCGCGCGATCTCGGTGAGCTCTCGCTCGGTGCGCGAGCCCTGGAGCGCGAGCGTCACCACGGGCGCCGAGTTCGGGTTGAACGCCTCGACGCGCGGGCTCCTCGCGCCCGACGGCAACAGCGCGATGACGCGGTTGACTCGGTCGCGAACCTCCTGCGCGGCGACGTTGACGTCCTTCTCGAGCACGAAGCTCGCGAACACGATGCTCGCGCCCTCGACGCTCTGCGAGTCGATTCGCTCGAGGCCCGAAATTGTGTTGACCGCTTCTTCGATGCGGTCTGTGACGTCTCGTTCGACCTGCGCGGGCGAGGCTCCCGCGAGCGCGGTCGTGACGACAACAAATGGGATCTGGATGTCCGGATATCGATCGACGCCGATCGCGCCGAGACCGACGGCGCCGAACACGACCATCACGAGCGCGAGCACCCAGGTGAACACGGGGCGACGGACGCTCACAGAGGCGAGCCACTGCATCAGCGCACCTCTCGGCGAACGGGGCGATCGAGGGAGTCGGCGCGCTCGAAGTGCAGGACGCCCAACGCGAACCGGAGTCGCGCGCGCGAGGCCCGCGCTTCGAGCCGCGCGTCGGCGAGCTCGAGCCGCTGTCGCAGGAGGTCCGCTTCGGCGAGGGTGAGCTCGGTGGCCGTCGCGGCTCCCGCGGCGAACGCGCCGCGCCGTTGCGTCGCGAGCGCCTCTGCAGAAGCGAGCCCGCGACGAGCCTCTTCGAGCCTTCGGAGCGCCCCGTCGAACTCTGCGCGCGTGGCGGCGATCTCGGCGTCGATCGCGCGCGTGAGGGCCTCTCGCTGCGCCGCGAGGGCCTGTCGCTGCGCGGACACGACGCGCATCGAGGCCTCTCCGTCGAGGATCTGCGAGAGCGACCACGACACCTGCACGGACACGTCCCACGTCGCGAGCGGAACGATCGTGGCCTGCGCGAACGCCCGCGGATTGGGCGCGGCGATGTCGACGCCACCCGTGACCGAGAGCGACGGAGCGATCGACCCCGCGGCCGCGCGAGACTGCAGCGACAGCGCGCGCGCGTTGGCGTCGAGCGCGAGGAGCTCGGGACGAACGCGAGGGTCTGTGGCTGCGAGCGCCGCCGGCTCCTCGGCTTCGTCCGTGGGAACGAGCGCGTCCGAGCCGAGCGCGAGCTGCGCGCGAAGGTTGACCTCTGCGCCTCGGAGTCCGGCCTCGAGCGCGATCTCTTGGCGTCGAAGGGACGTGAGCGTCACGTCGAGCGGGAGCTGCTGCGACAGCGCGATCTGCCCTGCCGTCACGCGGCGAACGACGTCTTCGCGTTGTCGCTCGAAGGACTCGCGCGAGGCGCGCGCGATCGACAGCGCCGCGCGGGCGCGGAGCCACCCGAGGTAGGCAGCTTGTGCGTCGAGGACCGCGCGGGCTTCTTGCGCTTGGGCGTCGTAGCGAACGGCCTCGGCGCGTTGCCCCGCCGCGTGGAGCGAGGGGAGCGCGCGGGTGAACAGATCGCTGACGGCGAGCGTGACCTGCGCACGCGCGACGAACTGATCGAGGAGCTGGGGAAACACAAGCGCGTCGCCCATCATGGGCATCCCCGGGACCGCGAGGCTGATCCGTCGAAACTCCTCGGGGACGCTCGAGAGCCGCGTGTATCGCGCGCTCAGCTGGAGGTCCGGGACGATCGACCGCGTCGCGCGGTCGCGCTCGGCCTCGGCGGTGGCGACCGACGCCCGCTGCGCTCGAACCGCGGGCGAAACGCTGCGAACGCGGCGCTCGACCTCTTGCTCGTTGAGCGCGATCGAAGCTCCAGCCGGCTGCGGCTGCCGCTGCGCGTCTCGCGCGCCGTCCGCGCTCTGCGCAAACGCGACGGCGCTCGACGACGCGATCACGAGCGCGGCGAGCGGGGCGCTCTTGAATACCTGTGTCGACACGAGGCTCATCGCGTCGCCTCCTGTCCGTCCCGCATCGCGTCGGTGGGATCGACGACGACCTCGTCTCCGTCGTCGACTCCGCGCGCGACGAGCGCCTCTTCGCCGTCGGGCTCTTCGGGGACGAAGAGCACGCGCTCGTCGAGGTGCCGATCGCGCAGGACGAACGCGCGATACACGCCCGCGAGCGAGCGCACCGCGCGCCGGGGAATCGCCACGCGACGCTGACGCCCGTCGAGCTCGACGCGCACGGTGGCGAACTGCCCGGGCCGCACGCGAGGATCGACACGATCGATCGTCGCCTCGATCGTGAGCGCGCGCGTGAGCTCGGCGCTCGCGGGGCTGACGTAGCGCAAGACCGCGGGCATCTGCGCGCCCTCGAGCCCGTCGACGAGCACCGTCGCCCGCTGCCCTGCGCGCAGCACGAACGAGTCTGCTTGCCCCGCGTTGAACCGCGCGCGGAGCGCGTCTCGGCGCTGGAGCGTGATGATGGGAACCCCCGCGGGCGCGAAATCGCCGACCTCTGCGCGGCGCTCGATCACTTCGCCGTCGAACGGCGCGCGGACGATCGCGTCTCCCACCGCGCGCTGCGTCGCCGAGAGCTGCGCTTGCGCTTGCGCGGTCGCGAAGCGGGCGGCGCGCGTCGCTTGTTCGGCCATGGCGAGCTGCGCGCGGGCGGCGGTCACTTCGGCCCGAGCGCGGGTGAGCTCTTGCGCGCTCGCCGAGCCTTGGGTCGCGAGCGTCTCGAGCCTGCGCAGGGCCTCTTCGGCGGCCTCGGCGGTCGCGCGCGCCGAGCGCACCTCGGGCGCGTCGGACACAGACCTCGTGCGCGCCTGGCCGAGCGCGGCGGCGGCCTGCGCGCTCTGATCGCGATAGTCCGCGTCGCGCAAGCGAAAGAGCGGGTCCCCTGCGCGCACGCGATCTCCGCGCTCGACGAAGCGGCGCTCGACGCGGCCTGCGACGAGCGGCGCGACGGAGGCTTGTTGCTCCGCCACGAGCGTCGCAAAGAAGGACCTCGCGTCTGCCACGTCGCGGGCCGTCGCGCGGGCGGTTTGCACCCGAACGACGGTGGGACGCGAAGCATCAACGGTTGCATTCGAGGGCGTAGTGCCCCCGCACCCCACCGCGCTCATCGCGGTCAACGCCGCGAGCGCGCGGCGACCGATGGGAAGAACGTTCATCGCGACGCGCACATGGGTCGCATATCGGAAAAGAAAAGGCTCCTTTCGTACGAGAGGGGGCGATTCGATGACGAAAGGTCAACTTCGTCGGAGCCCAACGCTCTCGGACAACAGCGCTTCTCGGACGAACCCCGCCCGGTCTCGCGCCACGGGGACGACGATGGGCCGATCGGGGTCGCCCACGCGCAGGACCATCTCGCCGCCGTCTCGATCGAGGCCCGCGACGTGCGCGCTCTGCACGAGCCAACTTCGGTGCACCCGAAGGAGCGAAGGGCCCAACGACGCCTCGAGCGCCGAGAGCGAGAGGTCCACGTCGAAGCGCCCCTTCGCCGTGTGCGCGTAGGTCAAGCGCGACGACGCTTCGAACGCCCAGAGCTCGTCGAGTCGGACGAACACGACGCGCTGCCCCTGCCTCGCCGCGACGCGCTGGACGCCCGAGGTCGGGCTCGCGGCGATCGCGCGGCTCGACGGCGCTCGCTCGACGAGGCGCTCGACGCACTGCGCGACGCGCGCCGCGGTGAAGGGCTTGAGCAAATAGTCTCGAACGCCGAGCGCGTACGCCTCGATCCCGTGGCGATCGGACGCCGTCGTCAGCACCACGGACGGCGCGGACGCCCCGAGCTCGCGGATCCAGCGGAGCCCTGCGTCGTCCTGCATTTCTCCAGCGAGATTGACGTCGACGAACGCGACGTCGACGCCCGCGGCGATCGCCTGCGTGGCCTGCTCGCACGTCGCGACGGCGGCCACGACGTCCACGCTCGCGGTCTCGAGCAGCAGCTCGACGAGGTAGCTTCGCGCTCCCCACTCGTCCTCGAGCACCAACGCGCGGAGCCGAGTCACGACGCGACCTCGCGATGCGACGCGCGCCGAAGGGGGTGGCTGATTTGCACGCGCACGAGCGTTTTGCCTCCGGGGGTCGAGGAGAACACGATCGAGCTGCCCGGCGCTTCCAGCGCGAGGCGACGCTCGACGATGCTGAGCCCCTTGGCGCCGACGCGACGGGCCGCTTCACGAAATCCAGGGCCGTTGTCCTCGACTTCGCACACGAGCCGCGCGCCCTCGCGACGCGCGCGGACTCGAACGACCCCGCCGCTCGCGCGGCGCGTGGTCCCGTGCTGGACCGCGTTCTCGACGATGGGCTGCAAAATCAGCCGCGGAATTAGCAGCTCCGCGACGCCGCTGTCGAGCGGCTCCCACTCGAAGCGCACGCTGTCTCCGTAGCGCATGAGGATGATCGACGCGTACCGCTCGAGCCACGAAAACTCGTCTCGCACCGTGTGCCGCTCGGTCGATCGGTCCGTCGAGGCGTCGCGAAACAGGTCTCCGAGCGCGCCCAACATCTCGCGCGAGGCCCGCGGGTCGTCGACGACCATCGCCGCGATCGCGTTGAGCGTGTTGAGCACGAAATGCGGCTCGAGGTGCGCTCGCAGCCGAAGGAGCTCGGCCTCGATCGAGAGCGCTCGGAGGTCTCGGTCGCGCTCGATCGCCGCGGCGCGCGCCGACGGGTAGAGAACGACGCCCGCCCAACACAACGCGATCGCGATCGAGTCCGAGACCGACGTGACGAGAAAATACACCGGCGTCGTTGGCTCTCCGGGCACCGTCTGAAAGAGCGACGGATGCGCGCGAATCAGCGGCAACCAGGGGATCATGAAGACCACGCTCGCGAGCCCGCCGGTGACGCTGGCGGCGACGAGCGAGCGAATCTCGCCGAATTCTCGACGGATCGCCGCGCGAAAGACGAACGTCATCGTCAGCATCGACGTCGCGAAGAGATAAAACGACAGCGCGATCGCGATGAAGCACTGCGACGGTCGGAGCACGCCGAAGGCCACGCGCGCCGCGAGCGGGACCGCGACGATCAGCGAGCAAACCACCACGCCGAGCGCGGTGCGCGCGAGAGCAGAACGGGTGTCCTCGGTGGCGAGGCTCGACGACCGCATGGCGAGACGACTCCTAGGGGGGGTGTGCAGTTGTAGTCCAGGTGTGTGTCGAGCGCGGCGCGTTCGGACGAAGGGGGCTCGGACGCGGACGAGCGTCCTTCGCGCGCGCACCGCTCGCGTGCGCGACGGCGACGACGATTGCGCGATACGATCGAGCGCATGCTCGAGTGGAACCGCACGAGATCGACCGCGCTCATCGTCGCATCCCTCGCGAGCGCAGCCTGCGCGCTACCTCACGCGTCGCTGCGGCAAGACACGTCCGTCGGCGACGCGTCGCGACCGGACATGGGTTTGGCAGACGGCCCCGACGCGACGTTGGACGACGTGACCGACGATCGACAGTCACCGCCTGACGCGATCGACGATCGACCGTCGCCGCCGCCGGACGTTCCCTGTCCATCGGGGCAGATGAATTGTGGTGGCCGCTGCATCGACACCGCCAGCGACCCCAACAACTGCGGCGGCTGCGCGATGACGTGCCCCACGGGGGCGAGCTGCTCGACCGGCGTGTGCGGATGTCCCATGGGCCAGACCGCCTGCATGAACCGCTGCGTCAACACGCAGTCGGACAACATGAATTGTGGTGTTTGTGGTCGGTCGTGCGGCGCCGGGCAGCTCTGCGTCGGCGGCGTGTGCGGAGCGACGTGCACAGCGCCGATGACGATGTGCGGCCCGACGTGCACCAACACGCAGACCGACGCGATGAACTGCGGCACCTGCGGGATGGCGTGCCCCACCGGCGATTCGTGCGTCGCGGGCCGCTGCACCCTCGTGTGCACAGCGCCCACCGTGCCGTGCGGCGGTCGCTGCGTGAACACGATGACGGACTCGAGTCACTGCGGAATGTGCGGCCGCGCGTGCGCGTCGCCCATGACGTGCGCGGCTGGCGCATGCGCGTGCCCGATGGGCACGACGAGCTGCTCGGCGATCTGCGTCGACGCGACGCGCGATCCCAACAACTGCGGCGCGTGCGGCACGATGTGTCGCGCGGACCAAACGTGCTCGATGGGTCGATGCGTGTGCGCAGCAGGCCGCGCCGAGTGCTCGGGCGCGTGCGTCGACACCGCCACCAGCCCCACCAACTGCGGTGCGTGCGGCTTCGCGTGTCGCGGCCCCGACGGAGGCACCGCGCTCACGTGCTCCGGAGGTATGTGCGGAGGCGGGACGTGCCCCGCGGGCACTCATTTGTGTGTGGGATCGTGCCTCTCGAACGACAGCGTCGCCAGCTGCGGAACGCGCTGCACGGCCTGCCTCCCAGTGCTCAACGCGACCCCCACGTGCACGGGCGGGATGTGCGGGTTCGCGTGCAACCCGGGTTGGGTTCGAAACGCGACAGACACCGGCTGCACGCAGTGCGGCAACGGCGCGATCGACGGGGCCGAGACGTGCGACGACGGCAATCGCGTCCCGGACGACGGCTGCAACGTCGCGTGCTTCACCGAGGTCGGCGCGTTCGTCGAAGCATGCGCGGATACGCCCACCACCATCCCGATTCGTCGCGGACAGACGATCGTCATCCAAGACTCGAGCGGCGCCAACAATGACGGCACAGGCCCTGGTGGATGCAACGCTGACGGGCGCGAAGTCGTCGCGTCCGTGATGGCCGTCGACACAGGAACGCTCACGATCACCGCGACGCCGATCCTCCCGATAGACAACTGGGACCTCGTGCTTCGCTACGGGATCGGCGCGTGCCCCGGCGACACGTGCACCAACGCCGGCGGTGGCCCTCGCCGCGCCGAGTCCGCAATGGTCCCGATCGGCACCATGAACACGCGTGTCGCGGTCGTCGTGGACGGCAACGCGGGTGGCGACAACGGGACGTTTCGCCTCGAGCTCACGTTGCGCTGAACGCCGACGTCAACCGCTCGTGAGCAGTCGCTCGGTCGCTCGCAGCGCGACGCCCGCCTGGTTGTAGCCGACCCCCGACCCGATGAGCGCGACGAGCGTCCCGGGCTTCACGCGGCCCGCTTCGATCGCGTCGTGAAGCGCCATCGGAATGCACGCGCTGCCCGTGTAGCCCCACTTGTCCATGATCATGTGCGCGCGCTCGATCGGGAGGCCCAAGCCCGCCATCACCTTCTCGATCGTGCGGCGACGCACCTGCGTGAACACCCACAGGTCCACGGCGTCGAGCGAGAATCCGCCCTGTTCGCAGAGCCGCTTCGCGAGCGTCGGCCAGCCGTGTTCGTTGACCTCGGGCGGGTACTTTCCAACGAGACGCACGTGCGTTCGGCCGGCGCGAATGGCCTCTTCGCTCGCGGGCTCCGCGGTGCCTCCCGCGTAGATGCCCCACGCCTTCGAGTAGCTCCCGTCCGCGAGGAAGCTCGCGGTGAGCACGCCTCCGTCTTCGCTCGGCTCGAGCAGCGCAGCGCCTGCGCCGTCGCCGTAGAAGAAGCTCATCGTGTCCGTTGGGTCCGAGAGCTTTCGCATCATGTACGCGCCGATCACGAGCACGCGCTTCAAGTGCGGCTGCGTGCTCATGAGCCCGCTCGCCGTCGCGATGGCCGTCGGAAAGCTCGCGCACGCGCAGCCCACGTCGAACGTGCCAGCGCGCTTTGCGCCGAGTTTTTCCTGCACGACGACGCTCGTCGAAGGCGTGATGTAGTCCGGCGAGTCCGTCCCGACGACGATCAGGTCGAGCTCGTCGGCGCCGACTCCGGCCCGCGCCAACGCTCGCTTCGCGGCCTCGACGCACAAATCGCTCGTGGCCCAGCCCTCGGGCGCGGCCCAGCGCGTCCGAATGCCCGACGCGGCCTCTTGTTTGTCGACGAACTCCGGGGCGCTCTCGCGAAATCTCGCGCGAAGCGCGTCGTTAGGAATTTCAATGGGTGGAACGAAGCACCCAGTGCTGCGCACGGCGGCTCGATTCATGGAATCCTCTGTGGCCGTGAAGGACAGCACGATTCGCGGCGTGGAGCGCTCTGCATTCTTTTCACGACCATCACCGTCGTCGCGGTGGGTCGTCGCCTCGCTGGCCGTCGCGTTTGCGTCCGCGCGCTGCGCGTCGCCGACGCTCACCAACGACAGCGGCGACGCGACCTCGGACATCACCGACGCGAGCGTCTCGGACGCGCGGGACGCGCAGTCGGGCATGGACGCGACCGAGGATCGAGCGTCGCCTCCGATCGATGTTCCGACGATCACCGACTGCGCCAACGCGACGGGCTCGGGGACGCGTAGCACCGAGACGCTCGGCCCAGCGCGGGCGTCCATCACCGTCGACGGCTGCATTCGACGCTATCGCCTCGAGGGGCCTGCCCCCGATCGCGAGCCTTTTCCCTCGAGTCCGCGCGAGTGGACCGAGCGCGTGGACGCGCCGCGCGTGCGCACGCGCAACACGATGTTCGACGCGCTCTACTCGCTCGCCGTCGAAGAAGCGCGGCTCAACTCGGTCGACGCGATCCGCGACGGATCGTTCAACAGCGGCGCCGCGATCCCCTGCCCCGCCGGCGGCTGCTTCGAGACCGGCCAACTGTGGAACTACGTCTGGACCCGCGACACGTCCTTCTCGGTCGACCTCGGCCTCGCGCCCTTCGACCCCGTTCGGTCGCTGAATTCACTGTCCTTCAAGCTCAGCGCGCGACGCGACGGGTCCAACGAGCAGGTCGTTCAGGACACAGGGACCGGCGGCTCGTACCCCGTGTCCACCGACCGCGTCGCGTGGGTCACCGGCGCGCGCGCGCTCATCCCGTGGCTGCCCGACGCGTCGCGAGACCTCTTCGCAAATCGAGCCTTCAACGCGCTTCGCAACACGGTCGACCACGACGTCGTCGTCGCGTTCGACAGCGCCACGGGCCTCTACCGCGGCGAGCAGTCGTTTCTCGACTGGCGCGAGCAGAGCTACCCCGCGTGGACCGCGCGCGACACCGCGCACATCGCGATGTCCCACTCGCTCTCGACGAACCTTCTACACTACGCGGCGCTTGATTTCGTGGCCACCGAAGCAGCGCGCTTCGCTCCCATGAGCGCGGCGCTCTACCAAGCGCGGCGCGACCAGCTCGCGACGCAAATCCGCGCGCGCTTCTGGCTCTCGGACACGAAGACCCTCGCGGCCTACACGACGACGACGCTCGACCCGAGCCCCGTTCGGCGCCTCGATTTGCTGGCGACGTCGCTCGCGGTGTCGCTCGGCGTGCTCTCGGGTCAGGACGCCGCGGACGCGATCGCGAACTATCCCTTCGGTCCCTTCGGCCCGCCGGTGCTCCACCCGCAGCAGCAAGAGACCGCGATCTATCACAACCGCGCCGCGTGGCCGTTCGTGACGGCGTACATGCTCCGCGCGGCCCGCGTCGTGCGCAACGCCGCGGTGGCCAACGCCTCGATGCAGTCGCTCATGGAGGGCGCCGCTCGACTTCGAACGCACGCGGAGAACTTCGAGTTCGTCACGGGCCGCGCGCGGCTCGAGGACGGAGCGGCCACGGGGCCCGTCGTGAACTCACCGCGGCAACTCTGGTCCGTCGCGGGCTACCTCGGCGCGGTTCAGTCCGTGATCTTCGGCCTCGACGCTCGAGGCGACTCGCTGCACGTTCGTCCGTACGTCACGGGCGCGTGGCGACGGTCGCTCTTCGACAACGCCGACGCGATCACGCTCGAGGGCGTCTCGTTTCGCGGAACCAAGCTCACCGTCGAGCTCGCGCTCCCGCCGCTCGCGCAGGTGCCCGACAGCGTTCACGCGCTCGATGTGCAGTCGATCACGCTCGACGGCGCGCCCGTCACGGGCGACACGATTCCCGCCGCGATGCTCGCGGGCGCGGCGCGACGCATTCGCGTGCAGCTCGCGCCCAGCGCAGACCCCGCCGGTCGCCTCACGAGGCTCACGGACACGACGGACTATCGCCGCGTGTTCGGCCCGCGAACGCCCAACGTGACGGAGGTGGCGCCCGTCGCGGACGGATCGCGGCTGCGACTCGCGCTCGACCGCGGCGGAGAAGCCGCAGGGGACGTGACGTTCGACGTCTACCGCGACGGAACCCGCGTCGCGACAGCGCTCCCCGGAACCACCACCACATGGGAGGACCCGAGCTCGGGCTCGTATCGCATGCGCACGCACTGCTACAGCGTCGCGACGAGCTTCACGGTGTCCTCGACGCGCTCGCAGCACAGCCCGCCGCGCTGCTACTGGGGCCGAGACTTCGTTCACATCCAGCCCGTGCTCGCCTACGATTTCGCGAACACCGGCGGAGCGCCGGTCGATCGCAACGGGCGCTTCCACATCGAGGCGTGGGGCGATCCGTCGCACACGATCCGCGTAAACCAGCTCCGCGCGAATCACACGGGCGCGCATTTGCTTCAGCTCACGTACAGCAACGGCGCGGGCGGCTTCACGACGGGGATCACCGCGGCGGTCAAGCGCGTGACCGTCGTCGACGCGCTCGATCGACGCACGGTCGCGAGCGGGATCTTCGTGATGCCCCAGACGAGCGCGTGGGATCAGTGGCGCGACTCGAACTTCGTCCGCGCGGACCTCACCGCGGGCCGCGAATACACCGTGACGATCGACGAGACCGCAGAGAGCGTAAACATGTCTGCGTTCTCGCACTTCAACGCGTACACTGGCGGAACGGGCGGGATGAGCGGCGCGTTCAACCGCGTGAACATCGCCGAGCTTCGATTACTCTCGCTCGACGGGCTGCCTCGCTCGGACGGCGGCCTCGTGGCGCTCGACGGCAACCGCGACTTCGACGACTTCGCCGCTGCGCAGCGCGCGCAGCCCGGCCTCCGCTACGACACGTGGGACAACTTCGCGCTCGATTGGGACGACGACTACCTCTACCTCGCGCTCGCGTCGCCAGCCTTCGAAGCGACGCGCGAGCGCCCCCTCGTCGTGTACCTGCAGTCGGCGGCGGGCGCCGCGGGCGCAGCGCGGGCGGGGCTGACGTACTCGATGCAGACGCCCAACGTTCCGTTCGCGGCGGAGTTTGCGATCGTGCTGCGACGGCAGTCCGACCTCGCCGACGGCGCGGGACCGTACAACGGCGTCTTTCATCACGACGGGACAGGCTGGCGCAGGTCTCTTCGCTTCGTGCAGGGCCGACACTTCTGGGTCGGAACCGACGCGAACCGCACGCTCTCGCTGCGCATCCCGCGCGCGCAGCTCGGGCTTCCGTCGCGCCTTCGCATGGCGGCGCACGTCGTCACGGGCGGGGGCAACTACAACGACGCGCTCCCCTCGACGCACCAGCCGTGGACCGCGTCCGGCGGGGGCTACTACGAGATCGACCTCGCCGCCGCGTCACACGCATCGAGCGCGTGGATCGTGCGGTGACCGCGGGTCATCTCGACACAAACGACCACCGCAGCCGCACCGTCGCCGCGCCGTTGTCCGTCCTCGGAACCTCGCCGCCCTCGTCGCAAACTTGCTGCACGTCGAGGTTGTAGTACCCGCGCACCTGGAGCTTCACGAGCCGATCGTCGCGCAGGCGAATCACGAAGGTCTCTCCGGTCATTTGCACGCACTCGTTCCCGAAGCGCCAGAAGCCCGCGAGCACCGTTCCTGGTCCGCCGTTGCCCTGACCGTCGCTCGCGTAGTAGCAGTTGACCGGCGTGAAATAGCTCTCTCGACGAAACTCCGTGCTCGGCGCGACGCGGGTGAGCGACTCGTACGTGCTGCCCTCGGGGGCCTCGGTGCCCTCGACGCACGAGGGCCCCGAGACACCACTATTCAACCGGATCGCGCTCCGTCGAAAGGCGATGTCCCACTCGGTCGACGCGAGCGCCTCTTCGTCGTGCAGCGGGACTTTGACGAGCCCTTCGCGCGTGAACCGCGCGTAGAGGTAGCTCTCGGTCGGCGTGCGACCGCCGGCGGTCGCGTCGATCACCGTGAGCTCGCCCTCGGTGGTGATCGTCCCGGTGTTGGGCTCGGTCAGCAACGGCAGTCGCGAGATCGACGCTTCGACGCAGGGAACAGGGCGCGGTTCGCACCGATAGCTCGGCGTCGCGTCGACGACGTCCGCCACGTCGGCCGCGTCCGAGGGCGGTTGATTGGTTGGGCTCGCGCACGCGGCGAGGGCGAGAGCGGCGACAAGGCAGAGGGAGCTTCTACGCACGCGCCGATGGATAGCAGAAGTCCGGCTATTTTCCGCGCAGCGCGAGGCGAGCTTTCGCAAACCGGGCGGTGATCCCGACGAGACCGGGCTCCTGCGCGATCGTCTCGAGCACGCGCATCGCGGATTGAACGGTCCCGACCGCCCCGAACCCCACCGCGACCGACGCCCGCTCGACCGCCGACTCGGCCACGGACTTGCCGACCGCGTGCGCGAGCAAGTCCACGATGTCCGCCCGCGTCACGGTGACCGCGCTGCCGTAGGCCGTCATCGCGTTGACCGCGGGGAGCCCTCGCGCGGGCGTGATGTCCGCGTTGACCATCGCGCGCATCAGCGGCTCGGGCGTGGCGGGTTCGGGGTCTTCGCCGATCGACATGGTCGCGAGCGCGCGGCGCGACGCGATGCCCGTGAGCCCGCCCGCGCCCTGCAAGAACTGAAACACACGACGCGCGCTGTCCTCGTCGATCGAGTGCTCAGCGAGCCCGAGCGAAGCCAACGCCGACAACACCGACGCGCGAGCGCGCTCGGCGCCCACCGCGGGCGCGAGCATCGTGACGAGCGCGTCGAGCGTCCAGCGCTTGCTTCGACCTTCAGCCATCCGCGGCTCCAAAGGCCAACACGACGCTGGTCGTATTGTGAAACCCGCTGAGGTCGCCTTCGACGAGCGCGATCTCGCCGTACGTCTCGAAGCCCGCGATCGGCGCCCCGTCGAGCGCCGTCGAGATGCCCTTGACCGCGGCGTCGAACTGCGCACCCAAAATCAAGTTGCGGCAGATGCAATCGAACACGACCGCGCCCGCGACCTTCGCGCCGCCGAGCTGACCCTTGGCGAGCCGCGCGGCCTCGAGCGCGCTCGCGACCTGCGCCTCCGCGCTGCTCTGCGTGATCCTGAGCCGCGCGCCCTCGGGGATCTCGCACGCGAAGCGAATCGCGTCGCCCTCGAGCGCCAGCGGGGCGCGCACCTTGAGCTCGCTGCCGACGTCGAGGGCGCCTTCGAACTGCAAGAGCAGCGCGCCGAGCTTCGAGGGGTCGAGCACGTCGACGTCGTAGCCCGCGCGCTCGGCTTCGTCACGGACGAGCTCGCGCCAGAAGGGCCACGCGGGCTTTCCTTCGATGGATCGGACGAGCGAGCCGCTCGCGCTGGTGATGGTAAACGGCTCGGTAAACGAGCGGTGCCCGTGCTTCACGCCGATCCCGATCGGGTGCTTGCTGTGCACGAGCGCGACCACCGCCGCGTCGCTCGACACGACGCCGTTGTATCCGACGTGCGTGAGCTTCATCGCGAGGTCGTCGCCCGCCGCGCCGCCCGCGATGCGCGCGTGCTCGCCGAGCCGCGTCGCGAGCAAAAGGGCTGCTTCTTCTGCGTGGCCTGCGAGCGGATCGAGCAAGAGCACCGCGGTCTGGTGCGGGTAGCCCTCGACCGCGAGCGGCTGTCCTTCGAGGGCGCGCGCGACGGCGACGTCGGGGTCGCTCGAGAGCCCCGTGGCGATCCCGCCCGAGCACACGAATTCATCGTCGTCGCAGTGCAGCGCGAGCGCCGCGACGCCGCTCTTTCGGTCGCCGCGCTCGGTAAATTCGCCCGCCGTCGAGGCGGACAGGATCGTCGTCTTCGGAAGCCCCTCTCGAAGCGCCCCAGCGAGCGCGCCGAGCGGCTGCGTCGTCGACGCGAACACGAAGAGCAGCCGAGGCCCGTCGGGCCCGAACGCTCGACGCGCGCCGTCGATCAACGCGCGGGCGGCGTCTTGCGCGGTTCCGTCCGTTGCGAAGCTCTGTGCGCGGAGCGTCATCGCAGCCCCCGCTCGATCTCGATCGCCGTGTTCATCGCTGCCGTTCTCCTCGATGGCGAACCGTCGGTCGTCGGCGTCGCCACCGAACCCTCCCGACGCCTCGAAGACCACACTAACAGCGACGCATCCCCGGCGACCATTACCTTCTTGCTAACCTACAAAGCCCCACCAAGGCCCCCCAACCCAAGAAAAGTCCACTTGTCGACAGAACGATGAATGCTAGTCTTGAAACCGACTCTCAACATCGGTAGACACGTTGCTCTCGCGGTCCGGCGATGGTCGCGGCCCGAGAGACTCCCCCTTCGAGGCGCTCATGTACGTGTGCATCTGTCGCGTCGTCACTCAGTCTCGGATCCGCGCATCGATCGACGCAGGCGCGTCGACCGTCGATGAAGTGACGCTCGAGTGCGGCGCTGGCGGCGACTGCGGATCGTGCCGCGACGAGATCCAAACGATGCTCGACAAGCACGACGCGAGCGACTGCGATCACTGCCCGCGCGCACACCGTGCAGCATCCGCGAGCGCGACGCGGTAGTGTTCGCCCGCACACGATGAAGGGTCACAAGCAAGTCGTCGACGCGCTCAACGCAACGCTCACCGCGCAGCTCACCGCGATCAACCAGCTCTTTCTCGCGGCGAAGGTGCACGAACACCGGGGCTTTCTCCGGCTCGCGCGCGCCGCGTACAAGCAGTCGATCCACGTGATGCGCGAAGCAGAGCCGGTCATCGCGCGGGTGCTCTTCCTCGAAGGGCTCCCCAACCTGCAGCGCATCGCGAAGATCGGCGCGGCCGAAGGGCCGATCGAGCAGCTCTCGCTCGACCTCGCGCTGCAGCAAGAGCTCTGCGCAAAGCTCGAAGAGCTCGCGCGCACAGCCCTCGCCCACAACGACCACGGAACGGCCGAGCTCGCCGAAGGTCAGCTCGCCAAGGAGCAGGTCTTTCTCCAGTGGCTCGAGGCGCAACAGCGCGAGCTCGCGACGCTCGGCCAGGACCTCTACCTCGCCGCGCAAGTGCACGAAGCGAATCCTGCGGGGTGATCGACCATGGCGACGAGCTACGAAATGTACGGGCGCATCTGCGTGGGCGCGCCGCTGAAGCCCGAGGCCGCCCTCGCGCTTCACCAGGGATTTTGCAAGTCGATCGGCCTCGATGAGCTCGCGACGTCCGAGCAGATCTTCGCCGCGCTGCTCGACGAAGCGCCCAAGCACAAGAAGCACGAGCCCGATCGCGTGCGCTACGAGCGCGCGTTCGAGGCGTACATCGACGGCGAGTGCTCGGCGGACATGGCCATCGGAGGCCTCTCCGAGCACGGCGTGTTCGACCCGAAGAAGAACTACATCTTCGTCGGCGTGTGCGTGGACGAGTTCGTCACGACGCTCGCGACCATCGGCCGCGGCGCAGCCGCGCCGGACAAACCCCAGTGGATCACCTGGGGCGCGCTCGGGTCGAACAGCACGCTCGGAAAGAGCTTCGAGCTCGATCGCGACGGCGAAAAAGCGTGGGATCACGCGCGGCGCAGCTACCAGCGCGCGAACAAGGACATCACCAAGGACGCCCTCGCGCGCATCGCGCCCCTCTCGATCTCGAAGCAGCACGACCCGGGCTGGGCGCTCTGTCGCTGGCTCGTCGACAGCGCGCACGCGAGCATTCAGCACCGTTGAGCGTGGCTCACAGCGCTTCGACGAACCGTCGCAGCTCGCGGATCGACTGCGCGTCCATGTGAAAATCGCTGAGGTGCAGGTCCTCTTCGCCGACGCGCGCGCGCACCTCGCCGCGACGGAGCTGGCTCGCGTAGTGGAGCATCACGTCGTCGAGCTGCATGAAGCGACCGCCGTGGCCCCAGGGGCCGGTGCGCGCCGTTCCACGGAGGCCTGGGGTGTGAAATTGTCCGAGCGCGCTCGCAGGGGCCACGCGCGGCAGGCGCTCCAAGTGCCCGCGCTCCATCGGCGCGTCGCTGAACGCGCCCGCGGCGTTGAACGGGTTGGCTGGCACCATGGCGATCGCGTCGATCCAACCGCGATCCCCAGCGCCGTCCTCGCGCCCCGACGGCATCGCGATGTTGTGAAAGCTGTCATCGGTGAGCATCGGGCCGTGATGGCACTGGATGCACCCGTTGGCGAAGAAGTGATGCAGCCCCGCGCGCTGCTCTCGGTCGAGCGCGCTCGCGTCGCCCATCGCGTAGCGATCGACGGGGCTCGGTGAGAATCGCAGCGTGCGCTCGAAGGCCTCGATGGACTTTCCGACGTTGACGAAGACGCGATCGACGGCGGCGCGATCGGCCTCGGGCATCGCGTCGTACGCGGGCTCGCCGGGGCGACCGTCGGGCGGAAATCGCGCTGCGTCCCCCAGCGGCGGGAGCGGCCCGAACAGCGCTTCGTACTCCGCGCGATAGCGATCGAACACCTGGTGCGCGACGCGAAGACGCGACGAGCGCATCTCGATCGGGTTCTCGATGGGTCCGAGCGCTTGCGACCACAGCGAGTCCGAGCGCCCGTCCCAAAAGAGCCATCGGGTGTACGGCGCGTAGCGCACCGTGGGTGTGTTGCGCGCTCCGCGTGCGAACGCCACGCCTTCGCCGGTCGCGCGCGCGTCGGTGAAGTCTCGTGACGCTTGGTGACAGCTCGCGCACGAGACGCCTCCGGGCGAGAGCGCCGCGTCGCCGAAGAGCCGCTCGCCGAGCGCCGCCGCGCGCGGATCGTCTGCATACCGATTGGTAGGCGACGGAGGCGGCGCGGGAATCCTCGCGATCTCGCGCAGCATGTCCCACTGATCCTCGGACAGCTCGTGCTCGTCGGTGTGCGGCATGTGCGCGGGCGGCGGGCGCCCCTCGGATCGCGCGACGACGCGGGCGAGCTCGTCGTCGAGCGTGTGCGCTGTGGGCGCCACCAAGATGCGAACGGCGCGCATCGTTCGACGGTCGACCACGAGCACCACGGGCAAGTGACGGATGCCGATGAACACCGCGCGGAGCGTGTACGCCGGGTCGAGCAACACGCGCTGACCCTCGGTCATCGTGCTGGCGAAGCGCTGTTTCCACGCGTCGAGCTCGCCCACGTCCGCGGGCAAGTTGTCCCTCCCGAGCGCGAGCAGGTCGATGACGGTCGCGCGATCACCGAGCGCTCGCAGCGCGCGCGCCGTATGCCCAGCGTGCCACTGAGAGGGACCGCTCCACGCGCCCATCTGGCGCAGGACCACGAAGCGCGCTCGGTCGGCGCACGGCTCGAAGAACTGCGAGAGCCGCACGGTGGCTCCGCGCCCATCGTCGAACGGCAGGTCCGGGAGCACGGCCTCGTCGATGATCTCGTAGGGGCCGGGCGGGTACGCGACGGTCGGCCTTCCGTCCGCGCCGCAGTGCGGATTGAGCGAGACCCTATCGGACGGGACGTCTGTGAGCGCGGCGTCGGGCGTCGATGCGTCCGCGGCGTCGAGGGGGGCGGGCGTCGGCGTCGAGCACCCGAGAGCGATCGCACACACAATCGAGACAGCAGATAAATTCCTACGCGAGCACGGATCCATCACGACCTCGACTCGTACACGCGCTTCGACGGGAGCTCGAGCGCGGTGAGAAACCCTCCGCTGCCCGAGCCTGTGTCGATCGCCGTCACGCACGGCCCCGCCCAGAGGTCTGTGGGGTCTTCGGGCGTAAAGGACGAGAGCTCTTGCGGGAGCGTCGTTGTTTTTGTGTGTCCCACGACGACGTGCTTTCCGCGGTAGTCCGTGAAGAACGCCTTCGAGCGCGTCCAGAGCAGGGCGGTCTCGGGCTGCGTCGCGCTCGGGTGGAGGTACTCGCCGTTCTTCAGCATGAGCCCCGCGTGGACGTAGATCCCGTGATCGTCTTCGTACCAATACGGCAAGCTCTTCAACCAGGCCTTCTCTTCGTCCGAGAAGAACGATCCGCGCTCCATCACGGACCACTCTTCTGAGCTCGGAAACGTTCCCTTCACCGGAGGAGGTCCGCCGGTGAACGAGCGCATCGCCGCGAAGCACCCGTTCGGCGCAGGCAGCAAGAACTCGGGCCACCCCTGGTCGATCACGCGGATCCAACCGTCCTCGTGGTTGCCTCGCAGCGGAAAGACGTGGCACGGCAGCGTCTTCTCCATCTGCATGACCGTGTGCAGGACGCGCTTCGAATCCGGGCCGCGATCGAGGTAGTCCCCCAGAAACACGATCGAGTCGTCCGCGTCGACCGGCGGGAGCTTCGCGAGCAGGCGGTTCAAGTGCTCGAACTCGCCGTGAATGTCACCGATCACGAACGTGCGCGCTGCCACGGCTCGCGAGTGTACCGCCACAGGTCGCCCTGTCGCTACGCGACGACGAACTCGAGGGCGGCCGTACGCGCGAGCTCGTCCGCGCGCACGACAGTCTCCTTCGAAACGCCGAGGTCCGCGCTCGACATCGCGATGAACCGCGCGGCGTCTTGGACGTCATCGAAGTACTTGGGCACGCGCTTGACCCCCACGGCCGTGAGGGCCCAGGTCGAGCTTCGAAGCGCGGCGGCGACGAACCCCGTTCCATGAATCACGATCGAGCTCTGCCGAAAGAACCCGTCGAACGTCGCCCCGAGCCGCATGAGCTCTTTGCGCGTTGGCTCGTGCCCGAACACGCGGGCGTCGATCGCGTCCGTGCGAAACGACATCAAGATCGCGACGCCCTTCGGCTGCCGCGCCTTCACCTCTGTAAACAGCGTGTGAAATTTCTGCACAGTCTCCAGCGACCACGCGGAGATCCAGTAGCTCACGAGCAAGCCCTGCGACTCGACCATGGCCCCTTCGGGTACTTGCATCACAACAGCGCTCATCCAGCAGGTCGCTTCGAGATACCAGCCAATCTTTCCGACTGCTAGCGCGAGTGACCGCGGGAAAAACCGAACTTGACGAGCACCTACCACATGGTAAGCAGACACCAACCATATGGTAGGCACTCGTCGAACGGCAGCGGACAACGCCACTGCATCGAACGCGCTAAGCCCCTCGAGCGCGGGCTCGTCGTCCTCGCTGGACGCGCGCTCGAAGGCCGTGCTCGCGGCGACGAGGCTGTTCGCAGCGCACGGCTTCGACGGGACCTCGGTGCAAGACATCGCGGACGACCTCGGCGTCACCAAACAAGCCGTCCTCCACCACTTCGCGTCGAAAGAGCAGCTCCGCGAGGCGGTCCTCGACGAGATCCTCGAACACTGGAACGAGCGGCTCCCCAAGCTCTTGCTCGCGGCGACCGCGAGCGAAGACCGCTTCGACGCCGTGTTCGGCGAGCTCTTTCGCTTCTTCTTCGCCGAGCCGAACCGCGCGCGCGTCGTCCTGCGCGAGGCGCTCGATCGACCGACGATCGTGCGGCGCTTGCTCGAAGGCCCCGTTCGCCCGTGGCTCGCGGCGGTCGCGGGCTACATCCAGAGCGGCGTCGATCGAGGCCAGCACCACAGCGGCCTCGACCCCGAGGCGTACGTCGTTCACGTCCTCTTGCTCGTCCTGTCCGCGGCCGCCGGCGTCCACGTGATGCCCGCGGCGCTCGGCGCGTCGAGCAGCGGCGCAGACGCCGTGGATCGCTACAGCAAAGAGCTCGCGCGGCTCGCGCGCAGCGCGCTCTTTCGCGAGCCCACGCCCCCGCGCAAGACCGCCCCGCCCCGCGAAAAGCCAGCCCGCACCACCGCACGACGCAAAAAGACCCCTCGCTGACGGACCAAGCCATGGCCAACAACGCTCCCTCGAACAACTTCTTTGCCGACAACGAAGACCTCCGCTGGTACGTCGATCGCGGCGTGGACTGGGCGCCGCTCGTCGAGGCGACCGAGTACGGATTTCGCGCGCCGGACGCGATGAAGGACGTCGGCGAAGCCGTGGCGTTCTACCGCGAGGTGCTCGAGTCCGTGGGCGAGCTGTCCGCGAAATACGTGGGCGCTAAATCATCCGCGATGGACCGAGAGCACCCCCGCGTCGAGGGCGGCGCCGTGGTCGAAGGCCGCGCCGTCACCGAGGCGTTCGAGGCGTTTCGCGGCGCAGAGCTGCACAGGCTCGTGTTTCCCCGAGAGTTCGGCGGGCTCAACGCGCCGCTGCTCGTGTACTTCCTCGCCGGAGAGCTCATCGCGCGCGGCGACGTCGGCGCGATGACCCACTTCAGCTTCCACGCAGGCATCGGCATGGCCATGCTCGCGTACTCCATCTACGAAGGGAGCACGAAGTTCGACGTCGAGGGCGGGCGCATCGAGAGCACACGATTTCAAAAACAGATCGAAGAGATCTGCCGCGGCGACGCCTGGGGCTGCATGGTGATCACCGAGCCGGACGCGGGCAGCGACATGGCGCGCCTCCGCACCAAGGCCGAGCAAGACCGAGACGGGACGTGGCGCATCTCGGGGCAGAAGATCTTCATCACCTCGGGCCACGCGAAGTACCACCTCGTGATCGCGCGCACCGAGCCCTCGTCCGGCGACGGCCCGGGCGCGGGCCTCGACGGGCTCTCGATGTTCATGGTCCAAGCGTACGAAGAGCGCGAGGACGGGAGCGTCGAGCGCTTCGTCACGATCGACCGCGTCGAGGACAAGCTCGGGCACAACTCGTCGGTGACCGCGGCGCTCACGTACGACCAGACGCCCGCGCAGCTCGTCGGCAACCGCGGCGACGGGTTCAAGTACATGCTCGTGCTCATGAACAACGCCCGCGTGGGCGTCTCGTTCGAGGGCATCGGGATCATCGAAGCCGCCCTTCGCATGGCGCGCGAGTACGCCGAAGGCCGCCGCTCGATGGGAAAGCCCATCGCCCAGCACGAAATGATCGCGGACTACCTCGACGAGATGGAGACCGACCTCCTCGCGCTCCGCGCGCTCGCCGTGGCCTCTGCGTACGCCGAAGAGACCGCGCAGAAGCTCGGGATCCTCTCGCGCTTCGACGCCACGCTCTCGGACCACGAGCGCGCGAGGCTCGCCGACGAGCTGCCCCGCGCCCGCGCGCGATCGAGGCGATTTACGCCCTTGCTCAAGTACGCGACGAGCGAGAAGGCCGTCGAGCACGCGCGTCGGTGCGTGCAGATCCACGGCGGCGTCGGCTACACCAAGGAGTACGGCGCAGAGAAGCTCCTGCGCGACGCGATGGTCCTGCCGATCTACGAAGGGACCAGCCAGATCCAATCGCTCATGGCGATGAAGGACACCCTCAACGGGATCGTGAAGGACCCCGCTGGATTCGCCCGCAAGAGCGCTCAGTGCGCCCTCCGCGCGCGCGCCGCGCAAGACCCGCTCGAGCGTCGCGTCGCCAAGATCCAGTCGCTCTGCCGCGCCGCCGAGCGCTCGCTCGTCGCCAAGACCGCCGCGGACAAGCTCGGGACCGTTCGCCACCTACCGATCGGTCAGTGGAAGAGCGCGCTCTCGAAGAAGTGGGACCCCAAGCGAGACTTCGCCATCGCGATGCTCCACGCCGAGCGGCTCACGAAGATGCTCATCGACGAGGCCATCTGCGAAGTGCTGCTGGAGCAATCGCAGCGAGACCCCGCGCGGAGGCCGATCCTCGAGCGCTACCTCGAGCGCTGCGAAATCCGCTGCGAGACCCTGCTCAAAGAGATCACGACGACGGGCGCGCGGATCCTCGCGATGCTCGCGAAGAAAGAGCACGGAGACGACGGCGCTTCGACCGCGAGCAGCGCGCCTTCGCCCGTCAGCCACGCGGCCGAGTGAACCGATGGGCGCCTCGCTCCTTCACTTGCTCGAACAGCGACGCTCGCTCGCGGCGCTCTCGCGCATAGCCCTCGACGCGCTCGCCAAGCGCGGCCGCGACGCGAGCACGCCCGTCACGACGCCCATCACGACGCCGGGGCCCTGGGTCGAAGAGCGCGTCGCTGCGCCCTCGAGCGCGCTCGTTCGCGCGTTCGTTCGCGACGCCGGGGGAGACCCGAGAGCGTATCGCGACCGCGTCCCTGTGGGACTGTTTCCACAGTGGACGTTCTCGGCGCTCTCGTCGGCGCTCTCGACGCTCCCGTTCGACCTGACGCGCGTGCTCAACCAGGGCGTCACCGTCGTCCGCGCGGGCCTCGTTCGCCAGGGCGAGCCCCTCGTCGTTCGCGCGAGGCTCGCCTCGGTCGAGACCGACGAGCGCCGCGCCCGCTTCGTCACCGAGCTCGAGTCGGGCCCCGAAGCGCAGCCCGACGCCCTCGTCGCCAGGGTCCACACGTACCTACCGCTCGGTAAGGGAGGAGTCCCGCGCGACGGCTCGCGCGCACGCTCCGCCGAGACGCCCTCTGCGACCGCGCGCGAGACCGCTGTGTGGTCGCTCTCGCGCACCGCGGGGCGCGACTTCGCGGTGCTCACCGGAGACGTCAACCCGATCCATTGGCTCGCGCCCGCAGCGAAGATGGCCGGCTTTCGATCGCCGATTTTGCATGGATTCGCAGCGATGGCGCGCTCGATCGAAGCGCTCAACCGCGCGGTGCTCGTGGGCGCTCCGTCGCGGCTCGCGGGCTTCGACGTTCGCTTCTTGCGGCCGCTCGCCCTGCCCGCGCGGGTGGCCCTGTACGTCGATCGCGACGCGGGGCGCTGCTGGGTCGCCGACGGCCCGCAGGGGCCCGCTTACCTTTCGGCAAGCTACGAGGTTTCACGATGACCGACCTTCTGCTCTCGCTCGGATCCAACGCCCAGGCGCGATCGCTCTTTCGAACGCTCGGCCTCCCGATCCCGTTGCCAGCCACGCTTCGTCGCGCGCGGGGACCCGTGTCGGATCGCGAGCTCGCCGACAAGAAGATCCTCTTCGCCGCCCACGCGGACGCTCCGCTCGCGTCGATGTGCGCGAGCGCCCTCGCCCGCGCTGGCGCCGACTGCTACCTCGACGACTTCGAGCCGCTGCGCGAGCGATTTCGCGGCCCTTGCGAGGCCTTCGGCCGAGGCCCGCACGCGCTCGCCCTGCTCAACGAGAGCACCAAGCTCGACGGCGTCGTGGTGGACTTGTCCTCTGCCAGCGCCGTCGGCGATTTGCGTGTGCTCTATTCGAGTCTCCGCGGGACGGTCACGCGACTGCGGCCGAGCGGCCGCGTCGTGGTCCTCGCGGCGAGCGCCGCCGAGGGAGACGCCGAGAAGCGCGCCACCCAACAAGCGATCGACGGCTTCGTGCGCTCGCTCGCCAAGGAGCTCGGGCGCAACGGATCGACGGCGAACCTGCTTCGCGTGAAGGACGATAGCGAGTCGCGCGCGGGCGCGGCGCTCACGTGGCTGCTCTCGGCGCGGAGCGCGTTCGTGACCGGACAGTGCTTGGAGGTCACGAGCAGCGCGCGAACGGTCAACGCGAATACGGGCACACACAATCGAGCGCTCGAGGGCAAGACGGCGCTCGTCACGGGCGCGGCCCGAGGGATCGGGGCCGCTACGGCGCGGGCCCTCGCGCGGGACGGAGCGCACGTCGTGTGCGTCGATCGACAGGACGACGGAGCGCTGAGCGCCCTCGCCCGCGAGCTCTCGGGGCGCGCCGTGGCGCTGGACATCGCCGCGGAGGACGCTGGCGAGTCGCTGCGCGCGCTCTTCGCGGAGCGGCCGCTCGACGTGGTCGTTCACAACGCAGGGATCACGCGGGACAAGACGCTCGCGCGCATGACCGACGCGCACTGGGACGACGTGCTCGCGGTCAACCTGCGGTCGATCGTCGAGACGACGCGCGCGCTCGAGCCCGCGCTGCGCGAGGGCGCCCGCATCATCACGCTCTCGTCCGTCGCGGGAATCGCAGGAAACACCGGCCAGTGCGCGTACGCCGCGTCGAAGGCCGGCGTGATCGGCTGGACCCGCGCCGAGAGCGCGCGCCTCGCGTCGAGAGGGATCACGGTCAACGCCGTGGCCCCAGGGTTCATCGAGACGAAGATGACCGAGGCGATGCCCGTCGCGATCCGCGAGGCCGCGCGGAGGCTGAGCGCGCTCGCGCAGGGCGGTCGCCCCGAGGACGTCGCCGAGGCGATCGCCTTCTTCGCGAGCCCCGCGGCGCAGGGGCTCACGGGACACGTCTTGCGCGTCTGCGGCGGCGCGCTGATCGGAGCATGAGGAGCACCATGGCGAGGACCAAGCGCGAGCGCGCGGTGATCGTGAGCGGCGTTCGAACGCCGTTCGTCAAAGCGTTTTCAGAGTTTACGACGCTCGACACGATCGCGTTGGCGAAGGCCGCGGTCGAGGGGCTCCTTCGCAAGACGGGCGTCTCGAAGTCCCTCATCGAGTCGGTCGTGTGGGGAGGCGTGATTCTCCCGAGCGCGTCGCCGAACGTGGGTCGCGAGGTGGCGCTCGACGTGGGGCTTCCTGCGGCGGTCGAGGCGATGACCGTCACGCGCGCGTGCGCGTCGGGGCTGCAAGCGATCACCACCGCAGCGGCGATGATCGAGCGCGGCGACTGCGCCGTCGCGATCGCAGGCGGGAGCGACTCGACGAGCAACGCCGAGGTCAAGCTCCCGCAGAAGGTCGTTCACGCGATGGCGCCGCTCGCGCTCGGAAGACCGTCGCCCGGCGACTATGTGTCGGCGATCGCGAAGCTCGCGCCGTTCACCGATGTGCTTCCGACGCGGCCGAAGATCGCCGAGCGAACGACCGGCGAAGTGATGGGCGAAGCCGCCGAGCGCATGGCCGAGCGCAACGGGATCACCCGCGAAGCGCAGGACGCGTTCGCCCTTCGGTCCCACACGCGCGCGGCCGCGGCGATCGCGAGCGGGCGGTTCGACGAAGAGCTCACGTCCGTCTCCCTACCAAACGGTAACTCCGTGACGTCCGACGGACTCGTGCGCGCGGACACGACGCTCGAGCGCCTCGCCAAGCTCCGCCCTGCCTTCAAAAAAGGCGGAACGATCACCGCCGGCAACGCCAGTCCCCTGACCGACGGCGCCGCGGCCGTCCTCTTGATGTCCGAGTCGCGCGCGAAGGAGCTCGGCCTCGCGCCCCTCGCGGCGATCACCGAGTGGGCGTACGTCGGCGTCGATCCGCGGGATCAATTGCTGCTCGGGCCCGCGTTGGCGATCCCGAAGGTGCTCGACCGCGCGGGTGTGTCCCTGGACGAGTGCGACCTCGTGGACCTGCACGAAGCGTTCGCCGCGCAGGTGTTGAGCGTCACGAAGATGCTCGCGAGCGACGCGTTCGCGAGGGAGCGGCTCGGCCGCGACCGCGCCGTGGGCGAGATCGACGACGCGCGGCTCAACGTCCACGGAGGATCGCTCTCGCTCGGTCACCCGTTCGGCGCGACGGGCGCGCGCATGGTGAGCACGATGGCGCACGAGCTCGCCAAGAGCGACAAGCGCCGCGCCGTGCTCGGGATCTGCGCCGCGGGCGGGCTCGGCGCCGCGGCCATCCTCGAGCGCGCTTGAAAACAGCTCACGGGATCAAGAGCAGCTTCCCGACGACCTTGCCGGTCTGCGACCGCTGGTGAGCCTTCTCGGCGTCGTCGAGCGAGTACTTCTCTTCGATGATGGGATCGAGGTGCCCCTTCACGAGCGCGTCGACGAGCGGCTCGAGCCTCGCGCGCGTCACGCGCCCCAGCACCGAGTACACCCGCGGCGAGAACAAGATCGAGAGCACGTCTCTCGGGAGCACCACCGCGAGGTCGACGAAGCCCTTGGGCGCGAGCATCGCGAGGCAGCGCTTCAACGGGTACACGTCACTGCCCACCACGTTGAGGATCACGTCGTAGGGGCCGTGCTTCTTCGCTTCGTCGAGCGCGTCGCCTTTTGTGTAGTCCACCGCGATGGCGCCGTGCTTGGTGACGAGCTCGACGTTGCGGGTCGAGCACACGCCGACGGGGGTCGCCCCGAGCATTTTCGCCAGCGAAATTCCTGACAGACCCACGCCGCCCGCGGCACCGAGGATGAGCACCTTCGAGCCGGGCCCGACGCGCCGACGCTCGGTCAGCGTGATCCACGGGGTGACCGCGGCCACCGGAAGACACGCCGCGCGCTCGAACGAGACGCTGTCCGGGAGCTTCGCGCACTGATCGGGTCTCACCACGACTTCGTCCGCGTAGCTGCCGAGTTGCCTGCGAGAGAAGTCCGTTCCCCCGACGACGCGGTCGCCGACCGAGAGGCCCTCGGCGCGGGGTCCGACTTCGACGACCTCTCCCGCGAAATCAACGCCAACGACCAGCGGTCCGCCTGGGCCGATGAATCTGTGTGCGAACCGGAGCGGGCCGCCGCCGCGCATCTTCCAGTCGACGGGGTTGACGCCGATGGCGCGAACGCGGACGCGCACGTCCCCTGCGCCGAGGGGGCGACTCGGGAGCGTGACGATGGAGAGCGGGCTGTCGGCAGAGCGAGAGGTAGCGACCTTCACGAGGGGGGAGAGTCTACAGCGGAGAAAAAAAGTGAAGACCCCCGCAACCGCGTCGATCGCCCCCCGATACAGGCACCCGCGACGGTGAGCCGCGGGTGCGCTGCGGACGCGTCGCCAACCACCAACAAGCGAGGCGACATCATGTCAGGACGAGTTTCGGGAAACAGGCCACACGCCCCTCAAGTGCATCACGAGCCGACGACCCACACCGGGGCAACCGCGCGAGCCAACGCGACGCAGGGCGCGAGTCCGGCCAGCGCAGCACAGACGCAAGCGACGCCGCGAGGCGAATGGGACCAGTTCATGGCGCTCCAAGCCGCGGCGTCGCAGCCGCCGAGCCAAGCGGCGATCGCAGCGAGGCAGGCAGAGATCCGCGGGCAAGCAAACGCGCTGCTGGCCCGCGCGCAGCGCGAACCCTCGCCGCAACCGAGGACGATCCCGCCGCCTCGCACGAGCAACTTTCAGGAGTTCGTCAATCGACAGCACGATCGAGCGTTCCGAGAGGGCGGTGCAGAGACTGTCACAACAGTGGCGGGACTCGCGATCGGTGCTCGTATGCACGCGTCGTCGAATCACGGCGTCCACGCCGCGGCTGCCCCGATCGGGACGACGGTGGGCGAACTTCCGCACATCGTGCACAACGTCGCGCACCCCGACGCCGAGTCGATCATCGCGACGGCCGGAACCGCAGCAACGCACATCCTCGCCGAAGCCGCCACAGAGCTGCCAGGCGGCGCAGCGGTCGCAGGCGCTGCGTCGCTCGTGAGAAATGCTGGGCGAATCTTCGAAGACGGCGACGCGCGACGAGACTTTCAGCAGAACGCGTCGGAGTACGATCGGCGACGGGCGAACACGCAGCGCATCGCCAACGTCGCGCGCGACTTCGGTGAGGTCGATGCGAAATTCGCGACCGTCGGTCGCTCGGAAGTCAACTGGGAGCTCTATCGAACAGACGGCGACTACGCGGCGGGCGTCAATCGCGGCTTGCGAGAGGCCGCTCGAAATCCAGGCGGCGTCGCGCACCTCGCGCTGAACCGCTTCGTCCCTCCGCACACCGCCGCGGACATTCGGTGAGCCATGTATCGCGAGCTTCACGATCCCGCAAAGACGCTCTCCTTCGAACGCTCCCACGCGCGCGCGGTCGGCGAGTGCCCGGTCTCGCACATCGGCATTCTCATCGTGGTCACCTGCGCCGTTTGGGCGATCGTGTCGAAACAACTGAACAGCGACGAGACGCTGGTCGCCATCGAGCTGCTGCTCTTCACGCTGTCGATCGCGTACCCGCAGCTTTGGGCGGTCGTTCACCGAAAGGCGCTCGAGAAGAAGTGGCTCGAAGAGGCGATCGCGGACGAAGAAGCCATCGCTACGATCGAGCGCGGCGGCGTTCCGCAGGGCTACAAGTACGAAGAGCGCTCGGACCTCAGCGCATAACGTCCACGTTGAAGGTCGTCGAGCCGCTCGTCACGGTGCCTTGAATGCGTGTGCTCCCTGCGACGCGCATGAGCCGCGAGCCCATTCCGGACATCGACTCGAGCTGCCCGGACATCATCAGGTTGAGCGTGACCGTCCCTTCGATTTCGCCGGTCATTCGCAGGGTGCCCGTCATCGTGCCCGTGAACGTGGGCGGGCGGAGGGACAGGTCGAACGTGAGCGGCGTCCCTCCTTGCGGCATGTCGTAGATGAGCCGCAGCTCGGCCCCGGTGCCCCCGTCGCCGTTGTCTCGAACGGTGTCGCGATAGTTCGTGAGCGTGACGCGCAGGCGCATCTCGCGGTTGCTCGACGAGCCCTGCGACACTTGTCCCTCGACGAGCATGGTGCCCATCACGTCGCCGTTGCCCGTCTGCGCTGGGATGTTCGCGCTCGTCGCGGCGTTGAAGCCGTCGAACGCGAGCGAGAGCGCGCGGTCCACGGCGCGATCGAGCCCCACGTACGCCTTGCGGGCGGCTTCGGCGTTCGAGACGCCGCCGCACTGCGCGGAGAGCGCCGCGAGGAGCGCGAGAGACGACAGCGATCGGCGGGACCGAGAGAGCGACTTGTGATCCAACATATCAACGACGGTACATCACGTCCGTGCGCAGGACGTACTTCACTCCGCGCGTGACTTCGCGGCCCTCGTGAAGGACCGGGTGGTAGAAGAACAGACCTGTCCCGGTGCTGGGCCGAACGGTTCGTTCGTAGTCCACGAACGTTGTCTCGCCGCCCACGAAATCATCGTTGAGGTACACCATGAAGGTGAGCGCGCTCTCTTCGACCTCGGGGGTGCGCACGAAATAGCCGTCGAAATGCAGCTTGAATCGCTGCCCCGGCGCGTAGCGATAGATTCGAAAGCGCTCGTTGAGCCCGCACGCGGTCCACTCTCGGATGCGCGCGGGGGCGTGCGGTCGAACGCGGCTCCACAGCGATTCGGCGCGCGCGGGGTCGTCGAGGATGATCCTGTCGTTGTTGCGGATGGCCTTGTTCATCACCATTCCGCGCGGGGTGGTCACCATCGCCTCTTCGAAGCCGATCGCTTCGAACTCGCGGATCATGGCCGCGCACTCGTCGGCGAAGAACACCTCGGGAACGGTCCAGATCGTCTCGGACGCGGGCGTGCGTGGGTCGAAGTCGGGCATCGCGTGGACTCGGTTGGGCGGGACGATGGGTTCGCTCCGTTGTTTCGTCCATTGCGGTCAATGTCAGCGTTCGCGAAAGGACGCGGTCGTCGTGATTGACGGGGTGCGTCGAAACCCCCTATATCGCCGGTGAAAGTACGGGCAGACCGAGCATTGCGCGACGTCGCCCGCTCACTGAACGAGGATTCATTCGATGCCCATCGCGATGACACTGCTGGTGCTCGCGGCGCTCGCCGGCTTCGCCTTCACTGCGCGAAAGCGGATGACGCTGCTCATGGCCGGCGCGCCCGAGAACCGCTTCGACCGCATCTTCGACCGGATGGCCGCGCCGCCGGACGGGCGCGAGCCAGACTTCGCGGGCGTGATTCTCGTCGCGGGGATCTTCGCGCTTCCCGCGACGGCGCTCGTGCTCGCGCTCGCGTCGTTCGTCGCGCCGACGGACCCCGTGGTGACGCCGGTGCTGCGCGCGGCGACGGTCCTGTTGGCCGCGGGCGGAGGCGGACACCTCTTGCTCTGGGCGCTTCGGTCGCAGATGAAGATGCCCAAGTACGCCGCGGCGGGGCTCGCGCACTACGGGATCTTCACGGGCTTCGCGGTGCTGCTGCTCCGCACGATCATCCTCGTGGGGCGCGCGTTCGACCCGCACTTCAACTTGTGGATCTTGGATCCCAACGGGCCGATGCCCTGGCGCGTTCTCGGCGCGGGCTACGCGCTCATGAAGGACGCGGTCGTCTCGCTCGTGTTGCTCGGCGTGCTGTATTTCATCAAGGCGCGCCTCGTCGACAAGCAGAAGCGCCTCGCGTACGGCTGGCACGCGACGGTCGTCCTCTCGGTGATCGCCACCATGATGATCACCGACATGATGTACGACGGATCGCTCGTGGCGAAGGCCGCGCTCGCGATGCCGGCGAGCGAGGGAGACCTCGCGGCGCGCACGATCACGGCGGCGGTGCACGAGGCGTCTCCGCTCGGGTGGATCGTCGCGAAGATCTTCTTGGGCGTGGGGCTTACGTCCGAGGGCGCGCTGACGGCGGTCGGGACGTTCGGCTGGTGGACGCACGTCGCGCTGGTGTTCGGGTTTCTCAACTACCTGCCGTACGGAAAGCACTTTCACGTCATCACGGCGCTCTTCAACGTGCTGTTTCGCAGCATGGACGCGCCCGGTCGCCTCAAGCCCATGGCGAAGAACAGCGACGAGCTGATGGAGAAGGTCGGAGCCGCGGCGGAGCTCGCGAACCCGACGGACGCGCCGGTGGGCGTCGCGCAGCTCGAGCACTTTTCGTGGAAGAGCGTGCTGGATTTCTACACGTGCACCGAGTGCGGGCGCTGCTCGGACAACTGTCCGGCGCACCGGACGGGCAAGCTCCTCTCGCCGAAGCACTTTCTGCTCGAGCTGCGCAATCACACGTATTCGAGACAAGACGAGGTGATGGCTCGCGAGGGCGGGCCGCGCGCGGGGATCGCTGAGTTTCCGCCGAAGCCGGCGGGCGACGGCGAGGGCGAAGAGAAGCCCGCGAAGAAGGTCGCGGACATCAAGCACGTGGACCTCGTTCCGAACGTGATCGACCCGGATATTCTCTGGGGATGCACGACGTGCCGCGCGTGCGAAGAGCAGTGCCCGGTGCTCATCACGTACGTCGACAAGATCGTCGATATGCGCCGCAACCTGGTGCTGGTGAAGGGCGAGTTTCCGCACGAGCTGCAGAAGACGTTCAGCGCGCTCGAGACCAACGGCAACCCATGGAACATCACGAAGATGGACCGCGGGACCTGGGCCGATGGCCTGGAGATTCCCTTGATGCGCGAGGCCCCCGAGTCGGACGTGCTCTTCTGGGTCGGCTGCGCGGGCAGCTACGACGACGGCGCCAAGAAGATCTCGCGCGCCACGGCGAAGATCATGAAGGCGGCGGGCGTGAAGTTCGCGATCCTCGGCGACGAAGAGACCTGCACCGGCGACCCCGCGCGCCGCGCCGGCAACGAGTTTTTGTACATGATGCTCGCCGAGCAGAACGTCGCGACGCTCAACGGGTACAGCCCGAAGAAGATCGTGACGACCTGCCCGCACTGCTTCAACACGCTGCTCAACGAGTACCCGGACCTCGGCGGCAAATACGAAGTCGTGCACCACACGGACTTCATCATGGGGCTTCTCGCCGAGGGCAAGATCGCTCCGAAGCGCGCGGTGAAGGCGAAGGTCGCCTATCACGACTCGTGTTATCTCGGCCGCTACAACGGCGTGTACGACAGCCCGCGCGAGATCTTGTCGCGCATCCCCGGCGTCACGCTCGTCGAGGCCTCGTGGAACAAAGAGAAGGGCCTCTGCTGCGGCGCCGGCGGCGCGCAAATGTGGATGGAAGAGCAGAACAACGACCGCGTCAACAAGCGACGGACGCTGCAGCTGCTCGACACGGGCGCGACGAAGATCGCGACGGGCTGCCCGTTCTGCCAGACGATGCTCTCGGACGGAATCAAGGCTTTCGAGGAAGATCTCGAGAAAGAAGGCCGTACCGTCGAGCAGATGGACGTCGCCGTCATGCTCGAGAAGTCGCTCGCGCTCGACGAATCTGCGGCGCCCACGGCGGACGCCGCGGAGTGACGATGACCGCGAGCGCCGCCGACAACCGACCAGGGAGAGAGACCGTGAAGAACGTAAGCAAGCTCGTGATGGTGTTCGGCGGAGCGATGGCGCTCTGCGGATGCGCGGGCAACCCGCTCGTCGGGACATGGACTGCCAATCAAACCGAGGGCGGCCTCAATGGTACGGTGGCGTTGACGCTCGCCGGGGACGGCACGGCGTCGGTGAACCTCAACTTCACCGGCGGCATGTCGAGCGGCACGACGCTCACCTGCACCGGGGCTGGGATCACGCAGTCGGGATTCCGCTGGACGTCGACGGCGACAACCCTGTCGGTCACTGGGACGCCGACCTGTGCGGGCTCGATCACGTGCACGGCCGGGGGAAACATGCAGACGCTCGACTGCTCGCGGCTGAGCATGGGCGGGATGGGCGCGAGCACGCTGGACGCGTCGACCTACGCGCTCAGCAACAACAACAACACCCTGACGGTCACGACCACGCCGTCGGGCATGGGCATGGCGACCACCCTTACGTTTACTCGGAGGATGTAGGGCGCGGTCGGGGGGGAGGGCTTTCAAACCATTTCGGGGGCAAATCCCACAGCGTTGCGCGCGTGCAACGCCGGAGGATTTGGGGGTATACAGCCGCTGCAACTGCGTTGGTCGCTCGTCGAGCGGCTGGCGTCGAGGCGACCGCAGAGGGCGATCGCTTCGAACACTGCGCGCGACTGCGCGCTAGCTTTCACACACAGGAAATCAAGACCACCATGAAGACCCAGCTTTTCAAGTCTGCTCTCGCGGCCACCGTTCTCTTCGGCGCCATCGGCTGTGGCGGCCCCGCGGCCAACCCGCTCGTCGGGACGTGGCGCGCGTCGCTCTCGGCGAGCGGCATCGACGGCAACTCGACGCTCACGCTCAACGCGAACGGCACGGCGTCGCTGAGCGCCATCTTTACCGGCGGAATGGCGGGCGGAATGACCGTCACCTGTACGGGCCCTGGCCTTACGTACACGGGGCTCACCTGGACGTCGACCGCGACGACGCTCTCGATCACGGGCACGCCGATGTGCTCGGGCATGATCTCGTGCATGGTCGGCGGGATGTCGCAGGACTTCGGCTGTTCGACCGCGGGCATGAACATGACCGAGGGGCTGAGCTCGGCGATGTACACGCTGACCAACAACAACAACACGCTCACGATCACGACGACGAGCATGGGCATGTCGAGCATGCAGTCGTTCTCGCGCCAGATGTGAGCGACCGCGCCGCGAGGCGCGACTGCGCGGGGGGACAGAGGGGGCGGCGACGCGCAACTGCGCTGTACAGCGTTGAATTGCGGGTTACTGTACGCGCCCTCGCTCGGGGCCGAACGGTTCGGCGCGCGAGCGAGTACGTCGGAGGATTGTTCCGTGGCCACCAATTGGCTGAGCGAAATCAAGAGGACACACTCGTGCGGAGCGCTGCGCGAGGGTGACATCGGCAAAGAAGTCGTGCTGTACGGGTGGGTTCAGCGCGCGCACAACAAGGGCGGGATCGTCTTCGTGGACCTCCGTGATCGCGATGGGATCACGCAGGTCGTCTTCGATCTCGAAGACTCCGAGGCCGTCTACAAGATCGCCGAGAATTTTCGCCGCGAATGGGTCATCGGCGTCAAGGGCGTCGTGCGCGACCGCGGGACGATGCGCAACCCCAAGATCCCGACGGGCGCGATCGAGCTCGTGGCCAAGGACGCCACCGTGTTCAACAAGAGCGAGACGCCGCCCTTCGAGATCACCGACGACAACGGGACGCGCGACGACCTGCTCTTGCAGTACCGCTACCTCGACCTGCGACGACCCAAGCTGCAGCGCACGCTGAGGGCGCGCTCGAAGATCAACCAGGTCACGCGCAATCACTTCTACGACGAGGGCTTCGTCGAGATGGAGACGCCGTCGCTCGTGAAGTACACGCCGGGCGGCGCGCGCAACTACCTCGTTCCGTCGCGGCTGCACGCGGGCAAGTTCTACGCGCTGGCCGAGAGCCCACAGCTATTCAAGCAGCTCTTCATGGTCGCGGGGTTCGACCGGTATTTTCAGATCGCGCGCTGCTGGCGCGACGAGGACCCGCGGCTCGACCGTCAGCCCGAGTTCACGCAGATCGACGTCGAGATGTCCTTCGTCACGCAAGAGGACGTCTTCGGCGTTGTCGAGCGGCTGCTCGGCAAAGTGTGGAAGGAGCTCTTGGGGATCGACCTGTCCGCGAGGTATCCGGGCGGGAAGTTTCCCCGGATGACGTTCGCCGAGAGCATGCGTCGCTTCGGCAACGACAAGCCCGACATGCGCTTCGGCATGGAGCACAGCGACCTCACCGACCTCGTGATCGAACACAAGGGCGGCGGTGTTGGCCTGCTCGCGGAGATCGCCGAGCGCTACGCGAAGGGCGAGGACCGTCGGGACCTTCCGCAGAACATCGTGAAGTGCATGGTCGTTCCTGCCGATGGTGGCCCTGCGAAGAAGCCGCTGTCTCGCAAGGACCTCGACGAGCTCGAGTCCTTCGTGAAGCAGATGCGCTCGCCCGGGCTCGCGCGCGCGAAGGTGGCCGAAGACGGGACGTGGGCGCAGACCGCGTGGAAGACCGCGACGCCCGAGTTCGTCAAGGCCGTCAACGAGGCGTGCGGCGCGAAGCCCGGCGACCTCATCGTGTTTCAGCTCGGCAAAGAAGCGCTCGTTCAGACGGTGATGGCGAACCTGCGCCTCGCGCTCGGCAAGAAGCTCGGCTTCATCCCCGAGCACGGCACCGTGGGCGACAACTACAACTTCTTGTGGGTGATCGACCCGCCGCTGTTCGAGTGGGACGAAGACTCGAAAACGTGGGCGCCTGCGCACCACGCGTTCACGCGCCCGCAAGACGACTCGCTGCAGTACCTCGACAACGACCCGGGAAAGGTCCTCTGTTATCGCTACGACTGCGTGCTCAACGGCTTCGAAATCGGCGGCGGATCGATCCGCCTCCACGACCCCGAGGTGCAGCAGAAGGTCTTCAAGGTCCTCGGGATCGACGAGTCCGAAGCGAAGCAGAAGTTCGGGTTCTTGCTCGAGGCGTTGAAGCTCGGCGCGCCTCCGCACGGCGGCCTCGCGATCGGCTTGGACCGACTCGTGATGTTGCTCACGGGCACCGAGTCGCTGCGCGACGTGATCGCCTACCCGAAGACCGCGCAGGGCTTGGACCTCATGATGGGCGCCCCTGGTGACGTGAGCGACAAGCAGCTCTCCGAAGCGAACATCGCGAAGAAGGGCTGAGCGACTACGGCGACGCGACGAGCGCGTAGAGCGCGGGGAGCAATCCCAGCGAGCACACGGCGAGCGCGATCGCGGCGCGAACGGGGACGGGGACCAACACGAGCTTCGGGCCGTGCGGCTCGTGTACTTCGAGGCAACGCTGCGCGTAGCACTGCGCAAACGGGTCGAGCGCTGCCATCGTGTGATGGTCGTTGATGGCCCGAGCGTTGCGCCAACGGGCGAAGCGCTCGTTCGTGAGCTGCGCGGCGCGCGCGCCGTCGAGCTTCGCGGCGTCGCGCTTGAACGTGAACTGCGCTCCGTCCGTAGTGATGGCCCGAACGATGACTGCCTTGGTGTTGTCGACGACCGTGCGGCGGTAGCGCGTCCCGTTCTTGTAGAAGTACTCGACGCGCTCGAACGGCTTGACCTCGTAGCTCGCCGTCGTCGCGGGCGCGAGCTCGTGCACGGTGGCGCTGTCGCCGCGCACTTCGAACACGGTTCCGGCAAACAGGTAGGTGCCCTCGTCGACCACCTCGCGCGAGCTTCGGTACATCGACACCGCGAAGAGCGCGATCGGAGCGAAGAAACACAAGCTCACGATCGTGAGCGCGGTCGGAAAGTACACCGCGGCCGCGAACGGCCCCCCTGCGTAGAGCCAAAGCGCGAGCGTCGCGACCGCGCCGAGGATTCCCGCGACCATCGCGGGGCCGAAGATCGCGTCCTCTGCGGGGTTGTAGTCGATCAACGGATTCGGTCCATCGAGCTGGCGACGTCTCTCGCCACGGACCGAACGATGAATCGCCTCGCGCACCCCAGCAGGAAGCGCGTCGAATCGAACGTTGTGAGCCATGCGCTCGAGTGGTACGCGCGACGCGCGACGCGGCGACTTAGGGCGTCCTTAAGCGTGAGTTTGTTCGATGATATGGTTCGAACCGAGCAGCCGCGCGCGTGACGAACACGACGATCCCCGACGCTGAACACGAGTCCGAGGACGACTGGTGTCTGTTCGTCGCCGCTCCAGTGGACGCGGCGTTCGTGGGCGTTCGGCGGGCGCTCGCGCGGGGGGCGACCATCGAGCTCGGGCGAGACGACACGACCTTTGCTGCTGGCGTGTTCGCGGACGGACGCGCGTCGCGACGCCACGCGCAGATCACCGTCGACGACGCTGGCGTCCTGCGCGTAGCGGACCTCGGCAGCAGCAACGGAACGTACGTCAACGGCGCGCGGATCGAGCGCGTTTCGCTCAACGTCGGCGACGTCGTTCGCGTGGGCGCAGCGCTGCTCGTCGTGCAGAAGACGCCGCCGCGGTTCTCGCTGCCCAAGAGCCCGCTCATCGGAGTAGGCCCGGCGATCGCGCGCATGCAGGCGGAGCTCGCGCGGGCGCTCGGCGCAGGGCGCCCGATCGCGATCGTCGAAGAGCCGGGGTCCGGCGCGCTGAGCCTCGCCCATGAAATCAACCGAGTCCGCGGCGCCGCTCGCGTCCACGAGTGGGCCGTCGGCGCGTGGAGCGATCGGTTGCCCTCGGCGCTCGATCGCGCGTTCGACGAGCGCGACGCGACGATCGTCCTCGTGGGACTGCCGCAGCGACGGACGATCGCGAGGTCATTGGTGATCGAGCGCCTTCGCGCCGCGGCGAACGCGCCGTCGCCGCAGCTCGTGGTGATCCTCGACGCGGGGCAATCGTACGAGCCGGACCTTCGGGAAGCCCTCGCGACGGTCCATGTTCCTCCGCTGCGTGACCGGCCAGAGGATCTGGTCCCGATCGCGTTCGAGTGGGCAAAAGCCAGGTCGATCGAGCTTCCTCCGCTGAGCACAAAGGCGTGGCTCACGATGCTGCGCTCGCCCTGGCCGGGAAACGTGGCGCACTTCGAAGCGACGTTGAACCTCGCCGCAGACGGACTCGCGCGGACCCACGACGAGCCGATCGAAAAGTGGATCCGCGACGCCGCGAGCCGCGAGCCTCCGTCGCGCGTCGCGACGACGACGGTCGCCGACGAGACCGACGCGTTCGTCTTCGCGCGCAGCGGCAAGTGGTTCACGCTCGCGACTGGCGAGCGCGTGAGCCTTCACCGACACAAGGTCCTCAGTCGCGTGCTGAGCGCGCTCGTCGAGGCGCGCGCGACCCGTCCGGGGCGCGTGATCCGCGGCGACGAGCTGCTCGCGATCGCGTGGGCGGGCGAGCGCTTCGTCGATGGCTCGGGCGAAAATCGCCTGCACGTCGCGCTCACGAGCCTGCGTCAGCTCGGCCTTCGTCCGATCCTCGAGCGCGTCGAGGACGGGTACCGATTGGACCCGTCGATTCGCACGCGGATCACCGACGACTGAGCCGGATCCGAGCTGCGCGCGACGTCCGCGGCGAGCCCGAGCAAGCAGCGACGATCGCGACGCCCCGTTGGAAGGACCACACGCAACGAGCGATCTCCTGGGAAAAATCCAGGGATGATGGCGTGGCGTGTAGCCAACGGAAGGCGGAGCCGCTCTACGCGCGAGCGAACTCGAAGGACCCGCGACGCGAACTACGACCGCGGATCATGAAGTCGACGCGCTGCCACCTCGACCTTCTCGGGTTGCTTTGCCTCACGCCGAGCTGCCGCTCCGAGCGTCGACCGGAGGTCCAAGAGACTCCTGTCGGCGCGCAATCGCCCGTTCAGCCCACGTTCGTCGCGCCGTAGTCGTTCGGAACGCGCGCGGACGCAGGTGCTGAAAGATTGGTGGGCGGGCCCGAGACGCTCATCAATGTGCGGCGATCGATCGAGCGCGCTGGGTGTACTCTCTCGCAGACGAGCGTTCGTAGGCAGCCGTGGGAGCAGCGATTTATTTTCACCGCGACCCGCGGCGACGAGTTCAACCGGATCGAGGTCGTCTGGCAACCAGCGCGTCCCGGACGGCCGGCTGTGCAAGCCAGCGCGGGCTCGCTCGCGCGCACGATGATGGCGCGGCGCTGTTGACGGAGTGTCGTAGCGATCGCGCGAGCACGGGCGACGGCGCGCCGTGACGATCGTTGACGAACAAGAGGCGGAAGCGCTCGCCACCGGAGACATCGTCGCCGGTCGCTATCGTGTCCTGCGCGTGCTCGGCCGAGGAGCCACAGGGACCGTCTACGAGGCGGAGCATCAGTGGACGCAACGCCGCGTGGCGCTCAAGGTGCTGCGCGCCGAGCTCTCGAAGAACGAGCGCGTCGTCGACCGATTCTTGCGTGAAGCGCAGGTGTGCGCGGGGCTCTCTCACCCGGCGCTGGTGGCGGTGCTCGACATGGGTCAAGACGAGCACGACGGGCTGCTCTATCTCGCGCAAGAGCTCGTCGAGGGAAAGACGCTGCGCGCGCTGCTCGACGAACGCTCGCCGCGCGCCGAAGCCGAGGTCGTGGCGGTGGTCGACGACATCGCGGGCGCGCTCGCGGTTGTGCACGCCGCGGGGCTCGTGCATCGCGACGTGAAGCCCGAGAACATCATCGTTTCCATCGACGCATCGAACGGTGAGGTTCGCGCGAAGCTCATCGATTTCGGGATCGCGCGCGAGGTCGACCGCGACTCGACGCAGACTCGCACGCAGCTCGGCGCGCTGCTCGGGACGCCGCGCTACATGTCCCCCGAGCAAGCGCGCGCGACAGGCGAGATCGACGCGCGGTCCGATCAGTACTCCCTCGCCGTCGTCGCGTACGAGTGCCTCACCGGTCGAACGCCGCACGACGGAGCGAGCACACCGCTTCTGCTTGCAGCGATCTTGACGGAGCCTGCGCGGCCGATCGATCGGCGATCGAGCGGGATCTCTGCGGGACGTTCAGCGGCGATCATGCGAGCGCTCTCGAGCTCACCCGAGGCCCGCTTCGCGACCGTTCGCGCGTTTGCCGATGCGGTTCGCGCTCCTCCCAGAGTTCCGAGCGGGCGGGTTGCGGCACTTGCGTTCGGCGCGACCGCGCTCGTGGCGCTGCTCATCGGCTTGCGAATGCACGCGACGCCCAGCGCCGGAGCGCAGCGAGGCGCGGACGCAGCGGTGTTGGACGCGGCGATCGTCGGCCCCGCGCCTGACGCTGACGATGTCGCGACGGACGTCTTCAACGGGGACGTCGCGATCGACGACGACACGCCCGAGCGAGGCGCGTCGCCCGACCGCGCGCAGGACGCCGATCGCGCGCGAGCGATGCGAAGAATGAACGGCCGTTCATCGCCCGTCGTCGAGGCAGGGGCACCCCAGCCGACGGGGACGACCGCGCCCGAAGACGTCGTCACCGCGCGCCCGGCGTTGAGGCCGGCGACCTTCGGCGACGCGGGTTCGTGGCTGCGGCCCGCGTTCGTTCGATGAGCGCGACGCTTAAATCTACGGGCGCGCGAGTCGGGGTGAGCTCGAGGCGAAGCGCTCACTTTCTGCTGCAAAACGACTGATCGATCGTCGACGGACCCGTCGATCGAGGCGGCTGGCGCGGCTTAGTTTGCGCTGTGCCGGGCGGGCTTCGCGCGCCGATCGGTATACTCGTCCAGCAAGTACGCGATGCGCGCCGCGAAGATCGAGCTCGGAGTGTTGTTGTCGCTCTTCGCGATGGGCGCGAGCGGCTGCCGATTCTGGAACGTGCTTCCCCTCGTCGACGACGTCGTTCGAGCCGACGCGACGTCGGACGTCGCGGTGGACGTGGCGACCGACGCTGCGACGGACGCGCTCGTCGACGCCAGCGCAGAGGTCGCGGACGCGACCGCGGCCGATCCTTGCGAAGCGCACCGGGCAGCGATGACGGCGGGCGTCGGCGCGATCGACGTTCGGACCTACCGCTTCTCGCCGCTGGCGGTGCACGGCGCGCGCGCGTGTCCGATCATGGTGACGCCGTCGGGGCGGCCGTTCGCAGCGGTCGCCGAAGAAGGAAGCGGGCGTGTCGTGTGGCTCGGGCACGACGCGCTGCTGCAGCTCGTCGCGACGCAGCGGGACGTCGCTCCGTTGCTGCGCAACTCGATTTCGTGGGCGTCGAGGCGGGCGCTCGCGACGGCGAGGATCGGGGTCTCGCCCGAGACGTGGACCGGGACGCTTCCTGCGTTCTTCGCGCAAGAGGGGCTTCGGCCGTCGACGGTGTCCGTGCGCGAGCTTCGCGCGAGCGGGATCGACGTGTGGATCGTGTTCTCGACGACGGCGCCGACGGCCGCCGACGAGCAGCAAATCGTGCGAGATTTCGTGCGCTCGGGCGGCGCCGTGATCCTCGCTGGGCAAGCGTGGAACTGGGCTCGTTCGCACCCGCGCTCGCCGGTCGAAGCGTACCCGGGCAACGCGCTCGTTCCCTCGGCAGGGATCACAGCGCTCCCCGAGGCGCTGAACACTGGCGAGACCACCGCGGGCGCGACGGTCGCCGTGAGCGCGCTCTCGCACGCGCGCGGAGCGGTGACCGCGCTCGGAGCGCACGCGCGACGAAGCGTGCTCTTGACGAGCGCTGAGCAGTCGACGGTGTGGTCCGTGCTTCGCGACGCGACGAAGGCGACGCCCATCGACGCGACATTTTGGGGCGACGCTCGACGCGCGGTCGAGGGACTGCCGCTCGCAGAGGCGAGCGCGGCGAGGCCGCTGGTCCCGAGCGCGCAGCCCATCGACGCGTCGATTCACTCGATCGTCGCGAGGATCAACGCCCACGGTCCTGCGCCCTGGATCGCCGCGGTGCCTGGAGGAGAGCTCTTTCCCGGGGCGATCGGCGCGGAGCCGCTCGCGAGCGTGACGGTGTCGATCGACGCGAGCGCCGCGCCGGACGACGCGCGGCTCTTGTACGCGCAGAGCGACGCGCGCGTGTGGATGTCGACCGGCGTGTATGCGGCGCCAGGGCGCGCGATCACGATTCGTGTTGCTTCGAGCGCGGCGGGCGCAGAGCTCGGCGTTCGCATCGGAGCGCACGACCGCGACCTCACCGACGAGCCGACCTGGGCTCGTCCGCCGCGCGTGAGCCGCGAACAACGGATCACGAGCGCCGAGACGACGACGGCGAGCGTGTACGGCGGGCTCGTGTACCTCACCGTCGCGCCGGGATCGAACCTCGGGCCCATCGAGGTCACGATCGAAGGCGGTGCGCGCGCGCGATCGTTTGTGCTCGCGACGGACCGCGCGAACGAGTCGTCGTGGCGAGACGCGCTGCGGACGAGCGAGGTCGGCTGGGTTGAATTCGTGGGTGACCGCGTCACGCTCACGGTCCCGATCGCCGCAGCGCGCGCGGTGTCGTCTCCCGTCGCGCTCATCGAGTACTGGGACGCGGTGGCGCGAGCGCTCGACGACTTCGCGGGCCTCACACCGACGTCTCGGCGACGAGAGCGCGTGGTGTTCGACCCGCAGGTGGCCGGCGACGCGAGCGCGAGCAGCGGGTATCCGGCGGTTCGCGCGCTCTCTCGCGCGAGCGCGGCGCTCGACGTGGCGGCGCTGCGGTCGAGCGGCGACTGGGGCGGCTATTTCGTGCTCTCGCGCGCTGTGCAGTCGTCGGACTGGCTCGTGGCAGGCGCGCAAGACGCGACCGTGAGCGTGTTGTCGCTGTACGCGCTCGAGCGCGTGACGGGCATCGCGCACACCGCCCCGCCGATCGCCGAGCTCGCGAGCGCCGCGCGATCCGCGCGGATCGACGCGTACATCACGGGAGGCCGCGACTTCGAAAGCGACTGGAGCGGATTTACGGCGCTCGAGACGTACCTCCAGCTGCGCGAGGCGTTCGGGTGGGCGCCGCTCAGGCAGTGCGTGCGCGAGATCGCGGGGCTCACGATGGCCGAGCGCCCGATGACGACCGACGCGCGACTTCAACAGTGGGTCGCGCGGAGCTCGCGCGCGGTGGGGCGGGATCTCTCGCCGTTTTACACGCGCTGGGGGTGGCCCGTGAGCGCCTCGACGCGCGGGCAGACCGCGAGCCTCCCTGCGTGGACGGAGAGCCCCGCGCGTCCGTGAGGGGGGGGAGCGGCCGGCGCGTTCGCGAATGCAGCGCGCCGAGACGTTCTTTGGCACACTGCCGGGCGTGTGGTCGTCGCGCGCCAACCTGACAGCGCTGCTCGCAGCGCTCGCGATCGGGCTCGCGAGTATGAATGTGTGTGCGCAACAGGAGCGCAACGAGGCGCTCGTTCGAGGCTCCGCGCTGCTCGAGTCGATGGACATGGCGGCGGCGATTCCGCTGCTCGAACAAGCGGTGCGAGAGCGAGCCGGGCCGCTCGCGTACTACAACCTCGGGCTCGCGTATCGCGCCGTCGGGCGCTACCGAGAAGCGATCGACGTGTGGGATCGCTACCTCCAGGCCCCTGAAGAGCAAGCCCCGCCCGAGCGCCTCGCCGCGGTTCGACAAGAGCGCCAGGCGCTCGAAGCGCAGTGCCTCCGGGTGCAGCTTCGCTTCGCGCCGTCCAACGCGACGGTCACCGTCGACGGGAGGATCCAACACGAGGCGCGCGCTGCGGGCGCGTCCTGGCTCCTCGACGCGCGCTCGCAGCGAATCGAGGTCGTCGCGCCGCGCTATCGACCGTGGACCGCGGCGCTTCCGGGACGCGCGGGCGACGTGTCGTACTCGGTCACGCTCGCGCCGATCGAGCTGCGAACGAGCAGCGCTTCCGCGATCGAGCCTCGCGAGCGACGGCTCGCGTGGTGGGGATGGCTCGGCGCTGGGGTCCTCGCGGCGGGGGCGATCACCGCGGTCGCGCTGGCCGCGGACGGTCAGCGGGCGTACGGAGCGTGCGCAGCGGATCCCGTTCGATGCGCGCCGGACGCGCAGGGACTGCAGAGCTCGCTCGACGCGAGGTCGAGCGCGATCGCGGTCAGCGCGGTGCTCGGAGCGGCGGGCGCCGTCACGCTGGGCGCGAGCGTGGTCGTGATGCTCGCCTCGCCGAGCGCGAGGCCGCGCAGCGGCGCGAGTCGCTAATCCGTAGCCGAGCCCACACAATCAAGACATCAGCGCGTGCGGCGCGATCATCGACGGCCGCGTCGGCGGGACGATGGAGCTGCGCCGGCTCGAGCGCCTCCTGGCTGCGACGCGAGAAGATGCGGCACGCCCAACGCTGGCACCGCCGCGGCGGCGGTACGAAGCGCGTCGGACGTCCACGGGCGCCCGTAGAAGCCGCCCGCGCGAACCTCGGTCGGCGCGGTGCGCTCGTTGTGCGCACCCGCAGCGGGGATGGTGACGTCGACGAGCGAAGCCCTCGGGCCGAGGTAGAGGCCCGAAGCTTGTTCTGCGTGCGCGACGGGCAGTCCATCGGCGCCCGCGGTGAACGCGAACGTGCGGACCACCTCGCCGTTCGCGCGGAGGTCGCACTGCCAACGACCGGAGTTTTGCGTGAGATTCGTGGCGCTCCGCTCGGCGGTCGCGCCGAACGTGAACGGGAGCCTGAGCGCGAGCTGATGAAAGCCGAGGTCGACTTGCGTCGAGCCTCCAGAGCCGTTGGAGAGCGACTGGCTGAGCCGAACGCTGCGCGCGCCGCGCGCGTCAGAGATCGCGTCGCTGTCAGGGAGCGTGACAGGCTGTCCGTTGCGCGTGCAGCGCAAGCGGGCCCCTTCGATCGCGGTGACCGTTTCGCTCGTCCCAGCGACGGGGAGGATCAGCGACATCGACGGGACGTTCGACGGGACGTACACGCCCGAGAAGTAGCCGTTCACCGCGTAGGCGCCGCGGTTTGCGGTGTTCCAAGAGATCCATGCGCTCAGCGCTTCTTGGTGCCGAGAGACGTAGTGCGTCGGCGAGGCGCCGGCTTGCGCGACCTCGCGTACCTCGAGCGTGTGCGTTCGTAGCGACGTCTGCGCGTCGGTTTGTCCGTTGATCAGGGTCGTCTCGACGGTCAACGCGCCGACGACACGCAGCCGCTGCGCGTAGTCTCGACACTCGAACGTCATCCCCGCCCACGCGGGGTCCTCGGAGACGTCGTGCGCCGTCCCCTCGCAGCGAACACGGCCCACTTCGCGGCCGCCTTGTTTGAACACCGAGAGCATCGCGCTCCCGCGCGCGACCGTCCCGAACACGCGATAGTGCGCCGCGACGGAGTAGCCGCGCCACACGCGAGCCCCGTTCTCGGACTCCTCGGTGTCGAAGAGCTCGAAGAGCGTGTAGCCGTGATCCAGTCGAGGCGCGCTCGACGAAGGGGTCTGCGCGACCGCGGTCGACGCCTGGGCCACCGTCGCGACGAGCGCGGCCGCGGCGATCGCGCTGCGGCGCCATGAAGGGTTGGAGCGAGCGATTGTCATGCGACGGCGAGCCTACGCAGGCGGCGCAAAGACGCTCCTTAGCGCTGGCTTAGCGGGCGCTGTGTCCGCGCGGCTAAGGCTGATCACACGGCGAACTAATCCGCGCGCGGCGCGCGCTGTCTCTACGCTGCGAGCGCGGCGTTGAATACCGGTGCCGCGACAGGAGATCGTTGATGAAGACATCGTTCACTCATCGCGCGGTGATGCTCGCGGCCGTCGTTGTCGGTTCGGGATCGAGCGGCTGCGGCCCCGACCCGCTCATCGGCTCGTGGCAAGGCTCGCTCTCGAGCGCGTCGACGGTGCGGTTCGACCTTCGAGCGGACGGGACCATGACGACGGTCATCTCCGTTCGAAGCACAGAGGCTCCGCTTGCCAACTGCGTCACGACGCAGACGTTTACCGGCGGAACGTGGACCCGACGCGGCGCGCAGCTGCAGTTCTCGGCGATGACCTCGTGCGCGAGCGAGCGGGCCATGTGCTCGGAGGCCGCGCAAAACTCCGCGTCGATGGCGTGCACGCGCAACGCGTTCATGAGCGCGACCGCGAGCACGTTTACGCTCTCGGGCGACACGTTGACGTTGTCCGGCGATCCGCCGACGACGCTCTCGCGGCTCTGACCGGCGCGTGATCGAGCGCGACTACAAGCGGCGCGCGCTCTGCGAAACGAACGCCTCGACCGACGCGTCGTCGTACGTGCTTCGCGGAGAGCTGCGGATCGAGCTCGCGCAGCGCGGCGTCGGCGCAGCGAACGACCGGGTCGCGAGCGCTCTGCCCGTCGCGCGTTGGTAGACAGTGACCTCGCCGTCGATGGCGGTCCACCCGATCTCGACACGCGCTCGGGTGCGGGCGTCGACGTACGTTCCGCATGCGCCGCGTCGCGTGGACTCGCGGATGACGCCGATCACTGCGACGTCGTCGAACGAGGCGGTGTCTCCGACACGACGAGCGAGCTGCACGCCCCTGTCGCGCGCCGTGACCACGACGCCGCCCCGCGCGTTCGGAGAGCCGCCCGCGAGCGGCCCCGAGGTGATGCCGGCGAGCCAACGCTCCGCGATCGACGCGATCGAACGCTCGCTGAATCGAATCGAGCCTGTGAGCGCCGCTCCGCCGGGCCGCGCGATCGTGACGGGCAAGAGTCGCATCGTTGGCGAATCCACACGCGGAAGCCACTGGTACGTCGAGCCTCGCGAGAGCGTCATGCGCGCCGCGGCCGCTGCCACGTCGAAAGGCAGCACCGTCGGCCCACCGCCGCCGAGCGTCGTGGTGTGGCCCTCGAACGTGACGGTCGTCCCTGCAGGGCCCCACGCGCGAAACTCGCCAGCGATGATCGCGACCCGCGCGGTCGGCGCGTCGCTCGTGTGCACTTCATCCACGATCCCAACGAGCGTCGGTCGCATGCGCACGAGCGCGTCGGTGCGCCGAGACTTTTCGCCGGCGATGCAGTCGATCGTGAGCATCCGAGGACGACGCAACGCGACCTGCTGCGAGCGCGCGACCACTGTCGCTCGACCGTTCGCGTCGGCGATCGCGCACGCGGTCTCGTCCATCCCCGCGACGCACGCGTTGGCGCCTGCGACCGTCGTGATCGTCGCGTGCACCGTGGCGACGGGCGCGCCCGTCGGGAGGTCGACGTCGAGGTCCGCCGAGCACGCGAGCGACGAGGCTGCGTGACCGCGCTTGCACGCGCCGATCGCCAAGAGCGAGAGAACCGCAGCGACTTCGGGTCCGATCTTCATCGCGAAGACCGTAGATGCAGCGCGAATTTGCCGGGTCTTAGTTGTCCCTTTGCCGGCGCTCGCTGAGCCGATGGTTCACTCGCCCTGCATCAGCCCCGTGATGCGCCCGTCGGGGTGCACGGTCACGCGGCGCGCGGCGGGCTCTTTGGGCAAGCCCGGCATCGTCAGGATCTCGCCTGTCAGCGCGACGATGTAGCCCGCGCCTGCGCTCAAGCGCACTTCGCGCACGGTGATCGTGAAGTCTCGCGGACGTCCCGGCCGCGTCGCGTCGTCGCTCAGCGACAAGTGCGTCTTGGCCATGCACACAGGGAGCGTCGCGCCGCCGAGCTTGCTCACGGCCTCGAGGTCCTTGCGAGCCTGCGCGGTAAACGCCACGTCTCTTGCGCCGTAGACGGTCTTGGCGATCGCCGCGATCTTGTCCTCGGGCTTGTCTTCGAGCGCGTACGCGAACGTTGCTTTCGGCGGCGAAGCGTCGGTCGCGTCCACCATGGTCTTCACTTTGTCCGCGAGCTCGAGAGAACCATCTCCTCCGCGCGCGAAGCCCTCGCACACGGCGACCTCGACCCCGTGCGCGCGACCGAAGGATCGAAGGGCCTCGAGCTCTTCGTCGGTGTCCTGTGGAAAACGGTTCACCGACACGACCACCGGGAGGCCGTAGAAGCGCGCTGTCTCCAAGTGTTTTTCCAGGTGATCGAAGCCCTTGGTCAGCGCGTCCATGTTGGGGTTCGGCGCGTCCGAGACCTTCACGCCGCCGTGCATCTTGAGCGCGCGGAGCGTCGCGACGAGCACGAGCCCTCGAGGCCACAGGCCGCTCGAGCGCATCTTGATGTCGAGAAACTTCTCGGCGCCGAGGTCGAACCCGAAGCCCGCTTCGGTCACCACGATGTCGCCGTACGAGAGCGCCATGCGCGTCGCGAGCACGGAGTTGCAGCCGTGCGCGATGTTCGCAAACGGGCCGCCGTGAACGATCGCCGGTCCGCCCTCGCGCGTCTGAACGAGGTTGGGCATGAGCGCGTCGCGCAAGAGGGCCACCATGGACGGCGCGGCGAAGAGCTCGCTCGCGCGGATGGGCGTGCCGTCCGGGCGCGTGGCGACGACGATGCGCGCGCAGCGAGCTTCGAGGTCCGCGAGGCTCTCGGCCAAGCAAAAGATGGCCATCACTTCGCTCGCCGCGGTGATGTCGAAGGACGTTTCGCGGGGCGTTCCGTTGGCCTTTCCGCCGAGGCCGACGATCACGTTGCGCAAGAAGCGGTCGTTCATGTCGAGCGTTCGACGCCAACGCACGAGCCTGCCGTCGATCGCCACGGGGTCTTGAAAGTACACAGCGTTGTCGACGAGCGCGCTCAAGAGATTGTGCGCCGTCGAGATCGCGTGGATGTCGCCCGTGAAGTGAAGGTTGATGTCCGCGGCGGGCTCGAGGGACGCGACGCCGCCGCCCGTTCCGCCGCCCTTCACGCCGAACACGGGCCCGAGCGACGGCTCGCGAAGCGCGGCGATCGCGCGGACGCCGCGCTTGCGCAGGCCCATCGCGAGCGCCACGGACGTCGTGGTTTTTCCCTCGCCCGCGGGCGTCGGATTGATCGCGGACACGAGCACGAGGCGGCCCTTGTTGGGTCCCTTCGAGAGCGCTCCGAGGTCGATCTTCGCGCGATCGCGCCCCCAGGGAATCACGTCGTCCCGCGAGATTCCCGCTTCGTCTGCTACGTCGTGGATCGGTCTCAGCTTCGGCGCTTGGCTCATGGCGAGCGCGAGCGTAGCGCAGCTCGGTTCGACGGCGGATACGCTACGGTCGAACCTCGAGCGCGCCGATGTCGTATCCCGGCGACGCGGAAACGACGAACGGCCGCACGAGGCCCCGCTGATCGACCATCGGCGCGTTGGTCGCCGTTCCTCGATCGATGCAGGGCGAGCCTCGGAGCGGAACGCCCCCCGCCCCGAGCATCGGATCGGAGACGAGGTTGGCCGCTGCGGTCGTCATGGCGAGCGAGTTGATCCCGCGCTCGGTGTCGACGGACGACATGTTTTCGTCGAGGTACGCAGCGGCGCCCGGCGCGAAGAACAAGTTGTTCTCGAGGACGCGCGGGTCGGCGCTCTCGCCGAGCTCGGCGAACGCCGCGCGGACCATGCACGTACCGCTCGCGAACACGACGTTGTTGCGAAACACGCCGCTCGGGCGGTCGCCGCCAGAGCTGTTTGCTCCTCGCACGACCGCCACCGCGCGCGCGATGCAGTTGCGAGCGCCGTCCGCGAAGATCGTGTTCGAGTGCACCTCGTTCTCGCGTGCCTCGCTGCCGAGCACGACGCGCAACGCCGCGGTGTCGACGCTGTTCGCGGTCACCGCGCACATCGAAGTGCTCGTGTTGGTGATCGAGTTGTTCTCGACCCGCGCGAACGCGTTGACCAACTCGAGACCGAGCGCGCTCGTCGCGCCGCACCCGGCGGCGATGTTGTTGCGCATCACGCGCGTGTCCGACTCGATCACGCGCATCGCCGTGGCGGTCACGCCGAAGCCGCCCAGCACTCCGTTGCCCGACACTTCGCGGCAGCCTCCGCGAGCGCACTCGACGCCGATGACGCGCTCTGCGATCGCTGTAGGAAGACTTCCGGTGATCGCAAAGTTGTCCGCGATTCGACACTGGGCGTCGCTCTCGCAGCGAACGCCGGTCGCGCTCGCGCGGCCCGCCACTTCGGTGCCCACGATCTCGAGGTTGCCGAGGATGTCCGTACGACAATTCGCCCCGCTGTTGTGGATCCCGAAGGAAGCGCCGCTCGTCACGCTGCTGCTCGTCGACACGCGGCTGTTGAACGCGACGGTCGCAGCGGTCCCAGCGGTGTTGCAAGAGCCGTCGAACCGAATCGCCGTGGTGTTCGCCGACTCGCCCGACGCGAGGACGCGGTTGCGAACAACGTTGGTCGCCGCAGCGTCGCCGAGGACCTGGACAGCGAACGTCTCGATGTTTCCGCCCTCGGCGCAGATCGAGCTCTGATCGATCAGCGAGCCCGGCGCGTTCTCGAGCTTGATCGCCACGACGTGCGTCGAGCGCGCGGCGCCGGGCGTTCGGCCCCGGACGAACCGGCCCGTGTCGCATCCGGTGATGCAGCGGCCGAGCGCGTCGAGGCGGCCGCAGCTTCCGGCCAAAATGATCGGCGAGCTCGCCACGACGCCGTACGTTCGCGTGGCGGCTCCGCCGGAGATCTGGTTCTCGAGCAGAAGGACGCGCGACTCTGACCCGGCCGCGACGACGACGGCGACGCTCTCGTTCGACACGGTGCCACCAATAATCAAGTTGTCGTGCAGCACGGCGCCGCCGCCTCGAATCTCGACAGCGCGCGTCGCGCTGAGCGCGCTCGAGGGACCTTGCACGGTGACGCGCTCGAGCAGCGTGGGCATCGTCACGGACGCGGGGAAGATGACGGTCTGCGCGAGCGCCGAGGTCATCGGCAATTGCAGCACCGTCAGGCACGACGGGCTCTGCGTTCGCGTCGCCGGATCGAACCCGCCCAGCACGTGGACGCCGTTGACCATCGAGACCTGCTCGTCGAAGACGGCGCGTCCCGGGCTCATCGAGCAGCCGCTCGGCGCGAGCAAGCAAACGCTTCGTCGCATCGGCGCCGCGCGCATGATCGCAGTGGCCACCGAAAAGAGCGGTCGCGTGAGCGCTCCGTCATTCGAGTCGCTCGCGCCGGGGCCGCGCGACACCCACACGCACTCGCAGCCGTCGTCGGCGACTCCGTCGCAGTCGTCGTCGAGGCCGTTGCCGCACGTCTCGGGTTCTGGTGGTCGAGGCGTACAGACCACAGGCATTCCGCCGACGCAGGTCGGGGCGTTGGTCACGCGACACTGTCCGACGCCGCAGGACGCCGTCGGGAGACGCTCGTCCGTCGAGCCGTTGCAGTCGTCGTCGATGCCGTTGCATCGCTCCATCGCCAGCGGAACGACTTCGCCCGCGCACACCCGCGCGCCTGCGCCGCAGAGGACCGTACCTGCGTGGCACGCGCCGACGCCTTCGGTTCCTGCTGGGCCCGAGTAGCACGCCGTCGGCGCGCAGCCATCGGGCGCGATCGCGTCAGGATCGGAGATCACCACGTCCCCTGCGCCGTCGCCGCCGTCGAAGCTCGCGCCGTCCGACGCGCCGTTCGCGGCGTCGGGCACGGGCTTCCAGTAACGCGCCTCGATCGCGAGCGAACAGTTGGCGAGAAACACCCCAAGAAACACAAGCAAGAGCCGCTGTGGCATGCGCGCGAGCACCTCCAAGTACCCTCCCATGGTCCCACGATTGGGCCTCGTTCGGGACTCGGAGCGCGGCGATGGGGGGCGCGCGACGAACGGTCAGCGTTTTCCCTGGTGTTCCATCCGTTCGAGGTCCGCGCCGGCGCACTTGTACGCGCGGCCGAAGCCCATCACGAACGTCGCTTCGACCGGAACGAGCTCGACGAAATGAAAGTCGCTCAGCCCCGCGAGCATGTCCGTGATCGCGTACTTGGCCCGCCACCGATCGAGCACGCCGCGCTCCTTCGCAGCGTCGCGCGAGACGAACGTCGCGTCCGCCCGCACGATGAGCCGCGTCAGCGCGTGGTTGCTGTTCGGATCGTCCGCCGCGGGGCTCTTGTGCATCATCAACGAACACCGCAGGTTCGCGCGGAGCGCCGGCGTGTGCGCGCTGAGATCACTGACGAACAAGTGCAATCGAAGGGGTCCCCACTCGTGCGCGAACGCCACGAGCGACACAGCGGGCTCTCCCTGATCGATCACCGCGAGGCTCGCGACGAGCGACTCACCAACGAGGGACTGCAACGTTTCGTGCGGGGTCATCGAAGTGGTGACGTAGCACGAGAGCGCGCGACGCGACGACGGTCAGCGCGACGGTGAGGGGCGCGACGGACGCGCGGGGCGGCGAGAATCGCGCTCTCCGATCGCCTGCAATTCGCTCAGCGACCCGACGCCCTCGGCGCTTCGCATCCCGAGGCCGCCGACGATGAACGGGCTGTGGCGGCTCGACTCGTTTCGCGCCGTGGGGTCCGACTGCGGATCGTTGAGCGAGAAGTACGGACGCTCGGCGGCGAAGAAATACGCGCGCGCGATCGTGCGCCAACGAACCGGCGTCGCCGAGCCGAGCACGATCGTGGCCATCGCCATCGCGTACGGCTGATGAAGCGCCGCGGGGATCTGCCGCTCGCTCCCCGCGGCAAGCCGATGTTGCGCTTCGAGCCACTGCCTCAGGGATTCGAACTCGGGCAGCCGCTCGGCGATCGCCGTCGACACGACCGCAGGAATCGCGCGTCCTTCTCGAATCGCCAACGCAGCGACCCAGAGCGCTCCCAGCCCGCGCGGCGCGCTCGTCGCGGCGAGCACGCCCTGCACCCGCCAGCTCTCTGCGCCGTCGGACGCGGCGAGCAGCGCGTCGAAGTAGCTGCGACCGTTTTCACCAGGGACCGCAGAGGACGCCGCGCTGAGCTGCCCCCTCGCGAGATAGTGCACGGTCTGGCGCGCGTGTTCGCCGACGCCGTTCTCTGCGTCGAGCAGCTCGCGCACTTCGGTCGAGCGCGACGCGTACTGCGCCACAGGCGCGCTCGACATGTCCGTGGGAGCGACGGAGTAGCGCTCGAGCCACGAGAGCGCCCACCGAACGCGCGCGACGCGCGTGGCGAGCTCGGCCGCGTCCTCGACGATCGCCTCGCTGACAAACGCGTCGTCGACGAGCGTGGCCGCGCGGTCGAACTCGCCCTTGCTGACAGCGTCGGTCGCCGCTGCATACGCGAGGTACCCGCGCTCGGGGTCCGTGCGATAGCGCTCGTACGCGACGCGGACGGCCTCTGCGCTCTGCGCGTTGTCGTCGATGCACGACGCGACGAGATACGCGCCGCCCGCGCCAGGGTGCGCTTGGGCCCACTGCCTGTGCCGCGCGCACACGGCGGGGCGCTGCGCGAGCGGCGTGATGTTGCGCTCGGCGCGAAGAAACTCGACGGCGTACGCGGGCTCGGCCGACGCTCGTTGCGCGAGGATCGTCGCGACGTCCGAGACCCTTCCCGGAGCGACGCGCAGCCACGCGCGAAGCGCTCTGCCCGGCGGATCGAACTGCACGTGCGCGCGGACGAGCGCAGCACGCTCTTCGTCGCTGCGAGCCGAGGACAACACCGCGCGCGGGTCGACCTCGAGGCCCGGCGCGCGGAGCAGCGTTCGCGTGGTGCTGCGCTGCCCTCGGCTGAGCGTCACTTGCTTCTCGGGCTCGCTGAACCGATGCCACGAGTCGTCCGTGGTCCATCGCGGATTTCCGAGGATTTCGGGCTGCGTTTCGCGATTGGCGGCCTCGGCGATCTCTCGATCGAGCCCGTACGTCGCCCTGAAGTGATAGAGCAGCCCTGCGCGCGCGACGTTGTAGACGTACGTGCTCTGACCGTTGGACGTGTCGGCGTCGAAGTCTTCGACGAGCTGTCCCGAGTCGGTCACCGTGCGAACGTGCAATCGGTCTTCGCTGCCGATGGACACTTTGGCGTAGCCGCCGCCGTGGATCGTTTGTGTGTTCGCTCCGATGGTGACGGTCACGGGGCGGCCGAGGCCGTTGTAGACGTAGACCGAGTGCGAGACGGCGAGGTTGCCGAGCACGGCCATTCCGCCCAGCATGGCGCTCGCGACCGCCGCGCGCGCGACGCCCGGAACGACGCCGTCCGCGAGTTGGAAGCGATCCCACCACCCGAGCGTGCGCTGGCGCTCGCGCTCTTGACCGGGCTCGAGCGTGACGTACTGCGCGGGAAACTGCGCGGGCGCAGGCGCTTGTTCGATCGCGGCGATCGCTTCGTCTCCGCCGTTGATCGCCGCGCGGAGCTTCGCTTCGACGTCGAGCAGCTCGTCGACCGCGGCGTCCGCGAGGGACTCGAAATCGAACGGGACCGTGCCGAGCCACGACTGCGCGTTCGGGAGCCACTGCCCGAGGTTGAAGTCGTTTGGTTCGCCGAGCTGCAGCTCGCCCAGCCTCGCGGCGAACGAAGGAAAGTGATCGGCCTCGCGACGCGACGCCGCGCGATTCAATCGATCGAGGACCGCGGGCGGAAGGACGATGCTGTCCTTCTGCGCGTACGCGTTGGCGAGCGCGCGATACGCGACGCGCGACGCGGCGAGCAAGCGTTGGTATTCGGCTTGGCTCACGTGCCCGTCGGCCATCACGATCTGAAAGACGTTGTTCAGGTAGCCGTTGGCGTCGGCGATGTCCGAGGCGGCGTGCTCGGCGTAGTGCACGAGGCGCACGAGGCTCTCGTGGTACGCGGCCCACCCGTGGCCGACCTTGCGCGCCATGCGCTGGTGCACGGTGCGCAGGTCGCGGTCGCGCTTGGCGACGATCGCTTCTGCGCTGATTTTCTCGGCGCGCACGCGGTCGGCGAGCGAGGGGAGCTCCCAGCGCGCGACGGCGTTTCCGCGGTAGTTCATCTTCGCGTCGCTCGAGCGGAGGTGTCCGTCGCGAAGGCCTTCGATGAGCGCGACGTCGAGCGAGAGCTGCTTCCATCGCTCGATGTCTTCGCGCATCGACTCGGGATAGAGCTCGTCGATCGGCGGCGCAGCGGGCTCGCTCCACGGCTGCTCGGCGATCGCGTCGAAGAGCATCCCCGAGCTCGCGGTGTGCCTCGCGAGGTAGCGTCCGAGGTACACGCCTCGGTACTCGGGCTGATGAAACGCACGGGCAAACGACGCGTCGATCAGCGCGAGGGCCTGCTCGGGCTCGAGCTCGGTCTTGGGCGCTTCGAACTTGGGCGCGGGCGGCGCGCCTTCGACCGCGGGCGGAGGCTCGAGCAGCACAGCGACGATGTTGTCGGTCAATTTCCTGCGCGTTTGCGCGGGGTCGACGAAGAGCTCCCACGCGGATCGGTCGTCGAGCGCGCACGGGACGTACACGCGCTTGATGTTGTCTTCGCGCTCGCGATCGGGCGGATGGGTGGACCACATCTTCGAGGGCTGCGCGAAGTGCTTCTCGAACACGCGATGCTCGGCGCGGTTCGCGTCGGGCAAGGGCGGCGCGAGGCCGAACGTCGGGTCCGCGGCGGCGCGACGGACGTTCTCGATCTGTCGCGTCTGCAGCGCGTACACGTCGGGGACACGGACGCCGGCGGCGAGCTCTTTGCGGAGCGTCCCGAAGGCCGCGCCGAACCCTTGATCCGCGGCGTGCGCTTTGTGCAGCGCGTGCACGAGCGCGTCGCTCCCCGTGAGCGACACGGCGACGAGGTCCGCTTGCAGCTCCATCTCGCGCGAGAGGGCGCGCTTGGAGAGCGCGACGAGCAAGTACATCGTGTCGAGCACGGCGCGCACGGCCCACACACACAATCGAAACAGCCAGCCGATCCACGCGATGCGCGGGTCTTGCACCGAGAGCGTCTGCAGCCAGCGATCGAGGCGCGAGCGCGACGCGACGATGTGCGCGGCGATCTGCTCGGCGAGGTACACCCACCGGCCGACGGCCATGGACTTCTGCGCGAAGTGCCCGAACTCGTGGGCGAGCACCGCGCGCAGCTCGCTCAGCGTGAGGACGTTGAGCAAGCCGAGGCCGATCAAGAGGTTCTTCTTGGTCGGAAAGATGAAGTTGAGAAACCCGAGGTCGTAGAAGACCGCGGCGTTGACCTCGGGCGCGAGGAAGATCTTGTGCGGCCTCGGCGCGCCGGCTTTGTCCGCGATGTCGTGAATGAACGCGACGAGGTCGGGCTCTTGTTCGCGCGTGACTTCGACGAGGGTCTTCGGGTCCGTTCCGCGCTTGATCGCGAAGAGGCCGCGCACGAGGACGAAGAGCAGCAGCGCGGGCGCGAGGGACTGAAGGATCCCGATGAAGAGGTTGCCCTTCACGCCGTCGCGCACGAATCGATAGATCATCGTCCCGAGCCACGCGGTGAGCCCGAGGTAGACCGAGACGAAGGCGATCAGCGCGAGCGTCGAAGTCCACGCGTGCAGGCGAAACGCCGGCGTCGGCTGCGTGAGCGTCGCTGGCACCGACTCGGGGCCGGGCGGAATCTTCGTGTGCACAGGCGTCTCAGTCATGACTCTCTTCCCGAACCTCGCAGGTAGCGAGCATGCCTCTTCGCGAAGCAACTGAGCAACAACAGCGCCCTTGACGATGCGTCTTCGGCGCCGTAGCGATCGCGGGTCATGGCTCCCGTCGCAACGTTCGCATTCGCCCCTGCGGGCCGCGCCCTCTGCGCGCGCCCGGCGGCTTCTGCGCGCGCGACGTCTACGTCGCTCGCGATCGTTCGCAGCGAGGTGATCCTGGAGAGTGGCGCGCGGGGCGTGACCGCGCGCTGAGCGTTTCCGCTCGGCTGTCGCGTCGCGCTCCCGTGGGTGATTCCCACCGAGCTCGCGTGTGCCTGCGCAGGCACACGCGACGACCTCGACTTGCGCCCAACGCACTCTCGACACGGCCCGTGACCGAGCGACTCGCTCGCGCATCGAGGCCGAAGGATCTCGTCATGACTTCGACCACGCACACACAATCAACAGCAACGATCCCTCTCGAGCGCTTTCGCAACGTGGGAATCATGGCTCACGTCGACGCGGGCAAGACGACGCTCTCCGAGCGCGTGCTCTACTACACAGGCGTCTTGCGTCGCATCGGCTCGGTCGACGAAGGAACGACCGCGCTCGACGACATGCCCCAAGAGCAAGCGAAGGGCATCACCATCTCTGCCGCTGCGACGACGACGTACTGGGCGCTCTCGAGACCGGACGGCGCGCGCGAGCGATTTCGCGTGAACCTCGTGGACACCCCTGGCCACGTGGACTTCACGATCGAGGTCGAGCGCTCGCTGCGCGTGCTCGACGGCGCGGTGGCCGTGTTCGACGCGGCGCACGGCGTCGAGCCGCAGAGCGAGACGGTGTGGCGTCAGGCGGATCGCTACGGCGTTCCGCGGATCGCGATGGTCAACAAGATGGACAAGGCAGGCGCGGACTTCGACAAGTCGGTGCGCTCGATGGTCGAGCGGCTCGGCGCGAACGCGGTCCCCGTGCAGCGTCCGTTCTTCGAAGCCAGCGCGTTCGCGGGCGTGGTCGACCTGTGCGCGATGCGCCTCGTTCGTTTTCGAGCGAGCGACGGCTCCGAGCTCGTGTTCGAGCCGGTGCCCGAGTCCGTGTCAGACGAATGCGCGCTCGCGCGCGAGGCGCTCATCGAGGCCGTCGCCGAGCACGACGACGAAGTGTTGAATTCATGGGCCACCAACGGCCCGAGCTCTGTCACAGAAGCCGCGCTCCATCGAGCCATCCGCCGCGCGACGATCGCGCGCGTGGTGGTTCCTGTGCTGTGCGGCGCGGCGGCGAAGAACATGGGCGTGCAGCCCGTGCTCGACGCGATCGCGCGCTACCTCCCCTCCCCTCTCGATCGAGGGACGATCCATGGAACCTCACACATCCACGAAGACGTTCACCTCCAGCGCGAACCGCGAGAGGACCAGCCGTTTTCAGCGCTGGCCTTCAAAGTGGTGCACGACCCGTTCTTGGGCGCGCTCGTGTTTGCTCGGGTGTACTCGGGGACCGTGCGTCGCAACGACGCGGTCCTCGAGCCGCGCAAGCAACGGCGCGTCCGCGTCGGTCGCGTGCTCCGCATTCACGCGCGAACCACCGAGGAGATCGAGCGCGCGCACGTCGGCGAAATCGTCGCGCTCGCGGGGCTCGAGGGCGTGCGCACGGGCGACACCCTGTGCGACGCGCGCGAGCCGATCGCGCTCGAATCCCTGGTGATTCCCGCGCCCGTGGTGCAGTGCACGGTCGAGCCGGTCACGTCTGCGGACCGTGACAAGCTCGGCCCTGCGCTCGCGCGACTCGCGCTCGAAGACCCGTCGCTCGAGCTGTCGACCGACCAAGAGTCGGGATCGACGCTCCTCGGCGGCCTCGGCGAACTCCAACTCGAAGTCACCCTCAGTCGTCTCGAAACAAACTACGGCGTGAAGGCCCGCCAAGGCCGTCCGTCCGTCGCGTACCGCGAGACCCTCACCCGTGAGTGCACGATCCATGAGCGATTCAAGCGACAAAACGGCGGCCCCGGGCTCTTTGCCGAGGTGGTCCTCGTCGTGCGTCCCGGCGCGCGAGACACGGGCTTCGTGTTTCGCGACGAGACGCGCGGCGGGGTCATTTCGCGCGAGCTCGCCAACGCCGTGAAGAAGGGCGTCGAAGGAGCGCTCACGCGAGGCCCGCTCGGGGGACACCCCGTGGTGGACATCGACGTGACGATCGTCGACGCGGCGACGCATCCGACGGACTCGACGGCGCTCGCGTTCGAGTTTGCAGGAGCCGAGGCGATGAAGCGCGCGTTCACCGAAGGCGCGCCGACGCGACTCGAGCCCTGGATGGCGTTGGACGTGGTCGTCCCCGAGGCGTTCGTGGGAACGGTCGTCGGTGACCTGTCCGCGCGACGCGGTCGTGTGCGCGAAGTCTCCGTGAGAGACGCGCAGACGACCGTCGTCCTCGGCGAGGCGCCGATGGCCGCGCTCTTCGGGTACGTCACGGATCTGCGCGGTCGCACCCACGGACGCGGCCACGCGATGCTCGCGTTCGCGCGATACGAGCGCGGGTAGCGAGGGGTGCGGGGCCTCACCCGCGGCTGCCGCGCGCCCCTCTCCCGCGGGACCGCGAGAGCTGACGACGGGACACATCGCGATTTCTCGCATCGGGGATGCGAAGAGCAGCCCCCACCGGCGCTGCCGCGCGCCCCGCCCCCACGTAGTGAGGGCGGGGCTTTGCATTGAGAAAAGTGCTGCGATTCGACTGGTAGGTTGATTGAATGGTGCACTGCCACGGGAGGGCCGCTTGTCGCTCGATTGCGGTGGATGTTCGACGGCGAGCGTGACCGCGCAAATCACGGCACGCACAATCAACCTGTGAGTTGAATGACTGTATTTCCTCAATGCAAAGCCCCGCCCTCACTACGTCTCAGGATTGACCTCATCTCGAAGCACACGGCCGGGAGACGAGCGCCCGGCCTTTGCGCTCCGCGGAGCGGGCTCGGCGTTCGCCGGGCCTATCCTTGGGGCCGATGAGTCACTCTCTTTCGCGAGGATTCGTTCATCGGGCGTGGAGCACGAAGCGACGCGTGCAGTTGATCGCGGAGAGTCACGATCCCGCGTTGCGGGCGCTGTATCTGGCGCGAAGCGAGAAGCTGTCCGCCGAACTGCTGGCGTTCGGGGCGTCCGACGATCGCGTCCACTTGGCTGTTCGAATGGCGCTTACGCGGTCGGTTGCCGAGGTGGTGCGTGTATTCAAGAGCGAGAGCGCAGTCGTGTTGGCTCGTCGCCTCGAGGATCCTAACCTTCCGCTGGAAGAGCGGCTACGCGGCGTTCAGCATCGATCCCGACAACGCGACGCGGCTGTTCGACTACATCGAACGCCAGCGCGAGCACCATCGCACCGGAGACTCGCTCGATGCATGGGAGCAAATCGAGCGCGACGACGACTCCAGCGCGTAGAGCGGCTCCACCTTCCGTTGGCGACACGCGAGCTGAGATTCTCGGGATATTTCCCAGGAGCGTGCTCATTGCGTGTCTTCTTCCAACGGGGCGTCAGTGGATTTCGCGACGCCTTCCGTTGGCGACACGCGAGCTGAGATTCTCGGGAAATTTCCCAGGAGCGTGCTCATTGCGTGTCTTCTCCCAACGGGGCGTCGCGATAGGCCCGGCGGACGCCGAGCCCGCTCCGCGGAGCGAAAAGGCCGGGCGCTCGTCTCCCGGCCGTGTGCTTCGAGATGAGGTCAATCCAGAGTCACTACGTGGGGGCGGGGCGCGCGGCAGCCGCGGGTGAGGGCCCCGCACAATGTTTCACCGCTCGAATTGCACGGTCTCGTCGACCTCGGTGCGCACGGCGCGCGCGATGATGGGCCACTCGCCGGCTTGGAGATCTGTGCGGTTCTCGGCGCTGCCGTAGACGAAGAACTGGGTCGTCGTGCCGGCGACCGCGAGCCGCCGAAGCACGCGCGGGGGAATCGTCGCGCTCCCCACGCTCGACACGTACGTGGCGCCCACGTACACGGTGCGATCGGCGCCCGCGGGGCTCGTGTACTGGCGGTTGACGACGATGGTGATGCGCTCACCGGACATCGGGTTCCACCGAACGGTGACGGGCTGCGTGACGCGAAGCGTGTTGGCGGGCAGCGGATCGACGCGAAACGCCACCGCGGCCGGCGACGAGACGCGCCCGACGAACGCCGGCACCTCTGCGCCCATGGCGCTGAACGTGATCTCTGTGCCCGGCGACACGGAGCTGTCGAGCGTGTTGAACGGCGTGTACGAGCCGTCCGCTTCGGGGGAGAGTCGGGCGATCGTTCCGCGTTGGTTGCGCACTTCGATGCGGCCCGCGTGAGCGCGCGGGATCGTCTCGCCATCGGGCTCTTCGGTGTCGGGGCAATCCGCGAAGAAGAACTCTCCGTCGGACAGCGTCGGGCAAACGCGCTCGCGTTCGCGCCGAAAAAACGTAGCGCTCGCGACGTTGGTGAGGTTTCCCGAGAAGAGCGTCGAGGACACGGTCACGATGCCCGTGCGCGTGTCGCCGCTGCGAACGCGACCGTCGAGGCCCACGAAGGGATTGGCGTCCGTGACGCCCGCGTCTGTGCTCGGTCCACCGTCGCCGGGGATCACGATCACGGCGCTGTCCGCGGTCGGAAACGGATCGCGCACCGTCGGATCCGGGTCGATTCCTCGCACGCTCTGTCCGCAGTGGGCGCTCAGCGCGACCGTCACCACCGTGAGCGAAATGAACAAACGCGGTGCGCCCGTCGCCTTCGTATTCGCAAGCATCGGGTCGAAGGGTGACATCGAAGGGTGGGGGTGTGCACGTCGTTGGTGTCCATCGAACGGCACAACGACAGATTGTGTGCTCAACTCCCCGGTGTGCGCGGTTTCTATGCTTCGTTGACTTCGGGTTCGCTCGCGTTCGTGTCGGCTCTCGTGGCCGCGGGTTGCGGCGCAAAAACAGGCCTCAACGAGCGCGGCGGCGTCGACAATCGCCCCGTCCGCCCGACGCTCCCGCCCGTGTGCGGAACGCTCCGAGTGCGCGCCCCCGTCGGCGCCACGGCGCCACTCGAAGCGCGCGTCGAAGCGCGCACGGTGCCCGACCGAGGCTACCGCTGGACGCTCGTTCGCAAGCCCTTGGTGTCCATGGCGACCGCGCCGACGACCGACGAGCGCACAGCCAACTTCGTGATCGACGCCGTGGGTGACTACGAGTTTCGCGTCGAGGCTCCGCTCGCCGTGGGCGACGCGGGGATGCTCTCGTGTTCAGTTTTCATCGAAGGGCTCAACGTCGACCCCAATTGCCCGAGCAACGCCCTGCCCGAGCCCGCGATCGTGGCGCTCTCGCAGAGCGCCATGCAGATCGCGATCGCGCCCGCGTTTACGACGGCTCGCAGCGCGACCGTGGGTGACCAGAGCCTGCACGTCGCCGAGTCCGTCCGCGAAGACGTCGCGATGGCCGTGCTCGAGCTCCCGGCGCCGATGGGTCTCGACACGCTCGCGCTGTCGCTCGAAGCGCAGCTCACCGCGACGGTGGGCGCGGCGCCCATCCTGGTCGGTCAACAGGGGCGCACGGTGGACGGGGCGCTCACCAGACGGAGCGCGTTTCGCGCGACGGCGGCCAACGAGACGTTCGCGTGGGTCGCTCGCGATCGATTGCTGCGCGACCTCACGCGCGTCGAGCCCGGAGCCTCCCGCGGAGGAACGCGCCTCGCGCGCTCGTTCGTCTTCGAGCTCACGACGGTGGCGTCGCCCACGATGGGTCGCGCGGTGGCATTGCTCACCGTGGCCAACGAGCCGCTGGTGGACGACACGCGCGAACCCGCTGCGATTCGCGCGGCGGACGTGACGCAAGCGACGGGCATCGCGAGCGCCTCTCGTCAGGTGGGGCTCCGCTGTCAGGCCCTCGTCGCGACGCGCAACGCGCAAGCGGACTTCTTGTGGCTCGTGGACACCTCGGGCTCGATGGACGACGAGCAAGAGCGCCTCGGTCGCACGGCCGAGCGCTTCTTTCGCGAGATGAACGCCGCGGGAATCGACTTTCGCGTCGGCGTGATCCAAGCGGGCGGCGTCGGCCCGGTGAACCTCGACGACCCCGGCTTCGAGTGGATCTCGGGCACCGCGGCCGACGGCCCCGAGCGATTGGCGCACACCGTGACGCACCAGCGATTTCGCGACGATGTTCGCGATCGAAGCGCGCCGTATCCGCTGGTGGGACAAGCCGAAGAGCCAGTGGCTGCGACCGTTCTCGTGACCGAAGAGATGGAGCGCCGCCGCATGACCGATCGCGACGACCGTCGTCGCTTTCGCGCGGACACGACGCGCGCGGCGCTGTTCGTGACCGACGAGGAGGGCGGCAACGACGATCGACGGTTCTTCGCGATGAACGCCACGCGCTGGGGCAGTACGCCCGAGCGACGGATCGAGAACGTCGCGGCGTGGTTTCGCGACAGAAACTTCCTCACGTTCGGGCTGGTGGACTTCTTCGGCGACTCGAGGTGCCCGTCGCAGCGCAACTTCGGCCCGTGCGTGATCGCGGCCAACGGCGGAGGGTTGATCCCGCTGTCGACCGCGCAGGACGCCGAGGTGAGCGCGGGCGTCTCGCGCATCATCGACGCGATCGCCGCCGAGAGCAGCGAGTTCGTCTTGGGCGGAACCCCGATCGCCTCGTCGCTGAGCGTGAGGGTGGACGCGACGGAGGTTCCCCGGTCGCGCGCAGAGGGATTCGACTTCGGCGCAGGGCGCCAGAGCATCGTGTTTCGCGGAGGGCGGTATCGCCCGCGCATGGGGCAGACGGTGCGGGTGGCGTACTTCTTCTGGCGCTAGCGGGCGGCGCGGCGGTCAGCTCGAAACTGCGCACACACAAACAAGATGCGTGCGCCGAGTCGGTCGAGCGCTACATGCGATTCCACACAGAAGTGCTCGCGGAGTAGCAGCGCCCTTGCGCGCGCGATCCGTCGGCGAGCCGCACCCCACCCGCGCCGTTGATCACGAACCGCGTGATCTGCGCGAACTCGGCGCGCGAGTTCATCAGCACCATGCACATCGAGACCGCCTTCGTTTCGGCGCGGGTATCGCGTGGATTGAGCGTCGAGACGGTGAGCGTAGGCGTTCCGTCGTTGACGACCATCGCGTCGGCGACGATCAACGACTCTTCCTCGCGCGCCGCGTTGATCGCCGCGCGCGCGATGCGCTGGTTCTCGGGATCCTGATAGTTGCCCGTGATTCCGAAGCTCGGGACAGCGACAGGCTGCCCGAATGCTTGCTGGGCCTGCTGCGCCTGCTGCGCTTGCTGCATCGCGGCTTGGTGATTCGCCGCTTGCTGAGCGGCGAATTGCTGTTGCTGCACTCGCCACTCGCGGAGCTCGCGCTCGCGAGTCGACTGGCTGCCGCCGTTGAACACGTTCATCAAGCACACGCTGCCGAGGCAGGCGGCGACCATGACGGACACCGCGATCAACGCGGACGAAGCGGCAGATCGTTGTGGTTGAGGCGCAGGACTCCACCCAGGTTGCTGCGGGTACATCTGGAGAGAGAGAAGATAGCACGCCAGCCGTCGATCAACGTGTGCGCGAATCGGTCGAGCGTGTGCGCCGAGCAAGCGCTGGCGCCGCTCGCGAAGCTCGGGGCTGAACGGGATCGCGGGCCACGAGGCAACGAGCACGACCGCCATCTCCGAGCCCGGCCGGAGGAAGCCACACGGCCAGAGGGCGAGCCCTCATCGTGAACGATGCGGTGAGAGGGAGAATTCGGGATGAACGTGCTCGGCGAACTGCAGCGCATGCAACGAGTGCACATCGAGTGGCGCCGTGTACGGCGGGGCGTCACGGGCCAAGGCGCCCGGACGCCGAGGAGTTCGGTGATGACTCTCATGACTCGTGGGCAGCGGGCCGCGGAAAGCTGAGTTGCTCGCGGATGCCAATGAGAGCTTCTTCGGCGTCCGGTCGCTTCGACCGCAGACGCCCCGCCGCACTCGGCGCTCATGCGCGTGCACTCGTTGCATGCGCACGCGCTGCTCCACACGCAGTCGCCGCCCGCGCTCGACTCGACATCCACTCGTCACACGCATCCAGCGCCCCCGCCGCAATCCCGAGCTACATGAGAGCCAACAGCGCGTCCTCGATGGTGGCGAGGGTGCGCCGCGCGACAGGCAGAGGCACGCCCTCCATCGCGAGCGCCTTCTTCTCGAACTCGGGCGGAACACCGATGCCGTAGCGCTCGACGAAGTACGCCGCGCAGGACAGCCAGTAGTACTCACCGTCCGTCGAGACACCGCCCCCGCCGGGGATCCGAACGCTCGGACCAAGCACATCCGCGGGCGCATCCATGGTCGCGAACACGACCGTCGCCGACCGCAGATAGCGACTCACGACGCGTGTCGATTCAGTGGGCGCCCGACGCAGCGCCGCGAGCTCGCGGCGCGCGTCGTCGGGGCGCGCGAGCAACCGGAGATTTCCGAAGACCCCGCAGGGCAAGAGATACAGTGAGTTCAACGTCACATCCGTTGGGCGTGATCCATGGAGCGCGCTCCGCTGCTTCGCCGCAATACGCCGTACGTTGCAGCCACGCACGCGAGCAACGATTCGAAGCGCGCAGTTTTCGGAGGGGGAATCGATCGCCAGTGAACAGCGTCGAAACCTCGAGAAGATACGCCGCGAGTGTGCGTGCGACGCCAACGTTCACAGTCCGCCCGCGCGAGTCGTCCGGTCCGGGTCGGGTTCGCGAAGCGTGGTGACGACGACGTTCCGCCATGCAACCTCGACCCTCTCGATCACCATGCGGTGCCGATCTCCAATGGCACCAATCTCGCTCCGCGGCGCACGCCATCCGGCGTAGAGCCGAGGGCGAAGACGCATCATCGCGCCCCACTCCGTGAACCGAGCGACAGTGCATTCGACGATGTTGCCCACAACGAGATCGTCGACGCGTGCCCAAGGGTCGAGTTCGGCATGGACGCGCCGAAAGGAGCCGACGAATCGCCCATCGTCACAAATCGAGACGACTAACACGTGTCGTTCGACGCCGACCGCGAGCCACGGAGTCGGCTCGCTCAGGTCCCAAGCGACGTCGAATCGAAGCACGTAGCCCTCCAATCCCTCGAGGGATCGCACAACGATGCGGCTCGGAAGAATCTCCTCGATCGTGACTCGCAGGACGGTGTTCGCGATCACCGATTCGCCCGTTGCCTCCACCCATCAATCTCCCTTCGGCACCGAGCCCTGCGCGCGCAACAACGCCGACACCGCGTACAGCCCCTCTTGCAACGCACAATCAGGCGCGGCGATCGCGCGCCCGTCCCTCAGCAACGCTTGCAACGCCGAGCGCGACGGCGCGGCAGAGAGAAGCGCGACCATGCGTCGAGCAAACGCGAGCGACGCTGCATGTGCGCCCGGATGCTGCGCGTCGAGAGACTCGAAGCGACTCACGAGCAGACCCGCGAGTGTCTTTGCGCGAGCGAGGTCCATGGAACGAGTCCCGGATACTCACCACCAAGCGGATCCCTCGCAACCCCATAGGCGCCGAAGACAGACGAGCCTCATCGCGCGTTTCGTGCTGCGGTTTGCCGCGCAGAAGCGGCGCGCGGCCTCACCCCCGCTGCCGCGCGCCCCTCTCCCGCGGGACCGCGGGAGAGGGGCTTCTGGGATCGATGGGTTGTGGCCGAAGACCGGTGGCGATTCACAAGGCCCACAAAATCAAAGCCCCTCTCCCGCGATCCCGCGGGAGAGGGGCGCGCGGCAGCGGGGGTGAGGCCGCGTGGCCATCTCTACCCGCATCCACGCTCTCTACGCGAAGTTCAGCCCCTCCCCCTCCCCCTTCAGCGCACCACGCCGCGCGCGAGGTACATCCCCGGGCTGCCTGTGCGGGTGTCGCTCCAGAGCGCCCAGAGCACACCGTCGTCACCGAGCGTGAGCCCTTGGTAGTCCCCGTGCCAGCGGCCCGGTTCGCGGGAGGTCTCGAAGGTGAAATTCCCGTCGCTGATGCGCTCGTTGGTCCCGCACGGCATGCGCGGGTCCGAGGGGCACGCGGCGTACGCTGCGGCTCCGTCGCCGAAGCGGTTCTCGAGCCACAGCGCGTGCACGCGATTGCGCGCCGGGTCCGCGACGATCCACGGAAACGCGTGCGTCGCGCACGACTCGGGCTCGTCGTTGATCTTGCGATGCAGCCACGTGGCGCCGTTGTCTTCGCTCGTCGCGAGGACCACGTCCCACGCGCCGCGCGACGTCCCCGTCGTGTACGCGGCGTGAACGCGCGCCCCGTCGACCACCACGATCGGCTGCTCGTACACAGGCGAATCGGTCGAGCGCGAGACGGTCACGGGCGCAGACCACGTCGCGCCGCCGTCCGTCGAGCGACGGTAGACCACTCGATTTCGTGTGTCGCCGAAGCGAACCGAGTTGCCGCCCCCCGTCGACAGCGCAGCGTGAACGATATGGAGCGTTCCGTCGGCGCTCACCGCGGGCGTCAACAAGTTGGGGACCGTCGGGCTCGTCCCGCCTGCGCTCGCGAAGCGCATCGGCGGGGTCCACGTCTGCCCCCCGTCGTCCGAGCGAAGCACGTGGAGCTCGATGGTCTGCCCGCGGTTGAGCTGCACCATGATGCCCACGTAGATCGACTGGCGCTCCGTCGGCGCGCCGCTGTCGACGCCAGAATCGACGCCGCTGTCGACGCCGGTGTCCGTCGCTCCGTCGCTGTCACCGTCGCGGTCGTCTGCGTCGGCGACGGCGCCGTCGTCCATCGATGCGTCGATCGGAGCAACGCCCGCGTCGCGATCGAGCACCGCGCGAGGCGTGGGGCCGATCACGATCCACGGCTTGTCGCAGCCCGTTGTGCAGAAGCTCGCGGGCTCGATCGCGCGCGCCGTGTCCCACGTGCGACCGTCGTCGCCGCTGCTCGCGATGCGCACGCGCATGCCCGTCGGCTGCCCTTGCGACGTCACGTTGTAGCCGAGAAACACCATGTGCAGTCGCCCGCTGCGGTCGTAGGCGAGGACCGGATCGCTCGTCGTGAGGAGCGACGGGTCGCGAACAGTTCCGCTGCGAACGATCGTTCCGTCGGGCAGGCGCGTGCTCACGCCCATGAACGCGCCGTTGCGACCCACCGCGATGTAGCTCGCGGCGACCGCGCCGTTGACGGGGCTCACGACGACGTTGCCTTCGGCTTGCGACGAGGTGTCCGCGCGCTCTCGAGACAGCGAGATGTTCGCTTCGGAGAACGTTCGCCTCGCGAGCGCAGGCAGCTGATGCGGGCCCGCCGTCGTCGTGAAGCACGCTTCACCGTCGCGCGTTCCCGTCGGGCCGTCGGTGGGCGAGCACACGCGGCGACCGCCCGGAGCGGCCGTGCAGCGATAGCCGTCGCGACACTCCGAGTCGCGCGTGCAGTTCAAGAGACACGCTCGAAACTGTCCGCCCAACGAGACGCAGGTCGAGTCCGAAGGACACGTTCCGCACTGCATCGTGCAGTAGCCAGCGGCGAAGCCGAACTGCTCGGGCAGGCACACCTGCCCCTCGGCACACGTCCCTTGTTCGACCTGCGTCGAGCCTTCGCAGGGGTCTCCGATGCCGCTCGACACCCTCGCGTCGACGCCTTGATCCGCGCCGGTGTCCGTCACCATCGAGCCATCGCCGGTCGATGCGTCGGCGTCGGGCTGCGAAGACGGCTGCGAACACGCCGCGAGCCACACACACGCCGCGGTCGCGGCGAGCAACACTCTCGAGAATTTCATCGGCTCCTCCCCGGCGGAACGCGCGCGAACGTCGCAGGCGTCGGCACCACCGTCGCGCGATCGGGCGACCCTTCAGCGAAGCGCCACGGCTCGGGGACGAACATCCAACGCGCGCCCGCGTACACCCAGAGGTCCGAGTGCTCCGTGCGCCCGTTCGCGTAGCGAAAGCTCACGCGATAGAAGGTCACCCCGTCGCGCAAGAGCGTCCCGATGCGACGCAGCTCCGAGGCGTACTCGCCCGCGCGCTCGCCGCGCACGATCTCGGCGCCCGTCGCGAGGTGAACCGAGATCGACGTCGCCGCGGTCCACGCGCGCGCCCGCGTGATCAGCGCGTCGTTGGGCAACGAGGCGGGTCCCGTGAGGTACCCCGAGAGCGAGCGCCCTCCCTCGAACGTAAGCGCGAGCAACAACGGCGATCGCCTCGCGCGCACCGGCGCCACGATCGCGTTCGCGCGCGCGTCGTCCCCGCGACGAATCGCGTCGGTGAGCGCGCGGACGAGCTGCTCGAGTCCCTGGGAATTTCCAGCGAACTCGGAGGTCTCCTCGACGCGCTCCATGATTTCTTGTGTCGGCGTCTCGCCCTGGAGGAGCGGGCGCGGCTCGACCCTCGCGATCGTCGTCGGGACCGGCCGCGTCGACGCGCGCGCCACCGGCGGCGACTGCGCGCCGCGAGAGCACGCGCCGAGCGCGAGCGAAAAGAGTAGCAACTGTCGTTTCATGCGGGCCAAAGTGTTCGGGATGCTACGCCGTTTGTCGCTCGAAGGGGCGCACGCAATCGCGGAGGTTTCTTAGAGCGATCCGCTCACGCCTTGCGGTCCTTCGGCTTCTTCTCTGCGCCCATCGCGCGAACGACCGGCGAGAGCTGCTCGATCAGCCAGTTGATCACCGCGCGGACGCGACGCGGAGGAGCGCCCCCGTGCGTGTGCAGCACGGTGATGGGCATCGGGCGCGCGACGAGGTCGGGCGCGACTTCGACGAGCTTTCCTCCGTGCAGTGAGAGGTCGTGACGAGGCAATTGAGCGATCCCGAGCCCCGCCACCGCCGCAGCGCCGTACGCCTCGCTCGTGTCCACCGTCACCAAGCTGCGCATCGCGAGCTCTTGATACGCGCGTCCATCGAAGTACTCGAAGACGGGCGTCCGATCGTTGGCGTAGTGAACGACGTAGTGCTCGCGCAGGTCGTCGGGCGTGCGAGGCGCTCCGTAGCGCTTCACGTACGCGGGGCTCGCGACGTTCATCATCGAAAACTCGCCGATGCGACGACCGACGAGCGACGGCTCGTGCACCGCTCCGATGCGCAACACGACGTCGAAGCCCTCGCGCTGCGCCGCCACCAGTCGATCCGTGGCGCTGATCTCGAGCCGCAGCTTCGGGTGCAACGCGAGCAAGTCGGGGATCCTCGGGATGACGTATTCGCGCGCCAGAAACACAGGCAGATCGAGCCGCACGCGCCCCTGCAACGAGCGCTCGGGACGAAAGAGCCCCTCGATGTCCTCGGACTCCGCGAGCAGATCGCGCGCTCGCGCGAGGAGCTGCTCTCCTTCGGGCGTCAGTCGAACGACGCGCGTCGAGCGCAAAAAGAGCTGCGTCGCGAGGTCGCGCTCGAGCCGCTGAACCTGCGCCGACGCGCGCGCCTTCGGGATCCCGAGCTGCTGCGCCGCCTGCGTAAAGCTCTGCAGCTCAGCGACGCGGACGAAGACCCGCAGCGTCTCGAGGTCGAGGCTCATTGTCTTGCTGTACCAGACAATGTGTCCCGCGCGGACGGGCTACTCGCGCGCTCGCGGCACGACCATCGTCGAGCAGGTCATGCAATCGAAGCAAACAAAGTGGACGAGCGCGGACATTCCCACGCTCCGCGGGCGCACAGCCGTGGTCACCGGAACAGGCGGGCTCGGCTACGAGGCCTCTCTCGCCCTCGCTCGCGCCGGGGCCTCCGTCGTGATCGCCGGACGAAATCCAGACAAAGGCGTCGACGCCGTCACACGTATTCGAGCGGAGGCGCCCGAGGCGAACGTCCGCTTCGAGGCGATGGACCTCGCGGACCTCCGCACGATCGAGCCCTTTGCGCAGCGGCTACGCGAGCGAGCGGACTCCGTCGACATCCTGATCAACAACGCCGCGGTGATGCAGCCGCCGACGCTGCAACGCACGAGCGACGGGTTCGAGCTGCAGCTCGGGACCAACTACCTCGGCCACTTCGCGCTGACCGCGCGGCTGCTTCCGCTGCTTCGCGCGTCGAGCGGCGCGCGCGTCGTCTCGGTGTCGAGCGTCGCGGCACGGGACGGCGCGATCCAGTTCGACGACCTTCATTTCGAGCGGCGCTACGAATCGATGCGCGCGTACAGCCAATCGAAGCTCGCGTGTCTGTTGTTCGCCTTCGAGCTCGACCGACGGAGCCGCGCCTCGGGGTGGGGCGTCACGAGCATCGCGGCGCACCCCGGCATCGCGCGGACAGAGCTCCTGCACAACGCGCCCGGTCGCAGGAGCGTTCAGAGCGTGCTGCGGAGCGCGCTCTGGTTCTTGTTTCAGCCGGCGTGGCAAGGCGCGCTCCCGGTGCTCTTCGCAGCGACGTCGCCCGACGCCGGCGCCGGACAGTACTACGGCCCCGATCGACTCGGAGAAACACGCGGATATCCGGCGTTGGCCAAGGTCCCCGCCGCGGCCGAGGAGCGCGCGACGGCCGAGCGACTGTGGGCAGTGTCCGAAGCAGCGACGGGCGTGTCCTTCGGAGCGAGCGACACGAACGCAGCGCACACGGTCGAAGCGCGTGAGCGACGGTCGTGACCAAGCACCTCGTCTATGTCGCGTACGGGTGGCTGACGTGTACCGGCGTTCTTCACTTTGCGATCGACGTGATCTCGCAGCACGTCCGCGGAAAGCGCACGCCGAGCCCCGAGACCACGCTCTACTACGGGCTGCACTCTGCGTTCGCGATCGGCCAGGTGCTCTTCGGGCTGCTCGTTCTGTGGCTCGCGTGGCGCAACCGCGAGATCGCGACGGCGACGCCCGTCGTAGCGCTCTCGCTCGTCGCGGCCGCGGGCTGGCTCGCGATCACGGTGCGCTTCATGGAGTACTGGGAGCCCAAGTTCAACGTGATCGTGTTCGCGGCGCTCGTGGTGATCGCGGCGTTGTTCGGTCGTCGCTGACGCGTCGAGCGCGCCGAGCCCCGACGAGCCCGTTGGCGTACGATCCTCTGCGTGATGCGCAGAGCCCTCGCAGGACGGACGATCGCGTTGCTGCTCACCCTCGACGCTTGCACGCGGAGCCCGCGCGTCGAGCCCGAGCCCGCGGGCGCGCGCGACGTCGTTTCGTTCGGGACCGCGAGGCGCACGGTGATCGAGTCGCGTGACGCGTCGAGCCAGGATGCGACAGCGCCGAACATACCGACGATCTGGATCACGTACACGGACACCGCGGGCGAGCTCTCGGCAGACGACGTGTTTCGAGCCGGAGCCAACTCGCTCGTCCCGAGTCGCGTCGAGTTCATCGATCCCGCGCTCGGCGTCGAGCCGCTGCGATGGGGCCCGCACGCATCCCCCGTGGGCTTGAGCAACCCGGAGCAGCGCTGGCGAGCGACCGACCGGGCGATTCGAGCGAGGATCGGGTTCGAGCGCGACGCGGCGCCGTCGGTCGAGATCGAGTGCGAAGCCAACGCGACGGGCCTCGCTGTGTTGTCGCTCGAGCGCGGCGCGATCCTCTCGCTGCAGAGCGCCGGTCGAACGCGCAGCAGCAGCGGCGCTCCGGCTGGCGCGCAGACCGCGTGGCGATACACGATCGCTCCCGACGGAGCCACGGCGACGCGCTGCCACCACAGCGAGCGCGGAACCAACGACGACCGCGCCGAGCTCGTCGTGGCGCCCCGCGGCGCGACCGTGGGCCCGTCGCTCCACCTCGGGCTCTTGGTGTGGCGCGAGGTCATCTTCGTCGAACAACAAACGCCAACGTCCCGCGTCGAGCTCGGCGTCGCCGACTGTGGCTTTCGCTTCCGCGACGACGACGCGCGCGCGATCGCGAAGCGCGCGGTGGCCGTGGCGGTGCATCCGTCGCTCTCGACGCTCACCACCGTGCACCACTGGGACCGCGATGCGATGCGGCGCGACGTCGTGTGGACGTCCCGCGTGGCGCGCACCGAGCGCGCGTGGATCTGCATCGGCACAGGCCCCGCGGAGGCGTCCCGGTACGGAGAGACAGCGGTCCCTCGGCTCGATCAGCGTCGGTACGTCGTCGCGATCGGCGGTCGCGCCGTCGCGGCCGTGATTCGACCCAACCAAGCCGGGCTCCTCGAGCTCGCGCCCACGTCCGAGCCGCCGCCTCGCACCGTCGTTCGATGCTGCAGAAACCCGGACCGAAGCATCGTGCCGTGCGATCGCGTGGGGTTCGTGCTGCGCGTCGCGCCGCGATTCGTTCGGGTCCCCAACGTTCGTCGCGCGGGCTGCGACGGGGTGTACGAGCTCGACTACGACGGGCTCGAGCGCAACCGGCAAATCCCCCACCGCGCGCAGGTTCCGTTTTGAACGAGCGCCGCGCAGGACGCGAGCGAGCCACGAGGTCGTCGGCTCAGCGACGGGACTTCTTCAGCGCGTCTCGCAGCGCGAAGAGCTGCTCGAGGTTGGCCTTGATCGTCTTGGTGTTCATCACTTTGGACTCGCCCGAGATGCGCTTTCGCACGTCCGTCGGCGTGCTTCGAACGCGATACGGGCCGTTCGCCACGCGGAAGATGAACTCGAGGATGATCCCCCAGCCGCGGCCGCTCAGCTCGAGCTCGATCTCCCTCGCGAGCGACGTTCGAAACATCAACACGCCCTGAAACTTGGGCATCTTTCCGATGAGCACGCGATAGAGAATCTTCTCTGCGACGGACGCCGCGCGCGCGAACAACGGTCGCTTCGAGTTGGGCAAGTACCCGAGCAACATGTCGAGCTCGCCCATCTGCCGATAGAACCGCGTGATGATGTCCGGCGAAAACTGCCCGTCCGCGGGAAAGAAGATCAAGAACGTCCCCTTCGCCTCGTCGAAGCCCGTGCGATAGCCGCCGCCGAGCCCGCGGTTGACCTCGTGATGCACCACGCGAACGCGCGCGTCTTCGCGGGCGAGCTCGTCGGCGACGCGGCCAGTCCCATCGCTGCTCCCGTCGTTGACGATCATGATCTCCCACGGCTCGGGGATCGACTCGAGCTCCTTCGCCATCTCTTCGACCACCCATCGAAGGTTGGCCTCTTCGTTGTACGCGAGGATCGCGACCGTGAGCGCGAGGGTCATTCGGGCGACCCTGCCGCGGGTGTCCGCCTCGCGCGCCGTCCGACGCGCTGCCTGCACGATGCTCTGCTAGCTGGCATATCTCTCTTCCAAGTCGTCAACGAATTGATTTCATGTGCGCGATGAACTTGCCGTGCTCGATGGCGAAGTTGCCCGACACGCGCGCGTCTTCGGGGACGTCTCGCGTCACCACGGCCCCGAGCGAGACGCTGGCGCGCGAGCCCACTTTGAGCCCGTCCGAGACCGCGCAGCACGGGCCGAACCACACGTCGTCGCCCGAGATCACGCTCCCGGCGATCATGGCGTGGGCGATGACTCGGTTGCGCTTTCCGAGCTTCACGTTGTGCGCGATGTGAACGAGGTTGTCGATCTTGCACTCCTCGCCGATCTCGGTGAAGCCGCCGAAGACGGCCATGTCGACGCAGGTGTTCGACTGGATCTCGACGCGGTCCGCGATGCGAACGCCGCCGGCGTGCTTGACGCCCATCAAGTGCTCGCCGGCGTAGATGAACTGGTTGCCCTCGCTGCCGATGACCGTTCCGGCGCGGATGATCACGTCGTCGCCGATGATCGTGCGCTCGTGGATCGTGACGTTGGGCTCGATGACGCAGCGCTTTCCGACGCGGATGTTCTTGTCGGCGAGGTACGCGCGGGGGTGGACCTTCGAGCTCGGGTCGATCTCGTTGTCGAAGGACGTCCAGTAGAAGTCCGTCTCGGTGAGGTGGTTGTGCAGCGTGTAGAACGCGAGCCGCGGGTTGTCCGACACGGCCACGGCGAGCGCCGCGGGGATCTTGTCGACGAGCGCGTCGTTGGTGATCACCGCCGCGACGCGCGCGTTGGCGACGAGCTCGGGCAGGTACGCCTCGCTCTCGATGAACACCAAGAGCGCGTCGGTCTCGTACGAGACGAAGCCAACGCTCGCGAACGCTCCGTCGCGAACGACGCGAAACGACGGGCTCTGCGCAGGACACTCCGAGAGCTTCATCGTCCTGCCTTCCACGCGTTGTAGATGTCACCGATGCGCTCGCCGCCGCCGTGCGCGCCAGCGTATTTCGCGAGCGCTTCGAAGACGGTCCTGCTGCCTGCGCCGTTGTAAACGAACGGCTGCATCGCTTCGAGCGTCGCTTCGTTGAGGGGCTTCACCGCGCTCTTCAAGCCCTCGTACGGCTTCATGTCCGCCGAGTTGAGAAACACGTGGATGGGATGAAAATCGAACACGCGGAGCCCCTCGCCCGCGATCGCGTCGTCGAGCGAAAACTTGGGCACGTCGCGGATCATCTCGATGTCGTCCTCCCAGTGATACGGGACGCGGAGCATCGTCGTCCCGCCCCACTGGTACTCGAACGGCTCGGTGCGCTTCGCGTGCGAGAGCAGCATCGTCGCGTCGCAGCGAACGGGCGTCCGCGCGAGGACCGTCGCGAGCAGCGGCGTCGACTGCACGAGGGAGTGCGTGCGCATCGAGACCGCGTCGGGCACGAGCTTCATGCAGTAGTCGAGGACCTCTTCGGGCGTCGTCCCGTGTGAAGATCTCGGGAGAAAATTCGGGTGAATCCCGAGCTCGAACAAGTCCGGCCGCTGGCGCAAGCGATCGACCGCCGGGCTCGCGTGCGTGACGAACCACGTCGCCTTCGCGCCCGCGGTCGCGAGCAAGTCCGCCGCAAAATCGATGGCCACGTCCGGGGCCCAATCGATGTCCAGCGTAATCACCGGCCGAATCATGGGCGGCTGTATACCCCCCGCGCGAAGCAAGAGGCAATCAGAGGGTGCTCAGGTGAGCTGCGCGCGCAGCGACGGGCGGGGATCGGCGAGGTGTTTCAGCCCCTCGAGCTCGACCTTCATCGCGCGCGTCTTCCATCGCGCGAGCTCGGTCGCGAGCGGCCCGTCGCTGAGCTCGATCAACGCAGGGTCCGTCCATCGCGCGACGATCTCGCGCTCGATCGCGCACAGCCCGATCTCGCACATCCTCCGGTTGCGTTCGATCTCGAGCTCCGAGAGCCCGCTGTGCGAGAGCCACGTCGCCTCGCGAACACCTGCCTCGCGACGGAGCAACGACGAGAGCGCCGCGAAGCACACCGCGTCGACTGGATCGGGATCGCCCAGGTAGAACACACGCTCGACGCCCCACAGCCGCGCGAGCTGACAAACGACCACGGCGCGTTCGTCTCCCACGAGCGCAGGGATCCGCAGGATGGGACCCGTCGTGTCAGCATCGAGCGCGATCAACGCGTCGAACGCGACGCGCTTCGAGCACACCGTCATGCGTGGGTGGCGCGCGAGCGACGAGCGCACGGTGATGCTCATGGGCGCGTCGCGCTCGACGAACATCCCGTCGTCATCGAGCCCCAGCTTCGCGAGCCGCGCGAGCTCGTCGATCCAAAGCGGGTCGATCATCGTGCGAGACGACTTCATCAACCGACTGCCCCACCCACGTTCACCCAGGAAATTCAGCGGAGGCGATAGGATTCGAACCTATGGTACGGTTGCCCGTACGACAGCTTAGCAAGCTGCTGCCTTCGACCACTCGGCCACGCCTCCGAAAGCGTGGGCGTGTTGATAGCCGCTAAGCGTGCGCTGCGCAAGGGGCTCTTTTCTGGCAGTGTGCTCGCGTCGCATGAAACTCGAAATCGAGCGGAAGTTCTTGGTGAAGGTGGCGAGCGTTCCCGCCGCGGCCAAGAAGCAGGGGCAGCGATTTACGCAGGGATATTTGTCGAGCAAGCCGAGCGTCCGCGTGCGCCTCGAGCACGGCGGAAAGGCGTGGATCACGATCAAGGGCGACGCGATCGAGCGCCCGAAGGACCGCGAGCAAGACGCCCCCGCCCGACAAGAGTACGAGTACGAGATCCCCGCGGCGGACGCCGAGAACCTCCTCGGATTGTGTCGCTACGCGCTCGACAAGGTTCGCTATCGCGTGAAGGTCGGCTCGCACGTGTGGGAGCTCGACGAGTTTCTCGGACCGCATCAGGGCCTGTGGCTCGCGGAGATCGAGCTCGCGCAGGCGGACGAGAAGCACGAGCTCCCGCCGTGGATCGGCGACGAGGTGTCCGACGACGAGCGCTACTCCAACGGAGCCCTCGCGAAGGCGGGCAAAGCCCCGGGCGCGTCGATGCGCGCGGTCGAGCGAGCGCTCACCCTCCTCGGTGATCGACTGGCGAATTTCGAGTCCGGAAAGCGCCTGAGCACCATCGGTCCGCTCATGGAGGCCGCGAGCTTGATGGCCGTGGCCGACGGCGAGGTCGACGACGACGAGCGCCAGGTGATCCAGCGCGTGCTCCAGAAGCTCTCGGTCGACGGGCTGAGCTCGGTCGTCGCGGACGCGATGCTCTCGCGCTCGATCGAGCAGACCGAAGAGGTCGGCCTCGAGCGACGGTGCGACGAGCTCGCGCGGGCGCTCGTGAAGCACGACGTGGTGCGCGAAGGGATCTTCATCGCCGCGCTAGTGGCAGAGATTTCGGGGGGAATCGTTCCGAAAGAGCGCGCGGTGCTCGATCGGCTCGCCGAGCGAACGGCCACGGACGAGGCGACGATGCAGTGGGCGATTTCGTCGGTGCACGAAGCGCTCGGGCGCTGATCGCGGATTCGACGCTCGCCCCGCTCGATGCATCCGCGATAGTCTCCGCCGCCGTGCACAACCTCACTGGACGATCGTCGTCGAGGCCCGCGGCGCGCGCAGGGGTCGCGCTCTCGTTCGCGCTCGCGTGCGTGTCGCATCAGCGCGTCGCGCGCGCGCAAACAGCGCCGCTGCCCACCGCCACGAGCGGCCGCTCGGTGGTCGACCCGACGCCCGCGCCGCCCGTTCAGCCGGGCACCTCGGGCACGAGCACGACGACCGCGCTCGCAAATCAAGACCCGGGAGCAGAGACCGGTTCGGTCACCAGCGCGCCGAGCACGACGCCGAGCACGAACAGCACGACGCCCCAACCCACCACGACGAGCGCGAGCACGGCGACAGCTCCCGCGGCGACCGCGCAAGCTCCGCAGCCAGCGCAGCGTCCGGCGAACGGCGGGATCATGAGCTTTCTGCCCGAGCCCGTTCGTCGCGTGCTCGACGGGTTCTCCTTCGGCTCGTACGGGCGCGTGGTGGTCAGCTCGGACCTGCGCGGGCACAGCGGGCGCGAGGCGAACTTCGTCGCGTGGGGGACGCGCATCGACGACCAGACGTACAGCGAGCTCGAGGTCCATCGCGACGACGACTTCGCGGGCGGAGTCCACACGCGCGTGGTCGCCACGCTCGCGATCACCGGGCCGCTGTTTCACCAGTCGGGCACGTTCGACGCGCAAATCGCCGTGCGAAACCTCTACATCGACGCGCGCGACATCCTCACGCGAGGCTTGTCGCTTTGGGTCGGCTCGCGCATGTACCGCGGCGACGACATCTACCTCTTGAATTGGTGGCCGCTCGACAACCTCAACACCGTCGGCGGCGGCGCGCGCTACGACATCGGCCAGTACGCCACGGTGGCCGCGCACCTCGGGACCAACCGGCTCGACACCAATTATCAATTTCAGCGCATCCGTGTGGCGCCGAGAGACGGCATCGGCGCGGCGAGCGTGGTGCTGCTCGACCGGCCGCGGTTCATCGCGTCGCTCAAAGGGACGCTCTGGTTCATGGGGCGGTCGGCGCGCGCGGGGCTCAAGGCGTCGCTCTACGGCGAGGCGCACTCGCTGCCCGACGGCGTGCGACAGAACAGCGAGACGGGCGAGCGAGAGCTCTTGCGCGCGGACGGCGGGTACGTGCTCGGCGCGCAGTTCGGCGCGTACACCGGGCGGCGCGACACGTTCGTAAACGTGTTCTTTCGCTTCGCGCAGGGGCTCGCGGCGTACGGCGACCTCGCGGTTCCGTACACGCTCAGCGCGGCGCAGACCGCGCAGCGCGCGCAGGACGCGCGGATCGCGCTGTCGGGCAATTTCGAGCACGAGTTCTTCGGCGTGATGGCGGGCGGATACGTGCGGTACTTCCGCGACGCCGACCCGTCGCTCTTCGGGCGCAATGATCTATGGGAGGGCACCATGGTCGTTCGCCCGACGATCTGGATCGGGCAGCACGCGGGGATCAGCGCCGAGGGCAGCTATCAGATGCAGGCCTTCAACATGCTCGACAGCGCCACGGGCCGCGCGCGCACGGCGAGCGCGTGGCGCTTCGGCGTGATCCCGTTCGTGACCCCCGCGGGCCGAGGAAACTTCACCCGCCCGCACCTCCGAGCGATCTACGCCGTCACGCTGCGAGACGACGGAGCGCTTCGCTTGTACGCCCCGGACGACCCCTTCGCGCGCTTCAACGTCGAGCACTACGCGGCGCTGTCCTGTGAATGGTGGTTCAACTCGAGCTACCTGTGATCGCGCGGCACACCGTGAATCGTCGTCGTTCGTCGGCGAATCGCGTGGTTGCGGGACATTTCACAAGAGTTTCGGCGGATCACTGAACCTTTGCGAACGGGCACATTCGGCGATTCCTTCGTAGACGACGGCACAGAAGTTGGATTCGCTTCGGTCACGATGATGCGATCGAAGCTCGTTCCGTGCGTCGCGCTCGCTTCGGCGAGCGCGCTGGTCTCGTCGGCGGCCCTCGCGCAAACCGCGCCCCAACAGAGCACGGTGCAGGTCACACCAAATCAAGCGCTGCCCTGCCCCCCCGCGGCGGACACGCTGTTCAACTCGGGCATCGAGCGCATGTCCGCAGGGGACGACGCAGGCGCAGCGGTGCTCTTCGGTCGCGTCCTCGAGCTCTGTCCGACGCACCCGAGCGCCGCTGAAATGCGCCGAAACGCCGAGCAACACGCGCGTGGAACGCAGGTTTCTCCCGTGCAAGTGACCGGCGCGACGGGGACCGTGCAAGGGCAGACGACGCCCCAATCGCCGGTGCAAGTGACCACGCCACCGGCTGGCGCAGGTGCGACATCGCCGACGCAGGTCGCGAACAACGGGTGGCCCACGAACAACAACGGCGGCGGCTGGAGCGGCTGGAATGCGCCGCCGAACTACAACCTCGTGTACGGGCCGGACCCTGTGACATTGGGCTCACGGCTGAACCTCGTGATCAGCCAGGGCGTCGTCGGGATGGCGGTCGGCGCGTGGGTTCCGTTGATCGTGACCAGTTCTCCGCGCCCCGAGCACATCGCGGGCGGCGTGCTGCTCGGCGGCGCGGTGGGCATCACAGGGTCGTTGCTGGCGAGCATGGGCGGCGTGACCAACGGCCAGGCGATCGCCGTGAACATGGGCTCGGTGCTCGGGCTCGGGCTCGGCTCGAGCATCGCGATGCTCGCCGCGTCGACGCCACAAACGACGTTCGGTCTGCTCGCCGGAGGCCTGGCGCTCGGAACCGCAGCGGGCGCGATCGTCGCGACCCAGCGGCCCCTCAGCGGTCGAATGCTCTACTTCTCTTCGACCGCGCTCTGGGGCGCGATGGTCGCGACGCACGGGTACTTCGGTGTCGCCGGAGGATCGACCAGCCTGCAGGGCGTCGGTGGGTTCTTGCTCGGCGGTCTGCTCGTCGCGGGCGGCGTCGGCGCCGTGAGCGCGCCGTTCGTCAACGTGAGCGCCGATCGCATGGCGTGGATCAACCTGTCGATGTTCGGCGGATGGACGGTGATCGGGTTGTCGTCGCTGCTGTTCGCGTCGAACTCGGGCGGCTCGGCGCCGCTCGTCGCGTACAGCTGGGGCTCGATCGCGGGCGCGGCGCTCGGCGCGGTCTTCGGCATTCTCATGACGCGCGAGACCGACCGCTACTGGCACGACGCGCGCGCGCAACAGCAGCAGGGAGCGCAGACGCCGGCGACGCAAACGCCGCCCGGCGCGCAGAGCGCCCTCCGCCGACGCCCCCGCGAGTCGCTGCCCTTCACGATCGCGCCCGGCGGCAGCACCGACAGCCCGCTGGGACTCACGGTGGCTGGCGCGTTTTGAGCGAGAATTGACCGGGGATCGAGGCGTTCTATCGCGTCACCACTCCTCGTTGCGACGCGCGCGCTGTAGGCTCGGGCCCAGCCCCATTCATGACGCGCGCGATCGACCCTACCCTCGCCACCCAAGCCGCCACGAGCGGTGAGCGCTCGACGACCGGCGTGCTCGAGAGCGAGATTCTTCAGAGCGGCGCGGTGGTCGCTAATCGCTATCGCATCGACGCGCTGCTCGGCGAGGGCGGAATGGGAGCCGTCTACCGCGCGCACGACCTCGAGCTCGACGAAGAAATCGCCCTCAAAACCCTGCGCAGAGACATCTCGAACGACCTCGGCGCGATCGAGCGATTTCGCCGCGAGGTCAAGCTCGCGCGCAAGGTCACGCACCCGAACGTCGCGCGGACCTTCGATTTGTGCGCGTGTGAAGAATTCAAGTTCATCACGATGGAGCTCATCGAGGGCACGTCGCTGTCAGACCGCATCGGAGCGGGCGCGATGGCCCTCTCCGAGGCGCTCCGCGTGTGCGCGGACATCGCTCGGGGGCTCGTCGCAGCGCACTCGGCGGGCGTCGTTCATCGCGACCTGAAGCCGGACAACGTGATGCTCGCGGGCGCCAAACACGGCGCGCCGCTGAGCGGTCACGAGCGCGTGGTGATCACGGATTTCGGCATCGCCCGCGCGGCGGACTCCAACGAGCGCGAGGGCGCCGACGAGCGCAGCGAGAGCCAGCGCGGCAAGGCGCTCACCGTCGGCGGGATCGTCGGAACCCCCGCGTACATGGCCCCCGAGCAGATCGTGGGAGAGACCCCCGACGGGCGCTCGGACGTATACGCGCTCGGCGCGCTCTTGTTCGAATTGCTCGCCGCGCGGCTGCCCTTCGTAGGCGACAGCGCCGTGGCGATCGCGATGGCGCGGCTGTCGCAGCCGCCGCCGGACGTTCGGCAACACAACGCGGACATCCCCGAAGCGGTCGCGGAGCTGCTGCTCAGCATGCTCGCGCGGGACCGAAAGGAGCGCCCCGACGCCGTCCACGTGCTCGACGAGATCGAGAAGCTCCGAGGCGTGAGCCACGGATCAACGGGAAATCCCGTGGCCGGTCTCGCGAAGGTCCCCGGGACGACGACGATGATGCTCGATGCGTCGAGCGCGCCGAAGTACCGAAGCGTGGCCGTGATGCCGCTCACGAGCGCAGAGCCCGCCCTCGCGCCGTTCGCGCGAGAGCTCGGTGCGACGCTGGCGGACGCGCTCTCGCGGGTGCGCACGCTGAAGGTCTTGCCGCCGTCCATCGTCGCGGGCTCGGGCGCCGCGGACGACCTCGCGGCCCTCGCGAAGGGGGCTCGCGCGGACGTCGCGCTCTCGGGGAGCGTTCGCGCCGAAGGCGAGCGGCTGCGGGTCAACCTTCGGTACATCGAGTTGTCGCAAGGGACGCAGCGCTGGGCCGAGCGCTTCGAGGGGACGCTCGCAGCGCCGTTTGCGATGGAGGACACCCTCGCGCGCGCCGCGGAGGCTGCGCTGCGAGCGCTCTCGGGCGGCAACGAAGCGGCCACCGCGGGTCCGAGCGATCCGGCTGCGCGAGCCCTCTACGACCGGGCCGTCGAGTGCTCGCACAAAGCGATGGACCCCGCGGCGTTGGCGCAGGGGCTCGACCTCGCGCGGCGCGCGCACGAGCTCGCGCCGTCGGACGCGTCGGTGATGAGTTTGTTAGGATTTTTGCTGGTCCGCGTGGCGCTATCGAGGCGCAGCGAGGACAACCAACACATGATCGCCGAGGCCGAGGACTGGGCGCTGCGCGCGCTCAACGCGGACGCGGGATCGGCGTCGACCTTCGTGACGCTCGGGCTCGTGCGGCTGCATCAGGGCGATGTCCGCTCGAGCGTCAGAGCGTTTCGCGAGGCGCTCGCGAGGGACGCGCGCAACGCGGAGGCGAGCGCGTATCTCGGGCGTTTTCTCATCGAGAGCGGGTACGTCGACGAGGGGATCAAGCGACTCGAGTTCGCGCTCAAGCTCGAGCCGAACATCCAGCACGCGTGGTGGAACCTCGCGCGCTCGTACGCGCTCTTGTCAAACTGGCAAAAGAGCGACGAGGTGATGCAGCAGGCGCTCGCCGCGACGGGGAGCGAGGTGACGCTGAACCTCGTCCGAGGCCGCGTGGCGTTCTGGCGTGGCGACCACGAGTTCGCGACGTTCACCGCGGATCGCATCGACGCCGTCGCGCCCGAGGGACACTTCTCGCGCGGGTTGGTCGAGCCGCTGCGCGCGTTCGCGCGGGGAGAAAAGCCGGCGTACAGCCTCGACGAGTTTCGACGGGGCGCCGGGGGAACGTCCCCTGCGCTCGCGGCGTTCTGGTACCAAGTCGGCGCCGAGGTCTTCGCGGTGACGGGCCGCTTCGACGCCGCGCTCGACGCGATCGAAGGCGCGGTGTCCCTGCCGTTCATCGACGTAGGTTGGATGGATCACTGCCCCGCGCTCGCGAGCATCCGCGGCGCAGGGCGCTTCGGACAAGCGCGAGCCATCGTCGCCGCGCGCGCCGCCAACCTGTGGAAATGAATCTACGCCCATGAATTCGACCGACGACGACCGCCGCGATGACGCGCGCACCCACGCGAGCGCGTCCAAGCAGGTGACGGTCGTCTCGTCCGCGGTGTGCGCGGCGATGGCCGTGGCCGTGATCGTCCTCGCGGCGATGACGCTCGCGCCGTTGTGGGCGCCGTTGGCGTTTGCGCTGTGGACCGCGACGCTGCTCGACCCGCTCGCGTGCGCGTGCGCCAAGCGCCTCGGGGGGCGCGCTTCGCTCGGCGCGGGGATCGCGACGACGTTGGTGGCGGCGCTGATCGTTCCCGTCGGGCTCGCGCTGACGTCGATCGGCTCGAGCGTGGCGGCGTTCGTTCGACAAGTGTTGGCGTCGCCCGCGGCGCGATCGGCGCTCGAGTCGATCGTGTCCGCCGAGGGCGGGGCGGCGCACGCGACGCCGAGCGCGAGCGAGCTCTTTCGCGCGAGCCTCGCGCGGATCCCCGAGCTCGCGAGGACGCACGGAGAGACCGCGTGGCGCGCGGCGAGCGGCTTCGCGGGCGCGGGCGCGATCGTCGTGCTCACGCTGTTCGTGTTCTTCGTCGCGCTCTACTCGTTTTTGTCCGACGGGCGCGCGATGTGGGCGTGGGCGAAGCGCCACGCGCCGGTGTCCGACGCGATCGCCGAGCGGCTCGCGAAGGCGTTCATCGAGACGGGCCGCGGGTTGATTGTTGGTGCCGGGCTCACGGCGCTCACGCAGTCGCTCTTGGCGACGTTGATCTACGCGGTGATGGGCGTTCCGCGGTTCGCGGTGCTCGGGGCGCTCACGTTCGTGTGCGCGTTTGTTCCTGCGGTGGGGACCGCGGTGGTCTGGGGACCTGTGGCCGTTGGGTTGTTCTTGAAGGGCCAGGTCGTCAAAGCGATCGTGCTCGCGCTGCTCGGCGGGCTCGGGATCAGCTCGATCGACAACGTCGTGCGCCCGCTCATGCAGCGCTGGGGCGGAAACCTCCAGCTCCCCGCGTTCGTCCTGCTGCTCGCTGCGTTCGGCGGCCTCGCGGCCTTCGGCGCCAAGGGGCTCGTGCTGGGCCCCCTCTCGTTGCGTCTCGCGCAAGAGATCCTCGCGATCGCCCGCGAAGCGCGCGAGGCGAACGAGCCTACGAACGACGAGCCTCGACCCGACGCATAAACGATCGAAGCTCCGGCGCGATCCTCGTGACCAACGTGGGCTCGGCCTCTTCGAGCATCGCGCACTGCCCATAGAGCGCGAGGTCCGCCATCGTCACGGTCGCGCCGAAGAGAAACGGCTCGTGCGAGAGGGTCTCGAGCGTCGGCGCGAGGAGCCGCTGCGCCTTCGCGATCAGCGCGTCGAGGTTCGCGTGCCACTCGTCGACGCAGCCCGCGCCGAACTTTCGCTCCTTGATCAAGACGTACAGCGCCCGCGCGAACGCCGTCTCCCAGCGGTCTCGCACGAAGGGCGACGCGATGCGAAACAAGACGTCCTCGATCGCTCCGTCGATGTGGTCGTGATAGGCCCACACGGGCCCCGCGAGGCGGCTCGGGACGAACGCTTCGGCGCCCGAGAGCCCGAGAATATAGCGGCAGATCTCGCGCGACTCGACGATCGCGCGCCCGTCGTCGAGCTCGAGCACGGGGACGTAGATGTATCCTCCCGTGAGCTTCGCGAGCGCCTCGCGGTCGGTGTACGGGACCTCGACGACCTCGTGCGGGACGCGCGCGAGCTCGAGCATCATCTGCGCCTTGCGCGCGTACGGACTGTAGCGAAACCGGTGGAGCTTCATGGCCCGTCGATACAACGGCTCGCGGCGGTCGCCGCGTGGGGCGTCGGCTGAACGGTCGCGACCTCGCGGCGATCGGCGCGTACCGCCGGCAGAAGGACGCGAACGCGCGAGCGCACGGCCACGAGGGCGCACACGATCACGACGAAGAACACGAGGACGTTGGCGCGCGAGATCGACTCGCCGAGCAGCACAAAGGACCAGAGCGCCGCGAGCGGGCCTTGCGCGAGCTGCAGCTGGCTCGCCTTGGCCACGCCGAACGTCGCGAGGCCGCGGTACCACGCGAAGAACCCGAGGAGCATGCTGACGATCGAGACGTACGCGAGGCCGAGCGCAGCGCTCGTCGTGACGGGCCTGTGCGGCTCGAGCGCGAGCGCGACGACCGAGAGCGGGAGCGAGACGGGCAACGCCACGATCAGCGCCCACGAGATCACCGCGGGGCCCGTGAGTCGGCGAGAGAGCGTCGCGCCGAGCGCGTAGCCCATCGAGACGAGCACGACCGCCACGAGCAAGAGGGCGTCCGCGCGCGTCGGGCCCGCGTGGGTGCGAGCCAAGGACGCGCCGCACACGGTCAGCGTGGCGACGAGCGACGCGACCCAGAAGCGGGCCGAAGGGCGCTCGCGCGCGAGTAACGCTCCGAACGCCGCCGTGAGCGCGGGAGTAACGCTGAAGATCACCGCGCTGTGCGTCGCCGAGAGGTGCCCCAGCGCCAGCGACGAGAGCACAGGAAACCCGAGCACCACCCCGGACGCGACGAGCGCGAGCGGCCCGAGGTCCGCCTTGGCGGGCTTCGGCGCGCCGCTTCGAAGGAGCCATAGTCCAGCAAAAATAGCGGCGATCACCGCGCGCGACGCGCTGACGGTCAGCGGCCCGAAGGACGCCAACGCGAGCCGGGTCGCCGGGAGGCTCACCGAGAAGCAGAGCACGCCGAGCGCGGCGAACCCGACCCCCTCGAAGGACGAAAGGGTTACCGCATTGGCGGCAGTACCGTTATCATGATCTCTCATGAAACAGAGTAGCGATCCCCTCCCCCCTGGCGCAAGTCGCGATCGCGCGCCGTCGGCGGTCTCGCGTCGCGCGCTGCGATCGGACGAGCGCGTGACCGAGGCGCTGCGCGGGCACGTCGCGAAGCTCGCGCCGGGGAGCCTCTTGCCCTCGGTCCGCGAGTGGACGAAGGCGCTCTCGGTGAGCCCGGTGACCGTTCAGCGCGCGCTCTCGCAGCTCGCGCGCGAGGGGCTGCTCGATCCGAGGCCGGGCGTCGGGACGTTCGTCGCTGCGCCGCTCGTCGCGCGAGGGCCGCGGGACGACAGCTGGCAGCTCTCGGTGCTCGGGCCCTACTACGACGCGCCGGACGGGCGCGCGTTCGAGCTTCCGCCGCCCAACCACAGCGATTTGGGGACGGGCTACCTCGACCGCGGGCTGCAGCCGATCGAGCTCGTCTCGCGCGCGATGCGGCGGTGCGCGTCGCGGCCGCACGCGTGGCGAAGGCTCCAGGTCGAGGGGCTCGATGAGCTGCGGCAGTGGTTTGCGCGCGAGCTCGGCGGCGAGACGAGCGGGTCGGACGTGTTGGTTGTTCCTGGCGGGCAAGCGGCGCTCTCGACGGCGCTCCGCGCGCTGTGCCCCGCCGGCGGAACGGTCGTCACCGAGTCGCCCACGTATTTCGGCGCGCTCGCCGCGATGAAGGCGCTCGGGCTTCGCGCGTGGCCCGTCGCGATGGACCAAGAGGGCGTGCGCCCCGAGGCCCTCGAAGCGGCGCTCGCAGCGTCCTCTGCGCGCGTCGTGTACCTGCAGCCGCAGTGGGCGAACCCGACGGGCGCGTCGCTCTCGCTCCAACGGCGTAGCGCGGTGCTCGAGCTGTGCGCGCGGGCGGGGGCGTTCGTGATCGAAGACGACTACGCGAAGGACCTCGGACAAACGAGCGCGGCGCGCGCGCCGATGGTGCACTACGGCCCCGGTCGCGTCGTGTACTTGCGGACGCTCACGAAGCTCACGGTCCCGTCGCTTCGCGTCGCGGCCATCGTCGCGCGCGGGCCCGTGTTCGCGCGGCTCCGCGCGATGCGTGCAGCGGAAGACATGTTTCTCTCGGGGATCTTGCAAGAGGTCGCGCTCGAGGTCGTCACGTCGCACGGGTGGCAAGCGCACAAGCAAGCGGTGCGCGTCGCGATCGAAGCGCGTCGCTCGCTCGCGGTGAGCGCGATCCGCGAGCGCATCGCAGGAGCGCGGGTCGCGCACGCGCCGGACGGCGGGTTTTCGCTCTGGGTCGAGCTGCCAGAGGGCGTCGAAGAGCACGCGTTCGTGCGCGCGGCGCTCGCGGCGGGCGTCCGAGTCAACGAGGGGAACGCGTGGTTTCCCGCGGAGAAAACGGGCGAATTCGTGCGCCTCTCGGTCGCCGGCTGCTCGATCGACGAGCTCGATCGAGGGATCACGACCCTTGCCCGCGTCGCAAAGAGCCTCCAGAAAGCGCGGTCACGCGAGGCCGACGTACGCTCGCGTCTTTCGAGCCGTTCGAGCCGATCATGACCCAACACACGAAGCCTCGCGTCTTGTTCGTTCACGGACTCGAGTCCGGCCCCGATGGAAAGAAGCCCCGCGCGCTCGCCGAAGCGGGCTTCTCGGTCGTCGCCAAAGAGATGCCCTGCGGCCCCGCGCGCGCGCTGCGCGACCCCGCGGTGATCGCCGCCGCGACGACCGCCTCCGTCGCCACGCTCGCGGCCGCCACGGCGTGGGGCTGGAAGAGCGTCGTCGCCTCGGCCCTCGCGTGGCGCGCGGCCAAGCCGCACGCGCTTCACTGGATCACGCGGCGGATGCTCGCGCGCAGCGTCGCTGTGCAAGAGCGAGCGCTCGCAGAGAACACGGTCGACATCGTCGTCGGCTCGTCGTTCGGCGGCGCCGTCGTGCTCGAGCTCCTCCGTCGCGGCGCGTGGAAGGGCCCCGCGGTGCTCCTCTGCCCGGCGCACCTGCGCGTCGCCGAGCGCGCGGGAACCGCGTGGGCGCCGCTCGCGCGACCGGAGCGGCCGTCGTCGATCCTGATCGTTCACGGGCGAGAGGACGAGGTCGTTCCCTACGAGCACTCGGCGCAGTTGGCCGGCGAGCTCGGGGTCGAGCTCTGCACGGTCACCGACGATCATCGACTGACGCGGTCGGCCACGGCCGAAGGACTTCGATCGTGGGTCGATCGCGCGCTGTCCAACGCGACTTGAAATAGCGCTCTTGTTTTCAAGTCACATGCAAATCGTCTACGATTCGACGACGATCGGCGCGGCGTCGAGCGGCGCGAGCGCGGAGGCTTCGTCGCAGTCGACCACGATGCAGCCGGACACGACCTCGATCGCAGACAGCTCGACGGCGCGACCGGTGACGAGCTGCTCGGCCGCGAGAAGCACGGGAGGATCGACGGCGACGACCGACAACCGATGCAGCGAGTCGAGCACCAAGAAGCGATCATTGGCGAGCGCGAACGCGCTGCGTATGGTCACGTCGCGACCGATCGGAACGAAGCGGGCCGCCCGCCCGTGGGGCATCACGGGGCGAGTCTCGAGCGCCCCGTCCTCGGCGAGGTGCGCGACGAACCGCGAGGAGTGCGCGAGGTCCGTGAGGCCCGCTTCGTAGGTCACGAGCGTTCCATCGAGGACGTCGAGCCGCTGGCGTTGTGTGGGAGTGGGCGAGAGCCAGAGCGCGTCGTCGACGAGCAGCCCGTCGACCCATGGGCCGTCGCCAGCCGCGCGATCGAGGTCGATCGAGAAGCGCGTCGCGAACGAGCGAAGATCGATCACGTCGATCGTGCGTCGCCGAGGAAACGTGTAGCGAGAAATGACGAGCTGCTTCGGCGTGAGTCGCGCGAAGTCCAGCGCCGCCGCGTGGAAGCTCGCGACCGGATCGAGCGCGAGCGACGAGAGCTCGAAGAGCTCGAGCGAGGCCTCTTCGAAGCGAGACCAACCGATCAGGTGTGTGGCGTTGGCGTCGAGAAGCTCGAAGTACGTATCGCCGCGGTGCGTCTGTACGCCCGTTCCGTCGCGCGCGAACGACCGCAGCGCCCGACCGTCTTCGAAATAGACCCGGTGGTTCGAGACGGCGAAGGACGCGATCGCGCCGCCCGAGAAATTCGCAAGCTGTACGCCCTGTGTCGCGAGCAGGGGAATCGACGCCATCCACCGCGAAGAGTACGCGACCGCCGCCCAGCACCTCCACAGCGAGATCGCACAAACCAACGCGCGCCGCGGGCGTACGATGGGGGACATGATCCCCACCTCGTCGCCGAGGGCGTTGTTGCTGGGCGTCGCGCTCGGAGCGGGCTGCGTCGAGCCGATGGAGGGCCGATTCGACGCGACGACCAGCGATCGGGCCACGATCGACGCGCGGCCGCGGTCGGACGCCGAGGACGCGCCAACGACGCAGCTCGACGCCTCGGAGGACGCGCCGGACGCGCCGAGCAACGACGCCCCAACGCAGGACAGCCCGTCGCGCGTGTGTCCGCCGCGCGGAGCGACCCGCGATTGCTCTCGCGGAACGGGGACCGGCGAAGGCGACCAGTGTCGTGACGGACCCTCGTGTTACGTCACGCACGTGCAGCGCGCGGTGCAAGACACGATCAACGGCAACCCGAGCTGGTTCGATTCGAGCGGCAGTTGTCCGAGGATCCTCGACGTTCCGCGGTTCATGGACGCGGTCGTCGCGTCGCTCGTCGCGCAAGGCGTGTGCGCGATCCGCGACCCCAACGCGCCGAACGAAGAGGTCACCGTGAAGGTCGACAACGCCTTCTCCGAGAACTTCGACATCGTCGCCTCGACGGGATGCGCGCGGTACGGCAGCGCGATCTACACGGGATTTTGCGCCCCCGCGTGGTGGTAGCGCGCATCGACAGCGCATCGACGGCGCGCGGCGTCTGCTTCGGCGACGCGCGATCGCACGAGGACTTCGATCGACATCACGCGCGCCCCTTCGCCTCGACGACGATCGATCGCGCACACGCGCCGCGCCTCGCGCTCGACGATCTCGCGAGAGCCATGGACGAACGCCAGAGACGAGCGCGGTCGTGCCCCGGCGCCTCCGACGACCGTCGAACGACGCCACGAGCGGAGCGAGCGCTGCACTTCGCGAAGGCGTTGAGATAATCTCTCGCGCCGTGATTCGATCGAAGATTCGCGCCGCTGTCCTCGCGTCGACGCTCGCGCTCGCCGCGGGCGGTTGCTTCAACCTCTCGGACGTCGAAGCGCCGATGGATCAACCGCCTGCGCGCCTCACGTCGCAGGTCGAGGACTGGCGCGACGAAGTGATCTATCAGGTCCTCGTCGACCGCTTCGCCAACGGAACCCCCGCGAACGACTGGCGCGTCAATCGTCGATCGCTCGCGCGCTATCAGGGCGGCGACTGGCAAGGGCTCATCGATCACCTCGACTACTTCAAGTCGCTCGGCGTCACGACGCTGTGGATCTCGCCGATCGTTCGCAACGTCGACACGGACGCGGGCATCGACGGCTACCACGGGTACTGGGCGAGCGACCTCGCGGAGCTCAACCCGCACTTCGGCGACCTCGCGACGCTGCGGCGCTTCGTGCGCGAGGCGCACAGCAAGGGGCTCCGCGTCGTGGTGGACATCGTGACCAACCACATGGGTCAGATGTTCTATTACGACATCAACCAGAACGGCCGACCGGACGACAACATCTACGGCGGCGGAGTGAATTCGGGCTTTCAAAACCCAGGCGGATCGTCGAGCCCGCTCACGCGCGTGAGCGAGTACGACCCCGACTACAACACCCGCGACGTGATCCAGTCGTACACGTCGCTCGGCCCTGCGGGGCCTGCGCCCGTGACGTTCTTGAACATGCCCGAGATCTTTCGCACTCCCCCGCGCTGCGAAGGGCCGCGCGCGTGGCAGTGCATTCTGGCGTCGCCGGAGGGCTACCACCGCCGCGGACGAATCGTGTCGTACGACAACGTGAACCACCAGCCGGGCGATCAAGTGATGCTCGGGGATTTTCCTGGTGGATTGAAGGACGTCGCGACCGAGCGCCAGGACGTTCGCGACGCGATGGTCGAGGCGTACGCGCGCTGGGTCGAGCTGCTCGACATCGACGGGTTTCGCATCGACACGCTCAAGCACGTCGAGCACGGGTTTTGGGCGGACTTCGCGCCGCGCGTGCGCACGCGACTCGCGGCGCGAGGCAAGCAACGGTTCTTGATGTTCGGCGAAGCGTTCGACGGCGACGACGAGCTCATCGCGAGCTACACGCGGCCGGGCGAGATGGACTCGGTGTTCTATTTCTCGCAGAAATTCCGGGTGTATCGCGACATCTTCCAGTGCGAAGGTCCGACGACGCAGCTCGAAGGCGTGCTCATGGACCGGATGCGAAACTACCCGCACCCAGCGCAAGAGAACGGCGCAGGCGCGCCCCCGTCGCAGCTCCTCGTGAACTTCTTCGACAACCACGACGTGCCGAGATTCCTCGCGGGCGTGCTCGACGAAGACCCCAACAGCTGCCCGCCCGGCCGCGTGCGCAACGAGGACGATCGCGCGCGGCTCTTGAAGAAGATGCACATCGCGCTCGCGTTCATGTTCGCGCAGGACGGTCTGCCCTGCATCTATTACGGCACCGAGCTCGACATGCGCGGCGGCAACGACCCGTCCAACCGCGAAGTGCTCTGGGAGCTCGCGCGGGACTACCGCACCGCGCTCGACGGGACGCCCTCGCCGACGGGCCCGCTGACCAACGATTTCGCCAGGGATTTTCCGACCAACGGCGCGACGTTCCAGTGGATCTCGCGGCTCTCGAAGATCCGACGCGCGTACTCGCCGCTCCGCCGCGGGTCGATGAACGTCAAGTGGACCTCGAGCAGGCCGACCACCGCGGACGACGGCGGGATGCTCGCGTTCGAACGCACCGATGACACGGGCTCGGTCCTCGTCGTGATCAACACGAGCGGCGACTCGCGCGAGCACTCGACGGCCTTCGAGGGCAACGGAATGCAAGTGACCTTCCCCGCGGGGACCGAGCTCGTCGACGTCCTGGCGACCGAAGGCGCGCGATCGTTCACAGTGGCGAACGGTCGCGTGACGGTGAGCTTGCCCGCGTACTCCGCGGCGATCTTGGTTCCGCGCGACCGCGTGACCGAGCTGCGATAGCGCGCAGCGCGACCCAAGCCTCAGAATCGACCTCGAGTCGCGCAGCGCAAACACGACGATCGCCCTGCCACAGCCGCGGATCACGGAGAGCGCCGCGTGCGGCGCACTACCCACGTGATGCGCAACGCCCAGCACACGGCCGGGAGACGAGCGTGGAAGAGCGCGATCGGCACACGGCCGGAACGAAGCACGCGATCGGCACACGGCCGGGAGACGAGCGACGAGAGACGAGGCGAGAGACGAGCGCCGAGAGACGAGTGTGGAAGCACACGATTTGCGCACGGCCGGGAGACGAGCGTGGAAGAGGCGACGAGCGTGGAAGAGCGCGATCGGCACACGGCCGGAAGGAAGCACGCGATCGGCGCACGGCCGGGAGACGAGCGCCCGGCCTTTGCGCTCCGCGGAGCGGGCTCGGCGTTCGCCGGGCCTATCCTCGGGGCCGATGAGTCACTCTCTTGCGCGAGGATTCGTTCATCGGGCGTGGAGCACGAAGCGACGCGTGCAGTTGATCGCGGAGAGTCACGATCCGGCGTTGCGGGCGCTGTATCTGGCACGAAGCGAGAAGTTGTCCGCCGAACTGCTGGCGTTTGGGGCGTCCGACGATCACGTCCACTTGGCTGTTCGAATGGCCCTTACGCGGTCGATTGCCGAGGTGGCGCGTGCATTCAAGAGCGAGAGCGCAGTCGTGTTGGCTCGTCGCCTCGAGGACCCTAACCTTCCACGGGCAGAGCGGCTACGCGGCGTTCAGCATCGATCCCGACAACGCGACGCGGCTGTTCGACTCCATCGAACGCCAGCGCGAGCACCATCGCACCGGAGACTCGCTCGATGCATGGGAGCACATCGAGCGCGACGACGAGTCCAGCGCGTAGAGCGGCTCCGCCTTCCGTTGGCGACACGCGAGCTGAGATTCACGGGATATTTCCCAGGAGCGTGCTCATTGCGTGTCTTCTTCCAACGGGGCGTCGCGATAGGCCCGGCGGACGCCGAGCCCGCTCCGCGGAGCGAAAAGGCCGGGCGCTCGTCTCCCGGCCGTGCGCCGATCGCGTGCTTCCTTCCGGCCGTGTGCCGATCGCGCTCTTCCACGCTCGTCGCCTCTTCCACGCTCGTCTCCCGGCCGTGCGCAAATCGCGCGCTTCCACACTCGTGCGCTTCCACACTCGTGTGCTTCCACACTCGTCTCCCGGCTGTGTGCTCCATTGGAATTGGACTGGACTCTCTCAGGCGCTCGCCGACTTCGAGACGAGGTCAATCCAGAGAACCCAAGCGGGCGGTCAGCGCATCGGCGTCGGGCTCGTGTTTCGATACGCGAGCACCGCCGAGCCTGCTCCTTGCGGAACGACCAGGTCGAGCTTTCCATCGCCGTTGACGTCGCCGAGCGCGACGCCCGAAGGCGTCCCTGGCGCGGTCACGACGATCGGCGTTGGCGAGAACGTCGCGTTGCCTTCGTTGGGGTACACAGCGACGCGCGGTCCCGGACCCGCGACCACCACGTCGACCACGCCGTCGCCGTTGACGTCCTGCGCGGCGATCCCGACGGCGGTGCCCGCGAGCGTCGGCGACAAGAACATCTGCGCGTCGAACGAGCCGTCCGTCCGACCGCGCGCGAAGAACGCGACGCCGCGCGATCCTGAGCACAACAAATCAAGCGGCGGCCGCCCGTCCAGGTCGGCCATGATCGCGATCGGCAGCGCCGCGCCCTCGATCGCGTACGTCGTGACCTCGCGGCTGGTCGTGGCCAGCGATCGCGCGACGACGATCCCGCGCGAGCCCGCCATCGCGCCGAGCACCGCGGTCCGCGCGTCCGAGCCCACCAGTCCCAGGGACGGAAACGGCATTCCGGCCCCAAGCGCATAGTCGGTGGCCGTGAAGCTGCCGTCGCCGCCGCCTGCGAGCATCGTCGCGGACGTCTCGCTGCTGCCGACCAGGACGTCTTGTGCGCCGTCGCCCGTGAGCTCTCCGACGACGAGTCCGGACGGCGCGACGCCCACCGAAATCGTCGACGCCGTGAAGCCCGCGCCGGTGTTGCGCAAGACGAACACCGCGCGACGATCGCGCGCGGCCACCGCGATGTCTGGCCGACTGTCGCCGGTAAACTCTCCCACCGCAGGGAAGAAGGGCGCGCCCGTGACCGTCACGTTCGCGGCGACGTCGAACCGCAGCATCGCGTTCGCCCGAAGCAGGGTCACCGTCATCGCGTCGGGCCGCGGCGCGACGACATCCGCGAGCCCGTCTCCATCGAAATCTCGTACGGCCACGTGAAACACCGACGTCCCCGTCGCGGTAGACACCGGCGCGTCGAACGTCGTCGTCACGGCGATCACGCGAAGGATCGTCCGCGAGACCGCGCCGAGACCGTCGTTGTTGACGACCTCGACCTCCGCCGGACCGCCCGCGAGGCCGAGCGCGGGCGCGCGCAGCGTGATGCGCGTCGGCGAGACGAACTGCACTTCTTCCGCCTCGCGACCGTTGATTCGCACGCGAACGCCTTCACGAAATCGCGTGCCCGTGAGCGTCACCATCTCGCGACGCGCGCCGAACACCGCCGCGGGCTCGGCGGACACGAGCGTCGGCGGGCCGGCGCACACGCCGCTCGTGCACGCGAGCGTCCCGCAGCCGTTGCCGCAGGATCCGCAGTTTGCGCTGTCCGTCTGCAGGTCCACGCACCGCGAGCCGCAGGCCGTCGTCCCCATCGGGCACGCCGTGCACGTCCCGCTCGCGCACATCGCGCTCGCGCCCATCGGCGCAGCGCACGCGCGACCGCAGCCGCCGCAGTGCTCGACGCTGCTACGCGTGTCGACCTCGCACCCGTTGCTCGCCATCCCGTCGCAGTCCGCGAACCCCTCTGCGCACACTTGCGCGCAGCGGCCGAGGGCGCACACCGCGACGGCGTTCGCGCCGGCAGCGCACACGTTGGCGCACGCGCCGCAGTGAATCGGGCTGCTCGCGATGTCCACGCATCGACCGAGGCAGCGCGTCTGCTCGGGCGCGCAGGCGCTCGCGTCGAAGGGCGCGAGCGCGTCGGGCAGAAGTCCGCCTTCGAGCGCGCCCGTGTCAGCGATGGGTCCCGGCCCTTGCGTGCAGCCGATCGAGAGGACCACGGAGAGCGCGAGCGGCGCCGCGCGCAAAGCGATGGGCGAAGCGGTCATGATCGCGATGGTGACACACGGTCTCTCGGCGATGACAAAAACAGTGATTTTCCACAGCGCGATGCAGGGACGCCGGAGTGGGGGACGGTGTGAGTTCAGACTGTCCGCACTCGGGCGCCGACCGCTTCGTGCGCCCACGCGGCGAGGGGCTCTGCGATTTCCCAGCACATTTCGTGGCGAAACCCGAGCGCGACCGACGGAGCGCCCGCGATGATCGTCGCGTGAACGTGCGCCGTGAGGATCGCGCCCGCGAGGTTGGCGTGGTTTCCTCCACGATAGTAGAGCCGCTGCGGCGGGAGCTTCGCGCGCATCCACGCGTCGCCGACGGGCGCGATCGCGACGTCGAGCCGCTCGGCTACGCGCTCGCTCGCTGCGTAGAGTCGCTCGAACATCGCCTCGGGATCGCGCCCGACGACCGTCGTTGAGCTCTCGTAGTCGCGATGCCACCGCGCGCGCGGCCAGTGCCGCTGCAACACGATCTCGGCCTCGGGCGACGCGCGAAGCACGCGCGCTCGTAGGGCCTCGACGGACGCGATGTGCTCGTCGAAGCGCTCGAGGGGGGTCGTCGTCTTGTCTTGCAACACAACAACGTCCCATGGACCGAGCGCGAGCGCTGACGCGAGCTCGGGGCTCTCGAGGTGATCGGCGAGCGACCGGAGCGGGTGGGCTACGACGCGCGCGGCCATCGGTCTCGCGCAAAGCCGCTCGGCGATCTGCGGCATCGAGTGATAGTACGTGTGGCTCGTGCCCACGAAGAGCACGCGCCGCGCGTCCGCGGGCGCGCGTTCGAACATGGGTTCGAGCACGAAATAGGGGCGCTCGTTCTGCGCGGTCATCGCGGCGCTTCGAGGATAAACCACGCCACAATTCAACGACGTAGAAGCGAGCCCAGCGTCGGCGTGGTTGAGCTCGAGTCAAACCGCCACGAATGGATCGCGAAAAGTACGTCGATCGAACGAGTGGCGGTGTCGACGCGGTCGTCGCGAACGTCGCCTGCCACGAGCTGCGCTATCGTCGTCGGAGCCAAGTGATGGAGGACGCGCCACGCGAGCCGACCGCGAAAGCGGACAAGCCGCGAGCCATGATCGAGCTGCTCCGCGACGGCGCCGAGGTCTACCCTCGGTGGCTCGAGGCGATCGATCGCGCCGTGAGCGAAGTGCTCCTCGAGATGTACTGGTTCGACTCGGACAAGATCGGAACGCGCTTCGCCGACGCGCTCGAGCGCTGCGCGAAGCGCGGCGTCTCGGTGTTCGTCCTGTACGACGGCGTCGGGTCCTTTGGCGTCGAGGCGTCGCAGTGGGAGCGCCTCCGTCGCGCGGGCGCGAAGGTCATCGAGTTTCATCCCGTCACGCCGTGGACCGAGCGGTTCGCGCTCGCCAAGGTGCAACAGCGCGACCACCGAAAGATCCTCGTCGTCGACGCCGAGCTCGGGTTCACCGGCGGCATCAACATCAGCGATCACAACCTCGAGTCCGACGAGCGCGGAAGGGGCTGGCGCGACGACGCGGTGGCGCTGCGCGGCGAGGCGGTGCTCGAGCTTCGCGCGCTCTTCTTCGACACGTGGCTGCGCGCGGGCGGCCCGCTGCCCGCGGCGGGCGCCGCCGTCGGATGGCGCGTCAAACGAGCGCTCACCCAAGCCGCGAAGTCCGAGTGCGACGCCACGGACGAGAGCGCCTTCGCCGCCACGCTCGACGCGACGGTCGACGTGATCCGCGCGGCGGTCTCGCGGCGCAACCGCCGCACGCGAAAGCGATCAGCACACACAATCAAAGCGACCGAGGCCGAGCGGACCCGCCCTCGGATCATCGGTCACGACTCGTGGGGCGCGACGCGGACGATCCGCAACTTGTACGTCAAGAAGATCAACGCCGCGCGCCGGGTGATCCTCATCGCGAACAGCTATTTCGCGCCGGATTTACCGGTCCGCCGCGCGCTGATCGCCGCGGCCGAGCGCGGGGTCGAGGTGCGCGTGCTCGTCCCGCGCGAGAGCGACGTGGCGCCCGTCGCGTGGGCGGGGCGCGCGCTCTACGCGGGGCTCTTGGCGGCGGGCGTGCACATCCACGAGTGGACCGCGTCGATGCTGCACTCGAAGACCGCGGTCATCGACGACTGGGCCACCGTGGGCTCGTACAACTTCGACTACCGATCGCTTCGGTACAACCTCGAGGTGACCGCGGCGTCCGAGGACCCGAGCTTCGTGCGCGACGTCGAAGACTCGATCCGCGAGGACATCGCCTCGAGCGAAGAGATCCGCGCCGAGTCGTGGAGCGCGCGCCCGCTCTACCAGCGATTCGTCGAGTGGTTCTTCTACGTGTTTCGAAAGATCCTGTGAGGCGATTGGCAAATCGAGTATCGCTGAGAGGCCACCATGTACATGCCGACCTTTGCTACTTGGATCTCGCTCGCTTCGATCGTCATGTTGACCGCGTGCGGCGCGGCCGTCTCGCCGCGCTCGGACGGCGGAGGCGCGAGCGACGTGCAGGGAGCGTCCTGTGAATTGCCCGGCGGAGGTCGCTGCCCCGCGGGCACCGTCTGTCCCGCGGGAGACGGCTGCAACACGTGCCAGTGCCCCGTCGGTGGTGGCGTCGCGGGCTGCACGTTGATTGGATGTGTCCGAGACGCGGGCCCCGGACCGGGCGCGTGCAACAGCCGCACGCCGTGCTCGGACGACCAAGAGTGCGTGTACACCGTCGGCGCGTGCGGCGTGGACGGGCGGTGCTCGCCGCTGACGGACTGCGCGCAAAACGAGATGTTCTGCGGCTGCGACGGCTCGAGCTTCCGCGGTTGCCGCAATCGCCCGACGCGCCCCGCGGCGTCCATGAGCCCCTGCACGGGCACGGCCGACGGAGGCGCGCTCGCCAACTGCGACCTGCTCGGCGCGCCTGCGTTGTGCGAGATCGAGCCGGGACCGTGCCCTGCGGGGCTCGTTCGGACCGTGGTCGGGACGTGCTTCGGCGAGTGCGTTCCGCCTTCGCGATGCGCGCCCTTCGCGTGCACGCGCGGCGCGTGCCCCGATCGTTTTCGCTGTGATTCGTCGGCAAATCGTTGCGTCGCGAATTGACCGGGCCCGTCGCGGTACACTCCGGCGCGATGAATCCCCTACGCTTGTTCGCCATCACGCTGACCGCGCTCGCGCTCGGGTGCAGCGATCGAGGCCCGCCTCTCTGCGGACCGCGCTGCGACACCCCGGTCCCGATCACAGACGCGACCGAGCTCGATCAGAGTACGAGCGGTGACGGCGCGTCCTCGGGCGACGCGACGAGCATGGACGGCGCGGCGGATGTTCCCGGAGACGCGCCGATCGTGGGCTTCGGGTGCAGCTCGGACCTGCGCTCGGTGCTCGACTCGAACGGCGTTGTGATCGGGCGCTGTCCCGACGATCAGGGATGTTCGATGGGGCGATGCGTGCCCGCGTGCGCGGCGGCCGCGCAGAGCCGAGGGACGATCGCGTGCGAGTTCTACGCGCCGACGCCGCCTGCGTATCCGCCAGCGCTTCCGCCGTGCCACGCGATGTTCGTGACCAACACTTGGTCGCGCCCCGCGAGGCTCACGGTCACCCGCGGAGGAACGACCTACGACGCCACGCGCTTCGGGCGCATCGTCGAGAACGGCCGCCCCGCCACGAGCTGGTCTCCCATCCCCGCCACAGGAATCCCCGTCGACGCGGTCGCCGTGCTCTTTTTGTCGAGCGACCCCAACAGCGTGATGCCCGAGACGGACGTCCCGCTGCGGTGTCCGGTCGTTCCCGCGATCAACAACAGCACGCTGATCGCGGGGACGGGACAGGGCCCCGCGTGGCGCGTGCAGAGCGACGTGCCCGTCGGCGCGTACGACATGATGCCGTACGGAGGCGCGCCGAGCTTCTTTCCGAGCGCGCAGCTCGTGTTGCCGACGAGCGTCTTCGGCGAGACCTACGTCGTGATGAACGCGCCCGTCGGAACCGCGAGCTCGCCCGGCCCCAACTGGGTGCAGATCGTCGCGACGGAAGACGGGACGTCCGTGCGCATTCGACCCACGCAAGACTTCACCGGCCGCGGCGCGCTCCCGTCGATCCCGCGAGGGACAACGGGCGAGGTCATCCTCGGCGCGGGCGAAGTCGCTCAGTTCGAAGTGCGAGGCTCCGCGGACCTCAGCGGAACGCTCGTCGTCGCCGCGCGCCCCGTCGCCGTGTTCGCAGGCAATCGCTTCTTGCGCTTGCAGCCGATGGACGCCCCGGGAGGCGACTCGACGCACCAGCAGCTCGTGCCGGTTTCTGCGCTCTCGAATGAATACGTGGGCGCACCGTACGAGACCCGACGACGCGACTTGATGCCCGAGTCCATCCCCTACCGCATCGTCGGCGCCGCCGACGGAACGCGCCTCACGTTCGACCCGCCCATCGCGGGCGCGCCCACGGACCTCGCGCGCGGCCAGGTCGTCGACTTTCGCGCCACCGAAGCGTTCATCGTGCGCAGCCAAGACGCGATGCACCCGTTCGCGTTCGCGCAGCTGATGACGAGCTCCACCGTTCCGAGCGGCAGCCGCGAGGGAGCGCTCGAGCCGTACATGGGTCGATTGCTCGGCGACGAAGAGTTCGTCCTCGCGTTTCCGCCGGCGCAATTTCTCGAGCGCTACGTGTTCTTCTCGGACCCGTCGTACCCGACGACCTCGCTCACGATCGTGCGCAAGCGACGAACGAACGGGACCTTCGCGCCGGTCAACATCGACTGCATCGGCGACGTCACGGGCTTTCGCGCCGTGGGCGCGGGCGCTCCGCACGCGTACGAGTTCGCCACGGTGGACCTCCTTCGCGCGGGACGATCCGCCACCGGGTGCACCAACGGACGACACACCGCGCTCAGCGACGGGCCCTTCGGGATCACGGTGTGGGGGCTCGATTCGTACGCGTCGTACGCGTACCCCGCCGGTGGAAACGCAGCGGTTCTCCAAGCGATCCCGATCCCGCTGTAGTCTCTTCGGGATCGATGACCACGAGCGACACCGCAGAGCCGATCGGCTGGGCCGGCGGAAGACCCAGCGGCGACCCTCTCAAAGACTGGGCGGGCGTGCTCTCGCTCGCGACCGTGTGCGCGATCACGCCGACGTGCGCGCTGTCGATCGCGGGCGTGCGCGACGCCGAGACGGCGGGCTTCATCGTGGGGCTCGTCGCGGCGATCGCGATGGCGCTCCACTGGCGCAAGCAGGGCAAGCGCGTGTGCCCCGTGCGCTTGGAGGGCGCATCGGTGGTGGCGCTCGAGAAGGACGGCCGCGTTCGATGGGTCGAGCCGGTCGCGCAGTACACCGAGCTGTGGCTCTCGGCGCAGCGCCGAATCGGGACGCGCTTCACGTACTCGCTGCAGCTCGTGCATCCCAACGCAGAGCGCGCGGTGCACTTTCGCGCGGTGATCGACGGCGACGAGACGAAGGCGCTCGAGGGCGCGCGCGCGATGGCCGCGCAGCTCGGGGGCGTCCCGCTTCGCGATCATCGAGGCGTGGTCCACCCGCGCTGACGGCGCTCCAAACCCGCGACTGGGTTCGTCACGCTGCGCGAACCGCGCGACACGAAGCGCGCTTCGCGCTCAGTTGGAAGCGTGAACGCCAGGGGCGTTGAAGAAGCGAACCCACTCGTGGCCGTAGCCAGCGCCCTGGGTGGGCGTTCGGCGGTGGATCGTCGAGCCGACGATCGCGCCGCGCGCGCCGCCGATCCAAGAGGCGTGTCCTCGCCAGTGATTGCGCGTTGCGGCGACGCGCTGAAGGTGATGTGCGGTGAAGGTCGCCGAGCCTCGCAGCCGCGCTGCGCGTCCGTCGCTCCCTCACACCCCCGCGTGCTGCGAGAGCCACCAGTGCATCGCGATGCCCGAGGCGACCCCCGCGTTGATCGAGCGCGTCGAGCCGAACTGCGAGATCGCGCAGAGCGTCGAGCACTTCGCGCGCATGGCGTCCGAGAGGCCCTCGCCCTCTTGGCCGAACACGAGCACACACAATCGAGGGAGCTTTACGCGCTCGATCGCGACCGCGCCCGGCAAGAGATCGACGCCCACGATTTCGAGAGACTCGGAGGACACGCGCGCGGCGAAGTCGTCGACGGTCTCGTGGTGCTCGATGCGCACGTAGCGATCGGTGCACATCGCTCCGCGGCGGTTCCATCGGCGCGCGCCCACGATGTGCACTCGCTTGGCGAGAAACGCGTTGGCGTTGCGCACGACGGTCCCGATGTTGAGGTCGTGCTTCCAGTTCTCGACGGCCACGTGAAAGTCGAAGCGCTTCGCGTCGAGGTCCTCGGTGATCGCCTCGACGGACCAGTAGCGATAGCGATCGATCACGTTGCGCCGGTCGCCCTCGGCGAGGAGGGTCCGGTCGAGCCGAGGATCGTCGGGCCACGGCTCGGGGTGCGGGCCGACGCCAACGGAAGCGACGCGGTCTTCTTCGAACGTTGTCCCCTTCGATCGATCGTGGCGATGGCCGGTCATCGAGCGAGAGCGTTCAGCCGATGCCGCCGCAGCGCCAGGTAAACGACAGCGATCGCAAGATCGGCGTCGCGACCATCGGGAGGCTGACAGGGTTGAACGTCACGGTGATGCGCGCGAAGCGACCGAGGTTGGTCACGCCCGCGGCGCGGAGCTTGTCCGCGATGTTGATGGGGGATCGATCGCGCGGCGCGATCCCGAGGACGAGCGACGGGGCCATCGCGAGCGCCGTCGCGCTGTCGGCGATCTGAATCGAGAAGGCGAGCGAGGTGCCCATGGGCGTCTCGGCGTTCCAGTAGAGCTCGCCGTAGGTGCCGCCGTCGCAGGTCTCGTAGTCCTCCGAGTAGCGACCGCTGCCGATCACGAGGCGGCGGATTCCGCCGGTAAAATCCGTGTAGGTGTAGACTTGATTGGGTCCGCTGAAGGTCTGCCAACGGTTCATCGCGGGCTCGAAGCGGAGCAGCTGCGTGGGGCTCGCGGCGGACGCTACCCAGATGTTTCCCGCGAGGTCCGCGCCCACCGCCGTCGGCTGTCGGTGCGGCACCGTGGGCATGTGCAACGTGGCGCGCGAAGCGGGAACGGTCGCGCCGCCCATGAAATCATCAGCGTTGACCGACGCCACCGACGTGTTGCCCGTCCAGTCGCCGCTCGCCGAGATGGGAACCCAAATGCGGTTCATCGGATCGATCGTGATCCCGAGCCCCGCGCTCCCACCGGCGGGAACGTACGGCGACAAGTCCACGCGCGACCACTGCATCGTGGCCGGGTCGTACCCGATGATGTCCCGACACCCCCGGCCCGAGAGCCACAAGCGATTGCGCGCGTCCGCGGTGATTCCATAGGACTGACCGCACCCTCCACGGAGCGCGCCCGGGAGCACCACCGGCGCGCCCACGGTGCCCGCGGTCACGTTGACGGGAATGATCCCGCCGTTGACCGCGTGCTCCCAGAGCGTTCCATCGGACGTGACGACGGCGCCGTACGCGCAGTGGGTCATCGGCACCTCGCGCATGGTCATGCCGTTGCGCGGGTTGAGCTGAAAGAGCCCTGCGTTGCCTCCGGCGCCCGCGTTGACGCAGCCGCCGACCCACACCGTTCCATCGGGAAATCGCTCGTCGCCGCGGTCGATCGCGAGCGACCGCAGGACCGCGTTGACCGGGCCCACGTTGGCGGTCCACAGCACGCACTCGTCTTGATTAAATGGCCGCACGTCCATCGGGCCCGCGCTCGTGTCGATCATCCCGTTGCCGTTGCGATCGACGCAGTCCCGTCGATCCGCGGCGATCTTGCTGACCGATCCCTGCATGCGAAACCCGCGGTTCGCGATGTACGCGTCGCCCGCGGAGTCCACGACGACGCGCGAGGGCATGTTGCACCCGTTCGTGTGGCAGCACTGGCCTACGCACTCGCCCGCGGGGAGACCGACGCGATAGCGCGCGACTTCGGTCGCCGTTCGCGCGTCCCACTTCGAGAGCGTGCTCTCGGCGACGTTGGGGATCCACAGGTAGTCCGTTCGGCGAGAATCCGCGCGAACGATCAGGCCCATCGACGGGTCGTCGTACGCGACGCCCTGCTGTCCCTCGGGGCGAAACATCCGCCCCGAACTCCCGCCCGATCGCACCGAGTTGCACGAGGTGTCGCGCGTGTTGACGCACACCGCCCGCGCGGTGTCGCACCGATCGAGCGTGCAGCCCTCCTCGTCGTCGCAGTCCGTGTCCGTTCGACACACGCGACCAGGGACACCACCCTCGCCCGCAGCGCCATCGGTCGCGCCATCGCGCACGACGCGTCCGCTGTCTCTCGACGCATCGCCGCCCATGAACGGCGTATCGCCCTCGGAGCAGCCGCCCACCAGAGCCACCAGCGAGACGAGAAGCGCGACGCGTCTTTGGGTTGCCATACGCTATCGCTATCGGCCGCGCAGCGAGTCTGCAACTGGGCGATTGCCCTCCCCCACTGGCCAATAGACCTCCTACAATCGCGGCTCGTGCTCGACTCCTCCGCGATCGACGCGCTGTTTGCGCGCGCGACGTCGGCGCCCCCGCCGCCGCGCGAGGCGATCGAGCGCATGCTCCGCGCACAACACGAGCTTTCTCCCGCGGAGCTTTGGGAGAACTTCGTCACGGCGAACCTCGTCCCCGCGCCGTGGAGCGACGACCCGCTGTCGTTTGGACTCGAGTGTCCTCGGTGCGAAGGCTTCGGCGCAGAGCCGTTCGACCCGCGCACGGGCGACTACGAGCTGCCGTTGCAGGTGTGTCAGCGGTGCCTCGGCGACGGCGCCGTGCGCGCGCCACACCCACCGACGATCGCGGCCGCGGTCGCCGCTTCAGCGCACGGGCACTCGCTCGTCACCGCGCAGGCCCTCGCGCGCGACTGGAGCTTCCGCTGGGGTCACCGCCCGGGCGCTGCGGCGCGCGTGCTCTTCTCGTTTGCGCCAGACATCGTCCCACCTTCGCCGAGGAGCGCCCGCGCGCTCGCGTGGCGGATGACCCGCGCGGAGAACAACGCGCCCGTCGCAACGATGCGCGCGGTCGCCGCTGCGCGAACGCGCTATCCCGAGCAAGACTGGTGGCTGGATCAGCTCGCGCGAGACCTCCTCGACCGCGCGTCGCTCGCCTACGACGAAACCATGTTCGAGCCGCTCTTCGCGCTGTGGCAGAGCGGGCTCGTCCCGGTGTCTGTCTCGGCGCTTCGCGTCGTGATCGGCTACCGCTGCGGCCCGTTTTGATCATCGCCGTCGCGCGTCCGTGAATTGTCGCCGTTAATTTGCCTGCGTTTCGAGCGGCCGCCTACGCTCGTACTCCACCCCCTCATGACGATGGCGCCGCACGATCCACCTGCTCCTCGGCCCGTAGCTTCGTCGCGCACCAACGCGCTGGCGGACACGACGCGCCCAGGAATTCAACCGTCCCAGTGGATCGAAGCCGCCATCCGCGCGGGCATCGTCCGCAGCGAGAGCGACATCGCTTCGTCGCAGATCCAGCCAAACTCCCTGGACCTGCGCCTCTCGTCGCGCGGCTGGCGCCTGCAGTGCTCGATGCTCCCCGGCGAAGAGGGGATCGAGCGCAAGCTCGAGCGCTTCGGCTGGCACTCGTTCGACGTCCCCGCGGACGGAACCGTGCTCGAGCGCAACGCCGTCTACCTCTTTCGCTGCGACGAGTCGCTCGCCCTGCCCGAAGGGCTCTCGGCGCGGGCCAATCCCAAGAGCTCGACGGGCAGGCTCGATGTCTTCACGCGGCTCGTGACCGAGCACGGCGTGGCGTTCGACGACGTGCCCGACGGATACCGCGGCGCTCTGTACGTCGAAGTTGTGGCGAGGTCGTTTCCCATCGTCGTGCGCAAGGGCGACACGCTCTCGCAGGTGCGGTTCCAGTGCGGGCCCTCGCAGCTCGACGACGCGGACCTTCGCGCCGAGCTCGAGCAAGAGCCCATGGTGATCGACCGCGCTGGACGTCCGCTCGACGCCAAGTCACTGCGCCTCGGTCAAGGGCTGTTTCTCTCGGTGCACCTCCGCGGCGCGCAGGGCGACATCGTCGGCTATCGCGCGCGCAAGACCGCGCGTCCCATCGACCTCGCGGTGCGCGATCTGCCGCGCGAGCGCTTCTGGGAGCGCGTCGCATGGACCAAAGACGAGCCCGTGATCCTCGAGCCCGACGAGTTCTACATCTTCGCGTCGCGCGAGCTCGTGAGGCTGCCTCCGCACCTCTGCGCAGAGATGGTCCCCTTCGACGCGGGCTCGGGAGAAGTGCGCACGCACTACGCGGGCTTCTTCGACTCGGGCTTCGGCTGGGCGCCCGCGAAGCCGCCCTCCGAGACCGCCGCGGCCGTCGTGCTCGAGATCCGCAATCACGACGTCCCGTTCTTGATCGAGGACGGACATCCGCTGTTTCGACTGGTGTTCTTCCGCAACAGCGAGCGCCCGTCGAAGCTCTACGGCCAGGGCATGGGCAGCAACTACCAGACGCAGCGGCTCAAGCTCGCGAAGCAGTTCAAGTAGACGTGTCGCGAGAAGGGGGGGCGTCGCGATAGGCGCCGAAGATTGCCGCAGCTCATCGCCAGTTCCGTGGGGAGAACTCCAGCGTGTCGTGCGATCGAGCATCACAGCCCAACACACATCGAAGGCATGTCGATCCGAGCACGCGTTTCGCGCTGTGGTTTGCCGCGGCCTCACCCCCGCTGCCGCGCGCCCCTCTCCCGCGCGCCCGCGCGGGAGAGGGGCTTTGATTTTGTGTGCATCATCGACAGCTGTTGGTTTTCTGCCGCGACGCTTCGGTCCCAGTAGCCCCTCTCCCGCGCGGGCGCGCGGGA
>JAEUKI010000090.1 GCA_016793325.1 Myxococcales bacterium | reverse complement strand
CGCGGCAGCCGCGGGTGAGGCCGCGGCAAACCACCGCGCGAAACGCGTGCTCGGATCGACATGCCTTCGACGTGTGTCGGGCGGTGACGCTCGATCGCACGAACCGCTGGAGTTCTCCCCACAGAACTGGCGATGAGCTGCGGCAATTTTTGGCGCCTATGCCCAGCGAGTCCCCTCCGTGAGCGCAGCGACTACTCGCGCGCGCGGATGACGTCGAGCTCGCGCTGGTAGCGCTGGAGCAGCATCCGGTGCAGCCCCTGTAGACCGACGACCGTCGTGAGGGTCACTTCGAAGCGACCGTTCGCGCGCACGGGCGCTCCCGTCTTTCGAACGTGCTTCTCGGCGCGCGCGAGGACGTCTTCGAACTCTTCGAGCCGCGCTTCGAGCACGCCGCCGCTCGTCGTGCGCGAGATCCCCCAGAACGCACAGGCGTCATCGAGGGTGATCATCCCGCCGCGCGCGAACTTCTGGCTCGCGATGCTCGTCGCGATGCGCGCGAGCATCGCGGATTGATCGAAGGGAACCGGCTCTCCAGCGCTCGCCGCGCGCCCCGACGGGAGGGCGCTCGCAGCGACGCGCTCCTTTGCGTGAGCGTCCTTCTTCTCGACGGGCCTCGCGACGGTCTCGTTCGCCGCGTGCGCCGCAGGGTCGACGCTCTTCGCGGAGACAACCGGCGCGACGCTCGCCTTCGCCGCCGCCAACGCGGGCGCGAGGATCGCGGCGGGCGAAGCCACCGGAGCGACGACCTTGGGCTTGACCGCATCACCGAAGGTCGCCGCGCCCGGAACATATCCGAGCGAGCGAGCCATCTTCCGACCCGCGGGCGTCAATCGATACGTCTTGGTGTTGGTCTGCTCGAGCCAACCGCGACCGCACAGCCCGAGCGAGCCCATGAGCTTCGCGAGCACGCGGTTCGAGTCGGGGTGCTCTTCTCGATAGCCGCTCAGCCCGAAGCTCTCGGGAAAGGCTCGCCACGCGCGGACGATCACGTCCTCGGCGGAGAACGTCTGCTGGTCTCCATCAAGCATCGCCGCGGCGATCAGGACCTTCTTCAGCGTGGTCAGCTCGTCGTTCATGACTTCGAGGGCCATGGTGCGTCGACGTCGCGATTCGCCGCCAAAAAACCGCGTGCTTTGTTGTTTGGTTAACTCTTCTTCTTCCGGCCGCGCGCGGGATTCGGTGAACTGCCCTCGCGCGTCATCGCGTCATCGTCGACGATCGGCGCGGACTTCTTGACGGACTTCTTCGCGCTCTTCGCGGGCTTCGAGAGCGACGCACCCGCGGGGACGAGCGCGACCTCTGCGCAGCGCGCGAGCACTTCTTTCACAGGGATCACGTCTTTGAAGAAGACCACCGCGCCCTGCATCGACTCGAGCGTGTCTTCGCTCGCGCGGAGCCGCTGCGACACGGCGAGCACGAGGTTCTTCGGGCCGTGCTTCGCGAGCAGCTCGCCCCGCGACTCGAGGTAGCTCTTGCGCCAGAAGCCCACGATCTCGAGGAGCGCCTCGCGCCCGTCCTCCGCGCGAACGACGAAGTCCGGGACGAGCACGCCGCGGCCGTCGAGGTCGATGATCTCTGGGCGCTTGTCGAGGCTCCAGCCCTTGGCCGTGTCCGCGAAGCGCTTGACGAAGTGCGCCTCTTCCTCGGTGACGTACACGCCTCGATCCGCGTAGTGCGTGCGCAGACCAGAGCCCGCTTCGAGCGTCCACGCGAGGCGCTTTCGCTCTTTGCCCCAGAGGAGCTCGGCGCGGAGCTTCCATCCGTCACACAAGAGCAACGCCGGGAGAAACTCGGCCATTTGGAGGCCGTACTTCGCGCCGAGCTGAAACAAGCTCGTCGGCCCATCGAGCGTGATCGTGTAGCCGAGCGCGCCGCTCCCGCGCACCGCGTACAAGAGCCGAAAGAACTTGATGAACCGAAAGAGCTGCCGATAGCGCTGCGGGTCGCCCGGCGAGAGCTCGATCTCGAGCGAGCTCGCGCGCAAGAGCACCGCCTGCGCGAGCGAGAGGTTGTAGCGATGCAAGAGCGCGCTCGGCGCGATCGGGTCGAACTTCTGCAGCAGCTGTTCGCGCGCGAGGTCCGCGTAGAGCGCTTGTTCGCACTGCTCGAGGGACAAGCCGTGCTCGCGGCCGACTTGTTCGAGGACCTCGTGGCGCGTGACGGGGTGGAGCGGATTGCCCGGCTCGCGCGAGACCGGGTGCACCGCGGCGGTGCGCTCGAAGACCTTCTGGCGCAGGGCGATCGGGTCGATGGGAGACTCGGTTCCGAACTCGCTGCGGTCTTCGAGGAGCTTGGCGAGCCCGCGGTGCAAGAGAAAATCCGTGTCCTCGCCGATGAGCTCGGAGAGCGCGTCGTCGAGCGCGCCTCGGGGCTTGTTCGCGTGCGCTGCGAAGAGCTTTACGAGCGTCTCAGCGAGGTCGATCAGCGCGGGATCGCCGGGGTCGATGTACGACGGGCGCACCTCGCCCTTCACCACGCGAGCGCGCACGAGGTCCGTGGTGAGCATCGTCGGCGCGGACAATAGCCCAACACCGCGCGCCGTCGCTGCGCATCCGCTGCGCTTGACACGCCGCGGCGGAGCCCCCTAAACCACCCGCCGCATCTCAACAGCACTGAACCGCCATTCATTCTCGAAGCGCGGGCCTTCAGGGCACTCAAATACCCCCACTCGCGCGTTGCGAGTTTTGTAGAGGGAGCGTTCGCAGTGAAGATCCTCGTACCGCTCAAGCGCACGGCCGACCCGGACAACGCGAACAAGATCAAGATCGCGCCCGGCGGCGCCAAGGTCGTGACCGACGGCCTCGAGCCCAAGCCGAACCCCTTCGACGAGTACGCGGTCGAGTCCGCGCTCAGGCTCACGGAGAACGGGACCAACCCCAAGGCGCGCCTCGCGGGTGACTCCGTGGTGGTCGCGACGTTCGGCGCGAAAGAAGCGTCGCAGACGCTGCGTCAGGCGCTCGCGATGGGCGCGGACTCGGGGCTCTTGTTCGAAGCGTCCGACGAAAACCTCGACGGAGACCTGGTGGCCCGCGCGCTCGCCAAGGTCGTCGAGAGAGAGAAGCCCGACCTCGTCGTGATGGGCAAGCAAGCGGTCGACGGCGACTCGAACCAGGTGGGGCAGATCCTCGCCGAGCGCTTGGGGTGGCCGAGCGCGACGTTCGCGATGAGCATCGAGCTGTCGCAGGACAAGAAGTCCGTGATCGTCGGCCGCGAGGTCGACGGCGGAGTGATCAAGCTCAAGCTCGCGTTGCCCGCGGTGATCACCGTGGATTTGCGCATCGTGGCGCCCAAGTCGATCACGAATCACGTCACGCCGCAGACGCACAACTACCAAGAGGGCGCGCGGTACGCGCCGCTCCCGATGATCATGGCGGCCAAGAAGAAGCCCCTCGCTGAAGCGCCGTTCGCGTCGCTCGGCGTCGAGGGGGTCAAGACCTCGTACGTGAAGTTCGAGGCGCCGCCGGCGCGCAAGGCGGGCATCAAGGTGAAGGACGTTCCCGAGCTGGTCCAGCGGCTGCGAGCCGAGGCCAAGGCGCTCTAGAGGACTGAAGGAGGATTCATCCATGGCGAAGATCCTGGTTGTGGCCGAGCTCGGCGGCGGAGCGCTCAAGAAGACGACGCACTCCGCGATCACCTTCGCGCGCACCGCCGCGCAAGGGACGGGCGGTTCGTTCGACATCCTCGCGATCGGCAAGGGCGCCGAGGGCGCCGCCGCGCACCTCAACGGGTACGGCGCGGGCTCGGTGCTGGTCGCCGACGACGCGTACCTCGCGAACTACGTGGGCGAGCGCTTCTCGCCGACCGTCGCCGCGGTCGCCAAGAGCGGCGGCTACGACGTGGTGGTGATCACCGCGAGCGCGTTCGGAAAAGACCTCGCGCCGCGCGTCGCCGCGCGCCTCGACGCGGGCCTCGCGAGCGACATCGCTCGGGTCGAGACCGACGGGGGCAAGCTCTCGTACAAGCGCCCGATGTACGCGGGCAACGCGATCGCGACGATGACGGTCAACACCAGTATTCAAGTGGTGACCGTCCGTCAGGCCGAGTTCGAAGCGGCGGCTCCCTCGGGCTCGACGAGCCCGGTCACGAAGGTGGGCGTCGAGAAGCAAGCGTCGGGCGACAAGGTCGAGTTCGTGGCGTTCGAAGAGAGCGTCAAGAGCGCCCGCCCCGAGCTGACCGAGGCGAGCACCGTGGTGTCCGGAGGCCGCGCGCTGAAGAGCGCCGAGGGCTTCAAGACCGTGCTCGAGCCGCTGGTCGACGCGTTCGGCGCGGCGATGGGCGCGTCGCGCGCGGCGTGTGACGCGGGGTACGTTCCCAACGATTTGCAGGTCGGGCAGACCGGCAAGGTCGTGGCGCCCAAGCTCTACGTCGCCGTCGGCATCTCGGGCGCGATCCAACACCTCGCTGGAATGAAGAACAGCAAGGTCATCGTCGCGATCAACAAGGACCCCGAGGCGCCCATCTTCCAAGTCGCGGACTACGGGCTCGTGGCGGACCTGTTCAAGGCCGTCCCCGAGCTCGCCGACGCAGTGAAGAAGGCCAAGTCCGAGGCCTGAGCCACTCGCCGCGCGATCCCGTGCGATCGCCCGGCGCTCTCGTGGTAGCGTCTCGCTCGATGATCGAGTGGCGCAGGGTTGCTCCCGCCAGAGTCAATCGCACGGAACCACCACGCAGTCGATCGTCCTATTTTTCACGCTCGATCCGTGGTGGTTCGACTTGATTGCAACCGCGCCGCTGCCGACCGGGTTTCGACGACGATCGCCGAGGGCGTGGTCGCGGCCGCTCGCCCCCGCGAGCGCGCTCGCCGGGATCATTGTGTGCCTGTATTCGAGTCTCGCGAGCGCGCAAGACTTCGCAGGCAACTATCGCATCACGTCCGACGTGACGAGCGCGGAGGTCCCCGAGTGGGGCGCGGACTGCGGTCAACGCCCCGAAAATCACCGGGGAAACACCGGTCGTCAGGTGCGCGTCTCCGCGGACGGATCGCAGCTCGTCGTCGAAGATCGACCGCGCATGCGATCGGACGGGTGCTGGAGTCAAAACCCGCGAACGCGTCGGGTCTCGAGCTCGGGCTCGAGCCCGCGGTGGACCACGCAGTGCAGCTCGCCCGCGGAGGACTATCAGCACGAAGACGGGACCTACACGACGACGCTCGAAGGGCAGCGGCTCACGCTGCGCGATCGCACGGTCTACCGCTGGAATCTCCAGGGAAGCGCGTGTCGAGCCACGATTACGCGCACGATGGTGTACGAGCGGCTCGACGCGCCCGCGCCCGTCGCGGACTCGGGCGTCGCGGTCACGCCGAGGCCGCCCGAGGACTCGGGGGTTCGCCCCGCGCGCTGCGCGCTTCCGGGGCCCGCGACGCGGCTCGCGATCGTCGCGGGTCGACGCAGCACGACGCCCGGGACGCGCGTGTGTTTTCGCGCGCAGCTCCAGGACGTCGACGGGTGCGCGGCGATCAATGGAACGGGCGCGGTGATCACGTGGAGCATCGCGCGGCGCAACGGCGGTGAGGCGCCCGCGGGAGAGGGAGGGTGCGTCACCGTTCCCACTTCGGACGCAGCGGGGACCGAGTATACGGTGACGGCCAACGCGGCCAACGGGTTCGAAGAGCGCGTGGTGTTGCGCGTCGTGACGCCCGAAGAGTCGCGCTCGCTCGTCGCGCAGCTCATCGAAGAGAGCGACGCGTCCACGAGCGAAGACGCAGCCGTGGCGCCGCGGATCGCCGAGGGGCTCGGCTCGGTGTCGGGCGTTGTTCCCACGAGCGCGCCGCCGAGCGGAAACCGAAACGCGATCGTCGCGATCCTCACGGCCGTCGCGGTCTTGCTCGCGGGCGTCGCGTTCATCGTGCTTCGAAAGAAGCGCCCGGCGACCAGCAGCGATCCCGCGGACGATCCGTACAGGCCGTTGAGCGCCCCGAGCGCGCCGCCGCCGAACGCGACTCCTTCGGGGGGCGTCGGGCGCGCGCGCAAAGACGAGGCGCCCATTCCCGTGTCGAGCGCTCCGCCCTCGATGAATCCTGCGCCGAGCAACCTCGCGCAGACGATGATCGGCGCGATGCCCGCGGGCACGAGCGGCGTGATCGCCGGCGCGATCGAAGCGGCGGAGAAGCGGGCGTCTCAGTCGTCGATGGCCGCGGTCAAGCCGCCGACCGCGCAGTCCGCGGCGGCCGCTCCCGAGGTGCAGCCCGCGAAGCTCACCAAGCGTTGCCCGGTCTGCAACCAGCGATTCGGCACCGAAAACGCGTTCTGCCCCGATCACGGCGTGGCGCTCGTCGACGGAGCGCCCGGAGGCGAGGCCAAGGTCGTCGTCGCCACGGCCACCGTTCCGCCCGCGGCGCCCGCTTCGAGCGCGCCCGTGGTGCCTCGAACGCCGTCGCAACCTGCGAAATCACGGGCCCAAGACGATTTGGCGCGCACGCAGATCGCAGGGAGCGTCGGGGTTCCCTCCGCGCCTCCCCCGGCGCTGCGCTGCCCCACCTGCGGAAAAGCGTTCGGTCCCGGCAACGTGTTTTGCGGCGAAGACGGCGCGAGGCTCGTGGAAGCGTGAGCAACTGGTGACAAAATGCAGCGCAAACGATGGGCCTACATGGTTGCCATCGCTCGGGCGATCGGCCCGAAAGCACGAGACAGGGACCGAGACGCACGCAGTGCTTGACCGTGTGAAGCGCACTTTTCTATTTTCATTGCGAACGAAAGCGCGTCTCACCCACTCACTGAGCACAACGGGTCGCACGCTGAGCGGCGCAGGTCTCGAAATACCTGGCGCTGCAAGCACGCAAGCGACCACTGCGCGGAGCCACAACGGATGTGGCTCTCTCGCGCAGCAGCCCGAACGCACGCCGAGGACGACGGAAAGCCAGCCATGAAGATCGCATGCCAGAGCTGCGGAGCGAAGTACTCGATCGCGGACGACAAGGTCCAAGGCAAGAAGGTCTTCAAGATCAAGTGCAAGAAGTGCAGCGCAGACATCATCGTCCGCGGTGACCAGGCTGCACCTGGAGACGCGCCGAGCGCGGATGTCAGCGCGGGTCTCAACGCCGTCGGCGCTGATCAATTTCCCGAGGACGAGGCCACGCGCGTCGTCAGCGGCGGAGAGAACGACGCGGTCTGGCACGCGGCCATCGACGACAACAACACCGGGCCGTTCTCGGTCACGCAGCTCAAGCAATACGCTGCGACGGGACAGGTCAACGGCGAGACGTCCGTGTGGAAGGACGGCTTCGCGGACTGGAAGCCGCTGAAGGACGTCCCCGAGCTCGCGGTGCAAATCATGAGCGCGGGAGGCGGCATGGCGGCAGCTCCCGCAGCGAGCGCTGGTGGCGATGCCCTCTTCGGCGGAGGCGCGAGCGCGCCGAGCACGCCTGCTCCCGCCGGTGGTGGCGGGTTGTTCGGCGGAGAGAGCAAGCCTGCGGCGAAGACCGCGGCGCGCACGGGCGCGAAGGCCTCTTCGGGCAACGACCTGTTCGGCGGGGGAAAATCCTCGATGTTCGGCGACGAAGCCGTCGAGACGAGCGCCGCCGCCTCTGCGTCGGCCGCGTCCGCCGCTGCGTCGTCTGCGTCCTCGAGCAGCTCGAGCGCCGCGAGCCCCAAGCTCGACGCCGCGTCGATGACGGGTCAGCGCAACGAAAACTCCGTGCTCTTCTCGCTCGCGACGCTGCAGCAGGTCGCGGGTTCGGCTCCTGCGAAGACCGACACGAAGAAGGACGCGGACGCGAGCGGGCTCATCGACATCAAGTCGATGGCGGGCACGATGGGCCCTGGCGGCCCTGGTGGAAACAAGAGCGCGGTCGACGAGATCTTGTCCGTCGGCGCGGGCGGTGGACTCGCGTCGCCGTTGGCGGCTCCTGTGCTCGCGCCCGTTCCCGCTCCGACGGTGGCTGCAGCGCCCGAGGTGAAGCAAAAGGGCAGCAACACGACGGTGATCGCGAGCGTTCTGGGGGCGTCGATCATCTTGGTGGGCGGCGGGTTGGGCGCTGTGTTCTTGCTGAAGTCCGGGCAACAGCCGACGCAAGTTGGAGCCGAAGGCAACGGACCGAACACGGCGAACGCGAACGGGCAAGGGACGGCGAACAACCCGAACAACAACGCCAATCCGAACAACAACGGGCAGGGCGTTGCGAACAACCCGAACAACGGAGCGGGCACGGCGCCGAACAACGGGACCGCGGGCGCGCAACCCGCGGGCACGGGCACTCCTCCCGCGGGC
>JAEUKI010000089.1 GCA_016793325.1 Myxococcales bacterium | reverse complement strand
GCCCGCGGGAGGAGTGCCCGTGCCCGCGGGTTGCGCGCCCGCGGTCCCGTTGTTCGGCGCCGTGCCCGCTCCGTTGTTCGGGTTGTTCGCAACGCCCTGCCCGTTGTTGTTCGGATTGGCGTTGTTGTTCGGGTTGTTCGCTGTCCCTTGCCCGTTCGCGTTCGCCGTGTTCGGTCCGTTGCCTTCGGCTCCAACTTGCGTCGGCTGTTGCCCGGACTTCAGCAAGAACACAGCGCCCAACCCGCCGCCAACCAAGATGATCGACGCCCCCAGAACGCTCGCGATCACCGTCGTGTTGCTGCCTTTTTGCTTCACCTCGGGCGCTGCGGCAGCGACGTTCGGCGCAGGAACGGGCGCGAGCACAGGAGCCGCCAACGGCGACGCGAGTCCGCCGCCCGCGACGCTCAGGATCTCGTCGACCGCGCTCGCGCCGGTCGAGAGCGACTTGATGTCGATCACGCCGACTTCGGACTTGGGCTTGGGCTTGGGCTTGGCTTCTCCCTCGCCGCCCGACAGCGACGCGAGCGAGAAGAGGGCAGAGTTTTCGTTGCGCGCGCCGGTCGAGGCGCCGCTCGAAGCGCCGCCGCTCGGGGGCGGAACAGAGTTGTTGATCGCCTTCGCGAAGAAATCATCCTTCGGCGCAGACGAAGCGGCAGGCTCGGTCGTCGTGTTGGAAGCCGACGGGACCGGGCTCTTCGCGGCGGTCTCGAGCACATCGACGGTCGAGCCGAACAGAGGCATGTCCGTCTCGGGATTTTTGGTCATGACAGAAGACTCGGATGCGAGGAATCGTTCGAACTTTGCACGAGCTGCGGCCTTCGCGCTCGCGGGGGGCGCGTCTTGTTTCGCAGCGGACACGAGATCTCGGGCGAACGCAGAGCTCGCGCCAGAGGGGTCGTTGATTCGCTTGGGGGCTTCGTCGCTCATCGCGCCCTCCCGCCAGCGTTGTGCGCGATGCGCGCTCGGATGCGCGCCACGGACTTGTCGAAGGCCACGCGCGCTGCCTTGAGCCGCGAGTACACGGTCCCGACGGGCACGTTGATGCGCGCCGCGATCTCTTCGACCGAGAGCTCGTCGATCTCGTACTGAACGAACACCGCGCGCTTCTCGACGTCCATCGCTTCGAGCGCTTCGTCGAGCAACGCTCGCGCTTCGGCCGTGTGCGCGCGCTGCTCGGGGTCGAACGCGCTCTCGGCGGTCGTGACCGCGTCCGGCGGCTCGTCCGTGGGCTGCTCGCGGCGCACGTACGCGCGTCGGTGGTAGTCGCTCGCGACGCGGAAGCAGATCCCGTAGAGCCATGTGCTCAAGCGCGACCTACCCTGAAACTCGTCGCGCTTGCGGTGGACGACCACGAAGACCTCCTGCACGGCGTCGTCCACGTCGGACTCACGGACGCCGAGGCGGCGCAATGAACGCCACACGAATTCAAAGTGAGCGTCGAACACCGCGCGCACATCGAGCGGGCCGGCGACGGGGGGGTCTTGGATATCCACCGCGGGCGCCGAGTTCACCACAGCAGGACCCGTCGCGGCGCCGGGCATCGGCGTCGAGACACCCATGAGTGGGACAACGGCCTTGGGATCTCGCACCGAATCGACACTCCACGAAACATTCGACGCCTGCTGAACGGCCACCGCCTCGACAAACCCCCGAAGGGCCCCCGGCGTGCGCCGAGGCGTTCGAACAACAACGGTGGCGACAGAATCAGGGACTCTACATCGGAAACACGTCGCGGCTCTCGCCTCGGCGACCTTCGGCCATGCCTGCTGCCGAGCTCGTCCCGCCCACGCCGGGCGGTCCGAGTCGAAAGTTCACCGTGTCGATCGTGGGGCGACCCGCGCCCTCGACCCACACGCCCACGCTCGGTCCGCCGCCGCCGCCGCCGCCGGGGCCGCCTGCGCCGCCGCGCCGTCCGTCGCCGCCGCGACCACCGGCGCCGATTTCGACGGTCGACGCGTTGCCGCCTGCGCCGCCCATTCCGCCCGCGCCGCCGTTGCCGCCGTTGCCGCCTGCGCCACCCGCGCCGCCGCCGCCCGTGCCGATGGTGCAATCGCGGAGCGTGAGCGCGCTGCGCACAGCGAGAACGCCGATGGAGGCTCCACCGCCGGTTCCACCGCGACCGCCGGTGCCGCCGCAGCCTCCTGCGCCGCCGCCACCGCCGCCGTTGCCCGCGCCATCGATGCACGAAATGCTGGTCTGTCCCGAGCTTCCGCCGCCGCCGCCGCCACCTGCGCCGTGCGCGCCGTCGCGACCCGCGGTGCCGACAGCGCCAGTGTACTCGCCGGTGTCGCTCGCGATCTGGCCCGCCGCCGCGCCGCCCATGCCAGGGGCGCCCGGCATTCCATCGGCGGCTGCGCTGCCGCCAGGGTCTCCGCCGCGCGGGCTGCACGTCGTGGTGGCATAGCCCGCGCCGCCCATGGATCCCGCTGCGCTCGCGACGCCGGGATTGCCCGTGAACGACGGGCTGCGGCCGCCTCGCCCGCCCTCGCCGCCGCTCGCCATGGGGCACATGGTGTTCATTCCGCCAGAGCCACCGTTGCCCGGGAGCCCCTCGTTGTCGTTGTTGCCCATGCCGCCCACGCCGCCCACGGGGCCATCCGTGCCTGCGGTGCCGGCCATTCCGAGGCTTCCGGGGGCGCCGCGGCCCGCCGTGATGATGGCTCCGTCGAACACCTCGACCGCGGGCGAGTCGATCGCGCGCAGGCCGATCGAGGCTTGTCCGGGCATCGTGGCGTCCGCCGCGCGAATCTCGATGCGACCGATGCGGAGCGGGTTTCGCGCGCCGCGAACCTCGAGGGCGACGCGCGCGCCGACCGCGACGATGGACTGAAAATTACCTCGCGCCCACATCGCCCGGCGGTCGTATCCGCCGAAGATCCCGACGCCGCCGACGAGGTTCAGCGTGGCCATTTCGCTGTACATCCCGCGCGAAACGATGATCTGCGTCTTGCTCGTGGACATCGCGCGCGCGAGCGCCGCGGAGATCGAGCGCATCGGTTGCTCTCGAGTTCCGGGCTGCGAATCGATCCCGTCGTCCGAGACGAAGATGGCTTTGGAGACGTCTCCGTCGACCCCGTCACAGTTGGCGTCGAACCCGTCGGGGTCGGGCTCGTCGACCGCTCCCATCATGCAGGGTCCTGTAGGACCACTGTCCCGACGGGCGCCGTCCGACGCGCCGTCGCTCCGGCCTCCGTCGGTCGGAGTGTTCTCGGTGACGGCGCAGGCCGACGCGCAAACTGCCAGGAAAATAAGGGACAAACGAGCGCGCACGAGCTCGACGCTACCACAGCGCCAGAGGGGCCGCAGCGTCTCGTTGTTGACGAATCGATAGCGGCTTCAATACGGTGCGGCTCAGGTGCATGGCAGACCGAGCCGCGATCGACACGAAGCTAGAGTCGCTTCAGGAGATGCTCGCCACCATGGAGGAGCAGGCGCTCGCTGAATTTCAGGAGCGGCTGGACATGTCGTGGATCTATCACGACTGCGCGCTCGAAGGCATGGTGCTGAGCTTCCACGAGCTGAAGAGCGCGATCGACAAGGACGTCGTGAGCGACGTGTCGCTGATCCCGACGTACGACGAGATCCGCGCTCACAAAGCGGCGATCGACTGGGTTCGCGAGCAGGCTGCCAAGGGCAAGAAGCAGCCGATCACGCTGGATTTGCTGCTCAAGCTCCGCGACGTGCTGAACCCCGAGCCGACGCCTCCGCCGGCGCCGATCGCGAGCGTTCCGCCGCCGCCGCCGGTGCCTGCGGTGTTGCTCGAGCCCAAGCCCGTGCCGACGCCGGTGCTGCTCGAGCCCAAGCCCGCGGTCGTCAAAGAGGTGAAGCCGCCTCCACCGCCTGCGGAGGCGACGCCGTACCGCAGGGACACGCCTGTGCACCGGCTGTACTTTCACGATATTCCCGCGGCGGACAAGATCGCGGGCGAGATGAAGAAGCTCGGCGAGTGGCTGCAAGAGCCCGAGACGAAGAAGCTCCCGGCGCTGCGGCTCGCGTCGAAGCTGCACTTCAAGCTCATGCAGATCTACCCGTTTCCGAAGCACAGCGGGAAGCACGCGAGGCTCGCGATGAACCTCGTGCTCTTGCGCGCGGGCTATCCGCCGGCGATCGTTCACTCGACGGAGCGTCAGCGCTACTACGAGTCGCTTCGCGGGCCCGCGACCACGCTGCACAACATCATGCTCGAGAGCCTCGAGAACGCGATCGAGAGCGCGATCAAGCTCTTCACCGAAGCGAAGAGCGGCCGCCGCGCGCTGGCCTGAGTTGATTTCAGCGCCGCCTGCGGTTGGCGACACGCGAGCTGGGTTGCGGTGATATTTCCCAGGAGATCGCTCGCTGCGTGTCTTCTTCCAACCGGGCGTCGCGTGTTTCAGCGCCCCGTACTCAGCCCATCTTCTGCACGAGCTGTCGGGGAATCTCGCGGCCTTCGAGGGCGAGGCGCTTACCGCGGCCGGGGGCTTCGAGGTAGACGGCGACGCGGTCGTGCGCGCGAAACATCGCGAAGCGACCGAGCGACTCCCAGCCGATCGTGCCTTCGCCCGAGGGCTCGATCGCGACGTTGCCGTGCTCGGTGCGCCGAAGCACGCGGCCGCCGAGAGGGACTTCGACCCCGGGAAATCCCATGGATTCGAGCTCTCGCGAGACCTCGAGGACCCACACGGACTGCCCGTCGCGCGTCAGCGCGAGCCAGCGATCGACACCCTTCTCGGGCGCTACGAACAAGCGAAGCGCCGTCGATCCCTCGCGCTTGAGCGTGAGCTCGCCCGAGAGCCAGTAGCTCTCGCTCATGTGCGTGAGCACGTCGCCGACCCGGATCGAATCGCGCGAGATCGCCGCGGACCCCGAGGGTGGAAGCTCGCGAGGCTTCGGCTCTTCTGGGCGCGCGCGTCGACCGCGGATGAAGCGCGTCGCGGCCGCCGCCGCGGGGGCACCGACCAGCACGATCACGCCGAAAATAAAGGGGTCCATTGCGCGCTATTTCAGCGTCGCATCGGGCTGGAGCGTCCGCGCAACGCGCGATTCTCGGGATGGTTCCCAGGAGATCCGTGGCGTGTACTGATCCAACCCGGCGACGCGCTAGGGGACTCGGAGTGTAGCGCGCTCAGGCACGATGGGTAGAGCTTAGCGCGTCGTGCAGCGCGATCGCGTGCGCGACGAGCGCGTCGCGGTCGCGCGCGTGCGTGGCGAGCGCGCTGATGAGCGCCGCGGACGAAGCGCCTCGGTCGCGGACCTCGCGCGCGTTGGTGAGCGTGATTCCGCCGATGGCCACGAGGGGAATCTCGCGGGCTCGCGCTCGCTCGGACGCGCGTGCGAGCGCGTGGAGGCCGACCGTGGGATCGGGGCGCTCTTTGGAGCGCGTGTCGAACACGGGGCCGAACGCGACGTAGTCCGGTGGATCGTCGGAGGCGAGCGCTCGCTCGAGCTGGCTGAAATCGTGGGTCGAAATCCCGACCGCGAGCTGCGGAGCCGCGCGTCGAACGTCGGCGATCGACAGGTCGTCTTGTCCGACGTGCACCGCGTGCGCGCCTGCGAGCGACGCGATGTCCGGGCGATCGTTGACCACGAACGGAACCCCCGCGCGCGCGCAGCGAATCGCGAGCGCCGACGCGAGCGCGAGCGTCCGTCGCGCGGGCCACTGTTTCGCGCGGAGCTGCAGCGCGAACAGCGGCGCTGCGGACAAGAGCGCCTCTGCGAACGCGAGCGGATCGATGGGCGAGAGCGAGGGCGTCGCGCGATCCATCGCGTCGAGCGTCGATGTGTCGATGATCGCGTACAGGCCAGAGCGCGAAGCGAAACGCACGAGCGCGTTGTCACACGGTCTCGCGGCGGGCGGAAGAGCGTGGGAGCGAGGGGCGCGACCGTGGTAGAGCCGATGAGGCTGTGCGGCGCAGTGACGAGCAACGGGCAGAGGACGCGTTTCCGTGGGTGCGCTTGTCCAACACAGCGCTCGTCGTCGCGGTCGCGAGCGCGCTCTTGGCGTTGGCGCGGTTTCGGACGTTTCACAACGACACGTTCGACCTGGCGTTTTACACGCGGATCGTGTGGGGGATCGCGCGCGGAGACCTCTATCACCCGCTGAGCGACTCGCACGTTTTGGGGCTGCACGCTTCGTGGGTGCTCGTGCCGTTGGCGTTGCTCGGGAGGATCGTTCCGATCGTTCCGCTGTTGCTCGTGGTGCAGGCGTCGGCGTTGGCGGCAGCGGCGATTCCGCTCGCGCGCATGGCGGCGAGGCGCCTTCGAACGCCGCTCGCAGCGGACGTCACCGCCGCGGCGTTCTTGCTGTATCCCACGGTGCTCACCGCCGCGACGTACGAGTTTCACCCGAGCTCGCTCGCCCTCTTGCCGCTCGCGTACGCGTTGGACGCGTGGGATCAGGGGCGCCTTCGCGCAGGGGCGATCGCGCTCGTGCTCGCGGTGCTCTGTCGCGAAGACGTCGCGCTCGTCTCGGCCCTGTGCGGCGTGGCCCTCGCGCTCGACCGAGATCGCGAGCGCCGCGCGTGGGGCCTCGGCGTCGCCGCGGCGTCAGCGCTGTATTTCGCGCTCTACATGTTCGTCGTCGCCCCGCGGTTCTTGCCGCAGCGAGGCTCGCTCGCGCTGCACTTCGGCGGGCTCGGGACGAGCCCCGGCGCGATCGCCAAGAGCGTGTTGCTTCACCCGATCGCGACGTTGATGGCCGTCTCCAAGCCCGTGAAGTGGCTGTACGCCCCGCGGCTGCTCGCGCCGGTCGCGTTCTTGTCGGTGCTCTCGCCGCGGTGGCTCTTGCCTGCGCTCGCGCCGTTCGCGATCAATTTTCTCTCGGCCTGGTCGACGGCGACGCAGGTGCGCTCGCACTACGCGCTGCTCGCGATCCCGTTTGTGTTCGCGTCGGCGATCCACGGCGCGGCGCGGGTCGTCGACGCCAAGCACGCGCTCGGCGCGCCGTCCGATCGACCGACGGGACGCAGGATGCTCGCGCTCTGCGCGGTGATGGTGCTCGGCGCGGCGCTCGTGGCCCATCGTCGCGCGGGCGCGACGCCGCTCTCTCGCATGTTTCACAGCGCGGACTACCAGCGAGACGCGCGCGCGCGGGACCTCGAGACGATCGTTCGCGCCGTGCGCCCCACGGGGCTCGTGGTGGCGCCCGACCGCGCGCTGGCTCACCTCGCGACGCGGCCGTTGTTTCAGCGCTACGACGCGTGGACGCGCGCGGCGGACGACGTCATCGTCCCCATCGAGCACCGCCTGCGCTTCGACGGAACACAGACGCTCTGGCGCTCGCACGAAGAGATCTCCGTTCGCAACGAGCTCGCTCGCGGCGTCTACGGGCTCGTCCGCGCCGAGCGAACGCACCTGTTGCTCCGTCGAGGCGTGTCGCCGCGCGCGTTCGCCGAAGGGCGCTACGTCGCGTTTTCTTCGGACGCCGCGTGGACCACGGCGAGGCACGTCGACGTCGATCGCTCGGTGGCGATCGCCTCGTGGCGGATCGAACGGCACACAGAATCAAGTTCGTCCGTGACGCTCTGGCTGGTCTCTCTCGCGCGTTGGCCAGCGGACATGGGGCTCGAGCTCGGCTGGGGCCCGATGGCGCGCGCGCCGGGCGCCGAGCGCGACGACCCTGCGAGGATCCACGCGTTCTTGCCGTTCGATGGTCTCTTCAGCGCGTCGCACGTGCGCGTCGGCGAGGTCGCGCGCACGACGGTGATCGTCGCGGCCAACCGCGAGGCGCTCGAGCGCGACGGGGTGTACTTTGGCGTTCGGCGCGTTGACGGGTCGCGGCTGCACGCCGAGGCGCCGCACTGGGTTCGCCTAGACGCGACGGCGGCTCCGCCGGCCGTTGGCGACACGCGAACGGAGATTCCCTAGATATTTCCCAGGAGATTGCTCATTGCGTGTCTTCTTCCAACGGGGCGTCGATCAACGTCGCGACGCCAGCCGTTGGCGACACGCGAACGGAGATTCCCTAGATATTTCCCAGGAGATTGCTCATTGCGTGTCTTCTTCCAACGGGCCGTCGCGAGCACGAGTCAGAGGCTCAGCGCGTCAGCCGGGGCTCGGACGCGCGGGCTTCTTCTGGCCGAGGTACTCGGTCCACACGGTGGCGACGACGCCAGCGACGATCCCGTCGGCGACGCGCAGCCGACGAGAGAGCTCGCGGGCGATGTTCATCACGACCATGGCGTACGACGCGAGGTCGCGGCGGTAGAGCTTGTCGAGGTCCGTCGCCGACACGACGAGCAAGAGCGACGGAGCCAGCGCGCGCACCGACGCCGAGCGCGGCATCACGTCGAGGATGGACATCTCGCCGACCCAGTCTCCGGGGCCCAGCATCGCGAAGCGCGCTTCGCTGCCCGCGGGGGTCTTCTTGACCACTTCGAGCTCGCCGCCGATCACCACGAACATCTCGCGCGCGGTCTCTCCCTCGCGCATCACGAACTCGCCGGCCTCGACTGTTACGACCGAGAGGTCCTCCAAGAGCGCGTCGAGCGCTTGATCCGACAGGCCACCGAACAGGCCAATGTCTCGCAGCGGGTCGCGGCGAAGCAGGTCCGAAGCTGATCGTCGTTCTTTCATCGTAGGCAGGTGAGTGTACGCAACTACGCGTCGGCGCGGTTGCGTCCTCGACCGAGCGGCTTCGGGTTGTGCCGTGCTCGACGCGACCGACGCGGCAGAGGCGCGACCGAGCGTAGAAAACGGGCGCTCGCTGGGGCATCCGCGGTACACTCGATTGGACGTGTCTGCCGGTTCATCGCACGAGCTGCCTCGCGCCTTTGGGCCGTACGAGCTCGTGCGTCAGCTCGGCGTCGGCGGGATGGCGGAGGTCTACGTCGCGCGCGCGAGGTCAGTCGCCGGGTTCGAGAAGGTGGTCGCGCTCAAGACCATCCACACGAGGTTCTCGTCGGACCCGGAGTTTACGCAGCTCCTCGTCGACGAAGCGAACATCACCGCGCAGCTGTCGCACCGCAACATCGTGCAGGTGATCGACCTCGGGCAGATCGACGGGACGCACTACATCGCGATGGAGTACGTCGACGGGCTCGACCTCGGTCGACTGCTCACGACCGCGAAAGAGCGGAAGATGCTGCTCTCTCCGCGCGTCGCTGCGTACGTCTGTCGCGAGGTCGCCGACGGCCTCGAGCACGCGCACAAGAAGACCGGCTCCGACGGAAAGCCGCTGCGCATCGTCCACCGTGACATCTCGCCGCCCAACATCCTCGTGAGCACCGCGGGCGAGGTGAAGATCACGGATTTCGGCATCGCAAAGGCGTCGCTCCGCGCGTCGAAGACCGCCGCCGGCGTCGTGAAGGGAAAGTACGCGTACATGTCCCCCGAGCAAGCCAAGGCGCTCTCGGTGGATCATCGCGCGGACATCTTCGCGCTCGGCTGCGTGCTCTACGAGCTCGCGACGGGGCGTCCGGTGTACCCGGATCTCACGCTGCCCGTGCTGCTCGATCGCGTCGCGCGCGCGGCGTTCGAAGCGCCCGAGCGGTTGAGGCCAGGGCTCCCTGCGAAGCTCGTCGAGGCCATCAAGAAGTGCCTCGCGCCAAAGCCCGAGGATCGCTTTCAATCCGCGAGGCAAGTGGCGGACGCGCTGACGGACGTGCTCTTCACGATGCCGCCCAACCCCGACGCCGAGCTCGCGATCGTCGTCTCCGAGCTGAGCGGAACGCCCTCGACCCCGAGCATTCCTCCTGTCGTCGGAGGGCCGTCCATCCTCGACGACGACTTCGACGACTCGACGCAAATCGAGAGCATGAGCGTGATGCGTTCGCGCATGACGCCCAACCCCGCGGTGGCCGCGCCGTCCACAGAGAAGCCGACGTTTCGCGACGAAGCGACGAGGGCGTTCAAGCGCGTCGAGACGCCGCAGCCGGGCGCGGTCGCGGTGGCCGAAGACGGTGAAGACGCGACGGCCGCGATGTCGTCGCCGTTTCGTGGGCCCGATCCTCGCGCGGTGCCGACGATGGCGCCGCCCGCGAAGAGCGCTGGAGCGGCGAAGGTCAAGAGCCCTGGCGCAGCAGCGAAGACAGCGCCGCCACCACCGCGGCCCAATCCTCCACCGCCGAGCGTGTCGTCGAACAACGCGCCTGGCGCGGTCGTGCGCGACGCGCCGACGATGGCGCCTCCTGCCAAGACCAAGAGCACCAAGCCCGAAGCGCCCCCGCCCAAAGCGCCGGCTGCGCCGTTCATCGCGAAGGTCGAGCCCCTCGCGACGAGCGCGCCTGCGGCGCCCAAGTTTGCTCCAGCGCCGCCGCCGCCAGCGACGGTCACGGATCCGCCGACGATGGCGATCGGCGCGCCGTTGATGCCGCAGATTCCTCCAGCGCCGTCGCTGCCCAACGTGGGGGCGTACGCTCCGACGAGCAGCGCGCCGCCGATGCCTCCGTCGATGTCGCAGCCGACGCCGTCGAACGCGACAGGGCCGTTTGCAACGCAGACGAATCCGGGGCATCCGCCGGGCTTTCCTGCGCCAACGCTCACGCCCACGCCGCCGCCTGTTCCGTACGCGCAGCCGCAGTATCCGCCGCAGCCCGCGCAGCCCTCGTACGCGCAGCAGCCCTATGCGCAGGGGTATCCGTCGTCCGTCGCGGCGCCCGTCGCTGGAGCCGCGATCGATCCGTTTGCGCAGCCCGCGCAGACGCTGGACCTGACCCCCGAGGAGCCGCGGACGAGCGTCGGAGTGCTCGTCGCAGGAGGCTTCGCGTTGCTCGGCCTCGTCGCGCTCGTGATCGTGTTCGTGGTGACGCGATGAGCGAGGGCGTCGGGGCTTCGCGTTGGCCCTTTGTGTTGCGTCGCGCGCACTCGCTGTGCGGAGCGCTCCCGCTCGGCGTGTTTCTCGTCGAGCACCTCGTGACCAACGCGAGCGCGCTCTACGGACGCCGCGCGTTCGCGACGGCGGTCGAGCGCATCCAGCGGCTCCCTGGGCTCGTGTGGCTCGAGGCGCTCGGGATCTTCGCGCCGCTCGTGTTTCACGCGGTCTACGGGATCTTCATCGCGCGTCGCGCGAAGCTCGACGTCGCGCGCTACCCGTATTTGTCGCACTGGATGTTCGTGCTGCAGCGGGCGACGGGCGTGCTCGCGTTCGCGTTTGTGCTCGTGCACTTGTGGCAGTTTCGCGTGGCCAAGGCGCGCGCCACGCTCGATGCGTCGCAGTTCTACGGGGCGATCGACCGCACGTTGGCGGACCCGCTCTGGTTCGGCGTGTACCTCGCGGGGCTGAGCGCGACGGTCTTTCACTTCGCCAACGGCTTGCGCACGGCGAGCGACACGTGGGGGATCGTCACGAGCGACCGCGGCCGCACGACGGTCGCTTGGGTCGCGGCGATCGTGGGAATCGCGCTGTGGGCGCTCGGCGTCGACACGATGTACCACTTCGCGTTTCGGTGCGGCGGCGTGCTGCCGCTGCCGGGCCTCGATCGCGCTCTGGTGTGTGGATCGTGAGGCGCCGCGCGGTGACCGAGGGCTCGAGTAGGGCGTGTTCGACAGCGGAGCCGGGTTTGAAGGACGACAGGCACGATTGAGGACCGACGAGCTTGCAAGGTGTTAGCGTTCGCGCCTGTCACGAACCCGAAGCGGAGCTGCGATAGGTGAGAAATCGCTCGTCGATTGTGTTGACCATCTCCGCGCTCGTCCTCGCGCTCGCGCCGGCCGTCGTGCGCGCGGGCGCCAACGAGCGTCGCGCCAAGCCCACGGACGGAAACCTCTGGGGCGTCGGTCGCTTTCGCGGCGGCGGTCTCATTCGCGGCCCGTGCGCGGCGCGGCCCTGCATCGCGCTCACGTTCGACGATGGGCCCGAGCACACGACCACGCCGCGCGTGCTCGACGAGCTCGATCGACACGGCGTTCGCGCGACGTTCTTCGTCGTGGGGCGGCGCTTCGACGGCGACGGCCCAGTGGCAGAGCGAAACCGCGAGGTGCTTCGCGAGACGTGGCGCCGCGGGCACTTGATCGGAAACCACACGTACACCCACGCGCTCATGGACGCGCTCGACGAGCGAGCGCTCGACCGCGAGATCGATCGCAACGCCGCGGCCATCGAGGCGACGATCGGGCAGCGGACGTTCTTGTTTCGAGCGCCGTTCGGCGCGCTGCACACCTCGCGCGCGTCGCGAGCGGTGTTCTCGCGGGGGCTGACGCCGGTGTTCTGGGCGATCGACACGCGCGACTGGGCGTCGGGGTCTCCCGAAGAGGTCGTTCAAAACTTTCGCGCGGGGCTCGAAGCGTCGCCGCGCGGGGGCGTGGTGCTCTTTCACGACACGCTCGATCGCACGGCGCGGGCGCTGCCTGCGGTGTTCGCCGAGATCGCGGCGCGCAACGAGGCGCGGCGCGCGCAAGGGCAGCAGCCGTATGAATTCGTGGGCCTCGACGAGCTCTGGCAGCCCGTCGGCCACGGGCGCCGTCGCTGAGGGATGCGGTGATTCAACCGCTGACGAGGGCGAGCACTTCGTCTTCGCGAAGGACGTGATCGCTCAGCTTGGCCTTCGCGATGATCTTCTGGACGAGCTCTTGGTTGGGCTCGATGTTCCGCGATTTGAGCCAGAAATTCACGTTGGACGCGCCGGACATCGGGCCGATCTCGATCTCTTGCTTGCGCCCGAACATCCCCGCAGGAACGCCCGAGTAGATGCGATCGGCGAGCCACTGATCGCCCTTGTTCTGCGCTTTGATGATGGCCGCCGCGTGCACGCCCGTGCTCGTGCGAAACGCGTCCGCGCCCACGAGCGGATAGTTGATCGCCACGGGAAAATCCGTCGCTCTCGACACGGTCTGGCAGTACTCGAGCAGCTTCGAGAGGTCTTGTCCTTCGAGCGCGCCCGCGAGCTTCAGGTTGAGCAGCATGAGCTCCATGGGCGTGTTGCCCACGCGCTCGCCGATGCCGAGCCCCGTCCCGTGGACGCGGTCGGCGCCGTACTCGATCGCGAAGAGCGCGTTGACGAGGCCGAGCCCGCGATCGTTGTGACCGTGCCAGTCGACCTTCACGTCGTTGGCGCCCATGCCCGCGATGATCGAGCGCGTAAAGTTGATCAAGTTGCGCACGCCGTCGGGCGTCGCGTGACCGACGGTGTCGCAGAGGCACAGGCGCTTGGCGCCGTGATCGATGGCGTTCTTGAATAGTGGTGCGAGAACCTCGGGCCGCGAGCGAATGGTGTCTTCGGTCACGTAACAGACCTCGAGGCCGTTCTTGACGCCGGCGTCGATGGCCTCGGCCGAGCGCTTCAAGAGCATCTCGAGGTTCCAGTCTTCGGCGAGCACGCGGATGGGAGAGCTGCCGATGAACGTGTAGACCTCGACGGGGATGCCTGCTTTTTGGCTGATCTCGACCATCGGGAGCACGTCGGCCGCGACGGTGCGCCCGGCGCACGCGATCTTCACCGAGAGCTTCTGGTCGACCACCTCGCGGCACATGCGAAGGACGTCGTCGAACGCGCGCTTGTTCGACCCCGGGAGCCCGATGTCCGCGGCGTGAATGCCGAGGTCGTTCATCAGGTGGAGGATCTTCAGCTTGTCTTCGATGGACGGATCGCGAACGGACGGGTTTTGGATCCCGTCGCGCAGGGTCTCGTCGAAGAACTCGACCTTGCCAAAGGGGGGATAGCGGCGACCGACTTGGTTCCAGTCGTAGATGAGCTCGTCGCTGTCGGGCGCGGGGAGGTTCGACATGCGCGGGAGTGTAGCGCTCCTGCGCCCGGGTTGAAGACGCTCGCGCGCTCAGCCGCCGTCGTTGCTCGCGTCGCCGCTCGTGCCCGAGTCCGTGGTCGTCCCCGAGTCCACGCCGGAGTCCGCGCCGAAGCTCGTCAGCGGACACATCCCGTTGACGGGCCGCGTCGGCGCGGCGTCAGGGGGACCTGTGCGCGGAATGACCTGCAATTGGTCCGCTGGAATCGCGCGCGCCACGCACGTCCCGTCGTTGCCGCAGGTCTGTCCTCGCGCGATGCACGACTCCGAGAGCGTGCAGCTCGCGTTGCTGCCCGAGCACGGGTGCGCCATCGACGCGGGCGACGCCACGACGCAGTTGCTGTGAACACGCACCGAGAGCTGCCGGACCTCTTCGGGCACGGGCGTGATCTGCATGATGTGTCGATAGCGATTGCTCGCGCCGCTCACGACGAACGTGTACGGCTGTCCTTCGCGGCCCGGAGCGACGCTGATCCCGAAGGACGCGGGCAGACACACGAGCGCGCTGACAGGACCCGAGCCGGGCCCGCGCGTGATCACGATCTCGCAGCCGCCTGCGGTCGTGAGGTCTTCGACGCCGTCCCAGTTGTAGCCGCACTGGACGGTGAGCTCTTGCAGCGCGTTCATCGGGACGTCCGTGTCGATCCGGATGACGACGTGCGTAAGAGGCTTCTTGCAGCCGCCCGCCGCGAGCGCGAGCGCTGCAGCGAGTGATGTGATGGCGAGGAGCGAGCGCGATCGTCCCATGGTCACTGGGGCATGATGCACTGGTCGAGCGTCCCGCAGTACGGACGCTCTTCGCCCGAGAGCTGCCAGATGAGGATGCCGGTGAGGACGCCCGCGGCCACGACGCCCGCGACGATGCCCACCACGACGCCCGCAGAGACGCCGCCGCCGCGCTCGAGGCGCGCGTCGTGTCGCTGCGATTCGCTCTGGCGCAGCGTGATCGTGCGCGCGTAGCGAGTGTAGCCCTGCGCGGTGATCTCGATGACGTGGTTGCCCGGGTCGAGCGTGAGGTCGGTGTTGGCGTCGGCGGCGGTTCCATCGACGCTGACGCGCGCGCCTTCGACGCTCGGGACGATGGTCAAGTGCGCGAGTCGGCCGCGCATCTGATCGAGCGCATCGGACACCTGCGTGCGCTCTTCGGGGCTCGGGGTGCCCTCTTGCAGAAAGCGCTCGAGCTCTGTGATCGCGCGGGTGTACTGCCCGAGCGCGCGGTGCGCGAGGCCGAGGTTGAACAGCGTATTGGGCCGCGGAAAGAGCTGATAGCTCTCTTCGAACGCCTGCGCGGCCTGCGCCCACTGGAGCTCGTCCGCGAGGCGCGTGCCCTCTTCGAAGCGAGCGCGCGCGCGCGCTTGTGCGTCGGCGCCCTGCGCGAGCGCGGCTTGTGTCCGTCGCGGTCGCGCGTTGCGCGATGGAGAAATCCGGCTGTCCGCCAGCACGCGCCGCGGCGCAGCGCCGGGCTGTTCCGCGAGGAAATTCGCTGTCGACGCCAGCGACGGCGCGAAGAGCGACGACGGTTGCGGAACCGATTGCGCGTTGCTCACGGACGAACCAGCGACAATGGCGAGCGCGAGCGCGAACGAAGTCCTCTTCAACGACATCCTCGGAGCAAACCTCTGTCGACACGCTACCAGAGGTCGCGCCCGCAAAGAACGAACAACGTCACGCTCCCCCGCGGTGAGCGCTTAAACCACGGCAGCATTGAACGTCGTAGAAATTGGGCGAGCGTCGGGCATACACGAGACCGTTGAAATCAGGTCAAACCGCCACGAATCGATCGAGAAAACTACGTCGATCGGATGAGCGGCGGTTTAGAACTGCCGACGCGTCTGCCACACCGAGCCGCCCGTCGCGGGCGCCGTCGTACCCTGATTGGTCGTCGGATTGCTCTGCGTCGGGTTGGTGGGGCGAACAACGGGCGGATCCGGTCGCGTCGGCGCGGGATCGCGCTGCGTTGGCGTCGTCGGACGCTCGGGTTCGGAGCTGCCTTGCGGGTTTGGTGTCGCCGTCGGACGCAGCATCGCTTGTTGCGTCTGCTCGGGGGTGACCGTTGTTGCGCCGGTCGTGGTCTGGCGCGTGCCGGGGCGCGTACGAGAGGGCGCTCGCCCTGACGCTGTGCTGCCGGTGTTGGTCGCAGGCCGCGCGATGGCGTTGTTCGTCTGCGCGGGGTTTGGCTGCGGTTCGCCCGGCGCGACGTTCGTCGGTTGCTGCGTGTTCGTCGGCGTCGCGGGCGTCGCGGTGTTCGTCGCTGGGGTCTGCGTCGGCGTCCCTTGCGCGATGGTCGCGGTCGGCGTCGACGCGTTTCTCGACTGCATCACCACCACCGCAGCCCCGCCGAGCGAGACGAGCGCGATGGCGAGCGCGCCGACGACGATGAGCCCGTTCTTGTTCTTCGGCTGCTCGACGGCGACCGGCGCCGCGGTGACCGCGCTCGCCGGGTAGATCACTTGTGAGCTCATCGCGGGATGGACCTGCGATCCCGTCGCGCTCATCCCTGGCGCGCTCGGAACGCCGCTGAAGCTCCCCGTCGAGAGCATCGGGCGCGCTTGCATCATCGCGATGCCCGACTGCGCGTCGGTGCCGTTGAAGCTGCCGCTGCTCGGGCCCGCGGACGTGGGCTCGAGGACCCAGTCTTCGCCGGCGGACAACCGGTCGAGCGCCGCGCAGCGCTCGGGCAACGCTGCGCGAAAATACGCAGCGAGCTTCTTCTCGTCGGTCGTGTAGCCCTCTTCGCGAAACACGGCCCAGAGGTAGTCCGCGAACTCCGCGCACGAGCCCAAGCGATCGTCGCGGTTCTTCGCGAACACCGCGGAGAGCAGCTGATCGACCGCCTCAGGGACCTCGGGCCGGACCGAGCGCACCGACGCGGGCGTGTCCTCGGTGACCATGCGCAAGATCTCGAGCTCGCTCTCGCTCTTGAAGAGCCTGCGGCCCGCGAGGCACTCCCACAGAACCACGCCGAGCGACCAGAGATCCGAGCGGCGATCGAGGTTCTTCACGCCGCGCGCTTGCTCGGGGGACATGTACCCGAACTTGCCCTTGAGCGTGTTGGTGGTCGTGTTGTTCTGCAGTCGCTCGCGCGCCTTGGCGACGCCGAAGTCGATGAGCTTCACCTGACCGTCGCGCGAGATGAGCACGTTCGACGGCGTGACGTCGCGGTGCACGAGGTGGCGCAGCTCGCCGCGCTCGTTGCGAAGCTCGTGCGCCGCGTGCAGCGCTTCAGCGGTCTTGCCCACGATGAAGAGCACGACGTCGATCGGCATCTGCTGGCCGCGGCCGCGCACGGCCTTGAGCAGGTTCAACGCCGAGTCGCCAGCGACGAACTCGAGCGCGATGTAGCGCCCCTCGCGGTCGGTGCCCCAATCGTACGTGTCGACGATGTTCGGGTGCTTGAGCCCCGCGGTGATCCACGCTTCGTCGAAGAACCCCGTCGCGAACTGCGGGTTGCGCTCGAGGTGCGGGTGCATGCGCTTGAGCGCGACGAGCTTGCCCTGATGAGGGCCGCGGATCGCTCGCGCGAGAAACACCGAGCCCATACCGCCCGCCGCAAGCTCTTGCAGCGTTTGATATTCGCCGGTGGTCGGGCCCGTCGCTGTCGATGAGTGCGCGCTGTCGGCTACCATCTTTCCTCAGGGGAGCGAGCGCAAACCGGCTGATCACACGGCAGGCACTCGCGACGAGTGTACGCGGCGTGTGAACCTCGGACAAGCAACGACCTTGGAAAACACGCCGCGGCAGCGGTCCTACATGTGGTCGAGCGCGCTGCGACTACGCGTGTGATGCGCGTGAGTTCGCTCAGGGGCTCGAGCGTCGCGGCGGTGTGCGATCAAATCGCTTCGAGCACGACGGCGATGCCTTGTCCGCCGCCGATGCACGCAGAGCCGACGCCGTAGCGCGCGCCGCGACGACGAAGCTCGTGCACGAGGTGCGTGGTGATTCGCGCGCCCGACGCGCCGAGCGGGTGCCCGAGCGCGATCGCTCCGCCGTTGACGTTGGTCTTGGCGCGGTCGAGCCCGAGCTCTTTCTCGACGGCCAAGAACTGCGCGGCGAACGCCTCGTTGACCTCGACGAGGTCCATCTTGTCCAGGCCGAGCTTGGCGCGCTCGAGCGCCTTGCGAATCGCGGGGGCAGGGCCGATTCCCATGATGTTGGGGTCGACGCCCGCGACGCCCCACTCGACGAGGCGCGCGAGGGGCTTCAAGCCCTTTCGCTTGGCGAAATCCATGGTCGAAACGACGAGCATCGCCGCGCCGTCGCAGATGCCCGACGCGTTGCCCGCCGTCACGAGCCCGTCCTTCTTGAAAACAGGCCCCAATTTTTGCAGCGCCTCGATCGTGCTCTGCGGACGCGCGTGCTCGTCCACTTCGAACTTCACGACGCCCTTCTTGGTCTGGAGTTCGACCGCGACGATCTCGCTCTTGAAGTAGCCCGCTTCGTTGGCCGCGGCCCAGCGCTTCTGCGACGTGAGCGCGAGCTCGTCGCACGCGGCGCGGGTGATCTCGTACTTGGCGCCGAGGTTCTCGGCGGTCATGGCCATCGGGCTCTGGCAGTACGAGTCCGTGAGCGCTTCCCACAGCGAGTCTTCGAGCTTGGGGGCCTTTCCGAAGGCGAAGCCCTTGCGGCTGCCGCGGAGGACGTGCGGGGCCTGCGACATGTTCTCGGTTCCGCCGACGAGCACGCACTCGGTCTCGCCGAGGATGAGCTGCTCGGCGCCGTTGATCACCGCTTGAAAGCCCGAGCCACAGAGTCGATTGACCGTGAGCGCAGGCGTCTCGATCGGCAGGCCGCTCTTCAATCCGACGTGGCGCGCGCAGTAGATCGCGTCCGCGGACGTCTGCTGAACGTTGCCTACGATCACGTGACCGACGTCGGTCTTCGGGTCGACGCCCGAGTCCGCGAGCGCGGCCTTGGCGGCGTGCACGGCGAGGTCGTTGGCGTTGATGGCTTCGAGCGCGCCGCTCATGGTTCCGAACGCGGTGCGGCGGGCGGCGAGGATGACGATTTCGGGGCGAGACATGGTGTGAGTGGCTCCTTCGTGTGCGCCGCGAAGCGCGCGGCGCGAAAATCAACGTGCGTTGTGTGCGTCGCTCAGAAGTCTACGGCGCAGTGTGAGAGCACGACGGTGCCGCCCTCGCCACTGGCGCCAGCGTCGCCCGCGGTCGCCTCGACGCGGCCCTTCACGCTCGTGCGCGCGAAGATCCTCGAGCCCTCGACCCATCCCTCGGTGACCAGCGTTTCTCCAGGCCAAACGGGCTTGCTGAAGCGACCCTGGATGGACTTCACCCGCGATGAATCGCCGTTCAGTCCGCGGAGCACGGCGGCGCGGGTCATGTAGCCGAACGTCGCGAGCCCGTGGAGGATGGGCCGACCCTCGAAGCGCGCGACCAGCGGAAACGCTGGGTCCGCGTGCAGCGGATTGACGTCGCCCGAGAGGCGATAGAGCAGCGCTTGCTCGGGCAGCGTGCGCTCTTCGACGGAGAAGTCCGGGGCGCGCGAGGGAGGGCTCGGCTTGCTCTCCGTGGGGCGGTCGCCGGTGTTGGTTCCGCTCACGCCGAGAAAGATGATGCCCCAGAAGGTCTCGCACACGAGCTCGCCCGTGCTCGCGTCGCGCGTCGCCGTGCGGACGATGGTCTGCGTCATGCGTCGCATGTCGTAGAGGCCCTCGACCGTCGCCGTCGTGTGGAGCGTCGCCGACGGCGCGAACGGCTTGTGCAGCGTCACGCGCTGCGTTCCGTGGACGACCTTGTCCATCGGACCGTTGATCCGCTCGATCGCGCGCATGACCGGCTCGAACGCAGGGATCACCGCGAACGAAGGCAGCACCTTCGGGCCGCGACCCTCGTAGAGATAGTCGAGCTCGTCTGCCTTCGCGCCGACGCCGAGCGCGTAGAGCGCGGTGTCCTTCCACGAGTACGAGAACGTAAAGGGCTCTGTCTCTTTGCCCACCGCGTCGAGCGTGAATGTCATCGCGCTGTCTGGTCGCACGGTCGCACGGGACCGGTCAACGCCCCGTGTAGAGCCACAGGAGCCGCGCGCAGGCGGCGACCACCAGCAGCGCAGCGACGAGCACCGCGCTGCGGTCTTCTCGCTGGACGTCGCGGCTCTCTCGCACGAAGAGCACGACGAAGAGCCCGAGAAACGGCAGCGCGGGCAGGGGTTTCTTCACGAGCACCGCGACGACTCCTGCGGCGACGAGCCCGAGGGCCACGGCCGCGGTCGTGCGCCAGAGCGAGAGCGCGTGGCGCTTGGCCGCGGCGAGGTAGAGCGCCGCGAAAATGGCGTCCGCGAAGCCGAGCATCGGCTCCATTGCGCGCGAAGGAGCGACCGGAGCGCTCGCGGCGAGCACGCGAAGCCAGGCGGGATCTGGGGTGGTCGCGAGGGCGCGCGTTGGGCCTTCGGGCGCGAGGGCGCTCCAGAGATCCACGGCGGTCGAGACGAGCGCGACGGGCAACAAGTGCCCTCGATGGGGAACGCGGCTCCCTACCACGGCGCCGATCGTCGTCGCGGTGAGGAGAATCGCGCCCGTCGATCCGAGCCCCGTCGCGACGTCGCGCAGCGAGCCCGCGCTCGCGCCGCGCGCGAAGAAAAACGAGATCGCTCCGAGCGAGAGCCCCGCGGCGATCGCGAGGAGCGCGCGCGGGATGTGCGCTCCGAGCGCGGCGCGCACGGTCGCGTGCGAGGCGATCGTGACCGCAGCGACGACTGCGCCGAACGCGAGCGCGAGCGACACGAGCATCGGCGTCCGGCACCACGGGGCGACGGCCGCGAGCAACGCGAGGGGCGCGAGCGACGCTGCGGCCAACCACCATGCTCGGGCGCGCTGTGTTTCGTCAGGTCGATCGCTCATCGCGTCGCGACGTCGGGGACGCAGTCCATCGCGAGCCTGCGCCCCGGGAGCACAGACTGCCCGCGGAGCGCGCCGCCCTGGGCCTCGAGCACGAGCGCTCCGCCCGTGTAGCGCACGATCTCTGGGCCGCGCGCGGTCGAGAGCGTCCCTGTTCCTGCGGTGACGCGGCGGACGCACACGCCGGACGAGCCGAACTCGACCGTCGATTGAACGCCGTCTTCGCCGCGCAACAAGCGCACGCCGGTGAGCGCGAGGCCCGCGCGAACCGCGACGTTGTGCTCGTTGGCAGAGCTCACCATGAAGGGCGTGTTCGGGCGGCGCTCGGTGCCGCAAGGCTGCAATCGTAGCGGCGCGGGGCCGAGCGATCGGTGCTCCTCCGTGGCGCTGCGATAGAACACCAGCTCGCGCGAGCCGGCGCGAAGCACGACGACGCCCGTGTGTGTTCCGTCGAAGCCGAGCGCGCGGAAGCGCTGCTCTCGCTGCGTCCACGCGAAGCTCTTTTGATCCCGTACGGCGCCTCGCGCGTCGAGCCGTACGACCGCATCGACGCGAAGATCGTAGCCCGCGGTCGTCGTCGTGCTCGGCGGCGCGGGCAGCTCGTCGAACGGACCTGTGCTCAATCGCACGGCGAACGTCCCGTCGGGCAACGCGGCGAACTCCGAGACGCGCACGTTGAACTGCTGCGCGAGCGACCCGGTGATCTGCCTCGGATTGAGCCACACCGTCGGCGCGCGGCCCGGCGTGAACGCGACGAGGTCGCACTGTCGCAAGCGCGCGGGGCCGCCGTAGGTCGAGTTGAACGAGCAGCGCTCGACGATGGCGAGCGTGCGCGAGACGAAGCGCGGGGCGTACGCCCACACGCTCATGTACCAACCGGGCGGCGTGTCGAGCGAGGGCAGAGCCCCAGTGCTGACCGCGCGAAACGCTCCGCGCGCGTCCGCGCCGCCCCACTCCCACTGCCTCGTGCGAGGGAGCTCTCGGAGCCAGCCGCCTTCGCCGAACCACGTGGAGGGTGGGCTGTCGACGTCGCCTGCTGCCGCGCAGCGAGTCGTGCCGAACTCGATCTCTCGCAGGGAGGGGCGCGGTTGAGGCCGCGCGTTTGTTTCGGGCGGGGGCTCGTACGGCTGCGCCCGAGGCGCGCCGTGCACGACGATCGGGGGCTCTGCGACGAGCGCGTCGCTGGTCCACACGAGTCGATCTGCGATCGTGCATCCGTGCGCAGCGCAGCGCACGCGGACCTCGCCCTCGCCGGGCTCCGCGGGGATCGCGATCCCTTGCGGATCGCCCCGCAGCGGGAGCGCGAGCGGGCGCCAGTTGACCCCGCCATCATCAGTGGTCCACACGCGATCGAGTCGATCGCCGACCGCGAGCCCTCGTCGCGCGTCGGCCATCGCGACGTCCTTGGCGCCCGCAGGGAGCGCGCGGATGGCGAGCTCTCCGTCGATCGCGCCGATGGCGAGCGCCGCGGTGTCGTCGATCGTGGCGCGCGCGAAGAACGTCCCGTCCTGGGTAAACGCCCCGGACTCGAGGCGCGCCCTCGGGTCGCTTCGCCGCGGAGGTCGCGCGGTGTCCGCGTTGGATGAAGCGCTCTGCACGCGCAGCGGGCCCGGGACGCTCTGCTCGAACACGCCTTGCGCGACGCGATACACGATGTGATCGCCCCACGCTGCGACGAAGGTCGCGCGTCGCTCGACCTCGACGGTGTTCCATCGGCCGCCTTCGAAGCGGCACCAGTGCATCTGCGTCGTTCGCGCAGCGCTGTCGCACGCAGAGAACGTCCACAGCGTGCGCCCATCGGACGAGGACGCGGACTGCGTGTAGTAATTGACCGTCGTCGGCGCCGTCACGCTCGACCACGGGCCGATCCCGTCCCCTGCGAAGAGCTGCACGCGGTAGTACGTCGCGTCGCGGCAAAGCGCCATGAGCCGATTGCCCCACGGCATGTAGCGGCAGTACGGCGCGGGCGGCTCGATGCGCACCGCGGGCTGACCCGCTGCTGCGACCCACAATTCATCTTGGATGTACCCGCCCGCGCGGATGAACGCGCCGAAGCGATCGCCGGGCGGTCGATAGCCCGAGGAGCTCGCGGCCGCGTAGTAGACCCGGTCGGGGGGCAGCACGATCGACGGCTGCGCGACGAGCGCGGCGCGCGAGCCGGGGCCCTCGACGAGCGCGGCGTTTTGAATTGTGGTGCCGTCGGTCACCGACGTCTCGACGCCCGGCGCGAGCCCTCCGAACGCCGTCGCTTGTCCGCTCGCCTCGACGCGAAAGAGCCCGTCGGGCGTGCGCACGATGAACGCGTCGGTCTCGGGCAACACTTCGAACGCGCCGCGGCCCTGGAGGTCGACGAGGTCCCACCGCGCTCCGCCGTCGTTCGAGCGAAAGAGCCGACCGGGCGACGAGATCACCATGCCGAAGCGGTCGTTGACGAAGCCCGCGCTGATGAGCGCAGACTGCGCAGGGGCGGTCCATCGACGCATTCCGTCGGCCGAGCCGAACCAGAGGCCCCCTTGCTCGTCGCTCGCCGCGACGCGTCCGAGGCTCGAGAACTCGCGCGCGAGCCGCGCGCCCTCGGTGCTGCCCACGCGCTCGAGCGGCGCAGTGAAGTACGGCGCGCGAAACAGCGCTCCGTCGCGGCTCGCGAAGAGCCACCCGCTGCTCGTCCGCGCGCTCGCCACGATCCCGCCGAGCACCGCGTCGGGCGACCACGAATACGAGCCGCTGCGCACGCGAACGCGGAGCCCGCCGATCGTGACATAGTATGTCCCATCCGCTTCGATCCCTGCGCGGCGCGCGGTGGTGGCGCGCGCGGGCTCGAGCAGAAACGCGCGCCACGGGCCACGCGACGCCGCGCTCATCGCGCTGTTCGCGAGCGCGTTGAGGGACGCTGTGTTCGTGAGCGACAGGGCCGCGGCGTTGCGCGCTCCAGCGTCGCGGCGCGCGATCGCTCCGCCGTCCGTCGCGTTGAGCGAGCGAAAGACGTTGGCCGATTGCGCTGCGTTCGACGGCGCGCTGCCTGTGCGCGCGGCACATGCAGAGAGCAAGCACGCTGACAGCGCTGCGATCACGCGATGCTTCAGGCTCACGACGCGACTTCTGTATACCAGCGCGCTCCGACGTTGGCGACCCGCTCGATCGCCTATCGAGGAATACACCGCTCGCGGAGCGCCGTTGTTCCCGCGACGAACGTCGCTTCGAGCGTGGGGTGGCCCTGCTCGTCGCGCGCGGCGCGGACGACGAGCGCTGCGTCGAGCGCTCGTTGAAGCGCGCTCGGTCGATCGTCCACGGGGTCCACGCGGAGCTCTTCGACGCACGCGACCTCCGTCGCGAGCGACCACCGCGCGCGCGCCCCGAGCTCGATCGGCGCCGCGCGTCCTCGCGCGTACACAAAGGGCGTCCACCCGCGCTCGCTCGTGATCAGCCATCGCGAAGGACGTCCCTGCGCGCTCGCGCACGGCCCGGACTCCGCGGTGAACCTCGACGCGAGCTCGCGCCCGTCGCGCTGCCCCGAGAGCGCGAAGAACCGCAGGGCCCCCCGCGGATCGACGCCCGCGATGCCCGCCTCGGTCCCGTCCCACGCGAGCCCTCGAAGCGCCCACTGCCTCGGCGCCCACGCGTACACGCGCGAGCCTCGCGATCGACCGCGACCGTCGAAGACCACGAGCGCGTCCGCTCCGTCCTCGTGCGCCACGCTGTCGGTGTCGACCGTGGGATCGGGGCGCGTGATCCACACGGCAAATCCCCCGTCATCGAGCGCTTCGACCGCGTGCAAGCGCCCCGTCCATCGCTCGCCCGAGAGCCAGTCGCCGACGACTCCGAGCGACCGCAGCGCGCCTCCGTGGCTCGCGAACAGAAGGTCGCACTGAGCGTCGCTCGCCCCAAGGGAAGCTGTGGGCGCGCAGCGCTCGATCACCGCGAACGCGCGGGTCGCGAGGCGAAGCCGCGTGATGGGCGGCGCTGCGCTCTGCGGTGGCGTGATCGCCGCGCTCGGGGACGGCGCGAGCGGCGCGAGGGACGTCGGAAGCGATGCCCCGCGGAGCACTTGCGCGCGATCGAGCGCGAGCCATCGGGCCCGGACGCGAGCGCCGTCCGTCTCGACGTCGAGCCAACCGCGCGCGCCGGGGCTGCCGAACAGGTCGCTCTGGGGACTCGCGCGAAGCGTCGCGCTCCGTGGATTGCGCCCCATGAACGCCGCCCGTGGATCGCGCGGCTGCGCGCTTCCGCAGAACCACACTTGCTCGGGGGGACGAAGCTGCGCGCGGCCGTCTCGCGCAAAGCGCGGGTCTCGCTCGCGTACGACGGCGTCTCCCACGGCGGTGGCCGCGCGCAGCGGCGGCGCCCTGAGCCAGCGTCGCTCGGCGAACACGAGTCCGTCGCCGAGGTCGCACGCGAACGGGCCGCACGCGGGTGGGGCTGTCTCTGCCGCGCCGAGCCAGCGCGGGCGCTGCGCGTGTCGCTCGCGGTCGTGCTCGTCGGGCGCCGAGGACGCGCCGTCGATCCCTGTGGCGAGCGTCGTCCAGCGCTGCCCGTGGTCGTCGCTCAGCCACGCGCGAAGCGGGGCGTAGCCCACGGCGATCACGCGCGTCGCGTCGATCACCACCACGCGATCGGCGCTGCCCGGGAGCGCGCGAACGACGGGAGCACGCCCCGGCTCGATGCGCACGAGCGAGCGCTGGGGCCCGTGAAACCACGTCGCGACGATGGCTCCGTCGGGCGCGAGCGTCGCGTCGCGGACCGAGAGCGACGAGGGGAGCTCGATGTCCGTGTCGCGCGCGAGCTCGGTGACGTGCAGGGCGCCGATGGGCGCGCGCCTCGTGAGCGCCCGCGCGCCGAGGTCGAAGAGCACGCGCCCCGCGGCGATCGCGAGCACGCGCGCTTCGGGGGGCGCGACGCGCGAGCGCGGCGAGTGGTGGCCGTCGAGGACGCACCAGCGGCCCTCGTCGCTCTCGCGGAGCGACGCGTTGCTGTCGGGCCCGCGCGAGGCGTCGTCGTAGAGCTCGTCGCACGCAGCCTCGATCAACACGCCCGAGCCGTCGCTCGCGATGTGAACGCGCGAGGTCTCGATCGCCGAGAGCGCACGCGTCGCGCTTCGTCCGAGGGGCTCGAACCCGCGTGTGCTCGAGACGAAGTACCGCGCTCGATCGTCGTGGGCGTCGGCCGAGGAGCACTCGACGATCACGCGCTCGCCAAACGGGTGGAGCGCGGGGTTGTCGCACGGGGCCTCGACGCGCGTGGCGCCTCGATCCGTCGGAACGAGCACGATTTCGGCGCTCGTCGCGTCGTCGGAGGTGTTGCCCGCGGGGCTGTTGGCGGGGCGGTCGACGAGCGCGAGCGTTCCGTCGCGCAGGAGCGTGGCGCCGAGCGTGAGCGCGAGCGCGCGACCTCGCCCTGGCTCGAACAGCGCTGCCCGAGCGAAGCGCGCGCGATCCGAGGCGCGCGTGGTCCGCGCGAGGGACCCCGGCCGCTGCGCCGCGGGTTGAACGCCCGTCGCCTGCAGCTCGAGCCACCCGCGCGCGGTGCGCACCGTGAGGCTCGTTGCGCCGAGCTCCATGGACAAGACGCTCTCGTCGAGGGCGCCGCTTCGCGCGAGGGACCGACGGCGAAACGTTCGTCCCGCGTCGGTCGTCTCGAGCAGCCGTCCGGGCGCCTCGAGCACGAAGCCTCGCTCGCGGCTCTCGAACGCCGCGGTGATCACCGGCTCTTCGAGCGCCTCGGGGGCGCGTCGCAGGCCCTCTCGATCCGCGAAGAAGAGCGTTCGATCGCGGCCGAAGAGCGCGAGCGTCCCCGACGACCGTGGCCCTGCCGCGCCGAGGCGCATCGCGCTCTCTCGGGCGACGCGCTCGAGGGGGCCGTCGAAGCTGCGCGAGAGCCACGCGGCGCCGTCCTCGCTCACGAAGAGCCACTCGCCGTCGCTCCGCAGCGGGTCGATCGGCGTCGCCGCCACGATGGGCGCGCGCAGCGCTTCGCCCACGATCGAGAGGTCCGCGCCGTCCGCCTTCGCGCGCAATCCGCCGAACACCCAGCGCTCGACAGCGTCTGCCGCTTCGATGGCGCGCGGCGCGCTCTCGCGTTCGAACAGGGACACCGCGACGATCGACCAGCGCGGCTCGTCGCTCGGCGGCTCGTCCCCGCGTCCTGCGTCTGCCGTCCGCCTCGCGTGAACCGAGGGCTCTCTCGTGCGCGTCGCGGTCGCTGCGCACGAGAGAAGCGCGCCCGCGCACAGCGCGAACACCGGTCGAGCCCAAGCGCCATCGCCACGGCGATCGCTGCGATCTGTCCGCGCTCGACCGTCGCCGAGCACGCGCGGTGCTGCGCGCATCGCCAGAACTACAGCAGCTTCGTCGCGCCCTGGCGACCGCGCGCACGTGAGGGAATCACTGCACGCATCGTGCCTACGAACGGGGCTGTCCTGGGTGTTCTGGCGCGATTTCGGGGCTCGATGGTGTTTCGACAGGTCCAGTCGAGTGTCCCCAGGGTGTCTCTTCGTAGGTCCCCCCGGTGTTCATCGAACACGTATCCAGGGGACACGACGAGACCACTCGGGGGGATGCGTCGCTGCCGATCGAGTTGTCGAAATAACCAGAGCGCATCTCGTGCTCGAACCAGACGCTGCTCGAGATCGAATGACTCGTACGACAAAGAATGATCGATACGGATCACTCGACGAGATACATCCAACTGGTAGAAGCTATCAGCCCGATGACAAAGTTCATGTAGACGCATCAAGACAGTCCTATCGATGCGCCTACGAGCCTCTATCAACCGGGGGGTGTACAATGTATACCCTCGCTTCAATGAACCATAAGTCATTGAAATAAATGACTTTACTAACAAGCGCTCGCTCGATTCGAGGGTGATTCATGGCGACGAACAAGAAGCGATCAACCAAAGCAACGACGAAGCCACGGAAGAAGGCGACGAAACCTGCCACGAAGACCGCTTCCACGCGTGGGAGCAAGGCGAGCGCGAAGAAAGCGCCGCGAGCGGTCGTGGAGCCAGCCCGTGCACCCGCGAAGCGCCGCAAAGAAGACCCTGCGCTGACGACCGAGACGCGGCGGCGGTTGCTCAAGCCGAAGGATCAGTTCGTCGAGGTGGTCGAGAAGACCGCGCGTGCGCTGAGGGCGCGACGCGAGATGCGTGTTCCCAACGTGACGGTGGCGAAGCTCGAGTCGCTGACGGCGAAGGCCGTGCGCGCGGCCAAGCGCGAGGCGATCATGCGAGAGCAGTTCGAGAAGAAGCTGCGACCTCTGTCGGACGCGAGGCTGCTGGCCGAAGACGCTGCGTACAGGGCACTGCTGGACGTCTACGCGGCGGTGAAGCTGTACGCGCGCTCGATTCCAGCGATCGGAGAGGAGTTCGCGTTTCTCACGGAGCACCTGACGTTCTCGCGCGAGCGGCCCGAGCCTGCGCCGGCGCCCGAGCCGGCGTCGTGAGTCACGGCCCGTGGCCCGTGTCGTGGCGGGTGTTCGTCGCGACCCAGCGCGACGCGCCCGAGCCCGCGGCGGTTCGAACGATGGGCGCGAGCCTCTTCGGCGTCTCGGTCGAGCGAACGAGCGCGTCGGTCGACGGCGCGTTCGTCGTCACTGTGCTCGAGGGCGAGGCGCTCACGGTCGTGCGCGGGCTCAGCGTCGCGAAGGAGCACGCCGCGGACGACTGGGCCCTCGCGGAGCGCGCGGTGACCGCGATGGGCGGCGCGGGCATGGACGTGCTCGTCGCCCGCGCGTCTCGTGTGTGGCGGCTCTCGGTCGAGCGCGACGATCGTCCCGCGCGCCGCGCGGTCGCGATCGTCGCAGGAGTGTTGGCGCAGAGCGAGCTCGGCCCCGCGCTGCTCCCCGATGGGACGAAGCTCGTCGGGATCCGCGGCGTGCGCCAGTGGATCGATCTCATCGCGTGACAGGATCGATCGCTGTGTCCCCCCAGCGTGTCGATGCGCGTTCGCGCTGCGCGGCGAGCCCCCCGCTCGCGTGACTCAGCGCGGGATGAAGCGGATCAGGCTCGGCGAGGCCGCCGTTCCGCCGCCGACGGAGCGGGGCATGCCGCCCATCGCGCCGGTGTCCGTTCCGTTGTGCAGGTAGAACTGCCCGCGCGAACGCGGAACGTTCTGCAGTCCAACGGTGGCCTCGGTGCCCGTGTGGCGCGTGGTCATCGCGGTCGTCGTCATCGAGCAGTAGTGGTACTCGATGAGGCCCGCGGTCTCGAAGAGCTTCACTTGGAAGCGCATCGTGTCCGTGGTGCCTGCGTTGAAGCGCATGTTGTTCCACTCGATCACGAAGCGGCGATTCGGGGCCGAGCCGATCGTGGCGTAGCGGACCGCAGCGCCGGGGCGCGACGTGTCGACGTTGAGGTCGTCCCAGAACACCGCGAGCGTTCCGGTCGGCGCGAACGTCGACGGGAGCGGCTCGTTGACATACTCGTCCGACGAGACGCCAGTCGCGCTCGTGTGGAGCTGCGCGAGGCCGTTGGTGTTGGCGCTGAAGTGCGTCACCACGTTCATGGGGTCCGCGAAGTACGGGAACGTGAAGCCCATGGGCAACGCGACGACCGCTGACGCGGAGTCGTCTCCGGTGATCATCAGCGAGGTCGCGCCCATGCTGAGGTCTTCGCAGCTCGCCGCCGGAACGGCCGTCACCGTGTACGCGGGCGTCGCGTCGGCGATCGAGAGCTCGAGGTCGAACGCGCCGCGCGTGGCGGCGTCATCCGAGCCGAGCTCGACGATGTACGTGCGCGGCGCAGCGTCCATGTTGGTCCACGCGACGCTCTCGTCTTCGCCCGTGAATCCGTTGTTGTTCGACGCGATGCACGCCGCGGTGGGGCAGTCGGCGCGAACGCGGAGCACAGGGTCAGCGTTGTCCGAGAAGTTTCGCGCTGTGAGCGTCGCGCGCGACATCGAGGGGACGGTCACCGAGTAGTAGAGCACGGGGCCCGTCGCGCCCGACTCGCACGTCGCGGTCGAGAGCGCGGTCGAGCTGGCCTGAAGCTGCGAAGGCGTCACGCCCGCGGTGATCGTGCGCGCCGTGGCGCACGTCGTGTTCGTCGCGGCCGCAGGCAAGAGCTGCGCGTCGACGGTGAAGGCGCCCTGGTCGCGATCGGCGGTCGAGCCGACGGCGAAGTTCACCGTCTCATCGGCCATCGTGCGGTTGGAGTACATCAGCGTCTCGGCCGCGCCAGCGCCCGCGTTGTTGATGAAGTCCGAGCAGAGCGTGGGCATGCAGCCCGCGAACGTGCGGATCGCCGGGTTGAACGTCATCGAGCCCGGCGTGACGGTGAAGCGCGCGGTGCGGCCGGCGGGGACGACAGCCGAGTAGTACACGAGCTGTCCGCCCGACGTGCTCGTGGCGCACGAGAACGTGCTGCGCTGCTCGGTGGCGCCGACGGTCGTTCCTGCGATGCCCATCGCGGGGAGCGAGAGCGCTTGCGCGGTCGCGCACGTGGCGTTCATCGGGACAGGCGGGAGCGGAGCCGTGGTGCCGGTGAGCGAGAAGGTTCCGCCGTTGGTGGTCGTGGTCGACCCGACGGACACGATCACGGTGCGCGCCGAGGCCATGCGGTTCTCGAAGAGCACCGTGGTCGGGTTGCCCGCGGTGGACGTGACGCCCGTCGCGAGGCACGTGGCCGCGGTCGCGCAGTCGGCGATCACGCGAACGTACGGCGCCCACGCCGGCATGCCCGTCGGCGTCGCCGTGATCGTCGCGAGGCTGTTGGCCGGGATCGTGAGCGAGTAGAAGAGCTGCGCGCCGTTGTTGAACGAGCTGCAGCTCGTCATGGGAACGGCGCCCGCGTTGGTGTTGCCCATGCGGGTCATCCCCGTGAGCACTTCGGGCGCCGAGCAGTCACCGTTCGCCGCAGGCGTCGGGAGCGCTTCGTTCGCGGCCGCGAGCGAGAACGCTCCGCCGTTGGTGAGCGTCGTCGAACCGACGGACACGATCACGGTGCGAGCCATCGCCGAGCGGTTGTCGAACACCGCGGTCGAGGGCATGCCCGCCGAGGTGCTCGCGGTCGCGAGGCACGTCGCTGCGCTCGCGCAGTCCGAGAACACGCGAACGTACGGCGACCACGCCGGCATACCCGAGGGCGTCGCCGTCACGCGCGTGCGCGTGTTCGCGGGGATCGTGAGCGAGTAGAAGAGCTGCGACCCGTTGTTGAACGAGTTGCAGGTCGTCATCGGCGTCGCGCCCGTGTTGGTGTTGCCCATGCGGGTCATTCCCGTGAGCGTCTCGGGCATCGCGCAGTCGGCGTTGGGAACGATGTCGTAGGTCTGCAGCGTGAGAGTGACCGGCCCGCCCGTGGCGCTCGCCGCATCACCGTACTCGTCGACGACGACGAAGTACTCGCCTGGATCGAGGACCGTGCGGATCACGGGGTTGGTGCCGTCCGTGTCGTCGTTGCACGCGAGCTCACCGACGGTGCTCGCGCAGTTGCGACGAACGACCATCGTGAGGTCGGTGCCCGAGGTCGTCGCGGTGGCGCGGAGGACGACGCCTGTGCGCGCGGTGAGCGTCAGGCGATAGACGCGCTCCGATCCGCCCTGCGTCGCAGTGGTGCAGGTGATCGTGTTGTTCATGCCGCCCGTGCCGCCAGCGGCGAGCATGGTGTTCACGGTGGTGGTCATCCCCGCCGCGGGGATCGCGAGCGTGCCGTCCACGGTGAGTCCGCAACCCGACGATGCGTCGGGGCCGCTGTCCGTGCGCACGTCTGCGCCAGTCGCGTCCATGCCCATCGTGTCCGCGGGGGTCGAGTCCGTCGACGTCACGTCGCTCGGCGAGGGCGTGTCCGTCGTGTTCGGGACGTCCATCGCCGTCGGAACATCGTCCGGGGGATTGGGCACGTCGTTTGGCGGATTGGGCACATCGTCCGGGGGATTCGGGCGATCGGCGTTCGTCACGTCGTTGGGACGCGAGTCGACGACGACCGTGTCATTGCCCATGACATCGGGCGTGGGAAGGGGGGTCGGAGCACACGCAGCGACGCCGAGCGTCGCCATCAGCGCGAGCCACCCAAGGGCAGGCGTTCTCATGTTGGCTGAAATTCCTCTCGTAAACGAACAACCGTCGAGCCCATGTGACAGGCTCGAAACGGGCGCATGATGCCCCGTTGCTCCAGGGGTGCAAGTGGCCCCCATCCCCCCAGTCATTCACGCAGCGCGTTGATTTCGACGCGCCGCGCGCGAGCGCAGACTTGTCGCGTTCAGCGAGGAACGAACAAGTACCGCGTGCCTGTCGTCGCGCCCATGGCGTCGAGGTACGAGACCCCGACGCTGCGCGAGGCCGCGACGTTGACGAGGCCCATGGACGCCGAATCGCCTGTGGCGCGCGTGCTTCCGCCGGTCATGCAGTAGTGGAACTCGATGAGGTTCGAGCCCTCGAAGAGCTTCGCTTGGAAGGTCATCATCCCTCCGCCGCTCAGCGGCTCGACGTTGCGCCACTCGATCACGAAGCGTCGCGCCGTGCCCGAGCCCAAGAGCGCGTAGCGCACCGAGCCCGTCGCGGGCACGTTGAGGTCGTCCCAGAACACCGCGAGTCCGCCAGGGATATCGGCGTTGGGCGTGACGAGATCGGTGTTCGAGTACGAGAAGGCCGTCGTTCCTACGGCGCTCGGAAAGAGCTGAAGCAAGCCGTTCGTGGTCGCTCCGAAGTGCGTCACGGCGTCGCCGAAGTACGAGAACGAAAACCCGATCGGGCGAAGCGTGAGCGTCTCGGAGTCGTCGCCGACGAGGTCCGTGAGCACGGTCCCTGTCGACACGTCGTCGCACGTCGCGCTCATCGTGCGCGTGACCATGTACGGATCCGGCGGGAAATCCAGCTCGATCGAGAACACGCCGGTCTCGTTGGTGGCCGTTCCGCCGACGGCGATCGTGTACATCTGAGCCGTCGCAGCGCTGTTGCGCCAGAGCGCCTCTTCGATGACGCCCGACGCTGCGGTCGCCCGATACGCCGTGCACGCGGTGGGAGAGCACGTCTGAAACACGCGAACGGTCGGGTTGAACGCGCCCGTCGGCGTCACGCGAACGCGCGCCGTCGTGTTCGCCGGCACCGTCGCCGTGTAATAGAGCAGCGGCGCGCCGGTCGTCGTCGTGAGGCAACCGGTCGTGCGACGCTCGATCGCAGCGCCGGTGTCTTGCATGGCGATGGGGGTTCCGGGCGCGATCGACGTCGCCGTCGAGCACGAGCCGTTGCTCGGGGCTGTCACGAAGCGCACAGTGAGATCCGTGACGCCAGCGCTCGTGGTCGCGCGGCTCCCGAGCGTCACGATGTAGTCGCGCGCGGCCATCGTCGGGTTGGTGACGATGACTTGCTCCGACGTGCCGCCGGAGCCGCTGTTGGCGCTCGCGAGGCAGCCCACCGACGCGCACGTGTCCGTGACGCGAATGACGGGGTCCACGGAGGTCGACAACGGCGTCGCCGTGATGATCGCCGTTTGTCCCGCGGGGACGTTCAACGAGTAGTAGAGAACGTTGCCCGTCGCGGTCGCTTCGCAGGTCGTCAGCGTGTTGGGCATCGTCGCCGACCCTTGGTTTTGCAAGAGCGCCGGCAACGCTACAGACAACGGTCGCGCCGTCGCGCACGACGTGTTCGTCGGCATCGCTGCCGTGAGGTTGAACGAGAGGTCGAACTGTCCCGTCTCGCCCGTTCCCGCGCCGCCGATCGCGACGATGTACGTCACGTCCGCGGCGGTCGTGTTGGAGATCGCCTGGACCTCTTCGAAGCCCGCGCCCACGGAGTTGCGGTAGTTCACGCACGAGGTCGCCGTGCAGGTAGCCATCACGCGGATCGTGGGATCGAACATCCCGCGCGGCGTGACGCGAACGACGCCCGCGCGATTGGCGGGGACCGTCACTTGGTAATAGAGCAGCGGACCCGCGGTGGGAGACGCGGCCGAGCAGCCCGTCGAGCGTCGCTCGAGCGCGGTGCTCGTGTCTTGCATCATCACGCTGTCGCCGTTGCTCAACGCGCGAGGCATCGCGCAGCTCGCGTTGAGCGCGAGCGTCGTGAAGCGAACGCTGAGATCGAAGACGCCAGCGCTCGTCGTCGCGCGGCTCCCGAGCGTCACGATGTAGTCGCGCGCCGTCGCCGAGCCGTTCGTGACGAAGACCTCTTCTTGAACGCCGCCGAAGCCGGTGTTGGCGCTCGCGAGGCAGCCCATCGACGCGCAGGTGTCCGTCACGCGGAGCACTGCGTCCGCGGTGGTCGTGTACGCGGTCGCGCGAAGGATCGCGGTCTGTCCCGCGGGGACGTTGACCGTGTAATAGAGCACGTTGCCCGTGGCGGTCGCTTCGCAGGTCGCGAGCGTGTTGGGCATGCTGGCGCTCGATTGGTCCTGCGCGATGGCCGGCATCGTCGGGGTGATCGGTCGCGCGGTCGCGCACGAGGTGTTCGTGGGCATCGCAGGAAGCAAGCGCGCGTCGAGGTCGAAGCGGCCCGTGCCCGTGGTGCTCGAGCTTCCTACGGCGATGATGACCTCTTGATCGACCGCGCTCGTGTTGCGGTAGCTCGCTTGTTCGACGACGCCCGTCGAGAACGAGTTGCGGTACGTGCTGCACGTCGTCGGCGAGCAGCCGACGAAGATGCGGATCGTCGGATCGAAGGTCGCTTCGGGCGTGACCGTCGCTGCCATGGTGCGTCCGGCGGGGACCGTCATGCGGTAGTACGCGAGCGTTCCACCGGTCGCGACGCCGGCGGCGCACGAGCTGCTCGAGCGCTGCTCGAACGTGCCGACGGTGGTCTCGCCCGTGAGCATCGAGACGGGGCCCACCATCGGCGCCGTCGCGCACACCGCGTTCATCGGAACCGGCGGGAGCATCATGAGCGAGTCCGTGAGCGTGAACGCGCCGCCCGTGCCGAGCTCGTACGAGCCCATCGAGACGATGAACGTGCGCGCGACGCCGCTGCGGTTCTCGACCGTGGCGGTCGCGGGCATTCCGTCGGACGCTCCTGCGGACGCGACGAGGCACGTCGTGGTCGTGCAGTTGTCGCGGATGCGGACGTACGGTCGCCACGGCGGCGCTCCGAGCGGCGTCGCGGTGATCGTCGAGCGCGTGTTCGCCGGGAGCGTGTACGCGAAGAAGACCTCGGGGCCCGTGGCCGTCGTGGGGTTGCACGAGCGATCCGCGGTTCCGCCGCTGTTGATGCTGCCCGCCGCGGTGGTGCCCGCCATCCACGCCGTCGCGCCAGCGCACGTCCCCGCGGGAACATCCGCGGGAGCAGACACCGTGAGCGTGTACGCTCCGCCCCGCGCGGTCGCCGCGGACGACGCGTAGTCCTCTGCGATGAGGAAGTACGTCCCCGGGTCGAGCGTCGCGCGAAACGCCGAGCCGTTTCCAGGGCCCGAGTCGAGGTCGCACGCGAGCTCTCCCGTCGAGACGTTGCACACGCGCCGAAGGGCCATCATCGGGTTGGCCAGCGCCCCCACGTTGGCGGTCAGCACGAACTGAAGCGTCGTTCGCGTGGTGATCGTCAGGGGATAGATGTGATCGGCCCCGAGCCCGAACGACGTACACCCGTAGCTCGAGATCGAGCTGCCCATGCCCCCAGCGGCCCACGTGTTGGTGATCACCGTCGGCGTTCCCGTGGTGGGAACCGTGATCGCAGGCTGCGTCGGCAGCGCGCAGCCCGAGGCTCCGTCCATCGCGCTGTCTGGCGCGCTGTCGGGCATCGTCGCGACGTCTGCGGCGTCCATCGGCGGCATCGATACGTCCGCCACATCCATCGGCGGCATCGATACGTCTGCCACGTCCATCGGCGGCATCGATACATCCGCGACGTCTTGCTCGACGCCGGTGTCTTCCACGACGCCCGTGTCGACACCCGTGTCGACGCCACTGTCGGGACGGGGAACGTCTGCACGATCCGCGCTGGGCGTGTCCGTGCTCGGCGCGTCCGTTGGCGGAAGCGTAGTTGGGCTGCAGGCGGCGAGAAACGCCGCGAGCGTCAGCCCCGAACGAAGCTTGGACTGCATGTGAAGAGCCTTTCGGGCGGTACGGGGTATGCGAGGAGAATGTCCCCGCTAGCGCACCACTCCTCGGCTCGAAAGGCAAACGCTTCCCTCGAAGATTTCTCCGAAGGTTTCTACTTCTTCAGTGCCAGGCCGCCGCGGGTTTGACCGGCTGGTTCGTGCGGTCGTGCTCATCGAGCAACGCCTGCGAGACCGCCGTGCACGCGGTGCAAGAAGGAAAGCCCGAGCCGTGCTGGCAATAGAGCACCTTCGCCGTGGCCGCGCCGCCCCCGTCGAATTCGTGTGTGTCGAGGTGTCTGCCGCACGCGATGCAGTGGATGTGCTGATCGGCCGCTGGCTTGACCGGGCCCTTGAGGGCCTTCTTCTCGGACTTGGTGAGTCGCTTCTCTTTCTTCATGGATTCGTTCGCGGCCAGAGAGATACCGCAAACGCACGCGATCCGGGAGTGGCGCTATTCGCGGGTGATCGCGAAGGTGCCCACTTCGTCGGCGTTCGCGCCGCCCACGGCGACGATGTACGCCTGCGCCGATGTGCCCGTGTTGGTCCACGTGACCTCTTCGGGCGCGCCGACGGAGCTGCCGTTGCGATACGCCGCGCACGCGGCGGGAGCGCACGTCGCGAACACGCGGATCGTCGGGTCGAACGTCGGTGACGGCGTCACGCGCACGCGCCCCGTAGCGCCCGGGCCCACGGTGAGCGTGTAGAAGAGCAACGGAGCGCCCGCTGCGGTTCCCGCGCAGCTCGTCGTGCGGCGCTCGACCGCGGCGCTCGTGTCCTGTCCGTAGATCGTCGTTCCCGTGGCGATCGGCGTCGGGTTTGTGCAGCTCGCGTTGGCGCTGGTCGACGCGAGGCGCACCGCGAGGTCCATCGCGCCGGCGCTGGAGGGCGACCGACTGCCCAACGTCACGACGTAGTCCCTCGGAGACGCATCGGGATTGTGCAGGACGAGCTGCTCGTTGCTCCCGCCGAACGCGCCGCTCGCGCTCGACACGCACGTCGCGGACGCGCACGAGTCGAAGGCGCGGAGCGCTGGATCGATCGAGCTCGCCAACGCCGTCGCTGTCACGATCGCGGTCTGCGACGGCGGCACCGTGAGCGCGTAGAAGAGAACGTTTCCTGTCGCGCCTGGATCGCAGCTCGCGTCGATGTTGGGCACGAGCGCCGTCAGTTGGTTCTGCGAGAGCGCGGGGAGCGCGGGCGAGAGCGGCCGCGCGAGGGCGCAGCTCGTGTTGGTCGCCGCAGCGGCCACGAGCGCGTAGGACACATCGAAGCGCCCGATCTCGCCGCTCGCCGCGCTGCCGATCGCGATCGTGTACGTCTGCGCGCTCGCCGTGCTGTTGGTGATCGCTTGAATCTCTTCGGCCCCGACGCCGCTCGCGTTGCGGTAGTTCGTGCACGAGCTCGGCGCGCACCCTTGAAACACTCGGATCGCTGGGTCGAAGCGCCCTTGCGCGAGCGCTCTGACGACGCCCGTTCGGCCCGCGGGGATCGTCACTTGGTAGTAGAGCAGCGCTCCGCCCGAGGGCGACGACGGCCCGCACGAGAGCGATCGGCGCTCGATCGCGTCGTTGGTGTCTTGATTTGTGAGCACCTCGCCGTTGGCGAGCGTCCGAGGCGTCGCGCAGCTCGCGTTCGCCGCCTGCGCGATGATGCGAGCGCGCAGATCGAAGACGCCCGCTGCGGTGGGCGAGCGGCTCCCGAGCGTGACGATGTAGTCTCGCGCGACGGCCGTGCTGTTGGTGACGGCGACCTCTTCGGCGCTCCCGCCGAAGCCGGTGTTGGCGCTCGCGACGCAGCTCGCGACGCCGCACGCGTCGAGCACGCGAAGGACGGGGTCCGCGCTGGTCGTGTAGGGGATCGCGCGGAGGACCGCGGTGCGATTGGCCGCGACGTTGATCGTGTAGTGCAGCACGTTGCCGCTCGCGGTCGGCTCGCACGCCGCGGCAGTGTTGGGCGTCGTCGCGTCCGCTTGGTTCTGCGCGATCGCGGGGCTCGCCTCGGTCAGCGGTCTCGGCGTGGAGCAGAGCAAGTTGGTCGGCGCCGCGGGCAGCAAGCGAGCCTCGAGGTCGAAGCGCCCCGTGGATCCAGTGCTGCTTCCTCCGACGGCGATCACGAGGTCTTGATCCGCGCCTGTTGTGTTTCGATAGCTCGCTTGCTCGACGCCGCCAGCGCCGAGGGAGCTTCGATAGGTCGCGCACGTGCTCGGCGCGCAGCCCACGAACAACCGCAGCGCGACGTCGAACGAGAGCTCGGGCGTCGCCGTGACGGACGCGGTTCGTCCAGGGGGAACGCTCATTCGGTAGTACGCGAGCGTCCCGCCCGAGCCGCCCGCGCTCTGACAATTGAACGTCGTTCGTGTGTCCACCGTGCCGGCGGTGGTCTCGTTTTCGAGCACGCTCAGCGGGCCGACGGGCGGCGCGGTCGAGCACTGGGCGCGGGGCGCGAGGGGCGCGATCGACGAGAGCGAATCGGTCAGCGAAAATGCTCCCCCCGACGCGAGGTCGAGCGCGCCCACGGACACGATGTACGCGCGCGTCGTCGCGCTGTAGTTGTTGAGCACGACCACCGCCGCGCTGCCGTTGCTCGGCGAGGGGCCCGCGATCACGCAGGTGCTGCTCGCGCAGTCGTCGCGCACGCGCAGGTACGGGCGCCACGCAGGCGCTCCCGTCGGCGCCGCCGTGAGCACCGCGCGCGTGTTGGCCGGCAACGTGTAGCGATAGAACACCTCGGGCCCGTTCGCGGTGAACGTGTTGCACGATCGATCGGTCGTTCCGCCGCCAGCGGTGGTCGCGCTCTCGATCGTCCCCGCGGTCCAGAGCGACGCGCTGGCGCAGCGCGCGTTGGGCGCCTCGGCGTAGCTCGACACGGTGATCGAATAGTCTCCGCCCGCTGCAAAGTCGGGCTCTTCTGCGATCTCGTCGGCGACGAGGTAGTACGTCCCTGGGTCGAGCGTGGCGCGAAATCCCGCCGTGAGCGCGGCGCCCGAGAGGCTGTCGCACGCGAGCTCGGTGCTCGACTCGGCGCACGCGCGCCGCAGCGAGAGCACCGGCGCGCCGTCGGACGCGTTGATCACGAACTGCAACGAGCTCCGGGCGGTGATCGTCAGCGGGTACACGTGATCCGAGCCCATCGCGAACAGCTCGCACCCGTGGTCCATGATGGCGCCCGCCGCGCCGAGCGGAACCCATGTATTCATGACGACCGTCGGAACGCCGGGCGACGGCGCTCGAATCGGCGGCTGGGTCCCCAGCGCGCAGCCGCTCGCGAGCCCCGCGTCCGCGCCGCCGTCGAGCGATCCGTCGCGCACCGTTGCTGCGTCGATCACGTCGACTCCGGCCGTTCCGTCGCTCGGGGCGTCCGCGGCGTCATCGTCGGCGTCGACCGTCGCTCGCGCGTCCGTCGGGCGAGCCACGTCGTGCGCGTCGTGGCGATGGTGCGCGTCGATCCCGGCGCTGTCGTGGAGCGCTCGCCCATCGTCGCCGGGCCTCGCGTCGACTCCGACGTCCCCGTCGGGCGCGGCGAGGTGCTGCGCGCACGCGAGCGGCGACGCGGGCCCGAGCGCGAGCAGGCACGCGCCGAGGAGCGCGCGGGCGCGACGCGCGATCTCCTGAGAAAAAGCTGGAGATTCTCGAGTCGAACCGAGCCGACTCGAGGCGGCGAGTCCGTGGGGCGCGCGCCTTCGCATGCCCCACGAGGGGACCACCTGCGCGCCGTCGGCGCAATCTCAGCGTGTGGTCTCGACGGTGACGCGCGACGGAGCGCTCCGGCGGCTGCCCACGACGGCGACGACGGTGTGCTCCCCTGCGATCGCCGTCCAACGGTCGCCTTCGATGCGCGCCCCGTCGACCTCCCACTGGTCCGCGCGCACCTCGGCTCCGTCGAGCGCGACCCTGAGTCCGACGCGGACCGATCCGCGCGCGGGGTCGAGCAGCCATCGTGATCCGTCGCGCGGCTCGCGAACCACGAGCGTGCCGTGCGACGCGTCGACCGCGCGCGGAGCGCGGGACACGCCGGGCCTCTGCGCGCGATCGGCCCACGCCCGCAAGCGCGCGGGCGCGATCCAATCGCCGTGCTCGTCGTGTTGTTCGCAGCGGGCGGTGGGGACCGTTCCCGGGGCGAATCGCTCGACGACGTGATGATGGCAGCGCGCGCCGGGACGGAGGCCGGACCACGGGCACACGTCGGCGGTCACGGGCTCGGGCGCGCGCCGCGCGTACACCGAGAGCCCGAGGGATCGAGCGCGCTCGTGGGCCATCGCGGCGATACGAACCGCCGCGGGTGCAGCGGCGCGAAATCCGCTGACCTCGGCCATCGCGCGCCCGGCGGGGTCGCCCATCCAGAGCAGCACGGTTACGCGATCGGTCGCGACGGCGCACCACGCGTCGCGCCAGTTGGCGCTGGTGCCTGTTTTCAAGGCGAACGGAAGGCCAGGGGCCAAACTCTCGAGCGACTCGCCGAAGCCCTCGCGCCGCGCGCTCGGGTCGCTGAGCACGTCCCACGCGACGCGCGCGTGCGAGGCGTGCATCACGCGCTCGCCCGCGACCGGGCCGCCGACGAGCGAAAACGAGAGCGGCGCGCGCGTTCCCCAGCGGGCGAGCGTCGCGTAGGCCTGCGCGAGCTCGGTCCCTTTGACGCCCACGCCGCCGAGCACGAGCGCTCCGCCGTGCTGCTCTCCGGTGCGAACGCCGTCGAACCCGAGCGCGCGCAGGCGGTTGGCGAGCGGCTCTTGTCCCACGCGCCGCGCGACGTCGAGCGCCGCGAGGTTGAGCGACGCCGCGAGCGCAGCGCGCGCGCTCACGGGGCCTCGCTCGGCGTTGTCGTAGTCGCGCGCTTCGAAGTGCTCGCCGCGCGCGCCGGTCATCGCGATGTTCACGTCATCGAGGATCGTGGCTGCGGTTCCCCCGCGCTCGAAGAAGAGCTCGTACGCGAAGGGCTTGAGCGTCGAGCCCGGCTGGCGCTCGGCGTCGAGCAAATCGAGCGAACCTCCGTCGCTCTCGGCGTCGATCGCGCCCACGTACGCGAGCACTTCTCCCGTCGCGTTGGAGACGACCATCGCCGCGGCGTTGCGCGCCCCGCGCGAGGTCATCGTGAGCCACTGCGCGCGAAGGAGCGTCTCGGTTTGTCGCTGCGTCGGCAGGTCGAGCGAGGTGCGCACGGTGGACGCGCTCTCTCGGCGGATGGTTCCTGCGCGAACGCCGTCGAGCACGCGGTCGACGAAGCGCGGCGCCGCCCACGGACGACCCGAGACGGTCGCGATCGTGGGCTCGGTCGCGAGCGCCGCGCGGTACTGCCGCTCGTCGATGAGCGAGAGCGAGCGCATGCGGCCGAGCACCCACGCGCGCCGCTCGTTGGCGCGCCGCGGGCTCCGTCTGGGGTCGAGCGCGCTCGGAGCCCTGGGAATCGACGCGAGCAGCGCCGCTTCGCTGAGCGACAGCGAGTCGAGCGAGTGGCCGAAGTAGCTCTCGCACGCGCGAGCGACGCCCTCGATCCCGTCGCCGTAGGGCAAGCGATTGAGGTACTGCTCGAGGATCTCTTCTTTGGTCATCACGCGCTCGAGGCTCATCGCGCGGAGCGCCTCGGCGCCCTTGGACCAAGCGCCGTGAGGCCGACCGTAGACGAGCTTCACGAGCTGCTGCGTGATCGTCGATCCACCCGAGCGGCGCCGGCCCGGAACGACGTTGTCCACCACGGCGCGCCCCACGGCGCGTCGGTCGACGCCGTCGTGGCTGTAGAACCGCGCGTCTTCTGCGGCGAGGACCGCTTGGACCATGACCGACGGGATCTCGCTGAAGCGAGCCCATCGGCGGTCTGCGCCGTCCGCGCGCGCGAGCCTGAGCGGCAAGCCCGAGCGATCGACCACCGCGAACGAGTCCGACGGCGGAACGAACCGCCCTCGATCGATCATCGCCCCGGAGCCGACGATCACCCGCGTGACCGCCCACGCGGCGCACAGCGCTGCGAGCGAGGAGGCGAGGATCTTCTTCGAACGTCTCATGGGGCGCTCTCTTGATTGTGTGGGTGGTGCGTCTCTTGAAAGTGTGTGCGATCAGCGGTCGACGGTGATCGTCGTGGCCGCCGAGCGCGCGACCCACTGCGGGTCGTGCTGCGCGCGGATCTCTGTGGGCAGCAGCGCGAAGGTCCCTGGCGTCGTCGCGCGGACGGCGTAGGTGAACTCGAGCAGGCCCGCTCCGGCGCGGTCCGCGAAGAAGCGCGCCTCGCCGCGGTTGAACGCCCGGTGCGACAGGTACGAGAGCGAGCGGGCCGCGTGAAATCCACGCGGGTCGACCACTTCGTCCTCCGTCGATCCGCCGAGGATCGCGTCGAGCGATGCGCGCGGCGTGGTGTCGAGGCCGCGGTCGACCGGGTCGAGGCCGCCGCCCATGGGGTCCCGCACGAGGACGTTCGGGGGGAGCTCTCGCTCGGAGAACACGAAGAGCCTGACGCGGAGCAGCTCACCGGCGCGCACGTGGGTCTCGGCGCTCACGCGCTCGCCGTTTTCGCGCTCGATCACGCGGTGCAGCGCGGCGACGCGACCGCGCGCCTCGTTGTCCTGCGCAGAGAGCGCGCGGAGCCAGCGGCCGTCGAGCGCGAAGAACGTGTTCTCTGCGCCGTCGATCACGAGCTGGTGGCGGCCGCGCAAGAGGCGCTCGGCCGGGAGCGTGAACACCCTCGCGCGCTGCGGGCCCTCGCCGCTCGGGCGGGCCTCGGCGATCACCGCGCCGTCGAGCGTCACGCGAGCGCGGGGCATCTCGCGGTCGGTGAAGCGACGCGCGAGCGCGGCGAGGGCGACGAGCGAGTGGGCGTTGTCGTGCGTTCCGTTCCAGGCGCCGTTGTCGCGGCGGCGAAGGAGGTAGGACGCGAGGCGGCGCGACTCGTCGCCGCCCGGCAAGAGCTCAGCGGTCACGCGCACGAGCGCCGCGAGCGAGCGGGTCGAGCTCTCGAACCACCGCGCGCTGCCGAAGCTCGTCGGCGCGTACGCAGCGGCCTGCGCGGGGGTCATCCCGTTGCTGTTCGCGCGGGCCTGCGCGGCGTTGGCCTCTGCGCGCGCGATGGCGTCGAGGCTCGAGAGCATGCGCCTCGCGGCTTCGCGGGCGAGCGTCTCGCGGCGGCGGTCGTTGGCGGGCATCGCGAGCGCGAGCTGCGCGGCGCCGAAGGGCGAGAGCGTCTCTTTCTGGTCGTAGAGAGACGAGATGCGAGTCGCGAGGGATTTTCCAGCGCGAACGAGCACACGCGCGGCGTACGCAGCGACGTCGTTGCGCGTCGCGCTCTCGTAGTCGACGAGCGACCCGTTGGTGAGCAGCGTGTTCACGTGCGTCTCGGCGCGGTCGAGCGCGCCTGCGGGCAGCGTCCACCCTGCGGCCTTCGCCGTGACGAGCGCGTCGAGCGCGTACACGCTCCCGTACATCCAAGGCTCGTCCGTAGAGGTCCACTGGCCGAAGCCGCCCGAGTAGGTCTGCAGCGCGACGAGGCGTTCGGCCGCGGATTCACCGCGACGCCGCGCGTCCGCGGCGCGCGCGGGGTCCGTCGCCATCGACGCGTACGCGACGAGGCCGAGCACGCGCGAGGCGAGCGACTCGACGTTTTCGTACGGCGACTCATCGAGCATGTCGGCCGCGGCTTCCATTCCGACGAACGGATGCGGGGCCACGGTCACCGTGAAGCGCGCGCCGCGCGCCATGGCGCCTTGCGGGGCCTCGAGCTCGATCGAGCGCGTGCCCGTCACGGCGCCTGCCATGAACGAGCGCTGCGCGATCCCGCGGGGCCGTACGGCCACCGTCACGTCGCGGGCGTCCGTCGCGCCCTGCGCGATCGCTTCGAAGCGCACGTCCATGCGCTCTTGGCCGACGGCGGCCTCCATCGGGAAGCTCACCCGCGAGTCGCCGCCCGCGTCGAGCCGGATGTTCTCTGCGCGAACCTCGCGTCCTCCGACGAGCGCGCGGACGCGAACGTCCACGGGCGCGGTGCCCGGGTTGTGCACGAACGTCACGGCCTCGAAGCGGTCGCCCTCGACCACCGCGGTGGGCATCGTCGGGCGGAGCACCGCGGGGAGCGTCGCGGTCAGCTGCGTCGACGCGCCGCCGGTGCGCGCGGCGCTGTCGTTGACGACGGCGATCACGCGGTACTGCGTGGGGCGCTGGGGGAGCCGCACGCGAGCGCGGGCGATCCCGTCGACACCGGTATTCAAGTGCGGGAGCCACAGGGGCGTCGGCTCGAAGCGCTCGCGCTCGTCGCGGAGCGCGCGTTCGCCGTCCTCCGAGCCGTCTCCGCTCGCGCCCGGGAGCGCCGGGATCTCGAGCCGCGAGACGAGCGAGCGACGCAGGTCATCGAGCACGAACCTCGGGGCCCTGCGCGGAAAGAACTGATCTCCGGGCCTCGGCGTCTCGTAGCTCGAGAGCCGGAGCGTCCCTTCGTCCACGACGTAGAGCGCGACTTCGGCGCGCACGCCGCGGCCGTCTGCGTTGCGCACTGCCACCTCGATGGGGATCTCGTCGCCCGGTCGCGCGGTCTGCGTCGGCAGCGTGATCCCCACGTTGAGCGCGGAGACGCGCGGTCGCACCCGCACTTCGGTGACGCCGAGGCGCAGGTCGGGCGCCTCGAGGTCGAGCCCCGCGCCGGGCTCCCCCGTCCGCGGTCGCACGAGCGAGACGTGAACGAACGCGTTGGGCACCATCGCCGGCGTGAGCTCGAACTCGAACACGTTTCCGCCCGCGCGAACGCGGCGCCGCTCGGTGTGGAGCACGCCCTCGCGCGCCACGACGACCAGCGCCTCGGCGTCGGGCCAGGGCGACTCGAACGCGACGCTCGCCCGCTCTCCCACAGGGTAACTTGATTGTGTGGGCGTCACGGTGATGGGCGCGCCCGGGGCGTCGCGGTCCGGGTGCTCGCCGGGCGCCGCGACGTACACGCGCTGCGACGCGATCGACTCGCGGTTGTTCGCGTCGACGACCTTCGCTTCGAGGCGGTAGACGCCCGGCTCCGTCGGCTGAAAGCGGCAGTGAACGGGCTCGCGCTCGGACTGCACCTGGCAGCGCGCGACCTCGCGCTCGTCGCGCGTTCGTCGGGCGCGATAGCCGTCTTCGCCGTCTCCGCGGTGGGTCCACTCGTAGTACGAGTCCCATCCTTCGCGCACGATGCGCGCCTGCACGGATTGCCCTGCGATCGCGGTGCCGCCGTGGTCGATCACGATGGCCTCGACGTCGAGCGCCGCGCCCGGCCCGAGCCACGGAGCGGTGCGCTTGACGCCCACTTCGTACGTCGCGGGATAGACCGTAAACGACCGTCGCGCGGCGGTGCTCTGCCCCGAGGCGTCGCGCACTTCGGTCTCGAGCGTGAAGCTCTGGCGCGTGGGGACGTTCATCGTGGTGCGCGTTTGGATCGTGGCTGTTCCGTCCTGCGCGAGCTCGATTTCGCCGCTGCCCGCGAGGCTGCGGCGCTCGTCGGCGTCGACCGGCGCGAACACGAACGTGCGCACCCACGGCATCGGGTACTCGCCGTCGCGCTCGCGGTGCAGCGTCCAATGCGCGGTCGCGCGCGCGACCGGAGCGCCGAACAGATAGCGAGACTCCACGCGGACCGCGAGCGGCTCGTCGTGGTGCGGCGCTTCGGGGACGTCGCGAAGATCGACGCGCATCGTGGGCGGTCGAAACTCGGCGACCGTGACGTAGTGAGAGCCGAGCTCGCGGGTCGCGTCGCGGGGCTTGCTCACGGCGATGCGCCACTGGCCAGCCATCGCGCTCGCAGGCAGGGCGAAGGTGGCGTCGACCGTTCCCCACGCGTTTGTGCGGACGGTGCGTTCGACGACGGGGCTGTTGTCCGAGGGGTTGATCAAGCTGATGCGCACGGGCTGCCGAGCGAACGCGCGCACTTCTTCGGGGTTGCACGGCGCGTTCGACGCGCTCGTCGCGGGCTGGCCCTGGGGCCTCGCGCGCGGAGCGCACACCGTCGGCTGTCGAATGACCGCTTTGATGTGCAGCGAGTCTCCCGGTCGATACGCGCCGCGGTCCGCGAACACCGCGGCGATCGGCTGACCGTCGCTCGCGTTGCTCGCGCCTTGCGCGAGGCCGAGCGTCGAGGGCGTCACGCTCGTTCGCGGGTCGAGCGAGAGCACCGCGCGGTCGTCGCCCGTGCGCGCCGAGAGCGCGAGCGGAACGTCCACCACGTTGATCCCCTCGGGCGCCGCGATCCACACGAGGCCGTTGCCGTCGGTGCGCACCGGCGACGCGGTGCGCATCGAGCTCCCGTTGGCCCACGCGAGGGTCACCTCTGCGTTGGCCACGGGGCGCCCCGTCGCGATCGAGCTCACCCACACGAGGACGCCCTGCGAAAACACTCGCGCGCTGACGCCGAGGTCCGTGTGCTGCACGATCGCGCGCTGCCCGAACGCGCGGTCGTTGGCGCCCGCGGGCTGAAACGCGATCGCCGCGATCGAGCTCGTGCGTCCCTCCGTGGACGACACGAATCGAAACGCGCCCGGCCCCGTGCGGTTGGGCCGCGACGTCGGCGCGAGGCCCGCGAGCGCGATCGTCTGCGCCGAGCTCCACGCTTCGGGCGCGCGATCGAGCGCGAACGCGAGGTCCCGACCCGGCTCGAGCGGGAGGTACCGGAGCGCGCCGCGCCCCACGTTGACCGCGGTGAAGGGCAGCGTCGCCGCGCCCGCGCGCTCGTACACTTGAACGCCCTCGCGCACTTGAATACTGGGGCTCTTTCCGCTCGAGCGCACCGCAAGCGCTTGCATGCGCTGCAAGGGCGTCCCTTCGGTGTCGCGCAGGCCCTCGACGCGGACCTCGTACACTTGATCGGGCGCCCACTCGCCGGTGATCGCGAGGCTGTGGTTCTGCGCGACGACGCGCTGATTGGCGAGCGGAGGGTTCACGCGGACGACCGGGGCCGCGCGCGGGTCGAGCGCGCTCGACGCGTACAATCGCAGGGTGTCCTCGATGTCGACGATGCCCTCGACGGTCCCTTGGTGCGAGCATCCCTCGGCGGACTCGGCGCCCTCCGAGCACGCGAAGCCTTCGATGCGCGGGCGCGGACGGAGCTCGACGACGAGCTCGGTGGGGCCGCGCGTTCCGTACTCGCCTTCGCCGTCGTCGTACGGAGCGACGAGGTTCGGCGACAGGAGCATCGCGACGCGCGCGCCTGGCTCGAGCGTGCGGTCGAGCCTCACGTCGATGCCGTAGTTTCCCCGCGGATCACGGCCGCGCGGCGCGAGCGAAAACCGCAGCGCGCGCTGCGCTCCGCCGGACTCGTAGGTGACCATCTGCGACGAGACCGTGCTCATGTCGGGCGGCCCCGAGAACATCAGCCGCAGCGGTTCGCCAGGCAAAACCCTGCGCGGCGTGAGATCCGTGAGCGCCATCGCGCCGCCGGCGAACACGACGACGCGCTCTTCGGGGTCCTCGTCGAAGCGCTCGCCCGCGAGCGAGCGGACGCGGTCGGTGAAGACGATCTTGCTCTCGTTGGTGCGCTCGAAGGCCTCGGGCGCAGGCTCGAACGCGAGCGTGCTCCGCGAGACCCATCGAAACGTCCCTTGCACCGGCGGGTCGAAGTGAACGGGCGCGGCGCCGTCGCCTTCGGTTCCGAGGGCGCGGTTGACCTCGGCCGCGCGGACCATCACGCGGTTGAATCGAATGCGCACAGAGCCGCCGCGCAGAACGCGAGACGAACCCGCGGACGGCTCGAGCAGCGACAAGTGCTCGGGCTCGTCGCGCGCGAGCAACGGCGCGAGCGGCGCGGCGACGGGAAGCTCCGCGGTCGCGAGCGGAAATCGATTTCCCGGGTCGAGCAGCTCGGGGGGCGCCTCGAGGTTGCGCGGCTGTCTGAGCGCGCGAATGCCCAACACCGTGGCCGAGATCGCGGCGGCCGCGAGGAGATAGCGGCTTCGCTTCGTGCGGATCGCGCTCGTCGCGCTCGGGGCCGACGGGCTCGAGTCACGCGCCGCTGCGTGCTGGCCGTCGGCGGGCGCGCGATACGGCGGCGCCTCGGTGCTCGCAGGGGGGGACGACGAAGCGGGCGTCGTGCCTTCGTTGGGGCTGCTCACTGTGCACTTGTTCCTTTCGGTGCGGACGGCGATCGATGGCGCAGGAGCCGCTGGCCGCCGAGGCACTCAGCGCAGGGGCAGAGCAAGGCCGAGGCCGCACCGCGGGTGGGTGGATCTGCTTGCGTTCGCGCGATGAGTGTACGCGCCGCGCTGTGTCCGACGGGACACGCGTCGGTGGGACGTGAGACACACAGAGGTCGGTCTCGCCGCGCGAGGGGATGTACCGTTCTTCCCCCCTCACGGCGGTCACGACGGTTGGCGGAAACTTCGCGACCCCTCGTCAGTCGGGCTACAACCAGAGCTATGAGCATCGCGGTCGGGCCCGATACGTTCGTGACGATCCAATACGACCTTCGAGACGGCAGGGGCAATCTCCTCGAATCCACGGAAGATCCCGCGGAGTTCGTGTGGGGCTACGACACGCTCCTGCCCGCGCTCGAGTCCGCCCTCGAAGGCATGACGCGCGGCGAGGTCGTGAACCTCACGCTCGAGCCCGAGGACGCCTACGGAACGCGCGACGAAGAGGGCGTCTTCGCCGTCGCGAAGGACGAGTTTCCGACGGACGCTCCGCTCGAAGAAGGCAACGAGTACTCCGCGGAGGGCGAGGACGGGACCGTGCTCACGATGCGCGTCGTCGAGATCCACGACGAGCACGTGATGGTGGACACCAACCATCCCCTCGCGGGCGAGCGGCTGAATTTTCACGTGCGGGTGCTCGATGTGCGCCGCGCGACGGACGACGAGATCCTCGCGGCGCGCGCCGAGTCGAGCGAAGTCGGCGAGCTCTTCGCCGGCGCGACCGAGGGGCTTCCTTCCTGATCGAGCGCGTACGACGGGGGCGACGATCGCGTCCGTTGCGATCGACGGTGGGGTGAGCGCGTTCGAACGCGAGCGCGCGCCGCGCAACCAAGGGTCTCGTGTCGTCGGCCCTGTGCGCGCCCGTGATCGATTGCAGGAACGAGCCTGCCGTGGCAGCGTCCCGCCCCGCGTCGAGGAGTATCGAGTAGGACATGCACCGGACCCCTGCTCTTCTGTCCTCGGATGTTGCCGACTCGTGGGCTCGTGGCGGGCGCTCGATGTCCGCGCGTGACGTTACGCGCGCGTGGCCATGTCGCGGCCGACGCCTGCAGCGACACGCGAGTCGCGGCTCGAAGGAACAACAGTGATGCGTATTCTATTCAACGGGTTTCAGTCTCCACACCTCGTTCCCGTGCTGACCGAACTCCGCGCCCGCTTCGGGCTCGACTACATCGCGACCGTCGACGAGCACCCGAGCCGCGCCCTCGAAGGGATCGATCACGATCACCACAACGTGTGGAGCGTCTTTCGCGGAGACTACGCGCGTCCCGAGCACGAATGGCTCCCGCTCGACCGGGCGCTGGTCGATCGAATGGCCTACTGCGAGACCGTCGTGCTCCGCATGATGGACCGGCTCGACGCGCTGTCCACGACTCCGTACGAGACGTACGCCACGCGCAAGGCGCTCTACCTCAAGCACCTGCAGTACTGGCACGACTTCCTCGTCCGCAAGAAGATCACGCATTTCATCGCGACGAACATCCCGCACGAAGTCTACGACTACGTGATCTACTCGCTCTGCAAGCACCTGGGAATCGAGACGCTCATGTTTCGCCAGTCGATGCTCCCGGACGCGACATTTCTATTCAGAGACTATACGGTCGGCCCTGCTGATCTCGCGAGCGCCTTCGAGGCTCTTCCCAAGGACGAGCCCGTTTCTCTCGAGCCCTACCTCGAACAATACTGGGCCGAACGCACGGCGCCGAAGACGAAGGCGGCCGAGCCCTTCTATATGAAAGCGGCTCGAATGCACCTGACGAGCACGCGCTCGCCCTTCTACGTGTTTCGGCGATTCGCGACGTTTCGCAGGGACTTTGCCACGAAGTACGGAGAGGCTCCGTTGACGCACATCGTCAGCGACGGCCTGCGTCGCTTCCGCGTTCGTCGCGAGATGTTCGAAGCCGACGAGCGGCTCTGGGCCCACTATCGCTCGCTCACGCAGGCGCCCGATCTCCAGGCGAAGTTCATTTATGTCCCGCTGCACATGCAGCCCGAGTGCAGCACGAGCCCGCTCGGCGGCGCCTTCGTCGAGCAGGACTTGATGGTGCGCTTGCTCGCGGGGGTCGTTCCGCCCGGCGTGCAGATCTACGTGAAAGAGCACCCAGTGCAGACCAGCAAGGGGCGCGAGACCGCGTTCTACGATCGGCTGAGAGCCCTGCCGAACGTGCGCTTCATGCCGCTCGATACGCCGAGCGCGACGCTCATCGAACACTCGCTCGCCGTCGCGACTGTGACGGGCACCGCGGGGTGGGAGGCGCTCTTCGCAGAGAAGCCCGTGCTCCTCTTCGGATACTTCTTCTACCAGTACGCCTCGGGTGTCTTCACGATCGACACGGTCGAAGACGCGAAGTCCGCGGTCAGCAAGATCCTCGAGGGATTTCGGCCCACCGTTCGCGACTTGCGACGGTTTCACCGCGCCGTTCAGGACACCGCGGTCCGCGCGTACGCAGACGAGTTCTACAAGCCCGTCTCCAGCGTGACGCCCGAGCAAAACGCAAAGAACCTCGCCGAGGCCCTCATCGCGCAGCTCGCGCCTCGCGGCGACGGCGCTCGTTGAGCGACGGTCGCGCTCGCGTGACGCCCCATTCGTCTCGGGCCCCGTTGCCGGCGCCGAACTGAATGTGTATTCAGCCCCGCTCGCGGCAGAACGCCCCCAATGACCCATGGACGGCGTGTCCGTCGTCGAGGGGACGCTCGCCGAGCCCGACGCCCGAGCGACCCACACCGGGGCGCTCGACGCTGCGCTTCATCACACGGTTCTGTTGAACGCAAATAGACAAGTTGTTTCAAATATTTAACCCGGTTGCTTCCTGTACAGTTGAAGCATTGGATTCACGATGCCCCCCGGACTTCGAGTGTTGCACGACCGTTGGGGCAGGATCTTCGAGCGACAGATCGGCCATGTTCTTGCTGGCCCGCAAAGGCACTGATAAATCTCGCAGCAGGGCACGAGATACGGCACCGCCCAGATTTCGGCCCTCCTCCAAGCGGAGCCACCGCGGAGGACCTCGGTTGCCAGCGACGCTGGAGCTTGCCGGGGCATCGTCTGAGGAGCCCCGTATGGATCTGCCACCAGGTGTAGCTGCAAACGCCCCGACCCCGAGGGTCGTGCAGTTTCCGATCTCCGAGCGGCGGATCGACCCCGACGCGGCGAAGGTCGTGCGGCGACTCACGCGGTACGGCTACCAAGCGTACCTCGTCGGCGGCTGCGTCCGAGACCTTCTTCTCGGGCGAACGCCCAAGGATTTCGACGTCGCGACGAGCGCTCGGCCCAACGACGTGAAGGCGCTGTTCCGCAATTGCCGCATTATTGGCCGGCGATTTCGGCTCGCGCACATCCTGTTCGGCGGCTCGAAGGTCATCGAGGTCGCGACGTTTCGCCGCGATCCCAACCTCGAAATCGAGACCAGCGAGTGGACTGAAGAAGAGGGAGACAGCGCCGTCCCGGGCGCGGCGACCCGCGTTCAGACCCGCGCCAAGAGCCGCGACGAGGACCTCTTGATCGTGCGGGACAACGTCTTCGGCGACCCCCACGAAGACGCCGTGCGCCGCGATTTCACGATGAACGCGCTCTTCTACGACCTCGATCGTCAGGAGATCGTCGATTACGTGGGCGGCCTCGACGAGATCGAGCGCAGGGTGATCCGCACCATCGGCGAGCCCGACGTTCGCTTTCGCGAGGATCCCGTGCGAATCCTGCGGGCGATCAAGTTTGCCGCGCGGCTCGACCTCGGGATCGAGCCCGACGTGTACGACGCGATGATCGTCCATCGCGAGGACCTCTTGCGCGCGGCGCGACCGCGGCTGCTCGAGGAGCTCTTTCGGCTGCTCCGCGGCGGCGCGGCGCGCAGGTCGTTTTGGATCGCGTGGGAGACAGGCGTCCTGTCCGTTCTTCTGCCGGAGCTTTCGAGCTACCTCGACGACGACGCGAAGTTTCGCACGCGATTGTGGCGGCGATTGGCGCTCGTCGACACGCGCATCGCCGGAGGAATGAGCATCCCCGATCCGGTGCTCTTCGCGACGCTCTTGCAAGAGCCCGTCGAAGAGGCGATCGAAGGCGAGCGCGACGCGCTCATCGCCGTCGGGGACGCGCTCGCAGAGACGATCGATCGACTGGCGGTTCCCAGGCGGCTGGTGGATCGGCTGCGGTCGATCCTCGCGGCGCAGAAGCGACTGCGCGCGGGCAAGGTCGGCTCGCTCGGACGCCGGGATTTCTTCTCGGACGCGGCGTACGCGTACGGGCTCGACGCCGAAGCGCGAGGGACCGACCCCGACGAAATCCGCGCCATCACCAGCGGACGAGACTGGGTCGCGCGCCCCAAGCACAAGCCCGACGCGCCAAACAGCGGAAAAGACGCCAGCGATTCGAAGCACCACGCCCCGCGGGTCCACACGGATCCAGCCGAGTAGGGCCGAGAGCGCCCACCACGGCGCGAGAGTTCGAGTAATCGTTGAAGAATCTCTTCGAGGATTATCGAATTATTACCGTTGGTTATGGAGCAAGCGCGGATGTGTTCTGCGCCTTCAACGTGCGGGTTGTTGAAGTAATCGATGAAGGGATAGCCAGGGGCGGCTCAACCTTGACGTGCGACGTGACCGCCACGGAATGACGTCGCGAAGCCGCATCGAGCTGCCCGTTTGCTCGGAGTCGCGATCGATGCGCGCGTCGTTCACACAGGAACGTCGATGCGCGCGAGGATGTCTCGCACGAGCCGCTCGCTGTCGTCGCGCTGTCCCGAGGCGCCGAAGCGCCCGAGCGAGCTGTCGAGGCCCGCGAGCCGGATCCTGTGCGCGAGGACCGAGACGGCGCTGTCGGACACGTCGTCGGGGATCACGAAGCCGCGCCCGTTGACGATCGCCCGCGCGCAAGCGGCTCGCAGAAACGCCTTCGCGCCGCGGGTGCTGACGCCCACCGAGACGTCTCCGTGCGATCGCGTGGCCGCGACGATCGCGTGCAAATAGTCCAGCGCGGCGCTCTCGACGTGGACGCGCTCGACCTCGCGCTGCGCGGCGAGGAGCTCTTCGAGCGACACCGCGGGCTCGATCTCGTCCGCTTCGTCTTCTTTGCGCGAGAGCAAGAGCCGCTTCTCGACGTCGGCCGCGGGATACCCGATCGCCGTGCGAACGAGAAAGCGATCGAGCTGGCTGTCGGGAAGCGGGTACGTCCCCGCGTTGTCATCCGGGTTTTGTGTGGCGATGACCAAGAAGGGCTCGTCGAGCGGCCGCGTGACGCCGTCGATCGTGACTTGCCTCTCGCTCATCGCTTCGAGCAGCGCGGACTGCGTGCGCGGCGTGGCGCGGTTCAGCTCGTCCGCGAGCAAGACGTTCGTGAAGATGGGGCCCGCTTTGAACTCGAAGCGACGCTCGGTGCTGTTGAACACGCTCACGCCGAGCAGGTCCGACGGCATCAGGTCGCTCGTGCACTGAACGCGTCGAAAGGTCGCTCCCACCGCGCGGGCGAGGGCGCGGGCGAGGGTCGTCTTGCCGACGCCCGGGACGTCTTCGACCAGCAAATGGCCTCGCGCGAGCGCGGTGACCACCGCGCGATCGATCACCTCCGGCTTGCCTGCGAGCGCCGATGAGACCGCGCGACGCAAGCGCGCAGCGACGTCGACCGCGCGGGCCACGCCTTCTGTGAGCGCGGGAGCAGGTCGCGCGGGTTGAGCCATCAGTGCGAGGGAGCGTACCGCAGAACGCGGCTATTTCCACCGGGCAAGCTCGCGCACAGGGGACGAGACCGCAAAAGTGCGACGGGTGTGGGTCACGATTCGGTCGCGGCGATCGGGAGCGTGACCGTGATCGCGATCCCGCCCTGCTCGATGGGGTCGGCGATGACCGTTCCGCCGTGGAGGCGAACGACCCCACGCGCGACGTTGACCGCGAGCGACAGGCCCGCGGGCGCGCGCGCTCCCGCGGGGGCGAAATCGAAGGGCTCGAACATCCCGCGGAGCGCTTCGCGCGAGGGGGTTGTTCCACCGCCGCGCACGGTGAGCACGACGGTGTCGCCTTCGCCTCGAACGCGCAGCACGACGTGGCCGTTGCTGCCCGAGCGCATGAGCGCGAACGCTGCGAACGCGCCGGCCGCGTGCGACAAGCGATCTTCGTCGCCGAGCAAGTGCAGCCCCACCTCGCCCTCGATCGTGATCGCGTCGGGGCCGACCTTCACGCGCGAGCGCTCGAGCGCTTCTGCGCGGGCCCGCTCGATCACTGTGTCGAGCGACGCGCGCGCTCGCTCGAGGCTCAATCGATCCGCGTCGAGCCGCGCTTGATCGAGAAAATCTCGCACCAAGCGCAACAGCTCGTGCCCTCCGCGCCGAAGCGCGTCGAGGCTCTCGCGCTGCGCTTCGCTCACGGGGCCCTCGGTTCCAGAGAGAACGAGGTCCGCGAAGCCGAGCACCGAGTTGAGCGGCGCGCGCAAGTCGTGAGAGACGCTCGCGAGCACGAACGATCGAACGCGCGCGGCCTCGCGGCGGGCGATGAGCGCGCGGGCGCGGTCCTCGTTCATGCGCAAGAGCGCCGCGGCCAGCGAGTCGAGCGCGAGGGCCATGTCGCGCACCTCGGGGACGCTCTTCGGCCGCGCGATGCGCATCGTCACCGAGCGCATGTCCTTCGCGCTCACCGAGCTCATGCGCTCCGCGGCGCTGCTCATGTCCGTCGCGGCGTCGCGGCCCACGCGAGCCCCGAGCTGCGCGGCCACGATCACCGCGGCGAGCGACGCGAAGAGTCCCCACCCGGGCAACCGCGTCCGTGGCGGTGAGGGCGCGCGAACGAGCAGCGCTCCCTCGGGCGAGCGTTGCACCGCGAGCCCCGCGCGGCGAAGGGCCTCGGCCGCGGCGGTGACGCCCTCGTCTTCGGCGTTGGTGCGCAGCGAGACCGCGAGGATCTCGCTCCCCTGCTCGCGCAGCGCGTCGTGCGCGTCGAACTGCAGCCGTTGAATGCGGCTCTCGACGAGCAGCGCGCCCGCGAGCGTCGCGGCCGCTGCGGGGGCGGCGAACGCGAGGGCGAGGCGCGAGGCGAATCGGTCCGGCGACGAGCGCGCGGGGAGCGCTTCGCTCTCGACCGCGAGGCGAACGGACAACGGAAGCACCGCGGAGCGCGCGAGCACGTACCCGAGCGGCGCCGCGAGAAAAGCACACAGCCCAGAGAGCACCCAGAGCGCTGGCGCGACGACCTCGTGCACCTCGTGCAAAGGGACGAGCGAGACGAGCACGACCGCGAGCGCGTACACGACCGCCGCGCGCGTCACGCGTTGGGGCGCGGCGTACACGGCGTCGGCGTCCGCGTCGTCCGCGCGATCGGGCGCGACCGCTGCGCGCTCGAGCGACGAGCGCAAGAGGATCGACGGGAGCGCGACGACCAGGGCCAACGTAGCTCCCGAGGCGAGCGCGTAGAGGAGCGCGGTGGGGCCTGTGGCCGCGAGCGGCGCGACGAGCCTCGCGAGCGTGGCGAAGGCGAGCGACGAGAGGAGCCCCGTCACGAGCGCGCCGAGCATCAAGCGAGAGAAGGGCTCGCGCGCGTTGCGCTCGTCGCGCAGCTCGACCTCGGGGGGCGGAGGCGCCATCGAATCGCGTGCGAATTCGGGGGCAGAGTTGGTTCGTGTGCGGGGCCTTCGCTCGACGCTCATGCGAACCCCGCTTGCGACAGCGCCGTCTCGTGCAGCGGAACGGTCGCTGTAAACGTGCTCCCTTGCTGCTCGACGCTCTCGGCCCCGAGCTTTCCGTCGTGCAGCTCGAGCAGCGCGACGGTGATCGCGAGTCCGAGGCCGGTTCCCCCTCCCTCGCGTCCGCGCTCGAAGGGCTTGAACAGTCGCTTCATGTCTTGCGGGCGGATCCCTCGGCCGTCGTCGCGCACGTGGACGCGCGCCTCGCGCACGTCGGTGTCGAGCGAGACCGTGACGCGCGTGCGGCAATGTTGCAGGGCGTTTTGCACGAGGTTCGTGATCGCGCGACGCAGCGAGGTCGCGTCGCCTTCGACGAGCGTGCTCTCGGCCTCGACGTGCTCGATCGTGATCCGACGCAAGCGCGCCTGCCCTTGGGCCTCGCGGACGACCTCGGACACGATCGCGGCGAGGTCGACCGCCTTGCGCTCGATCGTGAAGCGCCCGGACGCGATGGCCGACAGGTCGAGCACGTCGTCGACGAGGTGAAGGAGGTGCTTTCCCGAGCGCGCGATGGCCTCGACGTCTTCGCGTTGGGCGTTGTTGAGCTCGCCGTCGACGCCCGAGAGGAGCAGGTCCGCGAAGCCGATGATGCTGTTGAGCGGCGTCCGCAGCTCGTGTCGAAGCGTGGCGATTTGCGCTTCTTTTCGGCGCTCGGCGTCGTCGAGCCGGGCGAGCGCCTCGCGGTGCTGCTCGATCTCTTGCGCGATCTCGCGCTGCAGCTTGTTGAACGCCGCGACGAGCTCGCCCACTTCGTCTCGCGCGTGCACGGGCAGCGCGCGGAGCGAGTTCGCCTGCCCGGTGCTCATCCTGCGGGCGCGGGCGGTGATGGCGCGCACGTCCGAGCTCACGCCGCGCGTCACGATCACGGCCGCGGCGAGCCCGAGCCCCGTGAGCAGCACGAGCAGCGTCGCGAGCTCGATCCCCAGCGCGTATCCAGCGCCTCCCGGCCGCGGAACGGCCGCGAGCACCATGAAGTCTCGCTCGTCGAGCGTGATGGGCTCGCTCGCGACGAGCAGCCGTCGGTCGCCGTCATCGAGGGCGAACACCGAGCGCCCGCGAGGAGGGCGCATCGTGTTGACGCGCGTGAAGAGCTCGGTGTCGCGCAAGGGGACGCCGTCGGCGCGGACGACGGCGACGAGCGTTCCCGAGCGGGCTTGTACGCGAGAGAGGAGCGTCGATCGCTGAGAAGACGGCGTGACGCTGAGCCGCGCGGCCATCGCGCGCGCGAGGGTCTCGGCGCGGCGAGAGGCCTCGCTCTGCTCGACGTTGGTCACCGCCTGCGACGCGAGCGGAACCGCGACCAACGACACCAACCCCAACGCGAGCGCGCCCGCGAGCGCCACGCGCACGGGCAACGGCGCGCTCTCAGTGGGCTGGCTCGGAGGGATCGATGGCAACGACGCTGGGGTCGGTTGTATCACCCGACAGCGGCTCCGTTGCCTGTCAGCGCCCTCGTGCCCCGCGAAACGCGACACCGATGCGCCGAATCGCGCGCTCGAGCGCGATGTCGTCCGGCGCCTGCGCTTGCGCGAGCGGCAGCAGCGCGTCCCACGCGTCGCCGAGCGCGCGGGCGCGCGGGTCGCTCGTTCGAAGTCGCTCGTCGAGGGCGCCTCCGCAGCGGCCGGCGCGGATCGAGAATCGGTAGCGGTCTTCTCGGAGCGCGCGGCGGATCGAAGCCTCGAGCGCGGCCTGACCGTGGGGCGCGAGCATCGCGCTCGGGTCGTCGAAGACGCATCGGACGAGCTCTTCGACGCTCTGATCGAAGCTCCTCGGGGCGCTCTCGGCGCGAGGTCTGCACGCCCCGAGCGCGCTCAACACCAGCGCGACGATCGTGGCGCGCGCGCATCGACGCCAGTGATTCATGGGCCCGCGTCGCCGAGCGCGGCGCGCGCGAGGTCGTTGCGTCCCGCGAGCGCGAGCCACCGCGCGTACTCGTCCGCGCGTCCATCGGTCAGGTGAACGACCTCGCCGAGCGCGGCGGCGACGAGGGCGAGGCGCATCGGGTCGCGCTCGGTCCGCGCGAGTCTCTGCGCGGCGGCGGTGCTCTCGGGGGGCGCGGCTCCCTCGGCGGTGAGCGCGCGGCACGCGGTGAGCGCGTCGTCGGTCCACGTCTCGCGCGCGTCGATGAGCGGGTCGCAGCGGCCCGCGCCCTGCGCGTTGGCCGGGTCGAACGCGAGGACCTGCGCGAGCGCAGCGTCGCCCCATCCGCGGGCTCTGTTTCGGGCGGCGCGCGCGGACGTTCGAACGAGCTCGATGTCGCCGTGAACGAGCGCGGCGCGCGCGCGGAGGATGTTGATCGCGGGGTCGTCTCCGCTCGCGACGACGGCGGTCGCGAGGTCGCGCACGACGCTGTCGTCCACGCCGCCGGACAATCCGCTGCGCGTGACCGTGGCGCGGGCGGCGTGGACGATTCCCGCTTCGGGATAGAGCTCGACGGCGCGCGCGAGGAGCGTGCTCGCGCGGGCGCGGTCGCCGCTCGTCATCGAAGCGATCGCGGACTGCACGAGCATCGCGCCCGTGACTTGCGCGGCGGTCATCTCCGAGGGGCGCGCGTCGGCCTTCGCGATCACCAGCGAATCGATCGGGTCGATCGCGTGTTCGCCCACGAGGACGACGTAGCGCCCGAGCACGCCGCTCGGGTCCGCGGGGACATCGGGGCGCGATCCGCTCGCGCGTCGCGCGAAGCGAGGCTGCGCTCCGGCCTCGTCGAGCGCGCTGTAGAGCGCGCGGCAGAGGTCGAGCGAGGTGACCCGCGCGCCCGCGGTCTCGAGCGCTGCGGCGATCGCCTCGAGGGTTCGCGCGGGCGGGACGCCGTCGACCGAGGTGACGAGCTGCAGCTGGCGATCGCGCATTCGCGTGCGAATCGCCTCGTGAACAGCGCGTCCCTTCGCGAGGGCGTCGCCCGAGCGCGCGGCGCGCACGAGCGCCGAGAGCGCCTCGACGCGGGCGAAGGGCGCGGGCACGTCGCTGATCGAGCTGGCCGTTCCCTGTTGAACGGCGACGGCGGACTGCGCGCGGGCGCGCTTGGCGAGCGCGACGCCGCCGGTGATCGCCGCGCCGAGGGCGACGAGGCCTACCGCGATCAGCGCCTTTTTCTTCGCAGAGAACGGCGGCGATTGCGTGGATTCGGGCGCGGCGATGAGGCCCGTCGCGCGCAGACACTGGGGGCAGCGCGTCGCGTCGTCCGTCGTTCGCGCGCCGCAGTACGAACATTCGAGCGCCATGGCGAGTGTGGGAAACCCACGAGGTGCGTACGCGCTTCCCGTGCTCGTGCGCAAGGGGGGATCGAGCGCTGTCGCAAAGCGCGGGCGGAGCTGCAATAGTCCGGCGGTTCATCGGCTGTGCCCCTCTCTGCTCTGCGATCACACCTGACCGTTTCCGGCGTACGGACCGTGGCGTGCCCTGTGTGCGGGACGCCGGTCGACCCGTTGCGCGCTCCGCGGGTGGCGCATCGGGGAGGGCGTTTTCGGTACTATTGCTCGCCCGAGTGCTTCGAGCAGCGCGCGCGCGAGGCGCCCGTCGAGCCCGCGATCGACGCGTCGTACGTCGGTTCGGACGAGCCACGGGCGGCGTCGAGCGCGAGCGACGAGCGCGAATCGACGGCGCTCGACGGCGGGCCATCCGCCTCGGACGACGAGGGCGCGCTGTCCGAGAGAGAGGCCCCGCGCTCGCTCGGGACGGCGGGCGCGGACGGCGTCGATCGAAGCGTCGAGCGCTCGTGGCCCACGGAGCTGTCGTTGCCGTCGCTCGTCGAGTTCGACGCAGAGCCCTCGCTCGAGCAAGTGCTCGCGATGATCGGCGTCGCGCCGAGCAACGAAGTCGTGGTCGCGGCTGAAGAGCCCGTGGCGCGCGTCGAGACGCGGGCGCCGACCGTTGTTCGCTTGGACGAGCCCGAGGACGTTCGACCCGTTCTCGTGGGCGCCGGGGCGATGTTGGTGGCGCTCGTCGCGACGCGCATCGGGGGGACGCTCTCGACCGTGCTCGCGGCGCTCGCTGCGTTCGTGTCGCTCGCAGTGGCCGCGCGCGAGCTGTGGTGGGCGCGCTCGTTGGCCCCGTGGTGGCTGTGGGCAAACCCGTTCGCGGGGGCGCTGTTGGCGCTCGTTCGAGCGGTGTTTCGCGATCGTCCCGTGACATCACTCGCGCTCTCGTCGACAGTGGCGCTGGTGCTCCCGGTGGCGGGCTACGTGGCGCGCTCGGCGCGGTCGAGCGCGCAGCGATCGCTCGACGCGCAAGGGGCGGTGCTCCCGAGGACGGCGCGCGTTCGGCGCGCGGACAACGGCGAGCAGCGCACGGTCGAAGCGCGCGCGCTCAAGGCGGGCGAAGAGATCATCGTGGACGCGGGCGAGCGCGTGGCGGCCGACGGGGTCGTGCGCGAAGCGTCGGGCGTCGTGGTCGAAGAGCCCTCGGGCACGCGCGCGCTCGTGGCGGGGCACGCGGTGCTCGCGGGCACGCTCGTCCGAAAGGGAACGCTGCGGGTCCTCGCGACGCGCGCGGGCGACGACGTGGCGCTCGCGCGGGTGCGATCGATGCTCGACGAGAGCGCGACGGGGAGCCTCTTGTTTGGCGAGTCATTTGCCAGGGTTCTCGCGGTGCTCGGCGTGGTGATCTCCGTGGCCGTGCTGGCGTTGGTGGTCCTCGCGGCGCCCAAGGATCCGCTCGCGACGGTGGCGCTCGTGCTCGGAGCGCTCCCGCCGGGGTTGGCGCTGCCGCTCGCGCGCGTTCCGTTTGCGCACGCGCTCGCGTCGGCGATCTCGCGAGGGACGGTCTTTCGCGACAGCGTGTCGCTCTCGCTCACGGCGCGCGTGCGCGCCTTGATTTTTTGTGTCCGAGCGACGCTCACGCGCGGCGCGTTCGAGCTCGTCGAGGTGGTCTCGCTCGGGGCCCTCTCCGAGCGCGCGCTGCTCGCGACCGCCGCGGGCGCAGAGGCCGGCGCCGACGAGGCCAACCCGTTTACCAAAGCGCTCGTGGCTGCGGCCAAGGCGCGCGGCGTGCGACCCGAAGCGGTCCGCAGGCCCGTGGCCGTCGCAGGGCGCGGGGTGCTCGCGGCGACCGCGCAAGGAGCCCCTGTGGTGGTCGGCTCGCGCGCGCTCATGATCGCCGAGAACGTCGCGGTCGCGCCGGGCGAAGAGGTCGCGCGGAGCATCGAAGCGCAGGGGCGACACGCGTTGTTTCTCGCGATCGACGGGAGGCTCGAGGGGGTGTTCGGGCTCGAAGATCCTCCGCGCGAAGAGGCGCGCGCGGCGGTGCAGACGCTCATGGACAAGGGGCTCGACGTCGCGTTCGTCGGCGGCGAGAGCGCGGGCACGCTCGAAGCGATCGGACTCGCGATCGACGTGGCGCACGTGCGCGCAGAGGTCGCGCCCGAAGAGCGCGGGGCCGCGGTGCGCTCGCTCGCCGAAGTGGCAGGACGCGTGGCGGTCGCGGGCCGGCCTGCGCTCGATGACCTCGCGCTCGGCGCCGGCGACGTGTCGATTGGAATCGAAGCGGCAGGCGGCGCGGGCGCCGAGACCTCCATCGCGCTCACGGGCGACGATTTGCGCGAGGTCTCGCGGGCGCTCGTCGACGCGCGGGCTGCGCTCTACGCGGCGCGGCGCGCGGCGGCGGTCTCGCTCGTGGCCACGACGGCGGCCGTGCTCGTCGCGGTGTTTGCTCCTTCGCCGAAGGTGGCCGCGCCGATCGTGTTGGCGCTCGCGGTCGTGGGCGCGGCGCTCGGGGGGCGGGCGGCGATCGCCGGCGCTCGGAGCGGACCGTCGGGCCGCTGAAACTCCCTCGGAAAGCGATCGGTGATGACTTGCGTCGGGCACCCTCGGCGCGGCAGTCTCTCGCGCCATGCTCGACGAAGTTCTCCAGGACCTGCAGGCGTCCATCGCCAAGGCGCACGAGTCGCTCAAGTCCAACCTGTCACGGTTGCGCACGGGGCGCGCGACGGCGGCGATGCTCGACTCGGTTCGCGTGGATTATTACGGCACTCCGACGCCCATCAATCAGATGGCGAACGTGCAGATCCCCGAGCCTCGGTTGATCGTGATCAAGCCGTGGGAGAAGGGGCAATCGAGGGCCATTGATAAAGCGATTCGTGACGCCAACCTCGGGCTCAACCCGCAGGTGGACGGAGAGCTCATTCGCATTCCGATCCCGCCGCTGACCGAAGAGCGCCGCAAGGAGCTCGCGAAGCAAGCGCGCAAGATGGGCGAAGAGACGAAGATCGCCGTGCGCGAGGCGCGTCGAACGGCGAAGGAGCTCGTCGATCAGCTCGTCGCGGACGGAGACGTCGGCGAGGACGAGGGCGACCTCGCGTGGAAGAAGGGCGAAGAGATCGTCGTCGCTGGCAGCAAGGCCGTGGACGACATCATCGCCGCCAAAGAAAAAGACATCATGACGGTGTGATCGCGCGCGACGCCCGCGGGGCGACAGTGTCTCTTCGCGCGAGACGCTCGGCCGCGACGGTGTCTCCTCGCAGGAGACACCGCGGTCTGGATCGCGACAATCACGCTCGATCGCGCGGTGGCCCGCGGCGTGCTGCGTCCCGCGCGACGATGCAATCTCGATTACTGGTGCTCGCGCTGCTCGCGCTCGGTCACGGGTGTGCTTCCGAAGAGCCGCTCGTCGACAGCGGACGAACGCGGGACGCGGGACGAGACGCTGCCGCGATGGTGTTGGATGGAGCTGCGGTCGGGATGGACGCTGGCCCCGTTGATCCAGCGCGCGTCGCGTCGATCACGATCGACCCTGCGGATCACACGGTGCAGCTCGGCGACGGGCAGACGACGGTGGCGTTTCACGCGCGCGGCCGCGGCGTCGGGGGCGAGACGTTTGCGAACGTCCTCGCGCGGTGGTCGCTCGACAGCGAGTCCCTCGGTCGCATCGACGCGAACACTGGCGTCTTCACGACGTCGCTCGCTGGGGGGACGGTCACCGTGCGCGCCTCGGTGCTGGGAAACGACGGCGTTCGCGCGACGACGAGCCTCACGGTGCGCGCGAGCACTGTTCATCGAGGCGACGGCGTGACGGACGCGGACGTGATGCGCTTTGCGACGGCGACGCCCGTGGCGAGCCCCATGGCGACGACTCCGACGATCGACTATCCGCTGGCCGAGGCGGTCATGCCGCGCAACGTGCGGCCGCCGCTCGTCATGTGGACCGCGCGCAATCCGATGAGCGCGCCCGTCGAGCTCGTGCGCGTGCGCCTCGAGCGGCCCGGGGCGATCGTGACGGGGTACTTCCGCGCGAACGCGATGTTCGGGCACTCGTTTCGCGTCCCCGACGAAGCGTGGCGCGGGCTCGCGAGCAGCTCGATCACCGAGCCCATTCGCGTCACCGTCACGACGCTCGCGAACGACGGAACGCGCGAAGCCCAGAGCACGTTTCGCACGGTCGACGCGATCGCCGCGGGGCAGGTGTACTACTGGACTCCCACGACGGGGCGCGTGCAGCGGCTCGACGTGAGCGAGGGGGCGAGCGTTGACTTTCTTCCGACGCCCGAAGGCGGCGCGACGTGCCACGGGTGCCACGCGGTCTCGCGCGACGGGCGTCGATTCGTCGTGGGGCTCAACGACAACCTCACGCAAATGCCTCGGCCAGGGAGCGTTCGACTCTACGATCTCACGCGGGATCTCTCGGGCCCTGCGGCGCCTGCGCTCGCGACGCTTCGACTCAACGACGCGCCGGACAACATCAACTGGCCGACGTTCAGCCCGGATGGATCGCGCGTGCTCTTCGGCCGCGGGACGCACCCGCCGGGGCCCGGGCAGTTCGTGTTGTGGGACCCTGCTTCGAGCCGCGTGGTGACCCCGTCGGGCTCGCCCGGCAACGGGTATGCGCCGGAGTGGTCTCCGGACAACTCGGCGATCGTCTACACGAGTCCGATGGACGACTTGATGCTGACGCCCGTGACGGGGCGCGACAGCTTCGGGGCGGCGCGGATGCTCTACGACGCGCCGGGGTTGATCTTTCGTCCGACGTGGTCACCCGATTCGCGGCGCATCGCGTTTCAAGCGGGAGGCGAGCGGTCTTCGTCGGGCGCGGCGGCGATCTATCTCATCGGCCGAGACGGCGGCGCGGCGACGCGGCTGAACGCGCTCAACGGCGGGCCGACGGCGATCGGCAACTACATGCCCGCGTTCGCGCCGTTTCGATCGGGCGAGTACTTCTGGCTGATGTTCACCTCGGGGCGCGCGTACGGAAACGCGACCGCGGGTCTTCGCGGCGGCAAGCGCATCTGGATCTCTGCGATCCGCGTGGGCGCGACGAGCGGCGATCCGTCGAGCGCTCCCTACTATCTCGACGGACAAGTGACGGCCGACGCGCGTGGCGGCGCGGTGACGAACCTCTCGCCGTACTGGGCGCCGCGCGCGTGCCGACCCGTGATGGGCGAGTGCGCGCGCGACGAAGACTGCTGCACAGGGACGTGCGCCACGGACCCTACCAACCCCTCACGTCGCGCGTGCGCTCCCGCGCTCGAGTGCCGTCCGCGCGGGGCGACGTGCTCGAGCAGCGGCGATTGTTGCGGAGGAATTCCCTGCAATAGCGCTGGAATTTGCGACCTGCCCCTTCCGGGTTGATCGCGCGATCGCGTGATACCGTGCGCCATGCGATCGAGACGAATTGCACTTGGGCGCGCTGCGCCCTCTGCGTGGCGTGTGCTGTGTCTTGCTTTGATGGGGAGCGCTGTCGGGTGCAGCACGCCTGCGCCGCCCGCAGACAGCGGAGACGCGCGCACGGACACTGCGACGAGCGACTCCCCGAGCGCGACGGACAGCACGACAGACGACGCTGCGGGTGATGTCGTCGCGAGCGATGTCGCCGCGAATGATGTAGCCGTGAACGACAGCAGCGCGACCGACGGCGCATCGAGCGACGGCGGTGAGAGCGACGCGACCTCGAGCGACAGCGCGACGACAGACAGCGGAGCGAGCGCCGACGGAGCGGCAGACAGCGCGCCGTCGGATGTGGCGACGGACACGCGCGACGCGAGCGCGCCGATGGACAGCGGCGTGTTCGATGGAGGCGTGACCGACAGCGGCGCGAGCGACGGGGGAATGGTCTGCTCGGTGGAGGGCGACTGGGTCGCGATGAGCTCGCTCGTCGGGACCGTGTACGTGCGCTTTCGCGGCGGAGTCGCAGAGTTCGCGCCGAACGCCTCGGACCTGGGGACGTCTCGCGCCTCGCCGCTCGGGAGCTACACGATCGTCGGCGGTTCGATCATCGTGACGAACAGTCCGATGGCGGCGTTTACGTGTCCCGTGACCGATCGCGGCGAGTATCGCCTCACGTTCGACGCGACGTGCGGATCGCTCACGCTGAACGTCACGAGCGAGATGTGCGGCGTGCGGAGCACGATCCTGAACAGCCTCGTGTTGCGTCGGTTCGTCGCGGACGGCGGTGTCGCGGACAGCGGCGTGGTGAGCGACGGCGGTGTGGTGAGCGACAGCGGCGCGTGCACGTTGCGTCCGAGGGACTTCAGCGTGCCGGTTCCGGGGGGCATGACGTTGTACTTCCGCTTCGCGGCGACGGGTCGTTGGCTCGCGGCCCTGAGCGAAGCGAACCTTCGCGCGGGCACGACGATCGACATCGGGGCGTACTCCGAGAGCGGCGGGCGGATCGTGATGACCGACGATTCGAGCGGCATTTCGGGCTGCGCGGTGACGGATCGCGGCGAGTACACGACGACGTTCAGCGCGGACTGCCGAACAGCGCGATGGACCGTCGTGAGCGACACGTGCACGGGGCGACGCGCTGCGCTCGACGGGAGCACGCTCACGCAATTGTGAGGGGGAACCCCGCGCGGGAGCGCTCGCTCGTCGGTGGACGCATCCGTCCACCGGTGCATCGACGCGACGAGTGTTGTTGCGAGTTTCGCCGCGACACGAGTTGTTCGCGTTCGTGCTCGCGTGTGAGCATGCGGCGCATGCGTGGTGCAGAGACGGTGTGGTGGAAGCGGGCTGGGAGCTTGGCGATTGTCGTGTTGGCGTCGAGCTGTACGTCGCCCGCGATGATGTCGGACACAGGGGCGTTCGACGTTCAAGCGGTTGATCGCGAGCCGCCTCCGCCCCCGCCGGACGTGCCAGCGGTCGACGGCGGGACGTGCGTCGATATGGACAACGACGGACACCCGTCCGCGGCCTGCGGCGGGGACGACTGCGATGACAACAATCCCAGGAGAAATCCAAGCGTTCGTGAGGTGTGCGACAACCTCGGCGCCGACGAAGACTGCAACCCGTGCACGGTGGCCGAAGTGACGCCGACCGGTCGCGGCGGAGACGGGGACACGGATGGGGACGGGTTTCCGAAGGACGCCTGCTTCAACGTGCTCTCGGCGGGCGCACCTGCCCCAGTGTGCGACTCTGCCGTGGTCGACGACGGTGGTGTTCGTGCGTTGCGCGTGGTCGTCGCCGGCGGTCGTGTGAGCGGAACGGACTGCGCGGACAACATCGCTGAGGGCGGTAGCACGCGGTTTCCTGGGGCGACGGAGGTGTGCAACCTCCTCGACGACGACTGCGACGGAACCCCGGACGACGGCGTGCAGTTCACGCGCTGCTTCGTGGACGCCGACCGGGATCGCTTCGCTCCGATGGGCGCCGCCATGATGACGATGAACGTCTGCGCGATGTGCCCTGCGGGGTACACGCCGATGGCCCCCGAAGGCATCAACGTCGATTGTGACGATACGAACAGCGCTCGCTATCCAGGCAACGTCGAGAACTGTGACGGCGCAGACAACGACTGCAACGCGATGACCGACGACGGCGCCAATGACAGCCGCGTGGGCCGCGCGTGCGCAGTGAGCACGGGGGTCGGACAGTGCGGTGTCGGTACGAGCGCGTGCACGAGCGGCGCGATTCAGTGTCGCGCCAACACGGCGCTCCCCGAGTTGTGCAACGGGCTCGACGACGACTGCGACGGGAGCACCGATGAGCCCGCGTGCACGGATTCGCACACCGCTCCGACAGGAATGGGCTTCTGCGGTGGAAGCGGCGAGTGCGTGATGACCGAGTGCAACAGGGGTCGCGGCAACTGCGACGGCAGCAATCGAAACGGGTGCGAGGCGGACTTCTCGACGGACGCGAACAACTGCGGAGGCTGCGGCGTTCGCTGCTGGGCTGGCGCGTGCGTCGCAGGGCGCTGCGTCGACGGAGCTTCGCCCGAGATCAGCGCGGGCAGCGGCCATACGTGCGCGCGATTCGCGGGCAACGTTGTGTGCTGGGGCACGAACGTGTTCGGACAGCTCGGTGATGGCCGCTCTGGAAGCACTGAAAACACGCCGGTCCGCGTGGTCGGCGTGAGTGACGCGGCCGGATTGGCGGCGGCCTCGGCGTTCACGTGCGCTCGTCGGACGAGCGGGCAAGTGAGCTGTTGGGGGCGCGGCACCGAGGGACAGCTCGGGACTGGATCGATGATCGGGGTGAGTGTGGCGCCGGTCGCGGTGATGGGAGTGTCGGACGCGGTGCAGCTCAGCGCGACCGCGTTGCATGCGTGTGTCGTGCGAATGGGCGGCGGCGTTCAGTGCTGGGGCAACAACGCGGAAGGGCAAATTGGCGACGGGATGATCGGTGGCAATCGCCTCGCGCCGGTGGCGGTGACGGGATTGACCGACGCTGTCGAAGTGAGCGCGGGCAACTCCCACACGTGCGCGCGCCGAACGTCGGGGCAGGTCGTGTGCTGGGGAGCCAACGCTTCAGGGCAATTGGGATCGGGCGCCGTCGGTACGTCCCGAGCCGCGCCGGTTGCGGTCGGTGGTCTCACGGACGCCGTCGAGATCGCTGCCGGCGCGACGCACACGTGCGCGCGTCGGATGACGGGCGCGGTCGTGTGTTGGGGCAGCAACGGCGCGGGCGAGCTCGGGGACGGCACGACTGGCGTCGATCGGCCAGCGCCCGTCGCTGTGATGGGGCTCACGGATGCCGTCGAGATTTCAGCGGGCGCCGGCTTCACGTGCGCGCGGCGCGCGACGGGGCAAATCGTATGTTGGGGCGACAACGGCACGGGGATGCTCGGCACGGGCGGAGCCTCCGCCGCTGTGCCCGCTGTTGTTGTCGGGATCGCGGACGCGGTCGAGATCGAGGCAGGGAGCTCGCACATGTGCGCGCGGCGTTCGAACGGGCGAGTTCTGTGCTGGGGCACTGGAACGACTGGGCAGCTCGGGGATGGATTTCGCGTGAATCGCACGACGCCGATGGGGGTCATCGGCATCTCGGATCCTGTCGAGCTCAGCGCGGGCATGCGACACACGTGCGCGCGACTCGCGAGCGGCCGCGTGTCGTGTTGGGGCTTCGCGGCCGCGGTCGGTGACGGGAGCAATATGCCCGTGTTTCGCCCGTTTCCGTCGACGGTGGTGGGACTCACGGACGTGACGCGAGTGAGCGCTGGCGGCGGCGAGTCGCCGCTCGGGTCGCTAAACAACTCGACGCTCCATGCCTGCGCCAATACACAAACGAGGGGCGTGTCCTGCTGGGGGTCGAACTCGACAGGACAGTTGGGAAACGGCTCGATGGGTGCTGCGTCTCTGACGCCGGTCGCCGTGAGCTCCCTGTCCGATTCGATCGAAGTGAGCGCGGGCGGAGGACCGCGGTCGGTCGGTGGGATAAGCGGCCCATTCACCGGGCATTCGTGCGCGGTTCGATCCACGGGCGAGGTCGTGTGCTGGGGAGCCAACCCCGTCGGTCAATTGGGCAATGGAACGACGACAGGCAGCACGACACCGGTGCAAGTGACGGGGATCTCGGACGCTGTCGAAGTGTCGACAGGCGCGCAGCATTCGTGTGCTCGTCGTCGATCGGGCGCGGTCGTTTGCTGGGGCGGCGGCGAGCAAGGAGTGCTGGGCGATGGCGGTGTACGGGGAGTTGGTGGCTTCAGCGCGACCCCTGTGACGGTGTTCGGATTGTCGGACGCTGTCGAGGTCAGCGCGGGGGCGTTTCACGCGTGTGCGCGACGACTGTCGGGGCGCGTCGTGTGCTGGGGATGGAACCAGCAGGGGCAAGTCGGTTCGGGAGCGACAGGCCCGTCCTTCAACGCGCCGGTCGAAGTCGTGGGGCTCACCGACGCTGTCGAGATCTCTTGTGGTGGCCTTCACTCGTGCGCGCGACGCGCGTCGGGCGCGATCGTGTGCTGGGGGGCGAACGACTCTGGTGGGCTTGGAAACGGGAGCACGACGCTGAGCGCGACGCCGGTGGCGGTCACCGGAATCACCGACGCGCTCGAGATCGACGTGGGTGGCGCCCACACGTGCGCGCGTCGTCCGCTGGGGGTCTGGTGTTGGGGGCGCAACTTCGCCGGCGAGCTCGGAGACGGGACCACTGGGATGATGGCGCTGATGCCCGTGCAGGTGCGTGGGCTGTAGTCCGGGCTTGCTCCGCGGGACCGTTCTCGCTCGAGCTCACGCAATGGTGAGCGGAACCCCGCGCGGGAGCGCTCGCGCGGCGTCGCGCGAGGGGGCCAGCGTGGCGACGAGCTCGCTCCAACCGAGCGTTCGCCCGCGGTAGATCACGCCCGTGTCTCCGAGCTCGTCGCTCGATCGAGGGAGCTCGGGCATGGGCTGGGCGTCGGTCTGGTTGCGGAGCCACTTGAATAGTGGCTCGATCCACGAGCGCGCCCCGGCGGGCAGCGGCATGCCGAGCTCTTCGTGCGCGAGCTCGATGGCGCGCGACACTTGCGCCGCTTGTGGCCGCGAGAGCGCGAAGTAAAACGACACCGGCGTCTCGACGGTCCACGTCCACGCTCGTCGCGACGTCGACCACTCGCTGTGCGCGATCTGCTCGTCTCGTTCGCGCGCGAGCGTCTCGGCTTCGACGAAGCGCGCGGTGTGCCCGACGAGCACGAGCATGTCCCACCAGCTCGTGGGAAACGGCGCGAAGCCGTAGCTCTCTTCGCGGCGCTCGTCGTTGAGGCATCGCACGAACGCGCACCGACTCTTGTGTCCGCAGCGCGCGCAGCGCCCCGACACGCCGTAGAACCGTCGGTCGCTCGCGTCGAGCCACGCCCCGGGCAACAACCCTCGCGCGATGATGGCCTCCCATCCCTCTGCGAGCGTCTCGCACTGGCGCACCGCTTCGAGCATCGCTTGTTCGCGCGCGGGGTCCGGGGTGGGCGCGGTTCGGTACTTCTTCACCAACGCGTCTGCGAGCGCGATCGCGACGGACGGGCGCTTGGGTCGGGTCGCCTTCTTGCTCGCGCGTGGTTCGGCCATGACGATGTGTTTGTCGTTGTAACAAGCCTTCGTCGTCGTGGGAGGGGGCACGAGACAGCGACGCGCGTCCCGTGCATCCTCCGCGCTCATGAACCACCGTTACCTTTCGATCGCAGCGACGATGTTGTTCGCGGCGTGCGCTCCCGCCCCGGGCCCTACGGACAGCGGAACAGACACAGGCGTCGCGGCAGACGTCGCGAACGACCAGCAATCGCCCACGGATTCGGGTGTGGGTCCCACGGACTCGGGCGTGAGCCCGACGGACTCGGGCGTGGGCCCGACAGACTCGGGCGTTGGGCCCGCGGACTCGGGCATCGGTCCCGCAGATTCTGGGGTTGGGCCCGCGGACTCGGGCGTCGCGCCGACGGACAGCGGAATCGGCGCTGGTCCGAGCTACGCGACCGCAGTGCAGCCGATTCTCCAAGCGCGCTGCAGTCCTTGCCACACGGGCGGAGGTTCGGGCGGATGGGACGTGAGCATGTACGCCACCACGCAATTGGCGTCGTACTACGCGTCGGGACGCACGAAAGGCGGCGCGTTCATCGTTCGCGTCCGCGACGGATCGATGCCAGCTGGCCGTGGTTGCACAGGAAATCCAGCGATGGATTCGGCCAACCCGCGCTGCCTCACGGCGATGGAGCAGATGACGCTCGAAGCGTGGGCGACCGGCGGTCAGCGTCCCTGACCAGCGTATGATGGCCGACGATGTCTCGGCGCGAACACCGTCCTTCGACTCGCCTCCCATCGACGCTCTCCTCGCGGGCGCTGCTCTTCGCGCAAGCGCTCGCGTCGCTCGGGGCGGGGTGTCGCACGACGCGCTCGACCACGGTCTCGCCGCCGCAACCAGACACAGGCGCGGTCGCGGATAGCGGCGTGTACATCGAACAGGTCGACACGGGAGCGAACGTCGGCCCCGAAGACAGCGGCGCGCTCGCGGACGCAGTCGAAGACACAACGGGGCTGCGCAGTGATCTCTGTCCCGAGGAGCAGCCTTCTGTTGGCGCTGCGTGCGCTCCGCGGCGGTACTGCATCTACCCGCAGCACGCGATGCAGGGCACGTCGTGCCGATGCCTCGATCGAGACGAAGCGCGCCAGAGCGGCATCGCGCCGCGCCGGTGGAATTGCGTTCCGTATGAATTCGTGGGCGTGGGGCCCCTGAGCCCGCCCGAGCTCGACGAGCGATCGATCACTGCGTGAGCGGCGCGACGTACGCGCTGTGGTCGCCGACTTGATAGGTCACGACGACGGTGCGGCTGTTGTCGTTGGCTCCGCCCACGGACGCGAAGGCGAAGTAGCAGTGCTCCGTAGGGTGCGACGCGAAGAGCGCGCTCGAGAGCAGCGTTCCGTCGCGATGAATGCGCGCGAGATGAACGCGGCTTCGACCGGGGTTGTCGCCCCACACGAGCACGTGGTGCGTCCCGTCGAACACGAGCGCGGGGGCGCCGGCGAAGTGCTCGCGATTCGCGACGCGCACGGGCTGCGTGCGATCGTACGCGTCGCGCTGGAGCATCACGAAGAAGCCCTCGTGCGTCGCCCACGCGAGCCCGAAGCGCTGACCGTCCCACGACAACGACGACTCGATGGGCACGCCCGACTGCGCGAGGATCGTCGGTTGTCCCCGGGCGCGAGCGTTCGCGTCGAACTCGATGATCTCCATGGCGGGGCCCCCGGTGTCCCTGACGAGCGCGGCCCAGCCCTCGTCGGTGCTCACGAAGCGCGGCCCGTTCGACCAGGTAAACTCGCGGAGGCGCAAGTGCACGGCGGAGTCCGCGACCGGCGCTCCGTCCGCGTCGAAGCGAGAGAAGTGGAGGTCGCCCGCGTGCGACCAGAGCACGCCGAACTGCCGGAGGCGCGCGTTGTACTCGACCGCAGGGTACGTTGAATACGTGTGTCCGAGGCGCACGTCCGTCCTCGCGGCAGCGCCGTCGCGCGCGAAGAACGCGATCCGTGAATCGCGGACGCCCTGCGTCACGTCGACGTACACGACCGCGGTCGTCGTTGGCGAAAACGCTGCCTGAACGAAGGCAGACAGGGCGTTCGGCGTGCCGATGGCGCTCGCGGCGATCGGACTCGACGGCGGGGCGGGCTGGTGTCGCGCGAGCGTTCCACGGAGCATGGCGCCGGGGCCTCGGGCGTAGGTCACGACGAGCTCGCGATCGGTCAGCCACGCGCGAGGGAGCTGCACCGCGGGCCCTTGCGCGACGAGCGCGCGGCCCGGCAACACGAGCGCGTTGGTCACCGTCTCGCGAGGGCGCGAGGGCGGCGCGGAGATCGGCGCGTTCGGAGACACGCGCGGGTCCCTCGGCGGAGGCGGCTGCAAATCCAACGGACGCGGCGCGGCTGCACACGAGCACGAGGCCACCACCAGCAGCGACACGCTGAATCGCGACGACATCACGGGATCCACAACGAGCGCTGCGGCAGCGAGCTTACAGGACGGCAGCGTTTACGAACGCGCGCGATTGTGCGAGAGGTCGGCGCATGACTGTCGACCTCGAGATATTCACGGACTTCATCTGACCGTGGTGCTACCTCAGTACAGTTCGTACTGAACGACTGGCCCGCGAGTACGACGTTCGACTGGTGTACGTGCACTTTCCGCTGCACCCGTCGTTGCCCAGCGAGGGGACGACGTTGAGCAAGCTCTTCGCAGGGAGAGGGCTCGATGTGCGCGCGATGCAGGCGCAGATGGCGCAGCGGATGAAGGCCGAGGGGCTCGCGTTTGTTCCGCACGAGCACGTGAGCAACACGAGGCTCGCGCAAGAGCTCTCTGCGTGGGCGCTCGGCAAGGGCGTCTCGCTCGTCGACGCGCTCTATCGGGCGAATTTCGTCGAGGGCGCGGACCTCGCCAAGCACGACGTCCTCGTGGCGATCGCGAAGGGCGCGGGGCTCGACGAGAGCGAAGCGCGCTCGGTGCTCGAAGAGCGGACGCACCGCGCGACAATCGATCGCCAGTGGTCCGAGGCGAGGGCGTTGGGTGTCAGCGGCGTTCCGACGTTTGTGGCGGGCGACGGAGGCGTGGTGGGCGCGCAGCCGTACGAGACGTTGGTCAAGCTCGTCGAGCGCGCGGGCGCGAAGCGTCGCTGACGCTCCGCTGGAAATCCTCACACCAAATCGACTACCATCGACGTCCGTTGTGACTTCGACGAGACGAACCATCGCGCGCTACCGAGAGGACGTTCACCCTGCGACCGCGCTCTTCGCGGCGGCCGTCGCGGCGGCGGGCGTGCTCGGCGTCGGTCCCTCTGCCGCAGAGCGCGCGGAGTTCGACGCGCTGCTCGGGTCGCACGCCAGCGGCGACGCGCTCTTGCATCGCGGAAACGTGTGCCTCTACCTGCGCTTTCGCGACGTTCGCGTCGGGAGCGAGACGTTCGTGCGCTCGTTCTCCGAGGTGATCGTCGAGACCGAGCGCGACCGGATCTTGGTGACGCACAACATCGTGGTGATCCACAGCGACGCGCCCGAGCCGCTGCTCGCGGCGATCGACGCGGTGATCGCGCTGCGGCCGGGCGAGGGGACGGCCGTTCGCTACGAGAGCTGAGCTTTTCGCGTGGTGAACAGCGATACGACTGCGCCCACCGCGAGCACCGCCATCGCGTGAAGGGCGCTCGAGTCGGCGTTGGCGATCGCGCCCACGATCAGCACGATCGCGCCCAGGATGAACACCAGCGGAACCCACGGGTAGCCCGGCACACGAAAGGGTCTCTCGAGCGATGGTTCTCGTCTTCGCAGGACGAACACCGCGCCAACGCCGAGCGCATAAAACGGAAACAGCCCCACGACGAACGCCTCGGTGAGCTGCTCGAACGAGCGCGAGAGCACGTACCCGCACCCGAGCAACGAGCCCACGAGCACCGCGCGCACGGGCACTCCGCGTCGCTCGTCGACGACGCTCAACCAGCGAAAGAGCGCTCCATCGTCACGCATCGGAACGAACACGCGCGAGCCAGTGAGCAACCCCGACATGCACCCGCCCACAGTCGAAGCCCACACGAGCAGCGCGAGCAGCGTGCGACCCACGGAGCCCGCCGTGAGCGCCGCGACGTTGGCCGCGGCCATGTTTGCTCCCGTGGTCGAGCGTTGCAGTCCCTCGAGCCCGAGGGCGCGCGCATACCCGAGGTTGGCGAGGAGATACACGAGGGCGATCGCGAGCGTCCCGACGGCGAGGCCGCGCGGGAGCGTGCGCTCGGGGTTCTTCACTTCGCCCGCGAGCGACGAGAGATCCGCCCACCCGTCGTAGGCCCACATCACGCCGACGAGGGCCGCGAGCGCGCCGAGCACCGTGGGGCTCGCGGCGGTTTGCAGAACGTCCGTGGGGACCGCGACCGTTCCGCGCACGGGCAAGAGCAAGCCCGCGAGCGCGAGGGCGAAGACGCCGATGTACTTCACCACGGTGATCGCGCCTTGCGCGCGCGTGGCGGTGCGCACGGCGAGGCAGTTGACCGTCGCGCACGCGGCGATGGTGATCATGGCGACGCGCGAATCGCGGGCAGAATCGCTGGGCAAACCCAACGCGGCCGCGAGCGACTCCGCGGACAATTTCGCGAACGAGCCCGTCGCGCTCGGGATGAGCAGCACCAACCGAGCCCACCCGAAGAGAAACGCGACGTGCCTCCCCCACGCGCGACGAAGGTACTCGTAGAGCCCTCCCGCGCGGGGAATCGCCGCCGCGAGCTCCCCCAACGAGAGCGCACCGCACAAGGCGATGACTGCGCCGACGGCCCATACTGCGAGCGACACGCCGAGCGAGCCCGTCAATCGCGCGACGCGGGCGGGGGTCTTGAAGATCCCGGTTCCGATCGTGGCGTTGACGACGATGAGGACCGAGAGCGCGAGGCCGATGTCCCGACGAAGCGAACTCGAGGGCTCGGTGCTTGCGCTCACAGCGCCAGAGTCTTCACCCACTCGGTCGTGCGCGCGAGGGCTTCGTCCGTCGAAACGATGGGCTCGTACCCGAGCTCGCGCTTCGCCCTGTCCGAGCGAAAATAGAAATCCTGCCCGATCACGTACAGGTGAAAGCGGTGAAAGGGCGGCTCGATCCCCGTCGCGCGATGCACGAGCGCAAAGGCATCCGCGATCGCGAACGCCACGCGCCGAGGGAGCCTGCGCGTCGGCACGGTGAGCCCCTTCACCTTCGCGAACGGCCTGAGAAAATCGAAGAAGTTCGGCGCGTACCCCTCGTTGATGAAGTACGCCCGCCCCGCGACGGTCGCGCGCGTGGCGGGGTCGTGGAGCTTCGCGGCCGCGAGCAAGTGCGCGTGCGCGACGTTGTCGACGTACACGCAGTCGAAGCGCGCGGAGGGATCGCCGATGAGCAGCGGCATCGTTCCCTTTGAAAATTCCTTCAGGCTCGTGGTGATCGCGTGCGGGTCGTTGGGGCCGTACACGTGCGTCGGTCGCACCGAGCACGTCGCGAGCGCGTCGGAGTTGGCCCCGAGCGCGATGCGCTCACCCTCGATCTTGGTGCGGACATAATCGTGAATGGGCTTTGCGGGATACGGGAGCGACTCGTCTCCGCCCGAGACGGGCCGCGTGTCGAGCACGACGTCCTCCGAGCTCGTGTACACGAGAAACTTCACCCCGAGCTCTCGGCACACCTCGACGACGTTGCGCGTCCCCTCGATGTTGACCGCGTCGATCACGGGGTTCTTCGAGAGCCCCACGTGCACGAGCGACGCGAGGTGAAACACGGTGTCCGCGCCCGCGAGCGCGCGGCGCAGGTCGTCCTTCGAGCGAACGTCGCACCGAACGTGCTCGGCCTTGTCGGGGAGCGTTCCGCCGAACGGCGCGAGGTCCGCCGTGCGAACGCGGTCGAACGTGGGCCACTCGGGGCGCGACGGATCCGCGAGCATCGCGACGAGACGGCGGCCGACGAAGCCGCTTCCGCCGAGGACCACGGCGAGAGAGTGAGAGTCGGTCATGAAGAGCGAGGGTTGTATCGCGAGCGCTGGGCAGGGTGGCGAGCGAAGCGATGGGGGGCGGCCCCCACCCGGCGCTGCCGCGCGCCCCGCCCCCGCCTGCACGGCAGGGGCGGAGCTTCGCATTGTGTCAGTGAATTTCCAGACCCAGAGCGTCGTGCTGGGATACGCCATCAGCGTCGCTGTTTTGATAACACACCCACACAATGCGAAGCTCCGCCCCTGCCGTGCAGGCGGGGGCGGGGCGCGCGGTAGCGCCGGGTGGGGGCCGCGCTCCATCGCTTCACTCTCTCGGGCCGCGCTACGCCGTCGGGAGCACGAAGCGATCGGCGTACGGCGCGGCTTCGGAGTCGACGTCGGCGCGGGCCATGCGCTCCAGGATCTTCTTGCGACCGAAGAGCGCCTCGAGCTCGGGGATGTCGCGCATCGCGCCCCACGCGACGAGCGGCCCGATGCGCCGCGCGAGGCGGACGAGCTCCGGGCTCAATCGGCTGCGCACGAAGTGAACGTGCCCCACTTCGTCCACCATGATCTGCGCGAAGAGGGCTTCGATACGCGCGAGCGCGCGCGGCTGCGATGCGAACAACTCGCGGGCCTTCTCGAGCAAGAGCGCGAAGACCGCGACGCCGAAGATCTCGCCACACAACACCAAGACGTCCGACACCTGGTCGGGCATGTGAACCATTCCGCGGACGAGCACTCGCGTGGCGACGCCGGGGTCGGACACCTTCATCTTCACGCCGATGGCCGCGAGCGCGTCCTCGAGGATGCGCGTGTGATAGACCTCTTCGACCTGGATAAACGCGTGCGGATCCGCGCTCGGGTCCGTCGGGTGCTCTCCGTGCGCGAGCGAGTACTCGACGCCATAGCGCTCGCCGCGGTTGGTCTTCGCCGTCGCCAGCGCCCACAGCGTCGCTTCATCGAGCCCCGCTTCGGGCTTCGCGCGACGGTAGTTGCGATCGAACACCCCCTGATCGACGGGAGGGCGTCCCTCCCACACGACGGGATTCGCGTCGATTTGCGCGAAGAATCGCTCGCGAATGTCGAAGCGTCGCGCGCGCAAGTCGGGCTGACCGTCGCGCGCGCGGAGGTAGTTCAGGTACGCCTCGCGAAAGCGCGACTTCTGCGAGGGCTGCATCGGTTCGAACGCGGACTGCATGGATCGATCCTCCGAAGTCTCGAGCGTATCGCACCCGCGCGAGCCGCGGCACGCGTGTCACTCTGGAGGCGCCGGGAGGACTCGAGCGCGACATCGATGGCACACTGAGAATTCGCTCGCCGTTCGTAATCGCAGGAGAGTCGCGCGTTCGAAGAGAGGCACGTGTCGTGCTTGTGTCGAAGCGGGCCATGAAGAAGACACTGTTCGTCAGTGGGCTGCTGAGCGTTGTCGCGGCGTGCGGTCCGTCGCGGAACGAGGCGCCGAATTGGGACTCGAGCTTGCCGCCAGGGTCGCCGCCTTTCGACTCGGGGGTGTTCGTTCCTCCGCCGCCTCCGCCGCCCGAGCGCGAGGAGCAGCGCAATTTTCTGCAGCCGCGAGCGGGCGGGCGCTACGTGTTCGTGGCCAATCCGACGCGGGACACCGTGGCGGTGATCGACTCGCAGACGCTCGCGATCGAGGCGGTCGAAGTGGGGCGAAGGCCCGAAGCGGTGCTCACGGCGGACGGTCGCGACGAAGCGATCGTGCTCAACGCGGGGTCCAACACCGCGTCGATCCTTCGAACGAGCAACGGCAGGACCACGGTGTCGACGGTGCCGACGTTCGCCGGGGCCAACGCGATCGCGCTCGCGCCGGACGGGAGGCACGCCGTCATCTACCTCGACACGAGCGCGGGCGGATCGAGCGTCGGGGGGAGCTTTCAAGACATCGTTGTCGTCTCGCTCCAAGCGGGAATGGACCGCGCCGTTCGGCTCACGGTGGGCTTTCGTCCCATCGATGTCCGCTTCTCGCGGGATGGTTCGCTCGGCTTCGTGATCACTGAAGATGGGATCTCGATCCTGAGGTTCAGCGCCCTCACGGGACCGATGATCGTCCCCAACGTGTCGCTCGCGGATCCCACGGTCGAAGAGGTCGTGACCGACGCGGGCGTCGACGTCGCGACGGACAGCGGAATCGCACCCGATCGTGACGCGAGCGACGATGGAGACGCAGGCGACAGCGCGGCGATCACGGACAGCGGCGTGACGCCGGACACCGGCGTGGACTCGGGGCGACCGAGGATCACGGACGCGAACCTCGTCGCGAGCGACGTCTCGATCACGCCCGATGGGCGCTACGCGATCGCGCGCAGCGAGGGCAGCCCCATCGTGCGCCTCGTGGACCTCACCGAGCGAACGATCCGTCGCATCGATGTCGGCGGCGCGGTCACCGACCTCGATCTGTCCACGGACGGAGCGTTCGCGGTCGCCGTCTTGCGCGACGCCTCGCAGGTGCTGCGATTGCCTGTTCCTGGGGCGTTTACCAATCCCGAGTCGATCCGCAGGACCGAGCTGCGCGGAGAGCAGTTCGGCTCGGTGTCGATCTCGCCCGACGCGCGAAGGGCGCTGCTCTACACGACGGTGCTCGAGTCGCGTCGATTGCTCGTGATGGACCTCGCGGGCACCGAGGGCACCTTCGCGCTCGCGCTGCGAAAGACCGTGCGCGCCGTCGCGTTTGCCCCGGACAGCCGGACCGCGCTGGTGATCCATCGCGTGGCTCCGGGAGACCCGATGCAGCAAGGGATCCCGATGCAAACGATGCTCGATCGCTCGCCGGGCTACTCGATGGTCGAGCCGTCCGCGCGCTTCGTGAAGCTGCAATTGACGCGGGCCGACGTCGGCCCCTTCGCGATCGTCCCGTCTGGAACGCACGCGTTCTTGCTCCAGCGGCTCGATGCGCAATCGATCGCTGCGGTCGATCGCGTGGACCTCCGGAGCTTCGTCGCGGACAGCGTCACGCTCGGGAGCCCGCCGTTGTCCGTGGGGTCTGTTCCCTCGTCGCGGCGCGTGTTCGTCGGGCAAGAGCACCCGGAGGGGCGCATCAGCTTCATCGACTGGGAGAGCGGCGCGCTGCAGTCGGTCACGGGCTTCGAGCTCAACGCGCGGATCGTGATGTGACGGGGGCCATGATGACCACACGTATTCAAATCGTTCGTACATTCGCAGCGCGAATCGCGCTCGTCGCGCTGGCGTCGACGACGCTGGGCGCGTTGAGCTCGTGCCGCCCCGAGGATCCTCGATCGACGCTGCGGCTCGACACGCTCGAGCCCGTGGCCCTGAGCGACGGGCTCGTGTACGTGCTCCCGAGTCGATCGCGCGCGGTGCGCTTGCAGCTCTCGCCGGACCCCGCGGCCGCCCCTCGCGTGACGCGATTCGCAGTGGGGCCGCAGGCGGTTCGGTCTGTTCGACGGCCCGGCTCGGACGAGGTGCTGGTGCTCTGTCGCGGCGAACGAGGCTCGCCCGGCGTGGCGCCGATCGCGGCGACCCTCGTGGCGTTGCCCGCGACCGCGAGCGCTCAGCCGCGCGTGTACAACGTCGGGAGCCCCTTCAACGCCGTGTCCGTGACGAGCGACGGTCGCTTCGCGCTCGTGCACTACGCGCCGGATCGAACGCTCGATCGACTGCTCTTCAACCCGAACGAAGTGGCCGTCGTCGACCTCGCGGCCGAGCCGAGCGAGAGCAACCCGCGGCGAAGGACCGTGCGCTCGTTCGGAGGGATTCCCACGAGCGTGCAGTTCTCGCCGTCGCTGTCGATCCGGGGCGAAGCGCGGACGATCGCTGTGGTCGTGTCGACCTCGTACGTGACGTTGCTCGACCTGGCGCACCTCGATCGCGCAGAGACGTCCGTGCGGCTGACGTTGGCGCAGGACGCGCGAGAGGTCGTCCCGCAGCAGCTCGTGTTCGACGCCGAGTCGCGCGCGTTCTACCTGCGCGCATCGGGCTCGAACGACGTATACCTCGTGCGCCTCGACGACTCGGGAACGCCTCCCGCCGAGGGAAACGACTTTCGCGCCTCGATCAACCAGATCGGCGCCGGCCGCGACCCGTCGGACCTCGCGCTCTTCGGCGCAGGCGACGCGCGACGGCTGCTCGTCGTGTCCTCGGGCTCGTCCGAAGTGCGCGTGATCGACCCGCGCTCCAACGCGATCACGGCGCTCGCGCTCGACGCCCGCGCCGACCGCGTGTTGCTCTTCGAGGGACCGTCTCCGCGCGACTCCACGACGACGCTCCGCGCGCTGGTGTACCCGTCGAGCAGCGCGCTGTCGGCGCGGGCTGTGTCGTTTATCGACCTCGGCGCGATCGAGACGCGCGGCTCGCAAAACCTCGAGACCGTGCAAGTGACCCGCACCATTCGCCGCGCGCTCGCGCTGCCCGGGCGCTCGACGGTGCTCTTCGAACACGACGACGCGAGCAACGCGGGGCGCCTCAGCCTGCTCGACCTCGCCCGACGAACGACCGCGCCCATCCTCGCCGAAGTCACGCTCTCAGACGCGCGCTTCAGCACGGACGCGCGGCTCTTGTGGGTGGCGCCCAACGGAAACACCCGCGTCGGCTTCGTCGAGCTCGACAACTTTCACCCTGGCGAAGTGCGGCTCGACGCGCCGGTGCGCGAGGTCTTGGCGCTTCCCTCCATGGCGGGCGCTCCCTCGCGCGCGATCGCGCTTCACGAAGCGACAGGGGGCTCGGTGACGGTGCTCGACGGCCAGCGCCCCGAGCGCGAGACAGCTCGCAACATCACTGGATTCTTGCTGACGGATCTTGTCGAACAGGAGGGGCCATGACGTTCGATCACGCCTCGCGCCTCGCGTCGCGAAGGCTCTTCACGGGAGTGTCCCTCGTCGCGTGCCTCGCGGTGTCGCTCGCGCCTCGGGTGGCGTCCGCGCAAACAGTGACGCCTTCGAGCGGAGCGGTCTCGCGGTCGGCGTTGCGTCTGTCGTTCGCGATCGGCAGCTCGGTGCTCTGGCGCGTGAACGACGGCTACGAGCTGTTCGACAGCGCGCGCGCGGCGCCCGCGCTGGACGCGTTCGTGGGGGTGGACCTCTTGCGAGCGGGCCGCTTCGAGCTCGACGCGCACCTCGGGTATCGCTACGACGAAGCGCGTCGTCGCTACGGGCAAAACCTCGGAACCTCGCTCGCGACACACACCCTGACCGTGGGGGCGACCGCGCGCTTCGCGGTCGTTCCGTGGTTCGCGGTGTTCGGGCGGGCGCAGGCGGCGAGCGGGCTGTGGGCCGCGAGGATCGCGCCGGACGCGGGCGCGCAGCTCGAGTCGTTCTCCGCGAGCTTCGGCGGCGTCGCGTCCGTCGGCGTGATCGTGCGATCGGGCCCGCTGCTCGGCGACGACGCGCGGGTGAACATGGGCGTGTTCGCCTCGGTCGAAGCGGGAGCACAACTATTCAACGACGCCGAGATCAACGTGCGCCCCGCGCCCCCGACGAACGCGGCCATCGCGCGCGAAGCGCTGCCGATCACGGGGGCCAACGTCGCGCGGGTCAACGCGAGCACGCCGTTCGTGCGCGCGATGGCGGGGTTGCGGTTCTAGGGGGGCGCCGAGATGAATCTCGGCGGTTGGAGTGCGCCGAGATGAATCTCGGCGCATGAACGCCGCTGCGCGGCGCGCGCAAAGCCGCGAGGAGGGGGGCGTCAGAGAGCTCTCCGTCGCGACCGGCTCTGCGGGCGGGCGCTGCGAAGGACTCGACTACGATCCGGATAGCTTTGTTGTGCGACTCGGTCGTCGGAGCTGCGAGACGTCAGGTCCTTCGCGGCAGAACCGAAGGAAAGTAGACGGTGGGAGATCGCAGCGTTCGGCGTCCAGCGCGTGCACGTCACCTCGCAGCAGGAAGAACTGTGAAGATCCCGCGTTCCGTTTGGCGAGCTTGGCATCGTGTGCTCAGCCAGAGGCGGTGCTGCAGCTCGACGCAAAGCAAGCCGAGCGTTTCGCCCCACACGCAAGCGATCCCGCTTCCGACACCAAGCACCGAACCTCCACGAATGGCGTGATAGAACACTGTTCCATCTTGAACGCACCGTAGCGAATCGCGAGACAGGCCACAGACGGTTGCCGACGTGCAACCCACCGCAACTGCATCAGACATAGGCATCGACGTCGCTTCGCCCGAGCCGTACACGACGCGAACCTCTTGCTGGTTTGCAGTGCAAATCGCGTCCGTGCCAAACGTCAGCGCGTCGACACTTGCAGCGGGGACGTGCGAGATCCAGTTGGTAAGCCGACGCTCTGCGCCAGCGTTCCTCGGCGAACAGCGAACAATGCCGCTGGGTTGTCGCAAGCAGAGCGGAATATTGGGAAAGAGAACCTGTGTGGCGCCTTCGAGTCCGGCAAGTGGCGTTGGAAGAGCGACGTCGGCACTGCGTCTGTCTGCCGAGTCCGGAATCGCACCCCAGCAATACACCAAACCAGTCTCGTGCGTCACGCATCCTCCCGACGAAGACAACACGAGACTTCGCCCTCGGAGTCCTTCGAGCAGCGTTGGCGTGCTGACAGAACTACGATTGTAGATTCCGCAGGCAAGCGCGTGATTGTCGCCCCAACAAGCAATGGAGTCGTCATCGGCTCGCACGCAAAAGAAATCGCCGCCCGTCCTGAGTTCTCGCACAGTCGGCGTGAAATCAATCGCGCCGAGTTCACACGGCGGCCTCGGTCGCGCACTTCCAAGCTCCGCATAGCTCGGATCACCGAAGCACGACACTCGACCACCCTCTAGAAGTACACAAACTGCGTGCGCGCCAACCGAGATACCAACAACGCGCGTCTGTTGATGCAACGAAGCGTCCTCAGCGACTCGAGGCGACGCATCGGAATCCGGGCGAACGCCGACTGTAGCGATCGAAGAGTCCGCTGCTCGCACGGAAGAATGCTGGTGACTGTGGGTGTCGCTACGATGCCGATGGATCGAGCAGCCGGCCAGGCACAGCAAAACAACGACCGGTCCCCTGAACATGGCACTGCTCTATCACTCTCTGCGCTGATTGTCGAACGCATCGGTGAGACGACAGCGGTCTTCACTCGCAACCGGACGTGGGGGTGGCGAAGCTGGCGAACTGACGCGCAGTGTCGAACTCAACTCGGTCGAGCGCGCCGAGCACGCGACAGATCGTGTCGGCGCTCGGCAACGAGTCAGGCAAGTCCTCCCCGGATCGAGTCCAGTCTTCCTTCGCTTCTGCGAAGTCGTGAAGATCGTCCCATCCCTCGATGCTACAACGCGCGCCCGCTCGCGCCATCACCAAGATGCTGATCAGCGAACACTCTGCGCTCGATCTGCTTTCGCGGCTCCGAAGCCTCGACGAAGTGAATCTCGATCCAGCTTGTCCACTTCGCCCTCTTGCCGGAGCTGCGCACATCGCTCTCGTCCTGCGATCCCGCGAGATTTCAAGCACTTCAGGTGCGCTCGCCCTTATGCCACGTCAATGAACTTACCAACTGCTTCCAATACCAGGCTCAAAAACAACACGTCGTCGCTCGTTGACGTCACACATCAAGGAACGAAGTGCCTCTTCAGTGCCATTGCCAACAAACTCAAGTTGAGCAGCTACCAAGTACCAGGAGGACGATTCAGTTACAACCAAAACCCATAGAAGTGATTCGTCACTCAAGTAAAATCTGCCGTCCAGTACGTTGACCACGCCGACGACCGTCGCAGCTTCACCAGTTGCTTGGCGCACTCGTTCGCATACGGCAAGATCGATTGCCCCTTCAGTGCCAACTTGGGGCACAAATCTGACACCAAGAGGTAGGCCTTCTGCATCTGGTGGACATGGAAGCGCAAGAGAAAGTCCAAAGAAACAAATCACGACATTGAGCGCTTCGGTATTCCACTCTTGGGTATTGAAGGGAGCAGTATCGCGTAAAAAATGTTTGCAACGCTCAGTATCTTGAGTGCTGGGCTGCCGCCAGCCCGCTCGGAGGATGAGTTGAATGAGATCGGGAGCCTGAATCTGATACACAGCGCCTAGATTGTCGGAGTAGATACGCTTCGTCAACTCTCGGGTGCGATCTCGAGATCAGCGTTCGCTCGGCGCTGGTTTCGACAGGCGACGAACGACGTACGCTCGAAGAGCTGTGGGGAGAGCCGATCTCACCGCTGTGCTCGTGCGTCGACGCTTCATGCACGCTCTGGGTTGGCGTTAGCGGGAAGTGTCGATTCGCCTACGGCGTCGATGAGTGGTGGTTCGCGGGAGACTGCATCGAAGACGCGCTGGAGTGGTACCGCGTCGGAATGCTGCCCGAGCAGTGGGAAGCGACGCGGAACGTGATATAGACAATCTGCGAATGCCGCGTAGCTAGGTAGGGATTCGGCCACGAGCTCCGCGAACTGACGAAACCCAGTGCATTTGCGGCGTCGCTACTCTCGCGATACTGTGACCCCCGCAAAGCGGCGATCCGTAGCAACTGCCGAGTGCCTGCAAGCAACACGAGAAGTAGCGACGCCAACCTTCGATACAAGACCTGGGCAACAGAATGAAATCACCCAGCCAACCTCCGCAATGTTGCTTGGTTACGTACCGCGACCGAATGCGAGGATACAATGAACAAAGCCGACGCACTTCGAAAGCAACGCTCTTCATACCGTGGACCCACCAGCCCGTTTTTAGTCGACAGTTTCGTGAAGGGTCTCGACTACAATTCGCTCGCTTCTCCCGAATGGTCCGCTCGCACCCGGACGTGGGCGGAAATTCGAGACTATTCTGGACCGACTGCGTGCTGGCTGCTCGGTCGCAGTCAGCTTTCAGACGCTCAGGTGTATGAAGAGTACTGCGATGCTCTCGAGTCCATGATGAGTGATGCTTCGAATTGGCCAAAGCAGCCATCGGACACGGCCTTTCCCTCGTTGCTTGAGACTCTGATTCGAGTATGCCAGCAAGGCAATATGTTTTTCTCTGACTTTTCACCATATGCTCTCGACTGGTGGGTAGCCGGGCGATTGGCCTCAGTCAGAGGAGATGCGCTCGGTGACGGGTACGAACGCGAGTGGCGTCGCTTTCTTGAATCGTTCGGCGATATCAAAGTCCCGTGGTATCGCTACGCTAAGTGTGTGTGGAGTTCAAATTCTTGGATTCAACAAGTTGTTCGTGCCGCAGCGGATGTTCGCGGCAAGCATCCCGTCGAAGCGTAAGCTATCCATACTCGCTCGAGGACCGATGAGAGCGGCGTGGCAGTCAGTTGCCCGCGTGCGGTCCTGTGGTTTGTCGCCGTAACGGAGCTTGGGACAACCGCACGCATCGTCTGTGAAACTCCACGCCATTCGACGCGAGCACGTCGCACATGGAGCTCGTGTTCGATTACGGCGATCACGACACGAACGCGCCCACACTGACGGCGTCGCAGTCGTGGCCGGCGAGGATCGCGTTGGGAGGAACTGCGGGTGGCCCCGCCTTCATCAGGTGAAGTTCCACCGATGGTCCGACCGTACAGTCCAAAGTCTGGGATGCACGCGTTCGAGCCCTCGGTCCCTTACACAGCACGTACAGCACGAAACAGCGACGCTCGAGGTACCAATCGACGTCAGCAGTGGTACTCATCTAGTCGACTCGCGATGATGTACTACGCCCAGTTGCTTCACCCCTGCCCCGTTTTGCTTTGGTATGTTGTCGCTGCGCGCGACGCCATCGATGAGGTGTTTGGAGATCGCAAGTTGCACACTTCCATCATCTCTGAGGAGTGCCGCCTCATTGTATCAGAACATTGGTGCCCAACAGACGAAGAATCGCGGTCGATTAGTGGCATGCTGGGACGAATCTCGATTGAGTATGCGAGCGAGTGTCGCGAGTTCATGGATCGTGAAGTGCGGTTGCATGGCTTGAACTGCGATTTGATTTGGGCTCAATGTCTTGCCGTTTCGTCCCAGCTCGCTATGCAGTCTTGTCCTGAACATCCGCGTTTCAACGAGTTTGCGATGTGTCACAGATTTGCTTGTCAGGTATTGAAGTATCCTGACGTCATTTCTCTGCCTGCCAACGCTGACTGGCAGCGACTCGTCGATTCGTATCACACGATTGCTGCGTTCGAGGAACTGTGGGAGCTTTCCAAGCACCAACAGCGACTTCTTCAGTGAGTATCGCGATGCCGCGCCCGCGATGGGCATCGCGTATGCCCGAGCGGATCGACGGCGGAAGGACCGTCGAAGTTCAGTCCGAACCAATGCCGCGAAGAGAGAAACCTACGACGAGCGTCGCGGTATTTGTTGGGTTTCTCCGAAGCGCATAGTTGTATTCTAACGAGCGGGTTCTCCGGGGTGGATGCTGCACGACACGCATGGCGCCGATATGATAGGTTTTGCTTGACCAGCATGAGCGTCAGTCCTGAATTGCTTCACCCAACTTGCGTCTTGCTGTGGTATGTTTTTGTCGCCTATGACGCCATTGAAGATACGTTTGGGGAGCAGGAGGTGCGGCCTACGATCGTGTCGCTCGAGATCAGCAAGTTCGTTTCAACTCATTGGTTTCCGACACAGCAGGAGTCGAGCGCTATTAGTTCGATGTTGGGCAGTATTTCTGATGACTATGCTGGCGAATGTCGGAACTTCATGCGGCGAGAGGTTCGACTGCACGGGGCGAACTGCGACCTGATTTGGTGCTATTGTCTAGCCGTTTCTTCAAAGCTTGCAATGCTCGCGTGTCCTGATCATCCGCGTATCAGTGAACTTGCGCAGTGCCATGCGCTTGCGTGCCGAGTTTTGCAATTCGCTTCCGTCACTACGTCCGCGGAAAATGAAGATTGGATGATGCTAGTAGAGTCGTACCAAGTAGTTGCCGGCTTCGAGAGGCTATGGGAGATCGCCAAATTTCATCAGAAGCGTCTTCAGTGATCGACGCCACGTACTCGAGAGTATCGCTACGATCAGATCGTCGGCGCTCCGAGGTTGATGGTGCGCGACGAGTGGGGCGCGGGTGTCTTCGAGCGCGACGATGCGACGGGCGAGTGGGGCTCGTCGGGCCAGCGGCGCTCGTTCTTGATGCGCTGCCGAAGCTCGTCGAGCTCGGTCAGCGTCATGTCCGCGAGCGACGCGCGCTGCGGCTCAGTAGGCTCGATTCCCAGCACTTCACAAAGGTCGACGATCGATGAACGGAGCCCCTCGATGCGCGTCTCTTCTCGCACTGCGTCGATGTCCATCTTCCACGTGATTGCAGCCAGAGCACGCTGCTCGGCAATCCTGCGAGCCACGGGATCTTCGCTCGCCCGCTGCGATACTCTGTGCGCGTTTTCAACTCCCGCGTCTTTCATCCTCGCCTCACGCCATTCACCGCTCCCGCGCCGCGAGCGGGACACGCGCGTGCTCCGTGTGCGCTCGCCACACGCTGGCCACGTTCGCGAGGAGCTCGTCGCGCGTGGCCTCTGCGAGCCCGCGCCCGTCCGTGCTCTGCCAGAACCCATAGTGCGCGTACACCGTTCGCGCGTTGGCGACGATCGCGCGCTCGAACGCACGGTGATCTTCGCTGGCGAGCGCGGATAGCTTCGCGAGCTGCGCGGTCGCGTCGCACCCTGCGAGCGCTCCCTCGCTCGGAATCACGCCCGCGAAGCCCGCGCCGAAGAACGCGTCGATCACTTCGATCGGGCCCTCGAGCCGCGCGTTGAACGCGTCGAGCTCTTCCGCGGGAACCCACAGCTCGCGATGCGCCGACGAGCCCACGGTCTGCGGCTCGAACGTGCGCGCGTAGCCGTCGTCGATCGAGAAGCGCGTGACGTAGCCCGCGAGGGTTCCGGACTTGGTGTTCCATTCGCGGGCGATTTGCGCGGCGTAGTCGCGCGTGAGCACGGGATAGAAGATGGGCTGGTCGGGGAGGCGAGGCGGGTAGGCCCTCGCCTTCGCGTCGAAGATCAACAACAGCTCTTCGAGTCCCACGGGTCGATAGAGGAGCATCGCGCCGAGCCTACAGCGGAGCCGGGTTCGGAGGATGACAGGCAAGATCGAGAATTGATGCGTCTACGAGGTGTCAGCGTTCGCGCCTGTCACAGACCCGAAGCGGAGCTGCGATCGCGCTACACCCACGCCACGTCGCGCCCTGCGCGCATGCGCAAGAGCTCGTCCAGCGCGTCGCGCGGAGTTACGCCCTCGTGAACGATTCGGTACACCCGCTCGAGCACCGGGCACTCGATTTCGTGTGCTGCGGCGAGCTCCCTCGCGGCGATGGCCGTCGGGACGCCTTCAGCCACCATTCCGAGCTTGGCGACCGCTTCTTCGAGCGAGGCTCCCTTCGCGAGCGCCTCGCCAACGCGGTGATTTCGCGAGTGCTGGCTGCGGCACGTCACCATGAGGTCGCCAGCGCCTGCGAGGCCCGCGAGCGTTCCGGGCCTTGCGCCCATCGCCGTCGCGAGCGCGGTGATCTCGGCGAGCCCGCGCGTCACGAGCAACGCCATCGCGTTCTCTCCGATGCCCATCCCGCTCGCGATGCCGGCGGCGATCGCGACCACGTTCTTGAGGGCGCCGCAGAGCTCGACGCCCACGACGTCGCTCGCGCCGAACACCATGAAGCGCCCGCTCGTAAACGCTTGCTTCCCCGCCTTCACGACGTGCGGAAAGCGAGAGGTGACCACCGTTCCTGCGGGCAATCCCTCGGCGATTTCGGCGGCGATGTTGGGCCCCGACAACACCCCTACCTGTCGCGCGCACGTCTCTTCTTCGAGGATCTCGCTCATGCGACGGTGCGTCCCGAGCTCGATTCCCTTGGTCGCGTGAAGGACGATGTGCCGCGGGTCGAGCACGTCTCCCAACTTGCGCGCGACCTCGCGAAACGCCTGCGAGGGAATCACCACCACGACCATCGCCGCGCCCGTCACCGCCGCGCGTAGATCGGGCTCGCCTCGGACGCGCTCGTCGACGCGCAGCGAGCGAATCGCGCGGCTGTTGCTACGGTGCTCGTTGATTTCTGCACACTGCGCGGCGTCGCGAGACCAGATCCGCACCTCGTGCCCGGCGCGCGCGGCGAGGTGCGCGAGGACCGTTCCCCAGTTTCCTGCGCCGATGATGGCGATCGGAGCGCCAAAGGGACCGCTCATCCGTGCACCTCCGCGGGGATCAAGTTCGGTGACGAGAGAAGCCCGAGGCCTTCGAGTCGGTTGCGGTAGTAGAACAACAGGCTCGGCTCTCCCACGATCAGCGCGTCGCCCTCGACGCGAAGCACTGGGTCTTTGTGCCACGTCGCGAAGCACGCGATCGCTCGGTCGAAGGCCGCGCGGGGATCGCCCCGCAGCTCTTCGCCCACTGTCACACGCCCCGCGGATTCGCGCTGCTTCAACGCTTCGATCAGCGCTTCGAAGAGCGCGCGGACGGGGGCGATGGGAAGGCGCGTTCCTCGGACGAGCTCGCGCAGCAAGCGAAACACGTTGTGCGCCTCGCGGCCGCGACGGTGGTGCTCGAGCGCCGCGAACGCGAGCGCCCAGGTCGGCTGCGCGATGTTGTCCCGCTGAAACGCGCGGAGCACCTCGCGCTCGAGGATCTCGGTGTACGCCGCGTCGCGCGCGGGGTCTTCGGCGATCACCCCGCGCTGCTCGAGATATCCCGCGGGATCGATGGGGCGCCCTCGCGGATCGCGCGACACGCCGTCGCTGTCCACGCGATTGCCGAAGGGGTCCATGGCAGCCCCGAAGCGCACGTGCACCTCGGCGTCGAGCGCGAGGAGCTTCTCGAAGAACGACAGCCAGAAACGCAGGTCGAACGAGCCGTCGTCTTCGTGCGGGACGTACTTCTCGCGCCCCGCCCGCAGCAAGAACTCTTCGGCCAGGCTGTGCCCTTCGAGCACGAGCGGGTACGAGCACGTCGCGGGGACGACGAAGACCTTTGAGTTGATTTTGTGTGTGACCAAGTTGTTTCGATACGCCGTCAAGGTCGTGCCGAGCAGCCCCTTCTTCAGCCTCGTCTCGACGGCGAACGACCGCGAGCGCGTCCCGCCCGGAAAGAACAGCCCGTGCTCTCCGCGCTCGAGCAGCACCGTCGCGTACTCTTTGAGCACCGCGCGGTACAGCGGGTCGGTCTTGCTGCGATCGACCGAGTACGCGCCGAGGTTGTGCATGAAGTACCCGAGGGTCCGGTGCTCGAAGAGGTTGAGCCCGGCGCCGTACGCGACCGGCGGAAGCCCCAAGCGAAAGATCGAGTAGCCGAACAGCAGCGAGTCCAGGTTGGAGACGTGGGTCGGTGTGAACACGAGCGTTCCGACCTTGGCGAGGCGAGCGAGCGAGGCGGTCTCGCCGCTGATCGAGACCCGCGCGTCGAGCGTTCGCAGCTCGGGGACGCGAAAGAGGGCGTCGCGCGCGCGCGTTCCGTTGAGCAGCGCGGTGAGCCCGAAGGGCAACACGCGCGTGGCGAAGCCGTACACCTTGGGGTCGAAGTGCCCCTCGATTTCGTGTGCGTACCGCTCGACGATGTCCTCGAGCAGCCCGTCGGCGCCGATCGCCCCGAGCTCGCGCGCGACCTCGTCGACAAACGCGCGATCGCTCGCGGCGCGCCTCGCGTGCGTCGCGCGCAACAGCCGCTCTCGCTCGTGAAAGATGCTCTCTGCGACGAGCTCGAAGCTCGTCCGCGACGACGCTCGACACCGCGCGATCACGCGCTGCACCGCCTCGCTCGCGATCTCGCGGCCGGGGATCATGGGATCATTGTGAACCCAATTGGGTCACGCTGGGAGAGCGCGGCCCCCCGAGAGAGCGCAATGCCGCGGAGCGCGGCCCCCACCCGCGCTTCCGCGCGCCCCGCCCCCGCCTGAACGGCAGGGGCGGAGCTTCGCATTGTGTGGGTGTGTTATCAAAACAGCGCCGCTGATGGAGTCTCCCGCTGCGACGCTTTGGATCTGAAAATTCGCTGACACAATGCGAAGCTCCGCCCCTGCCGTTCAGGCGGGGGCGGGGCGCGCGGAAGCGCGGGTGGGGGCCGCTCTCTCGGGCCGCTCTCGGGCCGCTCTCTCACCCGCTCTGCCCGAAGAACCACCGCGCCCACGTTTTCATCCACTCGCCCTTGGCCCCGCCCTCTGGCCGCCATGCGCCCTCGCGCAGCGCGCGCGCGAGCGCCTCGGTGTCCTCGCTGCGCGAGTAGCCCAAGGTGGCCGCGAGGATCGCGCTGTGTTCGAGGGAGGCGCCCGAGCGCTCGCTCCACGCGCGGACGGTGCGCTCGAACTCGGGAGACGCGGGGGAGGGCTCTTCGCGCTCGACGCCCGGCCCGAGACCGTTGATCGCGTCGATCACCAGCGCCTTGCGGTCTTTGTACGGAAGCGCCTCGAGCTCTTCGGGGAAGATCGCGCGGCCGAACCAGTAGTCCTGCTTTCCGTACCCGACGGGAAACTCGACGCGCGTCTCGAGCGGCGGATCGCTCGGCAATCCCCCCACGAATCGCACCGGAACGATCGGAACGCGCACGGTCAGCGCCATGTCGATGAACGCGCTCGACATCTTCACGACCGGCGTTCGGCACGAGAGCGCGCGCGTCCCTTCGATGTGAACCATCACCGAGCGGGCGCCGGACGCGAGCTCTTGCGCGAGCTCGCCCACGATCTCGAGCAGCGCCGCGCGGTCCTCTCGCTCGAAGAACGTGATCAACCGCGGGTCGCGCACGCCAGGGTACTTGAATACGTGATCGATAAAGTGCCCGAGCCACGTGTCCCGGTGCTCGGCCTTGGCGAGCGTGACCACCGGCTGCTCGGTCAGGCCCGCAGCGAGCACCGAGAAGAGCAATGACTCGACGGCGACCTGGTGATTCGCGAGAAACAAGCACGCCCGGCCGCGCAGCTTCGCGAAGGACGCAGGGTCCGTCACCACCACGTCGCCCACGAACTTGTGAACGAGCCCGTAGTGCAGGTCCTCGCCGAACCAGTGACCCACGCCGAACCATCGATCCCAGTAGCGACGCACAGGGCTCAGGTCCAGAAGCGACGGCCGCGTGTCGCGCACACGAATTCGACCCTGCTCGTCGTGCTCGGCGATCACCGGGTGCGCGCGCAGCGGGCGCACGTCCGCGACCGCGTGGTGCGTCGCGACGGTTTGCACCGGTGAGAGCGCGGGCTCGGGAGAGTCTCCGTCGATCACGGTGATGCGCGAGGGGTGCACGAACGCGCGTCGCGAAGCGTGCTCCTTGATCGCGATCTCCGCGTGGAGCGTCGCGCGCCGCGCAGCGGGGACCCCGTAGATCGTCGCGAGGTTGTTGGGGAGCCAATCGCTCGAAGCAGCATCGCGACGATCGAGCACGGTCACGCCGTCGGTCTCGCGCGAGAGCGAGACGCTCGGGAGCCAACGGCCGTCCCGCAAGAACGCCACCCGATGGTGCCTCGGCGCTTCTCCGATGGGCCCTTTGGGGAGCAGCACTTCGACGAGCCGCATGCTCGCGAGCACCGTGTCGGTTGTCTCGAGCACGAGCTGCAGCTCGATCGCGACGAAGCGCGGCCCGTCGCTCGGCGGACTGTTGGGCTCGTCGACGATCCCCGCGAAGCGCGCTTCGACGCGGGCGCGACCTTGCGTGGGGATCTTCGCGAAGAGATCCAAGCGCTCGACGCGATGCGGGTACGCGACGAGGCTCGACGGGATCGCGTCGGACCAGCGGTGCAGGGCGTCGTGTGGAATCGCGTGCGTGAGCACGTCGAGCACGCCCTGGTTGAGCGCTCCGTACGCCACGGTGCAGCGCGCGAGGTCCACGTGGGCCGTGGCTCCCGAGGGCCCCGTGCGCAGGCTCGTGACCGCGCGAAACGCAGGCCCGTGAAAGAGCGCCCCGCGCTCGTACGGATCCCCGTCGTCCTGTCCGTCCGTGATCGGCGCGAACGCCACGGGCGCCGCGGGCCACGCGTCCGCGGTGTGCACCGTGGCCGTGGACGCGACTTCGAAGCGCGAAAGCCGCGGGTCGCTCGCCTCGCGCCACACGCTCAGCGAGCACGCGAGCGCGCCGGGATCACCCTGGGCTTCGACGCGGGTTCGCACGATCTCGCCGTCGGGAACCGTGATCCAGCGCTTCATATGGGCGTCGCGCACCGACGTGACGAGCTTGCCCGTGACGCGCTGCGCTTGCGCGGCGAGCGCGTCGATCGCGGACATCATCGGGAGCGCCGCGATGGTCCACGTGGGGCGGTGATCGCCGATCCACGGGTCCTTCGCGAGCGAGAGCGAGCCCTCGCGCGCGCTGGTCGAGGACGATAACGCGCTGTGCGGAGAGCTCCCGTTTGATTGTGTGTGCTTTGTGTGGCCGGGCGGCGGGACGGGCACCGTGGGCGAGCCGGGGACGACGCGCATCCCGAGGTTCTTGGCGTGGTAGATCTTCTTGCCGTCGACCCAGAGCGAGCAGTCGGCCAGGACGTACGCGCCCTTGTCGTCGCGGCCCACTTCGGTGAGCTCCACTTCGGACGTGATCTTCTCGTTCTTGGGGACGACCTGGCCGCGGTACTTCCAGGTGACGGGCTTGCCGGTCATCACGGCTTCGAAGCGGCCGTTGGGGATGTCCGCGCCGATGCCCTTCTCGAGCATGGTCCACTGAACGAGCTGGCAAAACGCTTCGATTCCGAGCGACCCAGGCTGCACGGGGTCTTGAAAGAAGTGGGCTTTGAAGAACCACTCGCTCGGGTCGACGTCTTTCTCTGCCCGCGCGTAGCCGAGGCCCTTCGCGCCGCCCTCGGGCTCCCAGCGGACGACCCGGTCGAGCATGAGGAGCATCGGGTCCGCGAGGGTGGCGTTTGATTTGTCACCCACGAAATACTTCGCGGGCTTCTCGCGGTCGAGCTCGATCACGCTTGTCGCAGGGAGCTCGAAGCGCGCGCGCTCGGCGTCGCCCACGGGCAGGCCCACTTGGTTTTCGAAGGCTTCTTTCGGGAAGAAACCAAACACGGTCTTCATCTCGTACACGCGCCGTCCCTGCTGGAAGCACTGCACGGTGAAGGACTCGATGATCATCCCCGCGGTTTGAGAGATCGAGTCGATGCGGGCCTTGGTCACGAGCGGGCCGTGCTCGGGGACGATGTCTTCGAAGAGCGTTCCGGTGCCGTCGAGGTTGCGAAAGAGCAGGTCGATGTCCGCGCTGAGCGCGCTGCCCACGTAGCTCGCGAGCCAACCGCAGGGTTGAAGCGCGGCCTCCATGAGCACGCAGAACGGCATTGTGCGCGCGCCGTTTTGCTCGAGGTACCAGACGGAGTCGGGCACGTCGTACTCGACTTCGATATTGGTGCCGATTTTCATGGCGCCCATCCCGTGACCACCCGCGCCGTCGTCCACCTTCGTGATGCGCGACATGAAGTGGTAGGGCGGCCCAGGGAGCCTCGCGACGCGACGATCGCCGTCGAAGCGCTTGTAGAACGGCCCGAACGCCGTCGATGGTTGGCCCCACGCGCACGCGACCAACGACCCGTAGTCGAAGTCGAACCCGTCCACCGAGGCGACGGGCTTGGGCTCGCGCCAACCCTGCATTCCGCCGAGCGTTGCGAGCGCGACGGGCGTCCCGGTCTCTTGCTCGGTGTGGGGGCCGATACCCTTCCAGTCCGCGAGCGGCCAATCGGGTACGAGCTTCAGTCCGACGCGCCTCGCGTGAAACGCCTTGAGCCCGTCCACGGTGCAGAGCAGGTCCGCAAACACAGTCGGCTCCGGACCGGCGATCACCTCTTTGATGAAGATCTCGTAGACGACCTGCTTGGACTTCGGCGTGACCTGTCCGCGGCAGCGCATCAGGTACTTCTCGTCGCGCACGGGCTCGAAGCGCCACCCGTCGCGGTCGATCGTGTACCCGAGCGAGCCCAGGTAGAACGCCATCATTTGCAGGCAGCCCTCGAACATGAGCGTCCCGGGCATGCAGGGGTCGTTCTTGAAGTGACCCGAGAAGAACCAGTCGTCCGGTCGCACGTCTTGCTCGGCGCGCAGGTAGCCCTGCCCCCACGGGCCGCCGTCGTGCGCGAGCTCGGTCACGCGGTGCTGAAACACGATCCGCTCGGGTCCGAACGACGGCGTGCGAACGTGCGCGCGGGTGTACTCCCAGCCGCGACCGAAGCACTCCCACGGGCGACGGTTCGCGAACGCCAGGATTTCGTCACGCGAAAACGAGGTCTTCTCGCAGCGCTTCGCCGGCGCGTCCTTGCGCCATTGCGGGTCGGCCTTCTCGTCCGTCGCGCTCCAGAGCACTCCGCCCGACTCCGCGAGCTCGGCGTCCGTGAAGAAGCCCGCTTGTCCGCCGCGCACGCGCAAGCGCAGCTCGCCGTTCACGTGGCAGTCGTAGTGAAAGAAGAACAGCCGCACGTCGCCCTGGTTCGCGTGGCCGTCGATGTGAATGTCGTACACGAGCGTGTCGCCCGGCTTCGGGAGCTCTCCGTGCCACGACCCCTCGCAGCCGAGCAGACGATAGACACGCTCGGACTTGTTGAGCATGTCGACCCCGAGCCACGAAATCAAGAGCAGGTCGGCTTGGCCCGACTCGATCATCACGCCCGCGGGCATGCGCCCCTCGGGCGTGAGGTACCAGCTCTCGCGGGTGACGTCGGTCTCGGTCCAGAGCGTTCCTGTGCCCATCGAGAGCGGGACCGCGTCGATGCCCGTCACGCGGTCCGCGAGCAGCAACGGCGGCTCGGGCATGCGCACCTGACGGTGGTACTGGTCCTGCGCTTGAAACTGTGGGCCAAAAATCGAAGAGATCTTTCCCCCGGCGAGCACCTCGAGGTCTGCGCGCGAGTACTTGGGCCCCGGGAGCACCTTCGCGGCGACGGGGGTCGCCGAAGTCGTCGTCACCGTGACCGCAGGCGCCACCGAGCGAACGACCGTCGCGACGGGCGCCGCAGTGGGTGCGGGCGCAGTGACGGGCTGCGCGACTGGGGCCACGGGCTGCGCGGGCTGCGCGGGCTGCAGGGGCTGCAGGGGCTGTGCGAGCGTTGAAATCATGTGCGGATCGATCGCCGGCGCGCTCTGCGACGCGGCCACGTAGAGCCCTGGCGGCGTCGTCATCGCCTGCAAGAACGCCCGGTGAACAGCGGCTTGTTGCCCGAGAAAATCCGCCTGAACCGCGGCGACCCTCGCCTGCGCCAACAGGGCGGTCGTCACCGGGTCGCTCGGAAGCTCGTCGAGCGACCACTGCGCTTCGTACGCGAGCGCCTCGCTCGGCGAGAGCACTTCGCTCGGCGCCACGGGCTCGTGATCGATCGTTCGTTCGGCGGCCAACGGCGCGACGGGCGCGACGGCGGGCGCGACGTACTGCGGCGCGATGGGCGCAGGCGCCGCGGGCGGCAGCGCGACGCGCGGGGCGTTGGAGACGGGCGGGAGCGCAGGCGCGCGCTCCATGCGTTGCGAGGTCGAGCGGCTCTGAGTTGCCATGGGAATCTTGATGGTGTGTGGGTGCGCAGGACGTCGCGCGGGGTGCTTGTACGTGGGCGATCGCGTCGCGAGCGCGCGCTCGCGGTCGACGGCGGTGAGCTTCCACTCGGACGCGACGCCTTCGAGGCCGCGCACGCGAACGAGCGCGGGCTCTCCCCGCGCAGCGCTGGTCCACAGCCCCACGGCGAGCGAGACGAGCCCGTGCGCCGCGTGCGCTCGGCCGAAGAAGCGCGCTGCGTCGACGGTCGCGTCGGGGCCGTCGCCGACGACGAGGCTGTATTTCGAAGCTTCACTCGATTGTGTGTGTCGCTCGACGCGCGCGAGCACGGGCAACCCCCGCGAGAGGGCGGTCTCTTCGCGGACGACGACGAAGGCCACCGCGGCGTCCCCGTCGCCCGACTGCGCTGTGTGCCCCAACGCCGCGAGCGCGGCGCGGTGCACGGGCTCGTGCGAGAGGTCCACGGCGCCCACGATCGCGGCGTCGATGGTGCCCGAGGCGAGGCCGTCGATCGCGACCGAGAGCGCGTCGAGGCCCGAGCGCTCTTCGCTCGAAATCGTGAAGCCCGGGCCGCCGAGGTCGAGCTGGCTGCTCACGCGGTTGGCGGGGATGTTGGGCATCGTTCCGACGACGCCGGCGGCTTCGAGCTTGTGGACGAAGGCGTCGCGCGCGGACTCGATCCACGCGTCGTCCGTGCTCGTTGCGCGGGCCCACTCGGCCATGCGCCAGCGAGCGCCGTAGCGGGCGATCTCCGAGTCGCAGCCCATCCCGACGAGCACGGCAGTGCGCTCGCGCTCGAGCGAAACCGCGCGGCCGAGCTCGCGGCACACGTCGAGCGCCAAGAGCTGCTGCGCGAGCGTGTGCGCGAGGTCGTTTGGCGGAAACTTGAGCCCGTCCATCTCGACGGTGACCGCGCTCATGGGCTCGCGCGAAGGCGTGTCGCCCAGGACGCGCTCGCGCACGAGCTCGGTGCGATCCGCGGTCGAGGCGCGCGCGGCCACCGCGACGATGGCCATCGCGGGCGCTCGCGGGGTGATTTCGACGCCGGTTGAAATCATGGGCCGATGAGCGGCGGCGCCCTCGGCGCTCTCGAGGATGGCGTGCGCGTTGTTGCCGCCGAAGCCGAAGGCCGAGACGCCCGCGAGCTTCCTTTTGGACCAAGGCTCGGCTTCGTGAAGGAGCCGAAACGGCGTCGAGGACAGCGCGTCGATGGGCGCGTCTGCGTGGAGCGTCGGCGGGCGAACGCCGTGCTCCATCGCCGAGGCCACTTTGATGATCGCGGCCGCGCCCGCCACGGTCACGAGGTGCCCGAGGTTGCTCTTCAGCGACCCGAGCGGAACGTCCTTCGCGCCCGTCCCTTCGAACACGCTCGCGGTCGAGCGCACTTCGGCTCCGTCGCCGACGGGCGTCCCCGTCGCGTGGCACTCGAGCAAGCTCACTTCGGCCGGCGAAATGCCTGCCATCTCGTACGCGCTGCGAAGCGCCCTGCGCTGGCCCTCTTCGGACGGCGCGAGCAGCCCGCGGCCGCGCCCGTCGTTCGAGAGCCCCACGCCGCGGATGATTGCGCGCACACGAATTCCACGAGCGACCGCGTCCTCGAGGCGCACGAGCGCGAGCGTCGCGGCGCCCTCCGCGGGCACGAGGCCGTCCGCGTCGCGGTGAAAGGGCCTGCTCTGCCCGGTGCGCGACATGGCCGAGAGCGCGCAGAACCCGATGTGAATGAAGAGGTCGTCCGCGCGGTTGACGGCGCCCGCGATGGCGAGGTCGACCTCGCGGCGCTGGAGCTTTCGACACGCGATCTCGAGCGCGTAGAGCGACGAGGCGCACGCGGCGTCCAAGCAAAACGCCGGTCCCGAGAGCCCGAGGGCGCGCTGCGTGAGCACCGCGGGCAGGCCCGACGAGAAGCGATTTCGCGGATGGGGCCGAGGCTGACCGCGACCCGCGATCGCGCGGAGCCTCGCGAGCGAGGGATCTTGCTCCGCGAGCCACACGTCCTCGGCGAAGCGCGCGTGCGCTTCCGTGGGAAACGAGAGGTTTCCCAAGATCACCGCGGCGCGCGAGGCGAGCTGCGAAGCCAACGGGCCGCGACCGTCGAGCCCCGCGTCGCGAAGGGACTCGCGCCCGCTGTGCATGGCCCAGTGAAACATCGGGTCGAGCGCGAGGATCTCGTCCGAGCTCATCGCGAAGCCGCGCGGATCCCAGGGCGAATCGCTGGCGTCGAAGCCGGTGACGTAGCCGCCGACGTCGCTCCAAGTGCGATCGGTGTGGGCGGCGGGCGTTCCGGACGTGTGTGCCTCAGCGAGCCCCCAGCGCCCGCGCGCGACGCGCGAGAGCGCCGAGCGCCCGCGCACAACGTTGTCCCAGAGGGCCGAAGGCGAGAGCGCTCCAGGGAGCACGCAGCCGAGTCCAACGATCGCGATGGGTTCGAAGGTCATGGGTGAACGGAGTGCAAATGGGTAGAGAATTCAGTGGGAGAATGGCGGTGTGCGGCGCGGCGGCGCGGAGCGGCCCCCACCCGGCGCTGCCGCGCGGAGCCGGCCCCCACCCGGCGCTGCCGCGCGCCCCGCCCCCGCCTGAACGGCAGGGGCGGCGGCTTCGCATGGTGCCAGCGAAATTCCAGGCGAAATGCGAGTCGAGAGACGAGCCCCACCACGCGATCGCCACACAATTACAAACACATAAAACCAAGCTCCGCCCCTGCCGTTCAGGCGGGGGCGGGGCGCGCGGCAGCGCCGGGTGGGGGCCGGCTCCGCGCGGCAGCGCGTGTGGTGGCCCCGAACGCTCACCCTTGGACCGTCGCCTGAGGCGCGTCGGGGCGCAGGATCGTCTCGACGCCGCTCAGTTGAACGATCGTCGCTCCGCGCTCGTCGACGACGAACACGTCGCTCACCGCGCGCGAATCACCGGCAGATCGCCCCGCCACCACGCAGCGCACGGGGCTCGTGATCGCGCCGTTCGCGTACACGTCCACCGCGCCGATCGCCATCGGCAACGTCGCTCCGCCGAGCGCGCGCTTGGCCCAGAGCACCGCGAGCTGCAGCGCTCCGTCCATCGTCGCGACGTCCCACTGCCACGGCTCGTCGCGCCACCCTCGCTCGCGCAGACCCGTCACGACCGCGCTCGCGCCAGACTTCGCCGAGCCGTCCACGCGCGAGAGCACACGAAATCGATCGCCGTGAAACAACGCGAAGCCGTCGTACACAGGGCCGTCGATCGGCTCGAGGCTCGCGCCCGGGGACGGCGCGGCAGGACCCGCGGTCTCGAGCGGCGCCCCGAGCTCGACCTGCGCGCTGTAGTGCAGGCGATCGTTGCGGCCCCTCAATTCAACCTGCGCGACGATTCCCGTTCCGTTCGAGAGCTTCTTCGCGGTGAGGACCAAGCGATCTCCGCCCGCGTGAAAGCGCTCGAGCTTGATCCCGCTCAGGACCTTGACCGCGCGAAGGCCGCGGACGACGCGCTCGGGCGAGAGCGCCCTGGCCGCGCGCTGGATCCACTCGAGGGCCATCACCACGGGGACGACCACGACGCCCGCGATCGCGTGATCTTGCAGGTACTCGTGCGTGCTCGCGCTCGGGAGCACTTCGCACACGACGGGCTTGTCCGAGTCGCTCCCGAGCGAACCTGTTCCGGGAGCGCCGCCGAGCACCACGTGCCCGTCGTCGCCCTCGCGGTTGAGCTCGCGCACAAAAGCGTCCGCGCCCGCGTCGATCGCGATCAACGGAACGCGCATCTTCTCGAAGTGCTGCGCGAGCTCGGGCGTGACCATTCCCCCGGCCCACGGGCCCCAGCCGAGCGAGCGCACGACACACGCGCCCCCGCGCCGCGCGCGCTCGGCGCTCGCGACGAGGTTGAGCACCTCGTTGGCCATCGCGTAGTCCGATTGGCCTGTGTTTCCTGTGCGGGCTGCGACCGACGAGAAGTTGCAGATCGCCCGCAATGGATCGCTGGCGGTCGCTTCGAGCAAGGTCTTCAGCGCGGACACCTTCGTGTCGAACACGCGGTCGAACTGCTCTTGCGTCTTGTCGACGACCAGCTTGTCCGCGAGCACGCCCGCGCCGTGAACGATCGCGTGCACCGGCCCCCACGCCGCGCGCACTTCGTCGAGCGCCGCGCGGAGCACGGTCGCGTTTTGCACGTCCGTCGCGAGGTACTTCACCGACGATCCCGCGGCTGTGATCGCGTCCATCGTCTGGCGCACCTCGCGGTTGGCGAGGACCTTGGCCGCGGCTTGTCCCGCTTGGACGGGCGTCACCTTCGCGCCGCGCTTCTGCGCGTCGATCATGAACGCGCGCTTGAGCGCGATCTCGTCCTTGTGTCCTGTCGCCCACGCGGGCTCGTCCTCGAGCGCCGTGCGACCGAGCAGCGCGATCTTCACGGGCCGAGCGCTCGCGAGGGCGATCAAGCACGACGCGGTCACGCCGCGCGCGCCGCCGGTCGCGACCACCACCGAGCCTTCGGGGAGCGAGGGCGTCCCCTCTTCGGGCAACGGCGCTTCGACGGATTGAACGGCAAATCGCCCGCCGTCCGCAGCGAGGCCCACTTCGCGTTGTCCCGCGCCGTACACGAGCTCGTCCGCGATCGCTCGCGCCACGGCGGTCGCGTCACGACCCGCGCGGTGCACGTCGATCGCTGCCACCGTCGCGTTCGGCCACTCTTGCGCGCACGTCCTCGCGAGCGCCGAGACGCCCCCGAGCCACGCGCGAAGGGGCTCGCGCCCCGAGAGGCCGAAGTCACCGCCGGTGTCTTGCACGGTGACGAGCGTTCCGCCCTTGTCGGCGAAGCGCTTTGCCACGGATTTGACCGACGAAAACGCCGCGCGATTGCACGCGATGGCCTCGTCGATCGAGCTCGCGGCGCGCAGGCCCGCGAGGCACACGAGCACGTCGGTGTCCTCGGGCGCTGCTCCCTCGGCGCACAGCTCGGCGCGCACCGAGCGCGTCGCGAGCTCGCGCACGAGGGCTTCACCGACGCCGGTCTGGTCGTCGGTGATCACCACGCGGCCGCCCGCGTACAGCCCGCGGATCGCGAGGCCGACAGGGGCACATGAATTCATACGAACCGCAAATCGACCCACCATCGGGGCCTTGCGTTTGGGCACGCGCTCGGGCGCGCTGACCGATAAACGGGTCGCCGCCGACGAGGGAACGCTCGTCGCCGAGTCACCGCCGGACCGGCCGCGCATGTAATCAACGATCTGTCCGAGCGAGCGGAGCTGCGCGAGCTCGTTGGGCTTCACCTCGGGCAAGTTGGGGACGCGCGCGCGCATCGCCGAAAGGATCTCGACGCGCTTGATCGAGTCGATCCCGAGGTCCGCCTCGAGCTCCATCTGCATCCCGAGCATCTCCGCGGGATACCCAGTCTTTTCGCTGACGACCTCGAGCATCACCTTCTCGAGGTCGACCCCAGAAGACGCCGGTGCAGGCGCGCTCGGCGCAACCGGCGCCGCTGCCGCAACGGGAGCCGCCGTGGTGGCTGCCGCAGGCGCGCTCGCTCCACCCGAGCGCTCGCGCATGTAATCAACGATCTGCCCGAGCGACCGGAGCTGCGCGAGCTCGTTGGGCTTCACTTCGGGCAAGTTGGGGACGCGCGCGCGCATCGCCGAAAGAATCTCGACGCGCTTGATCGAGTCGATCCCGAGGTCCGCCTCGAGCTCCATCTGCATCCCGAGCATCTCTGCGGGATACCCAGTCTTTTCGCTGACGACCTCGAGCATCACCTTTTCGAGATCGACGCCCGAAGAAGACGCCGCAGGGGCCGCCGCGGGCTTCGCTGCGACGGGCGCGGGAGCCGCGACGGGGGCCGCTACCGGCGCAGGCGCAGGCGCTGCGTGAACCACCGGCGCAGGCGCAGGCGCGACGTGAACGACAGGCGCAGGCGCGCTGTGCACCACGGGCGCGGGCGCTGCGTACACCACGGGGGCGGGCGCGGGCGTGGTGATCACGGTCGGCGCGGGCAGCGCGACGGGCGCGCTCGTCTCGGTCACGACCACAGGTTGACCCGACAAGATCGCGGCGAGGCCGTTGAAGCTCGACTTGGCCATGTCGAGAAACGCGACCTGCGTCTCGGCCATCGCGCGCTGGTAGGACGCGTGCGCTTCGATCGTCTGTCGCTGCGCTTCTTGGTACGCGCGAACCCACGCGAGTTGAACGTTGTCCGAGGGGGCGAGGGCGGGCTTGTTGTTCGGGCCTTGGGTCATGGCAGTTCCGTTGCGGACAGGGGGTTGAGCAGAGGCAATCGCGACGCCGTTGGTCTTGCCGTTCGTCGCGTGAGTTGATTTCGTGGGACTCGATGCGGGCGCCGCGCTCGGCGCAGGCGCAGCGTGGCTTGTCGCGCTCGCGCTCGCGCTCGTGGCAGTGGCCTTCGCAGCGGGGGCCGTCGCGCTCGTGGGCGTTGCCGCGGGCGCCGTTGAATTCGTGGGCGCTGCGACCGCGGGGCGCGCGGGGTTGGGCTTGGGCAGCGCGCTCGCGCCGCCGGGCGGGGGATAGGGCTTGCCGTAGTTGCTGCCGGTGATCTGCAGCTCGAGCGCGGCCTTCTTCTTCGGCGCGACCTCGGTGCGGTCTTCATACGCAGTCCACAATGGAGCGAAGTCCACCTTCACGCCCGCGACCGCGAGCTTGCCGAGCGCCTCGTTGAGCGAGGTGAGCCCGTGCTTTCCCTTGCGGTCGGTGGCGATCGCGCGGTGGGCGCGGCCAGAGAGAATGCGCCCCACGAGGTCCGTGAGCACCGAGCCCGGGCCCACTTCGACGAACGTCCGCGCGCCGCGGGCGTACATCGCCTCGATCACGTCGACGAAGCGCACGGGAAGCGCGAGCTGCGAGGCGAGCCGCTGACGAATCGCGTCTTGCTCGCCGGGGTACGGGTCTGCGTCCGCGTCACCGATGACGGGGATCGCGGGGCTCTTCACAGGGACGCTCGCGAGAAACGCGCCGAACGGAGCGCTGGACGCGGACACCACGCTCGAGTGAAACGCCGTGGCCACAGGCAAGCGCTTCGCGGTGATCCCGCGCTCGGCGAGCTTCTTCTCGACCGCTTCGATTCCCGCGGTGGTCCCGGACAGGACGACCTGGGTGGGCGCGTTGTGGTTGGCCACGACGACGTCCGCGATGGCCCACTCTTTCAAGAACGCGCGCACCGCCGCGACGTCGTGAACGACCGCGGTCATCGAGCCCGGCGTCTTCGCCGCGTCGCGCATGAGCTCGCCGCGACGGCGAGACGCGCTGAGAAATCCCTCGAAATCCAGCGAGCCCGCGCAATAGAGCGCCGTGAGCTCTCCGTACGAGTGCCCCGCGGTGCACGCGGGCTTGATCCCCAGCGCCGCGAGGGTGTTCATCGTGGCGACGCTCGCGAGCCCGATCGCGGGCTGGGCCCACTCGGTCGCCGTGAGCTCTTTGTGCTGTGCTTCGCGCGCTTCGTCGCTGAACACGGGGCGCGCGAAGACGAGCTCGTGCACCGCGCGGCCGTCGAACGTGCGATTCGCAGCGCGGTCCCACATGGCGCGCGCTTCGTCGCGCTCGATCGCGAGCTCCGCGCCCATCCCCACGTACTGCGACCCCTGACCGGGAAACAGAAACGCCACGTCTCCGGGCGCCTCGCCGCACGCGTAGAAGATCCCCGACGGGACCTCCAACGAAGCAGTCGGGCTCTTCTCCAAGTGCGCCGCCAACTGCGAGAGCTTCGTCGCGAGGTCCTTCGTGTCCGTCGCCACGACGCCGGCCCGCGCGTCGAGGGACGGGTCGAAGCGGAGCTGGCTCACCCGAGCGACGTCGGCGAGCGGCTTGGAGCCCATCGTTTCGATCAGTGATTTCACGGACGAAACGAGCTCTGCAGGCGTGCGCGCCGAGAGCGCCACGAGCTCGGTCGGCGCCGAGCGAACGCGCCACGCGGTCCTCGCGGTGCTGCCCGCGCTCGGGACGAACTCTTGGACCGTGACGTGAAAATTGCTGCCGCCGAAGCCGAACGAAGACACGCCCGCGCGCCTGGGGTGAGCCCCGTTGCGGATCCACGGTCGTGTGCGTGTATTCAAGTAGAACGGGCTCTTCTCGATCTCGATCTTCGGGTTGGGCCGATCGACCTTGATCGTGGGCGGGAGCACTTTGTGGTGCAGCGCCATCACGGCTTTGAAGAGCCCCGCGGCGCCTGCGGACGCCTTGGTATGGCCGATTTGCGACTTCACGCTCCCGAGCGCGCACCATTGTTTGGTGTCTGCGTTGGCCTCGCTGAAGACCGTGCGAAGTCCCTCGAACTCGGCGGCGTCGCCGGCCTTGGTACCCGTTCCGTGCGCTTCGACGAGCTCGACGGTCTCGGGGCTGTAGCCAGCGACTTCGTACGCGCGGCGAAGGGCCCTCGCTTGTCCTGCGGGCAGCGGGGCGTAGACGCTCGGGCCGCGGCCGTCGCTGGAGGTCCCGATGCCGGTGAGCACTGCGTACACATGGTCGCCGTCGCGCTCGGCGTCTTCGAGTCGCTTGAGGGCGAGCATGGCGAGGCCTTCGCCCAACATCGTTCCGTCTGCGGCGTCGCTGAAGGGACGGCAGTCGCCCGTGGGCGAGAGCGCCGGCGTCTTGCTGAAGCAGACGTACATCGAGATGTCGTTCATCGTGTCGACGCCGCCGGCGATCACGACGTCGCTCTGACCCGTGCTGAGCTCGGCCATCGCCATCGAGAGCGCGGCGAGCGCGCTCGCGCACGCGGCGTCGGTGACGGCGTTGGTTCCGCGGAGGTCGAAGCGGTTGGCGATGCGCCCCGCGACGACGTTGCCGAGCAGGCCCGGAAAGGTCGCTTCTTGCCACGGGGTGTAGTTGCTCGAGATCTTGTCGCAGGCCCGCTGCACTTCGTCTTCGGGCATCCCGCACTCGCGCAAAGCGCGCACCCACACGGGTCGCTGCAGCCGCGAAGCCATCGCGAGCATGAGCTCTTGCGCCGAGGTGACCCCGAGGATAATCGACATCTTCTCGCGGTCGATTTCGCGAAACTGCGAGCGGGCCGCGTCCTCGAGGACCTTCTGCGCGACGATCAGCGCCAACAGCTGCGCCGTGTCCGTCGCCGGAACAATGTTCGGCGGAACCCCGAACGCCATCGGATCGAACGTCGTCGGCTGGATGAACGCTCCGCGCTTGGCGTAGGTTTTGTCAGGCGCCTTGGGGTCGGCGTCGTAGTAGTCCTCGATGAGCCAGTGCGACGCGGGGACGTCCGTGATCAGGTCGCGGCCAGCCATGATGTCGCGCCAGAATCCGTGGGCGCCGTCCGTCGCGCTCGAGCCCGCAAACAGCGCGCTCATGCCAACAACCGCGATCGGAACCTGCTTTCTCTGCATGCTCCGTTGGTATCACTGGGGCGGTCACCCTCACGGTCACCGTTGTGTCACCACGAGGTGAAACTCCTCTGCATTTCGCCCGCTGTTTCTGACACGCTGCGGCGAAGGGCAGGACCTCGGACAGGGGCGTCGGTGGTACGCTTTGGCAACGAGCGTCCCCATGAAGCAAACCCTGTTTTCTCCCGCGCGCGCATTCGCCTTGGCGGGATGTTTTGCATTGCTGGCTGCGTGTTCGCCGCCAGTTGTCCCGACGGAAGACTCCGGCGTCAACGACACCGGCGCGTCGATCGACGCGACCGTCAGCTGTCCGAGCGGAGAGATGCGCTGCGGCGGCCGCTGCATCGACGTCGCGTCCGACCCACGAAACTGCGGCGCGTGCGGCAACGCGTGCGTCGGCGCGTCCGTCTGTTCGATGGGCGCGTGCGCGCCGAGCTGCCCTCCGGGCCAGCAAAATTGCGGGGGAATGTGCGTCACCACCACGAACAACAACGCCCACTGCGGCGCCTGCGGCAACGCGTGCGCCGCCGGGCAGGTGTGCTCGATGGGGACCTGCGGCGTCACGTGCGCGGCGAGCCTCACGCGGTGCTCCGCGGCAGGCGCGGACGCTGGAGCGCCCGAGCTCTGCGTCGACACGCGCACGGACGTCAACCACTGCGGCGCCTGTGGAACGCGCTGCGCCGCAGGGCAAGTGTGCTCCGCGGGGATGTGCCGCACGAGCTGCGGCGCGATGCAGACCGTGTGCGGCAGCAGCTGCGTCGACGTCCAGACCGACCCGATGAATTGTGGTGCCTGTGGCACGGCGTGCACGAGCGTGCAGACGTGCTCGATGGGCGCGTGTCGAACGGGCTGCCCGAGCGGACAGACCGCGTGCGCGGGATCGTGCGTCGATCTGCAAAATAACCCGCAAAACTGCGGCGGGTGCGGCATCGCTTGCCGCGGCTCGCAGGTGTGCGTAGCCGGCGCGTGCACCACGCGCTGCCCCGCAGGGCAGACCCCGTGCGGCGATCGTTGCGTGGACACCAACGCGGACGGAGCCAACTGCGGCGCCTGCGGCCGCGCGTGCACCGCGGGGCAAGTGTGCTCGAGCGGGATGTGCGTCACCCAGTGCGTGATGGGCAACCTTCTGTGCGGCTCGCGCTGCGTCGACACGAGCGCGGACCCGGCCAACTGCGGGATGTGCGGGACGGCGTGCGCCGCGGGCAGCTTCTGCAGCGGCGGCATGTGCACCACGACGTGCGGCGCTGGCACGATGATGTGCGGGGCGAGCTGCGCCGACGTCTCGAGCGACAACAGCAACTGCGGGATGTGCGGCAGGACGTGCGCCGCGGGCACCACGTGCGTCGCCGGAATGTGCCAGACGTTGGCGATGGTCGACGGCGGATGCACTCCGCCGAGCTTGCAGTGCGGCAGCGTCTGCACGGACCCGCGCTCGTCCAACAACCACTGCGGTCGCTGCGGCAACGCGTGCTCCGCGGATCGAACGTGCGTCAACGGCGCGTGCGTCGCGGCTTGCTCCGCGGGCCAGGTGCGCTGCGGCGCCTCGGGGACGTGCACCAACACGCAGCTCGACAGCGCCAACTGCGGCGCGTGCGGCACGCGTTGCGCCTCGGGCGAGTCGTGCGTGCTCGGCGTGTGCGCTCCGGACCCGAGCTTCCGCATCACGACGATGTCGATCGACACGACGATGTGCCGACTGTCTCCGGCGGTCGACGATTTCACCGCGGGCGCTGGCGATCAGGGCAGCGGCCTCGCGGTGACCTCGTCGAGCGTCTTCTACTCTGGCGACAGCTCGACGGTGTTCTTGCCAGCGGGCGACATCTCGACCGTGACGAGGGTGAGCCCTGCGGCGGTGATCGAGCTCTTGGCGTCGGACCTGCGCGGGAGCGTGGCGTACGCGTTCGCGGACGCCGCGGGCAACGCTCCGACGTTCGGCGGAACGGCGACGATCACGCAGCTTCGCGCGCTCAACTCGTCGGGGATGTTCTCTGGCACGTCCGTGATGCTCTCGCGCGCGTTGGCGTGGACGGGATCGGGCTTCGGGATCTACTCGGGCTACGGGCGCATCATCGTGTACCTGCCC
>JAEUKI010000085.1 GCA_016793325.1 Myxococcales bacterium | reverse complement strand
GCAGCTCATCGCCAGTTCTGTGGGGAGAACTCCAGCGGTTCGTGCGATCGAGCGTCACCGCCCGACACACGTCGAAGGCATGTCGATCCGAGCACGCGTTTCGCGCGGTGGTTTGCCGCGGCCTCACCCGCGGCTGCCGCGCGCCCCTCTCCCGCGCGGGAGAGGGGCTTTGATTTTGTGTGCATCATCGACAGCTGTTGGTTTTCTGCCGCGACGCTTCGGTCCCAGTAGCCCCTCTCCCGCGATCTCGCGGGAGAGGGGCGCGCGGCAGCCGCGGGTGAGGCCGCGGCAGCGCGTTTCACGCTGCGTTTGGCCGCGCAGACGCGCTGCGAGCGCACCGCAGTTTTCGGCGCCGATGGACTCGCTGGGGAAGAGCCGCGCGATTCGCTTACGCGGTCGCCGCCGTGGGGTGCTCGCGTTGCGCGCGCCACGTGGGGTCGTCGGAGCGGAAGATCGTCGCGAAGATCACGAAGGCTCCCCACATCACGGCGAGGTGCAACAGCATCGGAACCCCGCCCGAGCGGCTGAAGATCGCCCCCGAGATGATCGGCCCGAGGAGCATCCCCGACGCGTAGAACGCGTTGTAGATCGCGTTGGCGCGCGAGTAGTCGGGCGGCGCGACCACCGCGCCCTGCAGCGCGAGGCTCACAGGAGAGATCGACGCGAGCGTCGAGCCCGCGACGAAGACCGCGGCGCACATCGCGTAGAACGAGTCGATCCACACGAACCCGAGGACCATCACGGTGCCCACGGCCCCGAGCACGCGCATGAGAAGCAAGTGTCCGTGCCGGTCGCCGAAGCGGGCGGTGAAGTTCGAGAGCGCGAGCATCCCCGCGGCGAAGAAGGCGGGCACGAGAATCGTCTTGGACTCTTGGATGCCCTTGGCCTCGATGAGGTACAGGGGCAAGAAGAGCACGACGCTCGCCTGAAAATACCCGTACGAAAACGTCGCGAAGCACGACGTGCGGATCTTGCCGAGCAGCGCCATCGCCGACGACGCCGGCTGGGGAACGAAGCTCACCGCGCGATACGGCGGCTTCGAGTCCGTCGCGTTCGACTCGGAGGGGCCGCCTTCGCTCGCCACCACGTGCGCGTGGTGCGTGTCGGGCACATCGGGGTCGAGCCGCGCCATCACGAGCAGGCCCGAGAGCACCGAGATGATCCCCGCTGCGACGAAGGCGTACTCCATGGGCGCGAAGTGCGCGATCAGGTGCGCCATCACGGGGCCGACGACGTACCCGAGGCCCATCGCGATCGCGTACAGGCTGACGACGAAGGCTTTGTACCGGCGGTCTGCGCGCGACAAGAGGATCGTCTCGCAGGCGACCCAGATGCCGACCGAGCACATCCCGTCGATCACGCGCACCGCGGCAAACTGCGGGTACGAGCGCACGAACGGAAACGAGCCGACCGTGAGCGCGTAGCCGAACAGCGAGACGATGAGCGTCCTGCGCGCGGAGAAGCGCTTGATGATCGAGCCCATCGGGAGCGAGAGCGCGACGATTCCACCCGCGAAGAACGCGGCGAGCGTGCCGATGTCCCCCTTGGTGAAGCCCCGTCGCGAGAGCAAGAGCGACGAGAGCGCGATGGGCACTCCGTATGCGACGCCGAGCAAGAAGATCGACGCGTAGACGAGTCGGATGTTTCGGTCCGGGATCTTTTCGAGCACGTTCGCGCGGGACACTACCTCACCAGGGTGTCTCTACGCTCGCCACGTCGATCGGTTCTGGTGGAGGTCCCTCGAGTCCGAGCGCGAGGCGCAGCGACTGCGATTGCGCTCGGTACCGCAACCGAGCGCGAACGAGCGCTGTTTCTCCAGCGATCGCGAAGCGCGCAGACACCGACTGCGTAGGCTCCAACGCACGCACGCGTACGATCGTTGCCTCGGTGGGAAGCCCCGGTGACAGCTCGTCATGGAGCGCGATCCACGGAGCGCCCGAGGGCGGCTGCGCGAGTCGTTGTTCGCCGTCGAGCGCGCCGGACACGATCGTGCTCCGCCCCGCCCGATCGACGGTCGTCACTTCGAGCCACAGCTCGCGCACCGCGCGCACGCCCGTCGGGAGCGCGTGGCCCGTGACGAGGCTCGTCACCGTGACGACGGCCTCTGCTCCTTCGCGTCGAACGGACACTGTGGCGCTTCCGACGAGCAATCGCGCGGCGCTCTCTGTGTCGTCGTCGGGCCCCACGAAGCGGTGATCCGTCCGAGCGCGATCGGGCGACGGGGCGATCGGGTCGACCGCCGCGGGCGCCATGGGTCGAGGTGATGCGCGGCCCGGCGTCGGGCTCCCGTGGCAAGAGACGCACGTGTCTCCGCGCTGAGCGGCGGGCGAGCGCTGCCACTCGGTGAACGGCGTCTCGCGAAACGCGCCGGGGCCTTCGACCTCGTGGCACGTTCCGCAGAGGTCCGCCGTGGGAAGAAACCCATGAAATCGCGTCCCGTGCGCGCGCGTCGCGACGCTCTCTTGTCGCGCGCTCGTGACCGCGCCCGAGCGATCCCAGCGGAGCCTCGCGTTGGAGGTCCCGAAGTTTCCGATCGCCTGGTGGCAGGACTCGCAGGACAGCCCGTCGCTCGTGCCCACTTCGGGTCGGTGACAGCTGTCGCAAAACGAGCGTGTTCCGACGGCGCTCGCGTCGCGGAGCGCTCGGTACAGCGCGCCGTTGGCGGCGTTGGCGTGCCTCGATCGGCTGTGATCACGGGCGTGATCGGGGTGACAGCTCGCGCACGCAGCGACGCTCGAGGCCGCGTCGGGCGCGGTCGCGACTGGGCCGCACGCGAACGCCAGTGAAGCACATAGAATCAAGAGAGCGCGAGCGAGCACAGAGGTCTTCGCCGTGGGTCAGAAGTAGTAGTTGACTGACAGCACGCCCTGCACGACCGCAGAGAACCGCACGTCGGGCGACAGTTGCGCGGTGAAGTTGTACGCGCGGAGGTCGTGGCCGACGTAGCCGATCGCTTCGATGTGCGACTGCAGCGCCCAGTGATCGTCGAGGTAGATCTCCGACCCCGCCCCGACGTGAACGCCGAAGTGAATGTCCTGGACGGCCGCGCCGCCCTGCCGCGGGGCCTCGAGGAAGACGAAGTTCGCGCAGGCTCCGAGGAGGGGATAGAGGTTCCACCAGCGGTTGCCGATGAAAGGAATTTGGATCATCGCGCCGACCTCGTGATCGTGGCGGATCGCGCCGTCGACGGGGCCTGCCATGTGATCGGTGAAGAGCTCGACGGCGATCAATCGGTGGAGGCGGAGCCGAACGTGGCCGCCCACGCCGCCCAAGAGGTACTGGCCTGCGCGACCGGTGAGGCGATTTCCAACGGCAAATGGGTGCGACGGCGTCCATCCGTGCACGCGCGGTTGGTACGGAGTCGTGGCGGTCTGCGTCGCGCTCGCCGAGGGCGGAGGCGGCGCGACGGACTGCGCGAGCGCGAGCGAAGGACAGAGCGCGGCGGCGGCGATGGCGAGGAGCGAGAGCGAGCGAAAGGGCGTCATGGCGTGGGCCCTCCCGCGGAGCACGGGGCGTTCCAACGATGAGCGCGAGGGATCTGTTGGGCTTGGCGCGCGAGCGAGAACGCGCGTTGTGTGAAGCGGGTGTGAACGAAAATATACGGAAATTCGCAGGTCAAAATTGTTTGAATGACCCGCGGTCGGGTCGCAACAGATGGGAGTTGGCGCGCAGTGGGTGGCGTCTGACCGTGAGCACACGTATTCGAGTGAGCTGGCGGGCTTCAGCGCGTCATGCGTTGGCTGCAAACGCTCGCGCGCACTGCGAGAGGGTGCGGCGGAGAGGCTCTCTGTCGAGCGCTTCGTCGGTGGGCGTCGCGTCGGCGTCGGCTGCGCGGGCGAGCGCGACGCGGAGCCGCTCGCGCAGCTCGGGCATCGCTGTCCACGCTTCCCGAGGGAGCACCGACAGGGCCGAGAGGAGATCGCCCGGGTATAGGTCGCCACTCACAAAGGGATCTCGCTCGACCGCTTCGATGGCGATCACGACGAGGTACGCGAGCCCGATCCGCTGTCCGATGAGCATCCGAAGCTGCTCGATCGAGAGCGCTCCGATGGGAACGCGGCGCGCGGCGAGGCATCGGGCCACGAGACCCGTGTCGTCGGGCTTCGGGTCCCCCCAATCGTCGCGTTCGAGATCCTCGAGCGAGCGGGCACGATTGGGCTCGCGGCGCAACGCGCGTTTGGTCTTCGATGGTGTGGGCTTGGGGCGATGGGGGCGGGCGGTCACGGGGGGCTCCATCTGCGCTGCACTGCAGCGGGTCAACCCCTGTTTTCGAGACCCGCCGTGAAATTCGCGCCACACGCAGGAGAAATGCCGTCGCCAGTCGACTGGCGACGAAGATCGCGTCGCCAGGAATGGCGCTCAGTCCCCGCTCGTCGCTTCGTCGAACACCCCCGCGAGCGACGAAGCCGTCACGGCCCGAGCCACCCACGCTTGCAGCTGGTCGAGGTCGCGACAAGCCTCGATGCGTTGTTGGTCGCTGTCGCCGAGCGCCCAACCCTTGGCCGTGAGCACGGACCGAAGCGCGAGGCGGGCACCCTCGACGCGGCCTTCGGCCTGGCCCTCGACACGCCCTTCGACACGTCCCTCGACGCGTCCCTCGACGCGTCCCTCGATGCGTCCCTCGATGAGTCCTTTGGCGAGGCCTTCTGCACGCCCTTCGGTGATCGCTTGCTCTCGGAGCTTTGCGAGATCTTCGTCGACTTGTTTGGCGAGATCGGCGTAGCGCATGACGAGCTCCTTGGTGGTTGGCGATTGGCTCCGGGGCATCCTGTCGAGTTCGCCTTTCATCTGCAACAGGACGTGCTCGGCGATCGGTCGCTCCCACGCGTCGGCGGGGAGCGCGCGAACGTCGTCGATGGCGTCGCGCAGGATGGTTCCGCTGCCCATGAGGCGAAGCATCACGGTGTCGCGTGTTCGCGGCAGGAGTTTCAGCACAACGATCGCTGGCGACCACGAGGTGCGACCCACGAAGGTCCCCGGCAGGCTCTCTTCCGCCGCCTCCAGCGCGAGCGCCGAGAGCGCTTGCTGCGGAAAGCCCGGCGAAATCACCCACAGACGTCGCGCTCTCCTTTGCGTCGATCGCAAGAGCAGCACCCGAGCGAAGCATCGGTCGACGTCGAATGGACCGGGCGTGTCCACGAACGCTTCGAACGCGCACGGCTCGAGCGCGAGTCGACCGAGCATGCCTCTCTCTCGGATGGCGGGAGCGCTGGCCTTTGGATCGACTGTGGCGTCGACGTACAGCGCGTCCGCGGTGACCGCAGAATGCAAGGACACGACGCACGTGGGGCCGAGCGTCGCGTCGATCAACGCTTTCGCTGCTGCATCGAAAGGGGCCTGCATGACAGTGGGCCGCGGACTGCGATCGGCGTGCCGCGCGCAATCCGCTCGAATCGCTGCGATCTGTGCGATGCCCCCTGGCGGTCGAACGACGTTCCACCATGGCGGCCGCCATGGCGGTGCGTCGCGTGGTTTTGTTCGTGCCGCGCTCGTCGCAGTCGATCTCGAGGCTCGACGGGGGAAAGCCCGCGCGCGCCCGTCACAAACCCGACGCGACGCTGCGCCATGCGCCCCGAGTTGCGCTACGTTCGCGACGGACACGGTGATGCTTCGCGTTCGCACTGCAGCTCGCTCTGGTCTCGCTTCGTGCGCGGCCGCCTTCGTGGTCTCGTCGCTCGTCGCGTGTACGTCGCCGCCGCCCAACGCGCCGTCGTACGACATCGTTCCTGTCGATGCGGCGTGGGGCGAGGCGGGCCCGCCGATGGGCGCGCCGTGGAGCGAGTCTCCCGCGCCGACCGTGCAGGGAGCGGCCGTCGCGCGAGGGTTCTTCTTGCGTCGCTACGCGACCGTTGTGTCGCCCCGCTCGATGTCGCTCGCGCCAAACGGAGATGTGTTCGTGACTTCGCCCGCGCGCTCGACGCCCGGCGGTGAAGGCGGCGGCTCGGGGGCCGTGCTCGTGCTCAGCGACGACGATCGCGACGGCGTGGCCGAGACGCACACGTTCGCCGACGGGCTCGCGGACGTTCACGCGGTGGCTGTGCGCAACGGGTACGTGTATTTCACCACTGAAAATACGCTGTTTCGTACGCCATACGCGATGGGCATGCGCCGCGAAGCGACGGGCATGCGCGAGCGCGTCTTCTCGTACCCCGACAACGTCGACGCGCGCTGGACGCACGGGCTCGACGTGCGCGCCGACGGCACCGTCATGACCTCGCGCGGCGTGTGGGGAACGTCTCGCGAGTGCGGCCCGCGCCCCGAGAACGGCGAGATCTATCGCGTCGGAGGCATGGGCTCGTCGCGCATCGTCCAGGGTCTGCGCAACCCGCTGTACATCCGCTGCCATCGCACGGACCCGCTGTGCATCGCCGCGGAGCTCGGCGACGATCGCGGACCGACGTGGGGCGCCCTCGAGAAGCTCGTCGCGCTCGAAGAGAGCACCCAGGACGTCGGGTTTCCATGCTGCATCACGCAGAGCCGCGGCACCCCCTACAACGGCGGAAACGTCTTCGATTGCTCAGCGGTCACCGCGGGCGTAGCGACGTTCACGCTGCAGCTCACGCCGTTTGGCCTCGATTGGGAGCCCGGGATCTGGCCCGGACCCTTCAACCGCGGGCTCTTCGTCGCGCTCCACGGCAGCTACTACAGCTCCCCCAAGTGGGAGGGCGCCTCGGTCGTCTTCGCGGCCACGGACGCCGCAGGAAAACCCACGGGCTCGTTCATGCCGTTCTTGCTCGGCTTCGGCCCGGGCGGGACGCCGCTCGAGCGGCCGGCGGACGTGCTCTTCTCCCATGACGGCCGCCTGTTCGTGGCCGACGATCACGCGGGCGCCGTCTACTGGATCGCGCCCGATGACCTGCGTCGTCGGTGATTTCGCTCGCAGGTTGCCGTCGCGCTCCGAGAGCCCATACACACGAAATCAACTCATGAACAACCGTCGCTACCCCTCGCCTCGCTCGTCGCTCGCCCTCGCTTTGATTGTGTGTGTCGGCGCATGCCAGCGCGGCCCCGCGGAGCCTCCGTCTGGCTCGCGCCCCGAGTCGCCTTCGAGCGCGCAGCGCCCGGCGAACGGCGCTCCTGCCAACCCTCACACAACAGCGCCAGCCAACGACCCGCACGCGGGCTTGGGTCTGCCTCCTCCGTCGGGCAACAGCGGACCTCCCCTCGCGAATCCCGCAGCGGGTGGCGGTGACGCTGTCACGCAGCTCGAGTGGGACGATCCGCCCGGGTGGCGTCGCGAGCAGCCCGCATCACCGATGCGCCGCGCGCAGTACAAAGTGACGAAGGTGGGCGCGGACGCCGCGGACGCCGAGGTGACCGTCATCACGTTCGGCGGCGGCCAGGGCGGCTCCAACGAGGCCAACATTCAGCGCTGGCTCGGGCAGCTCGAGCAGCCCGACGGCAGGCAGACGAGCGACGTCGCGCAGCGCCGCTCGCTCACGGTCGCGGGCATGAACGTGCTCGTCGTCGAAGCGCCCGGTCGCATCCGCGGCGGCTCGATGATGCCCGGAATGGCCGCGGCCCCCGCGTTCGATCGCGGTCGCTTGCTCGCGGCGATCGTCGAGACCCCCAACGGCCCGTGGTTCTTCAAGCTCACCGGCGGCGACGAGACGGTGACCTCCGCGCGGAGCGCGTTCGAGACGATGCTCCGATCGATTCGCCGTCGGTAAAGCGCTGAGCGCGGTGGGATCTCGCGCGCCCTCTCAGCCCTTCACGACGATCATGGGCTCGAGCTTCGCGACGCGACGCGCGATGCCCGCGCGCTCGACGACGCTCACGACCTCGGCGACGTCTTTGTAGGCCTCGGGCATCTCTTCGACGACGGCGTTGACGCTCGACGCGCGAAGGGCGATCCCCTTGGCGTTGAGCGCCTTGACCACGCTCGATCCGGTCGCGCGGTTCTTCGCTTCGGCGCGAGACAGAAGGCGCCCCGCTCCGTGGCACGCCGAGCCGAAGGTCTCGAGCATGGCGCCCTGCATTCCGCACAACACGTACGAGTAGCGGCCCATGTCGCCGGGGATGATCACGGGCTGGCCCATCGCGCGGTAGCGCTCGGGGAGCTCTTCGCGGCCGGGCGCGAACGAGCGGGTGGCGCCCTTGCGGTGGACGAGCACACGTTTTCGAGTTCCCGGTGAAATCTCGTGCTCTTCCCACTTGGCGATGTTGTGACAGACGTCGTAGACGAGCGGCGCGTCGATGAACTTGCGCCGCGTCCCGAGCGCCTCTGCGATGGCCTCGATCGCGCGGTGCGCGAGCAGCGCTCGGTTGGCGTACGCGAAGTTCGCCGCCGCGGCCATCGCCGCGAGGTACGCCTCGGCCTCGGCTGTCCCGATCGGCGCGCACGCGAGCTGGCGATCGACGAGCTCGATGCCGGCCTTCTTGGCGGCGCGCAGCATCGCGGGCGTCGACTCTTCGCACACCTGGTGCCCGAGGCCGCGCGAGCCCGAGTGGACGAGCATCGTGATCCCGCCCTCGCGAAGCCCGAAGCACTCGGCGGCGTCGCGGTCGTACACCTCGACGATGCGGTCGATCTCGAGGAAGTGATTGCCCGAGCCGAGCGAGCCGATTTGATCCTCGCCGCGCTCGCGGGCGCGACGGCCGACGCGGTCGGGATCGGCGCTCTCGAGCGCGCCGCCGTCTTCGATGAGCTCGAGGTCTTCTTCCGTTCCGATGCCGAGCTCGGCGAGCGTGCGCGCGCCGCCCGCGAGGATCGCGTCGAGGTCATCGAGTCGAACGTCCCTGCGCGCGACGCCCATGCCCGCGGGGACCCCTCGCTGGAGCGCGTCGGCGATCGCCCCTTTGTTCGCTTCGATCTGCTCGTAGTCGATCCCGAGCGCGTGGAGCCGGACGCCGCAGTTGATGTCGAAGCCGATTCCCCCCGGCGAAACGACGCCGCCGTTGTCTGGATCGAACGCGGCGACACCCCCGATGGGAAACCCGTACCCGCGATGGATGTCGGGCATCGCGAGGACCCTCCCGACGATTCCCGGCAGCGAGGCGACGTTGGCGACTTGCCCTGCGCCACCGTCGCGGACGATGTCCTTCATCAACGTCGCATCGGCGTAGATCATGCCTTCGACGGTCATCTTCTGTTGGATGGGAACGCGCCAACGAAGCTCGTCGATCGGTTCGATGCGAAAAGGGTCTTTCAAGGTTCTCCTCGGGCGGCGCAGAGCTGTGCTTCGCGATTGGCTCGCGCGCAAGGGGCGTCGTCACTCGTTGTCGTCGTCACGATCGAGCGCGTCGTCGACGCGCTTGAAATCGAGGCACACCGTGGGTCGCACATCGAGGCACGGCCGCGGCGGACTGAGACACGCGTGCGGTCGATTGTGCGCGCCTGGAGGAAGCGGGCGCAAACACGGGTGCGGGTGCGGGCGCACTCGAACACGCGTCGCCTGCTCGCGCGCGTCGGTCGCTGCGTCACCGATCGGCGACGATCCCGCGTCGTCGCTGTTCGCTGTGGCTGCGTCCGAGAGCGCGATCGATGTGCTGCCAGCGTCGTTCGCCGTCTCGGTGGGATCGACCACGCGAGGCTGCAGACAGGGGTGCGGCGTGATCTCGGGCGACGCGTCGATCGTCGCTTGGATCGCGGGTTCGAGACAGGGACGAAAGGGGTTTGGAAGCGCGTCGCAGTGCTGCATCGCCATGCCCGCGAGCGCGGCGGTCACGAGCTTCCTTCGCCGCGCGAGGATCGCGTCCCGGTCGACGCTGTCGTCGTCCGCCTGGGGGTCGTCTTTGCGGGGAGCGTCCTGATCGGCGTGTTGGCTCATGGAGGATCTCTCTTGAGACGGACCGTTGACCGTCGCGGTCTCTTCTCGTCAAAACTGCGCGATCCACCCGGCGCTCGCGCTTCGATCGCCGAGCGCGACGAAGGGAAATCCCTGTGAAATTCCTGCGATCGGCGCGGTCTGTTCGCCCTCGCGCACCGCGGTGGCGCTGAGCTCGTGTCCGATCGCCATCCCGACGACCGGCAAGAAGACCGAGATCGTCGCGGTCGCTTGAAGCAACCCCAACCCCCCAAACACGCTGGCTCCGGTCAGCAAGCTTCCGCCGATCAGCCCGAGCCAAAACCCGCCGAACGTCGCCCAATACGAGCCGCGCACGCCCTGCCGACTCGCGCCGAACACGAACGCCGCCGGCGCGAGGAACGTCGTCGCGACGCCGAACGTGAGCCCGAGCCCCGCAGAGATGGCGCCGATGCCTCCGCAGCTGATGCCGCAGGCCAACGGGGGAACGGTGGCGATGAGGACGGTCAATCCTGTGCCGAGGACGAGGCCGCCGAAGCCCGCGAGGCCGCCGATCGTGAGCCGCAGCGCGCGTGTGCGCGCGATGATGGCGTCTCGCTCGCTCGGGGTGAGGCCGCGGGGCTCGACGCGAATCCCCTCGGAATCTGCACGCAGATACGACGGGCGAATGGTGGGGACGATCATCGGCGCGAGCACCAGCGAGCGCTGTTGTGCCGGCGGGTTCGCGCTGGGCGGCGCGGTCTCGCCTGGCGCGCTGGTCGATGACGTGTCCGCGGGCGCGGCTCCGTCGATCGTCAGAGGCTCGCTGGACTGAGGCTCGCTGGATTGCGCGAGGGTCGTGCGAGAAAGACACAGGGCAGACGTCGCCGCGATCGCCGCGAACGATGAAGCGTAGGCGCGCTTCATCCGAAGGAGCCTCCGAGTGAAATCGTCGCGCTGTGGTTCGTGACTGCGGTCGTAGGCCACACGCGCACCGAGCTTTGCGGCGGAACGTCCCTCGCTCGCAGGGGTCTCTGCGTGAGCTCGTACGCGAGCGCTTGGCCGGCGAGTCCGAAGAGTGGGATGAGCACGGAGGACGCGACGATGTACGGTCCGTTGGCGTAGCTCGGGCCCGCGAGTCCGATGGGAATCGGGATGAAGCCCAACACCGCGCCGCCGAGCATTCCGCCGAGCGCGGCGAGGTACGAGCTGCGACCGTTGGTCAGCGCGCCCGCGCCCGCGTAGGCGAGCGGAGCGAGGGCGAGCGAGGCGACCGCGCTGGTGATCAGCGTCGCGGTGATGGCGTTGTTCGAAGCGGGGCTTGTGATCCCGACGATGGAGATCGGGAGCGACATCGCGATCGACATCACCCCGAAGCTCGCGAGCGACCCGAGGCCGATGCGCGCGAGTTGATCCCGCTGCGCTGGGTCGACGGGCGGACGGACGGGCGGAGGAGTTTCGGATTGCGCGTGCGCGTTGGTCGACGCGACGAGGACGCACGCTGCGGCGAGCGAAGCGAAAGTACGCACCACGGAATGGCTTCCATCATACCGCGCTCGCTCGGGACAGTGACGACGGATCGCGCTTGGGTGGCGCTCAGCCGTGACCGCGATACCCGATGCGGTGGGTGTGCGGCTTGCCTTGAAACGACACGGTGACCTCGAGCGTGTCGCCTGTCTTTCTCGCGAAATACGGCGGATGCGCCGCGCAGGGAACGCGGTCGATCCGCTGCGCCCCTTCGGCCGTGAGCCAGTACACGTCGACCGTCGCGTTGTCGCCATGGGGGTCGCTGTCGATCGGCGCAAAGAGCGCGTGCAGCGCCACGACGCGCCCGTCGAAGAACGACTCGAACCCGAGGGACTTGTACCCGAGCGCGCTCCACTCGGACACCGACGGAAACAGCGGCCCCAAGTCCTTGAGCGTCGGCGCGTGTCGGTGCAGGAATTTGACGAGCAAATCGTACTCGCCCCCGTCGATCTTCGGCAGCTTTGGTGCGGTCACCACGGGCGGGTAGCTCGCGACGTCCGCGGTCGCGAACTCGACGTGCACACGAAATCGATCTGCGAGGCGGGGAGCGTCGATTTCGCGATCATCGAGGTGCTTGAGCAGCCATTGAAACGGCGAGAACGGCCCGATCGCGCGCGCCTTGGTCCCCTCGCGCACGAAGCGATCGACGCGCGACTCCCAGAGCGGGTTGCGCGCGCTCCACGCGCAGCCGTGCGCGCGCACCGCGCACTCGCCGACGAAGAGGGCCCCGTGGATGACCGCGTTGAAGAGCATGTTGCCGGGGTCGTCGGGCGAGCTGTTGGCGACCCACGCGTCGCGTCGCTTTCGGTCGAGCGCGGTCGCGAGCTTGGCGACTCCTGCGCCGTCGAAGGAGAGCTCGGTCCCGAGCAGGGCGGGCGCGTTGCGCGCGAAGAGCGCCGCGCCTTCGGCGAGGTGCCCCGTGATCGACGGGTTGTTCGCGGGGTTGGCGTCGGTGTCGACGAAGCGGTGGTAGTCGCGGCGAACTTCTTCGGGGTAGTGCGCGAGAAACCAGCGCTCGAACCAGCCCTGCGCGTGCATAGCGTCCATGAATCGCGCGAAGGAATAGCACCGATCGTCGCGCGGATCGCGACGCTTGCTCGGGCGGATTCGGGGTACGCTCGCGGCGCTCGTCCGATGACCCTTCCGGCCCTCGCTGGACCGTACACCGCGCGCCTCGCGCTCAGGCCGCTCGCGACCAAGGACGCGCGGGAGCTGCTCATGATCGTGGCGAGCTCGCGCGCGGAGCTCGGGCGCTTCATGACGTGGCCTCGCGAGATGACCGAGCTCGAGCACGCTCGGCGGTTCATCGCGCTCGGCCGCGAGGGGTGGCTCACCGAGCGGACCTCGCGCTTCGCGATGGTCGAGCGCGCGACGGGCGAGCTGCTCGGGACGGTCGAGCTCGACGCGGTGGACTTTCGGCGGTCGCAGGCGGAGCTCGGATACTGGATTCGCACGGACCGCGCGGGGCACGGGTACACGACCGAGGCCGCGCGCGCGGTGCTCTTCTACGCGTTCGGGACGCTCTCGCTCCACAAGGTCCGCGCCGACGTCGCCGTCGGAAACACGCCCTCCGCGCGCGTCCTCGACAAGCTCGGCTTCTCGCTCGAGGGAACGCTCCGCGAGGACCGCCCCATCGGCGGCGTGTTCACCGATCACTGGCGCTACGGCCTCTTGGCCCGGGATTTCAGCGCGTCGATCGCTCCGGCGCGCGGCGCGCTCGTGCGGTAATCTCTTCGGGTCCATGGCCGAATCGTCCCCGCCTGCGCACGCGTCTCCCGACGATTCGCGCTGCCCCCACTGCGGCGCTGACCGCGAATCCGCGCGCGTCTGTCCGGTGTGCGAGCTCCCCTATGACGCACACGAAATCGAGCCCGCTGCGACGCCCCTCGGCCGCGCGTGGCAATCCGGGAGGCTCCCGCTGGGCGTGGCGTCGGCGTTGTTGATGGCGGCGGTGGTGGTTCCGTTTGCGACGATGACGTCGACGATCGCGCCGCAGCCGATCGCGATTCCCGTGACGCTCGCGGACATGTTGTTGCAGTCGGGGCCGCTCGCGCGCGAGGCCAAGTCGTTCACCGTGGTCGCGGTGCCGATCGCCGCGGCGCTCATGGGGCAGTTTTTGTTTTCGCGCACGACGGGCAGGGCGATGCGCGCGTCGCGTCCGCTGCTGTTCATGATGTCGGTGCTGCCGTTGTTCGCGATGGGCACGGGCTACCTGCGGCTCGCGCGGGCGCAGCGGTACGTGGTCGCGCTGAGCGTCGCCCCGTGGCTCGTCGCGGTCGCCTCGGTGCTCGGCGTGATCGCCGCGGTGAAGTTCGGCACGGGCGTCCCCGAAAAGAGGCGCAGACAGCGCGCGGCCGACTGAGGGGACGGTGCTCTGATCCTCACATTTGCAATCCGCCTGATCGCGAATGCGCTAGATCAAAAAGGACACAAAGGTACTTATTGCCAGCACGCGAAGTGACCTCGCGCAAGTCGCCGCGGGGCACAATCGTCACGCTGGCAATAAGTACCTTTGTGTCCGATACGATTGGCCTGGCTCACGATGCGGCGGATCTCGAATGTGAGGATCAGAGCACCGTCCCCAAATCGACTACCCGTTCTTCTTCGCGAACTCGTCGACGAAATCCGCGAGCGCCTTCACCGTGGCGACGTCGACGGCGTTGTAGATGCTCGCGCGCAGCCCGCCGACGGAGCGGTGGCCCTTGAGCCCGATCATTCCGTGGGTCTTTGCTTCGGCGACGAAGCGGTCTTCGAGCGCTTCGGACGCGAGGCGCCACACGACGTTCATGGTCGAGCGGGACGCGCGCTCGACGGGGCATCGGTAGAAGCCCTCGTTGCGATCGAGCGCTCCGTAGAGCAGCGACGCCTTCTCGCGGTTGCGCGCCTCGATCGCGGGAAGGCCGCCGATGCCCTCGAGCCACGCGAGCACGTTGCGCACCATGTAGATCGCGAACGTCGGCGGCGTGTTGTAGAGCGAGTCGTTCTTCGCGTGCGTCGCGTACCGAAAGATCACGGGGATGTCCGCGCGCGCCTCGGCGAGAAAGCTCTTCTTCACGAGCGCGATCAGGACGCCCGAGGGGCCGAGGTTCTTTTGCGCGCCGGCGTAGATGAAGTCGTAGCGGCTGACGTCGAAGGGCTTCCAGAGAAAGTCACTCGACATGTCCGACACGAGCGGGCGCCCTTTGGGATCGAGGTCCCAGTGCCACTGCGTTCCGTACAGCGTGTTGTTGCTCGTGACGTGGACGTACGCCGCGCTCGGGTCGATCGACACTTCGTCCTGCGTCGGAACTCGCGTGAACGTCCCATCGCGCTTGGTCGTGCACGCCACGCGCGCGGCCCCTACGCGCTGCGCTTCTTCGAACGCCTTCTCGCTCCAGCCGCCGGTGATCACGTAGTCCGCCGAGCGGCCGGGGCCGAGGAAGTTCATCGGCACCTGCGCGAACTGTTGGCTCGCGCCGCCGGTGAGAAAGAGAACCTCGTACGCATCGGAGACCCCGAGCAGCCGACGCAAGAGCGCGATGGCCTCGCGGTGCACGGATTCATAGTCTTTTCCGCGGTGGGAGTGCTCCATGATGGACATCCCCGAGCCGTTGAAATCGAGGAGCTCGTCGCGGGCCCGCTCGAGCGCGGGCAGAGGAATCGCCGCAGGTCCGGCGTTGAAATTGAGTGCGCGCTTCATCGTGACAGTCGTGCGCGACTGTAGCGCGTGTGGCGGCTCGTGCGCTTTCGGGTAGAGTGTCCCTGTGTTTTGCCCCGCCTGTGGGTCGCAGCTCCCCGAGACTGCGAAGTTCTGCCTCGAGTGTGGCGTGAAGTTGTCGACGTTCGCTCCCGGGGTTCATCCCGACGCGGGCGGCAATCGCACAGCCCCCATTGGTTCGCCCGCGATCGCGGCGGCCGCCATCGCGCCCGCAGCGAGTGAAGCTGCGCCTGCACCCGCTGCGACGCCTTCGAGCGCCGCCGTCGCTGAAGCATCTCCCGCAGCGCAGGGCGCGACCGCGCCTTCGACCGGCGGCAGCACGCTGCACGGAACCGGCTCGCCCAAGCGCATCAGCAAGACGGGAACGTCGATGCACGGCGCGCAGGTGTTCGTGGATCCTGGGGACGATTCGGTGGTGGTTCCGATGGCGGGACCGTCGCGACGCACGCTCGTGCTCGGCGGCGCTGGGATCGCGGTCGTGAGCTTGTTCGTCGGCGCCATCGGCGCGTGGCGCGCGGTGAAATCTAGTCGTCCGCAGACCACCACCGCGCCGCCGCTGCAGTCGGAGTCCGCGGTGGCGCTGCTCGAGACGCCTCGCTCGTTGCCTCACGCGCCAGACCCAACGGGGACGCGTGGCGGCGGAGCGCGCAACGGAGGCCGCGCCAACGGCAGCGGCAGCGGTGGCAGCGGTGGCAGCGGTGGAGCGGGCGCGAGCGGCGGCTCGGAGAACAGCGCTAACACGAATAGTGGTGCTGGTAATTCTGGCGGCTCGAACGGCGCGACGGCGCCATCGAACACCGGCGGCTCCGGAGGGACCACCGCGGGCGGCGGCAACACACGTCCCTCGAACGGCTCGGGTTCGACCGCGCAGACGGGCGCGAACGGCAGCGGGAGCCCCGGCGGCACGGGCGGCACTGGCGGATCGAGCGCGGGAAACACCGCGCAAAACGGCACGGGCGGCTCGGGGAGCGCGGGTACTGGCGGCGGCGAGATCGGCAGCGGCGGGTCCGCGGGCACCGAGGTCTCGGGGACGCGAGGTCCGCGCGCGCCGGCCTCGGGGGGCTACGTCGAGGGCGACTCGACGGACGCGACCGGAACGCTCAATCCGTCGGCGTTTACCTTCGTGTATCGGCACTACCGCTCGCAGATTTCGAGCTGTCACTCGAGCGTCACGCGCGGGGGACAAGAGGTCAACGGCGTGCTGCGGCTGCGCGTTCGCATCGGGACCGACGGTCACGTCGTGCGCACGCGCGTGCTCGAGAACACCACGCGAAACGAGGCGCTCGCGACGTGCGTTCAGAACCAGGTGCGAACGTGGCGCTACCCGCAGCCCGAGGGCGGCGAGGTCGAGGTCGACTACCCATTTGGGTTCGGAAATTGACCGCGCTGGGTCTGTAGACGGCGCTGTCGCGCGGCGGTAGAACCCGCGCCGATGAAGCTCGAAGACCTCAAGATCGTCGTCACGGGTTCGGCCCGTGGCATGGGCCGTCACTTCTGTGTTCGCCTCGCCGAGGCGGGCGCGCAGGTCGCCGCAGGCGACGTCGACGAAGCGGGACTCGCGTCGCTCGTCGAAGAGACCAAGGGGCTCAAGGGCAAGGTTCACGCGCGAAAGCTCAACGTCGGAGACGAGGCCGAGATCGGCTCGTTCGTCGACTGGGCGTTCACCGCGATGGGCGGCCTCAACGGGCTCATCAACAACGCGGGGATCCTCCGCGACGGCCTGCTCGTGAAGAAGTCTCGCGAGACGGGCGAAGTCACCAAGCTCACCAAGGAGCAGTGGGACGCGGTCATCGGCGTGAACCTCACGGGCGCGACCTTCATGGTGCGCGACGTCGTCGCGAAGATGGCGAGCAACGGCCAGAAGCCCGGCGTCGTGGTCAACATCTCGTCCGTCGCCCGCCACGGAAACCGCGGTCAATCGAACTACTCCGCGGCCAAGGCTGCGCTCGCCGCGAACACGTTTACGTGGGCGCGCGAGTTCGCGCCGTTCGGCGTTCGCGTGACTGCCGTCGCGCCGGGGATGATCGAAACCCCGATGACCCAGGGGATGAACCAGAAGGCGCGCGACGCGCTCGTGGCGGCGATTCCCGTCGGGCGCATCGGACTGCCCGAGGACATCTGGCTCGCGGTGAAGTTCTGCCTCGAGTGCGACTACGCCAACGGCAGGACGTACGACGTCGACGGCGGACTCACGATGTGATCCACCCGTCGCAGTCGCTTCCAACGCTCTCGCAAGCGGACGCTGAAGCGATCGTCCGCGAGCCGGTCTTCTCGGTCACGCCGCTCGGTCAAGGAGCGCGCTCGCGCGTGTATCGCGTCGAGACCGAAGAGGGCCTCGTGCGCGTGGTGCGACTGACGAAGACGGGCTCGGGGCGGATCGAGCGCGAGGCGTTCGTCGAGCGAGCGATCGAAGCGGCGGGGCTGAAGAGCGCTGTTCCCGTGGTGGCCGCGGCGCGCGTCACGCACGTAGCGCTCGCCAAAGAGTGCGACGTCGTCACGATGCGCGAAGTGAAGGGCGTCGCGCTGGCGTCCGCGCTGCGAAGCGCGCTCGCGCCCGAACGCGAGCGGCTGTTCGAGCGGTTCGGCGCGGGGCTCTGCGCGATTCACAGCGTCAGCGCGCAGGGCTTCGGGCTGCTCACCACGGGCGGCGCGGGCGCGTTCGACGCGTGGTCTCGTTGCTTCGAAGCGACCGCGCGCGCCGCGCTCGAAGAGCTGCGCGTCTCGCCTTTGTCCGAGCTCTTCGGTCGCGCCGAAGATCGCCTCGCGTCGCTCGTGCAAGCGGCGGCGTACGACGGGCCCGCGAGGCTCCTTCACGGCGACGCGCAGCCGATGAACGTCCTCGCGCAACAGGGCTCGATCGTCGCGTGGCTCGACTGGGAGTTCGCGAGCGGCGGCGACCCGCGCTACGAGCTCGCGTACGTCGAGACCGTGTTCGAGCGAGCGTGGGCTCCGTGGGCCGAGGACGAAGAGCGAGCGCGCTGGAGAGCTGCGTTTTACCAGGGATACGGGGGCGATCCGTTCGCGAGCGACCCCGAGCGGCTGCGGGCGTACGCGCTCGTTCACGCGATGCGATCGACGGAGTTCTCGTCGGTGATGGCCCCGACGCTCGCGCCCGCGCTCCGCGAGGCGACCGTGCGCGGAATGCGCGCGCGGGTCCTCGGGCTGCTCGAGGAGTGACCGAGAGCCACCGCGGCAAACCTGCCGGCGGTTCGGCAAACTTGCAGGCAAGTCGGCAAACTTGCCGGCGGTTCGGCAAATCTGCCGGATCCTCGGCAAACTTGCCGTCGAGCGCTCCGTCACGCAGCAGCCCTCGACGAATCTCTGGCATCGTCGCATACCGATCGCGCCCGATGATCGAGCCGCTCACTGTCGATGGCGCCACGCTTCACGTGCTCTCTTCGGTGGACCAGGTCGCTGCGAGCGAGTGGGACGCGCTCCACACGGACGACGATTCACCGTTCGTCGAGCACGCGTTCTTGTCGTGCCTCGAGCGCGCGGGGTGCGCTGCGCCCGAGCGCGGATGGACCCCGTCGCACCTCGTGTGGCGCAAGAACAACGCGGTGATCCTCGCGCTCCCTGCGTACGAGAAGATGCACTCGGAGGGCGAGTTCGTCTTCGATTGGGGCTGGGCGGACGCCGCGATGCGCGCGGGGATCGAGTACTACCCGAAGCTCGTGGTGGCCGTTCCGTTCACGCCCGTGACGGGGCGGAGGCTGTTGCGACACGCGTCGCTCTCGCTCGACGACGCGGCGAAGCTCGCGGTGGCTGCGATTCGACACGTGGTCGCGCAGCGAAAGCTCTCGTCGGCGCACGTGCTCTTTCCCCATCAGGCCGAGTGCGACGCGCTCGAGCGCCGCGGCCTCGCCCGCCGCGAGGGCGTGCAGTTTCATTGGAACAACGAGGGATACGCCTCGTTCGATGATTTTCTCGCACGATTTCAAGCGAAGAAGCGCGCCGCCCTCAAGCGCGAGCGCGCGCAGGTGGCCAAGGACGCGATGCGCATCGAGACGCTCCGGGGAGCGTCGCTCGACCCGTCGCTCGCGCCAGAGATCCATCGCTTGTATCGCACGACGGTCGACAAGTTCACCTGGGGCCGGGCGTACCTCAACGAGCGCTTCTTTCGCGCGCTGCTCGAGCGATGGCGCGATCGCGTCGAGTGGGTGCGCGCTGTGGACGCGAGCGGCGCGGTGATCGCAGGTGCGTTCAACGCCTCGCGTGGAAAGAAGCTCTACGGACGCTACTGGGGCGCCTTCGAAGAGCGGGCGTTCTTGCACTTCAACGTCTGCTACTACCACTCGATCGACGACGCGATCGCGCGCGGGATGACCGTCTTCGAGCCGGGGGCGGGCGGCGAGCACAAGCTCGCGCGAGGGTTCGATCCGACGCGGACGTTCAGCGCGCACTGGATCGAAGACGATCGGCTCGACCGCGCGGTGAGGGCGTTTCTCGCGCGAGAGGTTCCTGCGATTCGCGCGGCGATCGAGAGGGAGCACGCAGAGAGCCCCTTGCGACGAAAGGGCAACGGGTAGCGAGACGCGAGCAACGGGGGCAGCGTGCAGGGCGGCGGTGTGTGGGCGAAGTGGCGTACGGGGCGGTACGTGGGCGGGCGGTGGGGAGGGTCCCGCTTCGCACTCTTGCCGAGCCCCTTGGATCCCAGCCACCGGCAACGCGAGTTTTGTTGGTGATTTTGCAGGAAGATGTCAGTGAGACCTCCAACGCTGCGCCGGGCCTGCTCTGTCCACGAACCGCAATCACACCCTCCGCGTGGCGGGGGCGCGACTCGGGACAGACGAGCCCTCGAGTAGACTGCGGGCGTCGCGCGAATCGGCATCCGGGTCATCGATGCCGTACACGACCACCTCGCACTCGCTTGTCGCGACGAACAGGCGCGAGCCGTCACCGCTGAGCGCGACCGCCGTGAGTTCAGCGCTGAACTCGACCCTCGCACGCAATCGCCCCTGGAAGTCGAGCACCAGGACAGTCCGCCCATAGTCGCGAAAGGCAGCGAAGACGCCGGCGCTCGACCCGACGACGCGGTTCTGCCAAACAAGGTCCACAGTGAGCCTTGTGCATGCTTCACCGAGCATCGCATACGATGTCCTCTCGGATTCGCGCTGCTCCGTGAACACAACTCCGCCACACACGAAATGCCCACCATCGATGGCGCGCGGTGAGACAGTCGATCGTTGCACCGCTCCGGAAGCCTGCACGTCCACGCGCGTCCACGCTTGATCCACGAACAAGTCGAGCGACGCGACAGCGTCGGGCGAAGCGGGCTCTTGCAACAAGGTCGGTCCGTAGTGAACGTCGGTGGCCAACGGAACAGCGCGATCCACGAACGCGCCCGTGTCGTCGCGAACGAGTATCGCCCACGTCCGGTCCTCCCACCGACCCGACGAGAGAAGAACGGCGCTTCCGTTTCGCGAAACGCCTTCGATCGCTCGATCTCTCGTGAGCACCTGGTGGCGCCGCCGTTCGCGAGCGACGCCGTCGTCGAACACGAGTTCGACGAGACGAATCCCATCCCTCTCTTCGCGGGAGACTAGCAACGCCCCGTCGTCCATCCACGCGAGGACCGTCTCTCGATCTTCCGATGCGTGCTCGAATTGTTGAGCTCCGTCCACCACCGAAAACACACGCAGAGCGTGCTCGCTTCCGATCGCGACGAGCTCTTCGCTGGGGGACAAGTGGATCGTCTTCGCGCGGCTCGTGCCGACGTTGTGCTCGATGCGCGTCAGCGTTCGCGGGTCGTGACGATCCCATCGGTCGACGTCCATCGCGATCAATGACTCTCCACCAAGGGTCAGCCGAGCTCGCTCGACGCCATTTCGAAACACGCGCTCGATGCTGCGCACGCGCTCGCCCGATCGCGGATCGAACACGTCTAGATTCGCCCCGTCCCATCGTTGCCACGCGTAGAGCAAACCGTCGTACATCCAACACTGCGGCGCGTCGCTCAACGCCAGATCGACCCAACGGTTCTCTTCGAGATCGAGCAACGCGTGATCGAACGCCGAATAACCCTCGCACTGTCGGAAGTACGCCAGCGCGTACCGCGCGCTCAATGTCTCGACGCAGTTCACGGCATTGCGCGCGGCGAAGTCTGTGCGTTCGAGCAGCGTTCCATCGTGCGCGTAGCGGCGTGTACCGCTGGGCGTGATCCATCGCGCACAGGACGCGTCGACCAACGCGATACCCCAGCCGCCTCGATCGTCGAGCGCGAGCTCTCCGTGCGCGATCGGACCGTGTGCGTGTTTCGAATGGGTGTCGATCACCCATGCGCGAGCTCTCTCGTGCACGAGCGCAAAGCGAGCGTCCCACGAGCGCGTTCCCAAGCGCGGCACCGCCCCGTCGATCTCGAGGAGAGCGATGCATCGCCACGTTGCATCGGGATGATCGACCGGGCCGTCCAACGTCCACCGCTCGACCACCCAGCGTTGCGCGCGCTGCCGCACTGTGATCAACGTGGCGTCTGCGAGCCAGAGCGCGTCGAACCGTCCGATCTGCACGTCGTTCGGAAGCGCCCAGGAGCGCTCTCGGCCCATCGAATCCAGCGAGAACCTCGAGACATCCGCAGGCCAAGAGAACGCCCAGCGCTCCGTCTCCGTGACGAGATCAGCGCGCGCGAACGAGCCGACTTCCTCGTCCACCCACCAGTGCGAGTTGGGCCATCTCGATGGGTCTCCCAAGGCTCGCTCGAACACAGCAGGCATGCGCCTCGATGTTCTCGCGTCTCTTTCGCTCCGTTCAAGCGCCGCGCTCTCGCGCTCTCTCCACTGATTCACCTTGCGTCCCGGTTGGCTTGCAGTGCCCGTGGCGGGTGACGGTGGCGCGACCCGCGGGAGTCACGTTGTCAGGAGCGATCGTTCCACCTGGCAATTCGCCCACGCCCGGCACGGACAGCGATCCCATCGACGCGCAACCCAATCCGTTGCCGGTGTCGAGCGCCGCCCACTCGATCGTCCGGCAAATTTGCCGAACGGTCGGCACACTTGCCGGACCAATCCGTCGTCACTGACGGCGCGCGTGACTGCGACGAACGCGCTCCTTTGTCACCCCGCGCGCTCGAACCGGAAGAAATTCGAGTCGCCTGTTCGACTGTGCGACACTGCCGCCAATCGTGTCGAGTCAGCGTGGTGTGCGGACGAAGACTGCTCTCTTGCGCGTGGCCCTCGCGTCCGTCGCGCTCTCGGTCGTCGCGCTGCCGCTGCGCGCAGAGGCGCAGTCTACGGTCGACGGCGCGAGCGCGAACCTCGATGCCGCGGCGGCGTTTCGCGCGGGGGTGCAGGCGCTGCAGGACAATCGCTTCGCGGACGCGGCGCGGATCTTCGAGTCCCTGCGGCGAACGCAGTCCACCGCGGCGACGTTGTTCAACCTCGCGATGGCGTATCGAGGGCTCGGTCGTGTGCGAGACGCGGTCGAGTGCCTCGATCAGTACCTCGCGTTGCCCGTGGATGGCGGAGGCGTTCCGCTCGAGAACGTGCGGCAGGAGCGGGCGCGGCTGCGCGCGTCGCTCGTCGCGTTCGCGCTCACGGTCGAGCAGCCCACGGCGGGCGTGCACGTTGCGATCGATGGTCGCGCGCAGACCGAAGGGCAGCGCGCGTTCGAGCTCGATCCGATCGCGCACGTCGTCGAGGTGAGCGCCGCGGGTTACGCGCCGGTGCGCGTCGAGCTCGATGGCGCGCCGGGGCAGCAAATTTCCAGGACGATCTCGCTTCGTCCGCTGGGGCCGAGGCTCGTCGTCGAAGCGGACGCGCCGCGCTCGCGCGTTCGCGTCGACGGCGTGGATCGCGGGAGCGCCCCGCTCGAACTCGAGCTCGAACCCGGTCGTCACGCGATCATCGTCGAGGCTCCAGGCTACGAGCCCTCGCAGCGAGAACTCTCGCTCGGACCCTCGGGCGTCGTGCGCTTGTCCCTCTCGCTCTCGCGTCGATCGCTCGATGGCCGATCCACGGCGCGGCCATCGAACGCGCGAGGCTGGGTCGTTCCTGTCGTCGTGACGGCGAGCGCGCTCGCGGTCGCCGCGGTCGCGACGGGCATCACCGTCTGGGCCGTGACGATGGAGCCTCCCATCCTCGGTGCCTACTCGCTCGGCGTGCTCAGGGAGCCGGTTCGATGACGCGCTCCTTCGCTCGAAGCGCTGGAATTTTACTCGCGATCGCGTCGGTGTCTTGCGCGCAACGGCAGCCCACGGAGGTCGTCTTCGAGCTCACTTCGTCCGATCGCGCGTCGATCGAAGCGGGCGCGCTCGTCGTCGCACGCGAGGGAGCGACCGAGCCCTTCGGCCCGCCCGTCACCGTCGCGATGCTCGACGCGCAGCTGCTCGTGCGCGTCTCGCGTGTGGACGATCCGACGCCGTTGCTCTTTACGTACACGGGTCGATCGCGCGCGAACGAGCCGCTCAAACAGCGGGCTCGGGTGCGATTCGTCCGAGAGCGGACGGTGTTCGCGTCGATGTCGATCGACCCGCGCTGCACCGAGCCGCGCGAGGCCGAGTGCGCGGCGCGCGGAGCGTTTACCTGCGGAGCGGGCGGAGAGTGCGTGGCGCTGGACGTTCCAGCGCGAGAGCGACTGCCAGACGGAGGCGTCGAGCCGCTCGATGTGCCGAACAACGACGCAGCGAGCGACGCGCTCGACGCGCGCGATGCCGCGCCATCCGACGCAGACGCGAGCATCGACGCAGTGATCGACGCAGTGATCGACGCGAGGGACGAAGATGCCGTCGACGCGCTCTCGATGGACGTCCCGAGCGACAGCGGGACCGACGCGAGGAACGTTTCGGACGGCAGCGCGCTGCCTCCTCCGCGCCTGATCGGGCCCATCTCGACCACCGTATCGATGACGCGCCAGCCGCGGTTTCAGTACGTTCCTGCCGCGGGCGTCACGACACACTCAATCGAGTTTTGCTCGGATCGATCGTGCTCGACGGTGCTCTCGCAAGCGCTCATCGGCATGGTGGCCTACACGCCTCCGACGCCGTTGCCCGCGGGGTGGACCTTCTGGCGCATGCGCTCGCGCGTCGGATTCAGCCTCGGCGCGCCGTCGGCTGTCTGGCAGGTGTACGTCCCCAACAACCTCGTCTCGAATCGCGTCTCGACCAACACGGGCGCGCTCGACCTCGACGGGGACGGCCTCTCGGACGCCGCGTGCGGCTCGTTCAGGGCCCCTGGCGCTGCGGGCACCGAAGTCGGCCTCTTCCGCGTGGTCTACGGCTATCGAGACATGGCCCCGCGGCGCTTCGTCACCGTCGCGGGCTCGCAGCTGCGAGGGCACTTCGGGATCTCCATCGCGTCCGCCGGTGACATCAACGGCGACGGGTACGGTGACTTGATTGTAGGTGCCGAAAATGAAGGCTCGACGGACAGCGGTCGAGCGCACGTGTTCTTCGGCTCTGCGACGGGCATCAGCGTGACGCCCGACCGAACGTTCGTCGGGCCCGCGACGGGCGCGCGCTTCGGCGCCGCGGTGACGGGGCTCGGCGACGTCAACGGCGATGGCTACAGCGACGTCGCGATCGGAGCCCCAGGGAGCGCGACGCGGGCGGGCGAGGTGTACTTCGTTCCAGGAGGGCCGGTGCTGGCGGTCGCGCCCACGCCGTTGAGCGCGATGCGGCTCGGTGACGAGTTCGGCGCGGCGTTGAGCGCGGGAGACACCAACGGCGACGGGACTGCAGAGCTCGCGATCGGCGCTCCCAACGCGGCCAACGGCGCGATGATGCGCGCGGGGTCCGTGGTGCTCTATCGCTACAACGCCGTGCTCAGCCAGTTCGAAGCGCTGACCTCGCTCGCGGGAGCCGCGGCCAACGCGCAGCTCGGGATCAGCGTCGCGCTCAACGGCGACATCAACGGCGACGGCCTCTCGGACCTCGTTGCCTCCGCGATCGGCGCCGGTGGAACGGCGGGCGCGCTCGTCGTGCACGCAGGTCGAACGACAGCGCCGGGGCTCGAGTCGACCGCGCTGTTCACGGCGATGGGCGCGACCGGCGACAACCTCGGCAACTCGGTCACGCACCTCGGCGACCTCAACGGCGATGGCGTCGGAGACTTCGCCGCGGGCGCTTGGACTGCGGGCATGAACAACGGTCGGTGGGAGATCTACCGCGGGCAGGCCGCGTCGCGCCCAGTGTTGTGGGGCTCGAAGAACGGACTCGGAGGAATCCAGCTCGGGACGCGCGTCGGCGGCGTCGGCGATTTCAACGGCGATGGCTTCGCGGATCTGCTCTCGACCGCGTGGCTCGCGAACGGCGTCGGAAGCGTTCCCAACGGAGGGACGCTCCGCGTCTACTTCGGCAACCCCATGGCCCCGATGGGGGCCGTCGCCGAGACCACGCTCTTGTCGGGCACGGTGGCCAACGAGCTGATGGGCGCCGGCCTCGCGGGCCGCTGAGCGCTCATCCGCGATACCTTCGCGCTCGATGACAGAGGCATCGAAGACGCGCGGTCGCAAGAAGGTCACGCTCGCGTCGGTCGAGTTCGACAAAGTGACGATGACGATGGGCTTCGAGCATCGCGGCCGCGTGATCCTCGAGACGTTCGGCGGGTCCGAGGTCTACTTCGTGAAGCTCCCGAACACGGACGACGAATGGAGCTCGGGAGCGCTCTCGCCCGAGACCGTTCGACTGTCGCTCACGAGGCCGTGCGCGCTCGACGACGGCTCTGTGTACGCGCTGGTCTCGAGCCAAGGACAGCGACGACGCATCGTCTCGGTCGACCTCGACACCGCGACGTTCACAGACGTCGCTCAGCCCGCCGAGTGGCAGAGCGAGCTCAAGGACCTCTTGGCGTTTCGCGGCAGCGCGATCGCGATCGGCGCGTGGGCCGATCGCGCGCAGCACGGGTACGACGGCGTGGTGCTCGCGACGGGAGAGCGGCTCGCGGTTCCGCGAGAGAATCCGCAGCGTCCGGCGTACGAGATTCAGGTGTACCCGTTCGCGGGCGCAGCGAAGGCCTCGCTCGTCATCGCCGACGGCGCGGCCTACGTGTGGAAGGGCGACACGATCGAGCGGGTCCAACTGCAGTCATCGGTGCGCTGCTTCGACTTCGGTCAGCGCGATCGATCGATCACGCTCGACGACGGACGGCTCTTGCTCTGCTGCGGCGACAGCGCGGACAGCGGAACGCACGCGACGGCCTACCGCTCGTACACGATTCGCTGGTTCGACACGGACGGGCGCACGGGCGTGTTCGACCCGTCGATCGAGTACGCGGTGTGCGGCTGGGCTGGGCCCGACGGCGCGATGATCGTGCACCGGCCCGAGAAGTCCACGGAGCACCTGTTTTCAATTGTGTGGACGAAGGAGCGCGTGGTGGCGGACGTTCCCCGAGCGTGGGCGCGCTTTCGAAAATTCGCGCACGACGTTGTGTATTCGCCAACAGCGCGAGCGCTCGTGTGCCTGCAGCTCAAGAAGACCGGAGCGCGCGTGACAGCGATCCCGTGGCGCGAGATCGAAGCGCTCCCGCGCCGCGCGCTGTGAAGGGCGAAAGGGGGATCGAACGCGAGCGCGTGGGGCCTCGCGTCGATCGCGCGCGACTAGTGAGCCGCGCACGCGCCCCCGGCAAACTTGCCGAACACTCGGCAAACTTGCCTAAACCACGCCACAGTTGAACGTCGTAGAAACGGGACGAGCGTCGGCGTGGTTGAAATCAAGTCAAACCGCCACGAATCTACCGAGAAAATTACGACGATCGAATGAGTGGCGGTTTAGGTGCGGTCACTGCGCGCGCTGCTCACTGTGATCGCGAGGCTCCCTCGATTCGCACCGTGAACGACCAGCGCTCGGGCGTCTCTTTCGAACCGAGCCGCAACACGCCCGTGCGCTCGTCGAAGCCCAAGGACGGCTCACCGCGGGGGATGCGGCGGTCCTCGTCGCGCAGCACCAACGCAGCGCCGCCCCCCGCGGCGCGCACGTGTTCGCAGAGCGTGTGGCCCGTGTCCGGCGTCGCTCCGAAGAGCGTGGTCCCGCCGCACGAGAGCTCGGCGCGGCAGAAGTACGGCTGCGTCGAAGCGACCGAGAGCCGACAGGTTTGCCCTTCGCGCGCGGGCGCATCGCCGCGCGTCGCGGTGATCGTCCCCGAGAGCGTTCTTCGTCCTGCGACGGGTATGTCCGTGCTCGTTCCGCAGCTCGTGAGCTCGATCGACGGGCCGAGCCCCCGCAGTTGAACGCGTCGAAACACCCAGCGCCCCGTGTTGAACACGGTCTCGACGTCGATCACCGCGCGGCCGCGCGATCCTTCGACGAGCACATCCTGGCGGTACACGCGGGGACGAGAGCGACTTCGAACGTAGCCCGGCTGATAGCCCCACATGCGGCGGTGGATGTTTGTTCCGAGCGCTTCGGCGGCGAGCGGACAGCGCTGGGCCATCTCGATCGATTCGTCCTCGAAGCCGCTGTGCGACGGTGTGAAGAGCAGCGCCACCACGAGGGCCGCCGCGAAGAGGATGACGACCACCCACGCGATCACGAGGTTTTTCAAAGCGAGAGCGCCTCCAACGCGCTGTGTGGTGCGCGCGAGTCGTCGTCGCCTTCAGCCCATCGACGATGTGCGAACCGATCGAACGGGCCACTCGGGGACCACGCGCGAGAGCGCGGCCAGGGAGCGTCGAACCACCTCTTCGCTGGTGCAGAACACCGCGCTGAGGTTGACCAACGCGCCGTCGATCTCGAGCGCCAACGCGTAAATCGGATAGCCGTCGCCGTCCGAGTCTTGCACGAGCGCGACCGAGCGCACCGACGCGAACGCGACGACGCGCCCGGACGCGAGCGTGACGGACGCGTTGCTTCGATCGACGATCACGCGCTCGACGCGAGGAATCGTCGCGAAATACGCGCCGAGCGCCGCGAGGACCACGGCGATCCCGAGCGCCGTCGGCTTGGGCGCGAGCGCCATGACCGCGCTGAGCGCGCACCCAAGGAGGCCCGTCGCGGTGAGCGCGAGCAGAATGGGCCCCGCGAGCGAGCGACGCTCGAGCACCAACGTGTGCTGCGTCGAGGGAGACTCCTCGAGATAGTCGTGAACGATCACTGTCATGACTGCGGCTCCGCCTTCCGTTGGCTACACGCGGGCTGATTTTCTCGGGAGATTTCCCAGGAGTGAGCTCGCTGCGTGTAGTCCTTCCAACGGGGCGTCGCTCGAAGGCGCGAACCTCGCGCGACAGTGCGCGGAGCCTCGGGGGCGCTTCGAAAAAAGAGACCGTGCGTCGCCCCCGACCTCCCCGACAGCCGCTAGCGACGATCGCCGCGCGGGCCGCCGCCACCGCCGCCGGGGGGCCTGCGATCGATGTCGACCTTCACCTTGCGGCCGCGAATGACGCAGCGGCGAAGGGCCTCCATCACTTGCGTCACGAGCGTGCGCTCGACCTCGACGAACGAGTGTCGCTCGCCGATCGAGATGTGCCCGATCGAGCGCGCGCTCAGGCCCGCTTCGTTGGCGATCGCTCCCACGAGGTCCCCGGGGCGGACGCCCGCTTCGTGGCCGATGCTCACGTACAAGCTCACCATCTCGGCGTCCGAGGGGCGATCTCCGCGGTCTTCGCGCATCGGGCGCTCGCGGTCCCGCGGCGCTCCTCGGTCCATCGGCGCGCGAAAATCATCGCGTGGACCCATGGGGCGACCGCGGTCGTAGCGATCGTTGCGCATCGGCCCCGCGCCGCGCGGCCCGCGATCCTGCCCCGGGGGCGGCGGAACAAACGAGGGGATCTCGCGCTGCTCTTCGTCCGAGGGATGAATATGTGTGTGCAGCGCAGCGATGGCGGCGGTGGCCACGTCCGCGAGCTCTGCGCTCGTCTGCAGCTCTGCCACGATCGAACGAAACGCGTTGAGATCCTCGCGGCCGAGCGCCTCTTCGATGATGGACTTGGTCTGCGCGCGCTGCTTGGTGCGCAGGTCGTTGAGCGAGGGGAGCTGCTCGACGCTGATCTTCTGGCCAACGGCGCGCTCGAACGAGCGGAGGTAGCCGATCTCGCGAGGCTCGACGAGGGTGATCGCGACGCCTTCGCGGCCCGCGCGACCGGTGCGACCCACGCGGTGCACGTACGGCTCGGGCGCTGGGGGAAGGTCGTAGTTGATTACGTGGGTCAGGCCCTCGACGTCGAGGCCGCGCGCGGCGACGTCGGTCGCCAGGAGCAGCTCGAGCTCGCCCGAACGAAAGCGCCGAAGGACGCGCTCGCGTTGCTCTTGCGAGAGTCCTCCGTGGAGGCCTTCGGCGGACATTCCTCGGGCAGAGAGGGCGTCGGCGAGGCGGTCGACCTCGAGGCGCGTGCGGCAGAACACGAGCGCGCTCTGGGGCTCTTCGACGTCGAGCACGCGCACGAGCGCCGCTTCTTTGAGCGCCCGCGGAACGGCGTACGCCACCTGCCTGACCCTGGGTACCTCGCCCGTGGGCTTCTCGTCCGCGACGCTGATCCGCTCGGGATTCTTGAGGTGACTGTTCGCGATCTTCGCGATGCGGGGCGGCAAGGTCGCCGAGAAGAGCGCCGTTTGTCGCTCGGCCGGCAGCGACGCGAGCAGCTCGTCGAGCTCGTCCGCGAAGCCCATGTCGAGCATCTCGTCCGCTTCGTCGAGCACCACGCACTGAACGCGGCTGAACTCGAGTGACCCTCGTCGCACGTGATCGAGCGCGCGGCCCGGCGTGGCCACGACGACGTCGACCCCGCGCTCGAGGCGACGGAGCTGACGCATGATGTCCGCGCCGCCGTAGACCGGGAGCACGACGATGCCGAGGCCCTTTCCGTAGCGGTGGACGGCCTCGGCGACCTGCGTCGCGAGCTCGCGCGTGGGCACCACCACGAGCGCGCGCGTGGTGCGCGGGGCGAGGCTCGACGGCCCCAAGCGCTGGAGCATCGGGAGCGAAAACGCCGCGGTTTTTCCCGTTCCCGTGGCGGCGCGCGCGAGCACGTCGCGGCCGGCGAGCATCACAGGAATCGCCTCGCGTTGCACGGGCGTCGGCTCTTCGTAGCCGAGCGCCGCGAGGGCCGTGAGGAGTTCGGCGCGGAGCCCCAAGCGCTCGAAGCCTTGCGCCGTCGCAGCAGGCGCGCTGTCGGCGGTCTCGTTTGTCTCTTTGGGATCGGTCATGGCAGTCATGGCAGTCGTGTCAGTGGATTCAACGTGAGCCGGCGCGAGCCGCTCGCGGGCGCCGTTGTCTCGCGGGTAGACGCGATTGTCCAACAGCAACACGTGGCACACTCAGCGTCATGTCACTGGGGAGCGAATATCGACGGTGGAGCTCGCGTCTGTGGGAGCTCTTCATGGGCTCGGGCAAGAGCCCCATCGAGCGCGCTGAATGGCAACTGCGACTGTTGACGTATCCCGCGGCGTTTCGCGGGATGCTCGTCCTCGTGTGGTTCGTCGGCGACCCATCTGTCGCAAGCGGGCTTCGGGCGCTGAGCGTGCTCGTCGGAGTCGTCTTGGTGTTCGCGCTCTGGAGGATCGCGGATCGATTCTCTCAGCGAGCCGCGCGTGTAGGAGCGTTCTCGTGGGATCCCGCGGGCGTCGGAGGCCACCTGCCTCAAGTCACCATTCGAAGCTGGGTCGCGGGCCTCTATCCCGTCGACGGCTTCCTTCGCCTCGCTGTCTTCATGCACGTCATTGCGCTTCCTCACCACGACCGTGACACGGACATCACGCGCATCGTGTTCTGGGCGATCGCGTGGATCTACATCCTCGTGTCGATCCGGCGGGATTTTTCGGCGCTTCGAACGATCGTGCACCTCGGCCCCGCGCGCGTTCGCGCGTGGCGATTGCCCGTTCCCGCGACGTTGGGCTTCCTCGGGTCGGCCACGGCGATCTCGCTCGAGCTGCGGTGCATGCAGGGCGTCGCGCTCGAGTATGCGAACCTCGTGTGCCTCGCGTACGACACACAGAATCGACTCGACCCGAAGGCCCCGCGGTGGGTCTCGGCGGCGACGAAGTTCGTCCCGCAACACGACGGCGAAGACGCGCCCCTCGGCGGCTACGTGACGCTCTCGCGCGCGCAGCTCGACGACGTCGACCGACGGCCGAACACGGTGTTCTATCTCGACTGCGTCCTCGTCGAGCGCGTCGCCGCAGGGGCGTCCGCGTCGGTGACGGCCGAGCGCGGGCGATACCTCGTCCCGATCGAGTGGTGAGCGCGTTGGCAGGGAGTCCCGAAGGAGCGTCGGTGATCGAAGCTAGGATCCTGTAAATTCGCTGGCGAAAGTCGTGTTGCCGCGAACCGGGAGCCAAGGGGCCCGGCAACAGCGCACCTGCGGTGCGGAGCGCAGCGGGCTCTCGCCCGCGGCTACGAGGGCGTCCCGTTGAACGCTCGATCGACTCGCACGCGGTCCTCGTCGACCGACCCGATCCTCGACTCGTTTGGCGGTGCTCTGTTCGTGAATTTGCAGCGCACTCGTGTCGACGATCACGTTGCACGCGCGGACAGTGGGCGAGCTCCGCGCCGTTTCGTCGATCGCCTCGAGTAGCTGCGGGCGAGAGCCCGCTGCGCTCCGCACCGCAGGTGCGCTGTTGCCGGGCCCCTTGGCTCCCGGTTCACGGCTATGCGAGTTTTGTCAGCGATTTTTCAGGACAGAATCGCGAGGCTCCCAACCTCGAGCCGAACCTCCCCGGCGCACGAACGGCAATCACACCCGCTGCGCGCGCCGTACCTCATCCCAATCGAGTGGTGAGCGCGTTGGCTGCGCTGTGCGAATGCGCTAACGTATTTGTCGATGAGCGGTGAGGCTGCGAACACGCCATGGCGGGACGCGGACGGGGAGACGATCGGTCCCGACATCTCCGATCTCGTGACCGAGGATGGGGCGGCTGTGGACAGCGTGTATTCCGAGAGGCAAAGGCTCCTGCTCGTCGAGCCGCTGTACGCGGGATGGCCCGGTCCTCCGGCGGATGAAGACGGAAACCCTCGCTCGTTCTTCGCCGCTGCAAATGTCGGTGTCTTCGCGGTCGCGAAGAACAACCCGCTCGTCCCGGATGTGCTCGTGAGCGTCGACGTGGAGCCTCCCTCGGATGTGCACGACAAGGAGCGCCGAAGTTATTTCGTGTGGGAGTACGGCAAGGTCCCCGACGTCGTGATCGAGGTCGTGTCCAACAACGTTGGCGGCGAGCTCACGGATCGCAAGCGCGGGTACGCCAAGATGCGCGTTCCTGTGTACGTCGTGTGGGACCCAGAGAAGCACGTGAGCGACGAAGAGCTCACCGTGTTCTGGCTCGCAGGCAACGTGTACCGCCGCGCAGAGAACAGCATGATCGAGTCGCTCGGGCTCGAGCTGCAGCCGTGGGTCGGCGCGTTCGAAGGGATCGAAGCGCGCTGGCTGAGGTGGCGTGATCTCCGCGCAGCGTGGCTCCCCACCGGCGCCGAGCGCGCGAGCTACGAACGAGCTCGCGCCGAGAGCGAACGAGCTCGCGCCGAAACAGAGCGGGCTCGCGCCGAGAGCGAACGAGCTCGCGCCGAGAGTGAACGAGCCCGCGCCGAAGCGCTCGCGGACAAGCTGCGCGCGCTCGGAATCGACCCCGAGTCGGTCTGAGGCGCGCTTCGTTCGTGGGGGGTTACGCTGCTCGGGCGTCCTGCAAAAAGGCTCGCAGTTGCGCGTACACGTCCGGGTGGTTCTGCAGCTCGTGGTGCATGATCGCGCCGAAGCGCTTGGTCTCGATCGCGAACGTCTTCTCGCGCTCGCTCACCGCCTCCGCGCTCGGAACGCGCACCAACAAGTCGCCGATGATCCTGCCCATCGGGTGCTCGGGATCTTCGGTCACCGTCGCGGACACGAAGCAGTACGAGACCCCTTCGAGCAGGGCGAATCCCTCTCGATCGGCGCGCGTGTCCCGCAGGATCGCGTCGGGGTCGCGCCCCTCCCAGTCCTCGTCGAGCACGTTGCCGAAGCGAAGGTCTTTGATGCCCGCGCTGCGCGACTGGAGGATCTTTCCTGGAATGCGCGTCGCAGGCCAATCGACCGCGAGGAGCGCGGCGGTCAGGACGTTTCCCACTTTTTCGAGGGGCGCTCCGTGGTGCGGCGTCCCCAAGCTCGCGACGTGCGTGAGCTTCGTTCGCCACGAAAATCCCTCGCGATCCGCGATCGTGCTCGCGCTGCGACTCACGAGCCCGCCCATGCTGTGACCCACGAGCACCACTTGGGACACGGGCACGGGCCACGCCTTCACGAGCGCTTCGATGGCCTCGGCGAGCGCGCGCCCGTTTGTCGAGACGTGCCTGCCCGAGTTGTACCGCGCAAAAATCGCGGTGAATCCGAGGTCGCGCTCCAAGAGAACGCCGAAGTTCACGTCGGGCGCGCCGTGGTAGCGCTCGGACTCGAGGCAGAAGCTCCACTCGGTCGCGCACAGCCCGTGGACGAGCACGACGATCTTGTCCGTCGGGTCGGTGACCGCGTCGCGCACCGAGGCTTCGTCGATCGGACCGTCGTTGCGCGGGCCCGAGCCGATGAATCGATCCTTCGTTCGAAGCGCGGTGCGCAGCGAGAGCGCGTTGTCCTTCGCCTCGAGCGTGTCGCCCATCACGCCGTTGAGCACGCCGAGCGCTGCGTCTCCCACCCACGAGAGCGACTTCATCTGATCCGATCGAAGCGCGACGGGAACCTCGCTCGCTTCGCTCGGGTCGATCTCCGCCGCGCGCGCAGCGACGTCGATCCCCGCGTCCGTGACGACCTGCACCGCGCGGTTGACGGCGCGCACCGACGCGAGCACGCCGCTCGTGATCGTGCGTCGAACGTCGTCGACCGCGTGCGCGGGCTCCCGCACAGGCTCGACGTTGTCGAGCACGCTGAAGACCACGCGCGCGACGGACTCGTGACCGTCTTCGACGAGGCGCGTCGTGTGATCCACCGCGTCGTGGACCAGCGCTTTGAAACCGAGCCACCGACGTAGCGTTGCCATCGCGTGCGACACCATACCGCAGGGGCCGCGCGCTGTACGGCGGCGTACACTCCCCGCTCGATGCGGATCTCTTCTCGTCGAAGCGCTCTTTTCACGCTGCTCGGCGCTTCGCTCGCCGCGTGCTCGCGCCGCGCGTCGGACGCGCCCCGCTGCGCGCTCTGCGGAATGCGCGTCGCGAGCGACTCGCGGTTTCGCGCAGGCGCGACGAAGGACGGACGCACGCTCGCGTTCGATGCGCCGCGGTGCTTGTTTCAGTATCGGGCGACGCCCGAAGGGCAGGGGCTCCGGGACCCGTGGGTGATCGAGCACTACGGTCCCGGGGATCGGCAGACCCCTGCGACGGCGGTGCGTTTCGTGCGCGGGAGCGACGTGCGCGGGCCGATGGGACCGGACCTCGTCCCTGTCGCGGAAGAGAGCGTCGAGCGATTTCGGAGGGACCACGGAGGATCGCCTGCGCTCGCGTTCGAGCAGGTGACGGGCGAGATCGTCCGGGGGTTGTGAGCGACGGACGCGCGCGTCGCGGCATCGCATCGAGCGTGGAGCAGTCAGCCATGTTCGAAGGTTTCGCGCGCGTGTGGTCGGTCGTGGGGTTGTCCGAAGAGCTCTCGCGGAACAATCCCCTGGGCGTCGAGCTCGCGGGGACGCCGATCGTTCTCTTTCGCGACAACGAGGGGCACGCGCGGGCGCTCGTCGATCGCTGCCCGCACCGCGGCGTGAAGCTCTCGCTCGGCAAAGTGGTCGACGGCTGCGTCGAGTGCCCCTTTCACGGGTGGAAGCTCGACGGCGAAGGCCACGTCTGCAACGTCCCGTGGAACCCGGACGCCAAGCTCTCGACGCTCCGCGGTCAATCGCTTCCGACCCGAGAAATCGCTGGTCAAATTTGGGTCTACACCGATCCGTTCGAGGCTCCGACGTACGAGCCCACGGTGGACGAGCGGCTGCTCGCGCCCGGCGTTCGCGTCTCGGGCCTCTCGATCGTGTGGGAGACGCACTGGACGCGCGCGATGGAGAACATGCTCGACTGGCCGCACCTGCCGTACGTGCACCGGAGCACGATCGGCCGCGGGATGCGCGACGCGAGCGCCAAGGCGCGCATGGACATCACGTGCGAGGACCGTCCCTGGGGATTTCACACGAAGATCGCGATCGACGGCGCGGAGCAGCCTGGGTCGCTCGACCTGCGCTGGCCCAACCAGATGAACCTGGATCTCTCCAACGGCGGGCGCTTCATGCTGATGTTCGTCTCGTGCATCCCGATCGACGCGAAGCGCACGCGGATGCTCCTCGCGATGGGCCGAAATTTTCTCACGTCCCCGTGGCTCGACTGGGCCTTCAACTGGTCGAACACGAAGATCGCGAGCGAGGACAAGCTCGTCGTCGAATCGTCGTTTCCCACGGAGATTCCCTCGGCGAGCGACGAGCAGTCCGTGCGCACCGACAAGCCCACGCTGCTGTTTCGAAAGCGATACTTCGCCGAGCTCGCGCGCTCGAGCGCCGGCGCCGCCGAGCCGAGCGAACGCCGCCGCGCGCTGCCGATCGTGTGAAGCGCGCGGCTCGATATCCGCTCGCTGCCCGCGCTCGCGGCGCTCCGCTTGTTTGCGCCTCCGCCGTTCGCCATCGCGCCCTCTACGGCACGCCGAACACCGCGCGCACGGCGAATCCCACGAGCACGCTAGTCGCGTTTGCGGCCAGCGCCCATCGCCACGGTCGACGAAGCTTTGCCGCGGCGAAATACGCTCCTTCGACGAGCACCACCAGCGCCTCGAAGAGCACGACGAACACGATGTAGCGGGTCGTCGCGCTGGCGATGCGCGCGTCGGGCCATCGCGTCACCACCGCGAGGTACAGCTCGACCCACGCGTTCGGCGCGAAGAACCACAAGGGCGGGTGCGTGATCGCGCTCGCTCCGAGCGCCAGCGCGATCATGGTCGCGCGCGCGCGGGGAGGTCCATCGCTGCGCAGCGCCGCGACGTAGATGGGCCCTTCGACGATTTGCGTGAGCAAAAACGCGAGCAACCACCGCGTGATCACGGCGCGATCGCCCCGCGCTCTGCGACGAGCCACGCGACGACCGCGAGCTCGAGGTAGCCGTGAAACAGCGCGAACCGCAGGTAGCCCTCGCGCGCCGACACGAGGTCGACCGCGGCCCACAGCGCGAGCCCTACGCACGCCGCGACGGCTACGAGGACGACCCAGCTCCCGCGCGGGCCGAGCTCCGAGGACATCGCGCGGACGCTCTGACGAAAGGTCCGCGGCGTGGGCGAGCGACGCGCGACCTCGGGGATGGCGCGGAGCCACATCGCGTAGTGAACGGACTGCGAAAACGCAAACGCGAGCACCACGCGGCGCGACAGGTCGATGTGCTCGGGCCACGGCGCGAGCGCGTTCATGTGGAGCCCGATCGGGAGCGCGCTCGGGCCCCGCGCGAGCCCCGAGGCCCATCGCACCGCGGGGTCGAGCGCGCCCGTGACGAGCGCGACGTTGGCCGCGACGAAGAGCGCGAGCGCGACCCAGTGGGCCCGTTGTTTGCGCGGGCGCCACGCGAGCCACAAGAGCACCGCGATGAAATTGTGTGCGTGCGCGATGGCGAGCTCGCTCTGCCTCGGGAGCGCGAACACCACCGCCGCGAGCGCGAGCGCGACGAGCGTCACCGCGGCTTTGCGCGCGGCGTGATCGGCGCGCGCGACCAAGGCTCCGCCCACGATCGAGAGGACGAACGCGCGCGATCCGAAGGACGTGAGCGCTCCGATCGCGAGCGGCGCCGCGACGAGCACCCACGCGAGCGCGCGACGGTGCAGCCCCTCGCGCACGACGAGGTAGCGAACGTCCGAGGCCAAATGCGCCCCGCCGAGCAGCACGGGCCCGAGCGCGAGCAGCCACAATGGCGCCGCGATCGTGAGCGCGAGCGACGCGAAGAGGCCCCCGATCACCATCGCGTTGACGCGGCGCTCTCGGTCGCTGATCACTCGGGCGAGCGAGGGCGAGCGACGACCGAGCGCGCGCAAGATCGACCCTCGCAGCGCGTCGAGCGGCGCGGCGATCGCGTCGAGCGTCGATGTTGCGAGCGACACGGCGCCGGTGAGGGTACCTCTCGTCGCATCGCCTTCGGCAGGGGAAGAATCGAGCCCGCGAGCCCTCGTCGATCACGCGACACGTCGCGCGACCGGGAGGAAGCCTCCCGTACGTCCCCCACGAGACGCGAATCTCGCGGGTTTCGCCGCTGGAACGCGCCATCTACGGTGCGAGCTCTCGCTCGCATCGCGCGCTCGAAGGGGGTGAACCGATCGAGCCGGCGCTCGCTCGCACCGCTCGCGCGGTGGTCGCTACCTTAGGACCGCTATAGTGCGAAGAACGCGGGGCTCTGTACCGCCCGCGAAGACGACGGCGCAGGCTGTGTTCGTGCCCGCGTCCGCGCAAGGGCTCTTCTGTTGCGCGATGGTCGACGCGCGTGGGGCCGCGAAGGTACGATCTTGGTTCATGGCGGGCGGTGCTCCGAGCGCAAACCGCGCCCCAATTGAACATCGTAGAAATGAGCCCAGCATCGGCGTGGTTGAAATCAAGTCAAACCGCCACGAATCAATCGATGAAAGTGCGGCGATCGAATGAGTGGCGGTTTCGTTCGAGGTTCGATGCGTGGCTTCGATCGCGCGTCGCGTTGGGTCCTGTGCGCGATCGTGGTGGCGCCTGCGCTCTCGGCGTGCGCGCTGCAGCAGAAGCCCTTTCCCGTGCTCGAGCGACCGACGCAGCCGGTGAGCGGGCCTCGCGTGAGCGCGACGCTCGATCGGCCGCTCGCGGTCGGCGACGAGTTCGTTTTGTCTGTCGTATTGCAGGAAGAACGCTCGGCGATCGTCCAGTGGTCGGGCGGCGCGCAGCCCGTGCAGCGCAGCTCGCATCAGTCGCTTCGAGGCCGCGCGCGGGTGCTCTCTGTGCTCGATCGCGCCGTGCGCTCGCTCTCGCTCGTCGTGTACGCGAGCGAGAGCTCGGTCTCGAACGAGCCCACGGTCTCGCTCGTCGCGCCGAACACCGAGCTCGTGCTCGACGTGTCCGAGCGCGGATTGCAGATTCGTTCGTCGCGCGGCGTCGCGCGGCTCCCCACGGAGACGCTGCGGAATTTGCTCGAAGGGACGATCCCCTTCGAGAACCCCTCGGAGATGTTCGGCCCCGAGATCCAGCGTCGTCGCGGCGAGCGTTGGCAAGTGGGGATCGGCGTCGACGAGCTCTCGATCAGCTCGAGCGACGCGCGGCCCGCGGTGCGCCGTCCGCTCGTTCGCTACGCCGAGCTCGATTGGGTGGGACCGCACCAGGGCGTCGCGTCGCTCAAGCTGAGCACGTGGGCGTACGGCGCAGAGCTCACGGCGGTGGACGCCGAGGGACGGCCGCTTCGGCAGCGGCGGGCGATCGAGCGATCGGTGATCGTTCCGACCGACGTCGCGCTGCCCGTCAGCGCGACCAGCGAGCGGGTGCGCGTCGATCGCGTCGAGTACCGCGACCTCGGCGAGCTCACGTCGTTGAACCTCTCCGAAGTCGCGCTCGTCTCGATCATGCAAGAGCAGCAACGATGGACGACCCTCGCGAACTACACGCCGGCCGCGCGCCCGCTGCCGACCGAAGCGCGACCGAGCACGAGCGACCCGGACGCGACGGGCAGCGTCGCTCCCGCGACGGGCGTCGATGACGAACGATCTGCAAAATCGCAGGGCGGTTTTCGCTGAAGATGCTCTCTCGAACCGCGTGATCGTGCTCGCTCCTCAGCCCCACGCGACCAAGCTCACGAGCTCCGCGCGGTTGGCCGCTCCGATGCGCGCCATGATCCTCGCGAGGTGATTGCGCGCGGTGTTCATCGAGATCGCGAGCGCCTTTGCGATGTCTGCGTTGGTCTGCCCGAGCGCCACGAGCTCGACGATCGTCCGTTGCTTGTCCGTCAGTCGCTCGTCTCTGCACGCGCGCCGCACGGGAACCGCCGCGCGCGCGACCCCGTCCAGCGACTCGTGCAGCGCGTCGGCTACGGCGATCGCGCGCATCACGGATCGCAGCGCGTCGATCGACGGCGCCGAGAATCCCGACCGCGATCGAGAGAACAACACGATCGCGCCGCGCACCGCGCCGCGGACGATGAGGTGCGCGACGCACACCGAGGGCGTCTCGAACAGCGCGACGAAGCGGGACTCGAAGCGTTTGCGCGCGCGGGTTCCAGGAGCGAACGCGTCGCGGTCGGTGGCGACGAGGCGCTCGTTGGCGATCGCGCGGAGCGCTCCGAGCTCGACGGCGAAGTCGTCCCACTTCGTCAGGCTCTTGGCGATCGCCGCGCGATCGAAGCCGACGAATACCCCCGTCTCGAGCGGGACGCGCGGCGAGAGCGCGTGGAAGATCGCCGCGTCGAAGGCCACCACCGCGCCGAGGGCTTGCAGCGTTTTCTCCCGAAATTCTCTGAGCGATCGAGCCTCGGTCGCGATCGCGTCCAGCGACGCGCGCAGCCGACGGACACGCAGCTCGCGCCCCTCGCTCGCGCCGTCCTCGGTCCCTGCTCTCCGCACGATGGGTACAAACGTACTACAGTCCGGACCCCGTCGTCGTCGCACCGTTTCGAGCCATGAACACCCTCGCAACGACCCGCGCTCGTCACGACGACAACGCCCTCGCGCCGCGCAGCGACGATCCCCCGTGGCTCGATCGGGCGCTCTACCCCTTCGCGCCGAAGCGCTTCGAGACCGAGCACGGCGCGCTCTCGTACATCGACGAAGGCCCTCGCGACGGCGCGCCCACCGTCCTCTTCGTGCACGGAACACCCTCGTGGTCCTTCGAGTGGCGCTCGGTCGTAAGCGCGCTCTCGGGCCGCGCTCGATGCGTCGCCGTCGATCACCTCGGCTTCGGGCTCTCGGACAAGCCTCGCGCCGCGCCGCTCGACCCTGCTGCGCACGCCTCGCGCCTCGCCGCGCTCGTTCGCGCCCTCGATCTTCAGGACATCGTGCTCGTCCTGCACGACTTCGGCGGCCCCATCGGCGCGCCGATCGCGCTCGACATGCCCGAGCGCGTCCGCGCGGTGGTCGTCCTCAACTCGTGGCTCTGGGCGAACGGCGAGGACCCCGCGGTGATCAAGCTCGATCGCGTGATTCGAAGCGCGCTCGGGCGCTTCCTCTACCGCTGGCTCAACTTCTCGCCGCGCGTGCTGTTGCCCTCGACCTTCGCGGTCAAATCGCGGCTCACGCGCGAGCTGCACCGGCACTACCTCGCGCCCTTCGCGCTCCGAGCGCACCGCGAGGCGCCCTACGCGCTCGCCCTCGCCCTCAAGGGCGCAGACCCCTTCTACGCGTCGCTCTGGGCGCGGCGAGAAGCGCTCGCCAACAAGCCTCTCTCGATCGTCTGGGGAACGAAGGACCCCGCCCTCACCGAGCGACATTTGAAAACGTGGGTCGACACGTTCGCGCACGCGAAGCTCACGCGGCTCGACGACGCCGGACACTTCGTCGCCGAAGAGCGACCCGACGCGGTCGTCGCCGCGATCGAGCCGCTCCTCGCGGGGTGACCCGTCACTTCAGCGTCGGAGCCAGCGCTCGCTCCAGCGCTTGCGCGTCGACTCGACGATCGCCGTGAGCTCGGCTTCGGTGCACTCGACGTAGCGGCCCGACACGAGAAATCGCACGGCGTCCTCGACGTTGGCGAACACCTTGGTGGGGGATCGGTTGAACATGTTCACGCCGCTGACGACGCTGCGAAGCAGCGACGCGACGAAGCCCGTCCCTTCGATCACCTGCACGCCGATCCGCATCGACGGCGCCGTCTTCTGAACGAGCTCGATCGCGCGCTTTCGCTCTTCTTCGCCGAGCCTCGGCATCCCGTCGGACCCGAGCACCGAGAAGCTCACCATCGGGCCGCCGTGCTTCCTGGCCAGCGACTGCAGCGCGCTCGTCGACGCTTCGAGGTCCGCGATCGTCACCGTCGAACGCCAGAACTGGAGGCTCACATTTCGCCAACCGCCGAACCAGTTGCGCTCATTGGTCCAGAGCTCAGTGACCGAATCCACGCTCACGGCGCGCGATCGTGAGCGAGGCCGCGAGGTCACTCAAGCACGGATTTTCCTCGCTCGATCGCGCTCCGACGTCCTTCGCGCTGAGAGCCTACTCGCGACCGAGCGGATCCAGGATCCTCGCGCGTCGCCTGAGCGCGACCGCCTCCGCTGCGTCGCGTGTCCGCGAAGCGCGCGCGCGGAGCGTCACAGGGTCCTCTGCAGCGCCTCGCTCTGCGTCGACGAGCGCGCGATCGATCTCGGCGTCGCCGCACGCGCGACCCGAGCCGCTCGCCGCGCCTCCGCGCTGGCACACGAGCACGAGCCACGCGTCCGCGCGGCTGTCTTCACGGCGATCTCCTGATCGCTCGCGCAGGTCTCGAAGGACGTCGGGCGACCCCGCGCCGCTCGCGGCCGCGAGCATCCCGCGTTGCTGTCGGCCCCACGCGGTCTCGACCGCGCCCGCGACCGAGGCGCTCTCGGTGTTCGCGCCGCTTCGCGAGAGCGCCGTGGCCCGCGCGATCCGCAGTCGATCACGGTCGATCGCGCGCGATGGTTCTGCGCCGAGCCGCGCGATCGCGCGCGTGAAGACGCCCTCTGCGAGGTCGCCTCTCGCGCGCTGCGCGAGCGCATGCGCCGCCTCGATCTGCGCCTCGACAAACTCTCCCTCGCTCGGATCGATCGCCGCGAGCATCGCCAATCCCTCGGTCGCGCGGCCCGAGCGCACGAGCGCCGTTCCGTGCAGTCGCTTGGCGAGCGCGTCGGTGCGCCCTTCGGTCGCCGCGCGCTCGCTCGCTTCGACGGCGCGCTCGGGTTGATCGACGAGCAGCCACAGCCGCGCGAGCTCGATCTGCGACACCGCTGCGGTCTGCGCGCTCATGGCGAGCGAGGCCACCATCGGCGCCGCGTCCCTCGCGCGCCCGTCCGCGACGCGCGCTTCGATGATGGCCACGCGATCTTCGCGCGTCGCGCGTTGGCTCATGTAGAGCGGCGCGAGCAGCGCGTCGACCTCTCGATGCGCGCCCCGCTCGCGGGCTTGCCTCGCGCGCTCTCGTCGAAGCGCCGCGAGCGTCGGTCGTCGGTCTCGGCCCGCGTCGAGCAGCGCGCGCTGCGCGCGAGTGCGATCTCCGGGCCGCGTCTCGGGCGCATTTTCTCGGGCCACTGCCGCGCTCGATCGCGACGCGCCCTGGCCGATCGCGACGCTCTCTCGCACCTCGGGGTCGTCCGGCGCGACCGCGAGCGCCCGCGTAAACGCAGCGGTCGCCTCGCTCGCGCGCCCCGCGGCGACGAGGGCTTCACCGAGGACGACCCAACACGCGGCCTGCTCGCCGAAGCGTCGCGCGCACGCCTCTGCGGACGAGAGCGCCTCCGTTCGATCTCCGGCCAACAGCAAGAGCTCGGCTCTTCGCGCGCACAGCCACCCGTCCGTGTCGTCGGCGAACGTCGCGAGCTCGATCTGCCGCGCGGCCTCTTCGAATGAACCGCGGTTCACCGCGATTTCTGCCCGCAAAAACGCTTCGTACGCCGTCGACGACGCGAAGGACCGGACGCGCGGAGCGCCCCCGATGGTCTCGACGATCGTGCGTCGAGCGCGCGTGGTCTGGCAGCCGGACACGACGGCGAAGAGCGCGAGCGTCGCGGCCAAGTGCGCGCGCTTCACAGGTCCGCTCCCGGGCAGCGTTCGCCGTGCTTTCGACGGTAGATCGGCTCGCCGTCGACGTACCGCAAGAAGCAGTAGTGCTGGTCCATGTACGCGCGCAACACGGGGTAGTTGTACATGTACTGATCGAGCAGCGTGCGGCCAGCGTCGACGATGAGCTCGGGTTTTTCGCGTTCCAAATCTCCCAAGAGCGCCTCGCGCGAGCCTGGAACAATCCTCCGCTCCATCTCTGCCCTCGTCGCCGCGAACCACGGAACGACCCCCGCCGGATACACCGTGTACACGTAGCGCGACGCGGGCCATCGCTCGGCCGACAGGTACGTCTCGGCGCGAAATCCCCAGACGAACACCGGCTGTTCGGGCCGGCTGTTCTCGCGGACGTACCGCGAGATCGGGTCGTCCGTCGGGTCCTGAAACCAGCGGTCGGTCTCGCGCGCCCGCTCGATCTGACGGCCGCGGGCCACGTTGCCGACGAGGCACACGACGACGGCCCCGGCGACGATCGCCCACCGCGAGCGCTCTGATTTTTGCGGGACGCTTTGATTGTGTGTGTGATCTATGTCCGCGACGACGAGCGCGGCCACGAGCGCGACCCACGGGATCACTTGCACGAAATAGTGCCCGAAGAAGCGCGTCGTGAAGAGCGCTCCCAGAAACCCGAGCGCGACGTTGACGGCGACGAACAGCGCCCCCGCGCGGCGACGCGACGCGAGCTTTTCGTCGGAGAAGAGCGCGCGCCCGACGAGGGCGAACGTCCCGAGGGTGACAGCGCCGACGAGCGTGAGCGAGCGCTCGATCTGCGGAGCGAACGCCGCGCGCGTCGTGGACATGGTGACCGGGTCCATGAAGACCTCGCGGCCGTACTGCTGAAAGTAGTAGACGAACGTCCGCAGGTGCCCGCTCGCGGCGTAGATCGCGGTGACGATCGCGAACGGCGAGGCGAATCCCAGCGAATACGCGAGGCCGTCTCGCAGCTTCTCCCGCTTCGTGTGCGGGCGCTCGTCGTCCTTCGCGCTCGGTCCGATCGCGATCCACGCGAGCGACGCGAGCGCGTGCGCGACGAACATCTGCTTGGACAGGGCCGCGCAGGCTCCGAGCGCTCCCGTCGCGGCGAGGCTCAGGGTCCTTCGTCGCTCGCTCGAGGGCGCCCGCAGCTGCGCGCGCGCGAGCACGAGCGCCGAGGCGAGCGCGAACGTCGCGCCGAGCGGCTCGCCGTTGACCCCGGCTCCGTCCCACGGAATCAACTCGAAGCACAAAAGATGCGCCACGATCACCGCGCCGAGCGCCGCGGACACCGCGCCCCCGAGCTCGAGCGCGAGCGCGAACGAGAGGATCACTTGCAGCGCCGCGAGCACGAACCCGAGCGCGCGCATGGGCATCCACGTCCACACGCCCCCCGCGCGCATGAACGCCGCGGACAGCCAATACAAGAGCGGCCCGCGCTGCGAGACGCCATCGACGTACGGGAGCCACTGACCGCGGATCATGCGCAGCGCCATCGCCGCGATGTATCCCTCGTCGTTGCTCACGGGGACGACGTACGGCCGCACGAGCCACGCGTGCGTGCGCCCCACGATCGCGAGGCAAAACGCGAGCGCGACGTAGGCCATCGCGCTGCGGGACGTGAGCGCGACGACCGCGCGCTCGGGCAACACGCGTTGGAGCCAGCGCCGCATCGTCACCGCGCGCGCTTCGGGCGACCTCGACGAGGCGCGCCGGGCCCGAGCTCTGCGTCCGCGAGCACCTCGGGGCCGAGCCCGAGAAACTCGTACACCTCCGAGCGAAACCCGTACGCCTCGTGCACTTCGCGCAGCATCGCCACGAGCTCGTCGCGGTCCGAGACGGGCGGAGTCGTCACGCGGATGAGCTTTCGCAGCGTGGCCATCGTCTCGCCGAAGGACAAAAGCTCGTCCGCGTGCTGCAGCACTTCGACGGGCTTGAGGGGCTTTCCTCGGTTGTTGGTGTTGCGCTCGAGCTCGGTGAGCAGCCGTCGTCGCTTGAGCTCGGTGCGTCCGTCGAGCGCGGGCTTGCTCCCGTGCCCTGCGAGCAGGTCGTTGAGCTTGCGCGCGGCGCGACGCTTTCGGATCGCCTCGGGGCTCGCCCGCGGATCGCTGCTCTCGTCGCTCTCGTAGTCGTCGGTTCTTCTGCGGACCATCAAACGCCTCGCCAGCACCTCGCGCGCGGCTCGTTGTGTCTACGCCTCGAGTGTTGCCTGTGCTGTCCGTGCTGCTCGTCGAAAATCGTACAACTCATACAACAACGGTCGCGGTCGACAGCGCGCAATGAGTTCCGTTACACCTGTCGCGCCGCGATGAATCAGAGCATTGCCGTGGATCCCGCGCTCGTTCGCGACGTCGATCTGCTGTGCCTCGACGCTGGAAACACCGTGATCTTCCTCGATCACGCCGTCGTCGCCGCGCTCCTCACAGACCTCGAGTGTCCCGTCACGATCCCTGCGCTCGTCGACGCCGAGGGCTTCGCCAAGCGCTCGATCGGAACGCCCGACGCCGCGCCCGCGCCCCAGGGCTTCGCGCCCGCGCACGTCCTGTGGGCCGTGGTCGTTCGCACGATGATCGAGCGCGCGGGCGTCGCGCGATCCGAGAGCGAGCGCTGCGTGCGCGCGCTGTGGGCCGAGCACGACGCGTTCAACCTCTGGAGGCGCGTTCCCGAGGGGCTCGTCGACGCGCTCGCGCGCGTTCGCGCGGCGGGCGTTCGCGTGTGCATCGTCAGCAACTCCGAGGGAAAGCTCGCGGAGCTCTTCGCGCGACTCGGCTTGTCCTCGAGCTTCGACCACGTGATCGACAGCGGGATCGTCGGCGTCGAGAAGCCCGATCCCGCGATCTTTCGCATCGCCACCGAGCGCTTCTCCATCGATCCATCACGCGCGCTCCACCTCGGAGACACCGTCGCGACGGACATCGACGGCGCGCGCAACGCGGGCATCCGCTCGGCGCTCATCGACCCCTTCTCGCACTACGCGGGCCAGTTTACCGAAATCCCTCGCGTGCCCGACGTGCGCACAACGATCGAAGAAATCCTGCGATTTCGTGCGTGACATATCCTGTCCGTCGAGAAGTTGCCGAGGCTAGGGGCGGCGTCTAGCGTATTTGCCATCCAAGGACGGCACGGGCTCTGCGGCGCACTCAATGGTGAGGCGCTCGCACGCCTGGCGGCGACGCCCGTGCCGGTGACGCAGTAGAGGCGACCATGGCGGACGGATTGAACAGGGCGACGTTGATCGGCAACCTCGGGGCGGAGCCGGAGCTTCGATACACGCAGGACGGCAATCGTCCGGTGTTGAAGTTTCGTATCGCGACGACCGAGACGTACATCACGCAGTCGGGCGAGAAGAAGCAAGTCACCCAGTGGCACAACATCGTGCTGTGGGGAAAGCGCGGTGAGGGCCTGAAGAACTACCTCACCAAGGGCTCGCGCGTGTACGTCGAGGGCCGCATCGAGAACAGCTCGTACGACGACAAGGACGGGGTCAAGCGCACCAAGAGCGAGATCTCGGCGACGAACATCATCTTGCTGAGCGGCCGCGACGGCGCGAGCGGCGGTGGTGAGAGCGAAGGCGGCGGCGGTGGCGGCTTCTCCCGCGGTGGTGGCGGTGGAGGAGGCTACGGTGGTGGCGGAGGCGGTGGAGGCGGTGGCGGTGGCGCCCCGCGTGGCGGCGGCGGTGGAAAGCCGCCCGCGCGCGACGAGCCGGGCCCCGATGATTTCGGCGGTGGCGGCGACGACGACATTCCGTTCTGAGCCGCGGCGCGGGATCACCGAGGGGCGAGCGGGGGAGAGACAGCAACGGACGAAACGCCTGGAGAAATTCAGGTGTTTCGCGGGGCTTCGCGCTGGCGCTGAGCGGACACTCGTTCACCATCGCGCTCGGGATTCTCGACGCGCGAGGCGCAGCGCCGCGTGGGCTCGTTGCGAACGCGCACGCTCGCGCCGTGCGTCGCGCACGATCGCAGCGCCCCGATTTACAACAGCGGGGACAACAGCCGCGCCGTCGCTTGCCCGAGCCGCTCGAACCACGTGCGGCTCTCGCAGATCTCGCGCGTGACGAGGCGGGACTCTTTTTGGTCTTCGACGAAGGCCGCGCTCAACGCGGGGTTGACCGAGCCTCCGTACGCGACGGCGGCGAGCTCGAAGTCGAGCTTGAACGAGCGATTGTCGAGGTTGGCCGTCGAGACGATCGCGAGGTCGTCGTCGATGACCAAGGTCTTTGCGTGAATGAACCGCGGTTGGTACTCGAAGATCTTCACGCCGACCGCGAGCATCTCGTCGAAGTAGCTGCGCGCGGCCATGTCGACGATGCGGCTGTCGCCCTTCAGCGGAACGATCACCCTCACGTCCACGCCCGAGAGCGCCGCGGCCGAGAGCGCCATCAAGATCGCCTCGTCGGGGATGAAGTACGGCGTCGTGATCCACACACGTTTTCGAGCGGCCGTGATCACCGCGAAGAACAGCTTGTGAATCGCGAACTCGTCGCTGTCCGGACCGGACCCCACGATCTGCAGCGCGTCGTCGGGGTTGTCGTCGGTGACCGAGAGCTTGGGAAAATACCGCTCGACCGCCGTGACCTTCTTGCTCGTCGCGTAGACCCAGTCCTCGAAGAACGCGCGCTGCAGGGCCCACACGGCGTCGCCCTCGAAGCGCATGTGCGTGTCCCGCCAGTGGTCCTCGCGAAACTCGCTCGTGTGGCACTCGGCGAAGTTCATTCCGCCGGTGAACCCGAGGACGCCGTCGCACACGACGATCTTGCGATGCGTTCGAAAATCAGGGCGCGAAAACCACACTCGAAACAAGTTGATCGGGTTGAACCACGCGACTTCGGCGCCCGCTTCGCGCAGCGGCGCGAGCCAGCGCTCGCGGAGGCTGAGCGACCCCGTTCCGTCCACGATCAAGCGGACCTCGACGCCCGCGCGCGCCTTCTCGATGAGCAGGTCGCGGAGACGCTGGCCCGCGCGATCGGGTTCGAGGATGTAGTACTCGACGTGAACGTGCTTCTTTGCTTTGGAAATCGCCTCGTAGATCGCGTCGTACGCGCTCTTTCCGTCGAGGAAGACCCTCATGTTCGCGACGGGCAGGGGCGGCGCTTCTCCGAGCGTCGTCGGAATCTGCGCGAGCCGCGCGTGCATCGGAGATCCCGCGCGCGCCGCGAGCAGCCCCTCGGTGGCCGCGCGCATCGCTCGCTTCCCGATCTTGCGTCGCAGGCGCCGTCGCTCGAGCCGCCGCGGGCCGATCACCGCGTAGAAGAGCAGGCCGATTCCAGGCAAGAAGATCAGCGCAAAGATCCACGCCAGCGTCGCCGCCGCCGAGCGTCGCTGCAAGATCAGCACGACCGACGCCACGATGATCCACGCCACTTCGGCGACGCTGAGCAGGGTGATGACTTCGGTGCTCATCGCTCGCTCTCGCGGGTAGCACGACGGTCCCCCACGCGACAGCCTCTCAGTCGAGCACGACGCGATGCACCCAGAGCTTCGCCTCGTGCGCCCGCGCGACGAGCAGCGATTCTCCCTCGTGCACCGCGAGCGCGGACCACGCGTTGGGCGCGTCGCTGGGGTCTTCGAGGACGCGTACGTCCGTGAGCGATTCGATCGCGACGGGCCCGGTTCCGTCGGCGCGGGCGCGAACCCAGCGATCGCCGTGCTCGATCAGCGCGTGCGCGGTAAACGCGCGGCTCTCGAGCGAACGCACCGCGACGGTGTTCTCGTCGCGACCGACGACGATCAGCGAGCCTCGGTCGCGCGTGAGCACCGTGAGCCTGCCGTCCGAGGGGCGAACGTCGATCAGCGCGGCGGCTTCGTAGTCGTAGAGCGCGACGTCTTCGGTGGTCTCGACGATGCGCGCGAGCTTTCGTGTGGCTGCGTCGTAGCAGCGCAGCTGGGGCGACCAGACGAGCCACAACCGAGCGCCCTCGTGATCGAAGGCCGCGGACGCGATGTGATCGTACGGAGAAACGTCCTCGCTCCACACGATGGTCGCGCGCTTCTTTCCTGTGCGAGACGAGACGAACAGTACGCCGTCGAGCGAGACCAACGCCACGCGATCACCGTCTGGCGGACACACGACCTGCGTGACGCCGGTCTCTTCATCGATCGGCGCAGGGATCTCGTCGTCCGGCGAAGGAACGGTCCACAGCCTCGTCCCCCCGTCGCGCGCGTGCGCCTGAACCCAGCCGAACGTATCCCCGTTGTTGCTCACCATCGTCTCGCACAGCACGAACAGCGTCGCGCCGTCGGCGCTCTCGGTGATCGCGCGCACGCGCTCGGAGTAGTCGTCGTCTTCTTCGGGCGGATCGATGTCGGGGTTTCCGATGTCGATCTCGTCGAGGGTCGCTCCGTCGCGCACCCTCACGACGAAGATCGTCGGATAGCGCCCGACGAACAGCGCGGTCCCGTCCCGCGAAAACGCGATGTGATCGACCTCGTCGCGGCGCCCATCGAGCGCGAGCGTGCAATGGCTGACTGCTTCGAGCGGCATCCGCGCGAAGTGTAAGCGATGCGCCGTCGAAGCGAGCGAACGACGCGCGCTGTCGCGAGCGGCGCTTCACCGAGGGGCGCGGTTTGGCGTCGCAGAGGCGACGACGATTCGAGGCTGTATTGCTCGATCGCGCGCGCGTCGACGGCGCCGTTCAGGGCTTCTTCCACTGATTGGCGCGCTCGTTGTGTTGCGCTTTGGACGCGGTCTCTTCGACGCGACGGGCGCGGGTCTCGGGCTTCTTCGCGCTCGCGATCCACTCGAGAATCGCCCGCCGAACGCTCTTCGGAAACGCCTCGAACCGCTCTCTCGCCGGCGGCAGCGCGTCGAGCTTCTCCGCGAGATCCTCGGGAATCTCCAGGGCCGTCGCGCCGTCGAGCAGCGTCCACGTCCCGTTTGCCTTGGCGCGCTCGACGGCCGCGAGCCCCGCTGCGGTCATGAGCCCTGCGGCGGTGAGCCGCTCGATCTTCTGCTTGTTGATCCCGGACCAACCGCTCTTCTCGCTGCGCGGAGAGAGCCGAAGCATCGAGCGTTCGTCATCGAGCAGCTTCGGTTGCGAGTCGATGTACCCGAAGCAGAGCGCCTCGTCGACGACGTCGCTCCACGGCACGTGGTGCTCGCTCGGCTTCTTGAACGTCACGAGCCAGACGCTCTCCTGCTCGTGGTGGTGCGCCTCGAGCCACGCGCGAAGCTCGGCTCGACTCTTCACGGTCACGCTCTTCATCGCCGATGAACCGATTGATGCCGGCGCGCCCTCGCGGTTACCTCTCTCGATCGTGACAACCTCGATCTTCGACAGCGCTGAGTTCAACGAGCGATTGTTCTTTCCACGCGCGGATCGATCGCGGTGCCCGGCGGGCGCGAAGGATCACTTCGTGTCGGTGTCCGATGGCGTCGCGCTGCACGTGCGCGTCTACGATGGAGCTTCGCGCCGCGCGACGGTGCTCTTGTTTCACGGCAACGGCGAGGTCGTCGCGGACTACGACGCGATCGCCGCGCGCTTCCACGGGATCGGGCTCTCGTTGGCGGTCTGCGAGTTTCGCGGCTACGGCCAATCGACGGGGCGGCCCACGCTGCGCGCGTGCATCACGGACGCGCCGCTGGTGCTCTATGCGCTGCGCGACGAGCTCGCCCCCAACCGGACGCCGCTCGTCGTCTTCGGCCGCTCGCTCGGCGGTCACTGCGCCGCCGAGATCGCGGGACGGGTTCCCGCGTTGTGCGACGCGATCGTGCTCGAGAGCGCGGGGGCCGACCCGCTCGCGCTGCTCGCGCGCCGCGGCCTCTCGCTCGAGCGCGAGCTCAGCGACGAAGAGCGCCAGACGTTCGACCCGCGCGTGAAGCTCGCGCGCTGCATGCTGCCGACGCTCGTCCTGCACGGCGCGAGCGACACCCTCATCGGGCCCCACGAAGCGCGCGCCAACTTCGCCGCCATCGGGTCGCCCGACAAGCGCCTCGTCCTCATCGAGGACCGCGGCCACAACGACGTGAGCCTCTCTGCGCAGTACTGGGCCGCATTGAGCACCCTGGGGACGGTGCTCTGATCCTCACGTTTGCAATCCATCGCAGCCGCGATCACGGATTTATATACAGGATCTAGAGGGCGTCTGTCATAAGCACCACGCCCATGTGCCGCTGCAACACCCAAACGGCCGTGCGCGCTCACTGCACTTCGGTGCTCGCGCCAACGCGGGGGCGATCGTTCCGCTGGAGCTGAAGCCGTGCGCGCGACGGAGTCACGAGTCGCGCCTGGGCCCCTCCAGCGGGCCCCGTGCAGCGGGTGAGGTGTGGGGCAATTGGCAATTTCACAATCAGAGCACCGTCCCCTAGACCCCCTTCTCCCATTGAAACTTCAGGACTTTTGCCGACGTTGTGGCAATTTCACAATTGGAGCACCGTCCCCTCTATGCTCGACCGCCTCCACGCCTTCTGGAACAGCCGCGCCGTCTACCCCTTCATCGCGGTCGTCTCGGCGCTCGCGGTGTTCGTCGTGGGTCCGTGGATCGCCAACCGCCCGCGCCCCGCGCCCGCGCTCAACCTGCCCATCGTTCACGAGAGCACCGTCGGGCCCGATCGCGTCGACCTCGCCGCGCTCCGGGGAAAGGTCGTTCTCCTCGACTTTTGGGCGACTTGGTGCGGCCCCTGCGCGAGGCTCTCGCCCACGCTCCAGAGGCTCTCGCAGCGCTACGAGTCGCGCGGCCTCGTCGTGATCGGCGTCAATGTCGACGAGGATGGACCGGGGCTCGTTCCTGCGTTTCAGCGGCGGTACGGGCTGTCGTACACGCAGGTCGCGGGGCAGGGGCCCGTCCAGGCTGCGTGGGAGGTTCGATACCTTCCGACCACCGTCGTGATCGATCGTGCCGGTATGATCCGGCGCGTGGCGAGCGGCGACGAGACCGAAGCTTCGCTCGCACACGAAATCGAAAAGTACCTCTAACCAGGGCCCCGAATGACCTACGACCTCAAGATCACCGGCGGAACGATCGTCGACGGAACCAACACCGCCCCCTACCGCGGCACCGTCGCCGTGCGCGACGGCGTGATCGTCGACATCGGGCCCGACGTCGACGGCGCAGCGAAGCAAACCATCGACGCCGATGGCGCCATCATCACGCCGGGCTTCATCGACCTGCACTGCCACTACGACGGGCAAGTGACCTGGGATCCCGACCTCGTCCCGACGGTGCTCCACGGCGTCACCACGTGCGTGATGGGCAACTGTGGCGTGGGCTTCGCGCCCGTTCGCAAGGAGCACAGGCAACAGCTCATCGAGCTCATGGAGGGCGTCGAGGACATCCCGGGCTCCGCGCTCGCAGAGGGCATCAAGTGGCGGTGGGAGTCGTTCGAAGAGTACATGGATGCCATCGACGTTCCGATGGCGCTCGACGTCGCAGCGCAGGTCACGCACGACCCGCTCCGCGTCTTCGTGATGGGCGAGCGCGGCCTCGCGCGCGAGCGAGCCACCGACGACGACATCGCCAAGATGCGCGTCGTCCTTCGCGCGGCGCTCGAAGCCGGAGCCATCGGCTTCTCGACCGGACGCTCGGACAACCACAAGTCCGCGCGCGGCGAAGACACCCCCGCCGCGCAAGCAGACGTCCGCGAATTGACTGGAATCGTCCAGGCGTTTCGCGACGCCAAGCGCGGCGTCGTCCAGGCCGTCAGCGACTTCGACATGACCGTCGGCCCCGAGCGCTTCGACGACGAGTACGCGATCCTCGAAGAGATGGCGCGCGCGTCGGGCAGGCCCTTCTCCGTCTCGCTCTCGCAACGCGACCTCGACTCCGAACAGTGGAAGCGCATCATCGCCCGCGCCGAACGCACCAACGCAAACGGCGTGGATTTTCGCTTTCAAGTCGCGCCGAGGCCCATCGGAGTCGTCATCGGCCTCGAGTGCTCGCTGCAGCCCTTCATGGGCTTTCCGAGCTACAAGAAGATCGCGCACCTGCCGCTCGAAGCGCGCGTCGCGCAGATGAGAGACCCCGCGTTTCGCGCGCAAATTCTCACGGAGAAGAGCGATCCCGTCGCGGGCGACGGGAGCCCGGTCCCGCCGTTGGCCGACAAGTTCATTCAGGCCATCGAGTTCGCGACGATGCGACTGTTTCCGCTGGACGGAGAGGCGCCGGACTACCTGCCGCCGCGATCGAAGTCGCTCTTCGCGAGGGCCCTCTCCGAGAACAAGTCGCCGCTCGAAGTGCTCTACGACGCGCTGCTCGAAGACGAAGGTCGGCGGCTGATTTACCTGCCGATCTACAACTACACAGAGTTCAGCGACGAGGCCATCTTCACGATGCTCGAGCACCCGCTCTCGATGCCCGGGCTCAGCGACGGCGGCGCGCACGTCGGCACGGTGTGCGACGCGAGCTTCCCGAGCTTCTTCCTCGCGTACTGGTGCCGCGATCGCGACGGCAAGAAGATCCCCCTCGAGCGCGCGGTGAACATGCTCTCGAAGGTCGGCGCCGACTACCTCGGCCTCACCGACCGCGGAACGCTCACCAAGGGCAAGCGCGCCGACATCAACGTGATCGACCACGCGCACCTGAAGCTCGGGATGCCGCGCATGGTCCGCGATCTTCCTGCGGGCGGACAACGCTTGCTCCAAGGCGTCGAGGGCTTTCGCGCGACCGTCGTCAACGGCCAGGTCGCCGCGCGAAACGGAGCGCTCACGGGCGTGCGCGCCGGCGGACTTCTGCGCTCGAAGGCGTGAGCGCGATTCACCGCGCGCAGCCGCGCACGCGAACGCTCCCGCACGCGCGGAGCAGCGCGCTGTGACACGGGCACACGTGCGCCCAGAGCTCGTCCGTGCCGCTCTCGAACAGGGCGATCGAGAAGGCTCCGTCGCCAGTAGGCCTGATGTCCGAGATGGGCGTGCCCTGGCGAACGACGAAATTCAATCCGCTGCAATCCGACTCGGTCAACGGCGCGCCGTTGTGCAGCAGCCTGCCTTCGATCGCGTGACGCTCGACGGTCACGGTCGGCGGCTGATCTTCGCGAAGACTCACCACGCCGAGCGGCAACGGACTCGCGAACGTTCCTCCCGCGAAGCGCGGCGCGGTCGTCGTGGGCTCGTGCGTCGCGAAGAGCGCGACGGCGCGCTCGTCGGTGAAGAGCTGATCGAGCGTGGGCCCTTGCGGATGCCCCACGCGAATCCCGCTCGGGTGACCAGAGCCTGCGCCCACGACCTCGCACACACCGCGCGAGCACACGCGAACGCGCGCAGGGAAGACGCGCTTCGTCGCGCTCGGCGCAGCGCCATCACGCAGCGTGACATTCTCGAACGTGGCGAGCGCGAAGGCCCCGTTCTCGCGTGACGCGCTCGCAGTGATCGACGCGATCCCAGGCGGCGCCCATACCGGTGTGGTGGGCGCTGTCTCGACGGTCGTTCCGTCGGCGTACGCGAAGGCGCGTCGTCGAACCGTCGCTCCCGCGACGCTCGCTCCCTCGGACTCGAAGCGAAACCACGGATCGACGAGGACGAGCGAGAGTGCTCGCTCGAGACGCAATGGCTCGCGACCTCCGTCGACGCGGAGGCTCCTCGCGAGCGGCACCATGATCGTCGACCCGCTGTTTCCCTGATCGGTTTGGCACGAGACCACTGCGCGAACGTCGTAGGTGCCAGCGACCAACGAGAAGTCCTGATCGACGTTGTGCACGATCGTCTCGTGGTTGTGCCGGTACTCCTCGCCGTCGCGCTCGATCTCGATCTTCGTGCGGCACAGCGGCGCCGCGCGTCCGAGGATCGACACGCGCACCGACATCGGTCGCGTCGCGATATCCACCACGAAATCACGGCGCAACGGATCGAACGCGACGCGATCGGCGATGCGATTGCGACAGTACTGCGCGCTCTCCGGAGTCAACGAACACTCGCCGGTCAGCCGGCCGAACACCGAGCACTGGCGATTGGGCAGCGCGAAGAACGACGCGCGGCCTGCCGCGTCCAGCACGACGCTCGAGCGCAGCTCTCCGCACTGCAGCATCACCGATTCGTCTGGTGAGCGAGAAAGCACGCTGTCCGCGATCGTCGGCGCCCGTCCGTTGACCGTGAAGCGAACGTTGTACATCGCCGGTCGCACATCGAGCGCGAGCGTTCGACGCTCGGGGCCCACGACGACGTCGCGCGCGATCACGCCGCCGACGCAGGGAGCGCCCGCTGGAGCGCTCCTGCACTCTCCGCGAATCGCGAGCTCGACGTCGTACGTTCCGATCGGGAGGTACACGGCGAACGCGTCGGACATGTCGCGATCGACGCTCACCTCGGCGCGCGCGTCCCCGTCCTGCCTTCGAAAGATCAGCCTCGCGCCCTGGACGCTCGTCCACGGTCGTCCATCGAGCGCGAGCGTCACGTGCACCGTGGTCGCACGAACGTCCACCACATCGAGCGGTCGATCCCGCAACGGCGCGGTCGTGCACGCCGTGGGCGCGGGTTCGAGCGACACCTCGGCGCGCGCTCCGCACGAGGTGACGAAGCCGCCCGCGAGCACAATCGCCGCCCAAATTGCTGATGACTTCATTGCGTTGCCTCCCCACATCCGCGCACGAGGACCGTTCCGCAGAGCTTGTCGCTGCGCTCGAACGCCGAGCAGTCGCCCTGCGTGATGCTCGTCGTGTAGTGCCCTTGGTACAGCGGCGTCGAGAAGGTCGACCCTCGCGTTTGCGTGCGCGTGGGACCCTCGCTCGTCGAGTCGAACGGCGAGCGCAACACCTGGGTGAACTCTACAGTCGCCTCTCGCCCTGTCGCCTGATCGAGCGCGACGCCGTCGAGCGTGATCGCTCCGTGCGCGCGAAACGTATCGAGCACGATCGAGAGATTTCCGTTGGGCAAGCGTCGCACCGCGCCGCGCGCGTGACGCCCCACCGGGGGGAGCCCCGCGCGTTCGAGCGCCGCGCGTTGTTCGCTGGTGCGGGCGTCGACGAACGCATCGAAGTCGCCGTCGAACGAGACGAACGTCGGAGAGTCTGGCGCGATCCACGAACCACGGGCGCGCACGTCGCTCCTCGTTCCGATCACGATCGGGAGACCGAGCGGCGAGAGCGCGCCGTCTGCGCCAAGTACGGACTCGACAGCGAGCGGTCGCAACGCGAACGAAAAATCAGATCGATCCTGCGCAGCGAGGAGCCCTTCGTCGAACGCGACGCGGGCCGCGATCAACGATGGTCGATACGTTCGAGTGAACTCTTCTTCGTCTCGAATCGGAGTCCTCGGCACGAGCAGCGAGAAGCCTCGCGCATCACTTGGAACCCAGTGGTCCACCTCGAAGCGGTCCGTCGTCCGAGGCGACGCGCTCGACCGGTCGAGCGAGAACTCGTAGTGAAACGAGCTGAAAAATTGCAGACGAACTCCATCTGCTTCCGACCAGTTCGGCGCGTCGCCTGAAAACGAGAGCGTCCCTTGCCAGCGGGCGAACGGCAGGGTCCTCGTGATCGTTGTGTCCTCTGTCAGCCGCAGTCCCCGCGCGATCGCGACTTCTCCGCACTGCTTTGTCACCGGTTCGGATCCGATGCACGGCAGCGGCCAGTAGAGGTCGTATGTCCCGAGCGGGAGCTCGATCACCTGCTCCACGTCCGTCGCTCCGGGCGCCGCGAAGTAAACCTTCGAAAACCTCGGCTGCAACGCGATGAGCGGGAAGATTCTTGAATAGGTGGGCCCCAACTGCGGCGTGGTCGCCAGTCGTACGCGTACCCGCGCGGTGCGGAGCGGGATGTTCAACGTCGGTTGCGCGGGGTCGAACTCGAGCTCGTTCATCACTTGGGTGTCGCAGCCGCTGAAATTCGCGCAGTCCTCCGGACCAAACACCCGCATCGAACACCGCTTCGGATCGAGCGCCTCGATGCTCGCCTCGACGTTGTGCTCGAAGCTCCCGGTCCACTCGCTGCCGTCGCAACGCACGTGAAATCTCAATGCGCGATCGGTCAGCCACCCGCTCGCGCGCACCGTCACGCGATAGCGCGTGGGGTTCATGTCGATGTGCACACGTTGTCGCTGCGGTCGCACGCGCAATCCCCGCAACACCACGCCGCCGAGGCACGGAAGCCCGTCCGGTCGTCCCGAGCACGACGACGTTGGAGCGTCGTACGACACGTCGTACACGCCCGTGACGAGCCGCACGTCGAACGGCGCGAGCGCCAATCGCCCGAGCGCGACCCGCGCTGTCGCGCGCCCGCTCACTTCGCGAAACGTAAGCCACCCGCGGTCCGTGTCCGTCGCGTTCAAGCGCGCGCCGCGAAGTCGAAGGTCCACTTCGACGACGCCCGATCGCAGCTCGATACGGTGTGCGCTTCCATCGACGACGCGCTCGTCACACGCGACCGGCGCTCGGCCCACGACGAGCTCCGTGCGGCCGCAGCCTGCGGCCACGCACAGCAATCCCATCGCTAACGATGTGCTTCGCGCACACATATCCGCGCCTCCCACGAGAACGAATCAAGAAGGTCTTCCGCTTCGGGTTGGACATTGCAAGCATCAGCCCAATGACGGGCTGTTGCGTTTTGCGCGCAAATTCGCTGATGTTTCGACGGAGGTTCTTTGGCTGAAGCGCGCGGGTCGCCGCGCGTGCGTTAGCGCGCTGTCGGCCCGAGGAGCGCGCTCCGTCGTTTGGTGAGGTGGTCAGCCGAGCGGCCTGTGTGCGCGCCATCGCGTGGCGTACCGTTGGGCGGGTTGGTGGTAAGAGTTCGGCCCGTGACGAACGCCGCTACGACCGACGCTTCAACCAAACCGTTTCCTCACATGCTCGCGCCGCTCGACTTGGGCTTCACGACGCTGCGCAACCGCGTCGTGATGGGCTCGATGCACACGGGCCTCGAGGACCGCTTCTGGAACTACCCCAAGCTCGCCGCGTACTTCGCCGAGCGCGCCAAGGGCGGCGTGGCGCTGATTATCACCGGCGGAATCGCGATGAACCGCCGCGCGTGGCTCGCGCCCGCGGCCGGGACGCTCAACACGTCCCTCGATGTTCCCCACCATCGCAAGGTGACCGACGCCGTACACGAGCACGGCGGAAAGATCGCGCTGCAGCTCTTGCACGCGGGCCGCTACGGGTACCACCCGTTTTCGGTGTCGGCCTCGGCCATCAAAGCGCCGATCAATCCCTTCACGCCGAAGGCGATGAGCGAGGGCGAGATCCTCTCGACCATCGATGACTTCGCGAAGAGCGCCGAGCTCGCGCGTCGCGCGGGCTACGACGGCGTCGAGATCATGGGCAGCGAGGGCTACCTGCTCAATCAGTTTCTCTGCAAGCGCGTCAACAAGCGCACCGATCAGTGGGGCGGAGACATCCACGGCCGCGTGAAATTCGGCGTGTCCGTCGTCGAAGCCGTGCGCCGCGCCGCCGGTCGCGACTTCATCATCATCTACCGCCTCTCGCTCTTGGACCTCGTCGAAGGCGGAAACACCCGCGACGAGATCGAGACCGCCGCGAAGGCCCTCGAAGCGGCCGGGATCGACATCTTGAATACTGGGATCGGCTGGCACGAGGCGCGGATCCCGACGATCGTGACGAGCGTTCCGCGGGCAGCGTTTCGCGCAGCGACCGCGCAGATCAAGCGCGTACTGAAGGTGCCCGTCGTCGCGTCCAACCGCATCAACACGCCAGAGATCGCCGAGGACATCCTCGCGAAGGGCGACGCGGACCTTGTCTCGATGGCGCGCCCGCTCTTGGCCGACGCGGACTTCGTCAACAAAGCAGCCGCGGCGAAGCCCGAGTCGATCAACACGTGCATCGCGTGCAATCAAGCGTGCCTCGACCACGCGTTTTCGCTCGAGCGCGTCTCGTGCCTGGTCAACCCGCGCGCGTGTCACGAGACCGAGCTCGTCTACCTTCGAACGCAGCGCAAGAAGCGCATCGCCGTCGTCGGCGCGGGGATGGCAGGGCTCTCGTGCGCGACCGTGGCCGCCGAGCGGGGCCACGACGTCACGCTCTTCGAAGCCTCGTCGAAGATCGGCGGTCAGTTCGTCATGGCCGCCGCCGTCCCCGGAAAAGAAGAGTTTCGCGAGACGATTCGCTACTTCGAGCACGAGATCGAGCGCACTGGCGTCAAGCTCGAGCTCTCGCGCCGCGCGACGAAAGAAGAGCTCGACCGCGGCTTCGACGAGATCGTGATCGCCACCGGCGTGAAGCCCCGCGTCCCCAAGATCCCCGGCGTCGGCCACCCGAAGGTGCTCACGTACGCGCAGGTCCTCGCGGATCGCGCGCCCGTCGGCCAGAAGGTCGCCATCATCGGCGCCGGCGGGATCGGCGTCGATATGTGCGAATTTCTGCTGCACGAGCCCGAGATCTCGCTCGACGCGTGGCTCGACGAGTGGGGCGTCGACCTGACGAGCAGCGTGCCCGGTGGCCTCCGCGAGCCCAAGCACCAGCCCCCGCGCCGCGAGCTGTGGCTCCTGCAGCGCAAACCCGCAGGAAAGCGCATGGGAACGGGCCCCGGTCGCACCACTGGCTGGGTTCACAAGCGCGTCCTCGAGCGCTCCAACGTCCACATGATGGGCGACGTCGAGTACGTGCGCATCGACGACGAAGGGCTGCACATTCGCCACGAAGACGCGCCCCGCGTGCTCGCCGTCGACAACGTGATCCTCTGCGCGGGACAAGAGTCCGTCCGCGAGCTTTTCTCTGCGGACGAGCGCGGGCGCCCCACGGACCCACGTTTTCATGTCATCGGCGGCGCCGACGTCGCGACCGAGCTCGACGCCAAGCGCGCGATCAAGCAGGGCGCCGAGCTCGCCGCGCGGCTGTAGCCCCCGTCAGCCGAAGGCGCGGCCGTCGTTCAGGGGCAGCTCCACGCGCAGGACGCGCCGCCGTTGATCATGTTGCAGCGATCGCGACCGAGGGACTCGAGCGGATCGCAGACCGATTGGGGCGTTCCGGGGCGGGCCTGGCAGCAGCGCGAGGCGTCGACCGGGGGCGGAGGAGCGGCGTCCGTCGCGCACTCGCTGCCCGTGAGCCACACGCACGCAGCGCCGCCGCCGATCGCGCGGCAACGGTCGGGTCCCAGCGACGCGGCCATGTCGCAGAGCGCTTGCTGCGATCCCGGACGCGCCCGGCAGCAACCAGCGCCCGAGTCCGACGCAGCATCGGGTCGCTGCGCGTCTTGGACCGCGCTGTCCATGTTCGATGCGTCCGCCGGCGCCGCGGAGTCCGCCGCGTCGAGCGCGCTGTCCGCGCCCGCGTCCGAGGGAGCGCCTCCGTCTCGGCACGCGGCGACGGGGTTCCACGAGCACGAGGTTCCGCCGTTGATCATGTTGCAGCGGTCCGGGCCGAACGAGGCGACCGCGTCGCACACGGACTGCATCGTGCCCGTCATCGCGACGCAGCACACGACGGGAGCGTCCGGCGCGACGTCGCTCGACGGCGAATCCGAGGGACTGTCTGACTGCGCGTCGACGCCCGAGTCCGCGGGCGGTTGCGGCGGCGAGCACGCGGCGAAAAGCCCCGCGAGAGAGAAAGAGAGAACCGATCGAAACTTCATGGAAGAACCTCCAGAGAGAAGAAAAGGAACCCTCACGATGCCCCGACGCAGCGGTCTTTGTCAGCGTGACAACGACGTCTCTGGAGCTCTACAAGTCCGCCACTTCTTGCGCTCTCCACGCACGCACCGCGGTCGTGCGATAGGTCTCGATACAAACCCACGAATTCATGTGACAGCACCTGCGATGCTGTCGCAGCGGTCCGCACGAGTGCTCGTGAGTGCTCGCGAGTCGTGCTGTCTCGGCGCATGTCGCGGTGACACGCCGCGCTCGAACGCGCGATGATCGTCCGCGGAAAGCCATGCGTTCCACACTCTTCGAGCGGATGAACATCGTCGTCGTCGACCCCGCGACGCGCGGGCCCATCGTGCGTCGCTTGCGCTCTTCTGTGTTCGACGGAGCGCTCGAGGTCGTCGGTGAGTTCGACACGATTCCGACACACGAGTCGTGGTTTTCACGGGCCACAGTGTCCGCGTGCGTCGACGTCGTGATCTTCGCGGTGCACGAGCAGCGCGGCGCCTCGTGGCGCACAGAGATCTTTCGCTCGGTCATCGTCGACGCCAATCGTCTCCAGGCGCTCTTCAACGACGCGGCGATCGTCCTCGTTCACCCCGCGTGGAGCGAGCTCGAGGACACGCTCGTTCCCTTTCGACGATTGATCCGCGGAGGCTGCGACACGCACGAGCTCGAGACGCTGTTGCTCGTGCTGAAGAACCTCGGCGCGCCCATCTCGGACAGCCAGATCCGCGCGAGCGCAGAGGTCACGCAGGTCACGCGCTCGAGCCGCCCGTGGCAGGCCAACGGCAACGCGAGCGGAACGCGCCCTGTCAGCACGACGCCCGCCGAGAACATCCCCTCCGCTCGCGCGCGTCGCGGCTGATCCTTCGCGCGTCGCTACCTCGCCGCGGTCGGAATCGGTCCGCCTCGCTCAGCCCCGTTGGCCAATTGCCCCGAGCGATCGCTGCCCCAACACAAGATCCCTCGCGTCGCCGATCGCGCGCACGAGTGCGAGATCCCGGTAGCGATCTGCACGATGTCCGAAGGGAGCCCCAGCACGCGCGAAGGCCGCGTCGTGAGCACGCTCGGTCCGCGATCGCCCGTCTGCCCCGAGTCGTTCGCGCCCCAGCAGTAGACCTCTCCTGCGCTCGTCCGCGCGCACACGTGGCTCCACCGCGCGTTGCCGCCCGCGGACACTTCGACAACTTGCGTGAGCTCGCTCACCGCGCGCGACGAGCCCGTCGGGAGCACGCCCCCATCACCGAGCTCGCCGAAGTCGTTGCCACCCCAGCAAAACAGCGCTCCCGCAGCGTTGGTGGCGCACGAGACCGTCCCGCCAGCGCTGATCGATTGAATGGTCCCGCTCGGGCCTCGCACGACGACCGGCGAGTGCGAGTTCGTTCGAGTCCCGTCTCCGAGCTGGCCCTCGCGATTGAGCCCCCAACACACGACGATGCCGCCCGACGTCACCGCGCACGTGTGCTCGGAGCCCGCGCTGAGCAACGCGACATCCCCGAGCGCTCGCTGCGGATCTCGCAACGGAGCCGACGCTGGAGCGCCGAGCTGCCCCGCGTTGTTCGCGCCCCAGCACCGCACGGCCGACGCGCTGTCGATGATGCACGTGTGAAATCCCCCAGCGTCGATCGAACGCGCGCCGAAGACCCCGAACGTCGGTCCCGTCTGCGCGTAGTTGTCGAGCCCCGAGCACGTCACGCTTCCGCCGCCGCTGGTCACGCACCCGTGCCCGGCGCCCAACGTCAGCGTGCTGCTGTCCAGCGGCGCCCACCGAGCAATCGAGTCGAACTGCGCGAGCGTCATGCGGCTCCTGCTCGGAGCGCTCCCCGCGATCAACACGCGGCCCTCGTAGACCGCCGCGGTCGCGTTTCCGCCCGCGATCAGCGCGCTGTACTGCGTACACCGGCCGAACTCGCAGCGCCCGAGACACACGCTCCCGCACGCGCCGCAGTTGGCCGGATCGCTCGACACGTTCACGCACTGCGCGCCGCACCGCGCGCTGCCCGCCGGACACGAACACGCGCCGAGCACGCATCGCTCGGTGTCCGCGCAGGTCACTCCGCACGCCCCGCAGTTGCGCGGGTCGCTTTGACGATCGACGCACGCGCCGCCGCACTCGCTTCGTCCGACCGGGCACTCGCACACGCCGCTGTTGCAGACGGACCCCGACGCCGCGCAGACAACCCCGCAGCCGCCGCAGTTGCGCGGGTCGTTTTGAATGTTTGTGCATGTATTCGAGCACCCCATCCAGCCCGTCGGGCACTCGCAGACGCCGGAGGCGCAGATCGACCCCACGAGCGGGCACGCCCGTCCGCATCCGCCGCAGTTGCGCGGATCGCTCTGCGTGTTGACGCAGCGATCGGCGCACGGCTCGAAGCCCGTGGCGCAGCGGCACTCGCCCATTTGGCACGCGCTGTTGTTGCCGCAGACGCGCCCGCACGCGCCGCAGTGGAGGCCGTTGCTCTGCAGATCCACACACGCTTCGCCGCACCGCGACAGCCCGACGCCACACCCCGGAACGTCCGCTCGCGGAACATCCGGCCGCACCACATCGATCGCGTCCATCCCGCCGTCGCTCGTTGCTGGCGTGACCGCGCTGCACGACGCCACGAGCGCACCCGACGCGATCGCTCGCACGAGAGCGTCACGCATCACGGCGTCGCCTCGTCGCCAAGGCCAACGCAGCGCCCGCGGCGAGCGCCGCGCACGCAACCCAATCTCCCTGGTCGCGGGTGGGGCTCACGCGCGCCCCGCAGCCCGGCGGACGCGATCCCTCTGCGCGAAGCGAGCGTCCTCCGTCGTCCGCCCCGTCTCCGCTCGCGTCGAACGACGCGACGTCGCGATCGACGAGCGCCGCCGCGCGCACGCAGCGCCCTTCGACGCAGCGCGTCCCCGCGCACGAGGCGCCGCACTCGGTGTCGGTCGAGCATCGCGCGATCGGCGCAGCACACTCCATACAAACCCGCGAAGGCGAGCAGTACTCGTGCGACAGACACTCGTCGTTGCTCTCGCAGAGCGAACGACTCGGCGGAATCGTAATGTCGATCGCCGGTGACTCGGCTCGCGCGTTCGACGCGCTCGTGACGATCGCGCACACGAGCATCGCAACGCCGTGGTGCGCCCAACTTCGACGGATCTTCATCGTGACCCTCCCGATCGAGAAGCAGTGAATGATTCGAAAAGCCCCCGAAGTCTACCACACCGCTATGCGCGCGCCGCCGCGCGACGCACGCCCGCGACGCCGAGCAACACGAACGGCAGACACGCGAGCGAGAACAACACACCCTCGTCGAATCCGTTGCTCCCGCCCACGAGGATCGCTGGAGCGCTCGGCCAGCGCCACACCGCGACGGGGTTTGCAAAGCCACCAAATGGCGCGCCGAGCAGCGCGATTTGCGCGAAGTTCCACCCCGCGTGCATGCCGGTCGCGATGGCGTACGAGGGCGCGCGGCGGCCGTCTCCCATCGTGAACAAGAGCGTCGTCGCGAGCCCGAAGAGCGCCACGTTGCAGAGGTAGATCGCGCTCGGAGTCACGCCCGCGTGCGCCAGCGTGAAGATCACCACGCCGACCGCGACCCCGCCGCGCGAGATCTCTTCGTTCGGCGACGCCGCGCGCACAAAGGACTGCGTCGAGAGCTGCTGCACGAGCGAGCTCGCGATGAACGAGACCGCCGCGAGCGCGAGCGCGCCCGGCGAGATCGCGTTTGCGCTGCGCTGCAGGGGGCTCCCGAGAAGCGCCCCCATCACCGCCACGAAGATCACGAGCCACAGCGCGGTCGCGACCATCGCCAACGAGCCCAGGGCGAGCGCCCTCGCGTCGAGCTCGAAGCCCGCCGCGCGCTTCGAGAGCTTGCGCAGCTTCACGAGCACCAACCCCAAGAGCGCCACCATCAGCGCGATCGCAGGCACGTGCGCCGCGACGCCCGCCGGCCCCAGCGTGAACGCGAGGCCCTTGGCGTACACGAGCACGTTGAGCGGCCCCGACACGAGCACGGTGACCACGAACACGAGCACCACCGACACGATCCGAGCAGCCATCGTTCGACGATACCTTCGAATGCCCGCCCGATCGCAGCGGCTTCTCCTCCCGTTCCGCCACCCTCCGCCACTGGCGGCCGCCATGGAGGCCGCCACCCGTACCTCGCTGGATTGCAGCGTTTTGCCCAAGTTTTCGTTGGCCTCGTCGCTGCACACCCGTCGCGTCGGAGGTCTCGATGCGCCGCTCTCTCGTACTTGGTCTGTGTGTTCTCTGGGCCGTAGCCTCGATTTCGTGTGCTCCCGAAGAGGCGTTGGATCCCGACTCGACCGACACGACGGTCGACCCGATCCTCTTCGGAACGCGTGATCGTTCGACGACGCCAGCGGTCCTCGCGCTCTCGCTTCCTGGAGGCGGATTCTGCACTGGGGCGCTCGTGGGTCCGCGACTCGTGCTCACCGCGAGGCACTGCGTGAGCGACGTCGTCCCCGCGATCGACTGCGCGAATCCAGCACCACAAATCATCCGGGACCTCGAGCCCGACAGCATCGCGCTCCTCGCCGGGGACGACGCCCGCGGCAACAGGGTGCTCGCCATGGGCGCGCGAACGATCGTCCCGAGAGCGCGGAGGCTGTGCAACGCGGACGTCGCGCTCGTCGTGCTCGACCGGGACGTGCGGTCGATCACGCCGTTGCGCGTGGATTTTTCAACGCGAATCGCGACGGGCGACGCGGTGACGCTCGTCGGCTTCGGCGCGCGAGGCGCGAGCGCTCGGGCCCCGTATGGCCTTCGTTACCGACGGACGGGGGTGCGCATCTCCGAGGTGGGCGCGAGCGAGTTCTACCTGGGGCCCGTCGCGTGCGTCGGCGACAGCGGCGGCCCGGCGATCGATCCTCGAACGGGCGCGATCGTCGGCGTTCACTCGCGAGGAACTTCCCCCTGCGACAGCCCCACCGCCATCGGAACCTGGACGCGCGCCCACGTCGCCCGCTCGCTCTTCGACAGCGCCGCGGCGATGGGCGCGCGCTGACGACCCCGAGCTCGTCCGCAACCCTCTCCTCGGTGCGAAGCGCTGCCGTTCGCCGATCGTGCTGCGAGCGCCTCTCCGCCGACAGCAGAGCCGCGGTCGAACGATGACAAACAAGATCGAGAACCGCTGCGTGTGCGACGCGTAAACGTTCGCGCGTGTCACAAACCCGAAGCGGAGCTGTTATGGTGCGGCGTCGCGCTACCGCTTCGACTCTGCCTATGGCTCGCACGGATCATCGCTCGAAGAAACACGCTGCACGTCGCCCGCTCCTCGCGCCGGGCGGCGGTCGCCGCTCGCTCACCAACGTCGGCGGCGCGGTCGAGACCGTCGGGCCCGAGGCGTCGCTCGCGACGGGGCTCGCGAGAGCGCTCTCGGTTCGCCCCGGCGAGCACGACGCGACGCTCACGCATCCATTTCACGCGTATCCCGCGCGGATGCACCCCGAGATCGCGCGGAGGCTCGTGGCGCTCGTCCCCGCGGCGCGCACGATCCTCGACCCTTTCTGCGGCTCGGGAACGGTCCTCGTCGAAGCCCTCGTCGCCGGCGCCCACGCGATCGGAACAGACCTCTCGCCGCTCGCCGTCGCCCTCGCGCGCATCAAGACCCACCGCAGCACCAACGGCGAGCGCAAGCGCATGGTCTCGATCGCGCACACGGTCGCCAAGGACGCGCGTGCGCTCTCGCTCGGCGAGCTCAGCGCCGTCGCGCCCGTCGACGAATCACACTGGTTTTTGCCCCACACATTGCGCGAGCTCATCGCGCTTCGCGTCCGCATCGACGCCGAGCCCGAGGGCTTCGTCCGCGACGCGTTGCGCATGCTCTTCAGCGCGATCCTCGTGAAGGTCAGCCACCAGTCGACCGACAGCAACACGGACCTGCGACGCAAGCACATCGAACCCAGCGCGACGTTCTCGCTGTTTACGCGAAAGAGCTTCGAGCTCGCGCACTCGCTCGCGGACCTGTCGCGCGCGATCCCTCCCGATACGCTCGCGGCGACCGTCGCGATCGACGACGCGACGAAGCTCGTGACCGTCGAGAGCGGCACGGTCGACGCGGTGATCACCTCGCCGCCGTACGCGGCCAACTACGACTACGCCGCGCAGCACGCGCGCCGCTACGCGTGGCTCGGGATGGACGCGACCGCGATGGAGCGCGACGAAGTGGGCGCGGGCCGATGGTTCGCGCGCTCGCTCGCCAAGGGCGCAGAGCGCTTCGAGCGCGAGATGACAGCGTCGCTCACGGCCGTCGCGCGCGTGCTTCGGCCTGGCGCGCAATCGCGGGCGTTTTTTCTGATCGCCGACGGCGCTTCGCACGACACGCCGCTGCCCGCGGACGAGCTCGTCGAGCGCTGCGCGCAGGCCGCGTCGCTGGTCGTCCTCGCGCGCGCTTCGCAGCGACGCCCTGCGTTCGGCCCCGAAGCCGAGCGCGCCTTCTCCGAGCGGCCGCGGAGAGAGCACTTGATCGCGCTCGGGCACGCACCCGCACCCGCGCCGCGGACGGAGTGACCGCGGCGCGATCGTCAGAGCTTCGCGCGCGGGGCAGTGTACGTTTCGTCCTGCAAATCACCGGTGTTTACGACTTCGGACGGCTCGAAGATCAAGACCTCGGTCTCTTCGTCCGCCGCCGTTCGATGCTCGACCCCTCGCGGAACGACGAAGAGCTCCCCCGGCCCGAGCGACAGCACGCGATCGCGCAGCTCGATCCGGAGGCGCCCCCGCCACACGAGAAAGAGCTCTTCGGCCTCTGCGTGCGAGTGCCAGGGAAACACCCCCTGAACCTTCACGACCCTCACGTCCTGCCCGTTGAGCTCCGCGACGACCTTCGGCCGCCAGTGTTCAGTAAACGACGCGAACGCCGCGGATAGATCCACCTTCTCGTGCATGGCCGCGACGATGTACCCATCGGCTCGTTGGCTGTCGACGAGGTCCTCGGAGCGCGTCGAGATCGTCCCTGTGCGCCTCCCGCTCACCCTCGAAGCCGTGCTACACACCGCGCCCCTCTCACACCCAACGGTTGACCCGAAGCCCATGACCACTGAGAAGCCGACCGACTCGTTTGCTGCCCTCTTCGAACAGCAGGGCCAGAAGAACCCCTCGCGCGGAAAGTCCTTCCGCATCGGAGAGCGCATCGACGCGGTCGTCGCGCGCGTAGGAAAAGACGCTGTCTTCGTCGAGCTCGACGGAAAGCGCCAGGCCTGGATCGACGGCGCCGAGCTCGTCGACGCCGAGGGCAAGATCCCCTTCAACGTCGGCGACAGCATCACCGCGTCGGTGGTCGAGATCGACCGTTCGGGCAACATCCGCCTCGGGCGCTCGATGGGCAAGGCCAACAACCTCGCCGCGCTCGAGACCGCCAAAGAAGCGGGCGTCGCGATCGAAGGCAAAGTGGCCGCGGTCAACAAGGGCGGCTTCGAGATCGACCTCTCGGGCGGCGCCAAGGGCTTCTGCCCCATCTCGCAGATGGACAGCCGCTTCGTGCAGGACCCCAACGTGTTCGTGGGACGCACGCTGAACTTCCTCGTGACCGAGCTTCGCGAGGGGGGCCGCAGCATCGTCCTGTCGCGCCGCACCTTGCTCGAGCGCGAGTCGCGCGAGGCCGCACAAAAAATCATGAAGGACCTCGTCGTCGGCGCGGTCGTTCGCGGGACCGTGTCGGGCGTCCGTGAGTTCGGCGCGTTCGTGGACCTCGGCGGCGTCGAGGGGCTCATCCCGTTGAGCGAGCTCTCGCACGATCGATCGAGCGCGGCGGGCGACGTGGTGAAGCCCGGCGACGTGGTCGAAGTGAAGGTCGCTGCCGTGAAGGAGCAGACCAACGCAAAGACAGGCCAGCCCGAGACCAAGATCACGCTCTCGCTCAAGGCCCTCGCGGCGGACCCGTGGGAGGCCATCGACGCGGTCGCTCCCGTCGGAAAGGTCGCCGTCGGAACGGTCGTTCGCGTCGCGGACTTTGGCGCGTTCGTGCGCCTCGCCTCGGGCATCGAGGGCCTTCTCCACGTGAGCGAGCTGCCTGGAAAGGTCGAGCACCCCTCCAAGGTCCTCACCGTCGGACAGTCGCTCTCGGTCGTGGTCCAAAAGGTTGACCGCGACGCCAAGCGTTTGTCCTTGAGCGTGGCGCCCGCGGGGCTCGCGGCGGGGGCCTCTGCGCCGCGCGCGTCGCTCTCGATCGGGATGGTGGTCAACGCCGTCGTCGAGCGCATCGAAAACTACGGCGTCTTCGCGCAGGTCGACGGGACGTCCGGCCGCCAGGGGCGCGGGCTCATCCCCAACGCGGACCTCGGCGTCCCGCGCGGGAGCGACGTGCGAAAGAGCTTTCCCGAGGGGACCAAGGTCGTCGCGAAGGTCATGGAGACCGGCGACGGGCGCCTGCGCCTCTCGATCAAGGCCGCGCGCGAAGACGACGAGCGCTCGCAGTTCGACGGCTACCGCGACAGCGTGAAGGGCCCGAAGAAGCTCGGGACCTTCGGCGACCTGTTCAAGAAGCAGCTCGACGGCAAGAAGAAGTGAGCCACTAATCAAGTGGCAGCACCGCGATCGCGCTTCCCTCCGCGACGCGAAGCAGCTCCGCGGTCTCTCGCTCGATCACGACGCCGTCCTTCTCGATCCTCGCGCGCACCCCGACGCACTCGATGAAGGGAGCCTCTTTGCGCTCGACGGCGACGAGCGCCTTCGGCTCGTCGAGCACGTCGACCACGGATTTCACCGCGCTTCGCTGCGTGCGCTTGACCAGGAGAATCTCGTCCGTGGCCGCGCGAAAGTGCGGTCCTCCGTCGAACGGGTCGATGCGGTTGCAGTACTGAAAGCCGATGCGTCGCAGCATCTTCTCGACGCCCTTGGTCTCGCGGCCGACCTTTCCGATGACGTCCTGCGCTTCTTTGGGAAGCAGCGACGCGTAGATGTCCCCCGAGGGAAACAGCGACGTGATGAACTCTTTGTTGCGCTTCGAGAGCAGGTCCGCCTCGAGGTACGTCATGTCCATGAAGTGACGGCCGAGCGCCTCCCACAGACGGGACGTCCCATCGGGCTCGAGCGGCGGCAAGAGCTCGGCGACGACCTCGTTGCGAAACAGCCCGCGGTGCAGCGCCATGAACAGAAACCGCACGTACGAGATCATCAGCCCCACCTTCTCGGGCACCTTGCGCGCCTCGGGGTGCACGATGAGGCCGCCGATCTCCGTGGGGCCGTTGTAGCTGTACCCGATGCACAGCACCGTGTGGACGAAGTGCTTGTCGATCGTCGCGCTGTATTTCTCCTCGACGATCACGTCCAGGTAGATGTACGGCGCCTCGCGTCGACCGAGCTGCGCGATGATCTTGCTCGTGCCCACGACGCGCTTGTGCTCGAGGTCCTCGATCACAAACGTGTACTCGCGCTGTTTGGGGTCTTCGAGCGTGCGCGAGAAGCTCCGTACGGACAGATCGATGATGTCCCGAACGACGCCGCGATCGTTGGGGAGGTTCACGGTGTTCAGGTGCCGCGCGAGCTCGAGCAGATGCTCCTCGTCGTCGTGGGTGACCGCGCGAAGCAGATAGCGAATCATGGTTGGCCGACTTCTCCCGCCGCGCAGTATGGCTCACGATCGCGACGCCCCGTCGGAAGGAAGACACGCCCCGAGAAACTCCTGCGTGACATCGCGGGAAACCAGTGCGCGTGTCGCCGACGGATGGCGTCGCCGCTGTCACTCGATTCGGCGATCAAAACGTCTTGCGGCTGTCGAGCAGGATCGTGACGGGGCCGTCGACCGCGGTCTCGACCAGCATGTTCGCCCGAAACACGCCCGTCGCCACGGTGATCCCGCGCTCGCGCGCGGCGCGGACGAACGCTTCGTACGCGCGCTCTGCGTCCTCGGGTGGCATCGCGTCGTCGAACGAGGGGCGCTTTCCGCTGCGGACGTCGCCGTACAGCGTGAACTGCGACACGACGAGCACCGCACCACGCGCGTCGCTCACCGAACGGTTCATCTTGCCCTGCTCGTCCTCGAAGACTCGGAGCCCGACGACCTTGTCGACGATGTACGCGCGGTCTCGTTCGTCGTCGCCCTTTCCGACGCCGAGGTACACGACGAGGCCGCGCTCGATCGCGCCGACGACAACGCCCTCGACCGTGACGCTCGCGCGAGTCACTCGCTGAACGACGGCCCTCATTGCGCGGGAACCACCAGCGCTCTCGCTGGGAGCTTCGCGTCCGTGGGGCGCACATAGTGGGGTTCCATCGTTCCGTCGTCGACGAGGGTGCGGCCCGCGATGACCTCGTGCGCGAGCACGCGCGCGAGGGGCGTCCCCATGACCTTCGGCGCGAACACGAGCTCTTTGGACCCCGCGCCCTCGCGTACACGCGCGCGCAGGTTCGTATCGAGGTCGCCGATCACGACCGCGCCAGGGTGCTCGGCGAGCAGCTCGGCGATGCGCTGCCCCGCGGCGAGCGGTTCGCGATGTTCGGGCTCGCTCGATCGCACGCGACGCCCATCATCCATCGCGTCGTACACCGCGAAGAACACCTCGTTGCGCCTCGCGTCGATCGCGGCCACGACGGGACCTCGCGCGCCGACCGCCTGCGCCGCGAGCAGATCGAGGGAGTTCTTGCCGTGCACCGGCCGGCCCGTCGCGAGGCCGAAGCCCTTCACGATCGCGACGCCGATGCGAACGCCGGTAAACGACCCGGGCCCCAGCCCCGCGGCGAACACGTCGATCGCGTCGAACGCGACGTCGCACTGCGCGACGAGGGCGCGGATCGACTCCGTGACGACGGCGCTGTGCGCGCCCTGCATGTAGAGGGCGCTCTCGGCGCGGACGATCTCGTCTTCGACGAGGGCGATGGACCCAGTGAGGGTCGAGGTATCGATCGCGAGGACACGCACGGTGGGGTCGATGCTCCTGAGGTGAAGGCTGCGCGGGGCCCGAAGGTGACCGGGGTCGCGCGACGTTGCCGCACAAATCTCAGGGAATCTGAAAATCGTACGATTTCATGCTCCGAGTTGTTGACGGCGAAATCAGGGCTCTGTACAAGCCGCCTCCCGATCGCAACTGCGGTCCGGCTCGAAGACGGCAGCGCCGAAAAAGAGCAGAAAGCGGTTGACGGACGAGCGAAGGTGAAGGTAGACACCGCACCCCGCTCGACGGAGAAGAGGAGCAACGCTCCCGGAGGTCGAAAGACCTCCCTCTCCAACCCGATCGGTTCGAAAGTCGCGAAAGCGACGGACGAAAAAAAGATAAAAAAGAGCTTGACGCGGTGAAAAGAGTCTTCTAGAAACCGCGTCCCCGGCAGCGAAAGAGTCCGCAACGCGGACCACGAAGCCGGGGCAGTAAAGTAAACCGCACATCGGCGCCAAAGGCGCAACGTGATGAGCGGCGGGACGCGAGTCCCAACGAGGAACTTCCCTCCTCGATCTTTGAAAACCTGATCGTGAAATGAAAGTTCGATGATCGTTAGCCCGATCAGAGAACTTCGATTCGAATCCTGACTCGGCACTCGCAAGAGTACGAAGAAGGTTCGAAGCCGAGCCGGCAAGAAATTGCCGAATGTTTCAAGCCGGAAGAGCTTGAGAATCGGCTCTAGAAAATCAAAGCGGTCTTCGGACGCAAGTCTGAAGAGACGCAGAGTTTTTCAGAAGAGTTTGATCCTGGCTCAGAGCGAACGTTAGCGGCGCGCCTAACACATGCAAGTCGCACGAGAAAGGGCTTCGGCCCCGGTAAAGT
>JAEUKI010000061.1 GCA_016793325.1 Myxococcales bacterium | reverse complement strand
TCCCCGCTCCCACGAGTGAGCTTCGAGCGTCGCAGCGACGGCGCTGAGGCAGAGCCTCCGCGCACAGCTCGGGCTTCGCCCGAATCGGCCCGAAGGGCCGATGGATTTCGGCGACGTGCGCGACGGCGCCGAGGCAGTGCTTCAGCGGCCGTTGGATTTCTACCGCGGTGACATCGTCGCTGCCTCAGCGCAGAACACGGGTCGCGTGCAAGTCGCTGCGCGACGCGGAGATTGCAAGGCTCGGAACCTCCGCGTACGAACACACGCATGGGCAACGCGAACACTCCATTGAGACCTGGATATACGCTCGTGTGTGTGATGGAGGGGGTGACGCTCGGAGGGATGTCGCCCGAGGCGTTCGAAGAGCGCGTCGGCGCCGTGCTGAAAGCGCGCGTGCAGTTTCTCGAGGTGATCGAGACGCTTCCCGATCGCGATGCGCGCGGGCAAGTCGTGCCGGACACCGGCGGGCGATCGGATGTGTTGTTCGCTGTGTGCGAGGAGGACTACTCGTCCGAGTTCAACGTCGAGCGTATGGTGCGCGGCGTTCGTTGGCTCGAAGACACGGTCTCGAAGAGCAATCGCCCGAACGGGATCTTGTACCCCGAGCGCGTGCTGGACTACCTCGACCCGCGCGTTCGCAAGCTCGTGACGTGAGCGCTATCGCAGCGCCCTGAGCTCGATGCGCCCTTCGTAGAGCATCGCGAGCCCGTCGCCCGATGGCGCGTACGCGAGCCGCTGCGCGCGCGCGCTCGACACGATCGTCTCGAGCACGCGGCCGTCGCTCGGAGCGATGCGCAGGACACGAGAGTCGCACCCATCGCCCTCGTCGCACACTTGAACGACCGCGAACTCGCGGCTGTCTGCGCGAAACGCGACCGAGCCGTCCAGGAGCCGCCTCGGGAGCGCGCGGACGGACTGCGTCTGAAGATCGAAGAGCTCGTTTACATACTGCGAGACGCCCACGACGTAGCGATCGTCGGGGCTCACCGTCGGCTCCTCGTACGTCCCTCGCTGCGACAGGACGCGCACGGTGTCTCCGTTGCTGGTCGAGCGTAGAGACAGCCCCGCGCGCGATCGATCGACGAAGTGCGCGCCGCTCCGAAGCACAGCAAGACCGAAATCGCCGTCGAGCGCGCGCCCGGTGCGCAGCTCGACGAGCGAGCCACGACCCCACCCGGCGACGAACCCGTAGCGGTCGTCGATCCAGCGAAAATAGGGCGTTCCGACAGCGACGTCGCCTCGGTAGGCCGCTGGCAAAGGTGCGCTCGATCGCAACGCGCGCATCATCGGCTCGTAGCCGTACTCGCTCGCGAGCCATGTGCCTCGCGCGAGATCGACGCGCGTCGTGTTCGGGAGGAGCGTCCGTTCGTCGCGCCGCAATGGGGCCACGAGCACGAGCTCGTTGGCCGTCCATTGAACGCGCTCGCTCGCGAGAACGAACACGCTCTTGCTGAGATCGATCGCCCCGGTGCGTGCGTCGTGAACGCAGATCGAGCTGTGGTTGACCGACACAATCTTCTCGTCCACGACGCGCATCACATGCGGGACGCCGCAGGGGGACACGATCGATCGCGCCGCTCCGCTTGCGGGGTAAGCCGCGAGCGTCTCGCGCGTTGCCCAGAGCGTGCCGCTCGCGTCGAGCGCTGTGACTGTTTGCTCGACTCGGTAGGACGGCGCCGTTCGAACGAGCGCGCCGTCGCGCATCGAGATCAACGAGAGCCGCCCCGAAAACGTGCCCACCGAAAGCGTGGCGTTGTTCGGGCTGATCCCAAACGATCGAACGTAGTCCTCACCGCGCACGGGCGCAGGCAACGCGCGCAGCCGACCACGCTGTAGATCCAGCACGAGCAGCGACGGATCCGCCCGCGCGCCGCGCTCTTTGTACAAAACGAGCAGCGATCCATCAGGCGAAACTTCTGCCACGGGCAGCCCGACGGTCGTACCGCCGAGCGACAGCTCTCGCGGTTGCGCGGACGAAACCCGCGTATCGAGCGTCCACACATACGCGCGCTCGGGGGCCGTACGCTCGACGATGCAGAGGACAGCGCTGTCGGTCGCGCGGAACAAACGGCAGTCGTGCGTCGAATGAAATGCCCGGCGGATCGCGAAGGTCTCGCGGTCGTAGAGCGCGATAGAAACCTGGTTCGTCGCCCGCGAAAGAACGTACAGCGCGAGCGTCGAACCCGAGACGGCCGCTTCGAGGATCCGCGACGACGGGTCGATCGCGGCGACGCGCGTCGCGCCGGTGCTCACCACGCGCACGGCGACGCGATCGCTCGAGACCCAGGTGGCAAAGGCGCCGTCGCTCGTGATCGACGACGTTCCGATGACGGGCAGGCCGATGCGTTGTCGAAGGGACTGGCCGTGGATGGTGACGGTCCCGTCGCTGCCCTCGGCGCGCAATGCGAGCGCGCTGGTGTCGGTCTGCGCGCGCCAAGCGCTCGGCGCGCTCGGCGCGCGTTGAGCGTTCGCCGTGTGTGGCACGGTCACCGCACACGCGGCGAGCAGCGCCGCGGTCGTTGCTCGAATCATGAACGTGTCTTTCTGTGTCTGTGACGAAGGTTGAGCGCGCCACGCCCCGGCGCGATGCCGGAGGGGGGGCGTCGCGTGTCGAAGAGGCAGCGCGCGCTCGTGACGATCACGGAGTATCCGCGCCGACACCCATCGGCGAAATGTTCGAGCGACGAGCGGCGCTCTCGGCGCCCCAAACGGCTACGCAGTCTGCTCGCGCGACGCTACTCGCTCTCGTTCGAGCGCGTTCGCCGCGGTGATTCCGCAGCGGTAGAGGGCGATGATCGTGGTCGCGGAGGCCGCGAGCGTTGCCCACACGAGCGCGCGATGCGCGTCGGTCGTCATGATGAAGTCGGGCATCGTCTGTTGGATCCTCGCCATCAGCGCGACGCTCGTCGGCAACGCGAGCACCACCACCGCGCTCGACCACGAAGCGCGTCGGTCTCCGGCGCGCGCCGCGAGCGAGCGCGTCGCCAAGAACACGAGCCCCAGCGCCGCAAACACGATGAAGGCCACCGTCCCCTGCGCGGGAAACGCCGGTGGAACGCTGCTTCGATCGAACATCACGCTGAGCACCCTCGACCACTCGCGCATCACGAAGAGCGCCGCGACCACCGAGCTCACGAGCAGCGTCAGCCCGCCGCTCAGCGTCGCGATCGACGGAGCCCACGATTGCAGGCGCGAGGTCGCGCGAAAGCCTCGGATGGCGAAGAGCGCTGCGGCGATCATTCCTGCGCCGCGAACGAGGCCGCACCAGTGCCAGTGCAAGCCGAGCCCCTCGAAGCCGAGCGCCACCACGACGCCCGCGACCACGGACGAGACCACGCCGAGGACGCTCGACGAGAGCGTTCGAAGCCATTGCGCTTGCGCTGCGCGCGCTTCGAACGAGCGCTCGAGCTCGATGGCCGCATCGAGCGCCGCGCCGTTGGCGACTTTCACCGAGCGCGCCGCGAACCACAACGCGACGGCGGCGAGCCAACCCGACGCGAGCCACAGCCCCTCGCCGAGCGCGCGAGGCTCGAGCGCGAGCCACGGTCCCCACTGATCGGCCCCTCCGACGAGGGGCTGCCAGGACACGACGCTCGATGCTCCGAGGACCGTGGCTGCGATCGCCGCGACGCGCGAAGGCCCGCTCGGAAGCGCGCGAACGAGCCGCCACCCTGCGACGGACATCGCCGCCGACGCGCCGAGCACCAGCGCGATCGCAGGGCGATCGAAGGATCGAACCCGGAGTGCGATCGCCTCGACGACCGCCGCGATCACACGCAGCGCGATGGACCAGAGCGCGACGCCGCGCGCCGCTGCCGCCGCGAGAGACGTTGGCGCGTGCAGCGAAGCGCTGCGGTACGGACTGCCCATGACGCGAGTGTAGCGCGCGCGTCGCGATCGGTCGCGAAGCGGCTACAAGAGCGGCCCGCAGCGCATTCGTGTTCGATAACAGACCTCGCTGTACCCCGGAACGCGCGGGCACTCTTCGTCCGACGCGCACGCGCACGACGTCGCTGCGATGCACGGACCCCAGCACGATCCGACGACGCTCGGCGCTTCACCGCGGCCGCACACCGGCTCGGGCCGATCGCACAGCACCCGACGCGCGTCGCAGCTCGGCTCGAGGTGCGCAGGCGTGTCTGCGGGAACATCTGCGGGCGCGTCTGCGGGAGTGTCATTCGCGACATCGCGGCCGCTGTCGGCCATCGCGTCGTGGGGGGCGTCCGCCGCGCTGTCTTCGAGGGCGCTGTCGGGTTGTGTTGCGTCGGGCGGCGCGCTGTCGGGCGAAGCGCTGCTGTCGAGTGGCTGCGCGCGATCCGCGCCGGCGTCGTTTGCGGGTGTGGTGGCGGCTCCGCAGCCTGCGAGGGCAGCGAGCAACCACACCAGTGAGGCACGACGAGCGGTCATCGAGGGCGATGGTAACAGTGGGAGGGCGGCGTCGGTTCGTGAGGACGAAGTTCGTTCGCGGCGTGGCGATGCGTTCAGCGGTACGACCGAGGGTCGCGCTCGATCGAGCACACGAATTCAGCGTGCGGGCGAGCGGTGTCGTGGCCAACGAGCGCGCCTCGTCCCGACGCTTCGAGCACGACCGACGCGCTGATCGAGGGAGGCCCGATCGATGTCCCGTGAACGCCAGCGAAATCCCAGGCTCCCGTCGCGCGAACCGAGCGCACGCACACGGAGCCACGGAGGCGGTCGACCTCGAGCTCCGCCGTTTGGTGCCCGTCTACTTCGGCTCCACCGGTTGTCACCCTGAATCCCAAGGAGAGAAACAAACGATCTCGTCGAGCTCCGCGCTCGCTCGAGCATCCCGCAGGAACGCGATCGAGGTCGAACGGGACACGCGTCGTCGCGCCCGTTGCCGCGCAATGGTGCACGAACGCTCGCGGGTCGTAGGCGTCGTACGCAGCGATCCCCCAGCATCCATCGATCCGAGAAATCGCAGGAAATACACTGTCTCCTGGTGCTTCTTGCTCCTCGACGCGGAGCGCGCTCTGGACCCGAGCGCGCTCGTCGCGCACGAGAAGCTCGGACGACTCGCTGAGCGTCGTGAATCCGTCTTCGAACACGACAGCCTGACGAACGAACCGTGGATTTCGAATGCGTCGTCCATGTCCGTTGCGGGACAACCACCACCATTGGCCGCGAAAGTCGTCTTCGTGTTCAGCGCGAACGACGAGCCGCCCCGCGAGGCCCTCGACACCGCCGAGCGCCGTTCGATCGCTGGCGATCCCTGTGAATCGGGGATTCGGCAGCCCTCCGTGATAGCTCTCGTAGACGAACTGTTCGGTTCGTCCGCGGTCCGGGCACAGGACACGCCAAGGGGTGGGCGTCACGATTTCGAGCGGCGCTACCGTGAGCTGCGCGTCGCTCGCGAGGCGGCGCTCGGGCATCGAGTCGTTGGTCGTGTCGCGAAAGACCACCGAAAACGCTCCGAGCTGACATCGATCCACTTCGCATCGAACGCGCTCGATCGGCACGGTCGCTGGGTTGCCGTCGATGGGGGCGATCAGCCGCGCCCAGCGGTGATCGCGGCGCTTCCAGAGCTGTGAAGCGTCGCCTCCTGCGGCGACGAGCGTTCCGTCTCGCAGAGCGTCGGCGCTCGTCGCCCCAGGCGGCAGCACGACGTCGACCGTCGCGTCGAGCGAGCGCACACGAAATCGACCGTCTTCGGTTGACGCGACGATCAGCGCGCGATCCTGCTCCAAGCGCGCAGATCGAATCGTGCTGCGGCCGGGGGTGCCGATCGAGACTGTGTTGATAACAGGTGTGCGCGTGGCGCGGATGTCGAGGATCGTTGATCCGTCGCTCGATCGCGCGAGGATGCGCTCGCCGAGCACGGACAACACGTCGGTTCCGACGGCGACGCGCAGCTCTCGTTCGCGGACGCTTCCGTCGAGGGACCACCGCCGGAAACACAGCTTCGACGCGTCGACTTCTTCTCGGACCGCGTCGCGTTGGCACTGCCCTCGGGTCGCGACGGACGCGCCATCTTCAGCAAACACGCTGCGCGAGTACGAGCCGACATCGGAGCCGAACACGGGGTCCGCGACGAAGCCGCTGCGCGCGCGTCGCAGTCGCACCCACTCGCTCGCGTGGGTGCTCGTGGCCATCTCTGCGATCCAGTGGGGCCCCCAGCGGTGGACGATCGCCCGGCCCATGTCGTTGAACGGCAGCGCTCTGGCCATGGCGCGGTGATCTTCGTCGCTTGTGTCCGAAGGGACGCCCACGAAGCGCAGCTCCGAGTCTTCTTCGTGCTCAGTGATGGCAATCGACGGCGCACGATCGCTGGCTGCGGCGCGAACGAGCGTGCGTCCGTCGTCGCTGCGCCACCGCTGTCCGGCGCGGTCGACGACGAGCAGGACGCCGCGGGTCGCTGTGTGTGTGCAGCGCAGGCCTCCAGCGATCGACGCGACCCTCCGCGGAGCGCCGAGAAAGTCGTCGCTCTCGGCCACGAGGCCATCGAGTGTTGCGAAGAGCCATCGGTGCTCGACGCGAGCGATCGCGCACACAGGCGACGCGAACGTTTCGCGCGCGCGAATCCATCGATCGCGAACGCGCTTCTGTCGAATGCCGCCGAGCGTTCGACGCGGGCCGAGCGCGATGCCGAGGTCGAGCGTTCCGTCCCCGAGCGCGACGTGTTCCAGCGCTTCCGGTTCGCGGGGCTGCTCGCTTGGGCGTTCACGGGTCGGCGGCTTCGGGGTGTGGTTCGTGACGCTGCTCGGCAATCGCGCGTTCGGGGTGAGCGACTTGCCGAACCACGACGTCGCGAGAAGCACTACGAAGAGGGCTTCGAGTCGAATGCGTCTACGCGTCACGGTGGCGTCGAAAACGCTGGAGCGCGCGTCGGTTGTTCCGAGCGCGAGGTGCGATGGTCGATAGGACGCCCGGCCCGCAGTCGGTGGTCGCGGGCACAACTCGTGCTCGATGCTCGGTCTCGATGCGTTCGATCGCGATTGTCTCGATCGTTGCGTTGGGCGTCGCGTCGTGTCGAACACAGTCGGCGCGTTCGCTCGGCCACACGTCTCCTCAGGTTGTTCACAGGGCGAGCGTCTTCGGCCCGTCCCCCCTGTTCGCTCCGACTACGGAGCCTCCTGTGCCGTGGGTCGAATCGATCGGACCGTTTGCGTTCGAAGGCTCGATCACGCCTCGTCGCGTCGAGGCTCATCGATACCTCGCCGAGGGGCGACGTATCGAAGGCGCCCACAATCAGTGGCGCTTCGCAGCGCAGCGCTTCGGAGCGTCGGTACAGGCCGTCGCGAAGATCGGTGAGCGGTGGCTGTTCGCGACGAGCGACGGTCTCGTCGCGGCGAGCGAAGGGTACGTTGGTGCGCTCGAACGCATCGGCGAGACGGACGCGGTGCAAAACGATGCGCATGCAGTTCTGCAGTTGGTGCCGTTGCACGTGGGATCACTGCCGCTCGTCGATCGTCGCGGACAGCTGTGGATCACACGAGGTCGCGCGCTCGAGCGGATCGAGCTGCCGATGGGCGCTCGCGCGCTCGCGGCCGTGGGAGCAGACGAGCGAACGGTGTTCGTCCTAGCCTCGAATCAACTCTTGTGGCGCGGGGACTTCGGCGGCGCGGCGTTGCGATGGGCTCGTGTCGTCGAACCCTTCTCTGCGGTGTCTCGATTGGAGCTCTACGGTTCGCGAGTTGTTTTGATGGCCTTGGGCGGCTGTGGGTACGAGTGGTCCAACGGGCGATGGGTGAGCGTTCGTGACGACGCGCTACGCGAGCGTTTGCCCATCCGATACTCGCCCGAGCTACGCGCGGCGCTGCCGGTGTTTCAGCGTCGCGACGGACGAACGCTCTTCGCGGATGGCGTCGAGCGCAGCGCGTCTCGCGGCGCAGGGTCGAGCAACGCGAGCTCTCCGCGGAGTGGGCGGATGTTCGTTGGTTCGAACATCGCGAGTTTGGCCTGCAACTATGCGGTCGAAATCTCTGGCGGTACAAAGGTTGGCCCGCGGTCATCGAGCTCTTTCGCGAGGACGAGGACGGACGTTGGACGCGCTCAGCGGTGATTCGTACGCCACCGTTGGTGGAGTCCGCGCACTGCGAAGGAGAACACCTGCGCGCGAGGCTCCGCGGCGGGACCGACGATCGGCCCTCGATCACTGAGTTTTCGCCGTCCGATCGAGGCTCGATCTCGATGCGCCGCGTGGTCGATGGCGATCGATTGCTCGTCGCGAACGCCCCTCTTCTACCCGAGGCTCGCGCTCGGGCGGCGCGCGCGGTGAACGGTGCTCTCGACAACATCGAACCATTCGCTGGGCTCGCGTGTGTCGATCAGCGCTGCGATGCTCCCCCTTGGTTCTGGACTCGATCGAGCGTCGATGAGCGACTTCGTGCCGCAACCGTATGGACATCGAGCACACGCGCGAACGCACGCGACGCCGCAGAAGTCGAAGGGATCGCGCGGGACACTGTCGTACAGGAAGGCGCGTTGGGATTTGCTCTCCGGTGCCGCGCAAGCCAGCACCCTCTAGCGCTCGATGACGTCCGCGAGGGCGAGTTGATTTCATGGGTCGCGCCGGGGGCGATCGTCATGGTGCATGCCGTGCCGACGGGCGTCGACCTTCGATGGAGCACGCCCGCGGGATCGTTTTCGAGTCGGTGGAACAGTCCGCCCATTCGTCCCGATGGACTCGTGAAGCTCCTCGCTGTTGGCGATCACGGTGTCTTGTTCAGCGCGAGTTCGGATCGTCGGTTCGACATTCACACCATGTACTGGGCCGAAGCAGGGGGCTCGGTGCACAGCCTCGGCGCGCGTAGCTCTGCAGAACCGGCGCTCGCCGCGGTCGACGAAGGCCCCGTGACCTTGTCGCTCGCCGGAGATTTTACTCGGTATTCACGGTCCGGCGTCGTCATCGAGCAGCGCGCGACGGAACGAAGCGTCGGACTCGTACGCAGGTCTGGCCGTTGGGAACTAGCCACGCAAGAGGGCCTCGTACGCCTCGTGCGCGATCCCGCACCCATACCCAGAATGGCGTTGTGCGCTCATCGCGTGAGTCACGGCAGCGATCGACTCTTGATCCGACTGTCGAATCCTGCGATCCGCGTTCGCCCATACGCCGTCGTGACCGACCAGGCTCCGTCGCTCGCGGAGCTCGTCATCGCGAACGGCACGGCGTGCGTCGCGCGCGTCCTCGTGCGAGGCCTGCTCGTCGAGTCGGGGTCTGGCTCGGTCACGGGCCGCGAGGATTGGTTCGACAGCGAGCCCGGCGGCGTGTCGATCGAGCTCGAGTCGACCGGCGCTCGAACGATGCGAGGGAGGGATTTGTCGACCAACGCCGCGCTGGTTTGCAGTGCGAATGCGTGGTGATCGCGGGTGCCGCGACCGATCAGCGCGCGATCGCGATGCCCAAGTTCGATCCGACAGCGGCTCCACCCTTGGTTGGCCTCACGCCACGCAACGATCCCTGGATCCTTCCAAGGGATCGTTGGAGGAACCTCGATGCGTGGAATCCTTCCAACGGGGCGTCGCGACAATTCGCCACTCGTTCGTTCGACGTCGCTTTCTCGATGGATCCGTGGCGGTTCGACGCGCGTTCAACGGCCTCGCGCGCCGCCAACTCTCGGCCATTTTCTACGATGTTCCAATGTGGCGCGGTTCACCGACTGATCGGGGTCCAGCGGAAGTTGACGCAGTCCCACGCCTGAACGCCGCCGTCACTGCCACGGTACTGACACTCTCGAGGCGCCCCAGGCGCGCCACCGAAGTTGACGACGCAACAGACAGAGTTCGCGATAGGAGCCTCGGGCGGGCAGTGCAGTCCAGGCCGGTTCGGGTCTGGGCGACGCGCGAACGAGCATCGCGCCCAAGCGCCGTCGATGCATCGATAGCCCGGGTCTTCGAAGCGCATGGCGCACATCACGTCACCCGTCGTGCACGCGGCGCCAACGACAGGACCCGCGGCGGGACACTCGATCGGCTCGCACTGCCAACGATAGCCCGCCCCGAGGAGGCAGCGACAACGCTCACGCGGGTATTCGCAGGTGAATTCCGCGCGAGCAGCGTTGCATCCATCGTCACAGCCGAGCATCTGGATCGGCGAAGGTCGCTGGAGAGGGCAGCCGTTGGGCGCGAGCGGAGCGCACGCTGCGTCCGCCTCTTGCGCGTCGCGCTCGAGGGCAGCATCCGGCGGCGTCGACACATCAGACTCCGCTCCGCTGTCGATCATCCCGCTGTCGATCGTTCGACTGTCGAGCGTCGCGTCAGTCGTCATGGTGTCTGTTGGAGGTGGAGCAGCGTGGCACGCGCTGAAGAGCGCTGCGAACAGCGTCGACTGAAGCGCCTGACCGCCTGACGTACGCGCGTGCCAAACGAGCGTGACGCTTCGGGCTGTGCTGAGTGACGCAGCGGGGCGTCGCTGTGGGTTCGATAAATTGCGCACGACAACACCGTATCATGGCGGTGCTGCCCAGCGGATCGAAGTTGCGTTGAAGCCACCCGAGCATGCCGCGCGTTCATCGCGCATCGACCCCGTTCGCTTCAGTTGTCGCTAGCGCCCTGTCTGATCCGCGTCGTACGGTCTCGCGCATGTCTGCAACCCAGCTGATCCCCTGCGCGCACTGCGCGCGCTTCGTGCGCTCGAACGAGTCGTCGTGTCCCTTTTGCGCTCGCGCGCTCACCGCGCACGATGCGTCGCCGCGGCCGTCGACCGAGGGTCTCTCTCGATCCGCGATCGTCGCGCTCACCGTCGCGCTCGCGGCCGCTGCGTGCGACGGCGGTTCGAGCGCGTCGCAGTCGACCAACACCACGACGACCACCACGAGCAGCGGAAACGGAACGAGCACCGACGGCACCAGCAGCACGCCGACGACGGATACAGCCGCGGCTGACTCGGGCGTCGCTCCCACGCCAACGACGACGCCCGGCGACGGGACCATGATGCAAACGCGCTACGGAGCGCCGCCGTTCGTGTCATTCGACGCTTGAACTTCGACGGGGTCGACGGGTGAGTGCGCGTGGCGTGGCGGGATCCCTCCCCCATTTTGTTGCGTCCCTCTCGCCCTCACTGGCACTCCCTTCGGCACTGTTGTGACGCTCCAATCGATCCTCGCTCGCACGCAAGTGTCCGATGACGCGCTCGTCGCGGCGCTGTCCGAACGCGATCCCCTTCGCGTCGCTGCCGCGAGCGCCCTCGCCGAGCGCGTCTCTGCGAGCGACTCGGGCATCGACGCGTGGAAGGCGCTCTTCGCAAAGGACGCCCGCGCTGCGCTCGTCGTCGCGCGCTTCATCGCCCGTAGCCCCGAGGCCGTGCTCTCTGTCCTGGTCGAGGCCCTCGAGGACGAGCGAACGCGGCTCGACGCGATCCGCGCCATCTATCTGCACACGCGACGGCCCGGGCTGCTCGGCGTACACCGCCGTGCGGTCGTTCGGGCGCAGCGCTTCGAGGGCGGCGGTGTCGACGACTACGCCGCGTTCGCGATCGCTAGGGCGCTCGAGAACGGCGAGGATTTCGAGGACAGCATCGACGCGCTGATCGAGACGTTTACCGTTCGATGGGAGGGCGCTCGCGCGCTCGGCAGGCTCGCGGACCGCGGCGTCGACCTGTCGGCGTTCGCGCCGAGGGTGCTAGACACGCTCTGGTTGGGCGACGACCGCGCGAAGACCGCTGAAAAGATCATCAAACAAGCAGTGGCCAAGGGAATCTCGATCGACCTCGCGCCGCTTCACGCGATGTTCGAGAAGAAAGACGTTCAGTCACTCGGTCGTGCGCTGCGTTGCGCGGGGGGCGCTGCGTCGTTGGGCGTCGATGTCGGCCCGTTGCTCCCGGCGCTCGATCGCCTCGCGCGGGACAAGCGACAGTCGGTTGTTCGCGACGTCGAGGGCGCTGTGCGCGAGTCGCTCGTCGCGTGGTCTTCGGAGCGCTATCGAAAGCTGCTCGCTGCGCACCCCGCGTTGAACAAACTCGTGAAGTCCGCGGTGAGTGAGAGAAAGCCGACGCCCTTCGGCGCGGCGGTCGCCAAGGGTGATGGTGAGGCGTTGCGCGCCCTCGTCGCGAAGGATCCCCACGAGCACATCGGTCCGTTGCACTTCAGCGCGGGTCGCGCGATCGGCGCGCCGCTCGTCGCGGCGGCGACGGTCGACGCTGTCGCGCACGAGGACAAGGTCGTTCGCTTCGCCGCGATCGACGCGATCGCCATCGGCGCGGGCGCGCCCTGTGATTTGCGACCGCATGTTCCTGCGCTCGTCGATGCGCTCAAGGACAAGACGCGACCCGAGCTCGCCCGCGGAAGCGGCGGTTGGCAAACGAACGGGATCAGCTACTCCGCGACGCAAGCGCTCGCGTTCGCCCTGCGCTGGGATACGACCGCGACGACGATGGACGCGCTCGTCGCAGCGATGAACGCCCGCGCCGCGCTCACCGCTTCGAACGCCGCCTTCGCGCTCGCCAAGGGGCTCGCGATGGCGGGGCGCCTCGCCGAGCTCGCGCCGCACTTGTCGCACAAGCGTCCCGAGGTTCGCGTCGAGCTTCTGCGCGCGATCGTCGCGGTGGACGTTCCCGTTCCGTCCGCGCTCGCGGTGGCCATCGTCGCGATGCGCAACGACGACGATCGATCGGTGGCGCAAGCCGCGAGCTGGGTGGCGATCGAGGGCGACGCGCTCGACGACGCGAGGGCGAGGGCGTGTCGCATCGTCGACAAGTCCTTTCGGTTCCGCGAAGTGCAGCGCTTGCTCTCGGCGACGATCGACGACGAACGCGCGCTCGCGCTCTTGGCCTCTGCGCTCGTCGAGATCCTCGATGACCCAAACGATCGGGCGATCGCCGCGCGCGCGCTCGTGCGGCTCGCCGAGCAAGGAGCGTCCGTCGTCGATCAAGTTCAACCGATGCTCGACGCGATTCGAGAGCGTCGCGACGCCATCGCTCCGCTGATCGCCCGCGCGCTTCGCGTCGCGGTCCGACAAGGCGCGAAGATCCCGCCGCTCACCGAGACGCAGTCGCTCGCGCTCTCGGAGGCCAACGCCGTCGACCTCGTGGGAGCGAGCGCCGAGCCGTGGACCGACGAGCGCGTCGCGCTGCTCCTCGCGCAAATGCGCGTCAACGACGCAGAGGCGCACCCTGCGTATTTCACCGAGCAGTGCGAGCGCTCCGCGGTGGCCGCGAGGCTGTTGTCGACCGCCGCGCGCGCGGGCGTCGCGATCCCCGAGCCGAAGAGCTAGAGCAGCTCCGCCTTCCGTTGGCGACACGCCACGCAAGAATCCCGGGATATGACCCAGGAGATGGCTCGATGCGTGTCGTCCTTCCAACGGGGCGTCGCGATCACGGAGGCTTCGTCTTTGTTTTCGTCGGCCGCGCGAGAAGTGCGCGTGCGCGATTCGTCGCGTTCGCAACGCAGATGATTCGCTTTCGCGACGCTCGTTCGCGGTCGCACAGTCGCGCGCATGAACGCCAGCACGCTCGAGTGGACCGCGGCGACGCGCAAGCAGGTTCATTGCTTTCGAAGCACACACAAGACGGACCCCGACGGCGCGCACGCGCTCTTGTCTCCGAAGGACGCGTGGGCCTTTCTACGGTCGATCGTCGCGAACGGGCGCGCGACCGCGAGCGCGTCGCACGAGGGCTCGCTCGCGCGATGGAAGCGCGAGCTCTCGGAGCCGGAGCCGCCCGCGTTCGACCCTGCGTTCGAGCTCTATCGCTACGCGCTCGTGAGCGGGCTCTGCCCCACGGATCGCGCGTGGGAAGACTTCGCCGCGTGGGCGCCCGAGCGCGCGATGGTCTCTTTGTGGGCTCGCGGGACGACCACCCAAGTGCTCGAAGTGCTCACGAAGCCCGCGGCGTTCTGGCGCGCGACCTCGAGCGAGTGGACGCCGTCCGCGTCGGTCCCGATCGTCGAGCTCCGCGACACGCCCGCCAACGATTGCATCCCGCCAGAGCCTCCGTATTGTCCGCGCGACTCGTTTGCGATCGAGGCCAAGGGCCTGTGGGCCGCGTTGAAAATTGGGGTCGACGCGCTCTCTTCGGACGAGTTCGAGCGCAGCAACGCTGCGGCGCACGCGTTTCGACGAGCGCTCGACGAGCGCGACCCGGACCGCAGCAACGTCGCGCTCGCGTTCGCGAGGGACCCGTCGCACGCGCGTGAAGAGCGCGACAGAGAGTGGTCTGCGGAGCTCGACGAGAGCGACATCGCGCTTCGATTGATCCTCGCGTCGCCGACGATCGCCGACGCGAACACGTCGGTGGAGTACTGCGCGACGCTCAACGGGGGAGCGCTCTCTTCGTATGCCTTCGACCTCGTGGAGGCGTTCGGCGCGGACGCCGCGCCCATGTTGCAGTCCGCGATCGATCGACTCGAGAAGCGCAAGATGAACGCTTCACTCAAGAAGTCTCTGCAACGTCCGATGAAGGCCGCGTTGAAGCTCGTCTCTTGAAGGCTTCGACGCGCTACGCGGCGTCGCCCCAGCGGACGGCGTAGGTCGCGCCGAAGCCAGGGTGCGCAGGGGAGGGGACCGGCTCGGAGACGCGGCCGCGGACGCGACACAGATCGAAGACGACTTCGATCGTCCCGGATGTTCCGATGAACTGCTCGATCGGGACGTTCTTGCGTCCCGTGTACGCGATCAACAACGTCCCCGAGCTCGGACCGGTCGAAGTCCATTGGTACTCGACGCCCTTCGCCGTGCTCGCGGTGATCTGCGCCATTCGGCTCAAGAGCGTCGCGGGCGTGGCGCCGAACAGCCGAAGAAACCCCTCGATGATCGCGCGCAGCACGGGGATCACCGCTTGATTGACCGACTCTTTGGCGACGCGCTTGACGCCCTCGCTGCCGTGGAGCGCGCCCACGATCACGTTGAGCTCTTCGATCGGAGTCACGCTCACCCAGGTCGAATCGAGCGGGAGTCGCTCGACGTCGGACTGGGTTTGTCGTGAAGCGCGCGCGAGGACTTCGTTGCGCCACCCGAGTTTGTCGAGCGCTTGGAGGTAGCCGCGGACGACTGTTCCTTTGACGAGCGTGGGTGAGCTCGGTTCCGATCGATCTGGAGTCAGCACGCGGCGAGATCCTACCGCACAGCTGTCCTGTGCGGGCGACGCTCGTGGTCGAGCACGAAAACTCGCGGGCGCCCCATCGGCGCATCGCTGTGCATGTGCGACACGTCGAGACATGGACCAGAAGAACCGGTCCGCCGAGCGTCGACCGGTTCGGGTACAGTCGCTGAATGCTCGTTCATTGCGCGGGGTTCGTTCGTTGAACGCAACAGACTCACCGCGGCCCGTGCTCGCGCGCGTGGCGCGATGGATCGTCCCGGCGTGGCTGCTGTTGCCGAGCAGCGCGCTGCTGCCTCCGCTCGATCTCACGGGGCTCGTGGCGCTCTTCGCGCTCGCGCTCTCGGACTCGGCGCAGCGACGGGGAATGCCCTTCGTCGTCGTCGCGTACATCGCGCTCATCGTGAGCCGCGCGGGGATCGACGCCCGACAGCGGCTCCGCGAGGCGTCTGCGATGGTCGTCGCGCTCTTGGTGTTTCTCGCAGGAGGCGCGGCGCTCAACGAGCACGTCGTCAAGCCGTACTTCGCTTCGCCGCGCCCCGACATCGTCGAGATGGCCGACCGCGGCGTGCTCCCCATCAGCGCGCAGCGCTTCTATGCGCTCGGTACCAAGGGTGATCGACGGCGCTATTTGAACGACGTATTGAGCGAGTCGCGCCGCGTCGAGCTGCGCCTGTCCGCGAGCGTTCGCGCGCACTGGATCGAAGAGACGGGGTACTCGTTTCCGTCGGGACACTCGACGGCCTCGATGTTGGTCGCGACGTTCTTCTTGTGCGTGGGCAGCGTGACGCTGCGCGGACGGCGCGCGTGGGCGCTGCTTCCGCTGCTGCCGTGGGCGTTCTCTGTGTGCGTGGCGAGGCCCGTCCTTCGCGTCCATCGCCCGATCGACATCACGCTCGGCGCGATTCAAGGGACGCTCTTCGGGATGTGCGCGTTCTTGCTCGTGTGGATGCTCGCGCGACCGCGCGCGAGCCCAACGCCCGAGGGCGAGCTCTCTGTGGAGTGACCTCCGCGGGCGATCGCGCTGCGCCGTTGGCTCGTCAGCGCGCGGCAGGCAGCTTCGCGAGGAGCGCGTCGTCCATCGTCCAGCTCAGCCGTAGACGCGCGCGGTTGTTGTCGGTTCCGCAGTAGATCACGCCTGCCTGGTAGAGCGCGTCGAGCGCTTCGAACGCCACGCGCTCGGGAACCTCCGGCGCAGCGCGCGACCATCCGTCCGCGGCGGCGAGGTCTCGCGCGATGTCCACGTCGAGCGGGCCCACGGTCTCGACGGCGGACAGCTCGTCGCACACCAACACGGGGTTGATCGTCGATCGCGCGCGGCCCGCGCCGATCGCGTGATTGAGCGGCGCGGGACGTTGGTCCCAGAGGGTGTCCCACTGCGAGGCCTCTTCGATGACCCACGCGAACGCGTGCGCGTTCGGCTCGCCGAAGGACCGGAGCGCCGCGTTGACCTGTCGCGCGAGCCGCTCGCCGTCTTCCATCGTTCGACAGTTCGCGGCCAGCATCACCGCGTCTCGCCACGACGCGGGAACCGCCTCTCGATACGCGCGCTTTCGCCACGCGATCGAGCACCGACGGCACGTGGGATCGGTCGAGCGATTCACTCCGCCGAACGCCACGCGCGTCGTCAACGGCCGTCCTCCGCAGCGCCGGCAGCTCAGCGCGGGCGCGATGAACGAGCGCTCGGCCGCGAGCCCCTCGCATCCTTCGACGAGCGCCGCGCGCTCCCAGAACTCCCGCACCGTCGCGCAGTCGCGCGCGAGCGCGATCCACCGTTCGAAGTCGCGAATCGGAGGTGTTCGTTGCGCGCGGAGCGCCGTCTGCAGCCGCTGCGCGAAGGGGGATAGGGCCATCGCTGTCGAGTCGCGCAATGTAGCTCGATCGGCGGCGGTCTCAGCGTCGCGCGGGCGTCGCGCTCGCTCTGTCCGTCGTCGCGCCGCGGAGGTGACGCCCTCGTTCGAGCGAGCGCAATCGATCGCGAACGCTGCGCTCGATCGCGCGATCGGGCCCGTCGAGCACGCACTGGCCCGCGCTCGTCTGTCGCACGCGGAGCCCTTCGGCGAGCCGCAGTCGTCCGCGGGTGATGGCGCTCGCTGCGATCGAGCGCACGCCGTTGGCGCCGTGAACGAGCACGACGTGGTCGCCCTCGACGCGGTCGATCACCGCGCCTGTGGGGCACGGGTCGACGGGGGGGCTGGCGGTCTTGTAGCTCGCCGTCAAGAACGAGAGGACCGCGACGAGGATCGAGAGCGCCGCGCTCATGGCTGCTCCATTCGTGCATCACCGAGGAGCCCCGCATCCAGAAAGCTGAAGGCCTTCGAGCGCGCGACGATCACGTGATCGACGAGGGGCAGACCGAGGACGAGCCCTGCGCGCACGAGCTCGTCCGTGATCGCGCGATCCGCCTCGCTCGGGGTCGGGTCGCCGCTCGGGTGGTTGTGCACGAGGACGATTCCCACTGCGGCTTCGCGCACGGCGAGCGCGAACACCTCGCGCACGGACACGGCGCACCCCGCGGGGGACCCGCGGGCGATCATGCGCTCGGCCACGGGACGTTGTTTGACGTCGAGCAGGACCGCGAGCACCACCTCGTCCGGGAGCTCCGCCACGCGCGCCTCGAACGCGCGATGCACATCACGACTGCTCCGCAGCGGAACGCCCGCGCGCAGAGGCTCGCTGAGCGCCCTGCGCGACAGCTCGATCGCCGCCATGAACCGCAGCGCTCTTTTCGCCCCGAGGTCGATCGCGAGTTCACCGAATCCCGCGCGCGCCAGGGATCGCGCTCCGCCGTACGCGTCGAGCACGCGCGCCGCGTAGCGCGAGGACGCCGCGTGCGTTCGTCCGTGCTCGAGGAGAACGCCGAGCAGCTCTGCTTCCGAGAGCGCTTCGGGCCCGTGATTGCGAAGTCGCGCGAGAGGTTCGTCCGAGCCTTCGCGCGGCGCGTTGTCGGCAGTGTCGTGGTCGATCATCGTCTGAGTGGCTCCGCGGCAGGGGAGATGCGCGGCGCGTTCCGACGAAAACCGAGGCGATTTGCTGCGATCGAGCGAGGGGAGGGTGGCGGTCCGCCATGGCGGCGGGTGGCGGCCGCCATGGCGGTGAAGGGCGCGAGCATCACCGCAGCGCACGGAGCCCGAGCCTCTGTGCGTCGCGCCCGCGCGCCGGCGCGGTCGACGTTGCCGGTCGCTCGCGGCGTGATTCTGTCTGAAAAATAACGGGCGTTCTCGCGCGACGTGCCCGACACCGTCGAAGCCCTGTGCGACGACACGCTACGCGCGCGTCTCTGGCGCCTGTTCCCGGCGATCGACTTCATGGGGCCGAGCGTTCGCCACCCGATGGCGAAGCGTTCGCCATCTCGCGCACGGACGCTCGTTCGGCGCGCTTCAGCCAGGGAGCTTCGCGAGCCCGGCGGCGAGGAGCTCCTTCATCTTCGCGTGCCCGCGGCTGCGCGCGGCCTCTGGAGAGTCGCAGTACTCCGTGTGATAGCGGATCGAGCCGAGCAGCTGCGTCGCGGCCATCACGAGCGTGAGGACCGCCTTCGTCTTGATCGACGCGCCGGACACGTAGAGATACGTGTGCGACGTCTCCGTGGATCGAGGCATCCCCTCGGTCGGGACGGACATGATCTTCCTCGCCTCGGCCGTAAACGACCCGAGCTTCGAGACGTCCGCGCACCAGACAGAGTGGTTTCCCGTCGAACACTCGAGCGAGCAGCGCAGGAGGTTGCTCGCGTGCGGCGCGAGCATGTCGCCGACGTAGGTGATCTCGACGACTCCGTCTTCGAACACAGCCTGGTGGGCCCCGCCGATTTCGATCACGCGCTTCATGAACTGAGATCCTCTCTTGGCAATGTGCAGACTCACGATCGTCGTCGTCGAACGCAGCGCACGGACGCGCCTCCGCCCTCGCGCGGCCCGAGCTCGACCTCGTCGAACAACCGAGCGAGCGCGCCGCCGCCGCACCCGAGCCCGCTTCGAATGGGCGTCTCGGGCAGCCGCTTCGCGCCGTGGCTCACGCCGTCGGCGAGCAGCTCTTCGATGGGGGGCGGCCCGGGTCCGCGGTCTCGCGCGCAGAGCACGATCGCGTCGCCCTCGAGGCTCACCGAGAGCTCTCCGCCGCCGCCGTGCTTCACGGCGTTGGTCGCGAGCTCGCTCGCGCCGATCGCGACCTCCTTGGCGCTGCGGTCGTCGAAGCCCCAGCGCTGCGCGAAGCGAACGACCACGGCGCGGACGACGGCGGCGTCTTCGATGCGCGTGACGGCGATCGTCGTTCCGCGGCGCTCGTGCGCGGCTGTCTGTCTGTCGCTCATCGTCGGCTGACCGAGCTGAGGTGCTTGAGGCTCTCTTTGAGCGCGTCCTTGAGGTTGCGCACGGTGCGGATGGCCGACAGGTCGACGTCGAGCTGCACCAGCGTCTGGGCGACCTGCGGAGAGATTCCGCTCACGACGCAGAAGGCTCCGAGCAGCGAGGCCGAGCGAATCATCTGGAGTAGGTGGTTGGCCGTCGCGGTGTCCACGACGTCGACGCCCGTGACGTCGACGATCACGCAGCGCGCGCCGGACGCGGAGATGCGCTCGAGCAATCGCTCGGTGAGCTCGACCGAGCGCTGCGTGTCGACGAGGCCGATCACGGGCAGCGCGATCACGCCGTCCCACACGTCCATGATCGGCGCCGACAGGTCGGCGATGGCCATGCGCTGGCGCTCGATGGTCTCGAGGCGCTCTCGTTCGAGCTCGGCCGTGCGTCGCTTGGACGCTGCGAACTCTTCTGCGAACACGTTGACGGTCTCTTCGACGAGCCCGAACTCGTCGTCGTCCGTGACGTCGATGTGAATCTTCTCTGGGTCGAACGCGTCGACCGACAAGAACGCGAGCACGTCTCGAAGCCGCTGCATGCGCGCGACGCTGATGGTGATGGTCTGCTCGTCACTCACGGGCAACGCTCCTATGGGTTCACGATGGTTCGAGGATCTTGCGGACGAACTCGTCGTCGCTGACGTCTTGTTGGTCCCGCCCGCTGCGCACGCCCATGGCGGCCAGGGCGTCTTCGAGCGTCGCGACGGTCTGGATTCCGCCCAGTGAAATGCCCATCGCTTGGATGGTCATCGCGATCTCGGGGCGCATGCCCGACACGATCGTGCGCGCGCCCATGAGCGCGGCCGACCGCGAGAGGCGCACCATCACCGAGCAGAGGTGGCTGTCGAGCGTCCAGACTCCCGAGAGGTCGATGAGCAGCCCGTCGCAGCCCGCGCGCTGCACGCGTTCGAGGACGTCGTTGACGAGCTCTTCGGCCTGCGCGTCGTCGATGTCGCCCTGCACGGGCACGAGCAAGAGGTCCCACAGTCGGATGATCGGAACTCGGTTGACGCTGTGCATAGGCTGGCTTTCTTGCGACGAATCTCAGTAGCGAACCGCGATCACGACGGTCGTCCCGCCCGGCCCTGTGCTGATGTCGAACTCGTCGACGAGCTTCTTCGTTCCGATGAGCCCGAGGCCCATGCCCGTCTTGCTTCGGTACTTTCCAACCAACACGTCGTCGAGGTTCGCGATGCCCGAACCGGAGTCGGTGACGGTCACTCGGAGCTTTCGCTGCGCAAAATCGTCGACGAACGACACGCGCCCGGGGCTCGCGTATTTCGCGACGTTGCGCGCCAGCTCGCTCACCGCCGTCACGAACTTCTGCGCCGAGAAGCCGTCGAGCCCTGCTTGCCGGCACATCTGCCTCGCGATCAACCGCGCCTCGTTCAAGTTTGCCTCGGAGCGAATGGCGACCGAGACGGCCATGTTCGGCTCGGACAGTCGAACCGCCGAGCTCGGGTGCTCGGCGCGGGGCGCGCTCCCGTTCAAGAGAAGCTCGCGCAGTCCGTTGACGAGCTCGTCGCGCTGCTCGGGCTTTACGTAGATCGCCGAGCTCGCCGTGGCCTGTCGGTAGAGCTGCTCGTTGCTCGCGTTGGCCCCGGCGCGCTCGAAGATCGAACGAACGATCGCGCGCGCGTTGATCGGCGAAATGTATCGCTCGAAGTACGCGAGCAACGCTTGCTGCGTGGGCGTCTTCAGCATGGCTGCGGCCGCTCCATCCGCACGAGCATCACCGTGGCGTCGTCGTGCGCGTGCGCGAGGCTGAGCATGTGCTCGCACAGCGCGTCAGCGTCGGGGGCGTCTTCGAGGGTCGCGCTCGTCCGTCGGGGCAGCCCGTCGCTCGCGATCAAGACAGTCTCGTTGGGCAAGAGCTCGATCGTCGTCGAACGAACCCGCGAGACGCGCGAGCCGACGACGCCCGGCGCCGCGACGAAGGGCAACGAGCGACTCAGGCTGCGGACTTGAACGTTGCCGACGCCCGCGAGCTCGATCGATCGCGTCCCCGCGGTGTAAACTCCGAGCGTGAGCGCCGCGCCGCGCGTCCCCTTGAGCGCCTCGTGCGCCTGCTCGATCAACGAGACGACGCCGCGATCGAGCGCCGCCCCGCTGAGCGCCGCGCGAGCGCGATCGGCGACGGCTTGCGCCACCACGCCGTGCCCGAGCGCGTCGACCACGGCGAACATCGTGTGAGCCTCGGTCTTTCGCACAACTCCAGCGTCGCCATTGGCGCTCTCGCCAACCTTCGGACGCGTGCGAAATACGACCCTGAGACCCATGCTGGTAATCTTACACAGCTGAGTGAATTGAGCGACCAACTCCAGCAATTTTGCTGCGGCATCGTCAGTCTGAAAACTACATCGTCGCGGACGCTGCCGAGCGACACGGGCGTCGTTGTGCGGTGCGCGCCGACGGCTACGGGACATGCTCACCACTCACACCCGCGATCAAGCAACTTGTTGGCGTTTGATAGCGAACTTCGGCCGCGCTGCGTTGTGCGAAACGCGCTGGCGCAACGCTGTCGAAGCGCGAGCGCGTCGCGTTCTCGGCCTCGCGCTGCGCGTGTCTCGAACGAGCGTTCGCCACCCGATGGCGAAGGTTTCGCCACCGGATGGCGAAGGGTTCGCCACCCGATGGCGAAGTGTTCGCCATCACTTGTCAGCGCGTTTGCCCTTCGGCGCGGGCTCCTTCGGCGCGAGGCGCGCTTCGATCGCCGCTGCGCACTCTTCGAACATCTCCCGTTTGGCCTTCGCTTTGGTCGCCGCGGCGAGCGCGCGCAGTCGCTTCGCGCTCTCCTCGTCGCCGTGCTCGCTCGCGAGCGCCGTGAGGAACGTCGAGCGCTTCGTCACACCAGACTCCGCGACGAGCGCGGATTCGATCGCGCTCAACCACCGCAGGTCGCGCTTGTCGTCGCGCGGTCGCGAGAGCGCTTTGCAGAGCGCCTCGATCATGACCTCTTGCTTCTTGCTTCGCTTGTCGCCGAGCGCGTGCCCGAGCAGCGCGGCGTTGGCCGCGTGCGTGGCCGCTGTGGGGGGCGCTTCGGTGAGGATCTCCCCAGCGAGCTGGCGCGAAGCCTCGTCGCCCACGCAGCGCGCCGCGAGCGCGGCGATTTGCGCATACTGGTCGTCCGACGCTTCCTCGAGAAGCGCGTCTGCGCGCTCGAGCGCGGTGGCCCACGCCTCGGTGCGCTCTTCTTCGATCGCTCGTTCGAGCAGCTCGATCGCTCGTTGAATCGGGGTCGTCGCGGTCTTCTCGACGCGCGCGCCGCGATCGAGGAGCTCGTCGAGCGCCGTCGCCACCGCGGCGAATCCCTTCGCGTCCGCGTCCGCGCTGCTGACGACGATGGCCTCGTCTGCTTCGAAGCCCGCGCTCGCGAGCATCGCTCGCAGCTCGAGCACTTTTTTGTCGAGCAGCGCAGGGACTCGAACCTCTGGACCGATGACCCACAACACGGGCGTCGGGAGCCCCTCGGCGCGCCACGCCTTGACCTTCTCGCGTTGGTTGGCGACGAGCTTGACCGAACAGCGCGTTCCGAACAGCGCGGCCACTGTCGGCTGCGAGGGATCGTCGCCGGCGCGCGCGGTCGACGCGGACGCGACGAGGACGTACTCGCGCTTGGACGAGCGCACGGTCCAGTCGGGCGCGTGCTTCTCGAACAGCGGCGTAAACGTGTTTCCCGCGCTCGCGTTGCCGCCGAACCGAACGCTCACCCGCGGCCGGCCGAGTCGATCGGTCGCGGGCTCGATCGTCCAGGGCTCGACCTTCTCGCCACGCTCGATGCTGTCGAGGTCGCGGTCCAAGCGTTCGATCGCCATCGAGCGCTTCTCGGCGAGGGCGAGCACTGGCGCGAGCGCGGCGAGCTCGGCCTCGGTGGCGGTGGGGTACTCGGTCTCCGTCTCTCCGTCGCGCGGAAAGAACGCGCGCACCGCCCCGCGCGCGTCGACGTCGATCGCGCACGTCGGATGGTAGTGCACGATCTTGGTGTCCTCGGACATCGAGTCGACGTAGAGCCACGAGCGACTCAGCCACTCGCCGCGACGCACGACCTCGTCGCACCGACGGCACCGCGTGTCCTTGGGCGCGCGAATCAGCGTGAAGTACATCCCCGTGAGGGTCCTGCATTCGGCTCGCGCTTACAACGCGAGGGCGAGGTTGTGACGCGCGCGTCCTTCGAGCCGCTCGAACAGCGCCGCGCTGTGAAAGATCCTCTCGCGCCTCGCGAACCCCTCGAGCACGCGCCTTCGCCCAGCCCGGTACGCATCGTCCGGAACCCACTGAAACTCCTCGCGGATCTGCGCTTCGTACTCCGCGAACCGCGGCTCGTCCGCCCCGAGGATCGACAGGTCCACGTCGAGCATCACCCGCGTGTCGTCGTTGTCCGCCGTGTGCGTCTTGGTCGCGAGCACCATCTGCCGCACGCGCTCGATCGCGGCTGCATCCGTCGCGTCGACCGCAGACAAGAGCGCGACGCACTGCTCGGCGCTCGCTTCTTCGTTGTCCGAGCGCGTCGTGTCGTACACGAGGTCGTGAAAATAGATCGCGAGCTCGACCTCGGAGGGCTGCGCGATCGCGCTGCGCACCGCGCGGTCATCGAGCCAGCGGAGGCACTCTGCGAGGTGCTGCAGCGTGTGGTAGCTGCGATGGGGCTCGCTCCACCCTCGCGAGACCGCGTCGCACAGCGCGCGCACCGCGGGCTCGCTCGCAAACGAGTCTTCGTCGGGCGATCGCGTCGCGACGATCGCGCGCACGGCGGTCACCAAGCGATCACGCGTGAACACGAAGCGAGGGAGCGGCGCGTCCGCGGCGAGGAGCTCGGCGGTGTTCCACTGAAACTTCACCTCCCACTCGTCGCAAAAGGCCCAGTGCCCGCAGTGTCCGCAGGACATCCGCGTGTAGCCGGGAGGGGACGTGTCGTCGTCGCTCCCGCCTGCGTCCGTCGAGCCGCAGCGCGGACACAGGACCACCGTTCGCCGCTCGGTCGTCATGCTCGCGCGAGTGTACCGCGCGCAGCGCTTCGACCACAGCGGCGACGCCTTCCGTTGGCGACACGCCACGCAAGGGTCCCTGGATATTGCCCAGGAGATGGCTCGTTGCGTGTCTTCTTCCAACGGGGCGTCGATTGATTTCGTGACGCCTTCCGTTGGCGACACGCCACGCAAGGGTCCCTGGATATTGCCCAGGAGATCGCTCGTTGCGTGTCTTCTTCCAACGGGGCGTCACTCGTCGGCGGTCACTTGCGTTCCGTCGGCGATCTTGTCGCTCGGGTGGAGGATGACGCGATCGCCCTCGGCGAGCCCTCGGAGCACCTGCACCTCGGCGCCCGCGCGCTCGCCGATCTGAACGTCGCTCACCCTCGCGACGCCGTCTCGCACGACGAACGCACACCACTGATCGCCTCGTCGAAACAGCGCGCTCGACGCCGCGCGCAGTACGCTGTCTGCCTCCCACAGCGAGATCCGCGCGGCGACGCGATAGCCGTCGCCGAGCGAGCTCCAGCGCTCGCGAGGGTCCGAGATGTCGACGAGCACGTTGACGCGCTGCTCTTCGACCCCGAGCGCCGAGACGCGCGTGAACGCCGATGGCTCTACGCGACGCACGAGGCCCGCGAGCGCCTGCGGTCCGCCCCAGCCTTCGATCGTGACCGCCGCTCGCTCGCGCACGCGAACCGCGTCCGCCGTGAGCACCGCCACGACGATTTCGAACGCGCTCGGATCGCCGATCTCGATCAACGGCAACCCCGGCGTCACCGGTCCCTCGCTCTGCTGCAGCACGCGCAGAACGACGCCCGTCACGGGCGCGAGCACCTCGGTCGCGTCCGTCCTGCCCCGCTGTCCGCCGAGCGCCGCGCGGGCCACTTCGACCTCGTGTCCCGCGACGCGCACCGCCGCTTGCGCCGCCGCGAGCTCGGCCTCGAGCGATCGTTGCTCTCCCTCGGTCTGTTCGAGCTCGACTTGGGACATCGCTCCGCGCGCCGCGAGCTCGCGCGTTCGCGTCGCGCGTCTCCGTGAGTACTCGAGGGCCGTTCGAACTCGGTCGACGTTGGCTCGCGCTTGTCTCGCGCCGTCCTCCGCAGCGTTTGCTCTCGCCTCCGTCGCAGCGCGGTCGCGCGCGCCCATCAGCGGCTCGGGCATCGGTTCGAGCCTCGCGAGCGGCGCGCCTCGCGCGACGCGGTCTCCCGGTCGAACGGTCACGCGCGAGAGAAATCCCGCCCGCGGCGCGGTGATCGAGTAGCGATCCGCCACGCGGGCGCGCCCCTCTTCGTCGACCGTGACGCGAAGGGCTCCGCGGGTGACGACCCCGAGCTGCACGGGCGTCGGTTTGGGACGGGCTGCGCGCACGGCGACGGCCGCCGCGCCGAGCGCCACGAGGAGCCACAGCGCCCTTCGCAGCCACGCGCGGAGCGCCTTGCGTCGTTGCTTCTTCGCGCGCGCGTGGCGCAGCGCGCCCTCGTCGGGCTGCGGTGTTCGAGCGGTGGTTTCGCTGCTTTCGATCGTCACGGCGGATCTCTCACTCTCGGGTCTTGAGCACGCCCACGAGGTCGAGCGAGTCCACGCGGCGACGCACGACGAGGGCGCTCATCAGCGCAGCCACGAGCGTGACGACCGTCGCGTAGACGTAGGTAAAGGGCTCGAGCGCGAGCGGGAGTCGGTACATCTCGGGGTCGGTCATGGCCATCGCGCCCTTGGCCATCCACGCTCCGATCGCGTAGCCGGGGCCGAGGCCGAGGAGCACTTGGACCGCCATTTCGCCGAGCAAAATGCGCGAGACGTCCGCGCGGCTCATGCCGAGCACGCGCAGGGTCGCGAGGTCGCGCTCTCGCATGGCCAACGCCACGCGCGCGTTGTTGTAGACGACGCCCGCGGCGATCGCGCCCGCCGCGAGCACGAGGAGCAGCCCCGACGCGCCCATCGAGCGCCCGCTCTGTTCACGAAAGCGCGCCAACGACGCTCGCGCGCTCGCGACCCCGCCGACGCCGGGCATCGCGACGACGCGCTGAACGATGGCGCGATCGTGCGCGGGGTCTGTCACGAGCAACGCCATGTCGACGGACGGCGTCTGTCCAAGGATCGACCAGAGGTCGTCGAGCAACAGGTGTCCTTGGAGGCCGAAGGGCTCGTCGGTGAAGCCCCCAACCGTGAGCGTACGCGCTGTGCGCTCGCCCTCGAGCACCTCGATCTGCACGCGGTCTCCGACGCGAACGTCCAGCAATTGTCCTAGATATCGCGTGAGGAGCACCGCGCCGCGCACCATCCGAAGCTCGCGTCCTCGGTGGTCGAGCACGCGTCGGAGCTCGGCGCGTTCGGGGTGTCCCACGAGGGATGTCTCGCGCGTTCGCGACCCGGCTCGCATGCGGACGGGCACGGTGCGTTGGAGCTCGAGGCCGAGCACGCCGGGGATCGTTCGCAGCACGGAGAGGTCCGTCGGCGCGACTGGGCGCGTCAGTCGTACGGCGAGCTGCTCGCGCATCATCTCGTGAAAGATCAGTCGCTCGAGCGTCGGCAGGGCGTCGAACATCGAGCGGCCCGCGACGAGGATCGCGACCGCCATCGCGATCCCCAACGACGACAAGAGCAAGCGCAGCGGCCGTCGGACGAGCTCGCGCGCGATCATGCGCGACGCGGGGCCGAGCAGCCCGACGCTCACGGCGCGGTCGAGGGCGCTGTCGCCGTATTTCGCCGGTGGTTCGGGCTGCATCGCTTGCGCCGGAGCGAGCTTCGCGACGCCTCGCACCGCGGCGATCGCGCCGATCACCCCCGAGCCGAACGAGAGCGCCGCGCCCCGCGCGAGCAGCGACAGATCCAGCCGCACGCCCAAGTTGGGGACGCGAAAGAACTCCCGATACAGCCCGATGAACCACCGCGCCATCTCGCGGCCCATCAGCGCTCCCACGACGATCCCGAGCGTCACGATGACGAGCACCATCTGCACGTAGTGCAGCGCGATGCGCCGGTCGCTGTACCCGACGGCCTTCAGCATCGCGAGCTGCCCGCGCTGCAAGCGAACGAGGCGCCCGAGCACGACGTTGACGAGAAACGCCGCGACGCCGAGGAACATCGCGGGTAGCACCGTCGATGAGCCGTCGATCTGCTGCAGCTCCTGCTGCAACATCTTGTGCGACAGGTGCTCGCTTCGCGGGCGCGCCCCGCGACCGCCGTACGGAACGAAGAGCCGATCGAGCGCCGCCACCGTGGGCTCGGGCCGTGCGTCGCGCTGCAGTCGAATCGCGACGTCGTTGAATCCTCCCTGCATCCGCGCGACGGGGGCGAGCGCAGCGCGCCGCATCCACAAGACGACGAATCGCTCGTTGCCCATCGAGCTCAGCTCTGCGGACATCGCGACGAGGTACTCGGGCGACGTGGCGAGGCCGACGACGCGGAGGGTTCGTCGCGTTCCGTGGATGATGGCGTCGAGGCGATCGCCGGCGTGCAGTCGATGGCTCTGCGCGAAGGCGTCGTTGACGAGGACCTCGTCGTCGCGGTGGGGTTCGGGCAGTCGTCCTTCGACCACGAAGGGGACGTCGAGCGCAGGGTCGGCGAAGTCTGGAATCGAGTGCGCGCGGCCGACCGCGGGCTCGATCATCCCTGGCATCGGACAGAGCACCGTCGCGCTCACGCGGGTCTCGACCGACGCGACGCCGGGCAGACGCTCGATCGTGCTTCGAAGCGAGTCGGGCGCGCGCTCGAGGCTCGCGAAGACGTCCGCGAACCGCTGCGAACGGTAGAAGTCCTCGGTCCCGCGGACGAGCGAGAACTTCGCGCTCCCGAACGAGAGATAGACCGCGACGCCGAGCGCGACGACGATCGCGATCGTCAGCACTTGTCCCTTGAGCGATGCGAGGTCGCGCAAGAGCTTTCGGTCGAGGGGGCTCACCATCGCAGCGACTCGGGTGGAGCGCGCCGCTCGTTTTTCAGGTCGGACGTGATGCTCCCGTCCGCCATCGTCACGACCCGATGCGCCATCGACGCGATGGGCGCGTTGTGCGTGATGATCGCGGTCGTCGTCCCGAGCTCTCGGTTCACGCGATCGAGCACCGTGAGGACGAGCTTGCCTGTCGTGCAGTCGAGCGCGCCCGTGGGCTCGTCGCACAAGAGCATGTCGGGCCGCTTGGCGACCGCGCGCGCGATCGCGACCCGCTGTTGCTCGCCGCCCGAAAGCTCCGAGGGAAAATGTTCTGCGCGCGGCCCGAGCCCCACGAGCGAGAGCGCGTCGTCCGGGTCGAGCGGATCGTCCGTGAGCTCGGTCACGAGCGCGACGTTCTCCCGCGCCGTCAGGCTCGGAATGAGGTTGTAGAACTGAAACACGAACCCGACGTGCTCGCGGCGATAGCGCGTGAGCTGCTCGTCCGACGCATCCGTGAGGTCGTGCTCTTGGTACGTGAGCTTTCCTGCGGTGGGCGTGTCGAGCCCGCCGAGGATGTTGAGCAACGTGGATTTTCCCGAGCCCGACGCGCCGAGCAGCACGACGAACTCTCCGGCGTACAGGGACAGATCGACGCCCCGAAGCGCGCGAACTTCGGCGTCGCCTTCTCCGTAGACCTTCCACAACCCTTCGGCGCGGAGGACCGGCGCGTCGGCGCGTCGTTGCATGGCCGTGCGTCGCGTGCAGCCTGCGTGCCTCGCGTTCTTTGTGCGCTCGATGCGCTCGTGCACGCGCGCCCGATGCAGCGCTTGCATGGTCCGCGAACGCTGTGCGCGCTACGGCTCGGACGCTGCGAAGCCGAAGCGACGGCGCACGGCGCGAAGCTCCGCGGTGTGCGCGCCCGACGCGTCCCGCACGATCAACGGCGCCTCTTCGATCGCGTCGTGCGCCCCGCGCTTGCACGCGAAGAGCGAGAACAGCGCGGGCAGTCCCTCCCGCGGAATCACGTCTCGGTGCGCGACCGCCGTGAAGTCCGCCTCGCGCACCGCGGCCAGCGCGCGCGCCTTTTGTGGGGTGGGAAAACAAAACACGAACCGCGCCTCGTCTCGATCCGACAGCGCCCGCTGCGCCGCGAGCGCGTAGTCCCGCACCGTCCCTCGAAGCTCGAATCGCGCGTGCGCCTTCTGAGAGTCCGCCGGCAGCACTCCCGCGCTCGTGTCGAAGTACGGCGGGCTCCCCGTCACGAGATCGAACGTCCGTTCGAACGTCGTCGTTCGAAGGTCACCGTGCGTCGGATGCACGCGCGCATCGAGCCCGTTGAGCGCGATGTTCTCTCGCAAGAGCGCGAAGCTCACGTCCTGCGCCTCGACGCACCACAAGCGGGCATGCTCGCCGAGGCCCCAGAGGGTCAACAGTCCCACCGTCCCGATCCCGGTCCCGAGGTCGAGCGAGGCGTCCGTCGCAGGGCCGTGGCAGAGCGCATAGTACGCCGTCAGCACGTCGTCGGTCGAGTGCCTGTGACCGTGTTTTCTCTGCAAAATGTCCCACGAACCCGTGAGCGAGTCGCGCGTCACGGGCTCGCCCATCCGTCGCTCGAGGGCTTCGCGCCGCGCTTCGCGTTCGTCAGCGATGGTCACGAGGGGGCAATTACCCGCGAAGCGGGACGCGTGTCGAGCCCGCCGCCTCCGCGGCGTCCGCCACGCGCACAACCCGCGCGAGACCGAAGGCTTGTTCGCGCCTTTGTGTCACGCTTCAGGGGGGCTCGCGACTACACTCGCCGATGATGCTACGTCGGGTATTGGCAGTGCTCTTCGTCAGCGCGTGCGCGCACAGCTCGGTCCCTTCGACCAGCGCGCCGCCGCTCGCACCAAGCCCGCCGCGTCGCGCTGAAGAGCGCCCGCTCGACGGCTCGAACACCGCGGACGCCGCGACCACAATGGACGCGAGCAGCGCGCTCGCGGCGAGCTACGCGTCGGACGAGCTCGTCATCGAGGCTCGCTGGATTGTCGAGGCGTCGGACGGAGGTTCGCGAGCCGCGCTCTCGATCGTCGCCCGACCGGGCCGCGAACGTATTCTCAACGCCGAAGCGCCGATCTCGATGGCGATCGACACCGCGGACCTCACGAGCTTCGACGCGGGGGCGCGCGGTCGCGGGATGAGCCCAGGCGCGACGGTGCATCGCCGCCAAGATGCTCGCGCGTTTTCTGCTCAAGAAGCGCGGTTCGTCGTCCCGCTCGGCGCCGCGCGACCGCCGTTGCGACTCGTCGTGAACATGGTCGTCGACACCGCCGATCAGTGCCTCGTGCTGCGCCCGACGCTGCCGTTGGCTTCGCCTCCGTAGCGACGATACGCGACGGTTCGGCGCACGGACACCCCACGACGCGGAGGCTTCGATCGACGCGTTGCCGCGTTCGGAGCGCGTCGCGCGGTGAGGCGGCACAGGCGCCACAGCGTGGCGGGCGTGTCCTAGAGCGGCTCCGCCTTCCGTTGGCTACACGCCACGCAAACATCCCAGGATATTTCCCAAGAGATCGCTCACTGCGTGTAGTCCTTCCAACGGGGCGTCGCGATAGGGCGTCGTTTGCGACGAGCACGCGCTGCGCGTCGAGCGCGCGCTGCCTTCGGTCCGTGACGCGCGCCGCATGCGGCTTGCTTCGTGCACATCCGCCGTCGTTGCGAAACGAAGTGGACCACGCTGAGTTGTCGAGTCGCATGTCGCGACGCGCGCTCACCGACCCACCCGAGCGACGAACAGAGAGATCGAACACTATGAGCGACCAACTGCGGATGGGTGCGCGCTTCGCAGCGATTCTTGCTGCTGCCCTCGCGAGCCTCTCGCTGAACGGCTGCAGCGCCATCGACAACGCGTTCGACTGCAACGCGGTGTGCGTTCGCTATCGCGACTGCGTCGACTCGACCTACGACGTCGCGGCGTGCCGCTCGCGCTGCGACACCAAGGGCAACGGCTCGGCGGCCGGGCGAAGCGAGGTGAACCGATGCGAGGCGTGCCTCAACGGGATGTCCTGCGTCGGCAGCGCGTTTCAGTGCGGCGTTCAGTGCAGCGGGATTGTCCCGTAGCGCGTGGCCCGCATCCTCTCGAACGGCGCGCCAGCGGTGCGCGCAGAACGGCGCAGCGCGTGAGCAAGCCAGACTTCCTCGTCGTGGGCAGCGGTCTCGCGGGGCTCGCGTTCGCGGCGCTCGCGGCGCGCGCCGGACGTCGCGTGCTCGTGCTCGAGGCGCACGAGAAGGCGGGGGGCTACGGGCACACGTTTACGGTCGGGGCCCACCAATTCAACGCCCAGCTCCACTACGTGTGGAACGTCGGCGAAGGCCGCACCGTGCACCGGTTTCTGTCTCGGCTGGGGCTCGTCGACGCGGTCCCCTTTGTGCGGCTCGACGTCGACGGCTACGACCACATGCGAATCCCTGGGTTTTCCCTGGATATTCCGTCGGACTTCGATGAGCTCGCGAGGCGGCTCGCGGCGCTGTTTCCTTCGCACGCAGGCGCGCTTCGCGCGTTCGTCGCGGAGGTCCGCGCGACCGACGAAGAGCTCGAAGCGATCCCCTCGTCTCTCCGCGAGCTCTCTCTGATCGCGCACGGTCACGGGTATCGGCGACTCTTTCGCTATCGCAACGCGACGCTCGGCGCGGTGTTCGATCGGTTCGCGCTCCCGCTCGAGGCGCGCGCGTTGCTGGCCCTGCAGTGGCCTGACTTCATGCTCCCGCCTTCGAGGCTGTCGTTCTTTGCGTGGGTCAAGCTGTTCGCCGGGTACGCGCGGGGCGCGTACTATCCTGTGAAGCACTTCGAGCACGTGATCGACGAGGTCGTGCGCGTGCTTCGAGAGAGCGGCGGCGCGCTGTTGCTTCAGCGAAAAGTCACGCGCTTCTTGCTAGACGGTGACCGCGTCTCGGGCGTGGAGGTCGAGCACGTCGACGACAAGGGCGTCGGGACCGGCGAATTCGAGCGTATGGAGGCGAACGCCGTGGTCTGCAACATGGACCCGCGCGCGGCCGCGTGCATGATCGGCCTCGATCGGTTCTCTCGTGCGGTGCGAGCGAAGCTCGACTACGAGTACTCCGCGTCGAGCTTCGTCGCGTATCTCTCGGTCAAAGACTTGGATCTGCGCGCCCATGGGTTCGGCGCCTTCAACGTGTTTCACGGCTCGAACGCTGACCTCGACGGCGCGTTCGCCGCGATGCACGACCGCGGCGACTACCGCGCGCCGAGCTTCGCGATGAGCACGCCCACGCTCGTGTCGTCGGCCGAGGGAGCGGCGCCCGAGGGACGTCAGATCCTCGAGCTGCTCACGGTGGCCAACCACCAACGATTCTTGGAGAAGAAGCTCGACGACCCGCACGCGTACCGCGAGAGCAAGAGCGCCGTTCTCTCGGCGCTGCTCGACGTCGTGGAGCGCGAATACGTGCCAAACATCCGGGATCACCTCGCGCAGCGCACGCTCGGGAGCCCGACGACGTCCGAGCGATACGCGCGCGCGCCGCAGGGAAACTCCTACGGATCTGCGATGACCCCTGCGCAAATGTGGCCGCGCCGGCTCGACCACGACACCTCGATTCGCGACTTCTACTTCTGCAACGCCTCCGCTGGATTCGCTGGATTCGCTGGGACCATTTGGACCGCGTGCAGGTTGTACGCGCGCCTCACGGGGGACGAGCTGTTGTCCCGTGCGCGTTGAGCGTGCGTCCTCCCAACCGCTCGGCGATCGCGAGCGCTGCGCGCACCGCGCCCTCGTGCAGACCGTCTCCGAGAAACGCGCCCGCCCAGAACGTGCGGTTGGTCCCGTTGGCCTCGAGCAGCGCGGCGCGCTTTTCCAACGCATCGGCGCTGTAGCGGGCGACGTCGTGCTGTTGTCGATGAACGACGCTCGACGCGCGGACCTCGTCGCCCATGTCGAAGGCCAGTGAATAGTGCGGCGGCGCGGCGGACGACAGGCCCGCGAGCCGGTTCAGGTACGCGTTGTATCCGTGCCGACCGTCGGCCATCGCGAACAGGTCGAACTCCGTGAAGCCCTTGACCCCGCGTCGCTCGTAGGGGCCCGTGTCCGTGTGAAGGAGGGTCGTGATCTCGCCGCCGACGTAGGCGCCGAACCAGCTGCGCTCGGCTTCGCTCGCGTCGCGAAGCAGCGCCAGCACTCGATGTGGCGCGACTGCCATCACCACGAAGTCGAAGCGCTCGACGCTGCCTCCCTCGCGCTCGATGTGGACCGAGGTTGGCTTTCGCGTGACGCCGGTGATGTGCGCGTCGAGCTCGACGCGACCTCGCAGCGTTTGGCGCACGCGCTCGACATACGTCGAGACGCCTGAAGGGATGTGCGTCCACTCGCACTGCTCGAGAAAATCGCGGAGCATCGGAACGGCGATCGACGCCGAGAGCCCTGCGACGTGCTCGTAGTGCGTCGAATACGCGTACATCAACAGCGATCGCATCCAGGTCGAGAAGTCGTCGTCGGACAAAAATCGCTCGATCGACACGCGCGCGAGCGACGCGCGAGGAACGGCCCCTGTTTTCGCGAGAAACCGCCGGCGACGCAGCGCCGTTGGGATCAGCCTCAGGGCGTCCGCGGCGTCGTCGAGCCTGCTGCCGTCCTGCATCGCGATCGCGCGCGGGGCATGGAGGTGTCGCCCGTCCGCGAGCAACAAGCTCGTGCTCCCGCCTCCGACGAGCGTCGGGCAGTGGACGCCGAGCGCCCTCATCCACGAGTGAAACGCGGTGAACGTTCGGCGGTCGAACTCGATCACTCCGGTGTCGAGCCGCACTCCGGGAGCGAGCGCTGCGCACGGGACGTTTCCTCCTGCGGTTCGCACGTGACCGCCGAGCGCAGCGTGTTGCTCGAAGAGCGTGACGTGGTGCGCTTCGTCCAACAGCCACGCTGTGGCCAGGCCGCTCGCTCCGCCTCCGACGACTGCAACGCGCATCTCGGCACGCGTTGCGCAGAGCATGCCGGGCGCTCACGACGCATCGGTGATGCGGCTCGCTTCGTGCAGATCTCTCGACTCGTCTGCGAGGCAGCCGCGCTCTCGAGCGTTTGCCTCGAAGTTCGCCGCGACGAATCGCGTCGCGCGGGCTTGCGCAGACGAATCCCGAAAGGAACTCACTCGATGAAGACCAAAGAAGTCCGCGGAAAGATCGATGCCGTTGCTGACAAGGCGAAGGAACTCGTCACCAAGGCTGGGACGAAGTCCGAAGAGCTCGCGGCCAAAGTGGTCGACGGGGCCGAGACGCTCGGAAAACGAGCGGTCGCCGCGGAGCATCGCCTCGAAGAAGGCGCAGAGAAGCTCACCGACACCGCCAAGGAGAAGGCGACCGAGGCGGCGCACACGGCGAGCGAGGCCGCGCAGAAGCTCGCGCATGGGGCAAAGCAGCTCGCGAACAAGGCTGGAAACAAGATTTCCGAGGCCGTCGCGAAGCCCAACGTGAAGACGCCGTGAGCCGCGCTGCGCGTCCGTCGTGGACCGCCGCGAGGCGCCCGTGACGAACTTGCTGCTCGCGCTCGCGACGATCCTGGTGATCGGCTGGGAAGTCGGCTACTCGATGAATCTCCACTGCGGCGGATTGATCCACGGGTTGCTGGTGTTGGCAGCGGTCGCTGTGTTGGTTCGCGTCGTCCAAGAACAACGCGCGCCGCCGTGATCCATCGGCCGAACGGCGTCGCCGCGCTTGGTAATCCAGGCGCGTTCCAACAGAAACCTCCTGGGGGATCTCCGTGCGCGTGTCGCCAACGGCGCGCCGCGCTTCATCCGCGTCGATTGTCTGTTGAGCGTCTGCGGCGTTCAGCACCCGTCGCTGCGACTGGCTGCGTTTGCCGTCGACGCTGCGGATGCTCGCTGTGTCGATCGTGCGCAACTGCGCGCGGCATTCTTGGCAAATCGTGGCGTTCTTGCGTGATCGGCCGGAAGCGAATTCAGCGCGATTCTCAGCCGATGGTGACGAGGTTTGTGTTCGTACGAATTCGACCATTTGGCAGAACGCTTGGAGATTTCGGCGCGCACTTCCGCACAGCCCGATGCAATCGTCGCATCGGAGCCAGAAGCCGTTGACCAAAGGTCGCTCCGCGGCGCACTGATCTATGAATGACCGCAGCGCGGATTCTGTGCGTGGATCATGACCAGAGCCACAACGACGCGCTGCTCGCGCTGCTCACGGAGCTCGGTCACGTGGCGGTCTCCTCGGTTTCGCCGCTGCGCGCGCTCGAAATCGTCGCGGCAGAGCCCTTCGACGTGGTGGTGACGCACCTCGCGATGACCGAGATGGACTCGATGGAGTTCTTCGCGCGGCTGCACGGGACGCAGCCGGACATTCCGATCGTCGTGCTCACCGGCCAAGGGAGCATGGACGCGGTGATTCGAGCGCTGCGCGCGGGGGCGTACGACTTTCTCACCAAGCCGGTCGACCCGAGTCTGTTGGCTGCGTGTGTCGCCCGGGCCGCAGCGCACCGGCGACTGCGAATCGAAGTGCAGCAGCTTCGGCGCGTCGTCTCGACTCGAGCGCCGCAAGACGGTCTCGTCGGCGCGAGCCCAGCGCTCGAACAAGTGCGCGACCTCGTGGGGCGCGTGGCTCGAAGCGACGCTTCGGTGTTGATCTGCGGTGAGACGGGGACTGGCAAAGAGCTCGTCGCGCGCGCGCTTCACGGGACGAGCGAGCGATCGAGCAACGCGTTCGTCGCGATCAACTGCGCCGCGATCCCTTCGAACCTTCTCGAGAGCGAGCTGTTCGGCCACGTGCGCGGCGCGTTTACCGACGCGCGCTCGACGCGACGCGGACTGTTCGTGGCGGCGTCGGGAGGGACGCTCTTTCTCGACGAGATCGCGGAGATGGAGGCGCCGATGCAGACCAAGCTGCTGCGCGTGTTGCAAGAGCGAACCGTGCGCCCGGTGGGCGCGGACAGCGACGTCGCGTACGACGCGCGGATCGTCTCGGCGACGCATCGCGACCTCGAGAAGGAGGTCGAGTCCGGGCGATTTCGGCAGGATCTGTACTTTCGAATCAACGTCGTAAAGATCACGGTCCCGACGCTCCGCGAGCGACGCGCGGACATCCTCTCGCTCGCCGAGCTCTTTCTCGCGCGCGCGACCGCCCGCAGCGGCAAGGCGGGCATTCGCATCTCGCCAGAGGTCGCGGAGCGTCTTCTCGCGTACCACTGGCCAGGCAACGTTCGAGAGCTCGAAAACTGCATCGAAGGCGCGGTCGCGCTCGCGCGATTCACGGATCTCACGATCGAGGATCTGCCCGAGAAGATCCGCGCGTATCGATCGGACGCCTTCGTCATGATCGCCGACGAAGCGCACGAGATCGTCTCGCTCGAGACGCTCGAGCAGCGGTACATCACTCGCGTGATCAAGATCGTCGGCGGCAACAAGGCCCGCGCCGCGACGCTGCTCGGCCTCGACCGTCGAACGCTCTATCGTCGACTCGAACGCTACGGGCTCGAGAGCTGAGCCGCGCGAGGGCGCCTCGGTGTGGCGTGCTCGCGCTGCATCATCGCCACAGGCATACGCGACCGGAATCACAGCGATCGAGGCGTTGGTTCGTGATCCGCGCTGATCATGTTCGATGCCCGTCGTAGACGCGGGCTCGCGATCGAGCGCTGCCGCGACGAACGCGCGGACCGGAAGTTGCTCTGTGGACAACTCGTCGCGACCGTCTTCTGCCCGAGGGGTGCTGGCGGTCGCGCGCCGCTGTTGGAGCAAACGTTTCGAAACCCTCGATCGCCGCTCGAAGCCCGATCGAAGAACGCCCATTGGGCTGGAGCTGACCATGGAACTCGACAAAAACGATCCCAAGTCCGTAAGCGCGACGCATCCGACGACGCAAACCAACCAGCCGTTGATGACCGCGCTCTTTCGAGCGCAGCGCGACGCAGAGAACGCGATTCAGGCCCTCGAGAAGCGCGGGTATCAGAAAGAGGACATCAGCGTGATGATGTCCGACGAGACGCGGCGTCGCTTCGCGGCAGAGAGCAAGAGCAGCCCGACGGTGGGCGCGAAGATGGCCGAAGGCGCGACGTTCGGCTCGGTCGTCGGCGGCGCGGCGGGCGCGATCCTCGCTGGCATTCTCGTGGTCGCGGCGCCCATTGTGATTCCTGGGCTCGGGCTGCTCGTCGCGGGCCCGCTCGTCGCGGCGCTCGCGGGCGCCGGGGCGGGAGGGCTCGCAGGGGGACTCTTGGGAAGCCTCGTCGCAGTGGGAATTCCGGAAGCCCACGCCAAGGTCTACGAGCTCGGCATTCGCGAAGGCGGCGTGCTCATCACGGTGCAGCCGCGCACCGCCGAGGACACCGTTGCGATCGAGGCGGACTGGACTCGATGCCACGCCGAGAGAGCGCGCGTGTGAATCTCGCGCGCGGGGCGTGAGGGGCGCGCGAACAGAAAGCGTGTCGCTTCGACGCCGTCGCTATCGTCGATGGGGCGCTCGCTCGCTGCGCGTGATCGGCTGCATCGGCTCGACGAGCTCGGCCAGCGCATCGATGAACAGTCGGACCTTCGCGGGCAAGTACGCGCGGCTCGGATACACCACGTAGACCGGTCGCAGCATGGACTCGTCGTCGAAGAGCACGCGCAGACGACCGTCGCGCACGGCCTCTCTGCACACGAGCGAAGGGAGCCTCGCGACGCCCACGCCCGCGATCGCTGCGTCGCACACGATTTCGAGATCGTTGACGACGAGCACGGGCTCGACCTTCACGTTGACGCCGCGGATCTTCCACGTCTCGTGCGCCTGCATCCCGACGCAACGCGCGCCGCGCAACGTCGCTGGGTCGGGCGCGCTGTGCCGCGCCAGGTACGTTGGGCTCGCCACGTAGTACATGTGCCCCGAGCTGAGCTTGCGCGCGGTGAGCGAAGAGTCGTCGAGCTCTCCGATGCGAATGGCCAGGTCGAATCCCTCGTCGATGAGGTTCACTCGGCGATCGGCGAGGGTGATCTCGATTCGGGTCTTCGGGTAGCGCGCGATGAACTCGGTCACCACGCGGCCGAGGAAGCGCCGACCGTACAAGTACGGCGACGAGACGCGCAGCAGCCCCACGGGCTCGGACGTTCGCTGTGTGACCTCGTTGTTGGCCTCCTCGATTTGCGCCGCGATCGCCGCGCAGCGCGCGTAGTACGCAGCGCCGATGTCCGTGGGGCGCACTCTCCGTGTGCTGCGCTCGAGCAGTCGAACTTCGAGGGCGCCCTCGAGCCGCGCGATGCGCTCGCTCACGGTCTGCTTGGTGACGCCGAGGCGCCTCGCCGCGCGCGTGAATCCTCCCTCGCGGACGACCGTTGCGAAGACGAGCATGTCCGACGGCGACGCTTCGATTGTCATGGTGATCCTGACAGTATGTTCGCGTGTTCGTGAATTGTCAGTAGGGTCTCGGGCGACCACGCTCTGGCCCATGAACGACAAGCTCATCGTGGTCGTCGGCGCGGGCGGAAGGCTCGGCCGGCTCATCGTGCAGTCTCTCTTGGCGCAGCCGTCGGTGCGCGTTCGCGCGTTGGTTCGAGATCCGAAGAAGCCGGAGGCCGCTGGGCTCGCGGCGGACCGCGTCGAGCTGCGCGCGTTCGACGCGGCGTCGGCGTCGGACGCCGAGCGCGCCGAGGCCGTGAAGGGCGCGTTCGCGGTGGTCTCGACGCTCCAGGGAGGCCCGGACATCATCATCGACGCGCAGCTCTCGCTCGCGCGCGCTGCGAAGGCGGCGAAGGTGCGTCGCTTCATCTCCTCGGCGTTTTCGTACGACCTGTTCGCGCTGCCCGAGGGCGTCAACATCAACACCGACTGGCGTCGGACGTTCGCCCAGCGCGCGAAGTCCGAGGTGGCCGACGGGATCGAGGTCGTCCACGTGATGCAGGGGATCTTCACGGACAAATTCGTGCTCGGATTTCTGGGTCTGCTCGACGCGAGCAAGGGCGTCCTTCGCTACTGGGGCGACGGAAAGACCCCCATCGATTGGACGAGCTGGGAGGACACCGCGCGCTTCACGGCGGCGGCGGCGCTCGACGATCGCGTCGTTCCCGAGCGCTTGTACGTCGCGGGCGACAGGCTCGACGTCCACGGATTTGCCAAAGCGTACGAGTCGGTGCGCGGAACCAAGCTGGCCCTCGAGAGCCTCGGCTCGCTCGACGATCTTCGCGCCGAGGTCACGCGAAAGCTCAGCGCAGAGCCGTCCAACATGTACGCGTGGCTTCCGCTCATGTACGCCCGCGGCGTGTTCGAGGGACAGGCGCTGCTCGGGCCCACGCTCAACGCGCGCTACCCAGAGATCGCAGCAGAGACCGTCGCGCAGAGCATCGCGCGCGGCGCCGTATAGCGCTCACGCGTCGATGAAGAGTGAGAGGAGCGAACGATGTTCGAGTTTACCGTCGAGCGCAGCGTCGAGATCGGAGCCACGCCGGAGGTCGTGTTCGACGTCCTCACGGTGATGCGCGACTGGCCCACGTGGAGCACGATGCTCGTCGGGGTCGATCGCGGTCCGATCGCGAAGGGATCGAAGCTCTCGCTCGGCCTTCGAACGCCGCAGGCGAGCTACGACTTTTCTGCGGAAGTGACGGACTTTCGCCCGGGCCTCGCGTTCGAGTGGCTCTCGCGCACAGGCGTCCCGGGCGTCTTCGACGGCCGTCATCGCTTCGAGATCACCGCGCTCGGAGACGGTCGCTCGCGGCTGCGCAACGTCGAGTTCTACTCGGGGCTGCTCGCGCCGGTGCTCCGTCGGACGGCGTCGATGAAGGCCGCTCCCGCGGGCTTCGACAAGATGAACCAAGAGATCGCGGCGCGCGCCGAGGCGATCGCGCGCGGCGCTGCGTCGCGATGAATGTGTGTGTCGCGGGCGCGAGCGCCCGGCGGAGGTGTGATCGATGAAGACTCTGTATCGACCGGACGCGGATCGGATTCATCGCAGCGATGCGTGGAAGACGAGCGCGTACTCGTTTGTTCCGTACCAGACGAACTTCGGCGCGATGTGCGGGCTCGCGGACGACGTCGTCGCCGCGGGTCAAGGCTTCGGGATGCACCCGCATCGCGACATGGAGATCAGCACGATCATCGTGCGCGGCGCGCAGCGGCACCGAGACACCACCGGCTCGACCCACGTGCTCGGGACCAACGCCGTGCAGACCATGAGCGCGGGCGAGGGCATCTCGCACTCCGAAGAGAACGCCTCGGCCACGGAGCCGTTTCGTAGCTTTCAACTCTGGGTCTATCCCCGAGCGAAGGGCGGCGCGCCTCGGCACGAGACGTTTCGCTACGACCCCGAGGCGAAGCGAAATCGATTTCTGCTCGCGCTCTCGCCGGATCGCCGCGACGGGAGTGCGCTGATCGGCCAAGACGCGTTCGTCTCTGTCGCGACGGTCGAGGGCCCCGAGCCTCGCTCGTACGCGATGTACTCGAAGGGCGACGGCGTGTACGTCCACTGCGTCGAGGGCGAGGCGCTCGTCGCAGGGCAGCGCCTCGGACCGGGAGACGCGGTCGGCGTGTGGGAGACCGACGTCGTCGAAGTGCTCGCGACGAAGCGAGCCGAGCTCTTGTTGGTCGAAGTCCCGATGGAGAGAGGAGTGCGCGTATGAAGAACCTGACGAGCGAAGTGCGCGGGCCCGAGGGCTCGCCCGTGATGGTCCTGTTCGGAGGCAACCCGCTGCGTCGACACGAGGTGCTCGAGTCCATTCGCGGGATCGGCGGGATCACCGCGATCGGCGCGCTCAGCGAAGAAGAGGGAATGTCGCTCCTCGCGACGCTCCCTCGGGTCGACCTCGTGCTGATCGGCGGGAGGTACAGCAACGAGCAGCGCAAGCGCATCCGCGAGCACGTTCGGAGCAAGATGGCCTCGACGCAGATCACCGAGCCGGGCGTGGACTACCCCTACGACAACGCCATGATCGAAGCGGACATCCGCGCGCGACTCGGCCGCGCGCGGCAGTAACACTTATCGCAGCCCCGCGCGCAGCGCTGGTTCGAGCGCGCGAAGGACCGTGCGATAGCGCTCGACGCGGCTGAGCTCGTGATGCCACGCGAGGTACACGGGCAAGCTCGGGAGCGGCTCTCCGCACTCGACGCGAACGAGCCCGCCGAGCGCCCGCGCTTGCGCGTCCGCGAGCATCGCCAGGCCCATCGCGCCGACGACGGCCTCTTCGATCGCGAGGTCCGAGTTGCTTCGAAGCGCCCAGCGCTCGACGCCGCGCGCCGCGAGCCACTGCGATTGCGGCAGGCGCGCGAGGGTCTTGTCGTGGCCCACGAAATCGAGTCGCCTGAAATCTTCGGGCCGAATGCTCGCGGCGCCGAGCTTTCGATCGACGTACGAGCTCGCCGCGTACAGGGCGAAGGTGAGCGAGCCGACCGACCGTTGAACGAGCACCTTCGAGGTCGACGGGGCCTTGCGGATCCCGATGTCGGCCTCGCGTCGGGCGAGGTCGACGAAGGTGTGCTCCGACGAGAGCTCGAACTGGAGCCCCGGGTGGCGCGTGCGAAGCTCCGTGAGCAATCGCGTGACGGGGCGCACGAAGCCCTCGCCCATCGAGATGCGGACCGTGCCTGCGGCGGCGCTCTGATCGGGGCCGCGCTGGATCGAGTCGAGCCCGAGCTCGAGCTGCTCGGCGAGGTTCACGAGGGGCAGGGCGTCGGGTTCGAGCGTCGTTCCGTCGGGGCCGCGGCGAACGAGGGTGCGTCGGAGCGACCCCTCGAGCGCGTCGATCCGGCGCGAGACCGTCGAGGTCGACAGCCCGAGGTGCTTGGCGGCTCCGAGAAAGCTCTGCTCGCGATACACCGCGAGCAAGACGCGCAGGTCGTCCCACGTGGGCGGAGTGATTTGCATCGATGGAAAACGGTTTACCGCTCCTGCCGATTCTCGCAAACCACCGTCGGCGCCACGATGTGCCTCGAAGGACACGGAGGCAGTCATGAACAGCTACGATTTTCGAGGAAAGCGCGTGTTGATCACCGGGGCGTCGATGGGCATCGGCGAGCGCTTCGCGAGGATCCTCGCGGCCCGAGGCGCCAAGCTCATCCTGGTGGCCCGGAGCAAGGACAAGCTCGAGGCCCTCGCGCGCGAGCTCGGCGACGCCGCGGTGATCGCCGAGGACCTCGCCGCGCCGGGCTCCGCCGAGCGCGTGCTCGCGCAGGTGCGAGCGCTGGGGCTCACCGTCGACGTGCTCGTCAACAACGCGGGCTTCGGAAAGTACGGCTCGTTCGACGACGTCCCGCTCGACGAGCTCCGCTCGATGGTCGACCTCAACGTGCGCTCGCTCGTCGAGATGACCCATGAATTCATGCCGATGCTCGTCGCCAACCGCGGCGGCGTGATCCAAGTGGCGTCGACCGCGGCGTTTCAGCCGGTCCCGTACATGGCCGTGTACGGCGCGAGCAAGGCGTTCGTCCTGTCGTTCAGCGAGGCGCTCTGGGCCGAGTACCGGCCGCGCGGCGTGCGAGTGCTCGCGTTGTGCCCGGGAGCGACCGAGACGCCCTTCTTCGCGCGGGCGGGAGAAGCCGCGGCGTTCGGCGCGAAGGCCTCGCCGGACGCGGTCGTGGCGCTGGGGCTCGACGCGTTCAGCGCGGGGCGCGCCTCGGTCATCCACGGCGCGGGAAACAACATGGTCGCGGCGATCAACCGGCTCTTTCCTCGGGCGATGGTCGCGAAGATCTCTGCGCGATTGATGCAGCCCAAGCCCGCGTTGCCCGCGGTCGCGAGCTGACGACGCGGTCCCCGAGCGCGGCTCTCCGAGCGCTCAGCGCGTCACGGTGCAGCGCGAGCCGTCGACGCGGAGCTGCCGTCCGCCCGAGCGCGGCGGGGACGAGAGCGTCCCCGAGAAGGCCATTCCACGCGAGGTGTCCGAGAGGATCTGCGAGCCGTACCCACCGAGGCTCGATCCCATGAATTGCGCGCACGGCATCGCGGAGAACCACAGCTGCCGCGCGCCGTTGGTCGTGGGCTCTCCGCCGCCTTGTTCGCAGGTGGTGTCGTCGCCGATGCGCGTGCGCATGCGGTACTTGCCGTCTTCTTTCGTGACGGTGATCTCGACCGCGCGCTGCTCGGTGGTGGGCTGCGCGTTGGGGTCGCTCATGGGCGTGATTTCAACTTCGCACGAGCCGCGCCAAGTTCCTGTGAACGAGCGCGAGCACGCGGTGAGCGTCGCAGCCGAGACGATCGCGACGAGCGCGAGGTGCTGTGTGCTTGTGGCCATGGGTGTCTTCTCCTGGAGCCACCCTACGTTGACGCGCGCGCAGTGATGCGCAGTTGGCCTGGAGTTTTAGAGGCATTTGGCGGGTTTTGGGAGAGCGATGCAGCGCGACACGAGCGCTGCGCCGGCGCGTGGAGATCCGTCTCAGTGCGTAACGACAACGAGCCGAGGCCATCGCGCGTTTGTCTCGGCGTTCTCGGGTTGCAGAGTTCATTGGGGGCGCGGCTGCAACCGTGCCCAGCGCGTTCCGGCCGTCATCTGTGTGTCTCGGGCGTGCTACGCTGGAGGCGTATGTTCACGGCACGCTGGTTGGGGATCGGGCTTGTGTCGATCGTGGCATGCGGGCGCGACCCGGCGCTCGAGGGTGCACCGAACGCGACCACGTTGGCTCCGGGCGGCGGAGTGTGTTGTCCGATCGACTACACGATTGCCTGCACGCAACATGGGTACTTTGGTGGATGGCGGCGGACGGGCGCGGAGTGCGCGAAAGAGACTTGGTTCGACGGATGTCCGATTCATCGTGAACGCATCGACGAGCATGGGTGTCGAATCGCTGAGGTGACTCCCGTGTGTGACGACGGCTGGCATTGTTTGGCGACGCGCTTCGACGTGCGCAGCAGCGACGCTACGACTGCAAGCGACCTCGATGCTCGCCCTGTGGACGCCGGCAGCCTCGACGCAGCTGTCCTCACGGACAGCGCAGATGCCTGCTCGCACGACGAGTGCTCGCGCTAAACCGCCACTCATTCGATCGCGGCACGTTCGTCGATCGATTCGATTCGTGGCGGGTTGACTCGAGTTCAACGGTCTCGTGTATGGCCGACGCTCGTCCCATCTCTACAGCGTTCAATTGTGGCGTGGTTCGAACCCCTCTCCCCACGTGCGCTGCGTTCGATGCGTGCAAAACGTTGATACGCGTGCGTGAGCATCGCGACGTTCGTCGGCGGCGTGGAATCGTGATGTCGCGCTACCGACGCACTCACGACACCGCCCGTCGTCACTCCGAGAGCGCTTCGCAGGTTTCGCTGCATCGAATGTCGTTTGGAAATACACGATCGAATGTGGAATGTGAGTGGCCGACGGAAAAGATTCGAGTGCTCCAGAAATCGAGTGGCGGCCTCGCATGAATCGACTGAGCAGCGCCCGACCATCGCTGCGGTTCGTTGAGCAACACAACAAAAAACTCGCGGCATGCTCGGCGTGCCTGTGATCCACCGGCGCAGCGCATATCGGGGCGGTGGTCGACGTCCGCGTGTGCGCAAAGGAGCCCTATGTTTCGCTCATTCACTATTCGTTCAGTCTGCGCGCTCGCTGCTTCGTGGCTGCTCGCGGCTTGCAACTCGCCAACGGCGTCCGAGGCTCAGGAGCTCTTCGGACGAACGAGTTACGATTCGACAGCGGCGCACTACGTCTCGCCGTTCGCAGCAACGTACGTCGAGCAGGCGATGTTCTACGGACGGACGGTCGCGCGATCCGCGGCGTTCAACGCGTGTATTTCGAACACCCTCAACGCGAGGTACGTGTGGCAGAGCGGCGATCCGCTCCCAGGGGCGACGCGCGCGGCGCAGGCTTCGGAGGCGATTGCGAGACTTCACAACTACGACAACAACATGCACTTTTTGAGAGGCGAATGCCCTGGTGGCTCTGCGTGCGCGTACGTGACTCCACCGGACTACTCGACGCACAGCGTGTTTCTCGCGACGCACGAAGAGACCTATCCGGATTGGAGTTGGTACGGCGCGGGTGGAGAGCCATGGCAGCCGTGGCATTGGAGAACCTCCGAGATGATCCACGAGTACATGCATACTCAGGGATACTCCCATACCACCGCGGACGCTGGGGAGACGTCGGTTCCATATATCTTCTCTAGTTGCGGGGCGAACTTGATCTCGGAGTCATGGGAGTCCTGTGGCGACATCCGTCAAGGCTGTGGGACAGGCTCGCTGTTGCTGCTCGCGGGCTGGACCGGCTACGGCGAGACCGAGCAATCGGATCAGGGCGCATGCACGTGTGTGAGAGATCCGCGGCACGTGGTTGGCTTGCGAACGCACACGGGTACGGCGCTCACTGCGACGAGCGGCGGAGGCTCGACGCTCTCGACGAACTGGACGTCTGCGTACGGAGCGTGGCAATGGTTCTATGCGTTTGATCGCAACGGTGGCCTATGGCAAGGCACCGACGATGTGTGGTTGCGCTCGTTCAATGGTCCCTTCGTTCGCCCGACTGCGAGCGGATGGATGGCCGACAGCACGACGCCTGTCGATGTTCGCGTCACGCCCGTGAGCGCTGGATCCGTGAGCGATGGCACGGTTGTTCAGATGAGCTCCGGTGCGACGTACGCCGCCAACAACGGAAGTACGTTGGCCGCTGTTTCGACGAACGGTGCGGCCAATCAACTGCTCACTGTTGTCGAGCCGCGTCGGGCTCATCTTGTGTATTTGCGCACGTATCACGGCACATACGTGAATCGAGACGCCTCGATGGCTTTGTACAATCAGCGTACCAACGCCGAGTTGAGCGGCACAAACGCTGCTGTCAAAGCGTCTGCTGCGTTTTGGGTCATTGATTGGAACGGCGGTGAACTGCAAGACGGCGACTGGATCAGCCTCGAGTCCTTCGAGAATTCTTCGTACCACTACGCGAGCGTGATCGATGGCGACCACACCGGGCACGCCCGCCTTGCCAACGCGGTCACTGCCTACGAGAAGTTCCGAATCAACATCCTTAACGGCGCGACGGGCTCGGTCACTTACAGCAATGACGGCGCGGCAAATGACAACAACGTCGTATCACTCCAGTCGAGCCACGGAACGTTTCTCACGGCGATGCCGGCAAACTACTACTCGTCGCAGATCCGAAACTACGGACCGTACGAGGGCGACTGGCAACGGTTCGAGATCGTATTCGTGCAAGAGTTCGATCGGCATCGTCCGACGTGGTGACGGTTGATCCCGGTTCGATTGAGGCTTCGTCGCGCGAGGTCCCCTGTACTCCCGCGGCATGATCGCCGCGCGACAAGCGTCTCGATTGTTACTGGGCTACGTCGTCGCACCGACGTGCACTGCCTTACGGCAAAGCGGTCGCCACGGGATCGCGAGGTGCTCAACGGCGCGCGCCGTCAGTCCGTGTGTAGTGAACGTAAGCGCTACGCGACCTCACCCCCGCTGCCGCGCGCCCCTCTCCCGCGGGACCGCGGGAGAGGGGCTTTGATTTTGTGGGCCTGGTGAGTCGCCGTTGGGGGCTTTGATTTTGTGGGCCTGGTGAGTCGCCGTTGGGGGCTTTGATTTTGTGGGCGTTGTGAATTGCCGTCGGTGTTCTGCCACAACGCTTCGATCCCCGTAGCCCCTCTCCCGCGGTTCCGCGGGAGAGGGGCGCGCGGCAGCGGGGGTGAGGCCTCGCGCTCGCCGAAACGTGCCGTACCTCCGTCACTTGATGGCGAACACCTCGCCATCGCGCGTATGCGTCGCCGCGCCGACTCGCGCGAACGAGCGGTCTCATTCGCCCGCGGTGAGCAAGAATCGCCACGTCGCTTCGTTTGTGTTGTCGCCGGTGCCGAGCATGCAGCTCGCCCCCCATCGTCGGACCACGACGGTCGAGTGGGCGAGCAGACCGTCGCACATGTCCCCGGCGATACGGACGCGTCGGCAGTCGTTTGGGTAGCCCGCGGCGCGCGCGTACGCGCAGCTCGACGCCGCGAGCCCGATCGCGTCCCAGTTGTCCAACACCTGCGCAACGACTTGAATGCTGTCGTCGTCGTGCATGTAGCCGAAGATTCGCGCCGCGGGCGTGCGCGGCGGTGTCGTTCGAAGGGCCGCGATCCAAGGGACCGGCGCGCTCGTCGGCGTGCGATCGCCGAGTCGATCCGACGGTCCTGCGAGCAGGACGAGTCGCTCGGTGACCTCTTCTCGCGCGAGATACAGCGCGTGGCCGCTGCCCTGGGAGTGGCCGGACACGACGGTCGTTCGCCAGTCACCGCCCGCGATGCGATCACGCACGGTTGGCCACGGCGCTCCGTCGGCCTCGGCGAGGCGCGCGAGCAGCGTCGCGATGCGATTGCGCAACGAGTTCGGGCGGTCGACGTCGACGGGGGCGGGGGCGCCTTCGACTCCATCGACAATTTCGCGGCGGTGCGCTTCGTAGCAAGGGCCGTCTTCGAGGCACGTCTCGCGGGCGGGATCGCGGTTCTCGTACATCGGAGCGATCGCGACGAAGCCGAGCGCGCACGCCTGCTCGGGAAAGCGGTGATCGTTCGCAGGGTCGCTCCAGGTTCCGACGACATGAACGACGAGCCGACCGTTCCATCGCGCCGGGTCCCTCGGGCGGCAGAACCAGTGAGAGCCGAGCGGACCGCGCGGTGAGCGAGCGGCGACGACCGGTTCGATTCCGGCTCCGAGCGAGACCGGGTCCGCGGTGCCCGAGCACACGCCCGCGTCGTCGCATGTCACGATCGGCGCGGCTCGCCCATCGCGGACATCGACGGCCGCGTCGGTGTCGCGCGCGTCGCTGGCGCCGCCGTCCGTGATCGATGAGTCCGCGCCGTTCGTCGCGTCCATGGGCGGTGGTGCTGGGTTCGTGCAGCCCACCGCAAAGAGACCCAGCACGATCGCGCGGCGCATGATTCGAGTCGTAGCGCACACGAACGCTCGATCGATCGCAAAATCCCGAGGTTGACCATCGAATCGACTTGTCGACTTCGGATCAGGTGCGCAGACACCGCCGGTGGTTGGCGACCGACACCGCGCTGTCGTGGACCGATGGGTGCGCGCGAATCGCGTTTCGTCGAGGGACGCTGCACGGCGATCGTCGGCGCAGTTCGTGGAGAGCGGATCGCTCGATCACCTCGTGGATGTCATCGTCGATGGCGCGGCGAGCTACACGAGCTGCTGTTGGTCTTGCGACCAGCCCGTGTGCGATCGGTGTTGCACCCGACGGCCGTGATCGACGCGATGCTCGAGGGAGAGCTCTCGCCGTGGCGCGCCCTCGAAGCGCTCGAGCGAACGCTCTCGGCCGCGGCGGTGGACGCTGTGATCGAGGCGATTCCAGAGGCGACGCGCCGCGCGGTCTGCGAGGCCGGTTACTCGCCGTGGGGGGCGCTCGTGACCGCGCTGGATTTCGGAGTCGTGACCGATTCGATGCGCGACCGGCTGCGAGACAACAGCGCCGCCGATGCGTCGCAGAAGTTCTGGGACGCCGTCGATCCGACGCGCAGATCCCTGCCGCTGCGAGCGTTGCTCGCGTCGAGTAGCCGTGACGAGTTTCTTCGTTCGCTCGTAAGAGACGACGCGTTGGCGCGGTGGCAACAGTCCTTTTCGTGGCTGCGAGCGCAGGACACGACGCGCTTCGTGCTGGGGCTGCTCGGCGAGTCGAGTGACGATGTGCTCGCTGCAATGTTCGAAGAGCCGCGGCTCGTGGCGTTCGACGGGTCCTCGAGCTCGTTGGATCTCCGTGAGTCGTACGTGCTGCTGTGCTCGCACTTCGGTCACGCAGCGCTCGTCGAGAGACCGTTTCGTGCGTTGATCGAGCGTCCTGCGCGAAGGACCTTCGACAGATTCGAGGTGTCCGTCGCCCCCCACGAGACGACGACCCGCGCCGTCGTCGAACGCGCGACGCCCGAGGCGCGGATGGCGCTCGAACAGTGGGTGTTTTCTGTGCTCGAACGTCGTGAAAGCGCGGCCAACGAGTGGATCGCGCTCGCGCAGTGGTGCAGCTCCGAGCGCGCGGCCGAGTGCTTCGCGAGGGCGATGTCGATCATCGAGCGTCGCGAAGAGCCGTTCGAAGCGGCGCTGCTCCCGCGCGCGCTGCAAGAGCGCCTGTGGCCGATCAGCGAGCGCCGCGTTCGCGCGTGGTTCGACCGGCGCGCGAGGCTCGGCCGCGAAGAGGACGGGCGCGGGATCGAGGACCACTTTCGGTGCCGTTGGTTCTCTCCGGACAACGCACACGCGGTTCGCCTGGCCGCTCCGCTCTTCGAGCGCGGCGTCGTCGCGATCGGCAGAACGTTCGGCGCCACGGTGAGCGCGTGGCTCGACGAAGCCGAAGCGCGCTTCGATCCCGCGATCGACGAGGCGCTCGACGAGCACGATCCTCTCCGCGCGACGCTCGGTCCCTTGGCGCGTCTCGAGGGAGTTCGGTGGTCCTTGTGGGAGGTGTTCGAGCCGGCGGCCCTCGCGCATCGCGAGCGTTGGATCGACGCGCTGATCGATCGCTGTCCGTCGATGTACGAGAGCGTTTGGCGTTGGGCGAACGAGCGACAGCGCGATCGTATGTTGGCGCTCGTTCGCCGCTGCGCTCGCGCGCGTGATGCAGTGAGTCGTCGTTGGTACGCAAATCCAGAGACGTTGCCGCTCGTCGCCGCGAGCATGGACGCGTGGGTGCGTCTCGGTTGTCCGCTGAGTCGTGACGCTTCACCGGACCTCGTCGCGATCCGCCGACACTTCGAGGGCGGTCGTCGAGATCCCGCGCGCAACGCGTGGCAGCTCGACGCCCGTGCGCTGCGCGAGCGGTTGGCGACGCAGCTCGCAGAGCGCTCGCTCGATTGGGTGCGCGATCCCGGCTCCGTTTGGATCGGCGCGATGCTCGGCGACGATCCTGGGTCGCGTGCGTTGCTGACGGCGCTCTACGAGCAGGTTGTTGCGTCCGACGAGCGCGAGTCGATCGTCATCGAGCCGCATCCGTTGGCGCCTCCCGACGAGCAAGAGCCTCCCGCGGGCGTCGATGCCTCGGCAGAGCCGACGCCGTCGAATCCGTGGCCACAATGGGTGCTCTTCGAGCGGCTCGCGGTGGTGGAGCACGATGACGGGTTGCGTGCGATTCGCGACGCGGTGGCGAACAACGAGATCCGCGATGGGTGGACGCTGCTCCCGTGGCTCGCGCGCGTGGCGCCCGATCGTGTGACGGTCATCGGCGATCGGTTGATCGCGTTGATCGTCGAGCACCACGCGACCGAGGAGCTCGTCGCGACGCGGCAGTGAGCCTCGTGGTTCGTTGTGGGGAAGTGCTACGCGGCCTCACCCCCGCTGCCGCGCGCCCCTCTCCCGCGGGACCGCGGGAGAGGGGCTTTGATTTTGTGGGCATGGTGAGTCGCCGTTGGGGGGCTTTGATTTTGTGGGCATGATGAGTCGCCGTTGGGGGGCTTTGATTTTGTGGGCCTTGTGAGTCGCCGTTGGTCTTCCGCCACGACGCTTCGATCCCCGTAGCCCCTCTCCCGCGGTCCCGCGGGAGAGGGGCGCGGCAGCGGGGGTGAGGCCGCGCGCCGCCGCCTGCCGCACATTCGCGCCGCTTCTGCGAAGCCGTCTCTGGCACAACGCGCTGGGATTTTTCTGGCCGAACTTGCGACGCTGCGCGTCTGTTTTGCCGCCGCTCGCCCAGCCGTCGCCCTCTGTCCACCTCAGCGCAGGCGCGCGTGATGGCGACGTGATCTCTACGACGCGGTCGCTCATCTCGCGATACGAGCGTGCCGCAGCGTTCGCCACCCGATGGCGAAGCGTTCGCCATCCGATGGCGAAGTGTTCGCCATCGGGCGTGCCCTCGCTACGGCGTCACGTAGCCGAGCAGCTGCTCCATCGTCTGCCCTTCGCACGTGGGGCTCGGGCTGACGAAGTGGTCCGTTCCTGCGCCGACGCGGCAGCGGTAGAGCGCGACGAGCCCCGCCGCGGGCGCCGTCGCGACGTAGCCCACGGGGCCGAGGATCTCTTGGCCTTCGCAGTGGACGTCGCGCGTGAGGAGGTTGTGTTGACCGACCTTGCACTCGTAGAGGAGCTCGGCGCCTGCGCGTGGCTCGCGCCACAGGCGCCACGATTGTTCTTCGCGAAAGCCGCTCGGCGCGACGCGCGAGCTCGCCCAGTGGCCCCGCGTCGCGTGATGGCTTCGGCGCAAGCGCGTGTACGGAAGGTCTTCGAAGCCGCACGAGAGCATGGGAGGTGTCAGGTCGTTGCGGTTCGAGAGCGCCCACACGGACCACGCGGGCTTCGCGGTGCGGTCGGCGTTTCGTAGGCCCAAGCCCAAGCCCGCGCCGGTCTCTGCGGGGTGATCGACCATGCGGTGATAGATGTAGTTGTCGATTCCGGGCGTCGCGAGGACGTTGCGAAGCGAGCTGCAGACGCCGGTCGCTTGCGCGGCCGCAGACGAGTTTGGCGCGAGCGAATTGACGCCGCTCTCGGTGAGCTCGACGGTCCACGCGCTCGGAACGGTCGGGAACCGCGCTCTCAGAAATTGCACGACGGCGCCGAGGTTTCCGTAGGTGATGCGCGGCCAATCGTCCGGCGAAAACTCGGGGCGCAGGAGGTTCGGCGGATACGGGTGGTACGCGACCGACCACGCGCGCGGCGCGACCTGCGGCGCGAGCCCCGTGAGAAACGTCTCGACCGACAACAACGGCGAGCTCGCGGACGGATTGTCGAAGCTGCGCCCGAAGTGATGCTCGAACGAAAACAACACCCTCGCTGTGGGCTGCTCGGCTTTGATCGCGTCGTACGCTGCGTTGTAGAGCCGCGCGTAGCGAGCGATCCACGCGCTCGTGTTGCACGCTCCGCCGCCTTGGCCGCAGCCGATGTCGAACCAGTCGTTGGCGTTGACCTCGTTCCAGATCACGAAATCCACGAGCCGGCCGTTGCTGTGGTGGCCGTCGTAGCGGCGCGCGATCATCGCCGCGAAGCGCGCGAAATCCGCGTCCTCGCGCGGCGGGCAGAACCACTCGAACCCCGGTCCTGCGGGCGTACACGGGAGTCCTGCGCGGCTCCACGGAGGGCTTCCGTACACCACTGCCGTCACCGTGAGTCCGGCGGCCGCGTACGCGCGGATCTCGTTGTCGACCTGCGCGTTGATCGTGAAGCAGCGCCCGTCGAAGGTGATCTCACCGGCGCTGCACGGCGCGCGGCGATCGTCTCCCTGCCACTGGGCCCACACGAGGTTCACGGCGATCGCGCCGGTGTTGTTGCCGATCACCTCGCTGCGGTCCGCCCAGAAGTCCGGCTGCAGTCCCTTGATGCGATACGGATCGCGCGTCGGGTACGGGAGCGGCGCGGGCCGCGCGCAGCGGTTCGTGCTCGAGCAGACCTCGGGATCGACGCACGTTCCACAGGGAATCATGCGGCCGCAGCCGTCGTCGACCATCCCGCAGTTGGCCGTCGCGCAGCCGCGCGGGACGCACGTCGCGCTGTCCGCGGATCGAACGTCGGTCACGCTCGCGTCCACGACCGAGACATCCACGGGGCTCGCGCTGTCGAGCGACGCGACGTCTTGCATCGCAGCGTCGCGCGTCGCGTCTGCGCGCGCTGTGTCCGCGGGCGTCGAACGGTCGGTCGACGCGTCGCGCGCGGGGACGGGCGGGTCTCCGCAGGCAACGAGGATCAACGCAGAGGCGCAGAGCGGGATGCGTCGCAAAGCGTGACCATCGTGCATGCACTCGCGCTCATCGAGCAAGCGCGCAACGCAGCGTGAAGGGCGTGCATCGTCGCGTGCGCGGGGCCTACACTCGCGACGGCGATGTTCATCGCGCGCGGAACGACCGTGACGAGCGCAGCCGAGGGCGAAGGGCTCGTTCGGTCCCACGAGCGCTACGCGCGCATCCGGGTGCGCGTCGAGCGCGCAGCGCCGCTGGGCCTCCAGTTGTCGCACGAGCTCGCGCCGAACGACGAGCTCTTCGAGTTCTGGCCGGGGGTGATCGACGGTGTTCGAATGGCGTCCGCTGCGAACCGTTCGCTCGCGGTGAAGGTCACCGTGCTGAGCGCGGCGGTGCACCCGGTCGACTCGCGCAGAACGAGCTTCGCGCGCGCCACGAGCGAGGCGATTGCGCAGGCGATCGCGCGGACGGGAAGGGTGGAGGTGACGCTCGATCGCGAGCTCTTTCCGTGCCTCGCGACGATCGATCAGCGCGCGGAGGTGCGTATCGGCGGCGGGGTTCTCTCGAGCGAGCCGCTCGACCTCGTGCTCGAGCAGCCGCTCTCGTGGAGCTGTGTGTGGGCGACGATCGACCCCGAGGCCCGCCGTTGTGTCGAAGCGCTCGTCCGCGAACGAGCCCTCGACGCGGCCCCTTGGTCCAACGCGACGCTGCACTTCGGCGCCTCTCTCGCGGCCGGCGAAGCGCCGTCGAGCGATGAAATCCGCGAGGCGATTTGCAGTGTGATCGCGAAATCGCGCCCTGTGGTTCGCCACGCGCGAGCGATGTCCGTACGGGACGATCGCTGAGCTATCGCTCGCGCACGACCGTTCTGTCGACGATGCGAACGACGCCGTCGCAGCGCGCGATCAACACAGGGTCGTGCGTCGCGACGAGGGCCCCCGAAGGCAGCGCGGCGATCTCTTCGAAGAGGCTCTCTCGTGCTCGCGCATCGAGCCCGTCGCTCGGCTCGTCGAGCAGCCACCACGGGACCTCACCGACGCGTGCGAAGAGCAAATGGGCGCGTTTTCGCTGCCCGAGCGAGAGCGTCTCGTACCGCTGCGCGCCGATGATCGCGAGCGTCTCGCGCGACCTCGCGTCGTCGGGGACCTTCGCGCAACGAAGCCCCGCGCACAGCTCGAGCAGCTCGCGCACCGCGAGGTGTCCCGGGTACGAGGGCTCTTCGGGGACGAGCGCCAACCGTCGTTGCGCGTCGCTTCGCGCGGTTTGCAGCGAGCGCCCCTCGATCGAAACGTCGCCGCGATCGATCGCGATCGCGCCGGCGATCGCGCGCAATAGCGTGGATTTTCCGCTGCCGTTTGCGCCGACGATGGCGAGCGCGCCGCGCGGCCACGACAGCTCGACGTCGTGAAGAATCGTGCGCCGTTCGCGCTTCACGGTGAGGGACTTCAGCTCGATCATGGGCGACCGTTGGACAGCGCGATGGCGGTGATGGCGACGAGCGCGGCGGCGGGGGCGAGCTCGAGGGGCGTTCGAAGCATCGCCACGATCACCGCGGCGAGCGTGGCGAGCACCGCGGCGCTGGACGGGTCTCGGCCGCGGCGCGAGGCGCCCTCGACGATCGCGGCGATCGCGAGCCAGTGAACGGCGTAGAGAACAGCGCATCGCGCGGCGACGGTGGCTCCGAGGGAGCTCGTCGCGAGCGCAGCGAAGAGCGCTCCGATCGCGGCGGGCGAGGCCAAGGTCGCGAGGGCTCTCGCGCGGTTGGCCGCAGATCGAGCGTCCGGAAGCGTGTCGAGCACGAACGCGAGCGAGCGCTCGGACTCGGTGACCGAGCGCGACGCCGTGAGCGCGACGGCGCCCGACGAGAGCAAGAGGAGCACCGTGGCGAGCGTCGCGTGGGTGGATGGATCGAGTCGCGTGTTGCGGACCGCGACCGTCGCGAGCGCCGTCGAGGCGAGCGCGAAGGCGCTCGAACGCGCGAGCGCAGCGGTGTCTGTGCGCAGCGCCCAGCGCGCGTGCGCGGCGAGCAGGCCCGATGGCGACAAGCGCGATTGCGTTGTGTCGCGCGAAATGCTGGCGAGGAGCGTGCGCAGCGCGACGGTCGAGAGCGCTCCGAGCGCGGCGACGACGATCCCGACGAGGGCGCCTTCACCGCGGGCGAAGAACGCGCCGATCACCGCGTGGGGCGCGAGCGTCGGCGCGCGCAGCGCGGCGAAGCGATCGAGCGCCGAGAGCGGAAGGGCCCGCACGAAGGCGAACTCCTGCGCGTCGAGCACGCGCGAGGCGCGAAGGTGCGCGATCGACCAGAGCGCGATCACCAGCGCAAACGCCCACGGAACCGCGGCCATGCCCCGCGTGACGTCGCGCGCCGCGAGGCCGTTTGGGCCGAAGATCACCGCGCCGAGGATCAGCATCGCGAGCCACAGCCCGGCGAGCTTGGTGACGACGGCGCGCGTGACGAGCGCCGCGAGATCGACGCGAGCTCGGAGCGTGCGCGACATCAGCGGGCGTAACTGCTGTGCGCGAGGGATATTCCGGTCGGCGCGGTGTGACGAGATCGATCGAGGAGCGACAACTGCTGCTCTGGATCAACGAAAGCGCATGATCGCGACGTCCCGTCGGAAGCACGACGCGCACGGAGCGGGTTCTTCGAAGATGGATTCTACGCCTCCGGTCGCGCTTCCGATCCGCGGCGCGTGAGGGCAAAGAGCGCAAACTGGCCTACGAGGCCGCTCGTCGAGCTGACGCGCGCCTTTCGGTGCAGCGAGCACACGTGTTTGCGAATCGTACTCGCGGACACTTCGAGGGCTCGGGCCGTCTCGTCGATCGACAACCCCGCAACGACACACAGAAGCGCGTCTCGCTCGCGGCTGCTGGCACGCAGCGCGAACGCAAACGCCTCGAACTCATCACTCGCGCTCCTGAGCGATGCGTGGATCGCGTTGATCCAGGCCGCGATCAGCGAAGGGTCCTTCGTCCTCGATCGGCCATGCGCGGCGTTCTCCTCCAAGGGCTCCCGAGGCGACCCTACCAAGAGCAACGGGACGTTGTCTGGGAGCTGATCGAGTCGCGAGACGTCGTCGATGCTAGATAGGTCGACGAGGACTCCGACGCCGCCCGAGTGCTCGCAGAGTCGGCGCGCGCGCTCGAGACTCAGGTGCGCGCAGACGCGCCACCACGGCGGAATTGCGATCCCCTCGAGGACCGAGGGTGACCCAACCACGAAAATATTGGCAAACACGAAGACCTCGCGTCGGCTCATCTCGGGGCAGGGGGCGCAGTTGCGTTGGTTTGGGTACCCACTTGTACTGCGATTTGTCGCGGCACAATGGGCGGTTCTGCCCATTGAAATGAAGACGGCTCGTGCTCCAAAGTCAGGCATCGAACACAACGCCGACCGAGGCCACGGCTTCGGTCGCACCATTGGGGCGGCCGTGAAAGAAGTGATCGAAGAGCGCGACGAGTGCAGCGGACGAGCGACGAGCGGTCCGGGCGCCGTGGCGCTGGGGGCGATCGTGATGGTTGCGATGGGCTGCGGTGCGCGCGCGGGATTGAGCGTTCCTTGCGTCGTGGTTCCTGAGATCACCCGACCACGCGTCGTCGTCATGCTGAGCGCAGAAGAGCAGTTCGCTGGCAATGTGCACGTCGCACTTGCGCGCGGTGACTGGCCGTGGGACCCGCTCAACACCGCAACGACGGTGCTGAACCTGGTTCCGTTTCAGCTCGAGCGCGAACGCGGTCGCGCGACCTTCGCATTTCACTCCGTGCAACCACATCCGTGGGTCAGCAACCGTGCCCTCGCGCCGGCTGAACCGAGCTGGTGTGAAGCATCTCAGTCCCTCGTGCTTCCGTTTGGATCGTTTACGACGCAGGCGTGGAGCGACCTTTGGCGTCCGCTCTTTGGCTTCACTCGAACCACGCCTCGAGTCCTCGTTCCGATGGCCGCGGCTCTCGACGTCGTCGAACGAGAGGTTCCTCCTTCGGGCGGACGCTCGGGACCACGACTCGTCATTCTCCTGGCAAACACGATGGGGACCTGCGATCCAAACGCCAATGGTGAGTTTTGCACGATCCCTGCGGCGACGAACTCCGCAGCCTGCGCGTTCACCAACGATCGACTGTTTAGCCCCGGCCCGGTACGTAGTCCGCTTTGCTGTGCAGTTCCCGATGAGGTCGAGGCGAAGGTTCGATCGATGCGCGCTGGTGGGTTTACGATTGTGCCGATCGCTACGATACATCCCGACGTTCCGTTCGAAGCTGGATCCATGTTGTCCGCGCAGCGCGCGTATGCGCGAGACTGGCAGCACCTCGCTCGGATCGCGGAGATCGGAGGCGCGCCTCGTCGATCTCCCGACGGACGGCTGTTCTATGCGAGTCGCGTTGGAGAACGAGACGATTTCGACGCGGCGTTCTCCAAGAGCATCGACCGCGTCTCTCGGTGCACGCGCGTGATTCCCACGGAGTTCGACCGCTCGATCGACTGGCAGCTCCGCGTGGCGGGGCGGGCGTTCTCCGCCGGTGGCGGAGCGGTTGCGTGGAGCTACGCGTCTTGGGCGCGAGACATCATCGAGCTTCACGGCGAAGCGTGCGATCTCGCCATCGAAGATCCGGACTCGGTATTGCTCGTAGCTGACTCGAGACGCTGTTCTTCTTAACGGCGAAGCTTGTTGATGCTCGAAGTCACAGTCGTGTCGTGAAGACACAGGCCTGCGTTCGCGCTGCGGGACGCGCGGACGCTGGCGAGCTGTAGCTCGTCCCAATCGAGGAAACGATGAACCAAGTTCGTAGTCGAGAGCGCCTCGTGGCGCTCCTCACCGCGTCGCTCGTGGCGACCTCGGGCTGCGGGGCGGCCGTGTCCGCCGTCGCTCAGCCCATCGAGTACAATGCTGTCGTGGTCGCTGGATTCTGCCGGCTCACTCCGTTTTGTGTCGAACGAAGATCCTCTGGCGAGGGCCCGAGGTTCTACGGCTTCTCCCCGCCCGGAACGCGACCGGCTTGCACCGCATCCGACGCGACCGTCGATGTGCCGATCACCGACGCCATTACGAGAGACGGCCAAGTGCGAACTCTCTACTGCCACAACGACGAGGTGTTCTTTCTCTCCTCGCCGAGCCCTCCCGATCCGACGCGGCACCTCACGGGAGTGGTTAACAATTCCCGCCCGGTGGGGCATGCTCCGTTCCCGTGTTTCTTTGCGCGGCCTACAGCTGCCGGTGTTTCGAGCGTCGCGGTCACGAGCGAGCGGCTGCGGGACATGTTTGGCAGCAACCTCACAGACTCCCAGGTAGAAGCAAGTTGCCCCCCGTCGCTGTGGAGCAGTCCGACAACATACTTCGCCTCGCTTCCGAACGCGCTTTCGTGCGCTGCGAATTTCGCTGAAGGCGGCGCGACGGGGCCCGACCTCAGCGCCGCTTCTTGGGCGCGACTTCTGCGATGCAACAAATCGCTGACTCCTCCCGGAGAGCCAGGGATCGTACTCGATCCAACGGTCGCTCCCCACGTGGGAATGAGCCCTGCGCAGCTGGACGAGATCGCCCGTCGGTACTGGGGAGCGGTCGCACACTCGTACAGCGAGGTGGCGGCGATCAACGCGAACTTCACGATTGCGGCGGGCAACGAACTCTCGGATCTCGGCCCGACAGCGAGCGTACGGTACATCGCCTTCGCGAGGCCGCGGCCTTCACAGTTTCCTCGCGTCGCGGCGGGGCCACAGCAGGGACGACTGCGCCCTGGAAACACTGGACCGCTCGACCACAACGGCAATGTGCTCGACTGGGACCCGTCGATTCACCCGCTCGGGCACACGTTCGACATCGATCCGAGCGCATCCGTCGCCAGCGTCCAAGAGCTCGCCAACCCCTCGAACTCGTCGAGTTCGCCGGTGCGTGGTCTCGCGAGCGCGTTCATTCATCAGGCGAGCGGCAACGCAGAAATGAGCCTGCTTCAGGCCGAACTCACGTCGAGCGTGACGTTCAGCGGTCACACGATCACAAACGGTCGTATGAATCTCACGTCGAACTGGTTCGGGGCGATCTCTGGCGCGGCGACCTCGTTCGCCGCGATCGACGCGCCTGTGCAAATCCAGTTCGATGTCGGCGCCGATCACTACGCCCGAAACGTGACGGCTTCGACGAACATCGTGGGAAGCTACGTGTCCGGAGTGAACCCAGTCTTCGAACTCGATAGTTCGTTCGTCGACGGCGGACTGAAGTTCACCGTTCACCTTCGCCTCGTCGGACGCAAGCGACCCGTCGCGACGATCACGAGCCACGCGCCTTCGGCTACGCCCTACACGACGGAGTGCACCAGCCCCGCGGGCGCAAGCGTCTCCGTGGCTGGCGTAGGCACCAACGTGCTCGGCGCCGAACGCTGGCGGTTCTTGTGGAGCGGGGGTGGGTTGAGCCGCGCGGGATCGACGACGACTGTGCAGCTTCCGCTGCTTTCGCCGACAAGCGAGCCGGTGCACGCGCTCTTCGACTACCAAGACACCGCGAGCGTGCACGCTGACACTGATCGGCGTCGACTTCGAATCGTCGACTCGAGTCCTCCTTCCGTAAGCTCGACGGTCGTCTCGCCCCCATGCGGGTTCGGCATTCGGCAGCCATCGGAAAACGCGGTGCTCTTCAATACCTGCGCGCCGATCACGGGGCTCTTCACCGATACGTGCTCGACGGCCTTCTCGGTGAGCATCAAGAAAGTGCGAATGTACGAGTATCCATCGAACGCGTTTCTCGGCGAGCAGGCGCCGCAGAACAACTGCATCTTGGTGCATCCCAGCTACGTCGATGCCGCGCTCTCGTCGGTCGACTACGAGGTCGAGTACACCGCGGTCGACTCGTGGGGCAACGAGTCGCCGATTCGGAAGTGGCGCGGGTACTTCTGGGGCGCTGGCGCGACAGGGACGTGCGCTGCTCCTGCGATCGCTGCGACGCTCGCGGACCAATAGCGCTGCGAACGTGCGGCGCTGCCTGCAACGCCTCGCTCGTGACGTGCCGCCCAATGGGGCGCAGCGGATCGCGCGTCCTGTTGGGCAGTTCGCGACGACGCTCCATCGCGCTCGCGGTCGCGATCGCGACGCACGGACGCGCGGTTCGTGTCGCCACTCGCAGTCACGAGATTCGCTGCGCCGAGGCGCGGCCTCCGCGCAACGGCGGGTCGCACACGCGTCGATGCACCCGACGTCGATCGTCGTCGCGGCAGCGCATTGGGGAGATTCCACTCATCACGATCATGGAACTCACGCACTCGAAGCGACCCGCAGGCTCTCGCGTACATCCGCGATATCATTGCGCTCGTGGCACTGCGTAGCGTCGTGGATCCGATCTGGGGTGACCCTGCATTGCGCCCGGAGATCGCGCGTGCGGGCGTGAAGGCGGGCGTGATCGCGACGCGACGACAGGTGATCGAGAAGCGCCACGGAGCGCGCGGCGTCGAGGCCGTGGGCGCGGCGCTGAACAACGAGGACCGGGCGATGTTTCTCTCGCCGCCGTTCGTCGCTGCGTGGGTGTCGCTCGAGACCTTGGGGCACATCGACGAGGCGATCATCCGAACGCACCTCGGCGCGGACGCGTCGCGCATCGCGGGGATCGCGGACGAGGCGGCGATGTACGAGCTCAACGCGGTCTATACGTTCTTGCTCAAGCTCGGCAGCCCCGAGTGGGTGCTCAAGCGCATCGGGACCGTGTTCGGCTCGAAGGCGCGGCCGGGCGTGTTGCGAGAGACTCAGACCGCGAACAAGCAGACGTGGCTCGAGCTCACGGGGATGGTCATGCCCTACTACTACCTCGCGTATGTGATGCCCGCCTGGGCGACGCGCGCGGTCTCGCTCACGGGGGGAAAGGACTGCCGCGTCGAGCTCCTCGAGTGCCCGCACTGGGGCGACGCGCGGACGTTCTGGCGAGTCGACTGGCGGTGAGCGCGCGACGTACACAGCGGATCGTTTGGGCGCGTGACAAAAAGTGCAAAAATACCGCAGTATTCGCGGGTAGATGACGCTCTCGCAAGCTCTTCCGACGGGCACGCTCTTGGGCCGAGACTTCGAGATCATTCGGGTGCTCAGCCAGGGTGGGATGGGGACCGTGTACGAAGCGATCCAGCGAACGACGGGGGCGCCGCGCGCTGTGAAGATCATGCGCGGCGGGATCGCGGGTGATCTGCGGTTTCGCGCGCGGTTCGAGCAAGAAGCGCGGGTGAGCGCGAAGATCCCGAGCGATCACATCGTGCAGGTGGTGAGCGCGGGCGTCGACGAGGTGACGGGCGTTCCGTGGATCGCGATGGAGCTGCTCGACGGCGAGGACCTCGCGAATTTTCTTCAGCGCCGCGGGCGGATGGACCTGCACAACGCGCGGCTCGCGATCAACCAGCTCTGCCACGCGCTCAGCGCGGCGCACTCGGTGGGCGTCGTGCATCGCGACCTCAAGCCCGAGAACGTGTTTCTCGGCAAGGCTCGCGTGGTCGGGGTTCCCTTCATGGTGAAGGTCCTCGATTTCGGGGTCGCCAAGATCCTCAACGAAGCGCGCGCCGCCACGATCGCCGTGGGCACGCCGCTCTTCATGGCCCCCGAGCAGACCTATCCCACGGCCGACATCGGTCCGTCTGCGGACGTTTGGGCCCTCGGATTGCTCGTGTTTCGCATGCTCGTCGGAGAGCACTATTGGCTCGCGGCCTCGGGCCCCGAGCCCAACCTCGGAGCGCTCTGGCGCGAGGTGCTCGTCGACGCGCTCCCCACGGCGAGCGAGCGCGTCAAAGAGCTGAGCCTCGACGTCGCGCTCCCTCCGGGCTTCGATGGGTGGTTCTCGCAGTGCGTCGCGCGCGAAGCCGGTGAGCGCTTCGCGAACGCCGAGCTCGCGTACAGCGCCCTCGCGCCGCTGCTCGACGCCGCGCAAGACAGCGGGCGCACGAGCAGCGCTCCGGTGATTTCGAGCGGCGCGACGAGCCAGGACCTCACGCCCGTCTCGACGAGCTCGCTCACGATCGCGGCCATGGCGCCCAAGCCCGCCGGCGCGTCGATCGCGTCGATGTCGAGCAAAGAGAACACCAAGACCAAGGCCCGCGTCGTCCTTCGCGAGGGACCCGAGCGCGTGATCGTCGATACGCCGAAAGGGACGACGCTCCTCGAGGCGTCGCTCGGCGCGGGCGTTCACCACTATCACGCGTGCGGAGGCAAGGCGCGCTGCACCACGTGCCGCGTCGTCGTGCTCGACGGAGCCTCCAACTGCGGGCCGCGCACCGAAGCCGAGGCGCTCGTCGCCGAGAAGCGCCGCTGGCCTTCGTCCATTCGCCTCGCGTGTCAGCTCCGCGTCCTCGGGGACGTCAGCGTGCGTCGGCTCGTCGTCGACCAAGACGACGTCGCGTCGGTCAACCTCCTCAACGACACGCAAGAGCCCGTCACGCAGAGCGCGGTCATCGTCGTCGCGCAGCTCGCGGGCTTCGAGGCCTTCGCGCGAGAGCAGTTTCCGCACGACACCGTGCACGTGCTCAACCGCTACATGAAGCAGATCGTCGAGCCCGCGCTCGCCAATCACGGCGCGGTGCTCCAGTACCTTCCGTCCGGGGCGATCCTGCGATTTACGGGCGACACCGAGGGCCGCGACGGCTCGCTGCACGCCCTGCGCGCGGCGCTCCGCATGATCGCGCGCGTGCGCCAGCTCAACCCGTACACGCTCAAGCACTTCGGAAGCGAGTTCGCGCTCGCGGTGGGGATCGACACGGGCTCCATGATGCAGGCGCTCATCGGACACCCCACGCGGCGAGAGCCCGTGTTTCTCGGGGGCGCAGTCGACGGGGCGCGCGCGGCCGCCCGGTGCGCCGCGGATCGGCAGTCCCACATCGTCGCGACGAGCGCCTTCGTCGAGAGCTTGGGAGACACCGCGCGCGTGAGCCCCGCGTTCGAAGACGAGCGAAAGCGCTCGTTTCGCGAGGTGTACGACTTCGCGCGGCCCGACGTCGTGTTTCTCGTGCAGAGCACGTTCGAGATGCTCGCGCCGAAGGCGGACGAGTTCGGCTCGGCGTTCTACGAGCGGCTCTTCGAGCAGTACCCCGCGGCGCAGTCGCTCTTCGCCAACACGGACATGGTCACGCAGCGCGCCATGTTGATCGACGTGCTCGCGAAGGTCGTCAAAGGCTTCGATCGAATCGAAGACATCTTGCCCGACGTGCGCGAGCTCGGGCGCAGGCACATCTCGTACGGCGTCCAACCGGTGCACTACAAGTTCGTCGGGCGCGCGTTGCTCGAGGCGCTCGAGCAGTTTCTCGGCGAGCACTTTACGCCCGAGGTCCACGTCGCTTGGATGGAGATGTACGCGATGCTCGCGCGCACCATGATCGAGCCGGACGCGCCGTCCGAGAGCGGCGAGCGTGCGGTCGGCTGATCCAGCGCCGCTCTCTCGTTACGCCGAGCGCGTCGCCATGGCGCGGGGCGGGGCCGCGGTTGTGTCGCGCGCGGTCGACGCGCGCTCGGGGCTCGTGGTCGCGATCAAGCGCTGCGTCGAGCTCGAGGGGGCAAGAGCCGACGCGGTCGCTCGCGAAGGGGCCCTGCTCTCGGTGCTCTCGCACCCAGCGCTCGCGGAGTACGTCGAGCACGGCTTGGACGACGGGTTCGCCTACGTCGTGACGCGCTGGATCGAGGGCGAGTCGCTCGAAGCGCGGGCCGCGCGGGACGAGCTCTCGGCGGTCGAGCTCGTCGCGCTCGCGCGCAGGATCGCCTCTGCGCTGGTCGCGCTGCACAGCGCGGGCTTCGCGCACGGAGACATCACGCTGAGCAACGTCTTGCTCGAGGGCGGCCTCGCGGGGCGCGCGGTGCTCATCGATCCGTCGACGCACGGGTTCGTGACGCCCGAGTTCGCTGCGCCCGAAGTGCTCCGGGGGGCGCTCAGCAACGCGTCGAGCGACCTGTATTCATTGGGCGTCCTGTTGCGTGTGTGCGGCGTCGAGCGCAGCGGGAGGGCCGCGTTGGTCAACCTCGCGCGGGCGCTGCAGGACGAGCGGGCCTCGCGCAGACCGACGGCGACCGCGGTGCTCGCGGCGCTCGACCGAATCGAGCTCGCGCCGAGCAGCGCGAAGCTCGAGGCCCCGCGAGGCGAGAGCCGCTCGAGGTTGATCGCGACGCCGCTCCGAGGTCGAGAGCGAGAGCTCGCGTGGCTCGACGCCGAGCGCGCTCGGAGCGACGGCGGCGAGGCGGGGATCGTCGTCGTTCGAGGGCCCATCGGTCAGGGAAAATCCTCGCTGCTTCGCCATTGGCAGAACCGTCGACCCTTCAGCGAGCGGTCGCTCTGGGCCAACGCGCGGGGCCGGGGCGCGCCCTTCGCGCTGCTCGAGTCGCTGCTCGAGAGCGCGCTGTCGACCTACGTAGAGCGCGACGATCCGCTGCTCGAGCTGGCCTCGCGTTCGGCGCAGAGCCCCTCCGAGCGAGCCTCGCTGGTGGCGCTGTTCGCCGAAGTGCAGCGCAACCCGCGCGCCGAGGCGCTCGCGCCGATCGTGATGGTCGCCCGCAGCGATCCCGCGATGATGATCTCTCAGCTCGAGTGGGCGTTCGGGCGGTTGCTCGCGGCGGAGCTCGCGCGCGCGTCGCTGACGGTCGTCCTCGACGACGCGCACGAGTGTGACGTCACGTCGAGCAGGGTGCTCAGCGCTTGTCTGTCGCGCATCCGCGGGCCTCTGCTCGTGATCGTCGCGGGTCGAACGACGGACGAGCGCGACCCGCTCGTCTCGATGGCCCGCGCTTCGCTCGCGCTCGCGCCGCTCGACGACGCGGCGTCCGCGCTGATGACCCGAGATCTTTGGCCTTCGGTCGACGACGCAGCGCTCCGATCGATCCTCGATCGCGTCGAGGGAAACCCGCTCTACATCGAGCAGCTCGCGCTTCAACAGGCGAGCGACACGGCGCCAGTCGCCGAGGTGATCCGACGCCGGGTCGAGTCGCGACTGCCGATCGAGCGCTCGGTCCTCGCGGTGGCTGCGCTGCTCGGGACCAACTTCTCGGCGACGGCGGCGCGGGCGGTGTGCGCGGACATCGCCAGCGCAGGCGCGATCGAGCTCGCGATCGAGCAGCTGTCGAACGCGGGTTTTCTTCGGCACACCGAGGAGGGGTCGCTGACGTTTTCGAGCGCGCTCGTGCGCGAAGCGGCGCTCGACGCGGCGCGAGGGTCCGACGAGCGCTTGCAGGCGAAGGCGCTGCGTTGGTTGAGCGCGAAGGGCGAGGACGAGTTCGCCCTCGCGCTGCTCGCGGACGCCGCCGGAGAGCGAGACGTCGCGGCGCTGCGCTACCTCGGCGCTGCGCGACGCGCGACGCTCGGCGGGGATTTCGGCAGCGCGACGAGCTACGCCGAGCGAGGGCTCCGTTGTTCGAACGTCGACGGGGTACGCGCGGCGCTCGACGCGGTGCGCGCGCACTCGCTCGGGTGGCAGGGTCGTTGGCGCGAGGCGAGCGAGAGCGCTGCGCGGGCGCTCGTTGGCGTCGAGCGAGGGAGCGAAGACTGGGCGCACGCGGCGAGCGCGCGGTGCTTTGCGCTCTTCGAGTTGGGAGAGCTCGACGCGAGCCTGCGCGCGCTCGACGAGCTGCTCGAGGTCGAGCCCGTCGAGCGGACGTTCGACGCGTTGTCCTGGGCGTACGGAGCGATGGCCTTCGCGCTCGCGGCGTCGTTTGCTGACAAGGCGACGTGCGCGCGTCTCGTTCGCGCGTCGCGGTCGCTCGCCGAGCGCGCGAAGACGCCGCGCGTGGCGGGGGCTGCGGCCCGCGTTCGAGCGGAGTATTTCAGGGCGATCGAGGGAGACCTCGGGCGCGCTGTCGAGAGCATCGTCGAGGCCGAGGCGCTCCTGACGCAAGCGGGCGACGAGCTCGGAACGATCTACACGCAGGGCCTGCACATGCGCTATCGCGCGTTGGCAGGAGACTGGCAGCGGGCCCTCGCGCTCGGCGCGACCGCAGAAGCGAGCGCCGAGCGGCTCGGCGCGGCGTCGGTGCGCCTCTATCTTCGCGCGGCGCGGGCGGACGTCCTCTTGCGCGCGCGTCGCGTCGAGGACGCGCTCACCGAGTCGCTCGCGGTCCTCGAGTCGCCGGGAATCGCGTCGCGGTCCGTGATCCGAGCGCAGTCGCTCCGCGTCGTCGCAGAGGCGTACGTCGAGCTCGGTGACTGCGACGAGGCCGAGCTGCACGCGCGCGCGGCGGTGAGCGCGAGCAAGAGCCCCTGCGCCGAACGCGCGAGCGCGCTGGTGGTCCTCTCGTCGGTCCTCCTCGAAAAACACGCGCTCGACGCGGCGGTGGACGCGGCGCGCGAAGCCGTGGCGCTCATCGTGGCTCCGCGCCCGACGGTGACCGATGACTTCGGCGCGAGCGCCGCCCTCGCGCTCGCCTTCGCCGCGAGCGGTCGCGCGGACGAGGCGCGGCGGGCGCTCGAAGAGGCGAGGCGCTCGCTCGATCGCTGGGTCGCCGGGGCTGGGCCGCTGCGTGAGACGATGCGGCGATCGAGCGTCGTCGCGACGCGCACGCTCCTCGCGAGCGCCGCGGTTTCGGCGCTGTGACCGAGCCATCGAGAGGCCGCGCTTTTTTTCGGTCACAACCCCCGCGCTCGGCCAGTCCTACTCCATGATCGCCGATGGTGAGCCGAATCGACGTAGCCCCTGAAGACGTCTCGCGTGCGCTCGAAGGAGACGCGCGCGCGATCGAGCGGCTCGTGCGCGCGCTCGAAGGGCCGTTCTTCGCGCTGGCGCGGCGGATGAGCTTGTCTCCGTCGGACGCAGAAGAAGTGACGCAAGAGGCGCTCTTGCGGGTGCTCACGCACCTGTCGCAGTTCGACGGGCGCGCGAAGTTCTCGTCGTGGGCGTGGCGGATCGCTGTGAATCAGTGCCTCGATCACCGCGCGAATCGGCGGCGATTGCCCGTGCTCTCGAGCGACGCGATCTCCGAGCAGATCGCGAGCGGCCTGGACCTCGAGGCTCCCGAGCGCACCGAAGACCGCGCCGAGCTCAACGAGCTCAAGGCCGCGTGCACGATCGCGATGCTCTCGGTGCTCGACGTCGATCAGCGCGTCGCCTTCGTGCTGGGTGACATCCTCGAGGTCTCGAGCGACGAGGCGGCGGAGGTGCTCGGCATCGACGGTGCGGCGTTTCGCAAGCGCTCGAGCCGCGCGCGGGCGGCGTTGCGCGAGGCGCTCGCGGGCAACTGCGGGATGGTCGAACCTGCCAACGCGTGTCGATGCCATCGCCGTCTCGGCGCGCTGCGCGCGCGATCGCTGGTCGGCCGAGAGCCCGTGGACGGCGAGCCTGTCTCTTCTCAGCGCGCGGCGCTCGAGGCGCTCGACGAAGCCTCGCGCGTGGTGGCGCTCTATCGATCCGATGTCCCTGCCGTGAAGGCGCGCCGCGACGTGGCTCAGCGCGTGGTGGCGATCCTTCGCGCGACGAACAACCCGAGGGCTTGAAGAACATGCATCCAAACGAGCAAATGATCCGGGATTTCTACGAGTGCTTCTCCAAGCGCGACGCCGCGGGGATGGTGAAGCACTACGCGCCGGACGTGACGTTTACCGACTCAGCGTTCGTCGGGCTTCGCGGCGCAGAGGCGCGCGGAATGTGGCGGATGCTCTGCGAGCGCGGCGCGGACCTCCGCGTCGAGTACCGAGACGTGAGCGCCGATGACAAGACCGGCAAGGCGCACTGGGACGCGTACTACACGTTTTCGAAGACGGGCCGCAAAGTGATCAACCGCATCGACGCGAGCTTTCGCTTCGAGAACGGCAAGATCATCGAGCATCGCGACAGCTTCGACTTCTGGGTGTGGTCGCGGCAAGCGCTCGGGCTTCCGGGCTATCTGCTCGGCTGGGGCCCGCTGCAGGGCGTCGTTCAAAAGAACGCGAAGAAAGAGCTCTTGCGCTATCTCGAGAAGCACCCCGAGTGAGGCGAGGGCGCGTGTCTGTTCAGGGGCGCGCCGCGCGCTGAACCTGCGCGTCCGGGCTGATGCGGTAGCCCGCGTCGAAGCGCTCGATCACCGCTCTCAGCCCCATGCGACGGAGCGTCGAGACCGCGGCGTACACGCGGTTGGCGCCAGCTTCGGCGTCGACGCGCTCGCCGGGCCAGCCCGCTTCGAGCAAGCGCCATACGTCGCACGCCTCGGCGCGCTCTGCTTGTTCGAGCAAGCAGAGCAGCACGCGTCGGAGCGGCGCGCGCGAGCCGAGCCGCTGGGTCTCTTGCCCCTGGAGTCGAAACCACGATCCGTCGTTGGCGACCTCGAGCACGACGCGCGGGGAGGGCTGCGGCGCGAGCTCGTCTTGCGTGAGGAGCTGCTTCATGAACGCGCGGTGCGCCTCGTACGACGGGCGAATCCGGAGCACTGACAAGAGCCCTCGAAACATCTTCTCGAGCGTTCCGAGCGACGGGCGGAGGACCTTCGGAACCGCGTAGATCCTCGCGTTGGTCTCGTGCGTGAGCTTCGCGAGGGGCGAGTCGGTTTCGTCCCCGCGGAGCACGCGGGCGATGGGGTCGGGGACGTCGACGTACGGGACCATCGAACGGATCAGCGCCGAGACCGCGAAGGTGTCCGTCGCGACCGAGGGGGCTTCTCCGAGGGCGAGCTCGGGCGCGAGCATCGTCGGCAACACGGTCCGCGCTCGGGAGAAGCCGTTGTCGCCGACGCCCAGCATCCAGAGGTTGGCGTCCGAATCGAAGTACAGGTTCGCCGCGCCGATCGTGCCCATGGTGTACGGCGCTCTCGTGTGTGGATCGGTCGTCTCGTGCATGCGTCGCACGGTGGCGACGACCGCGCCGAGACCGCCCATCGCCGCGGCGTACGGCTGCTTGAGGCCGCGGTCGAGCTGCACGCACAACAATTCATCTCCGGTCGCGACCAGCGCGGCGTCGAGCAAGAGCCAGGGGCGGCCTTTGTAGACACCGCGCGAATGAAGCGCGGGAATGTGCGGCCCCGCGAGCAGCTCGTGCGCCGTGGCCAGCGCGTCGGCGCGTCGGGCAGCGTCGTCGGTCGGAAGCGACTCGTTGGCGAGCAAGAGCGTCATCGGCTTGCTCTCTGCGCGGACGGCGAACACTTCGAAGGGCGTCGACGTCTGCAGAGGAACAGGCTCGCTCAGGGCGCCGAACCACGCTCTGTCGTGCATCGAAGGGTCAGGGTGTTCGAAATCGAAGCGCTGATCAAGGGTCGGATCGAGCGGCGTTCGTCAGTTCAATTGCGCGTAGAGAGAGAAGGCCATGCCAGGGCCACCGGTGCGAGTGTCGACCGAGACCGTCGCGAGACCGCGCGGCGTCGCGAGGTTGGAGAGTCGCGCGCCGACGTGCGATCCATCGAGGATGTCATCGGACGAGGGGGGTGGAAGATCGATGAACCCGCGGCAGTCGACCGTTGTGGTCGACGGCGTGTTGTCCACACACGAGAGCGTCGCGCCCGTTTGCGCGCTGCGCGCATAGAGGACAGGGTCGTGCGTGATGGCGGTGTTCGTGGTGAACCGCGCGAAGCGCGCGTTTCCGTCGCTGCGGCACAGGCTGAAGAGCTGACGCTCGCTCGACGCGCCGCAGCTCAGGTACCAGCGGACGTGCTCGGCGCCCGCGGTTCCGCCGCAGCTTGAGGCGTACAGGCTCGACTCGGTGCCGAGCGTGGTCGCTGACTGCGTTCCTGTCGAGAGGATGCGGTTGTTGACGAAGTTGCGGCCCGCGGACTCGCTCACGAACTGCGCGTGCAGCGTAAACGACCCTGTCCCGCAGCCGCCGACCGCGAGATAGTATGTGCCTGGATTCAAGTATCCCGCGAGCCTCGCTTGATTCTCGTTGGTGAACCCTCCGCCCATTCCGCAGCGGCTGTCGTCGTTGCAGAGCCCTGCGCCCGAGAAGCCGTTGGCGCTCTGCGCGGGCACCGCGACGCCCGCGCTGTCTGTCAGAAACAGCGACGTGTCGAAGGCCGAACCCGCGGTGTCGAAGTACACGACCCCCGCGATGGTCGTTCGAAACGTGTACCAAACGTTCGCGCCGCCCGTGCACGTGCACGGGACGCTCGGGCCGTCGTGCGAGGCGTTCTCCGTCGAGCCCGTGACGGTGACCTCGCGCGCCGTGTCGAGCGAGATGGTGCGCGCGTTGGTTCGAACGTCGTTCGACGGTCCGCAGACGCCCGAGTTGCAGCGGCTGGCCGATCGGCAGACGTTTCCGCAGCGGCCGCAGTTGTTCTCATCGTTTTGAAAGGTCGACGCGAGGATGCATCGCCCGCCACACGACGTTGTCGGCGCGGCGCAGAGCATGTTGCACGTGCCGTTCGAGCACGTCGTGGGGACCGCGCAGGCCCTGCGGCACATCCCGCAGTGCGTCGCGCTCGACTGAAGATCGACGCAGCGTCCGTCGCACGCGGTGAGGCCCGTCGGGCACGCGCACATCCCCGCGGTGCACGTCGCGCCGGTGGCGCACGCTCGGCCCACCATCCCGCAGTTGGACTCGTCGGTCTGCAAGTCGACGCAGCCCGACGGGGTCATCGTGCGCCCTGGCGCGCAGCCGCAACGACCCGCGGTGCACACTTGGCTCGCTGCGCACGCCGTTCCGCACGCGCCGCAGTTGGCCTCGTCGGTTTGCAAGTCGACGCACGCGCGCGTCATCCCGACGGGGCACGAAGTCATCGGCGCCGTGCACGCCGAACGGCACGCGCCCATCACGCACAGTTCACCCGCGGCGCACGCGTTGTTGCACATGCCGCAGTGCGACCGATCGATCTGGAGATTTCGGCAGCTCGCGACGCCTGCGACGACGCAGCGCGTTCCTGTGGCGCACGTCGTTGGCTGGCAGACGCCCATCGCGCACATCTCGCCCGCGGGGCACGTGTTGCCGCAGGCGCCGCAGTTCATCCCGTTGGTGCGAACGTCGACGCACGTGGGCATCGCCGCGCTGGGCGTGCAATCGGACTGTCCTACGGGGCATCGGCTGGCAGCGCATCGGCCGCTGGCGCAGCGCTGTCCGGGCATGCAGCGGATGCCGCACGCTCCGCAGTGGTTCGTGTCCGTCATCACGTTGACGCAGCCGCCGCCGCACGCGGTCTCAGGAGCGGTGCACATCATCGACGGGCGGCACATTCCTGCGACGCACGTCTCGCTGGCGGCGCACGCGCGGTCACACATTCCGCAGTGAAGACCGTTTTCTTGAACGTCGGTGCACGCGCCAGAACAGACTCGCTCGTTGCTCGCGCACAGCACAGGCGCGGAGTCGGCGACCATCGTGTCCACTGTCACTGCGTCGACGCTCGTCGCGTCCTCCTCGCTGCGCGCGTCGAGCGCGGGAACATCGACGGTCGCTCGGTCCGCGACGCCCGAGTCCGCAGGTTCGATCGGAACGGTCGTACAAGACGCTCCCGCGACGCTAGCGACCATTGAAAATACGACGACGACAGCACTTGTGCCTATGCGCATCTCCACACTCCTGTGAGCGTCGAACCATGCGTCGCCAACGCTGCCGCGTAGCTGAAAGAACCTGAAAGAGGCTGCGTCGCTCTGAATCGCTCTCGGTTCGCGCGCGCGTCTGCGCTCGATCAGCGACGACACCAGAGCTGCAGCGTGGACTGGCCCCCCGTGCGGACGATCCGCGATCCGTCGGCGGAGATGCGTAGGATATTTCCAGACGAAGTCGCGCTCGGGCCGATGCGGCCGAGGTCCTGGACGACCGCGCCAGTGAGCCCTCGTTGAATTGTGGTGCTTCCGTTGCTCGTCGACGCGAGCAGCGACTGTTCGTCGGTCGAGAGGGCGACCGTGGTGATCGACGGCGGCGATGCGTCGAGCGGGAGTCGTTCGCCGGTCGTTCCGAAGAGCGCGAGCGATCCCGCAGCGCTCGACGCGACGAGCAGCCGCCCGTCGCGGAGGAACACGCTGTTGCTGCGACTGCGAAAGTTGCCAGCGACGCTGAAGACCTGCGCGTTCGAGCGCAGATCGAAGACGTCGATTGCGCCGCCGAGCCCTCCGTAGGTGGACACGGCGATGCGCGTAGCGTCCTTGGACAATTGCAGGTCGAACGCGGGCAGCCCCCGCCGCGCCAGCGTGAAGCGCCGCTGCTGCGCGCCGTCCTCCGCCGAGTGAACGACGAGCGCGTCGCGACCCGCGGCGACCAAGCGCGACCCGTCGATGAAGGTGACCGACGCGAGGTCCGAGACCGTCGGAACTTCGCGGGACGACCCGTCGCTCCGTCGCCACAACGCGAGCTGTCCGTTCGCTCCTCCCGTGACGATGGTCCTCTGGTCTGGCGAGAACGCGCCGACGCCGCGGCTTCGCTCGAAGCGACGAAGGGTGTCCTGCGTCGCGACCGAGAGGAGATGCAGCGTGTCGCGCGAGCCGACGAGCAGCTCGCGGCCGTCGGGTGACAGCTCGACGGACCCGCCTCCGCCCCAGCCGAGCGCTCCCTGCAAGACCGAGATCGACTCGAGCGTGCGTCGCGCGGGCGATGATGATCGCGCGTCGAAGAGCCGTACGGCGTCGGCGCTCGAGAGCGCGATTTGTGTTCCGTCTCGGTCGAACGCGATCGCGCGGCTCTCTTGGTCGATGTCGATCCCGGCTTGGCGCTCGGCGCGCGGCAGCCACTGCCCGTCGCGGCGAACGCTCCATCGCTCGTACCCGCGATACTCGAACGCGATCGCGAGGTCGTCACCGGACGGAGACACTCGAAGCGCGTTGACCGAACGAACGCCCTCGATTTGCATCCGCGTCGCGCTCGTCGCGATGTCGATCACGCGCGCGATCACCGCTGGCGCTCGAGGGCCGTCGGGCGAGTAGTACTGATAGCCCACGACGAGGCTCGCTCCGTCCCGCGAGAACGCGATCGTCCGGCGGTTGCGCGCAAACGAGTCGGTCACCGTCGGCCCGGGTGAGCCGTCGCTCGAGCGCAGCAGCGAGATCCCTGGGCCGTTCAGAAACGCGACGGTGCTCCCGTCGGGGGACACAGCGCTCGCGTCGATCCGGTGCTCGACTTGGCGAAAGGTCCACTCGTGGCCGCCGTCGCGCACGCGGTAGCGGCTCACGGCGTTGCGTTGGGTGACGATCAGCGCGCTCCCATCGGCGACGAACGCGACTGCGACGGGATCGGACGCGAGCGCGATCGACCGAACGAGCTCGCCGGTCGTCGAGGACCACAGTCGAACGTGTCGCGCGTCGAAGTCTGTTCCCGCGGTCGCGAGCAGCGTTCGATCCGGCGAATATGCGAGCGAAATGAGCCCGTGCGCGTGCGCAAAAATGAGCCCGAGTTGGTGTCCGTCGTTCGCGTCGACGAGCCGAACGAACCCCGCGTACGTTCCGAGGGCGAGGGCGTCGCGTGTCGGATCGAACTCGATGGACGAGAGCGTTCCCACGCCGATCGCGCCGCACAGCGCGTAGGGACCGTCGCTGGGAGGCGCGGACACGAACGGAGGCGCGTGCGTCGATGCGTCCACGACGGCGTCGCTCGAGGGCGCGTCGAGAAACGCTGGTTCGACGGAGCTTCCGCAGCCGACAGCCACGGAGACAAAGAGCACGCTCGGACAAAAGAAGGTTGATCGCGTCATGAGGGGGGTGACGCGAGCGTCCCCCTTCGACTCGAAGCCGGCGACTTATGCCGGCTTAAGTCGGTCGAGCGGGCCATCGAGGCGGAGGAGGTCTTCGCCCTCGGATTGGCGCTCAGTGATAGAACCCGACGATCCCGCGACGGGACGCGTGCGCCTCGCGGAGCCAGCGAACGACGCCCTGCACGTGCTCGTTGGTCGTTGAAATCGCCGCTGATTTTTCAGCATTTTCGGCGACCTGCGCCTCGGTCCACAAGCCGAAGCCCGGAAAGTCAGCGGGAGCAGGGAACTTCATGAGCGCGTCGCCGAACGCGAGGTTGAACAGTCGAACCGAGAGGCCCGCCTGCGCGAGCGCGGGGTCGATCTCTTCTTCCGCGTAGCTCGACGAGCAGGGGTAGAAGAGGCTGTTGTCGAGCGCGCGCCCGTAGAACTCGATGATGTACTTGTACGCATAGCCGTACATCGCGCCCTCGAGCGTCAGCGGCTCGCCCATGATCAAGTGCTTGATGGCGGTGAACACCCCCGGTTCGCCGCGCTCGTTGGACCACCCGAGCTGTTCGTTGGTGGACGCGATGAACGTCCTGAATCGCCCCGAAATCGAGCGACGAAGCTTGTCGTCACCGCTCCCGGCGCACGCGCGCACGACCGCGGTGTCCACCGCGTACACCATGAATCCGTAGCTCATGACGGCCCCAGCGTAGCAGCGGCGCGGTCGCTGGTGGCAACGCCGAAGTGATCGGCGAGGATTGCGAGAACTTGCGCGGTGCGGTGTTGTCGAGCGCGCCGTGACCGCCGTTCCCTGTCGTCATTGTCCTCGGTTTGTTCGCGACTCCGACGCTCGCTGCCCGTTCTGCGGCGGCGAGCGCGACGTGCGCGAGCAGTTCTCTGTTCCTGCGACGCTCGCGCGTCGAACGCTGGTGGCGATGGCCGCCGTCGTCGCGTTTGCTGGGTGCGAAGAGCGCGCGGCCCCGCGCGACGTCGCGTCGCAGGACCGCCCTACGGCTGCCCTCGACGACGCGACCACGAGCGCACCGGGGACGCTCAGCGACGGATCGGGCGCGGAGGACAGCGCCGTCGAGGACAGCGTCGATGCGACTGTCGCCGACGCGGCGGGCGACGCGACCGCGGTCGATGCGCGCTCGCGGACGGTCGTTCGGCTGCGGAGTGTTCCCGTGATTCGCGCGGTGTCGGTCGGCATTCGATACGGAGCGCCGCCGTTGTTCGACGCGTGAGCGCGCGGCGCCCTCGGTCGATCACGAAGGATGCGGGTAGTGTGGGCGTGCTCGTGTGCGCGATGATCGGCGCATGAAGTCCTTTGCCCCTCTGCTCAGCGTGGCGCTCTTCGCGTGCGCTCCATCGATGCCTTCGGGCGACACGGGCGTCAACGCGAACGACAGCGGGACGAGCGCCAACGACAGCGCGAGCAGCGACAGCGCGAGCTCGGGCGCGGACAGCGGCTCGACGAGCGGGAGCGACGCGTCCGCGTCGGGCGTGCGTCCGCTCGGTGATTTTCGAGACGGAATCGCGACGTACTACGACGCGACGGGCGCGGGAAACTGCTCGTTTCCAGCGTCGCCAGGCGATTTGCTCGTCGCCGCGATGAACACCCCCGAGTGGAACAACAGCGCGGTGTGCGGCTCGTGCGCCGAGGTGATGGGACCGAACGGCTCGGTCACCGTGCGCATCGTCGATCGCTGCCCCGAGTGCGCGGCGGGGCACCTCGATTTGTCGCAGCAAGCCTTCGCGCGGATCGCGCCGATCGCCGCGGGCCGCGTGAACACGCGGTGGCGCTTCGTGAGCTGCGACGTTCGCGGGGCGATTTCGCTGCACTGGAAGGACGGGACCAACCCGTATTGGGCCGCAATTCAAGTGCGCGACCACCGCCTCGCGGTGAGCGCCGTCGCGATCCGCGCCTCGAGCGGGGGGATGTTTCGCGCGCTGAGTCGCGAGAGCTACAACTATTTCATCGGGACCAACCTCGGGCCGGGGCCGTTCGACGTGCGGATCACCGCGCAAGACGGCCAGGAGATCACCGAGAGCAACGTCCCGCTCGGCGACAACAGGCTCGTGATGGGGACCCAGCAATTTCGCTGACGCTCTGCGCTCGTCGCCCCGGTGTGCGCGCCCCGAGGGCGTCGGGTTTTGCGTAGACCGCGCCCGCCGCTCGTGCGTCCATAGTCGCTCTCATGCGGCACGTCCTCGCGCTGTGCGCTGCGCTTCTCTCGTTGGCTCCTACAATCGCATCTGCGCAGCAGCGCGGCGATCCGCCGTGTTCGCGCCGTCGCTTGGACTTCGTCGAGACGTGTCTCGGTCACGTGCTCGTCCGCGCCGTCGGCGCGTCCCACGAGGTCTCGCTCGATGGAACGGTCCTCGGCTCGACACCGCTGCTCATTTCGGCGGACGCCGATCGCGCCCACACCATCGAGCTTCGCTCGACGTCGGGGAGCGTGCAGCGGCGGACGATGTCGCTCGCGCGAGGGCGGCTCATCGAGCTCGACGCGCGTCTCCGCAGTCGTCGCGCGACGAGCGCTTCGATCGCCTCGTTGTCGTGGGCGCGCTTCGCGTCGTTCGATCGTTGCGACGGCTACTCGCTCTCGGATACGCCCTTCGTTCGACCGATGAACTCCAGTGAATTTGCGCAATTTCGACGACGACGCTGAGCGCTGAGCGCGCCGAAGCGTCGTACGCTCGACGGGACATCACAACGAGGGCATGGAGTTCACCGTGACGATGCAATCACCGCCTCCCGACACGAGCTCGACCGCGCGGACGCTGGCCGCGATCGTTGGCGCGCTCGTCGGGCTCATCGGCTTCGTACAGACCATCGGCGCGCTCGTATTCGCCGTCGAGCTTATCGAGAGCGACCGGAGCGGCGGGCTGTTCGGCTTTCGGGTCGGGATGCTGATGGTGGTGTTCGTGTGCGTTCCGCTGGCGGCGCTCGGGACGCTCGAGGTGATCGGCGGAGTGGGATCTGTTCGGCAAAAACGCTGGGGATTCGTCGTCTCGCTGGTCGCCGCCGTGCTCAACGCAGGGGGCGCCGCGATCGCGCTGCTCTTCTCGCTCGGCAACATGCCGGGCAGCTCGGTGTCCGCCGTGGCCGCGGCGGTCCTCGCGATCAACATCGGGGTGATGGTCGTGATGCTCCGCGCGCTCGCGTCGATGCGCTGAGCTCAGCTGGCGCTTCGGTGGCGGATGGCGTCGCGCAACGCGCGCTCGAACGCTGCGCGATCGGTGTGCGCGCGCATCTCGACGCCGACCATGCGCAGCACGATCGCGGACGCGGCGACGCCCATCGCGAGGAGCTTCGAGCGCACGAGCACGTGGGAGTCCTTGGTGGTCCCGCGGGGCGCCGCGCGGCGCCACTCTGTGAGCCGCTGACGCGCGCTCTGCTCGTACGTGTCGAGCTCCCACCAGTCGTGAAAGAACGACATGTTGGACACCCCGCGCTTCATCTCGCCCTCGAGAAACGCGATGAAGTCCTTCGCCGTCGACTCGAGCACGTGGCCGTTGGCGACGGTGACGTACAGGCCGTCCGCGGGGCGATAGACCGTGAACTCCGCGCGCTCGAGTTTGCTCACCAGGATGGGCTTCTGCTTCTCGACCTCGGGGATCATCGCTCGTGACTCGCGGCTGAGACGGTGCCGGGTCGTCGACGCGTTGGTCAAGTGACAGTTGCGGCGACGGCGACGTTCGACAGCGCGGACTCGGTCGCGGTGGCGCGTTTGTTCAATCGTGGCGCGGCGCGAGCGAGTACTCGACGGTCCTGCGAATCACCGCACGAAAGGCTCCCCCCCCCCATGACCGACGCACCTCGCGCCGCGCACGGCGCGTACACCACCCACGGAACCCCGCACGGCTCGACGAGCCTCACCCCGCACATCGTCGTGTCCGACGCGACGCGCGCGATCGAGTTCTACCGCGCGGTCTTCGACGCGAAGGTCGTCGACGTCACGCGCATGGGCGCGGTCGTCGCGCACGCGGTCCTCGCGTTTTCGCAGGGACAATTGACGCTCAGCGACGCGCTCGACGCGTACGAGCTCGCGGCGCCCGCGACGACAGGGCCCGTGTACTACTCGCTCGCGATCTATGTCTCCAACGCAGACGCGGTGGTGGCCAAGGCGCTCGCCGCGGGCGCGACGCTCCGCGAGCCGCTGTCGACCTTTGTTTCGGGCGATCGGTACGGGTCGATCCGAGATCCCTTCGGCGTTCGATGGGCCGTGATGACGCGCGTCGAAGACCTCTCGCCCGACGAGAGCGCCGCGCGCGTCGCCGAGTGGGCCAAGAGCGCGGCGCTGCAAGGGGCAGGCTGACGCTGCGGTTTCGTCTTCTTTCGCTCAGGGCGCCTGCGCCGGATCGCGCAGCGCGAAGACGAGCGCGCGGAGCCATCGATGGGCCGCGTCCTTCTCGCGCGAGCGCGGCCACAAGGCGATGAACCGAGGCTCGAGCAGCGTCACGGGCGGCGCGAAGAGCTGCAGGTCGAGCATCTGCGCGGCGCGTCGCGCGACGCTCGCGGGAAGCGTGCAAAGAAGGTCGGACTCGGCGACCGCAAGCGCCGCGGACGCGAAGCTCTGCACGCGCAGCGCGATCCACCGAGACCTTCCGAGCGCGGCCAGCGCAGCGTCCACCACGCCGAGCGACTTCGACTCGAGCGAGACCAGCACGTGTCCTGCAGACGTGAAGCGGTCGAGCGTGAGCGGTCGTCGTGATGGCCCGCGCTGTTTGCGGGCGATCACCACGAAGGGGTCCGAGCCGAACGCCCGCACGCAGAGCCCTGCGTGCGTCGGGCGCTGCGTGGCCCCGACGAGCGCGAGGTCGACCCGCCCCTCGACCAGCGGCTCGATCGTCGAAGGGCCGAAGCGCTCGACGTCGAACGACACGCGCGGCGCTCGCTCGCGCGCACGAGCGAGCAGCGTCGGGAGCTTTGTAAACTCGAAGTAGTCGTACGTGGCGATTCGAAAGGTCCGCTCCGTGCGCGCGGGATCGAACGGCTCTTCGCCGCGCAGCGTGCGGCGCATGTGCGCGAGGAGCGCGGGGAGCTCTTCGGCGAGCGCGGCGGCGCGGGGCGTGAGCACAAACGATCGCCCGCTCTGCACGAGGAGCTCGTCGCCGAGCTGAGCGCGCAGGTTCGAGAGCGAGTGGCTCATCGCGGACTGGGTCACGCCCGCGCGCTGCGCGGCGCGCGTGACGTTGCGGGTCTCGAGCAGCAGCGCGAGGGCCGGGAGCAAGTTGAGGTTGAGCGAGTTGGTATCAACGCCGTTCATACTTGGTATGACCATCATGACAGTTTTCTCATGCACGAAAGCCCCCCTACGCTCTCGCGGCATGAACGAACCCATCATGGTTGTGACCGGCGCGACCGGCTTCATCGGGCGTTGGCTGCTGGCCGAGCTCACCGCGGGGCGGCGATCAGTCGTCGCGCTCGTGCGCAACGCGACGCGACGGGCGGACGAGCTCGTGGACTTCGTCGACCGGCACGGCGGCGACGGCGCTCGACTGACGGTGCTCGACGCGGACTTGCATCGCGAGGACCTCGGCATCGAGCGACCCCTCGGCGAGGTCGGCGTCGTGTTTCATCTCGCGGCGCAGATGGAGTTCGGGCTCACGGTCGAGGGCGCGCGGCGCAACAACGTGCAGACGACGGTGAACGTCGCGCGTTGGGCGTCTCGGCAGCGGTCGCTTCGGCGCGTGGTGTTGCTCGGAGGCTACCGCATGACGCGGCCCGAGCCTGCGCTTCGCGCGTTCGAGCGCGCGACGAGCGAGCGCGAGATCCTCGAGCTCTACCGCGGCCGCGGCGCGTACGAGGTCTCGAAGCACGAGGCGTATCACGCGTTTCGAAGGCTCGCCGAGGAGCTGTCGCTCCCGTGGTCCGCGGTGCACCCTTCGAGCGTGATCGGCGACTCGCGAACGGGCGAGACGCTGCAGCGGACGGGGCTCGCGGACACGGCGCGAAGCTTGTACGAAGGGCGCATGCCCGCGATGGTGGGCGGCGAGCGCGCGTTTGTTCCTGTCGTCGCCGTCGATCACGTGGCGCGCGTGTTGGCGACGGTGGACCGCCGCGAAGAGACGCTGGGCCAAGACCTCGTCGTCCTCGCGTCGGACACGCCTCTGCTGCGCGAATTGATCGCGCGTCTCGCGGCGCGCATGGGACGACGCCCGCCGCGATGGTCGCTCCCGGTGGGGCTCGTGCGGGCGATGCCTCGGTGGATGAGCGGCGTCGATCGAGAGGCGCTCGACTTCATCGCCGACGATCGATACGACACCGAGAGCGCCGACGAGCACGCGCGCGCGATGGGCATCGTCGCGCCCGACACGCTCGCGACGATCGATCGATGGTGCGACTACCTCGTGAAGTCGCAGTTTCTTCAGCGAAAGAGCGCTTGAATCAACGGCGACGAGGTCGTCTTCGCGCGCTTCACGGCCGAGCGACGCACGCGTCGAGCCGCACGGGTCGCAGGTCGATGGTGTCGTCTTCGACGTCCGTGGCGATCGCGATCGTGCCCGATAGATCGAGGGTCCGCGCGACCTGCTCGTTCGACGGGCGCAGCTCGGTAGCGCACAGCGATCGACCGTTGTCCGCGTCCCAAAGGTCTGCGCGGCTCGCGGTCGTCGCGACGAGCGGGGTTCGCAGCCAGAGGCCCGGTCGCGCGCAGGCCCGAAGCTGCCGCTGCTCTTCGAGCGGAACGCTTCGCAGCGCTCGCGCCGGCGATCGATGCAGCGCCCAGAGCGTCGCAGAGTTCTCCGCGCTCTGCGCGAACTCGAGCTCGTCCCCGTCTCCGACGCAGAGCGCAGGACGGCTCGTCACGCGAGAAATTGCCTGAATCTGCGCGGTGGCGTTCTCGATCCCGCGAGCGCTCACGATGAGCAGGCGTGCTCGCTCGTCGTTGGTCGCGACGACAAACGACTCGCCCCACGCGCGCACCGCCCAGTGCTGGACGTCGTCCTCCGACGCGACGGTGAACGGCAGCGCGAACAGCCGTTCGTCTCGTGGCGAGCCTGCGTGATCGACGCGCGTCAGTCGCAGCCGTCGCTCGTGCGTCATGTCGAGCACGACAAACCCGTCCATCGTCGCGGCGACGCTCGGCGCAAATCGCTTGCTGGTGACGGCGTGGAGAAGACCGGGCGCTCCCGCGGTGTCGGGCGCCGTTGGTGATCGAGCGGTGTCGTTTGCGTCGAGCACGACGATGCTCGTCGCGGGCGCGAGCTCTGCGCGGCCAACGTGCGCGGCGGGTCGCGTGAGCACCACCGCGACGCGGTCTCCGCTGAGCGCCACCGCGGACGGAGCGAGCGTTTGTACCGTGTTTTCTGCGCGAAACTGCAGCGCTCCGACGCGCGTCGGACGGGTTCCGTCGCTGTCGAACGAGTGAACGCTCGCCGTCGTATTGGGGCTCGCGCGCTCGCTCCACAGCGTCGCTGCAAACAGGCGCGACGGCGTCCGAAGCATCGCGGTTCCGTGGAGCGTCGCGCCGGTCGCCACGCGAACCTTCGCTGGCGAGCCACGGAGGATCACGTCCGCGGGACCTGCGTCTCGGTCGGCGTCTTCTGCCGTGTCGCGCGGCGAAGGGGCGTCCTCGACGCGACCGTCGTCGCGAGCGTCCGCGCTCGAAACGTCTTGTTGCTCGTGATTGGGGGCGCTGCACGCGCCGAGCGCGGCGGCCAATAGGAAGAAAGAAACTCGACTCTGCATCGATTGCTCCAAGCGCGAGCGAGCGGACGGTGCTCGTCGAGACTCGACGCGACCGCCTTTCGCCGTGCACTCGGGATTGGGCGTTTCTCGAGGCGGTTCTCAAGGAATCGTCAACCATGTCGGTGACTGAATTTCGCGAAACGCGCTCGAGCCGACGACGCGCGTCGAAGGTTGCGAATCGTTTGGGTGTCTCGGCGCGGTCGTTGTGTGATGCGCGAGAGGAGCGCGGCGCCGCAATGTGTCCAATCGTCGAGCTCGTGTTGCTTCGGAGGCTCGTCGCGCTCGTGGGACTCTCGTCTTCGCTCGTGTGTTGCGGGGCGCGCTCGCAGCTCGCGGAGTCGCGCGTCGAGCCGTCGGACAGCGCGCTCGATGGGACAGGCGAAGACGCGCGGTCCGATCGGCCGACGGACACAATGATCGACGTCGTCGCCGACCGCGCGCTCGACGCCGTCCGCGCGGCCGACAGCGCGAGCGATGCCGCGCTTCTGCGAGACGCGATCGACGATGCGATCGATGGCGGCGCGGACGTGATCGTCGATGGATCGACGCCCTTCGAGCTTCGGGACGACGTGTTTCTCCCGGCGGATTGGACCGCTGAGGACCCGCCGCGTCCCTCGTGCTCGACGGACTACGCGCGGTTCTTGGGCGGCAACGAGCCTCGGAGCGAGCACGTCTCGGATCGAGGCAATCCCCCGAGCGGATGGCGACTTCGCACCGGACCGATCGCGATCAGCGCCGAACGATGCACGCACTGGATCGACGCGTACCACCAGCGCACGGACGCGGTGTCGCGAGGCCTCTGTCGCTACGAGATCTCCTTCGATCACCGCGTCGAGGCGTCGGGGCTCTGGAACAACGGGGCCTTCGAGAGCGCGATTTCTGGCAGCGGATCGGCGGTGTTCGGCGTGATCGCGTCGTCGTCCGCACGGGTTGTGGGAGCGCTTCGCGCGGGGCCCGCTGCGTCTTCACCGATGTGGGCGACCTCGCGATGGCAGGTCACGCGCGCGCAGCTCACCGCAGCGGGCATCGGCGTCGGGGCCGTGGTTCGCTTCGGAATTCGCGCGGGAAACTCGACGAACATCGACCAGGCTCGGATCGGGTACTTCATCGACAACACGGTCGATCACTTCGTCGTGCAGCGCTTCGTGGATCCCAACGAGGACGGCGACTGCAGCGACGCGACCCGCGGTTGACGCTGAGTCCTGAAGGTTACTCCCCCCACCCACGGCGGACCGCTTGGCGTCGATGTGGTACGAACTCATTGCGACGAGCGTCGAAGATGCTCGTGCTGCACAGGGCGATGAAGTTCCATTCGACACCGAGGCGACGAAGCGAGAACGCGAGCGCGCTCGACGCGACCCTCGTCGCGCAGGGCTGAGGCAGGGCGCCGTGTCTGGATCGCGCGCGGTCGCTGACCCCGAAGGCCCCAAGGTGAAGGGCGTCGCGTTTCGATCGGTGCTCGCCTCGCTCGAAGCGCTGCGGGGACGAGAGGTGCTCGAGCGCGTGCTCTCGGGGCTCTCGGAGGACGATCGATCGTCGATCGAGTTTCGTGTGGTGAACACCGGTTGGTATCCGATCGAGCTGTACCGAGCGCTCCTCGGCGCGATCGTGCGCGAGACCGGCGAGGGCGACGCGCTCGTGCGCGCGATCGGCGGCGCCTCGCTCAAGCGCGACATCACGGGCGTGTACCGGGTGATGTTCAAGATCCTGTCGCCCGAGACTGTGCTCTCGCTCTCGAGCAGGCTCTTTGGCTTCTACTACGACACGGGGACGTTCACGATCACCGAGAAGCGCCGCACGTTTGCGCGGTCGGAGTACGCTGGTTGCCGGGGCTTCGATCGCAACATGTGGATCGAGCTGCTCGGCTCGAGCGAAGAGGTCCTCGCCGTGGCTGGGGCGAAGCGTCCGCGGGGACGAATCGTGCGCGGCGGTCAGGACAGCGACTGCGTCATCGAAGTGACCTGGGAGTGATCCTGCTCGGCGCGATCGTCGGCGCTCGCTATTGCTTCAGCGATCGGTTCATCTCGCGCACGAGGTCGGGGCGCATCGCGCGCTCGAAGGCGTCGCGCGCGAGCAACAGCAGCTCCGTGCGCTCTCCGTCGGTCCGCGCGATGAACGAGAGCCGCTCGAGCGTGCTCCCGACGCAGTACGCGTTGCCCACGAACTCGAAGTGCTCGAGCGCCTCTTCGTAGAGCGCGCGAGCCTCCTCCCAGTGGTGCTGGGCGCGAGCGAGGTCGCCGAGCTTGGACGCGACGTTGCCGAGTCCGTGTCGGTGACCTGCGCGTTCGAAGGCGAGGCTCGCGTCGTCACACAGTCGCTCGGCGTCGTCGAAGCGCTGTTGATCGAAGGCCAAGGACGCGAGCAGAAATGCTGCGTTTCCCTCGATGCCGGTCGCGCCGATCGTGATGGCGATCACCCGCGCCTCGTCGAGGAAGGCGGTCGCCTCGTCGTCGCGCGACCGTCGCATCGCGCAGTGTCCTGTGTCGACGAGCACGCTCGCGGTCGAGAACCGATCGCCCATCGATCGAGAGAGCGCGAGCGCCTCGCGAAAGAGAGCCATCGCTCGATCGTCGTGGCCTCGATCCATCGCGATGTTTGCGAGGTCGCGCTTCGTGAGCGCCTCGCCCATCGTGTTGCGCGCCCTGCGGTGAAGCAGGAGGGACGCTTCGCGCAGCGTTTGGGCCGTTCGGAGGTCGCCGCGATTGCGAGCGAGGAACGCGAGGCCGTCGAGCGCGTTGGCTTGATTCCACGCGTTGCCGCGCTTCTTCCAGAAGGCGACGAGCTCTTCGTAGAGCCCCTGCGCTCGGTCGCGGTCTCCGAGCGCGCTCGCTCGCTCGGCGATGAATTGCTTGCACGCCGCAGCGGACTCTCGATCCTTGCTGGCTTCGAACACGGCCAACGCGCGCTCGAGGCACACGAGCGCCTCCGCAGAGCGCCCGAGGTCTCCCAACACGGCGCCGCGCTTCTGGTCGATCGCCGCGAGCTGGTGGCTCGATTCGCTGGGATCGAGCAGCCCGGTCGCTTCGTCGAGGGCGCGCAACGCTTCATCGAGCCTCCCCACTGTGCGGTACCCGAGCGCGACGGCGAAGAGCGCCCGAGAGAGCGGCTTTCGTTCACCCGACTGCCGAGCGAGCTCGACCGCGCGCTCGAACGTGGCCGCTGCTTCGTCGCACGCGTCACGCTTTTTGGCCTCGAAGGCTTGTTCGATCAGCGCTTCGACCGCGGCGTTCGACGTCGCGTCCGTCGCGTTGTCTCGATCGGCATGCGGTGCCGCCCCCTCACCCTGTTGCGCGCTCATCGCGGCCCTGATGGGCATCGCAGCGCGAAGCGTCCAGTGCTCGCGTGCGCGCGAAGCAAAGCAGCGCCGCGCCTCGGGTGGCGTGCCACGGGGGCGTGCGATTGGATGATGTTTTTCCTGACTTTATGGCCGTAGCTACCACTGACTGACGTTTGTCGATTTTGCTCCAGAGGACGAGGGGTACCCGCACATAGACTTTTGATGTCGATCTTCACGCCCATGGACCCGGCCACGCGCGGCCGGTTTGCACCGCATTATCTCGCGTACCTCCGCCAGCGCGACGGCGAGCCCTCGCTCGCGAGACGGACCCTGAGCCGCCGCGAGGCGATCCGCGCAGCGCTGTCGAGAGAGCCGCGGCCGTCGCTCGGCGCCGTGCGCGTCGATCCGGTGGTGTTTCACCGCAATCTTCCGCGGCGTGTCCCCGAAGCGGGGCTCGATCGCGCGACGCTCTGGGCGCTCGCGCTCGCCAAGGGAAACCGCGCCGAGCGCTTCGGCGTCGAGAGCAAGCTCGATCGCTACGGCTTCGAGAAAGACGGGACCGCCGACCCCATCACCTACGTCGAGCTTCAAGAGTGTTATCACACGCGGCTGTTGCTCGAAGTGCTCGCGCTCGTCGGGATCGAGTGCGATGTCGGGCTGCCTTCGAGCGCGCTCACGCGCGTCGGCGTGAAGCTCATCGGACAATTGCCCCGCGCGGGTCTCGACGTGCTCGCGCTGCCGTTCGAGGCGATCGGGATCGCGGCGTTCTCCGCGATGCGCGACGAGGCGCGAGAGCTCTTCTCCGACGCTCCGGCGCTGTGCGCTCGCATCGACGCCCTGCTCACCGAGATCCTCGTCGACGAGGTGGGGCACGTGCACTTTCTTCGAAGTCGACTGAGCCCGGCGCGGCTCGGCGTCGCGCGGGCGCTGCTCCCGTTCGCGAGGCGCGCGCTGTTCGACGACAACGAAGAGGTGCGGCTCTTGCTCGCGCGAAGGAACATGCTCGACGGATTCGACGCCATCGACCCAGACGCGCTCGTGGCCAACGCGCCCGATCGACTGCCGCCGCTCGCCGCGTGAGTCGCCATGAGAGTCACCATCGCGACGCTTGGATCTCGCGGAGACGTTCAGCCATTTCTCGCGCTCGCGGTCGCGCTGCGGCGCGCCGGGCACGCCGTGCGCCTCGCGACCAACGAGCCCTTTCGCGGCTTCGTTGAGGCACACGAAATCGAGTTCGCCCCGCTGGGCGGAGACATCAAAGAGATCGTCGGAGACGCCGGACGCGCTGCGCTGCTCGCGGCGCACGGGCGTCCGCTCGAGACGTTTCGCGCGCTGCGCCGCGCCGTGGGACCGCTTGTTCGTCAGGGAATCTCCAGGCTCCCCGCAGCGCTCGAGGGGAGCGAGGTCGTGATCGGGCAGCTCCTCGTCCCGGCCGCAGAGCACTACGCCGAGGCGCGCGGACTGCCGTACATCGACGCGGCGTATGTTCCCGTCGTGCCGACGCGAGCGTTCGCGCATCCGGGGGCGCCGCCCAACGTCCCGCGCGGGATCGCGAGCCTGTGCACGCACCTCGCGGCCGAACAGGTGTTCTGGCAGGCGTTTCGCGCAGAGGTGAGCGCGTTTCGACGGGACGTCCTCGGGGTCGGGCGCGCTTCGTTCTTCGGCCCGAGCGCGAGGCCGCTGCAAAAGCGCCCGCCCGCGCTGCTCGGGTACAGCAACACGTTGCTTCCTCGCGCGCCCGACTGGCCCGAGCACGTCGTCGTCACCGGGCCGTGGTTGCTCGACGACGCGACGCCGTGGCGTCCGTCTCCCTCGTTGCAGGCGTTTCTCGACGCGCCCGGAGAACGGCCGATCTACGTCGGATTCGGGAGCATGACCGTCGCGGATCCATGGAAGACAACGCGGCTCGTTCGGGCTGCGGTCGCAAAGGCGGGAGCGCGCGCGGTGCTCGCCACAGGGTGGGGCGGGCTCGCGCGCGATGGCGACGCGGACGGCGATGATTGTGTGTGCTTCATCGACGAGGCGCCGCACCAGTGGCTCTTCGCTCGGGTTTCTGCGGTCGTTCATCACGGGGGAGCGAGCACGACGGCGGAGTGTCTGCGCGCTGGCGTTCCGCAGTTGGTGGTGCCCTTTCTGGGAGATCAGCCGTTTTGGGGACGAACCGTCGCCAACGCTGGCCTGGGGCCGCCGCCGATCGCCGTCGGCGAGCTCACGGTCGATCGATTGGCCGACGCGCTTCGGTCGCTTCGTGATCCAAAGGTCGCGCGCAGCGCGGCGCAGGTCGGAGCGCAGACGCGCGCGGAGTCGGGCGCGGAGCTCGCCGCCGCGTCGTTGCCTCGGCTCGTCGAACACGCGCACACGAAACCAAGACCGCGGCGGTCGTAGCGTCGCAGGGGCGCTCGGCTACGCAGCGGCCTTCGCGCGGCGGCTGACCCACGCGCCGAAGAGCGACGCGGTCACGAACATGATCAAGCTGTAGATCGACGGAGGGATCGCCATCACGCTGTTGACGAGCACGGTGTTGGCGATCGCGATCGCGAGCGTCCCGTTGTGAATGCCGATCTCCATGCCGATCGCGACCGCTTGCTTCTCGGGGATGCGCGCCAATCGCGGGACGACGTACCCCGTCCCGAGGCTGATCAAGTTGAACGTCAGCGCCGCGAGCCCGACCTGTTGGAAGTACGTCCCGATGTTGGCCCGCTCCTTCAAGATCGACCCGACGATCACCATTGCCAACACGAGCGCAGACAGGATCCGCACCGGGCGATCGAGCTTCGCGGCGAGGTCGGGCTTCTTTGCTTTGACGAGCATGCCCAGCGCGATCGGCGCGAGCACGATCGTGAACGTCTGAACGACCTTCGTGATCGGCATCGGGATCGCCGTCGCCGAGCCCATGAAATGCTGCATCGACAACGTCACGACCAACGGCAACGTGAGCAGCGCGAGGACGCTGTTGACCGCGGTGAGCGTGACGTTGAGCGCGACGTCGCCGTGCGCGAGGTGGCTGAAGAGGTTCGCCGTCGCTCCGCCCGGTGAGGCGGCGAGGAGCATCAGGCCCACGGCCAGCGCGGGAGGCAACCCGAACACGTGCGCGACGCCCGCGCACGCGAGCGGCAAAATGAGCATCTGGCACACGAGCCCGACGATCACGGCCCGCGGGTAGACGAGCACACGCTTGAAGTCATCGAGCGTGAGCCCCAGCCCGAGCCCGAGCATCACGATTCCGAGCGCGATTTGCAGTGCCACAGCGATCCCGCGAGTCGAACACGGCAACAGCCGCGTGGTCGAGCAGAGGACGGCGCGATCGTGGCGAATGACGCTCTGCGTTGGGCCTCAGCGCCAGTAGCCGCGCATCAGCTCGTCCATCCACGCGGGCTGCGCGACGTCGCCCCTCGGTCCGAACTCGCGAACCCAGGGCTTGATGTCGAGCACGGGCGTCCCGTCGATGGCGTCGAGCCCTTCGACGTAGAGCCGTCGGCCCTCGACCCGGAGCACCCTGCAGATCGTCGCGCCGATGCGATTGGGGCGGTTCTTTCCGCGCTGGGCGAAGATCCCGACCGCGGGCCAGTCGCGATTGTTGCGTGGGTGGCGCGCGCCAGACTCGATCTTCTCGGGCGGGACGCGGTCCATGAAGAACACGATTTCAACATGCGAAAACGTGTCGAGCCCCGCGAGCGCTGACTCTTCGAAGCGCGCCGCGAGCTCGACGAACACGCGCTCGCGATCCCAGTCGTCGTCCTCGATCTCTCGACGAGTGCTGGAGACGGTCCCGATTGGTTCGAGTTCGATCGTCACGCTGGGAGTATCGATCGCGACGATCGCGCGCACAACGGCCGCGCGGCTCGCGGTCACGGCGCCCGGTGGTAGCCCTTGGCGCCGATGGCGATCGCCAGCGGGCTGCGAAAATCCTCGCCCTTCGACACCGCGTCGAGCGCTCGTCCGAAGTCGTACGCCGGTCGCCAGCCGAGCGCCTCGCGCGCTCGCGCGTTGACGTACACGCGATCGAGGGTCGGGAGCATCTTCCACTGGAGCGCCTCGTACAGCGCTGGATACTCCGGGTGGTACTTCGCGACGACCGACGGAGCGTCGACCCCGAGCTGCGCGAGATCGCCCTGCGCAAAGGGCGTAGTCGCCGTGATGATGAACTTGCCGAACCCGATGGCGTTCGCGCGCTCGATCGCGCAGAGATGCGCGCTCACCACGTCCTCGACGTCGACGCGTCGATAGAGGAGCTCGTTGAGCTTGAGGTTCGCGTCCGCGTAGGCGTTGGCGCGCTCGGGGACGTCGTCTTGCTCAGGAAAAAACCTAGACGTTCGCAGAACGACGCAGGGCAAGCGATGGTCGCGCGCGAACAGTTGGCAGAGGTCCTCGGCCGCGGTCTTGGTCGTGCCGTAGATGTTCTTGGGGATGGGGCGGACGTCCTCGGTGATCCACGCCGCAGGCGTGCCCTTCGGCGGCGTGAGCGCGTCGCCGAACGCGCTCGTTGTGCTCGTGAACACGAACGCGCGAACGCCGTGCGCGACGGCAGACTCGAGGAGGTTCAGCGTCCCCGTGATGTTGGTGTCGACGAACGCTTGCCGCGCGTGCGTCGCGACGTGCGGCTTGTGCAGCGTCGCGGCGTGCAGCACGACAGCGACCCCGCGCATGCACGCGTCGACCGCCGCGCGATCGGTGATCGACAGGACGATGTCCGTGTACGGAGAGGCCAGTCGATCGACGCCGACGACGTCCGTGCCCTGCGCGCGGAGCGTGCGAACGAGCGCTTCTCCGAGGTGGCCTGCGCTTCCTGTGACGAGGATCGTCATCGAGGGCGAGACGAGAGCACGCGCTCCGCGTTGCGCGCAACGGTCGCCGCGGCGGAGGCGCTTACAAGTGTCGCGTCTCGGCTGGGCTGTTCCACCAATTGTCGTGAAGACCGTCGAAGTACTGGATCGGCGCGTCGAGGAGCTCTGCGGGCTCGACGCCGTCGAGCGTCGCGAGGTTGACCGAGACCGAGCGGCCCTGGTTCCACTCGGCGACCTCGGCTTCGGTGAAGGTCGTGATGCCGCAGCGCTTGCAAAATCCCCCGCCGATCGTGCGTGGCCAATAGCGCACGAGCGAGTCCTGGCCGGTCTTCAGCCGCAGGTCTTCGGGGCGCACCTTGGTGCTCCAGATCCGCATCTTCCAGCAGATCCGGCAGTTGCACTTGCCCGTTCCAGCTTCTTTCAAGTCGACGTCGACCTCGAACGTGACCGCGCCGCAGTGACAGCTCCCTCGGTAGCTCTTCTTCATCGATGCACCCTTTCGTTGACGAGGTACGGTGTACGACCCATTGCGGACAGATTCGGTCCTCGATCGTTGGTAGCGTTGCTTTTGCCCATGCTCGACACCTCCGCGCGACTCCTTCGGCTCTTGGCCACGCTGCAAGCGCAACGACGATGGGGCGGGCCCGAGCTCGCCGAGCGACTCGAGATCACCGAGCGCACCCTCCGTCGCGACGTCGATCGCCTGCGCTCGCTCGGCTACGTGATCGAGTCTTCTACCGGCGTCGGCGGCGGCTATCAGCTCGCTCCGGGAAACACCATCGCGCCCCTCACGCTCGACGACGACGAGCTCGTCGCGATGGCCCTCGCGCTCGCCACCGCCACCGCCAGCTCGCACGGAATCGAGCGGCCGACGCTCACCCTCCTCGCGAAGGTCGAGCAATCGCTGGGTCCACGACATCGAAAGCGCCTCCGCGCGCTGCAAACCACCATCGTGTCGCTCGGTCAGCGAGCGACGGTGGCGCCTACGACGCTCGCGCTCATCGCCAGCGCGTGCCGCGATCACCTCTCGCTCTCCTTCGCGTACACCGCGCACGATCGAGCGCGGACGCAGCGGGAGGTCGAGCCCCTCCGCCTGGCCCACACAGGAAATCAACGCTGGTACCTCATCGCCTTCGACCGCGCCCGCGAGGACTGGCGGACGTTTCGCGTCGACCGCATGAGCGCCGCGTCCATGGGGGCGCCCTTCGCGCCGCGCGCGCCGCCGCTCGACCCCGAGCAGATGCTCTCGAAGGCCATCACGCAGGACGCCTATCGATTTCGTGTGCGCGCGTACATCCGCGAGCCGCTCGCGGCGCTGCAGCCGCGCGTCGCCCCGTGGGTCGGGACGCTCACGGCGCTCTCGGAGCATCGAACCGCGCTCGACCTCGGCGCCTCGACGATCGACGCGCTCGCGTCGCACTTGCTCCTCTGCGGCGTGGCGTTCGAGAAAATCGAGCCCGATTCGCTGCGCGAGCCGCTGCTCGCGGCGATCGATCGCGTGCGCGCGGGGCTTGCGCCGCGGCGCGTCCGTGCCAAACGAGCGGTCCCGTGAACAGCATCAGCGCTGTATCGCGAGCGAGCCCGCTCATCCGAGGGATGCTCAACACGGTCTTTTCGTGGCGGCGCGAGCTCATGAGCGAGTCGCTCGATCGGCTCGTGCGCCAGTGCGACGCGAAGCTCCCGCGCGTCGCTCCGTCGCTCTTCGAGCGGCCGCTGACCGAGGCGACGTGGCTCGTGTTCGCGACACTTGAATTGTTGGGCTACGCGCGCGCCGCGATCGCCGCGCGAAACGCGCTCGCTGCGTCGCTTCGCACCGCGACTTCTGCGGGGTGAAATCCGCACCGCGCGAGGACGAGGGCGTCGCGGCCCGCGTAGCCCTTCACGTGCGCGGTGATGTTTGCGGGCAGGCGCGCCTTGGGGTTTTCGCTGAGCTCCATTTCGAGCCACGCGACGCGTCCCTGCGGGAGCGATTCGACGAGCGCGCTCATCGTGTCGCGGTAGGCCTCGGCTTCTTCGGGCGGGAGGTATCCCGCGACGAGCGTCTGGTACGCGAAGATTACGGCGTCGGGCGGGAGCGTGCGCTCGAGCGTCGCGATTCGCGCGGCGGCGGTGCTGGCGTTGGTGCGCTCGATCGCGGGGCCAGCGCCAGACTTGTAGGCCACGAGCATCGCGCGAATCGCCGCGTCGAGCCTCGCGCGTCGGTCGGTCTCTCCGGGCCAGAGGCAGGCGTGGAGCCAGCGGACGTCGTCTTCGCGTCGAACGTCGAGCGGCCTCGGTTCGAGCCCGAGCCGCGCGATCACCGAGGGCCTGTGCGCGGTGGGAACGGCGACGTCCGCGCTGTCGCGCCACACGCGCGGCAGCTGATCGGCCACGAGGTTGAGCCCCGCGCTCGCTCCGACGTCGACGAGCGCGACGGGGCGCTCGCCGTTGTCGCAGCCCGCGAGCTGCGCAGGCCACAGCCAGACGACCGCGCGCGAGGTCTCGTTGGTCTGAACGCGCCGCGTCCCGAGCGTGGTCCAGAGCCCCAAACGATCGTCGCGAAGCGCTTCGAGGATGGTTCGTTGTTGCACGTCGGCGGAGCTAGGGGTGTCCGACGCGAGCGCGCTCCACAGCGGGTGCGTGGGCCCGTCGCGAAGCGCGTCGAAGCGCAGCGACGCGAGCAAGAGCAGCGGCCGTTCGTAGTAGGCCTGAAAGGTCCTTCGGCCCCACACGCGATCGAGGTGCGCGAGCAGCGCCGGCGCGTCCTGGCCTCCTTCGAGGAGCTTCGCGAGCTCGCGGAGCAGCGCTTGATACGACGGGGACCTCGACCCCATGAGGTTGCATTGCTCGCGGAGGTCTTCGACGAGTCCCTTTGCGCCAGTGAACGTTGCTTCAGCCAGGAGGTGGCTCCTTCGGCACGGCAACGTGGCACTGTCGCGCGCGCGAAGCAATCGTTGTGGTGCAGGGATCGCGCTACGCGAGCGTCGCGGGCAGCGGGAGCGTCACGCGCAGAAAGGTTCCGGGGCGCTTGCTCCAGAAGCCGATCTCGACGCCGAGGCCCATCGCGAACAGGGCGCGGATCGCGGCGGCGCAGCGCACGACCGTCTCGTACGCGGGGCCTTGGTGCGCGGCGGCGATCGCCTCGACCACGCACGCCGTCCGCGCGTACGCGCTCCACGCCAACGGAACGGCTCGCGGCGGCGCCATCGCCTCGAGCTCGGCGTTTGTGAAGAGCCCCTTCGTCGTGTTTGCGTACGCCAGCGAAAACAGCGCCGAAGTCTCGTGCGGCGCGCGATCGACGCGAATGCGCAAGAGCTTCGACGAGATCTCAGGGACGCACGAGGTGCGCGGGTCTGCTTCGAGAAGCACGCGACACAACGCCCTCGCGCTCTCGATCGTCTGTGCGTCCGCGGCGAACGACACGACGGCCTGGACGCTCATGGGCAGCGGTCGATCGAGCCACTCTTCTCCCGAGCGAACGTAGCCTGTCTCGACGAGGTCTTCGACGTGGCGCGCGGCGTCGATCCACGCGAAGCGCGTGCGGGTGTCGCCGAGCCACTCCATCGTGATGAATTCGTGTGTCACGCAGCGCTCCCACGCCTCGCGCGTGAGCTCGAGCCGCTCGGGCGCGGACGGAGGGCGCCTGTCGGCGATCAACGCGAGCTCGTCGTCCCACAAGTCCGAGAGCTTCTGGCGCGCTTCGGCGTAGCGCGCGCGCGGGGGCGCGAAGAGCTTCGGCCGAAGTTCGGCGTAGAGCTGTTCGGCGACCGCGGTGGCGGCTCGCAGCACTGATCGCGCCATACGCGGACTGTACGCTGGCTACGCCCTCCGTTGGCTCGACGCGGACCGAGGAGCTCGGGGGATGGGAGGGCTTCGAGCTCAGCGCTTGAGCAACAAGATCACGGCGATCGCGACGCCGGCGACGACCACTGCTGTGACGACCACGATGAGGATCGGGCTGATCGACTCGATCGGCGCGACGGGCGCGGACTCGCGCGGCTTGTTCGATGCGTCGAGCTCCGCGGTCTTGCGGGTGTCGATCGGCGCGTCGAGCTCGACCGTCGATCGCGGCGGCGGTGTCGTCTGCGCTGTCTGTGTGGGGTTGGCGTTGGGCAGCGGCATCGCGGCCGCCTCCGCCGTCACGCGTTTGAGCACCACCGCGGGGATCGCGATTGTGCTGGGCGGAACCACGGGCTGCGGCTGTTCGGTCTGCGATGGACCTGGGGGCGGAGGCGTCGAGTTGACCTTCGCGAGCGCCGCTTGAATCTGCTGCGAGACGTCCGCTCCGTGCGGGACAGTCTGCGCGAACGCCACGGAGTTTTGCGCGGTGCGCACGGCGCGGGCGACCTCGTCGGCCAGCGCTCGCATCGAGGGGACGCGCGCTTCGCGGTCTTTTTGCAGCGCGCGCATCACCACGTCGCACAGCGGCTGCGGGAGGTCCTCGCGGAGCGAGCGCAACGGGGTCGGCTCGCGGGTCATGATTCCTGCGATCACCGCGGGGAGCGTGTTGCCTGCGAACGGCAGATCGCCAGAGAGGCACTGATAGAGCACGACGCCCATGGACCAGACGTCTGCGCGCGAGTCGAGAACGTCGCCGCGCGTCTGCTCGGGGGACATGTACCAAGGCGTCCCGAGGACCGCGCCAGTGTGCGTCTTCACCAGCGCTTCGCGGCCCGCGGTGAGCTTCGACATTCCGAAGTCGAGCAGCTTCGCCACGGTCGATCCGTCGCCCTGGCGCGCGAGGAAGATGTTGTCGGGTTTGACGTCGCGGTGCAGCACGTCCGAGCTGTGCGCCACCGCGAGCGCGTGCATCACAGGAACGAGCCAGCGGCGCACGTCCTCGAGCTCGACGCGCTGCTTCTCGTCGAGCCACTGCTGCAGCGTGCGGCCCTCGAGGCGCTCCATGACGACGAACACGCCGTGCTGCGGATCGACGCCGCCGTCGAGCACCTGCGCGATGCTCGGGTGCGACAGCTGCGCGACGATCCGCGCCTCCTGCACGAAGCGTTGCACGGCGGTCTCGTCGCTCGCCCAGTGATCGTGCAGCACCTTGACGGCGACGCGACGGCCCGTAAACGCCTGGGTCGCAGCGAAGACGGTGCCCATTCCACCTTCGCCGATGGCGGATTCAATCGTGTATCGCCCCGCGATCTGCTCGCCTGGGCCGAGCGGCGCCGTCGTCACGGGTCGACCATACCTCAGTCGTCCGCCATAGAAGCACGCAACGCGAGGGGTTTGCGTGACCAATCCGGTCGCGTGGCGACGGCTCCAGCGTCCGAGCGGGACCGCTGATGCTACAGGGCGTTGGCCGCGACCGCGTCCGCGATGCGCGCGTACCTCGGCGCAAACCCGAGCGCTTCGCGGATTCGTCGACCGTCGAGCACCGCGTCGAACGCCGCGCCGCGCTCGGGGGCCGAGCCGTCCGGGGGCTGTGCGCCCACCGCAGCAAAAAGCGTAGAAAGCGTCGGCGCCTCGTCGTCCGTCACGTTGAAGACGCGGTGCGCGGGCGAGTCCGCGGCGAGGACCAGGGCGATCGCGCGGGCGACGTCCTCGTGGTGCCCGATCGACATGCGCTGGGTCGGCGCGCAGGGACGCATCATTTGCTGGGTTTCTTGAATGTGTGGGTCTCCGTCGCCGTACACGAACGGCAGCCGCACGACGCGCGCGTCGAGCCCCTCGAAGCCGAGCAAGAATCGCTCGGCCGCGAGCTTGCTCACGGGATACGCGTGGGTGGGGGCGCACGGATGCTCTTCGTCGACGAGGCGCCCGCCTGCGTCTCCGTAGACGAGGCCGGTGCTCGTGAAGACGAAGCGACGCACGGACGCCTCGCGCGCGGCGTGCGCAAGGTGTCGCGTGCCCGTGTCGTTGACCGCGTGCGCTTGCGCGTCGGTGGCTCCGCGAAAGAACGCCGCGCAGTGAACGACCGCGTCCACGCCGCGCACCGCCGCGACGAGCGACGCGGGATCGAGGAGGTCGCCTCGGGCGAGCTCGACGCCGAGCGGGCGCAGGTCGCTCGCGCGGTCGAGCGAACGGACGAGCGCGCGGACGGTTGTGCCTCCGCGAGAGAGGCGTTTGGCGAGACGATTTCCGACCTTTCCGGTCGCACCAGTGATCAGCACCTTCATGGCCCTAGACGCTAGTGAGCGACGCCACGAGGCGATTGGAAGTTTCGGCCACGGGCGCGTTCTTCGCTTGCGATCCCCGCGCGTCGTCGCATGAATCGCGCTGTGCAACCCCCATCGAGCGCCACCACGGTGCCCGCGCGCGGCGCTCCCGCGGTCTCGGCGATCTCGTTCGACGAGTGTCGCGTCGAGTCTCCGCGCATCAAGCTGCCTCGCGCCGAGGCGTACATCACGGTGCGATTCGGCCCGAACGCGCGGCGCGGGATGGACATCTACGCGTTTGGGTTGCAGTCGAAGGCGCGTCGAAAGACCGTGCGCGCCGGGCAGCGCGCGGTGATGGCGCGGCTTCGCTTGGGCTCGTGTCGGTCGTTGCTCGGCGTGTCTCCCGCGCAGATCGCCGAGCGGATCGTCGCGCTCGACGAGCTCTGGGGAGGCGCTTCGATGCGCGTGCTCGAGGATCGACTCGCGAGCGCCGCGACGCTCGCCGACGCTGCGGCGATCCTGAGCGCCGCGATCAGCGAGCGCCTTCGCGAGACCGACAGCGCTCGAACGGCCTTGGCCCTCGCCGCGGCGACGCGACTCGAGCGCGCGGGCGTGCGTTCGGTCGCGGGCGAGCTCGGCGTGAGCGAGCGCACGCTGCGGCGAGCGTTCGTCGAGGTGATCGGCTCGAGCCCGAAGGCGTACGCGAGGCTCGCGAGATTTCACAGGGCGCTTCGCGCGGCGCGCGACGCGAAGGCCGTGGATTGGGCGGCGATCGCGCTGTCCGAAGGGTATTGCGACCAGGCCCACATGATCGCGGAGTTTCGTCAGTTCACCGACGCCACGCCGGCGGCGCTGCTCCGCGAGACCAGCCTCGACCCACGCTGAGCCGCGCGGAGCCGCGCAGGAGCAGCTCGCTTGACGCTGATAAGATCATGGTCGTAATCTTATCTCGTGCGCTACCCACCCGAGCACAAACGAGCGGTCCGCGAGGCGCTGGTCGGCCACGCGGCGCGCATGGTGCGCGGCGACGGGATCGAGCGGACGTCCGTCGCGCGGGTGATGGCGAAGGCCAAGATGACCGTCGGCGGCTTCTACCGGCACTTCGGCGCGCAAGACGAGCTCATCGGCGAAGCGCTCGCCGCGGCGATGCGCGAGTCCGCCGCGATGCTCTGCGAAGGCGCCGAGGGGCTCGAAGGAGCCGCGTTCGAGCGCGCGCTCATCGAGCGATACCTCAGCGAGTGGCACTTCGATCACCGCGCGCGAGGCTGTCCGATCGCGGCGACGTTGTCCGAGCTCTCTCGGCAGACGAGCGCCGCGCGAACGCCGTTGCAGACCGCGGCCGCCGAGCTCGTCGCCTTCGTGTCGGCGCGCGTTCGACCCGTGGGCGATCGCGAGGCGCGCGCGTGGACGCTGCTGTCGTCGCTCGCGGGCGGCCTCGCGCTCGCGCGCTCGTTCGGGCCGAAGCGCGGGCGCGAAATGTTGGGGCGGATTCGACAAACTCACCTCGAGGTGTTCGATGCAATCGAGCCATCCTGTCGATCAAACGAGTGACGGACTCACGCTGGATCCGTTCGCGGCGATCGTTCGAAGCAAGGTCCTGCAGAGCTTCGCCAGGCTGAGCGAAGGCGACCCGAGCGCGGCGTTGGCGCTCATGGACGAGCGCGTTCACTACACGTTCGAAGGCGACCACGCCCTCGGCGGAACGCGGACCGGCCGCGAGGCTGTCGCGCGATGGTTCGAGCGGCTGTTGCGACTCTTGCCAGGGCGATTCGCGATCAAGCGCATCGCGGTCAGCGGCTGGGCGGCGCGCGCGATGGTGACCGTGGTCTTCGAGGACACCGTGCGACCGGCGTTCGGAGAGCCGTACACGAACCACGGCGTGCAGGTGACCGAGCTGCGCTGGGGCAAGGCCACACGAATTCAAACGTACGTGAACACGGCCCTCGTCGAGCGCGCGCTTCGGCGGCTGGCCGAGCACGGCGTGGACGAAGCGAGCGCTCCGCCGATCGTCGGCCACGCGTAGCGACGCACTGGCGGGTCTCGGCGCCACAGCGCTCATCGAGTCCGTCGGGGCCGCGCGTGGCGCTTGTCTACGCCGCGGGCGCTTGCTAGTGCTCGTGTCGGCGCGTCCGTCGCGCCGCACCATGACGTCTCTCCTCTGAAACCAACGACGACGACAGCGCTACGCAACGAGCGCTTGTTTCACTGGGTTTCGTGCGTGCGATTGCGCACGCGGGAGAAGGTTATGAGAAGAGTCGTTTACTTCGTCGCGGCTTCGGTCGACGGGTTTATCGCGGAGCCCGATGGGGCGTTTCATCGGTTTCCGATGGAGGGCGATCACGTCGCGGACTACCTCGATCGGTTGAGGTCCTTCGGCGCTGCGGTCTTGGGCCGCTCGACCTACGAAGTGGGGCTGCGCATGGGCGTACGAGACCCGTACCCCTGGATGCCCACCCACGTGTTTTCGCGGACGCTGCCCGATGATCGCCCGAGCGAAGCGCCCAACGTCACCGTGCACCGCGGCGATCCGAGCGCCGTGGTTCGCGCGTTGAGAGAAGAAGAAGGCGCGCCGATCTACTTGTGCGGCGGCGGTCGCCTCGCGGGCGCGCTGCTCGCGGACGGGCTGGTCGACGCGCTGTGGCTCAAGGTCTCGCCGCTCGTGCTCGGGCGAGGACGACCGCTGTTCGACGACGCTGGCGTTTTGCCTCGTGTTCTCGAGCATCGCGCGACCCGCTCGTATCGGTCCGGCGTCGTGCTCATCGAGTACGACCTCGTCGCGCCGCCCGACGCAACACGGTGAACGTGCGCGGCGACGCCGCGAGCGACGGCGGGTGAGCGGCGCTCGACAGCCAGCGCCGTTGTGCGCGACGCTCGACCAAACGCTGATGAAATTCGCGAATCGCTCGTCGTGGGCGCTGACGCTCGCGCTCTGTGCCTGCGGACCGGCCCCCAACAACGCGCCCGCAGACGGAGCGAACAACCCGAGCGACGCGTCGGCGATGCCGTTCGGCGAAGAGCACGCGGGAGACTTTCACTTGGGGCCCGTCGAGTGGACGGGCTCGTTCAACAACGCGTGCTCTCCGTATCCATCGCAAGTACAGCAGCTCGAAGGGACGATGCTCGCGGGGCTCTCGAACGCGGTGGCCGCCAACGGGAGCTTCTGTGATGCGTGCATCGCGATCACGACCGAGCGAGGACGATCGGTGATCGCCCGCGTCGTGACCTACGGAGCGACGCACGCGGACGGGGACATCGACGTGAGTCGGGCCGCGTACGACGCGCTCAACTCCGGCGAAAATCCACGCCGAATGCGCTGGCGCCTCACGCGCTGCCCGGGGAGCGAGCCGATTCATCTGCAGTTTCAAACGGGGGCCAACCCCTGGTGGACGAGCTTCTGGGTCCGCACGCCGAGCGTCGCGGTCGAGCGCGTCGAGGTGCGCAGCGCGAATCACAGCAACTGGTTCACGATGCGCCGCGAAGCGGACGGGACCTTCAACGACGACGGCGGATTCGGCGAGGGGATGTTCACGCTGCGCATCACCGCGAAGAACGGCGCGACCGTCGAGGTCACGCGGCCGGGCTTCACCGCAGGCGAGCTCGTTCGGACCAACACGAACTTTCCGTGATCGACGCCGCGGCTTCGAGGGAGGTGCGCTGGCGGGTATCGTTCGTCGTGCAATGGCCACCGCGAAGAAGCGCCCGAAGACGACGAGCAAGCGCACGCCCGGCGCAAAGCCACGCGGCAAAGCGATCGCGAAGAAGCCCGCGAAGAAGCCCGCGAAGAAGCCCGCGAAGAAGACCGTGAAGAAGGCTGAGCCGACGCCGATCGTCGCGATCGTCGGCGCGAAGGGAGCCGGCGTGTCGACGCTCGCGAAGCGACTCGCGGGTGACGCGAAGTTCACCGCGAACCGCGCGAAGTGCGTCCTCGGCGACGCGAAGGTCGTTGTGTGGGATGTCCCCGGGCAGGCGCGCGACGACGACGAGAGCGACGCGGCGATGAAGCGCTTCGAAGAGCTGCTCGACGCGCTGATCGAGGCGGCGGTGGTCGTCCATGTGATCGACGCGTCGGACGCGGACGCAGAGCGCGTCGGTTGTCGCATGAATCGCTGGATCTACGGCTCGTGGCACGACCTCGAGAAGCCGATCGTCACGGTGTTCAACAAGCGCGACCTCGCGGCGGACGCGAGCGCTGTTCGCGTGTTGCGGGAGACGTGGAAGGACGCGCTCGACGTCAGCGCGAAGACGGGGGATGGCGTCGATACGCTCGTGTCGCTCGTCGCCGAGCGCGCGCTCGCGGAGCCACCGGTGTTCGAAGACGCGCCGACGATCGAAGGATCGTTGATCGACCTGCAGCTCGCGCTCATCGAGCGCACGAGGTCGAAGCGCTTCGACGGCGCTGCGATCGCGGCGACGCTGCGCGCGTGGCTCGAAGACGAGACCGCGTTGTCCGTGCAGTTTCTTCGCGAGGCAAACGCGACGTACACGGACGAGGGGCTCGAGCGCGAGGACGACGGCCTTCTCTTTCTCAGCGCGCTCCGCGACGACGTGTGGAACGCCGACACACTCCACGTCGTCACGCGCGACCCCGCCCGCGTCGCCGAAGCGCTCGCGTCCATGGGCGCGAGAGAGGTCGAGCGCGCTCGCGACGACGTCGTCACCGCCCGCTGGGACACCGAGGGGCTTCGCTCGATCGCCGAGCGCGACGCTCCGTCGGCGCAAGCGATCCAGCTCGAGATCGTTCGACGCGCTGGATACAACGCGTTTCGCGGCGATCGCGTTCACGCGTGGCTCGTCGCGCACCCCGCGGCGTGGAGGGCGGTCGCGTTCGGGCGATTGCGCAGGAGGTTTCGCGAAGGCCGTCGCGTGACCGAGAGCCTCACGCGGTTCAACACCGTGCTCGAGCTCGCGGACTCCGGGTGGAACGCCGACGAGCTCTGGGTCGTCGTCGACGACGAAGCGGCCGCCGAGCGCATTCGCTTCATGGGTGAAGTTCATTGGTTCGCCGACAGCGCTGTGACGCTCACGGACGACGAAGCGCGTCGCGTCGCGGGCGTTCGCGCGCCAGCGCGCGTCGTCGAGCTCTGGTGGGATTGAGCGCGATTTCGCTGGGCCTCGCTGGCGCGCTGGGCGAGCGAGTGCAACCCTCTGCGATCGATGAAGCGATTGGCTGCGACGCTCGGGTTGCTCGTGATCCTGTCGCCCATGGAGGCTCTCGCGCAGCGGCAGTGCGCGTCGCCGAGCCCCACGTTGCTGCTCGTTCGCCAACGAGCGCTCGCGCAGGTGCGCGGCGGCGAACGCGCGATCGACGACGTCGACCTCAGCAACACGAGCGGCGTCGAGCGCGCGAATTTCTCGGAGACAGCCGTGGGCTACGCGATCGCGGACCACATGATTCGCACGCTCGCTCCGATGGCGCTCGAGCGCGTCGGAGAGCGAGCGTTCGCGCGGCGGCTGCGCGCGTTGGCGCCGGTCAACTCGCAGCAGACCGCGTTTCGCGCGCAGGACCTCGCCGAGGACGTGGCCAACACGATGGCGCGTCGGATGGGGCGCGTGCGCTGGAGCACGCCTCGCGGCGCGGCCGTCGAAGTCGTCGTCGAGGGCGCGGCGCTCGCGGGCTACGCCGCGACGCCGGGGAGCTTCGATCGACAGCGGTACGTGATGACGATCTCGTCGGGCATCGGCGCAGCGCGGCGCATCGGACTGTCGATCGACGCCGTGGCCAGCATGGCTCGCGCGATGCTCGTGGCCGCGGCGGCTGTCTCCCGTTGCCCGTGAGCGAACGCGATCACGAAGTCCGCTCGCGGATCGAAGTCGAGTGATCGCGCGCGCTCTCTCGATGCGGTACAGACACACGGAGCTACGGGCACTGCGATGACGACTCGAATGATCGCGCTGTTGCGGGGAATCAACGTGGGCGGGGCCAACAAGGTTCCGATGGAGGCGCTGCGCGCGCTGGCGGTGAAGCTCGGGTTCGCGGACGTGAGCACGTACATCGCGAGCGGCAATCTGTTCGTCACGAGCGCGCTCGACGCAGAGGCGACAGAGCGCGCGCTCGAAGCCGCGATCGCCAAGAAGTTCTCCCTCGAAATCCCGGTGATCGTCCGCACGCGCGAGCAGTGGAGCGTCTACGCCAAAGGCAGCCCCTTCGCGGACGCAGAGCGCGATCGGCCGAACATCCTGCACCTCGCGCTCAGCAAGCGCCCCCTCGTCGCGGGCGCGGCGGCGGCGCTCGGCGCGTACGCGAAGAACGGCGAGCGCCTGAGCGCGCTCGAAGACGGGCTGTGGATCGATTTCAACGAAGGGGCAGGGCGCAGCAAGCTCACCCCCGCGGTGCTCGATCGCCTCGCGGGCAGTCCGGTCACCGCGCGCAATTTCAACAGCGTGAAGAAGATCGCAGAGCTGTTGGGATGACCTGCGGTCAGTGAAGGGCGCGACCGCTACAGCAGGGCTTTGGCGACGAGGGCGACGGTGGTCCAGTCCGCTTCGGTGTCCGAGAAGATCTCGCGCGCGGTGCGGAGCTCGACCCAGGTTCGCTCGGTTCCTTTGCCGTCGATCACGGCGCGCGAGGCGACGAGGGCGCGGGCGTGGGCGAGCTCTTCGTCGGTGAGCTCTGCGGCGTAGCCGTGCACGACGTGCGAAGCGAGCGTGGCGAACGTCTGCCGCGCGCCGATCGAGCGAAGCCTCGACACGTCCACGCTGATGCCGGTCTCTTCGCGCGCTTCGTCCGCGGCTACGGTCGCAGGATCGACGTCTTCGTCGTCCGAAGAGCCGCCGGGAAGCTCGAGCACCATCGCGTTTCGATTGCGAACGGGCGCGCGAAACTCGCGCACCATGAGCACGTCTGCGTCCATCGGATCGGGGCCGTTGCGCCGATAGAGAACGACGCTCGACGCGTCCGTCCGCGCCATGACCCACTCGGACGACTTGTGTCGGTCCTCGCTCGCGATCCACACGTTGACGCGAAGGATCCACGCGAAGACCTTGTTGCTGAAGCGCGTGCGGTGGTGCCAGAGCAAGTTGGCGTCGTCGAGGCGATTGCCTGCGGCGCGCTGCGCCGCGTACCACCGCTGAAACGCGGGCGTGTCCCAGACCAAGAGCGGGACCGCGCGCTCGCCGCCAGCGCGAAGAACAGGGCGCGTTCGGGCGATCGCTTCGTCGAGCGTGGCCTCGAGCGTGTGGTGCACCGGCGCGCGATGCTCCCCGGCGAGCCACGCGAGATAGCGCGTCTTCGGCGCGCGCTCGGGGTGGCCGAGGACGCACTTTCCCGAGGAAATCCAGTGGCCAAACTCGACGTTCGTCGTAAACGCCGGCATCGTCTCGAGCTCGCGCGCAACCCAGAACACGATCACGTCGGCCATGCGCAGGCCCTCGCGCTCCCACGTCACTTGATCGTCGTACTCGCCGCGAAACGTCCCCGACTCGTCTTCGGGCACGAACACGACGCCGTCGAAGCCTCGCGCGCGCAAGAGCGCGAGCGCCTCGCCACGCCAGCTCTGCACCGAGGCGCTTCGCGGCGTGGGGCCCGCGAGGAAGATCGACCGAGTCCACTCGGTCGGAAACGCTTGTTGCGCGTAGACAACCTTCATCGAGCTCGACGTTGCCCCGATCGTACACCGTTGGCTCGCTTCGTTCGAAGACCGTCGGCGGTCGCAGTCGCGCAGAAAAATCTCGAGATCGATGCGTGTTACCGTCGTCGCTCTCGTGCGCGGACGGCCCTTTCGATCGCACATCGTCGGCCCGGTGCTGGCGTATCTCGAGAAGCGCGGCGTCGACGTCCGAGCGTTCTTGCGCGCGCGATCGCTGCCGCTCGAGAGCGCGACGCTCCCGTACGTCGACTGGCCGCTCGTTGAGCTGCGCGCGTTTCTCGACGCGGCCGCGGAGCGCGCGGACGAGCCGTTGCTCGGGGTCCACGTGGGGCGCGCGCTGTCTCGATCGACCTGGGATTTGCTGCAGCTCAATTGCTTGAGCGCCGCCACGCTCGGCGACGCGCTCGAGAACATCCCGCGGTACATCGCGCTCTTCAACGCGGACGTCGAGATCGTGCTCGGCCGCGATGAAGACGCGACGAGCGTCTCGCACGTGATCGCGGGGCACGCCGAGGGGCTCTCGCGTCACGGCAACGAGCTGTGGCTCGCCGCGCTTCTCGACCGCGCGCGCAGCGCGACGGGCGTCGAGCTGAACCCGCTCGAGTGCTGGTTCGGTCACGCAGAGCCCACGAATTCATCGGCGCTCGCCGAGGCGTTCGGCTGCGCGAAGCTGCGTTTCTCTGCGGGATCGACGGGGCTTCGCGTGTCGTCTCGAGACCTCGCGTTGCCGCTGCGCTCGGCGGACCCTGTGCTGCTCGCGGTGCTCGAGCGGCTGACCGAGCCGACGCGGGCCGCGCTCTCCGAGCGCAAGGGTGTCTCGGCGCGGGCGCTGTGGGCGATCGAAGAAGAGCCCTCCCTCGGAGAAGCGTCGATTCGATCCGTCGCGCGCAGGCTCGCGGTGAGCACGCGCTCGCTGCAGCGCTCGCTCGCGGACGAGCGCACCAGCTTTCGAACGCTCGTCGAGCAAGTGCGTCGCGAGCGGGCGCGGGCGCTCTTCTCTGCGGGGTGCTCTCCGGACGAGATCGCCGCGCGGCTCGGGTACTCCGAGCGTTCGGCGTTTGTCAGAGCGTTTGGGCGCTGGTCGCGAGGCGAGCACGAGCGCTGAGGGTGCGCTTCAAAACGCGAGCGCGAAGGTCAGCTCGAGGTCGATGATGACCGGCGTCGCCGCGAGCTGATCGCGCGCGGTTCGCGTGACGTACGCTCCATCGGCGGTCGCGTGGTGACTGTGGGGCGCGAGCTCGACGTTGTAGTACGCATACCCAACGCCCAGCGATGGAACGAAGCTGAACGTCGGCCACCGCCCCGCGAGCACATAGCGATAACCCGCGTGCGCCATCGCGCGGACGTGCTCGTTGAACAAGTGCACCATCGCGACGCGCCCCGGCTCTTCGAAGTGTCCCCATCCGCGGCGGTACCCGACGCTCGCTCCGACGAACGGGCCCATCGCGTCCATGAAGTAGTAGCGATACGCGACCGAGCCCCCGAGGCTCCACTGGTGGGTCTGGAGCTCGGTCGAAGCCTGGTGCACGTGCACGAAGTCGAAGCTCGCGCGAAGCCCGTGGCGTCCCGCGGCGATGTGCTCGTACGAGACGCCGAAGCTCCCTGCGTTGAGCCGCAAAAAACCGACGACCCCCATGATGTTCGCGCCCACGAAGTTTCTCGAAGCGCCTCGTTGCTGCGTTGGTTGCTGCGACGGAGCGATCGTCGCGTCGGGTTGTTGCGTCGTCTGCGCGAGCGCCACGGTCGGCGCGAGCAGGGGGAGGATGCACGCCACCGCTGTTCGACAGTCAAGGTTCATGTCGTCGAGCGATACAGCCGCGCGCCACGCGCCGCCCGACCGCACGCGCCAACGCCGACACACATCGCGCCAAAGCGCGCGCAGCGCGAGCGCGACGCGGTCGGAGTGGGGCGCGCATCGAGACTCCTCCGAGAATCCTTGGGACCTATCCCGAGACCCTCGTGTGTCGAGTCGCCAACAGAAGGCGTCGCCGGTGTCGTGTGTGCGGGGGACGGGACGCGAGTGCGGCTTCGGGCTGAATCGTGCGAGGCTCTGCGCGATGGCCAAGAAACGTGCGGTGACCGCGGCGCGCGCTGCGGTCGAGAGGGCGCTCGCAGGCGAGCCGGAGCCGTCGCTCGAGGCGTTGCTCGCGCTGTCCGAGCAAGGCGACGGGTGCGCGGCTGCGTCCGCGGCAGAACTGCTCGCGTTCATGGGGCGATGGAGCGAGCTCGTCCCGCACGCGCGTCGGCTGTTGGCGAATCCATCGGCGGTCTCGACGAGCAACGTGTTCAGCGACGCGTGTCGGCTGGTTCGACGCGCGTCGCGAGAGCTCGGGGACCCGTCGATCATCGAGGAGAGCGCGAAGTTGGTTCCGGCGTCGATGAGCGCGCAGACCAACGCGGTGCTGCTCAGCGAGTACGTCGAGCCCTCGTCGATACGCGCGCCGGACGTGGCGAAGTACAACGACGCGATCGCGGCCGCGACGAAGGACCGTCGCTTCAAGAACGCCCCCGAGAAGCTCGCGTTGCACGCGTTTGCGCTCGCGGTCGTCTTCGGCGTCGACGAGGCGATCATCGAGCGCTTCGACGAGACCCACCCCCATTTTCACTTCGATCACGCGGTGAGCGTCGCGCGCGCGTGGGTCAAGCAGGGGCAGCCCGAGCGCGCGTGGCCGATCCTGCGCGCGTTTGTCCCGCGCTGGTGGCCCGTGGATCCTGCGCAGGTCGCTCCCGTGATCCTCCTCGTCGATCCGTGGATCTCTCGTGTCGTCACGCCCGAGCGCGCTCGCGAGGTGCTGGCGATCGACCGTGCTCACCGCTGAGCGATCCGCCCGCAGCGCACGTCACCCGAGCGCGGCTCTGCCCATCATGACGAGCCCGGCGACGCTCGCGAACCACACGGCCGTTCGCAAGTACGGCACTCCTGCGAGGTAGACGAACCAGTACACGACGCGGGCGTAGACGAAGACCGTCGCGCCGAGCGCTGCTTCTTGTGGGCGGTTGGCGAAGCGCGCGGCGCACGCGAGCGCGACGAAGAACACCATGCCCTCGAGCATGTTCTTCGCCGCGCGGTCGGCGCGCGACGCGACCGGTGAGGGCTCGGGGAGGTTGTCGCGATTTCCGAACGCGAGCGCGAGGCCCGAGGGCGTCCACGCTTTGGATTTCATCAAGCTCGCGCTCATCACCATCACGAAGGTCAACAGCGTCGCGCTCACGAGCGCTTGTACATCGGTCAACATGGCTTGCTCCTGCAGTGGCGACGCCTTCGGTCGGCGGCACGCTGGCTGAGTTTCTCGGGAAATTTCCCCGGAGTTGGCTCTTTGTGTGTCGTCCTTTCGACGGACCACGGAGCCGCGCGGGGCCGCTCAGCGATAGCGAGCGGCGGCGGCGCTGTACATCGTGAAAAGCCTGTCGTAGTCGCTCGCGTGAAACAGTCGATCCATGCCGAACTGTCGGTCGCCGTTTCCGTTATCGGGGGTGATCACGGTGAAGCCCCACTGCATGTACCCGCTCGCGGTGCGCGAATCCATGTGCGCGCGGATGTCTGCGTCTGCGCGCGCGGGGCGGTCGCCGCTCTCGAAGCCGGCCTCTTCGACGATGAAGGGCTTTCCGGCCATGCGGGCGATCCCGTGGTCGAAGTCCGCGAACTCGAGCGTCCCGTTGTAGTTGTGGTACGTGACGAAATCGATGTTGGGGAGGCGGTAGATCTCGAGCGCTTCGGCGTCGTTCGCCCAACGCGCGGTGATCATCCCGGTCGTGATCATGTGGCGGCTGTCGAGCGAACGGATCGTGTTGCTCACGTCCGACGCGAAGTTGATGAACGCGCGGTGGTCATCGTCGCACTTGATCTCGTTGCCGAGCTCCCACGCGAAGACGGCGGGGTGCGACGCGAAGCGCGAGACGACCGTGCGGACCCACGGGACGTAGTTGGTTCGATACCCTGTTCGAAAGAACTCGGGAGAGAGCAGATCCAGCGGAAACCTCGGGTCGCGCATGTAGAAGCGACGATCGCCCTGCGGGTGATAGGGCGTCGTGGCGTAGAAGTCGGTGAGGGCCGCGATGACGTAGATGCCCCTCGCGAGGGCGAGGTCGAGCACGCGTCCGAGCCGCGCGGCGACGGCGTTGTTGTCGACGTCTTCGGCCGCGGCGAACACGCGAACAACGCGAACGCCCATGCGGCGCATCTCGTCGAGCTCGGTGACGATCTGCTCGGAGCGCGCGTACATGAGGGGCGCGGCGCCGTAGTGCGGGAGGCCTGCGGAGTTCATTCCGATGAAGCGGAAGCGCGCGCCTGCCGCGGTGAAATTCGTCCCCGAGCGCGTCACGAACGTCCCTGTCGGCGCGCCGCTGTCGGTCGGAACGACCACGCCCGAGTCCGTCGGCCCTCCCGCGCGTCGCACGTCGAACGTGCACGCGCCGAGTCGTCGCGCGCCGTTGTCCGCGGTGAACGTGACCGTGTAGCGACCGGCCGCCGTCGGTTGCACACGAAACAGCCACGTGAACGGGTCGCGCGTCACGACGTCGACGAACATCCACGACGGCGTCGAGGGGCCGCTCCAATCGAGACCGATGAACGCCCAGCCCGTCGGGTCCGTGAAGCGCACCTCGAACGGCGCGTTGTCAGCGACCGACGCGGGGCTCAGCGTGAATCGCCGATCGCACGGCGGAGGCGGGGTGACGTCCATCGGCGGCGTCGGCGCGTCGACGAGCGCGCCGCTGTCCATCGACCCCGAAGCGTCCGTTGGCGAGAGCGTCGAGTCGTTCGCGACGTCTTGCGTGGTTCCGTCGACCGAGACGCGATCGGCGCGACTCGCGTCGGGCCGCTCGGCGACGACGACCTCGGCGCACGACGCGACGATCATCGCACACGAAATCAAAGACCACCGTCGTCGATTCATCGTCGAGGCACTCCGTCGATGAGTGTATCGACGAACGCCCTCGACCCCAACGGCTCGAGCCGCGTTGCTTCGCGCGCGTGAGCTGTCGAATCAGGGAATTCCCGCCGCGGTCAGCTCCGCGCGCAACACCGCGCGAGCCACGGGCAAATCGTCGCCTGCGTCAGCGAGCACCGCGTCGACCGAGTCCATCACCTGCACGCGCCGTACGTCCGCCCCGGCGATTCGAGCGACCGTGAGCATGCTGCGAACGCTCGTTCGATGGAGCGACGCGCTGACGCCCCGCGCGGCGATCACGAGATAGAAGCGATCGCAGGCCTTCGCCAACGTCGTCGCGCGCTCGATGAGGTGCCGCGTGAGCTCTCGATCGGGCAGCGACGAGTCGTCGTATTGGACGCCCGCGTACACGAGTCGCCTGCCTTCGGAGCGCTGGATCGCCTGCGCGCGCGTGAGCAATTGCTCGAGGTCGTCGCGCGTGATCGTGCCCCATCGCGCGCAGAGAAAGTGCTTGTTTGCGTAGATCAGCACGCTCATCGAGAGGCAACGTATCGCGTTTCTCAGCGGCGGTGCAGTCGAGTGGGAGTCGTGTGCCGCGCGATCGATCGCGCGTGAGCGCGCGAGTCGCGAAGCGAGCGGGTGCGCGGCCCGAATGTCGAGTGAGGCCGCTCGAGGGGGTGACCTTCTGCAAAGGTATGAAATCTCGCTCGAATCCCCGCTCAGAGCGGCATCGAGACGCAGATCGAGCCGACGCACGTGAGCGATCGATCGCAGCAGTCCGCGCTGGTCCCGCAGCTCTGTCCTTCGCGACGACACGCGCCGCCGCTGTCGGGCGAGCCTCCGGGCGGCAGGCATCGCCCGCTGAAGCAATTGCCGCTGCAGCACTCGCCGTTGTCCTGACAATCCGCGTCGGACTGTCGGCACGCGAGGGGCGCCCACAGGGCGGACGCGTTTTGCTGGGCGACTTCTTGGCCCGGAAGCCAATAGGGGACCGCGCTCGCGTCTCGACCGCTTCGCACATCGGTCGAGATCGCGCTCACCCAGATCTGGCGACGGCCCGTTCCGCGCGTGCCGACCTGCGCGTTTCCGTAGTCGCGCCGCGCGTAGAAGAGCAGCCAGTACACGGACCGAAACTCGCCTGCGCCGTCGACGCTCGGGTCCATTCCCTCTGTCACAAACGGCGTGAAGTTCGGGTAGAACGCGTCGCCCGGCGTGCGCCCCTCGCTCGCGCGGTCGAGCCGAACGGGCGCTCCTCCGGCGGGCGCGACGAGGTAGAGCGCGCCCGACGCGTCCGCGCGCGAAGCGACCACGCCGCGGCCGTGCTGAAACGCGATCCAACGCGAGTCCGGAGACCACGTGGGGTATGCGTCCATCGCGCCGCCTTCGGGCGCGCCCATGAGCGACGCGCCTGTGTGGAGCGCTCCCGCGGCGCCGAAGCGATCGTCCCCTGCGACAGGGATCCTGGCGAGGTCGCCGACGTTGAGGTTCCACGCGTCGTTCGCGTTGACGACGAGCACGACGGAGGAGTTGTCCGGAGCCCATGCGGGGTGCGTTCCGTTGCGCAGCGGTCCGGAGGCGGGCGTCACGACCGCGCCTGTGTTCGCGTCGAGCAGCTGCGACTGTTGCATCGCGTCCGTCATCCACAAGCGTCGCCCGTTGGGGCTGAAGCTCGAGTAGAACCACGAGCGATCGAAGCGAAACACCACGGGCGCTTCGGGGCCGCGCAGGTCGCGGGTCGCGTCGACCACGCCGCCGAAGTCGCCGTCGCCGAAGGACACAGCCAGCCGATTGCCGTCGCGCGAGAGCATGTGGCACGCGGCGCAGCGCTCACCGTTGGTCCGCGGCGGCGGGTTGGGCATGAAGTTGTCCGGCGCGGGCGCGCGCTCGCCGCCCTGAATCAAGCGCAGGATGCGCCCTTCGGTCCCGCCGAACTCGCCGAGGGCCCAGTAGTACACGGCGCCCGCGATGCTCCCGCGCGCGATGCGCATGCGAACGCGCTGCCCCGAGATGACTTGATTCGTGGTGCGCTCCCATCGGTCGACGGTGAGCGCGAGCTCTTGTCCCGGGGCGTTGAGCGTGACGGCGTTCCACTCGGGTTGTGGGAGGGCGAAGGCGTTGGTGAAGCCCGCGCCGGTGTGGAGCACGTACGCGACGAGCGTCACTGGGCCGCCGCGAATGCTCAGCCGAAAGACGTCGCCCATCGCTCCGGCGCCCTCCCACTGAACGTGAGGCGCCCACACGTTTCGCGGGAACATCACCTCGTCGAGCGGGTACAAGATCCTCGCGGCGCGCGTCGCGTCCGACACGGGCGGCGGGCGAAATCGCTCGACGATCGACGAGTCGGTCCCCGGGCCGAACACCACGCGTTCGCCCCGCTCGGGGACGAACCCGTCCATCGCCGCGCCGTCGCGCCGACCTCCGTCCGCGCCCCCGACGGTCTCGGCCGAACAGCCGACGAGCGCGCTCGCCACCGCGAGCGCTCCGAACCATCGAGTCGACACCGCAGCGTTCGATGCGCGCATCATGGAGCTCGCTCCTCTCGTCACCGACGAACTCTGTCCGAACGCCGAGCGCGGCGCCCTCGGTCGCGATGATAACCGTTGCGACCGCGGTCGCGCTGCGATCGCGTGCGTCGACGAGCGCGACGGTCGATCGTCAATCGTTGCGGCACCTTGCGCGGACGAGTGGCGCTCGCGCGCGAAGCGAGGGAGGCTTGTCATCGATCGATGACCGGGTGTTTCGACGTCGATGCTCGTACAGGCCGCGCCCGCGCGTGGTGCCGGACGGTGGCGTGCGCGGTGGCGCTCGCGCTCTCGGGCTGCGGGGCCTCGCTGTCGCCGACCGATCCGTTGGTGGGCGTCTGGCGCTCGGGCGAGTTCGAGGGGCTCGATCCGTTCGGGACGTCTCGGCCGCGCACGGTGATCGAGTGGCGCTTCGACGACTCGGGGCACGCGGAGCTGTTCATTGTTCGCCGCTACGACCTCGCGGCGACGTCGATGCTTCGCGGATGCACGTGGACCGAGCGGCGCACGCAATTGCGCTGGGCGCGCGCGGAGCGTCCTTCGACGCGCTTCTCGATCGTCGCCGTCCGCGACGCGCGCTACACGAGCGAGCGCACGGGGTGCGCAGACCCCGGGCAGAACCGCGCGCAAACGAGCTTCCCGGACGACTTTGGCTCCGAGGGCTGGCAGTCGTTCAGCGCTGTCGTGCGCGAGCCGACGATGGAGTTGACCGCGTGGGGACCGGTCGGCGTGACGCCCGACGTCCGCGGGTACTCTCGCGTTCGCTGAGCGGCGCTTCGCGACAACTTGACGCCTCGACGCCCACCCGTGCGATGGTGCAGCCCACCGTGAGCGAGGAGCGATCGATCGTCGTTGTCACTGGCATGAGCGGCGCGGGTCGCTCGACGGCCCTGCACGTCCTCGAAGACCTCGGGTACGACTGCATCGACAACCTCCCGCCGCCGCTCGTCGCCGAGGCGGTCAAGCTCTGCTCCGAGGGCGCGCGTCAACCGCGGATCGGCATCGGGATGGACGTCCGCGCGAGGGTCTTTCTCGACTCGGTCGACGACGAAGTCGACAAGCTTCGCGCGCAGGGCGTGCGGGCGCAGCTCGTGTTTCTGGACGCGGCCGACGCCGTTCTCGTGCGTCGCTACAGCGAGTCGCGGCGGCCGCACCCGTTGTCGGTCGAGCATCCAGACGACGACATTCCGACGCTCATCGCGAGGGAGCGCGAGCGATTGCTCGACCTCCGCGCGAAGGCGGACCGCGTCGTGGACACGTCCAAGCTCAATGCCCACGAATTCAAGCGGCACCTCGTCGAGCTCTTCGCGGGCGACGGAGCGCCGAAGATGACGACGCGGCTCATCACCTTCGGCTTCAAGCACGGAGCGCCCACAGAGGCGGACCTCATGTTCGACATGCGACACCTCCCCAACCCGCATTTCGTGCGGGATTTGAAGGCGCTGTCGGGCAAGGACATCGCCGTGTCCAAGTACGTCCTCGACCGCGCCGAGGGGCACGCGATGCTCGAGTCGCTGACGAACTTCCTCTCGCCGCTGCTGCCCCAGTACGCGCGCGAGGGCAAAGTCGTGCTGACGATCGCCATCGGCTGCACGGGAGGGAGGCACCGAAGCGTGGCGATCGCCGAAGCGCTCGTGCGCAAGCTGGCCGACGCCGCGCCAGGGCCGATCACCGTCGCGCACCGAGACATCGACCGCGGCGGGTGAACGGAGAGGGTCAGCGTCGCTTCGTGCGCTTCGTGAGCGAGGGACGTTCGTTGCTGTCGAGCGACGAAAAGAGCGGGAGGGTTACCGCGACGGCCTCGTGCAGTGCGCGGAGGCCGTAGCCCAACTTGGCGAGCTCGAGCAGCGGTTCGAAGGGCGATCGCAGCGCAGCAAACGGCACTCCCGTGAGCGCTGGATCGTATCCGTCGGGAACAACAAGGGCGCGTTCGACTGCAAATTCCCAGATTGATTGCGCACGGGCGACGAAGTCCGAAGGAGCGCTCCCCAGATCGCTGTCTCCGACATCGAACTCGTTGTTGAACGTCACGTCTGCGAGCATGCGCCCAGCGACATTTCGGACCCAGATCCGATCGAACTGCGACGTCTGCCCCAACGACGTCGCAAATACGAGCGCCAGCGAGGGCCTGTTCGGCTCGAATTGCCGGCGTCGGTGCACGTGTTCGTCGACGAGGGCCATGGCTGCGCGCACGCGCGGTTCGTCGTGCGCGATCGTCGCCCAAATGCGCTTCGTGTTGGGGTCGTCATCGAAGCGCGTCCACCAACGCGAGTACGCCGCCCCGAGCTTGCTCACGACACGAATCGCTCTCGGATCGAAGTCCGCCCCGAGAATTCCCTGAGACATGAGCCGTTCGCGCGCTGACTCGATCGCGTTGCCTTCGTCCGCGAGCACGCGGCGAATCGCCGCCCAACGTTCAACGTCGACGATGGGCTCTGCGATCGAAGCCGAGTGCCGCTCGAGCGCCGTCGCAGGGACTTCGACGCGGGCGATGGCCGCGGTCCAGTACGGCGCGAGCGCAGCGTCGAGCGGCTCGATCGCGAGCGCGTCGTGACTCTTCGCGCGGACAGTCCAACGGGAGTTCGCCCGCTCTGCCGAGGCCGTTCGCTGAATCATCGGCGGGTGCGCGTTGCCAGCGATCGCGCGGCGTGTGGCGGCATCGAACAGCGTTGTGCTCGTGACGTTGTGCACGAGCACGCGATCGCCATCGAGCGCGGTCGCGTCGAGCGCAGACGCGTCGGCGTGCACAATATGCGCGACGACTGCGCAAGCGTCCTCGTCCCAGAGCGCTAGTCCCGTGGTTGCGCGACGAAAGATCGCGCCCGAGCGAACGAAACAAACGGGCGCTCGTAGACTCGGGTCCACGTTGACGACACGGCCATCTCTCGCGCACCGACCAGCAACGAAAGGACGAATCCTGGGGTTCGTAGACGTGGGTCGGGCTGAGAATCCACGGCTCGAGCAGCCCTCCGTCGAACGCGTACTCCCACTCCCAGCGGTCTTGCTTGGTCGCGAGGTCGTGTCCGACGAGCACGATGCGCATGTCATCGAGCCGAGCTTCGAGCTCTCCGGGTTGTTCGTCGCCGTCGGGACCGTCGAACAATCGCACCACGAGCACGCCGTCAACGAGCGCAGCGTCGAAGATGGCGAGCCCGAAGTCTGGCAGTTCGACCTCGCGAAACGACGCGCCCCATCGTCGAAACAGTCGGGTCTCCTGCATGTCGCGTACGTGAACGAGGACGTGAGTGTCGCTCCACGTGACGTACGCCAGGCCATCGATCTCCGTGGCGAGCACGCGACGGTTGCCGCGAGAATCGAGCGCGACGAGCTCGCCGTCTTCGAGCCACGCTCGCTCGTCACCACGTCGGCGGGGTGGACCTTCGTAGCCGCCCGACGAGACGAATTTCAGGTCGACGCCTACTTCAGCGAGCCCCGCGAGCATCGCAATCTCGTACCACGAAGACACCCCCTCCTTCACCCCGCGATCGCGCTCGAGAGCTCGCTCGCGGTGTCCACGAGTCGCCACGGGCGCTTCGCCGCGAGCGCGTCTCGATGCGAGAAGCCCCAGCTCACGGCGACGCAACGAACGCCGATGCTGCTCGCCGCTTCGACGTCGCGCACCTCGTCGCCGACGTACACGACGCGGTCCTTGTCGAGCCCTTGTTCGCGCACGAAGCGGTCGAGCGCGCGGGCCTTTCCGAACATGCTCACGCCGCCGCGCACCGCTGAAAATGCAGGCAATCGGTGATGCGCCGCGAAGCGCTCGATGTTGTCCGTCGAGTTTGTCGAGAGCACCGAGCACCGAACGCCCTTCGCCCGCAGCTCGTCGAGCACGCCGCGGACGCCCTCGCACACTGCGATGCGAAGCACTTCTTCGCGCAGCCCGCGACGCACGGCGAAGACGAGCAGCGGGAGCTTCCACCACGCGACGCCGTACGCGCGGAGGGCCTCTTTGGGCGGGAGGCGTTGGAGCTGTTCGAGCTCCGATCGCTGCACCGGGCGCACGCGCAGCCGCGGGGCGATCTTGTTGTACTGCGCGAGCACGACCTCGCGAGAGTCTGCGATCGTTCCGTCGAAATCGAAGATCACCGCGGGCGAGGGAGCCATGAGCGCGTCATCGATACACCGGTTCGAGCGCGCGGTGCAGCGCGCTCGAAGCGCGTCGGGGACGAACCGCTATCGAGCACACGCGTCCTGCGGCGTCGCGTCGACAGGCTCGCGATCGAGGTCGATGCGACGAAGCGCGAAGAGCATCCCGACGCCGAGATCGCCGAGTCGTGGGGGCGTGGCTGTGCGATCGAAGCAAACGAGTCCAGTGCTCGTCGCGACCGCAATATCGGCGAATCCTCCGACGATCGCTGTTGCCGAACGCTCGGGCAATAGTGTCCGAACCGCTCGCAAGAGTGCTTCTCCTCGAACCGACCCGCCGATGTTGCCCGCGCCGTTGCCACGTTCGTCGATGGAAAACGAGAGCCGCGCGTTCTCCAGTTGCGATACGGCGCTGAGCCACTCCGCCGGAGCGAAGTACGACAGCGGGATCGTCGTTGTGGCTCCTCGCACGGGAACGACGCGGCCGCCGCGAATGGATGCAGGCAGCGGCGCGATCACTGGACGGTCGAGGTCTCGATCTCGAACGGAGCTCGTCAATACGGCGTAGCGTCGGTTGTCGCCGACGTCGGCACACTCGTCGACCCGTCTGCCTTCGTACACGAACAGCGTGACGTGCGGATCGTTCTCGACGTCGTCGATTCCTGTCACGCGCACAATGACCGCACTCTGTCGCGCCAAGAACGCGTCGCGAATGACTCCGCGCAATCCCGTTGGCACAACGACTGGGAGCGTGGAGCCGATTGCGTCGAGGACGGCTGGCAGGTAGTTGTCGACCCCGCCTGCGCAAGCCGCCGGTCGTGAGCAGCCGCTCGATACCGCGCAGGTTCCCTCCACTGCGTTCAGCGATTCGAGCGGGCAATTTTCAAGGGGATCGAAGTATGACGGAGAGTCGTGCTTGAAGCATCCGCCGATGGATGCCATGGGAATGTTCTCTCTTGTAAACAATCCATCGACGTTGAAGCCCGCGGCTGGCGTGACGTTGTCCGGTGGGGTGTCGCCGATGAAGACCTGCGTGACGACGAAGGTCGCTGTGCCAGGGGGCACCTTCAGCCCCGTCTTCGAACCGCAACCCACGAGCGCGACCCCCGCGAGCGCGAGCGCCCTGAGAAAACGAGCTCGCATGACGCGAGGATCGCAAGCCCGCGCTCGGCGCACAACAGCGCCCCACGGGTGATCGCGCTACGCTCGTTGCGCAGTGGACGACGATCGACGCTCGCTCGCGGCGCTCGAGCGCTTCATCGACGATGCCTCTCGGCGCGGCTCGACGAGCCCGTTGTTCGCGCCCACCGCGATGTCGCTCGCGAACTCCGTCGCATCGTGCGCGGCGGTCACGAGCCTCGGGATGTTCGCGTCGGTGACCGAGTCCGCGGTGCTCCACGCGACTCGGGTCGGCGCAAACGAAGCTGTTCTCGCTGCGATTTGCGCGGGAAATTACAAGGACGAGGCCGGTGGAATCGCCGCCGCGATCTGCGCCCGCTCGCTCGTTCGGGCGTTCGCGCGGGGCTGCGACGAGCGCTCGGTGGAGTGCGTGTTGGTCGACGCCCTCGATGACGCTCACCGCAGTCTCGCTGGGTTCGAGGCAACAGCAATACCGTCGCGTGCGCTGTGGACTGCGATGGGCAAACGCAAAGACCTCCGCGCGCTCGGCGCCTTGGTCACTGCCGTTGTGTGTACGCGCGAATCGCTCTGGATCGCGCACATCGGCGACGGAATCGCCGTGCTCATCGAAGGGGGCACCGAGCGATCGTTGACGATGGCGCACACGCTCCAGAACCTCGTCGCTCCCGAAGTGCCCGAGGCCGCGCGCGGCGTGCTCCAGCATGTCGTCGTCCGCGCCCTGGGCCTGACCGCTGAGCACAAGCGTCCCGAAATCGACGTCGCGCGCGTTTCGGTGAAACCGGCGATGCGCGTGATCCTCGGCGCAGCCTCGCTCCGATGCGAGTTCGATGAGCACAGGACCGTGGGCGCAGAGGTCGCGCGCGCGCCTACCGCGATCGCGTGCGTCGAGAGGCTCCTCGCCGTGAGGCACCCGCGCGTCGCTGTCTCGTGCGTCGCGATCGACGTACGCTGAAGCCTATCGGCACGATGATCGACGAGACGTTTCGCTCGAGCGGCGCGGTTCGCGCGGTGCGCGTGTACGGCGCTCGCGCGACGACGCTCGCGTCCACCGCGCAGTGGTCGCATTGGGACGCTCGCTCGCGCACGTTCTGGCTGATCGACACCGCGGGCTTCGCGCAGGGAACGCGCGTCGACGATTTCTCTCTTCGCGAGCACGCGCTCGCGCGCCTCGGTGAGAGCGTGCTCGAAGCGCATTTCGTCGCAGGCGACGCGCCGCGGGTGCTGCTCGTGCTCTTTCTTCCATCGACGCGCGTCGCGCGCGTGGTGCTCGCCCGCTTGGACGACGGAAGCTCGATCGACCTCGTCCGACCGCTGAACAACGCCCCCGAGACCGCCGCATCGCTCGACGGAAGCGCTGTGTTCATCAGCTCTCCGTGGGTCGAAGGCGTCTACTCGCGACGCGCGCTCGACGGGGCCTCGAGCGACGACGTCGACCTGCGCTCGGCCTTCGAAGAGGGCGCGCTCGAGTGGGCGCTCGTCGACGCCAACCGCTACTGGATCGCCCGTCGCGACGGGCTCGTCGAGCGGTCCATCGACGACCCGACGCGGGTCACGACGATCGTTCGCTTCGAGCGACCGGTGCTCCAGTGCGCGCTCGCGGCGAGCGCCGACAGCGACGTGCTCGCGCTGTTTACGCGCGACGAAGCGCGGTCGATCGTGCGGTTTTTTCGCCCCGACACGACGCTCTGGTTCGAGCTCGATTGGCCTTGGGCGTCGTCGAACTTCGTCGCGCTCGACGAGGGCGTCGTGCTCGCGGACAAGCTCGGCGCGCTCACGCTCGTGACTCCGTCCGGCGAGCGCGTGGCTCTCCCGTTTCGCGGCGACGTGTGCGGCGCGACGACGGATCACTACGTCGTCCGCGAGCAGCGCGAGATCATCCTCTTTCCTCGCGTATCCACGGCGGAGAAGCGCGCTTCGGACGCGCGCACGATCACGTCCCTTGCGCTCAGCGAAGACGGTTCGCGCGTGGTGTGCTGCGAGGATGGGGCGCGGTTTTGCTGCTACCTGACGAGCGACGGGAGCTTGCAGGCCGAGCTCGTCATCCCGAGTCGCGACGGCCATTTTCACTGGGTCGCGGCGTTGTGCGAGGGAGGGCGCTCCGCGGCCATCGTTCGCAGACGCGAGTTCGATCGCGCTGTGTTGCTGTGGCGCATCGACGCGCGAGAGGCCGCGCTCACCGAGGCGTTTGCGCTCGACGGCGGGCGGATCCAGGGCAACGTCTGCGCGGTCTCCAGCGATGCGGGGCGCGTGTTGGTCTCGGGATGGCCCGAGTTGATTCTGCTCTCTCGGCGCCTCGGCGACGCGTCGGAGCGACGCCTCCAAGTCGATCGGAGCGACGAGGACCAGCAGGCGCCGATCGCGAGGTTCAGCGACGACGACGCCGTGATCGAGCTGCTCACGGAGAGGATGGTTCTTCGCTTGGGAGGCGGCGATTGGCGCCTGATCGACAGCGTCTCGCACAGCGCCCTCGACTGGTTCGATCGCGCGGCGCTCGGCAGGGTGCTCTGCGGTGAGCGGAGCGTGCCCGGCGCGGCGCCGGTCCTGTGGTTGCTCGGCGAGCGCGGGGCTTCGCAATGGAGCGACGAGTCCTTGGTAAAATACTCGATCCTCGCGATGGCGTCGGCGCGCGACGTCGAGCGCGTGGCGGTCGCGCTCTCGGGCGCGATGGTGTTCGTCGTCGTCGACGGCGCAGGTCGCGAGCTGGCGCGCATCGAACGAACGACGCGCACGGCCGACGAGGTTCGAGCGCTGTGCATCAGCGCGGACGGGAGGGTCGTGGTCGCGAGCACGGCGAGCGGTCAGCTCGTCACGATCGAGCTCGCGTGATCCATCGCGCTACGGAACGATCATGAAGCTCCCAGGAAAGCGCGCGAAATCTCGGCTCGTGACGTTGTTGCGCGCGCTGCCTCGGTAGCTCGAGAGGCCCATGAAAATGCGCACACCAAAACTCCCGCCGGTCTCGGGGCGAATGCGCCCGTAGTGCACGGCCGCGGTGCAGATCGACGAGTCGTCGGTGTAGGGGTTGCTGCCCCAGACCGAGCCCGTGGCGCTGCCGGGCGGGCAGAACACGCGGATGGTCGTCGAGCGTCGCTCGCGCCACTGGGTCGCGCTCTGGGTCCAGGTGAGCGCTTCGGTTCCGGGAGGGACCGCGAGCTCGGGCGGCGCGACCGAGTCGAACGAGAAGCTGCCCGGATAGCGACCGTAGTCTCGGCTCGTGACGCCGTTCGCGACGCTGCCCTGGTAGTTGCCCCGGCCAGGGTGAACGAACACCGTCACGGGCCCGCCGGTCGCGGGCTGGATGCGGCCAGCGTGCACCGCCGCTGTGCAGATGGACGAGTCGTCCGAGAAGATCCCCGTGCCCCACACGCCGCCGAAGCTCCCGTTGGGCGGGCACACGTGAACGAACGAAGTGCCGACCTGGCTGCGTCGGCTGATCGCGTTTTGTCGCCAGGGGTCTTGCGCGTTGGCGCTGTTTCCCGAGCCCACGTTGATCTGCAGTCCGCCGATGTTGATCCCGTTGCCGTTGATGCTCACCCCCGGAACAGGGACCGCGATCATCCCCGGCGCCGGTCCGCCGACGATCGTGAACGACGTGGGATATCCCGCGAAATTCAGCGACCCGACGCCGCCTCGCAGCGTCCCTCGATAGCTCGGCATCCCCGGCGCGATCTGAATCTGCACGACGCCGCCAGTCGCCAGTTGGACGCGACCCGAGTGAACCGCCGCGGTGCAAATGCTCGAGTCCGTCGTGTACGTGTCGGTGCCCCAAATGACACCCGCGCGCCCGTTGGGCGGGCACTCGAACGTGAGCACCGCGCCGACTTGCGCGCGGTACGCGGTCGCGTTCGTTCCCCACTGGATGCTCGTCGCGGGCTGCCCGTCGGGGCCGCGGCCCTTTTTCTTGCAGCCCCCGAGCGCGAGGCTCGCGCCCGAGACGAGGACCAGCATAGCCAGACGCATTTGTGCCGACGAAGTACGCATAGAGTGACTCCTTCGAAGAGATCCGAGAGCGCCCGTGTCGCGCGCTCGAGCGAGCGTTCGATCTGCAACGCGGATAGTTATATGCAGAGTGCTACTAACCTCTGACGCCTCGGCCCGTCGCGCGAGCCAGCCACCAGAGGTCTCGAAGGTCAGCGTACAGAGCCACGCCGCGATCTCCGCGTTAAAGAATCTGTGAGTTTCTTCAGCGCGCTTTCGGCCGCTCGGGTCGGGCCCGGTCCGCGCGTGACCGACGCCTCGACTTCGATGACGAGCGCGCACGGCGCCAATGGCCCTGGCCGTCTCGTGCCGAAGTCGCGCACACTCGCGACGTGCGTGCGTCTCGGTTGGCAGTCTCGCTCGTCGCGCTCGTCGGCTGCGCTCGGCCTGTCGCGCCGCCGCCCTCGCCGTCGCCGCGCGCCGAAGCGCCCGCCGCGCCAACGCGATCGGTCGCGATGAGACCCGCGGACGTCCGTGAATTCGCTCATGGAATCGCGTACTCGCACGACTGGTCGAGCCGCGGCGCCAACGGCTACGGCTCGGACGCGGATCGCGCGCAGCTCGATCGGTTGAAGCAGCACGGGGTCTCGTGGATCGCCGTGATGCCGTACGCGGTCGCCGACGGCGCAGCGGCGCGGAGCATCATGACGACGCGCGGCTGGGTCTCGGGCGAACGCGACGCGCTCGTCGAGCGCACCATCCGCAACGCCCGGGCGCGCGGGCTGCGCGTGGTGCTCAAGCCGCACTTGTGGGTGCGAGACTCTTGGCCGGGCGCGCTGGGAAGCGATCCCGCGATCGCGCGCGAGCTCGTCCGCTCGTGGGCGACGGTGATCGATCACTACGCCACGATGGCCGAGCGAACGGGCGCCGACGCCCTCGCGATCGGGACCGAGATGGACCAGCTCGCGGTCAACGCCCCGGACGAGTGGCGCGCGATCATCGCTCGTTCGCGCGCGAAATTCCATGGAATCATCACGTACTGCTCGAACTGGGACAGCTACGAGCGCGTCTCGTTTTGGTCCGCGCTCGATGTGATCAGTATTCAAGACTACGCGCCTCGCGCCGACGGCGCGGTCAACGAAGCGCGCCTCGCCGCCCTCGCCGAGCGAACCCGCGCGGTCGTCGGTCGATACGCGGCCTTCGCGCGACGAAGCGGGCGCCCGTTGTGGCTCACCGAAGTGGGCTTTCGCTGCGACGACGACGCGCTCGCGCACCCGTGGCGCTGGCCCACCGCAGAGGACCGCTGCGACGACTGCGCGCTGCAGGCGAGGGCGTTCGACGCGACGTTGTCCGCGATCGCCGCGGCGCCCGAGGTCCGCGGGATCTTCGCGTGGAAGTGGTTCACCTCGGGCGGCGCCGAAGACGAAGGGCGCTGCGGGTTCGCGCTGACCGACGAGCAGACGCGCGGCGTGTTGCGACGGTGGTATCGCGAGTCGCCCCTGCGGTGACGCCGGAGCGAGCCAAGCGCCGAGCGAGAGCGGTGTTCAACGCGCTCGTGATGCGCTCGATGGTCGTGTTTTGTGCGGTGATCACCGCGAGCCGCGCGGCGTTCGCCCTCGACGACGGGCTCTACGAGGGAGCGACGTCGAGCGCTCGGACCCCGCGAAGCGTCGAAGCGGCCGCGGGCACGACGACCGTGCGCTTCGTCGCCGCGCGTTCGGCGCGCGTCCGGCGCGCGTCGCTCTCGTCGACGAGCAACGACAACGATCGCTATCGCTTCACAGCGACGGTCGCCGCGGGGCGGGCGCGATCCGTCCTCGTGTTGGTGTGCGATCGTCGCGCGTTCGTCGCGCAGAGCGAGGGAGCCGACGCGCGCGGACGGACCGTCGAGTTTTCGATCGATCGGCGCTGCGCCGACGCGGTGTCTCGCGCCACGGGCGCCGCGCGGCTCGATCGGCGCGCGGTGGGCGCGAGCGTGAGCGCGCGCTTCGCGGTGTCCTCCCGCTCGTTTGCCCGAGGCGTGAGCGTAGACGTAGCGCTCTCGATCGAAAACCCCGCGGGATCGCCGCGCGTCCAGCGGCGCGTCGGAGGACAGCAGCGCGGCCCGAGAGACAATCAGTTTTCATTTCGTGTGTTTCGCGACGGAGCGCTCTTGCCCGAGCGTCCGGGCCCCGATTTCGGAGGACCCACGGGCTTCGTCGCGCTCGAGCCCGGGGCGCCCGCGGTGCTTCGCGCGCCGCTCGATCGTTGGGCGGACCTCTCGTCGCCCGGCCTCTACCGCGTCGAGTGCTCGTACGAGACCGAGCTCGCGCCGGAGGAAACCCAGCCGTTCGACCCCGCGCAGCGGCACCTCGTGTGGCGTCGGCGGTTCGAAGGCGTCGTCGAGTTTCGGGTCGAGCCGACGATCCCCCGATGAATGGCGATTCATCGCTCACCCCGAAGCGCAGCGCGCAACAGCGCGCGATCGCGTGCGAAGCTCTGGCTCGATGAGCGATGCGGTGATCCTGCCCGACTGGGACGCGCAAGTCGCCGCGGCGCGATCGGCGCTCTTGCGCGCGGCGACCGACGAAGCGCGCGCGGACGCGTACATCCGCGAGTGCCTCGTGCACGTCGAGTTCAAGCGCGCGACGCTCGGGGCCGAGGCTCCTTCGGTGCGCGCGGCGCAAGTCGCGCGAGGGCGGCTCTCGCAAGAGCAAGCGCTGCGCGACGTGCTGCGCGTGTCCAACGCGGCAAACGCGCACTTCAACGCGCTCGTCCCAGTGCTCTCGACGGAGCTCTTGCTGCGCGTGCCTCGCGCGTACTGGGGCGTCAACTCGAGCAGCGAGCGCGCGATGATCGCGCGGCTCGTCCGCGAAGGGCGCATCGGCGACGCGTTTTCCTTCGTGGGCAACGGTCGGCTCGACGAGGTCCCGTACCCGTCGCTCGTCGCCAACGTGAGCGAATACGCGCTGGCCGCGGCGCGACGAACGCTCGACGACCGCATCGCGAACGACGTGTACCAACCCGCCGTCGTCGGCGGTGAAGCTGCATACCAGCGCCTGTACGCGCTGCAGCGGCTCGTGACACGAACGAGGCTCGCGCCGCTCGGCGAGCGGCAAGCGTGGTTCGAGCGCTGCGAGCGCGCGATCGAAGCCAACGCCACCGTCGTCGGGATGTTCGTGTTCGGCGGGGATGTTCGAGCGCAGTTCGCGCTGGCGCTCGTCGAAGCCGGCGACGCCGAGCGGGCGATGGAGCAGCTTGCGCGGGTCGCGATCAACGTCGTTCCGTTTCGCGACGGCGAGGCCAACGACGGGACCGTGGGGATTCGCGCGGCGTTCGACGCGCTCTCCCGCGCGATCACCGCGGAGTCGCGCGTCGAGCTCGAGGCCTCGCTGCTGCGTCGCTTCGATCGCCCCGACACCACCACGCGCACCTGGCTCTCGCTCAGCCAGATGCTCAGCGGAGCGCGCAGCGAGCAGTGCGTCGACCGCGTCCTCGCGATCTACGACCGACCCGGCGGCGACCGAATGGGAACGTGGATCGACGATCTCCCTCGGCGCGCGTTCGCCGCGAAAATTCCTGCGTATGCAAAGGCCTTCGACGCGGTGATCGGCCAGCACTTGCGCAACGGCAGGACGGTGTACGAAGTGCTCCACGCCCTGCGCGCCGTGCCCGCCGACGGGCCCCACACCGCGGCCGTCGCCGCGCGACTCCGCGCGTGGGCGGAGCATCGAACCCAGCCCCTCTACGCGCACGAGCTCGTCCTGCGCTGGCTGTTCGAGGCCGCTCGTCGCGGCTCGGACGAGGCGTTCGCCGCGATCGTCGCGATGACGAGAGCGGACATGTCCTGGCACAACTACGACGCTTGGTTTCGTGTGCTCGATTCCAATCGCGTCGACGTGCTGCTCGACGCCCATCGACGCTCGGTCGCGCCGTGGACCCTGCAATCGTGGACCGCGCCGCTCGCGCTCTTGCGGGCCACGGACGACGCGTCGCTGCGGCGGTTCTACGCGCCGCGCGTCCTTCGAGCGGCGAGGGACCCGCTGAAGCTCGCCCTCGTCGAGCAATACGTGCGACCCGAGGACGAGCACGCGCTCGTCTGCCTCGCGCTCGACGCGCACGCCGAGACCATGTCCTCTGCGTGGGCGCTGCGGCTCGTCTCGCTCGCCAACGTGCTCGAGAACCAATCGCTCGCGCACAAGTGCCTCGCGCGCTACTGCGCCAACACGAGCCGGCCCACGTGGAAGTTCGACCAAGTCGCCTCCGCGGTCGTGCGGTTGACGGACGAAGCGCGCGCCGAGCGCTCGCTCGCGCGAGGCTTCGCGGGAGCGCCGATCGATCCGTGGCTCCTGCCGCGGACGAAGCGCCTGGCTTGGCTCGCGTCGCTCGATCGCGCGACCTCGGCGCGCGAGGTCGCGGGGCTCTGGTCGCGCGTGCACATGGCGAGCGTCGGGCTCGTTCGCGACGACGCGGACCGAGAGGCTCGCGCGGCGCTCTCTCTCGCTTGCTCGGCGCTCGTGTCGCATCGGTTGTTCGATACCGAACGGCGTGTGTTTTCCAGGCTCGTTCCTTTCATGGCGATCGCAGACCTCGAGGCGCTCGTGCTCGCGTTGAAGCGCACGCCCGCGGAGATCCTCTTGTGGTTCGAACTGTCAGGCGCCCTCGCTGAGCGCCGATCGCCGCTGGCTGCGCAAGCGATCGAGGTATACCTCGCGTGTCACAGCAACCCACGCGACGCGTCTCGCGCATGGAGCGAAGCGATGCTCGCGCGATGGTCGGGCGACCGTGACGCCATCGGCCGAGCGTTCGCCGCCGCAGGAACCCGCGGTCTCGTCTCGAACTTGCTCTCGGTCGCCGCGGCGAACGGATGGCTCGACGAGATCGCGAGCGGCCTGCTCTCGATGAAGAATCGCTCGGACGCCGCGCGATGCGCGCTCTTCGAGTGCTGGCGCGTCTTCGACGAGCCCCAGCGCGCGCGCGTGCGCCCGCTGCTCGGCGCGCTGCTCGAAGGCCCGCTCGACTCGTTTGTGCTCAGCAAGCTGTGCGCGATCGCGACACCCGACGAGCGCGTCGCGATCGCCAAGGCGTACGGCTCGAAGCCGGTTCGCTCGCCAGGCTCCGCAGAGACACCGGGAATCCACCCGTCGCTGCTCTCGTCGCTCGCCGGCGATCGCGGCGTGGCGCTGATCGCCGAGCAGTTCGAGCGAGAGCTCGACGCGCTCTTGTGATCCGTCGGCGCGTCGCTCGAGCGGCTCCGCCATCCGTTGGCGACACGCTACAGAAGAATCCCAGGATATTTCGCAGGAGAAGTCTCGCTGCGTGTCGTCCTTCCAACGGGGCGTCGACGAATTTCGCGACGCCATCCGTTGGCGACACGCCACAGAAGAATCCCAGGATATTTCCCAGGAGAAGTCTCACTGCGTGTCGTCCTTCCAACGGGGCGTCGACGAATTTTGCGACGCCATCCGTTGGCGACACGCCACGCAAGAATCCCAGGATATTTCGCAGGAGAAGTCTCGCTGCGTGTCGTCCTTCCAACGGGGCGTCGCGACGGCGACACCCGCGCGCGCTCAGCCCGGTGGCTCTTGGGGCGCGGCGGTCGTCGCCACGCTCGTCACGAGCGGACGCGCGATCGCTGAGCCGTTCGCCGCGAAGCACGATGGCGTCACGACCGCTGCGCGCGAGCTCTCGACCCACTGCGCCGAGCTCACTTTGCAGAACCCCGCCGCGGGTCCAAACGCGGTGACCAGCGAAAACAAAGGCCACGTGACGCTCGAAAATGTCCGTTCGAACGAGACCGTCTGACCCGTCACCGAGAGCGATCCCGGGACCGAAGGACGCGCTCCGACGACGACGCTCGTGGCCGCGGGCGCGGCCCACGCGCCGTTGACGATCTCGACTCGCGCGTGGCCGCCGATCATCGCGTACCGCGTTGCTTGCGGCGTCGCGAGTAACGAGAATCCCGAGTCCGTCGGCTGCCCGTTGCCCCCGAAGCACGCGACGGTGACCGTGGTTCCCGACCAGCTCTCGACGTTGCAGTAGCTGTCATTGAGACCAGTCGCGGTGACATGAACGGCGGAGTTGGGGTCGAGCGCGCCGAGCGTCGCGGTGTAGCGACCGGTCGCTGCCTTGCTGACGCTGTTCGAGCCAGCGCTCGCCCACGAGAGGCTGCTGTTCAACGCCGCGGCGTTCGCGTCGTAGCGGAGGTACGCGCCGGTGCCTCCGACGAATCGCGTCTGAAATACCAAGGTAAACGACGAAGCGATCGTGGTCCCGTCCGCCGAAGCGCAGCGCACGCCGATCGTGTGGCCGCGGCCGTTCGGCGAATGTAGCGTGACCTTGCAGCGGGTCGCTGCGGTCCCTGTCGCGACGACCTGGACATTTCCCTGAACGTTGAACGCCGCGCCGTTGAGCACCACGGAGTACGTCCCGTTGGTGCCCGACGTCGTGATCGTCGCGGGGCTCGAGGCGTACTGCTGCACGCGGCTGCCGTCGGCTCCTACGTTCACGGCGGCCCACACAGGCGCGATCGACGCTGATTGCTTCGGTTCGCTCTCGCGCGCAGCGGCGGTCGAGCTCGCTCCGAACAGCGCTGCGACGATCACGAGTGAGGGCGCCGTTCGAAGGCTTCGCGCGTCGAGGATGGATGGGGTCTTCAAGGTCGATGTCCTTTCGACCTGTGAATGCGCAGGTGTATCGACGTTTCTGTCGCAGAGACGCCCGCGTCGGATCACCATCCGACAGCGCGCTTCACGCTCTGCGCAGACGCACGCCCGTCGAAGGACCGAAGGTCCCGATGCGAAACGCGTGCTCGACGGGCTTCGGTTCGGCGAGCTCGAACGACGCGCGCGCGAGCACCGTCGCGAGCACGACGCACAGCTCGAACGTCGCGAATCCCGCACCCAAACAGCGGCGATGTCCCCCTCCGTACGGAAGGTACTCGAACGGCGTGTACGTCTTGTGCACGAAGCGCTCGGGGCGAAACGCGTGCGGCGCTTCGAAGGTCTCTTCGCGACAGTGCGCGTTGTACGCGCCCGCCGCGACGAAGGTCCCCGCGGGGAGCGAGTAGCCCTCGAGCTCGATGGGCGCCGTGATCTTGCGCGTGATGATCGGGACCGGCGGGTGCATGCGCAGCGTCTCGTCCACGACCGCGCGCAGGTACGTGAGCTTCGGCAGCGCTTCTGGCGGCGTTTGCTCACGCGCGGCCTGGGCGAGCTCTTCGCGCAGCTTCGCCAGCGTCTCGGGCGCGCGGTGAAGCTCGTAGAGCGCCCAGGCCACGGACGTCGCCGTGGTCTCGTGGCCCGCGACGACGAAGGTCAACAGCTGCTCGATGATCTCGCGATCGCTGAGCGCGCTCCCGTCTTCGTCGCGCGCGGCGACGAGCAAGCTCAGCACGTCGTCGCCGGGCTTCTGGCGCTTCTCGGCGATCAGCCCGAGCATCACTTCGTGCAGCGATTTGGCTCGCGCTTGAAAACGCGCCCACGGCCCGATCCCCCCGAACTCCCGCTGCAAGAGCTTGAAGGTGGCGATCATCGGGTTGAACGCCGCGACGACGGCGAGGATCCGCTCGTGCAGCGCCTCGACGCGCGAAGGGTCTTGTTCGCCGAAGATCGCCTCGACGATCACGTCGAGGGTGATCCCTTGCGCGATCGGAAGGACGGGCGCGACCTTGTCGCGAGGGATCTTCTCGGTCCATCGCTCGGCCGCGCGCGCCATGAGCGCGGCGTACGCGCGCATGCGATCCCCGTGAAACGGCGGCGAGAGGAGCTTTCGCGTCCGTCGGTGCTCGGCGCCCGACTGCAAGAAGATCGAGCCCGAGCCGAGGATCACCGAGAGCGCTTCGTTGGTCGCCGTCGCGAAGCTCATCGGGTCGGCGCCGAAGATCGTTCGGATTCCTTCGGGGGTCCACGTGAGCACGATGGGCGGCGCGCCCAACATCGGAACCGTGACGGGAGGCTTGTACTTCGCCGCGAGCTCCCGCATGTACGGAAACGGGTCGCGCATGTGCACGAGCTGCGGGAGGACCGAGCGAGGACCGGGCGGAAGCGCGTCGCGACTCACGACACCGGAGTATGCAGTACGATCGCGGCTGTCGTGACAACCTCGTCGGCACTCTCTCGTGACACGTTGCTCGCGCTCGTCGCGCGCTCTCCCGCGTGTGTCGCTGCGCACGATCGCGAGGGGTGGCTCTCGCTCTTCGCGGAGGACGCCGCGATCGAAGACCCCGTGGGATCGCCGCCAGCGCCGAAGCGCGACGGGACCCTGGGGCGCTTCTGGGACGCGTTCATCGCACCAAACTCCATCTATTTCGACGTGAGCGCGGACCACACGACCCCGAGCGCGACGTTTCGAGACTCGACGATTCACACGCGGACGCCGAGCGGCGTGACGGTGGCGGTCGAGTCGTACCTCGAGTATCGCGTGACCGAGCGGGACGGAGCGCTGCGCGTCGAGCGCATGCGCGCGTTCTGGTCGCTCCGCAAGATGGTGCTCTTCGTGGTCAAGAGCGGGCCGCGCGCGTGGTGGGCGATGAGCTCGCTGTTCGTCGGGATGTTTCGAAACCTCGGCGTCTCGTGGGTGCTCGAGTACCTCGCGTCGCTGTGGCGGACGATCGGCGGGCGCGGCGAGCGCGTCGCGTACGAGCTCGCCGAGGCGCTCTCGCGACGAGACGAAGGCGCCGTGCGCGCGCTGTTCTCCGCGGACGCGAGCGTCGAGCGTCGCGGCGAAATCGCGCGGCCCGAGGACCTGCTCGGGTCCATCGCCGAGGGCGCGAAGGTCTCGATCGAAGCGCCGATCGTGGCGGGATACGCCTGCGCGTTTCGCTATCGAATCGAGGGCGACGCGCCGGTGCGAGGGATCGGGATCCTCGAGTTCGACCCCGCGAGCAAGAGCGCGCGCTCGTTGATCTTGAGCTCGTGATTCACCACACGAACGGGATCAGCGCCTTGCGCTCCTTGGGGTAGTCGGGAAACTTCTGCTGATACCAGCGGTGCGTCGCGACCGCGCGCGGGACGAGGTTCGCAGCGCTCACGACGAAGATGAACACGCCCGCGAGCGACCACGTGCAGACCGCGAAGCTCGCCCACGCGCACAGCTCGCAGAGGTAGCTCGGCGAGGTCACCCACCGGTACATCCCGCCCTGAGGAACGCGGTACACGCGCTCGCCGCGCTCGATTTCTTCGCGCGATCGAAGGTTGCGCAGGATGTGATCCGCGTGGAGATTTCCTGCCATAAATAGGTAGTAGAGGACGAAGCCGGCGATGAACCTCGGGTCCGTCAGCCACTCGCGCGTGTAGTGCTCGCCGTAGCGCGAGAAGTACGACCCGTGAAAGTACCCGTGCATCGAGGTGACGAGCCACCCCGTCACGATCACGAGCATGCTGAACGATCCCTTCTGTCCCTTGGGCACGCGCATCGCCCACGGAAAGAAGAACCCTCGGTTCGCGTAGTGCAGACACCACATCGCCGCGAGCACCGTCGGAACGAGCTCCTGTCGATTGGGGCCGCGCGAAAAGAAGTAGAGAAAGCTCAGCGTCGCGGGCAGCTCCATGAGAAACCACCCGAGCTTCGGAGAGACGCTCACGCCGAACTTATCGGACTCGAATCGCCCGTACGGCGACGGGAGAAACCAGCTCGCGACGAAGACGAACACAGCGAATCCGAGCGCCGCCGTCAGGATCGTGTCGTACGTCGAATCGCCCGTGTACCAGTGAAACATCACGCGATGGTATAACGACCGCCGCGATGGAGACGACCGATCCGCTGCGCGACGACCTCGTCGACGCGATCGCCAAACCACGCCACAATTGAACGTCGTAGAAAATAGGACGAGCGTCGGCGTGGTTGAAATCAAGTCGAACCGCCACGAATCCACCGAGAAAATTGCGACGATCGAATGAGTGGCGGTTCAGGAGGGACCGCATCGCTGCCATGCGCGCGCTCGCGGCGCTCGTGGACTGCTCGATGCACGAGGCCGAACTCCAGATCGAGCTCGTGGTGTTCATGATTCAAGAGGGGCTGCCGATCGACGAGTCCATCGAGGCTCGTCGTCGGGTCAACCCGTGGGTGCGCGCGACCCCCGAAGAGCTGAACGAGGACATCGCGTCGCTGCGCGCGTGGTTGGCTTCGCGCAACCTCATCGAAGCGATCAAGCTCGTGCGGATGAAGTGCGGCGCGTCGCTCGCGGAGGCCAAGCGCTTCGTCGAGGGGCTGCGTGACGGGCGCTTCGAGTCGGGGCACATGCCCGCCTCGCTCGACCACTTGTTGTCGCGCTTCGCAGAGCCCGTCGAGGGGCGAATCTACCGAGAGACGATTGAGCAAGCGGCGCGGAGGCACGCGAAGGACAGGACGCGCGAAGACGGCGTTCGCTTGCTCCGCGCGTGGCTGCGGATCTCGTCGGACGACGCCCGGGCGATGCTCGGGATTCGCTAACGCTTCGTCGCGATGAGCTCGGTCACCGGGGGCGGCAAGATGTATCGCGTTCGATCCGCCGCGAGCGCGTCGAGCGTGCGAAAGAGCCCGTCGCAGTCGCTCTGCGAGAGGTAGCCCGTCGCGACGAGCTTGGGCGCCCACGTCCTCCACCACGTGTCGGGCCACGCGAACATCGAGTCGCCCCCGCGCGCGGCCCGCTGGTGCACCGCGAGGTGCGCGACCTCGAGCCCGTGCTTCGCGAAGAGCGCAGGCAACCTCGCGGCGACGTCCGGGTCTCCGCCGCGGTCGCGCCAGGACTTCGCCGTCGCGTGCACCGCGCGATCGTGAAACTCGCAGCGCGGCGCGGTCGTCATCGACGTGTAGTTGAAATAGTCGTGCACGACGAAGGAGGCACCTGTTTTCATGCGCGCGGCCACCGCTTCGATCGCGCGCTCGGGCTCGGGGAGAAAACAAAACACCCAGCGCGCCCAGGCTGCGTCGAGCTCGGGGCCGCGCGCGAGTCGTTCTCCGAGGTCCTTGGTGGCGTCCGCGACGAAGGCGTCGATCTGCGGCAGTCCTCTGCGCGCAGCTTCGCTGGTCACGAACTGCACAAATGAGTCCGAGAGGTCTGTGGCGAGGACCCGACCGCGATGGGTGACGATCTGCGCGAGCTCGAACGTCGCCCACCCCGGCCCGCAGCCGAGGTCGAGCACCACCGAACCCGGGCCGATCTTCGCGCGCATCCAAGACTCGTGCGCGGCGTTGGCCCACAGCCGATGCTGCAAACTCAGCCGCTCGTGCTCGTCTGTACCTGTGCCGAGCACGTACTGCCGCTCTTCGCTCATGGGTGTGGGGACAATTGGGGACAACACTCGACGACGCAAGACCTTCGATCGGGGGAATGAACCTCCTCCCCATACGCGCTCACTGTGCGATACCGTCGCGCACACATAATCAGACGCTCTGAAAGGACCTCTGCCGCACCCATGAACGTCTCTCGCTCGTCTGCACGCACCTTGACGGCGTCGATCGCGCTGGTGATCGCGATCGCGCACTGCAAACCCAGCACGAACTCGAGCGCCTCGGGCTCGTCTTCGAGCGGCGACTCGACGCAGCCCACCAGCAGCGTCGTGGACAGCGGCTCGCTCTCGGAGCCCGACGCAACAGCGCCCGCGGCGGACGGCGCTGTTGTCGCGTCGGGCCCGCGTCGATGTGGGGCCGGCGAGCAACCTCCTCCGCGCGTGGCAGAAATTCCCGACGCGCCGCAGTGGCGTGTGAGCGAGACCGCGAGCAGCGCGGGGCAGCCAGCGCCCGTTGTTCGTGCGTGCGAGGGGCTCGCGACCCGCGCGACCGCGGCGCGACGACCGATCGAAGCGTTGCTCGAAAACTCGTCGTCGAGAGAGCAGGTCCTCGACCTCGGTCGCTGTCACTACGTCGCGGGCGGAGCGTGGGTCCTCGAGGCCGGGCGCGCGCGCGCTCGAACGATCCGCGTCGAGGGCAGCTCGCAGCGCGCAGGGGACATCGAGTGGACCGTCGCGTTCGTCAAACCCGACGGCGCGATCGTTCGCTCTACGCGCGAGCGCGGCTCGATGACCGTGGGCGCAGGGGAGGTGCGCAGCGTCGCGTGGACGATGTTCCACGACCTGGATCGCACGGGCGCAGCAGAGGCGGGCTTCTCGACGTCGGGCGGAAACCCCGAGCGCGGCGACGCGATGCAATCACGTGGAAAAATCCTCGCCTTCGTCAGTGACGCGATCGCTGTGTACGCGCAGGCGCAGGACATCGACCCCACTGTCGTGTTCGACGCCGACGGCGACGGCGACCCCGACATCGCCACGCCCTCGCGGTATCACGCCGCGAACACCTGCGGTCCCGCGATCTTCGAAGGCCCCGCCGAGCTCGCGGTCCTCGAGTCGAACGGCAGCTTCTCGCTCGACGGCGCGGTCTCGCGAGAGTTCGTCCGCAAGGCGTGCGAGAACTACGAGCGAACGCCGGCGAATTTCTGGGGAGATTCCGGCGGAGAAGCCCCGCACCGCGTCGCGTGCCTGCGGTACTGGGGCATGAGCGCGACGGACCTCGCGCGCATGATCGAGCGCGATTGGACCGCGGACGGCGACGATCACTGCAACGATCGGCGCGGGACGCTCGACGCCGCGCGCGTCGACCCGCGGTTCAGGCTCACCCCCGCGTGCCGTTGAACGACGCGGTGAATTCGTCGCGCGACTCGCAACGGGGGTGAAGATCGAAGACACTCCTCCATCGTGTCGATCCATGGACGATGGTTGACGGCAGCGCTTGTCGCCGCAGTCTCGAGCGCGTGTTCCGAAGGTTCTTCGCCCGACGCTGCGACGGACGCGAGCGTCGATCTGGTTCGCGCGGACGTGAGCGAGTCCGACGCCACGAGCCCGAGCGACGCGATCGCGGACGCTGCGTCCGGCGACGACGCCCCGTCGGTGGACGCGACGCGAGACGACGCTGTGGTACGAGACACTGCAAATCCGCTGACGGATGCCTCGTCCATGGACGTCGCTCCGACGGACGCTGGCGTCTCCGACGGAGGCTGCGTCAACCCGACGCGCGCGGTGCACGTCTCGCCCACGGGGGCGGACACCAATGACGGCAGCGAGGCGCGTCCCGTCGCGACGATCAACCGTGGGCTCGCGCTGGCGATGCCGGGCGACACGGTGCTCGTTCGCGCGGGGACGTTTCGCGAGCTCGTGGTGGTTCCACGCTCGGGCGCAGCAGGGAGCCCCATCACGCTGCGCGGCCGCTGCGGAGAGCGACCCGTCATCGATGGAACAGGGCTGGGTCGCGGCGTCGCGGCGCCCGCGCTCGTGCGCATCGAGGGCCGCTCGCACATCACGGTCGAGGGCTTCGAGCTCCGCGCGCTCAGCGGAATGGGTGGAAATTTCCCCGCGGGCGTGTGGGTCCGCGGCGCGTCGACGAACATCACCATCCGCGCCAACGTCGTTCACTCGATCAACGCCGAGGGCGGCGGGCGCGACAACGGCGCGCACGGGATCGCGGTGTACGGGACCTCGACCACGCCCACCGAAGACATCGTGCTCGAGCGCAACGAGCTGCACACCATGGTCCTCGGCCCGAGCGAGGCGCTCGTGATCAACGGAAACGTTCGACGCTTCACCGTGCGCGACAACACCGTGCGCGACGTCAACAACATCGCGTACGACTTCATCGGCTTCGAGCCCGACGTGTGCGCGAGCTGCAACCAGACCGACGACCTCGATCGCGCGGACGTCAACCGCGTGCGCGACGGCCTCGTCGTCGGCAACCTCGCCTTCAACGTCTCGAGCGCGCGCAACCCCGCGTACATGGGGACCAAGAGCGCAGGCTGCTTCTACGTCGACGGCGGCGGACGCATCCTCATCGAGCGAAACCGCGCCCACCACTGCGACCTCGGCGTCGAGCTCGCGAGCGAACACCCGCGGCTCAGCACGCGCGCCGTGACCGTTCGCAACAACGTCCTCTGGCAAAACGACGTCACCGGCATCGCCACGGGCGGCTACGACTCGGGCACGGGACCGGGCGGAGGCATCGCGCGCGACTGCGTGATCGTCCACAACACGATCGTCGACAGCTCGCGGAGCGGCTGGGCCAACACAGGGATCCTCCTGCAAAATCGCAATCAGAACAACACGTACGCGAGCAACATCATCGTGGCCTCCGCGGGGCACCGGGCGCTCGAGGTCGGCGGCTCGCTCAACACAGGCAACACCGTCGACTACAACCTCGTGTTTCGCGGGGCGGTCGCGGGGATCACCGCAGGGACCCATCAAATCAACAGCGACCCGCGGTTCGTCAACGAAGCGACGGCGGACTTTCGACTGCAGGCGCCTTCGCCAGCGATCGATCGCGCCGCTCCCTTCGACGCGACCCGCGACGGAACGCTCGACGCTGACGCTCGACCGCGATCCTCCGGCGCGGCGCCGGACATGGGCGCCTTCGAGCGCTGAGCGCGCTCAACGCGCTTCCAGCGGAGCCTCTCGTCGCATCGCGACGTGCGGAATGTCGTCCTCCATGTACCTGTCGGACACCGTGACGAAGCCGAACTCGCTGTAGAAGCGCTCGAGGTGCGCCTGCGCGCTCAGCTTGATGGGCACGGCGCCGAAGCGCGCTTCGATCACGGCGATCGCCCGCGCGACGAGGACGCGACCGAGGCCCGTTCTGCGCGCTTCGGGGGCGGTGACGACGCGGCCGATGCTCGCTTCGTCGTACTTGATTCGTGGCGCGAACACCCGCGCGACGGCGAGCACCGTCGGCACGCGCGCAGGCTCGTGCTCGGCGCGATCGACCTCGACCTCGGCCCACACGTGCACCGCGCGCTCGTCGTAGCCGTCCGCGTCGAGGTAGGGGCACGACTGCTCGACCACGAACACCCGCTGTCTCAGCGCGAGAATCGCGTAGAGCTCTCCGACCGTGAGCTCTGCGAGCGGCGCGTCGCGCCAATGGAGCGCGCGATCGTGTTCTTCGAAACGAACTGGTGCATCACCCATCGCTTCGCTGATGTATCAGGAACTCGCGCCGCGAGCCCAGCGCTCGCTCGGTCGCCCCCCGAGACTCGCGCTCAGTTGCGCAGCCCCCACTGCACGGGCGCCAGCGCGAGGTCGGACTGCAGCTTCTCTTGCAGCGCCACGAGCGCGCCGTACGGGAGCGCCCTGTCCACGACGATGGCCATCGGCTCGCACGCTTGTCCGCCGAGCGCCGTCTGCATGGATCGTAGCTCCGTCGCACACGCGTCGAGATCGATCGCCCCGGCGCTCATCTCGAGCGCTCGTTCGCTCGAGGTCGGCGGCTCTGCGACGACCGCTGCGTCCCCGCTGTTCGCGGGCACCTCGAACGAGACAGTCGCGGCCCGTCGTGCGAAGGACTCGACGGTCTCACCGCGGCGCAGAGATCTCGCGACGATCTTCGACTGCTCCGTGCCCGCATGAACGCTGTAGTGCCAGCAATCTTCGGTCGCGCCTCTGTCGCGGAGGTTCGGCACGTCGAGCCCGAGCGCCACGTATTCGCTGCCTCGACGGAGCATCAGGTGCACGTCGACGTTTCCCGTCTGGGCGATCGTGTAGAGCGCGCGATAGAGCGTGTAGGCCGAGAGGTTGCTCGCGGCGTAGATCCCGAGGTGCACCTTCGGTCGCGCGCCTCCGTCGGCCTCGAAGGGGCGGCGGAGCTCGGCGAACGCGTCACGCAGCGGCTCGATCAAGAACCCGTGCTCGCCTCCGCGGATGTCGCTCGCGCGAAACGCTCCGTTGTCGAGCTGGACGACGCGCGAACGAACGACCGGGGTCACGCCCGCGCGCCCTCGCGCGAGGAGCAAGTTGTCGAGCTCGACCGCGCTCGAGGTGATCACCAACCGAAGATGCGGCGCTGCGGACGTTCGCGTCGAGCGCGCTTCGGGCAGCGCGACCTGCGCGAGCTCGGACAGCCTTGCGTTCACCTGCTGTTGCTGCGGGTCGACGGTCGGCGCTCGCTTGCACGCGACGAGCGCGACGCACACGACGACCGCTGACGCACACGACACACGAAATCGATGATCGATCACCAGGTCGATCGTAGCGTCGTTGGGCGATCGCCACAGGGCGCAAGATCGGACACGCCGCGCTCGACGCCGCAAGGGTATGGAAATTGTCCCGCCGTTCACGCCGGGTCGACCCACGAAATCGAGCGCTCTCCTGCGCGCGCGTCTCCCTGGACGAACACTCGCACCTCGCCTCTCGGCGAGCGCCACCCGCGCCCTGGCTCGCGCCGCGCGAGCGTCCGCGCGTCGAGCGTCACCTCGACGACCGCGCTCTCGCCGGCGGCCACCTTCGCCCGCGAAAATCCCACGAGCTGCGAGGGTTCGCCCTCGCACGCGGCGCGAATCGCGACGAGCTCCCTCGCGTCGCGGGCCCCTTCGTTGCTCACGCGAACGCGCGCGACGATCGCGCCCGCGCTCGGTTGTGGGACGCACTCGATCAGCGATCGGGTCACGCGCGTGTACGAGAGCCCGTGGCCCAGCGCGAACGCAGGCGTCCACCGCCGTGACTCGTGCAGGCGCTCGCCGTGCAACGCGCGGTACTCGACTCGCTCTCTCGTCGAGGACCACCACGGCGGCGTGTTCGCGTCGCGGTCGGGCCACGCGAAGGGGAGCCTCCCCGCGGGCTCTTCGCGGCCCAGAAGCACGTCGGCGAGCGCGTGTCCGCCTTCCATTCCGGGGTACCAAGCCATCACGATCGCGGGGACAGCGTCGCGCCACGCCTCGGTCGACACCGCGCTGCCCGCGACGAGAACGACGACTGTCGCGGGGTTGGCCGCGACGACCGCGCGCACGAGCGCGACGTCCGAGGGGTCGAGCGCGAGCGACGCGCGATCGCCCGCGGTGTAGAGCGTTCGTCGTTGGCTCCGAGCGCGCGCGATGCGCGGGAGCTCTTCGAGGGGCGGCGGCTCGAACACCTTCCACACGTCCCAGCGGAGCGGCGGATCGACGAGCTCGCCTTCGTTCGTGTAGTCGAGCCCGATCACGACGACGGCGACGTCCGCGTCTCGCGCGAGGTCTGTCGCGCGGCGCACGTCCGACCCGTCTGCGCTCGACACGCGCGCCTTCGGCAGCGCGGCCCGCAAGCCCTCGAGCGGTGACACGGTCGAGCGCGGAAACACCTGGCTGCTCCCGCGGTCCCCGAGGTTCGCTTCGGTCCCGAGTCGACCGATCACCGCGACCGCGCGCAGTCGTGAAGCGTCCAGCGGCAACAGGGGCTCGCCTTTGTGTGGGTCGTTTTTCAAGAGCACCATCGATCGCGCGGCGACCTCGCGCGCGACCGCGCGGTGCTCGTCGCTGCCGACGGCGTCGTCGGCGTACCTCTCGCGCCCTCCGACGCGCGCGAAGCGAAGCTGCTGCCGAAGGATGCGCAAGACCGCGTCGTCGAGCCGCGCCCGCGTGACGCGCCCGTCCGAGAGGGCCTTCGGCAGCGCTTTATAGACGAGGTTTCGAAACGGCATGTCGATGTCGAGCCCCGCGGCGATCGCCTTGGCTCCCGAGCGCAGTCCGAAGACCCAGTCCGAGATCACGAAGCCGTCGAAGCCCCACTCGCCCTTGAGCACGTCGGTGAGCAGCGCGCGGCTCTCGGCGCAGTGCTCGCCGTTGACCTTGTTGTACGCGGTCATCACCGAGGCGGCGCCCGCGCGAACGCAGCGATGAAAGTGCGGGAGATACACCTCGTTCAGCGTTCGCTCGTCGGCGACCGCGTCGACGAAGAACCGCGAGTTCTCGATGTTGTTGCAGGCGAAGTGCTTCACGCACGCCATCACGTGCCGCTGAACGCCCTCGACGTGCGCCGCGCCCATCTCTCCGACGTGGTGCGTGTCTTCGCCGAACGTCTCTTGCGCGCGACCCCACGCTGGGTGCGTGAGGAGATTGACGCACGCGCTCCCGACGAGGTTCGCGCCTTGCGCGCGCGCTTCGATCCCGAGGACCTCGCCGACGCGCCGCTCGAGCGCGGGATCCCACGTCGCTCCGCGGGCCATCGCCACGGGAAAACACGTCGCGTTCCCGAGCGCCACGCCCCTCGGTCCGTCAGTGAAATGCACGCCAGCGACGCCCTTTGCGCGAAGCTCACCCGAGGGCCACGGGCGCGCGTTGTACCGCCCCATCATCTCCGTGAGCCCGGGCCAGAACGGAACGTCTCCCGTCACCATCGCCCGCTTGTCCGCCTCGCTCAATCGCGCGCGCATCGCCTTCGCGCGTTCTTCTCGGGCGTCGTCGCGCTCGTCCTCGCCGTCGGCCATCGCCCCCCAGTCGAACGCCGTCATCGTGTCGCCTCTTTCATTGCGGCCTCGCTCGCCCGCGTCCACGCGCGGACGAACGAGACGCTACCGCAGAGCTTGCAGACAGAGTGCGCGGCGCTCATCGTCGTCGATCGTGAACGAAGCATCCCTCGATCGCCTCGTGGACAGCGTCGCGTGGGCCGATCTCTCGCACGCGTACGGAACGGCCCTCGACACCCCAGACAACCTTCGCGCTCTGTACCGAGGCAACGCCCGCGCGCGCGAAGAGGCTCGGCGGGCGCTCTCGCTGTCGGTGATCCACCAGGGATCGCACTGGCAGGGCGCGCCCGAGGCCACCGCGCTGCTCGTCGAGCTCGCGCTCGCCCCGACGATCGAAGACCGCGCCCCGCTGTTGTCCCTGCTCGGCTACCTCGCGACGCGCTACGAAGGCCGCAAGTGGCGACGATCCGTGCTCGAGATGCCCTCGCGCTCCGACGGCCGGGCTGAGCTCTGGCGTCGCTCGTACGAGGCGATCGCTTCGCGCGCTTCTGCTTTTGTGCCGCTGCTCGATGACGCTGATCCCGCCGTGCGCGCGCACGCGCTCGTGCTGCTCGGCTACCTCCCGTCGATCGCGAACGAGAGCGTCTCCCGCGTCATTGCTGCGCTCGATGACGAAGACCTCACCGTCGGCGCGAGCGCGGCGCTGTCGCTCGCGGCGCTCGCGCTCCAAGGCGCAGCCGACGTCGGCGCGACGCTGTCAGCGAGGCTTCGCGCGTGCCCCGAAGAGAGCGCCGTCGGCGACGGATGCGCGATCGGCCTTTCGTGGCTCGGCGATCGCGCTCCCGAGACCATCGCGCGCATCGCGGCCATCGTCGCGCGTCCGCCTGGGAGCCAACCAGAGCTCGTGTGGCACGACGACCTCACGCTGTTCGCGCTCGAGGCGTTCGACCCCATCGACGCGAGCACGCCTTCGATCCTGGTCGACGCGCTGTTCGAGTCGATCGAGCACGTACGCGGGCAGGGACACTTCACGGTGATGGACCGGATCGAGCCGCTCCTCGACCTCGTGCTCCCCGAAGCGCGCGACGCCGAGCCGCTGTTGCTCGAAGAGCTCACGCCCAAGCAGCACATGCTCTTGCACGTGCTCGCCACGGACCGCTCGCTCGCTGGCGGAAACATCTCGAACGCCCTCCGCGATCGCCGCGTCCCGTGCCTCGTCGAGCGCCTCGCGATGTTCCTCGAGATCGGCCTCCGGGATCGCGCGCACGAAGAGCGCTGCTTTCGTCTGCCCGACGGGCGGACCGAGCGCTGGCCGCTCTGGCGCTTCATCGTGGCGCTCTCTCGCGAGCCCGAGTGGCTCGAGCCCGGCGCTGATGAATTAGCGCGTCAATATTCATGTGCCGAGCTCGTGCAGTGCGAGGTCGAGCTCGATCAAGCGGTCCGCTACGCGTGGCAATGCGGCGCGTCTCGGGGGTACTTTCGCCGCGCGCTCGAGAAGAAGCTCGATCGATCGCCGCTCGAAATCCCCGCCATCGACCCTCCCTACGGAACCTATCCGCCCACCCGCACCTCGCGCCTCGTCCGCGACGCGATGCTCGACGTGTGGCGCTCGCAGCTCGATCACTCCGTCGTTCACCGCGAGGCGCTGCTCGCGGCGCTCGATCACGCGCCGCCGCGCCAACCGTGGCTCGAAGCGCTCTTCGCGTCGCGCCCGCTCGAAGACCGCGAGTCGCTCTTGCTCGCCTCCTTCGCGCGCGCGCCGTCGGGCGACATCACGTCTCCGACGAGCCAAGTCGGCAGGCCCGATCCCGTGCGCGCGCCCTGGATGTACGCGAGCTACGCGCCCACCGAGCCCGTCGCGCGCGCGGCGCTCGCGCTGATCGAGCGCGTGCGTCCGTGGGACTATTCGCTCACCGACGCGCTGTTGCTCTTCGCGCGGCTCCCCGACGGTTCGCTCGACGCCCTCGCCACGACGCCCCGAAGCGAGGACCTCGTTCGCCGCGCGCGTCGGGTGCGCGACGGCGGTCCCTCGACGACACACGAAATCGAGCGTGAGCTCCACGCGTGGTTTCGCGACGGCGTCACGCTCTCGTCAGGGCAGAATCCGTACTACCTCGCGCCGCCGTGCGCGGGCTGTCTCCCTGTGTTTCGCGCGCTCGGCGTGGACCCCGAGAGCCTGGGCCCCGGCGCGCTCGGCGGCGTGCGCTACGGAGTCGACGCGCCACGCGAGCGAGCCTTTCTGTCGGCGCACTGGCAGACGTGCGGGCATCTCGAGGCGTACGACCACGATCGCCACCGCCACCCCGTCGTCGACCGCGCCGTCGAACGAGCCCGCGCGACAGGCGCGACGGTCGACCCCGCGTGCGTCGAGCTCGGGGCGCTCGCGCGCTTCGCGGAGGGACTCGAGCGCTACTACGACAGGGTCCACCACGAGCTGCGCGAGCGACACACGTAACAGAATCGCTCGCTGCCGAGCGCGTGCGCGCTTGCCGTGGAGCGCGCTCACTCTCCCCGCGTTCGACGCCCGTTCAGCGCGCGCACTCCCACATCACGGTGTTCGCGATGGCCGCGCCGCTCGTCGGGTTGCCCCCGGCGCCATCGAACGTCGGTGTGCCCGGCATCGAGCACGAGGCCGTCGATTGGTTGTAGCCGCAGATGCTGTTGAACGTGCCGCCCCAGCGCGCGACGCGCGTGTACCCAAACGACTGGCAGATCGCCAGCGCTTGGAAGCTCCCTCCGCCGGGCGTCGCGTGCGCGATCCACGCGGTGGCCGCGTCCGAGCGACACACGACCCAGCGGGCCGTCGCGTTCGTCGTTCCCGATAGGCACTGCGCCGGACCCCCCACCACACACACGCCGTTCTCACACGTGTTGGTGCTCCCGCTGCAGACGTTGCCGCACGCGCCGCAGTTGTTGGCGTCAGTCCGTGTGTTGGCCTCGCAGCCGTCCGTCGCGACTCGGTTGCAGTCCAAGAAATTCGCGTCGCACACAAACGAACACACTCCTGCGCCACACCGCGGGCTCGCGTTCGCCCGCGCGGGGCACGCGCCTCCGCAGCGGCCGCAGTTGTTCACGTCCGCGCGAACGTCGAGCTCGCACCCGTCCATCGCCACGCTGTTGCAGTCGCGAAACCCAGCGCGGCACACAAAATCGCAGCCGCCGCCCACGCACACAGGGCTCGCGTTGGGCGCGGTCGCGCACGCCGTCCCGCACGCCCCGCAGTTGCTCGGGCTGGTGTTCGTGTCTGCGCACGATCCCGAGCAGTTCGTCAGCCCCATCCCGCACGAGGCCACGCACGCCGAGGCAGAGCACACTTGTCCTGCGGCGCACGCGCGCCCGCACGCGCCGCAGTTGGCGCGGTCGCTGGTGAGGTCTCGGCACGTCCCCATGCAGTCGGTCTGTCCCATCGCGCACGTCGACGCGCACATGCCCATCGAGCACGCTTGTCCCGACGGACACGCGCGGCCACAAGCCCCACAATTCAAGTTGTCCGAGGTGAGGTCGCGGCACGTCCCCATGCAGTCCGTCTGCCCCATCGCGCACGTCGGAGCGCACATGCCCATCGAGCACGCTTGTCCTGCGGGGCACATCGTCCCGCAGGCGCCGCAGTTGCCGCGGTCGCTCTGCAAGTCACGGCACGTCCCCATGCAGTCTGTCAGTCCCGCGCCACACGAAACGACGCACATGCCCATCGAGCACACTTGCCCGGCCGCGCACGCGCTGCCGCAGGTGCCGCAGTTGGCTCGGTCCGTCGAGAGGTCGCGACAGCTCCCCATGCAGTCGGTTTGGCCCGTCGCGCAGCTCGTGACGCACATGCCCATCGAGCACACCTGGCCGGACGCACATGCGGTTCCACACGCGCTGCAGTTGCCGCGATCGCCCTGCAAATCACGGCACATTCCCATACAGTTGCTCTGCCCCGGCGGGCAGTTCGTGACGCACATGCCCATCGAGCACGCTTGTCCGGCTGCGCACGCGTTGCCGCACGCGCCGCAGTTGGCCGGGTCAATTTGCGCGTCCACGCAGCGCCCGCTGCACGTGAGCTGATTCGACGGGCAGGAGTTGGTGTCTGTCGGCACGTCGACGGCGGCTTCCATCGCGCCGTCGAAGCCCGCTTCGGACGTAGACGAGTCTCCGGGGCCGACGACGGGGGTGCTGCACGCGTTGATGGTCAGGGCGAGCGCGACCGCGCCGGCAATTCGTGTAGAGCGATTCAGGTGTGTCAGTTGCTTCATGCCTCGATCCTCTCGAGTAAGTCAGGCGGCGCTCGGCGTGAGCGCGCTGTAGAACAAGTGAAGTTGCCAGAGGCGCGGCGCGCGCGCGACCCAATGCGCGTAACGGCGCATGACAGCGCGATTCGCTTCATGTTGGTGGACAGCAATGGGCAGGAGCGTTGCCAGCACGATTGGTGGTACGTGACCAACCTTCCGCGTGAAACGTTGAGAGGGCGTTGGAGTGGAAGTTCGAGACTTTTGCAAGGAGCTGCGAGACCAGCAAGGAAGCGATTCGCAGCAATAGCAGCGCTATTGCAAGAATTGCTGACGCCGATGGTCGACGCAGATCTGCAGCAAAAGGCCGAA
>JAEUKI010000056.1 GCA_016793325.1 Myxococcales bacterium | reverse complement strand
GCGAGGTCCGTCCCCTTCTCTTTGGCGACGCCATTTCTTTGGCGACGCCATCTCTTTGGCGACACCACTCCAAATGCGAGATCCGTCCCCTTCTCGTTTCCTTACTCGTCGTCGTCGCACTCGTGCTCGTGATCGGCGCTGTGATCGCTGTTCGCCCACAGCTGCTCGAGCTCGCGCGCGCCGGGAAGCGTCGAAAGAAACGGCTCCCACTCCTTCGGTCGCGCGGGCGTAAACGCGAGCGCGAGCACCGGTGACCATCGCGGTCGCGCGGGGCGACGCAAGAGCTTCATTCCCGCTTCGGCCGGCGTGCGTCCGCCCTTCTCGAGGTTGCACACGCGGCACGAACACACGACGTTCTCCCAGGTCGTGGGCCCGCCGCGCGAGCGTGGCATCACGTGGTCGAGGTTGAGATCCCTCGCGCTCGATCGCTTCGCGCAGTACTGGCAGGTGTACGCGTCGCGCAAAAAGATGTTGCGCCGCGAGAGCCGCACGGTCGCGCGGGGCATACGATCGTAATCGATCAGCTGAATCACCCGTGGAATCCGGATCAGCCCCCGCGACGTCCCCAGCGATGCCTCCCCCGGCTTGGGCGCGACCGACGCCCACGCGCGAAAATCCTGCCCTATCCACGTGTCATCGAGGGCCTTGGCGACCTCCGTGTAGAGCAGCACGAACGCGCGCCGCGCGGAGGTAATGTGCACGGCTTGGAGGCATCGATTGACCACGAGGACCTGAGTGCTGAGGGCGCTTCGTAAGGTTCGCATGGGTCGTACGGACGCTCGTGGCGGAGGGGTTGTGGGTTCAGGGCTCGTCGGTGTCGGGGACGGCCCCAGGGAGGGGCGGGGAAAAGTCTAGCTCGCCGATTGCATGTGACGCCGCGAGGGCTCGCGCAAGTCCGCGGGCACAATCGTCGACCTCGCGCTCGGAGACCGCGCGCAGGTCGAGCCAGAGCGCTCCGTCCGAGAGCCTCGCGACGACGGGCGGATCGCACTCGGTGCGCAAGAAACGCTCGATCGCGCGAAGCCGGCGCTGGCCGTCGTCGCTCGGAGCCCTGAGCACGAGCGCGCGCGAGGGGAGCTCGGCGAGGGGGAGCGTTCCTCCGCCGACGCGTGCGATGGTGGGCTCGATGGACAAATCCACGGCGACCGGAGCGTGCCCGCCTCGTGTGTCATCCGTGTTGAAACCGTGTGCACGAATCGATTCGCGCAGGGCTCGCGCGCGGGCTTCGACGCGCTCGACGGGCTCAGTGATCGCGCGGAGCGCCGGGAGCTCGCTCGTCGCGCGGCCGCTCGCGTAGCGGGCGAGGGTGCTCTCGAGCGCCGCCAGCACGATTCGGCCGGGTCGTAGCGCGCGCATCAACGGGTGTCTTCGCAGGCGATCGATCCACGGCGAACGCCCAACGAGGATCCCCGCCTGCGGGCCTCCGAGCAGCTTGTCCCCCGAGAACATCACGACGTCACTTCCGCCGAGGACGGCCTCTTGCACCGTGGGCTCGTGTCCGACGCCCGCCACCGAAAGGTCGACGAGAGCGCCCGAGCCGAGGTCTTCGAGCAGCGGAATCGCTCGTGACCGCGCGAGCTGCGCGAGCTCATCGCGCGCAGGGCGCTGAGAAAATCCCACGATCGCGAAGTTCGACTGGTGCACGCTGAGCAGCGCGCCGGTGCGCTCGGTGATGGCGCGCTCGAAATCGTGTGCGCGCGTCTTGTTCGTGGTCCCCACCTCGACGAGCGTCGCCCCGCAGCTCGCGATCACATCCGGAACTCGAAAGCCCCCGCCAATTTCGACGAGCTCTCCGCGCGAGACGATCACCTCGCGCCCCGCCGCGAGCGCCGTGCACGCGAGCAGCACCGCCGCGGCGCAGTTGTTCACGACGATGGCGTCCTCGGCCTTGGTGATCGATCGAAGCAGCCCGCGCACGACCGAGTCGCGATGCCCGCGTGTTCCCTCGTCGAGGTCGTACTCGAGCGCCGAGTAGCCGCGACACGCGCTGGTGACTTCGTCGAGGACGGATTCGGCGAGCGGGGCCCGCCCGAGGTTCGTGTGCAAGACGACGCCCGTCGCGTTGATCACGGGGCGCAGCCGACGCTTGCCCGCGCGCTCGGCGCGGAGAGCGAGGTTGCGATCGACGTGCGCCGCGAGCGCGTCGCGGTCGGGCGGGAGCGCTGCGTCTGCGAGCGATGCGCGGAGGGCGTCGAGCTCGTCGCGAAGGGCGTCGCGAAGCGCGTCGTCACCGACGACCGCACGAAGGGCGAGGGCGCCACGACCCGCGAGCAAGCGCTGCATCGGAGGGATCGCTCGAAGTTTCGCGGCGCTCTCGTCGGACACAGCGCGAGGAGCGTTGCACGCGGGTCGGGTCGGGCGCGAATTTGTGGAGGCCCCCGCGCTTTGGTCCCGACGCGCTCGTGTGGATGGGACTCGCGGGAGAAGTGCTCGGGCAGCGTGCCGCTCGCTCAGGCGAGGCGCCCGGGATGGTGCTGGAGAGCTACGAAGCGACCACACAGCGGCCGCTCGTTGGACCACCGCGTCGACCCACCGTGATTCGCACGGTCTCTGCCGAAGTCGCTGCGGTGCTTCGCGGCGCCGGGACCACGTGGCGCGGTGGGCGAGAGATGGTTCCGAGCGTTCCTGCGGTGGACTTGGGGCCGTTGCGGGGGCTCGTGAAGACCAGCGTGGCGAGCGCCGACGAGCCCGACGAGCTGCCCGCGTCCTGAGCGCGCGCCGCACGGTTCGAGGGACTCAGCGCGCGACTCGCACACACGCGATCCGCTCGCGTCCACGGTGACCGCCGGTCCGATGCCCATTCGACTATCGAAGCAGCCGTAGCCGCATCGACATAGACGCACGATGTCGCCGCGACGCGAGAGATCACACCGCGCGCTGTTCGCTGCCGCCAACACACCTCGCTCGATCGCACACCCAGCGCTCTCGGCTGTCCTCGTGGCGTCGCTGCTCGCGCGATGCGGCCCCACGCGCGCACCCGATGACAGCGGCGCACGGCCCGACCGCCCCAACACCCCGTGTTCCACCGCGAACGCGCTGCCCACGGGCGACGAGACGCCGTTGCGCTGCGAGCGAGGGCGGTTCTGCAACGAGTGGCCGCTGCCGTTTTCTCGCGGTGTAGCCGCGCTCGAAATGGTGGCAGACGACGCCGCGTGGGCGGTCGGCGCGCGCGGCGCGCTCGCGCGCTACCTCGGCGGAAGGTGGTCCGTGGTCGACGTCGACACGGACGTCGATCTGCGCGGCGTGATCGCGACCGGTCCGGACAACGTATGGGCGTGGGGCCAGCCCACGAATTCAACACGACCCGGCGTCTTGCTCCGATGGGATGGCCGTCGATGGACGCGCGACGCGCACGCCGATACGCGGCCGATCCACGGGCTCTTTGGTCACGACGGCGCGCACATGTTGAGCGTGTCTGGCGCGCCGATCGAGCTGCGAAGGTGGCGTGCCGGCCGGTGGACGTCGATCGCTTCGCCGCTCGACGCAAACGAGACCGTCGTCGCGGCGTGTGTCTACGACGCGGACGAGATCGTGATCGCAGCCAGTCGGACAGACGCTTCGGCTCGCACGCGGTTCATCCGGTTTCACAACAACGCGTGGAGCGTGGAGCACACGCTGAACGATCCGGCGAAGCGCTTCATCGGGATGCTCTGTCCGGACCGGTCGCACTTTGTCGTGGTTGCGCCCGAGGTGCGGCGGCTCCCGGATGGATCGGTGCTTCCGGGATACGTCGCACGCGTCGAGGGAGAAAGAGTCTCGTCGCTCGACGGACTGCCCACGATGTCGATCACGCGGGTCGTGGGGAGCTCGGACGGCCGGTGGTTCGTGGTCGCGAGCAACACGGCCGACGCTCCAACGAGCACGGTGTTCGAGTATCGAGGTGGGGCGTTCGTCGAGCACTCGACCTTGCCGACGAACGCAGGGTTCGACTTTTCGCCAACGAGCGGCACCGGAATGGCGTTTCGATCCGATCGCTTCGCGGTGATGCCGTGGCGCTGTCCTGGATGGGCGTCGAACGACACCGCGGACATCGGGCCGCGAGGGCTCGTCGGACCGCCGGGCGCCGCGCCGCGACTCGCGTTCGGAAAGGGACTGCTCGCGCGACGCGCGGACGGACGCTGGACGCCGAGAGCGACCAACACGACGAGCGTCTTCGTCGGGGCTTGGATGCCCCGCGACGGCGAGGCGTGGTTGGTACGCGGAAACGAGCTGTCGAGGTTCGACGGAACCACGGTGACACCGACGCTCACCGCCCCGGCGAGACCGTTCGTCACCGTCGTCGGCGCCTCCGAAAACGACGGGTGGGCGGTGAACGAGCTGTTCACCGACAGCAAGCACTGGGACGGAATCCGGTGGGGTCCGCCCTCGGTCGCGATCCCCGAGTCGTTGATGGTCGACGGCGCGCCGGTGCTCTCGCGCTCGCTGCTCGTCTCGACCGCGTACAGCCCGCAGCCCAACGAGCTGTGGGTCGGCACCTATAATCAAGTGCTCGTCCACTTCGACGGCGCGCGCTGGAGCGCCGAGCGCGTCATCGGTTCCGCGCCCAACGCCGGCGCGAACGCGCTCGTGCGAGGCCGAGATCGCGCGCTTTGGTACCTCGTCGGCGGCAGGGTGTACCGCCGTTCCGAAGGCGCGGCCGAGTTCTCACCGACGGACGGCGCGGAGCACTCCATCAAGTCGATCGCCGTCGTGGGCGACGCGGTCTTCGCGCTCTTCGACGGCGTCGTGCGCCGCTGGTCCGATCGCGTGCAGCGCTTCGAGGACTTCGCGGACGTTGGGACACCGAGCCATCGAACCAGCGTGCGATCGCTCTACGGCACCAGCGACGCGCTGTGGGTCGCCACCGACGACCCGCAGGAGATTCGACGGTACGGGTTGTAGAAAGCAGCTCCGAGCCGCGCTCGCGGGCACGCCGTAGCGCATTCACCCCCTCGACGCGTCGGTGCACGGTCGTTCCGAGGTTCCCCGGAGGCGCGTGTGCACGGCGAACGACGCGGTGGTGATCGAGAGACGGACGCTCGGTTGCTCGAGGTACGCCGCCAATCGATTCGCCATCGCGCGCGCCTCGCGCATCGCCTCCTCCGAGATCGCCTCGCGCGGCCCGAGCGGAACGAGCAACGCGAACTCCCCCTCGACGCGCTCGAGCGCGACGCTCATCGCCGTGGTTTCGTCGAAGTAGCCATCTTCGACGAGCCAGGCCCCCACGTCTCGCACTTCGTCGTCGGACACCGACGGCGATGCGTACACGGTCGCGGTCGGCGAGAGCGCGATGGGCCTCAGCGGCGTGACGAACGACGCGCGCGAGATAGCGCCCGTCTCGTGGTGGCAGAGCACGAGCCTCATCGTCGCTCGCTCGCGGAGCGCGCCCGCTGCGACGCGCGCGATCTGCTCGATTTCGTGTGCGTCACCCTCGGTCATCGACGCCAGCACTGGAATCGTGAGCACGAAGACGGCGTCCTCCTTCGTGAGCGCGACGATGCGTCGTTCGGTCGTCGTGAGCAGTCGCATTCGCAGCAGCGCCGCTCCGACGATCCGCGCGTCCATCTCCGACGCGCCCTCGCCATACTGAACCTCGGACACGTCGTTGATCCGAAGTGACTTCAGCTTCGGCAGCGTCTGCGCTGTCTGCGACCGTTCGGCCTGTGGAAAACCAGGCCCGAATCGAAAGAGCAGCGCGCTCACGACGAGCGTGCACGCCACCACGGTGATCGCTTCGACGCGCGTGCGTCGCCGTCGATCGACACCGCGCGCTGAGGTTTCGGTCGGCTCGTCGGGCCCCGCCATGAACGTGCCCGATCGTGCGTTGCTCTCCGCGCGTTGGCAATGCCCTCCGGCGCCGCGCTGCTCGCATTGCACTCGTTGCATGCGCTGCACGAAACGCACTCGTTGCATGCCCGCAGCCCGATTGGCGCTCGCTGCATGCGCCCCTCGCTTTCACTCTCTCGCTACGCTCCAGCGCTCACGCTCGGACCCTGCGCGCTCGCTACCGCGTGTGTCGCAGGAGCATGTTGCCCCAGGCGATCTCGTCGATGCCATCGCCGTCGAGGTCGCCGCGCGTCTCTCGGAGGGAGACGTTGGCGTCGCGCGTTCCGCTCGCGCGAGGCATCGCGGTCGACAGCTCGACCACGCCGCGCGCGTCGCTCGGAAGGCGCACGAACGTCGCTTGCCACCGCCGCGATCCTTCGTCGTATCGCTCGGTGAACATCCACGGAACGCCGAGTCCGTCTTCGTTCATGTCGAGCAGTCGCTGCTGCATCCGCTCGCCCATGAACCGCGGATCGACGAAGGCCCCGTCGCTCGATCGGCGCGTCAGGTACAACCCAGACATCGGGTCGACCTCGACGCTGTCGGCCATGCCGTCGCCGTCCGCGTCGACGCGAACCCCCGGCGAAAACGCTGGCGTCGTCTCGATCGAGAGCGGCGTTGGCGTCCCCATAAGCGGAAGCGCGAACCCTCGACGCCCCGGACGCATCGCAAGCGACAACACCAGCACCCGTCGCGTCCCGTCGCGCAGGACCTCCACGTGCTCGCCGAGACACTCGCTCGCGCGTCCCTCGAGGACGAAGTCCGCTGCAGTCTCGGCCGACGCGCGAACACCCGGCGCGAGCGGGCCGCGGTACACCAAGGTCGAGCGCGTCCCGGAGCACGCTTCCTCGCGTTCGCTCGGCGCCGCGACGAGCAGGTCCGCGCGGTTGTCGCCGGTGAAGTCGTCGATCACGGTGGTGGCGCCGAACAGGTCCGCGATCCCGCCCATCGGATCGCGCGCGAGTCGAAACGCCGCTGAAATCGGCTGCGAAACGCCGTCGAACGGACCGAAGTACACCTGCACCTCGTGGTTCCACGTCGAGCTCAGCGCGAGGTCGGGATAGCCGTCGTGGTTCAGGTCGCCGACCGACGCGACGAGGTCCGTTCCTGCGCGAACGAACGCCACCTGGGTCGTGACACGCGCGGGCCAGCCGAGCTGAACGACGGTTCTCGCGCTGCTGCTTCGAACGAGATCCGCGCGTCCATCGCCATCGAGGTCCGGAACGATCGTGAAGATCTCCGCGTCGCCCATGAATTCGAGCGTCACCGGCGCGCGGTCGCCTACCGCTACACGCACGACGTCCGGCGCCGTCGCGTCGTACGGCGCCACGTCACGCACGAACGGCTCTTCCACGACGTCGACGCGAGCTGTGTCGAGCTCCGTGTTGTCCGAGAGCGCGCGATCGGCGGTCGCGTCTTCGCGATGCGCGTCGGAGACCGAGGCGTCCGGAGCGCTGGGGGTGCTCGCGCATCCGAGAATTTGCACGACGAGCAGCGCGCACGTCGCGGCTCGAAAAAGCGTACTCAACTTCACTTCGCCGTCGGTTGTAGCCCGCAGCGTAGTGGTATGCGACTGCGAGAATTGGGCGTTTCGACGCGCTGTCCGGGTACGCTCATCTCACTGTGCGAGTCCCTCTAAGTATTCTCCCGTGCCTCGTCGCCTTCGTCGCTGCGTGCGGCGCGCGAGTGAGCCCCGATCGCGACGCGCTCGCTTCGATCGACGCCAGCACCATCGACGCCGTCGATGTCCCTCTCGATCGCACAGAGCCCCGCGATGCACGACCTCCATTGGACGCCTCCACGCCCGATGCTGGCGCGTGCGGGCCCCTGAACGAGCGCAGCATCCGCGCGCCAAACGTGGTCGTGAGCGGCGAACGAGCGCCGCTCGCCGCAGTCGCGCAGAGCGCGGGCTGCGGGTGTCGCCCGACGGTTGTAACGCGAGGCCCGAGCGACTACGCGCTTCGAGCGTGCGACTGCTCGAACTCGGACCCGTGCGTCGATCCTTCGTACGTCGTCAACTGGGACGACGACGCGACGACCACCGTCGCTGAAGCGACGGTCGAGCAAGTGCGCATTGGAACGCTCAACGCGCGCTTCACGCGACTTCCGCGCGACTACCGCTGCACGGGCGCGCAGACCCGAATTCAAGCAGGCGGCGTCACGATCGAGACGGACAACGACGCGCGAACGTCCGGCCCTCGTCGTGTGTGGGCGTACGTTCGCGGCGCGACGCAACGCTGCAGCGGCGATCCGCTCACGATCGTCACGAAGAGCGGCAGCAACCCGATCGTCCTCAACGCAGCGGACTGCAACAACTCCGACTGCGACGGCCCGACCTCACCGCGACCGTTCGGCGTGTGGGTGATGCTCGGCGAGTTCGTGCCGGGCTCGTATTCGATCTTCCATTCGCCCGGGACGGTCGTTCGATTCGACGTTCGCTGAATCGCCGCTCACTCCGCGGCGGGCTTCGCCGCTTCGATCGCGTCGACCGCGTAGCAGCGCACGCTCTGGAGTCGTCCCTTGACCGAGAGCTCGGCGAGCGCGCGTCCCTTCGCGACCTTCTCGACGAGCGCGAACGTGGTCTCGCTCACGACGAGCGACTCGCCGAGGTCCTTGGTCTTTCCCTCGAGGCGCGAGGCGACGTTCACCGCGTCGCCGATCACGGTGTACTCCATGCGTTGCTCCGAGCCGATGTTGCCCGCGACGACCTCGCCGGTGTGCACGCCGATGCCCGTCGCGATCGGCGCGATCCCGCGGGCCACGAGCGACTCGTTGAGGGGAACGAGCGCGGCCCGCATCCGCGTGGCCGCGCGCACCGCTCGGATCGCGTCGTCCTCGCGCGACACGGGCGCGCCGAACACCGCCATGATCGCGTCGCCGATGTACTTGTCCACGACGCCGCCCTCTTCCATGATGATCGAGACCATCACCGTGAAGTACTCGTTGAGAAGCTCGACGAGCGCGTGCGCGTCCATCTGCTCGCTGATCGTCGTGAAGCTGCGAATGTCCGAGAAGAGCACGGTCACGGTGAGCTTCTCTCCGCCGAGCTGAACCTTTCCCGACAGCAGGTGCTCCATGACGGACTGGGTCATGTACTTGCCGAACGTCGCTCGCAGGTGGTCTCGGTCCTTGAGCCCGTCGACCATGTGATTGAAGCCCACGGCGAGGTCCTCGATCTCGTCGCCGGTCTTCACGCCGTCGACGTGGCCGTACTGCGAGGACTCGAGCTTCTTCATCGCGTCGCCGAGCCGCGTGATTCCGTCGCTCATTTGGCTGGCGATCTTCGAACCAGCCCAGAGCGCGAGCAGCGTGATCGCGACGAGGGCCGCCGCCGCGCCGAGGAGGTCTTGGCGTACGCGCGAAGACACCGCGCTCACGTCGAGCGCCACGACGAAGTCGAGCGGCGAGTCTCGCGTGCCCTGCCCGAAGAGCCTGCTGTGTTCTGCGAGCGCAAACGCCCAGCGTCGCCCGTCCGAGTCCGTCTCGATCTGCCGCGCGCGCGCCGCGTGCGCCCCGAGCGCCCTCGGAAATCGATCGGTCGCGGCGACGACGGCGCGCGTTCGATCGACGGCGACCGCGACCTCGACGCCGACGTTCTTCGCCGCGTGCAGCACGAGCGTTCGGTCGATGGGCAGACACACGAAAACAAACCCGGCGTCTTCGAGCGGCGCGACCTGCACGAACGCGAACACGTCCGCGCGGCGATCGAGCTCGCATCCGCCGGACACGACTCCTTGCCAGCGCGACCGTCCGCGCGCCGCGGCGATCGCTTCGGGGGCGCTCGTCGCGAGGTTGGTCGACGGACGCGCGATGCCGATCTGCGCGAAGAGCGTCCCGTCCGCGCGGTAGAGCGCGAGGTCTGCGTTTGGAAACGCCGTGCGCATTCGCTGCAACGGGCGAAGCGCGCGATCGGGCGTGTTTTCGCGGACGAGCCGCGCGAGGTGCGGGGACTGCTCGAGCACGCCCGAGACGAGCGAGACGTTGCGAACCTCGTCTTCGAGCTCGACCTCGAGCCCCGAAACCGCGACAGGAACACGGTCGGCCACGACGTCGGTGACTTGCTTCTGCAAGAGCCACGCGACGAGCGCCAACGACACGAGCGCCGACAACATCGTTGCGCCGAGCAACAACAGGAGCTTCCCGCGAACCGTGCGGACCATGCTTGATGCAGGGCAGTGTCCGCGCATTCGCCCGCCGCGCCAACCCGTGTGTTTCCCCGACCCGCGGCTATTGAAAGCGAAACCCGAGGTTGATGTCGCCTCCACCTGCGATCAGCCGCTCGCGATCGGCGAAGCGATCCGTGCGAAACGTGTGAACCCCCAAGCCGCCGCGGACGTTTGCGTAGAACCGCGTCGTAAACTCGTGCTGGTAACCGAGCCACGACCACAGCCGCCCCTGAAACGAGTGGATCGGCATCCCGTCCCATGGGTTTTGCTCTTCGTGACGCCAGCCCGCGTGCAGGACGACCTCGAGGTGGATCCCGTAGCCGAAGAACTGTCGCCAACCGACTTTTCCTCCGAGAAAGGCCACGCGCCCGGCGTTCGGATCACGCACGCTTCGCCACGCGAAGTCCGTGTGAACGCCGAGCACGAGCTCTCCGCGAAAGTGCCCGCGGTCCGCGCGAACGACCGGGATCTGCACGCGCAGGTCGTAGATTCCGCCGGGAAAGATGGGCCACATCACGTTGAACTCGAGGGCGACCGCGCGGCGATAGTCGTTCCACGAGCCCGCGCGCGGCTCGGTCGACGCTGGCGGCGGCGGCGGTGTCGACTGCGCGAAGCACGGGGACGAAACGAGAACGAGCCCAAGAAAGAGAGCGAATCGCATGGATGAATGAACCTCCGGTGCGATGCGTACGCCCGGCGCCGTTCGGCGACCGTGCTCGACCGGCCAACGTTTCGTGCGCGAACGGCCACGTGCTACGACCACGCTCGCGTCCGCCCCGACGCTCGAAGTGCAGCCGCCGCGATGAACGCTCCCACCGCTCGAACCGACGCCATTCGACACATCGTCACGACGTGCGCCACGCGTGTCGGTGAAGCGCCCGCGCGCTTCGCACGTCGCGCCCGCGTCGAGTGGAACGAGCTCGCGCGTCTCGAGCGCGTCCCGGTTCCTGTGCTTCACCGCGTGTGGTCGCTCGCTGCGCGGCAAGCCTCCGCGTGGCCCGTCGCCGTCGCCGAAGCGCTCGCGCTCGAGTCGCTGGGTCCCTACGGCTTCGCCGTGCTCACCGCGCCCACCGGCGCGCACTCGCTCGCCTCTGCAATCCGCGCGTACCCCATCATCAACGAGGCCGCGCGGTGGTCGCTCGCGCACGAGCGGGAGCACGCGATCGTTCGGTACTCGGGCCCCGACCCCTCGACGTTCGGCGAGTGCGCGTCGATCGAAGCGATGCTCGCGCACGTGTGCGTCGGCTTGCGACGCGTGGTCGGCGTCGGACCCACGCGCGTTCGATTCGCGCACGCGCGCCCGAGATACGCGAACGACCTCGCGGCGCGGCTCGACTGCGCGCTCGAATGGGACGCTCGCCGCACAGAGCTCGTGCTCGATCGAGACGGCCTCGCCGCGCGGCCGCCGCTCGAAAACGCCGCGATGACGCGGTTGCTCGCGGCGCACCTCGACGCAGAGCTCGCCACGCTCGGCGCGGTTCGATCCTTCGCGCAGCGCGTTCGCGAGGTGATCGGCTCGTCTCTCGACCAACGTTGGAGCACGAACGACGTCGCGTCGAGGCTGCACATGAGCGAGCGAACGCTCCGACGCCGACTCGAGGCCGAGCGCACGTCCCTCCGCGCGCTGCGCGACGAGCTTCGCGCCGAGCGGGCCAGCGAGCTGCTCGGTGATCGCGCGCGCTCGGTGGGCGAGGTCGCGCGCAGCGTAGGTTTCGCGGATTCGAGCGCGTTTGCGCGGGCATTTCGCCGGCGAACCGGCGTGGCTCCCCGGCGAGCGTGAGCGCGCGCGACGAAAAAGTGCGCCCCGCTTCCGCGCCCCCTGGTGACAGCCGAAACGCACCGTGCTAGAGAGCGCGCCCCTTTTACGGGGAATCATCGGTTTCACAAACCACCCTCGCTCGCGGACGCACTGGCACACCGCGGGCCCGTTCAGTCCAGGAGGCACGTGCCGCAATGACCATCGAAGCAACGATCGACCGGTCTCGAGCCACAGACTACGAGACCATCTTCATCCTCCGCGCCGACATCGACTCGGACGCGTCGGAGAAGGCGATCGCCCGCGTTCTCGCGGCGATCGAAGCAGGACAAGGCAAGCTCTTGAAGGTCGAGAGCTGGGGCAAGCGCCGCCTCGCGTACGCGATCGGCAAGCAGCGCAAGGGCTTCTACGTCTACGTTCGCTACCTCGGCTACCGCGGCGTCGTCGCGGAGGTCGAGCGCAACCTGCGCATGCTCGACACGGTGCTCCGTCACCTCACCGTCGCGCTCCGCAAGAACGTCGACCCCAAGGCCCTCACCGTCGACCCCGAGGACGTGAAGGTGCGCCGCATCGAGATCGTCGAGGGCGACGAGGACAAGGAAGAGAACATCGAGTCTTCGTTGGGTCTCTCGGACGACCGGATCAACCAAGCTCCGCGTGGTGATCGCTACGCAGACGTGCCCGCTCCCGAGCCCACCGCGGCCGAGATCGAGCCCAAGGCCGAAACCAAGTCCGACGGCGACAAGCCCGCGCAGTGATCAACGGAGGCTCTCATGACGATGCGTGATCGAAACCTGGATCGTGATGACTTCACCGAGGCGGGCGAAGCGGAAGTCGCAGGACTCAATATCGCTGACCGCCGCCGCGGTGGACGCAAGAAGGTTTGCAAGTTCTGCGCGGACAAGGCGACGTCTGTGGACTACAAAGACTCGCTCTTGCTGCGCTCGTTTCTCACCGAGCGCGGCAAGGTTGTCCCGCGCCGTATCTCGGGCAACTGCGCGTTCCACCAGCGCATGGTGAACGAGGCGATCAAGCGCGGTCGCATGATCGCGCTCTTGCCGTTCACTGTCGCGCAGTGACACCCCGGAGGAGATGAATCATGGCTCGTTCGGTTAACGTGGTTCTGCAAAAGGACGTCGAGAAGCTCGGCAAGGGCGGCGACGTCGTGAAGGTTTCGCCGGGATTTGCCCGCAACTACCTCGTTCCCAAGGGGCTGGCGCTGCCGGCTTCGGACGGAAACGTCGCGCGCTTCGAGCACATCAAGCGCGTCGCAGCGGAGCGCGCCGCCAAGGCTCGCGCCGAGGCCAAGACGGTCGCCGAGAAGGTCTCGTCCGTCGAGATCGCGCTCACGGCTCGCGCTGGCAGCGAAGGCAAGCTCTACGGCTCGATCACCTCGAAGGACATCGAGACCGCGCTCAAGGCCAAGGGCTTCGACATCGAGAAGAAGAAGCTCAAGGTCGACAACATCCGCGCCGTCGGTACGTACGAAGTCGTCGCGCACATCGCGCCCGACGTGAACGCGACCTTCAAGGTCACGGTCACCGCCTCGACCGAAGGCTGAGCGCTCCGCGGGCGTTCGCGCTCGCTCGATTGGGGAAAGCTACGGGGGAGTCGCTTGTGCGTGCGCTTGTCGCATGCGCGGCGAGTTCTGCTACGTTCGCGCGCGAAAACGATGGTGCCCGTTCGTGCAGTTCCGTTCGCTCGCCTCGCGCGTCCTTCGCGGGCGCGAGGCGTCGCAATCTCCCTCGCGCTCGCGGCCGCTGCGGGTCTCTCGCTCGCGGCCTCCGATGCGCACGCGCAGGTGGAGCTCCGTTGTCCGCAAGGATGGAGCACCGCGCCGCCGATCGTTCCGGGCGCGCAGGGGCAGCGGCCGCTCGTGACGTGCCGCAAGGACCCGATGACCGTCGGCGGGCTGCAAATCGAAGTGCCGATCGGACCGGGCTCGGACGAAGCGCGGCTCGCGATTCAGCTCTTGATGCAAGCGCAGTTTCCCCCGCCCGACGCGATGCCGTCGCTCCGCGACGAGACGTTTGGAACGGTCCGCGGCCGCGTCCTCGAGCGCGAAGCGCAAGGCGAAGGTCCGGGCGGCACGACCACGCGTGTCACCGGGGCAGTCGCGATCATCCCAGTCGGCAACAGCACCGTGGTGCTGCGCGCCGTGTCGACCAACGCGCGAAGCACCGCGCTCGCGGCGCTACGACTGATCGTCCCCGCGATCGTTGGGATCGACGGCGCCGCGCCGCAGTGGCGCGTCGGCATCACCGCGTGCCCTCGACCGCTCACGCGAGGCGACGTCCAAGGCTCGACGCCCAACGGACTGCGCCTCGCCGGAACGTGCCTCGTCGAGAGCGAAGGAAAGTCCGCGGAGGTCCTCGAGTCGCGCTTGCCCGCGCGAACCGTGGTCGAAGCGCGCGCCGCGGTGGACTTCTATCGACAAGCGATGGACCGGCAGTTCTCGCGGCTCGGCGGGCGCGTCACGATGGACGAGCCGAGCCCCATCACCGTGCAGGGCGCCGCTGGATTCGTGGGCGCCGTCCACGCGCAAGTGTCGATCCCCGAGTCGCCCGAAGGTCCCGCTCAATCGATGCGGATCGATCGCATGGTGGCCGTCGTCCCGCTCGACAACGGCGGACACGCGGAGCTCGTCGTCACCGTCGCCAACGCATCGTCGCCCGCCGCCGTCCGCTCGTTGCTCGACGCCGTGATCGCAAACGTGAAGCTCGACGGCTCGCAAGTCACAGGCAGCACTGCACCGCCCGGCGCGGCCACGGCCCGCGGCGACGGCGGAGCGCCCGGCGACGGTGGACCATCGAGCTCGCCGGGCGAAGAGCCCGCCAACGAGCCGCAACGCCCGCGCATCGATCCAAACGCCCCGATCCCCAACTGGAACATCCCCGCCGAGCGCCCGCGCGCGAGCACGCCGCAAAACAACAAGAGCTCGTGCGGCTGCACGACACCCGGCTCGAGCCCCACGAACACGACCGCGCTCGCCGCGCTCGCCGCGGTCGCCACCGCCCTCGTCACGCGCCGTCGTCGCGCGCTGTGACGGCGCCTACGCTCGTTGCCAGTACTCGCGCACGCGCAGCGTCGCTCCGTCCGCAGCGAGCACCGTGACCGACGCCGTCTCGCAGCGCGGACGACGGTGCCACGATCGAACCGTCGCGACCCCACGCAGCGACACCTGCAGATACTGAATCGGCAGCTGGTGCGACACGACGATCGCCGCGTCGCGGGTCCCGTCCGCGATCGACCGCAGCGCCTCTCGCATGCGCGAAGCGACGAGCGCCGGCGCTTCGTCCGCGTGTCCGCGCTCGAGCCAGCGCTTCGCGTGACCCCAGAAATCCGCGCGGTACCGAAGGCCGTCGAAGCGCGATTCGGCCTCGATCAAGCGCGGGTCGGCTCGCACTTCGCACTGCAACGAGAGCTCGGCGCGCAGGATGTCCGCCGTCTCGACCGCGCGCTCGAGCGGGCTCGAGACGATGGCGCGAACGCGTGCTCCTCGTGAAGAAATCCAGCGCGCGCACGATTCGACGTCGCGTCGTCCCTGCTCGGACAGCGCGTAGCCCGCGAGCCGTCCGTACCGAAGTCGACTCGGGTTGTGAACCTCGCCGTGCCGCACCAAAAAGAGCTCTGTCATCGCGCTACACCGCCGCTCGTTCGTTCGACGCCCGTCGATCGCTGGGTTCGTGGCGGTTCGACTCGAGCTCTACCACGCCGACGCACGTCTGGTTTCGACGTCGTTCATCGTGCGGCGTTGTTGAGGCACGCGGCGTAGCCGAGCACTTTCGGGCCGTCCACCATCCAGGTAGGCGTCGGCGCCCAGCCTCGCGCTACGCGCGCCGCGAGCAGCGATTGTTCAGTGGGTTCTTCGTTCCAGACGGCGACCGCCGTCAGTCCGCCCAGTCAGGTCGAGTCGTAGACGAGCCATCGATCGCCGTCGCGAACGACGACGTCGTGCGTGTACTCGTCCTGCACGACGACGCGAACGAGCGACGTCTTGCCGCCGCTCGCGACGCAGCGCATTACGAGCTCTTCCAGCGTCTGGAGCGATCCGTCCGTGAGCGAGTCGGTTGCAGTCATCGCGGGGTTCGTATGTTAGCTTCCGCGCCCGTTCGACGCCCGTCGATCGCTTCACTCGCATACGCCCATGGGTCAATCCGTACTCGCCACCATCCTCCAGAGCGTCCACGCGCTGCGCGGCGGCCGCCCCGTCGTGATCTTCGACCTCGACGGGACGCTCTACGACAACCGCCCCCGCACGCTCAGGATCCTGCACGCGTTCGCGGCGCAGCTCCCGCGCGAGCACGCGGAGATCGCACGAAAGATCCGCGCGCTCTCGGCCAACGACGTTCGCTATCGGCTCGAAGAGACGCTCGCGCCGATCGGAGTCAGCGACGCGATGATCGCGTTGGCTCGCGAAGCGTGGCGCGTTCGGTTCTTCACGGACGCCGCGTGCGCGGACGATGTGCCTGTCCCTGGCTCCGTGACGTTCGCGCGCGAGTGCTGGGACGCGGGCGCGACGCTCGTGTACCTCACCGGGCGCGACACGCCTGGGATGCTGCTCGGAACCGCGCGCACGCTGCGCGACGACGGGTTTCCGATGGGCGTTCCCAGGGTCGAGCTCGTGATGAAGCCCACGTTCGAAGAGCCCGACCTCGATTTCAAGCAGCGCTTGCTCGCGGAGTTCGACGAGCTCGGCAAGGTCGTCGCGTCGTTCGACAACGAGCCGGGCAACTGCAATCTCTTTCGTCGTCGCTGGCCCGAGGCGTTTACGGTCCTGCTCGACACGCAGAAGGCCCCCGGAGCGCCGCCGCTCGACGCGGGTTGCCACGTCGTTCCCCACTTCGTGCACTGAGCGCGTCCCCGGTCTTCACGCTTCGAACGGATGGGGCAACGCATGGCACCGTCGCTCTCTCTCCGCGCGCTCACCAAGGTCTGGCCCAACGGAACGCGCGCGCTCGAACCGGTGAGCCTCGACGTCGCGGGCGGTGACGACCCCGAGTTCGTCGCGATCCTCGGCGGCTCCGGCGCGGGAAAGAGCACGCTCTTGCGCTGCATCGCGCGCCTCGTCGAGCCGACGAGCGGACAAGTGTTGCTCGACGGGACGGACATGAGCGCCGCGACGGGCCGCGCGCTCAGCGAAGCGCGCGCGCGCGTGGGCTTCGTGTTCCAGCAGTTCAACTTGGTCCCGAGGTACACCGCGCTCGAGAACGTGCTGCTCGCGCGCGTGCCGCGACGCACATATTGGCAGGGAATTCTCGGGCGATTCTCCGATGAAGACCGAGCGATCGCCGCGCGCTCTCTCGAGCAGGTGGGCCTCGCGGACAAGCTCGACGCGCCGGCGCGAGAGCTGTCGGGCGGTCAGCAGCAACGCGTGGCCGTCGCGCGCGCGTTCGCGCAAGAGCCGAGGTTGCTCCTCGCGGACGAGCCCACCGCGTCGCTCGACCCGCGCCTCGCGGACGTCGTGCTCGACCTTCTGCGCGCGTACGGACGCGAACACCGCGTGCCCGTGCTCGTCAACGTGCACACCGTCGATCACGCGCGGCGGTTCGCGACGAGGATCCTCGGATTGCGCGAGGGAAAGCTCGTGTTCGACGGGCCGAGCTCGTCGCTCGCGGGCGACGCCGAGGCGGTGCTCGAGAAGATCTACGGCGCGAGCGCCGTGACGAACGTCGTGCAGCCGCGGGCGAAGTAGATCGGGATCGCGCGCGTCCGACCGTCGCGCCGGAGCACGAGGTCCACCTTCGCGGAGGGACCCACGAAATCAATGTTGGTGACCAGCGCTGTCCCTTGCGTGCTCGTCGCCATTCCGAGCGCGAATCGCGTGTTCTCGATGTCGTAGGCGACGCCCTCGACCGTCGCGGGCGTGATCGTGACGCTCACGTTGCTCACGCGCGCGCGGAGGCTGTCTTCGACTTCGACGATGAGCTGCGCTTTTCCGATGTCGATCCCGACGCCGGACGGCGCGAGGAGCTCCTGGAGCCGCGATTGCTCGAACGCGACCACAGCCACGTCGGCGCTGCCCGAACGCCCGTGGCCGATCGCGCACTGCCGCGGCGGCGTGAGCGTCTCTGCGCGAATGGGCGCGACGCCAGCGCTGTCGTAGACGACGTCGAGCGCGAACGTGCCCGTCGCCGAGCTCGTGGTGGTGCGCGCGGGATCGAGCAGCGATTGCACGGTCCAACCCGACGCGACGCGCGTGTCCATCATGCGCGTGCGCGGCATCGCGATCGCTTCTCCGACCGTGCCTCGAACGCTCACCGTCGGACCACCATCGGAGCGCGACGCGTCGGACACGCCTGCTTCGCCAACGGCGCTGTCGGTCGGCACGGAGCCATCGCCCGTCGTAGGGCTGGGATTGGGGTTGAACCGTGGCGTTCCGTTGCTGCACGGCTCCATCGGACACGGCGGAGGCGGAGGCTCGCCCATGGGTCCGCAGTGAACGAAGACGAGCGGCGCGATCGTTCGCGCGCAACGCAGTAACGAAGCGGGTCGCATAGCGATCGCGATCGTAGCGCGGCCGAGCGAGCGGGACGAATTCCTGCCGCGATGCGCGCGTGAAATCCGCGGATCAGATCGCGCGCAAGTTGTTGTCCGCGTCGAACGCAGCGTCCGTCTGGAACAGCGCCACGAGCCCTTCGATCACCGACACGATCGCAGGAACGCCCGTCCACGACGTGAGCAGGTAGATCAATCCCCACACAGGCTTGCCCTGATAAAACTTGTGCAAGCCGATGAATCCCAGAAGAAACGCGAGCACCGCGAACACGAGGCGGTTGGCGTTTCCGACGCGGACGATGCCCGTCTGCGCGACCTGCCCGTACTGAACCATCTGCGGCGCCGGCGCGACCATCATCATCGGCTGCTGCACGACCATTGGCATCATCTGCGGCGCCGGAACGATCGCGTACGTCTGCGCGGGCGCTGTGTACGCCGCAGGCATCGGCGCGGGCGCGTACGGCAGCAACTGCGGCGCGACCGGCGCTGGTTGCGGCTGCGCGTATGGCTGCGCGTATGGCTGCGCGTACGGAGGCTGCGGTGCGTACTGAGGCTGCGGATACTGCGGCTGCGGTGGGTACTGCGGCTGTTGATATTGTGGGTGCTGGTACTGAGGCTGTTGGTAGTGGCCGTACGGGCTCGGCGCGTGCTGCGCGGGCGGCGGTGGATACGGCTGCTGGTACTGCGGTGGTTTGTAGGGATCGGGCGCCGGCGCTTGCGGAAACGCAGCGGCCGGAGCGCCGTACGCGGGGTGTGCGTACACGGGCGTCGGCTGCGGCGCGCGGGGCGCGTCGTGCGCGTTCGGCTGCGCATACACTGGCGCGTTGGCGGCGGTCGGGTTCGGCGGCGGCCACGCGCCCACGGGCGCGAGCGGCGCGGGCGGCGAAGAGCGCTCGCTCGGCGGCGGGGTCGAGTGCGCGGCAGCGGGCGGCGGCTTGTCGTTGCGAAGCGCGTCCGCCAGCGGATCGCTCGCTTCAGCAGTCATGGTGTTCGACGTCCCGGTGCTGTGGTCGTCGTTGTTCATCGAGTGGGAGCCTCGGTGGTAGATGCGGGCAGCTGCGGCGGGGTGGGGACGAGCTCACGAAACACGTACGTCACCACGCCCACGTCTGGGTCGAGCTCGACGTCGACGTAGTGCGATGCCGCCATCGCCTGGAGGGCGCGTTCTGCTTCATCGAGGGTGAGCCCGAGACCTTGTGCCGTCGTGGTGACCGTCAATCGTCCGCGCTTCTTCGTCGCGAGGTCGAGGAGCCGCACTTGAATCTCTGGGTCGAGGTCGACCTTGCCGCGGAGCTTCTTTCGCTGACGAAGAAGCCACAATCCGAGCCCCCCCGTCACGCCGCTCGCGACCGCCGCGGACGCGAGCACGGCGCCCACGGGAACGACGAAGAACGTCACCGTCGCGAGCGCCGTCGCGAGGATCAATCCGCTCGTGGCGAGCGAGAGCGCTCCCACGGAGCCAGCTTCGCCCTGGTATCGATCGCGCGCCGAAAGGCTGTCTTCGCGCGCGATCGCGAGGGCGTTGTCCTGGGATCCGCCGTGTTGAGCGGGCTGCGGGTGCGTCCACCCTGGGGCGTACGCCTGCGGCGCTCCGGGCGCGGTCGCGTGCGTCGGGACCGGTTGCATGGGCTGCGCGATCGGCGCTTGAACGTACGCGGTTTGCTGCACGTAGCCCGCGTATGCGTGCCCTTGCGCGACGGCCACGTTGCCCACGACGTGGGTCGCGACGACCACGGGCTGCACCGCCACCATCTGCGGCATCGGCTGCGGCACCATCACGGGGACAGGCGCCGGCTGCGGCACATACCCGTAGGGCACCGCGCCGTACGGCACAGGCGAGGGCACGGCGACCACGGCGCCATACGGCGCGGCGGGCGGCACGGGATGGTGCTGAACCGGTGCGCCTGGAACGACGGGAACGAGCGTTCCGTCGGGGGCGAGCATGTAGCCGGGCGGGACAGTTCCCGGACCCCAATACGTCATTCGCGATCGAGCCTCGGAATCGATTCTAGACTCGGTGCCGCTCGAGAGCCACCCATGAACCTTCGCGCCCAAACGGAGCTCATCTCCGCCTTCATTGCCTTTTCGATCGTGGCGGGCGTGCTCCTGCGCGAGCGAAAACGCCGCTTGCACTGGTTGTTCGCTGCGTTTGGCGGCACCGTGGGCCTCTGGTTCGCGGCGCTCTTTCTGCGAAATCGCTTCCCCTCCGTGGCGGTGTTCTCGCACCTCGCGTCGATTTCGCTGGTTGTGCTCCCGCAGTTCGGCGTGCGCTCGCTTCGCGCGTTCTTCAGCGAATCGTCGTTGAAGCCGAGCCGTCTGCTCGCGTGGGCCACTGGTCTGGGCATCCCCCTGCTCGTCCTGTCGATCAGCCCGTGGCACGCCCACACCGCCGCACGCGCCGTCCTGTCGATCTACGTCGTCGGTCTGCTCGCGGCGCTCTCGTGGGAGTTCGTCGCGAAAGCCCGCGCTGCGAACTCGCGCGTCGAGCGCGCCCGCGCCGCGTATTTTGCAGGCGTTTCGCTCGCGACCACCGTCGTCTTCTTCACGGACCTCCTGCCGTTCTCCGGCGTCGACGTGGGCCCGGTCGGAACGACCCTCGTCCTCATCGTGCTCTTCATGCTCTCGCAGGTGATGGAGCGCTCGCGCCTCGTCGACCTCTACGAGCTCACGGCGCGACTTGTGGTGCTCAGCGCGCTCGCGTTCGTCCTGGCGGGCGTCTACTACCTGCTCGTCGACTGGGCCCGCGGACAAGCGCCGTACGTGCTCAACGCCATCGTCGCGTCGCTCGTGATCTTGATTCCGCTCGATCCTTTGCGGGCGAAGACCGAGACCCAAGTGGCGCGGTTCTTCTTTCGCGAGCGCTTCGACCTCGAGACCTCGATCACGGCGCTCCGCGCGAAGCTCGCCCACGTGCTCGAGCTCGACGAGCTCGGGCGAGAGCTCATCGACGGGCTCGCGGCTTCGCGTCGCATCACCAACGCGTCGCTCTACTTCGTCGACCCCGAGCGCAAGGGCCTCGACCTCTTCGTCCACCTCGGCGCGGCGCCGCCCGAGCGACTCGAGTACGCCGCGAGCCGCGCGATGATCGAGCGCTTGAACAAAGAGGGCTCGATCGTCGCCGAGCCGCTCGAGCGCGACGCGAGCGACGCCCGCGCCCGCGGCGAAATTCGCGACGCGGTCGAGCCCATGGAGGTCACCACGACGCTCCGAAGGCAGCACGCGTCCGTGGCGATCCCCGTGCTCGACGAGCAGACGCAGCTCACGGGGGTGCTCTTCTTGGGCGACGATCGCATCGCCGAGCCTTTCAGCTTCGAAGAGGTGCAGATCCTCCGCGAGCTCGGCGCGCAGATCGCGGTCGTGCTCGAAAACACGCGCGGGCATCAGCGAATCAAGGAGCGCGATCGCCTCGCGGCCATGGGCGAGATGGCCGCAGGACTCGCACACGAAATCAGAAATCCACTCGGCAGCATCAAGGCCGCGGTGCAGCTCATGCAGCCCCAAGCGTCGAAGGGGACGGCCGAAGACGAGTACCTCCAGATCATCGGCGAAGAGGTCGATCGCCTCGATCGCGTCGTTCGAAACTTCCTCGACTACGCGCGGCCGGGGCAGGGGACGCTCGAGACGGTCGACCCGCGCGAAGCCGTCGAACGGACGCTGCAGATCGTGAAGAAGGACTTGCCTCCGTCGGTGGAGATTCAGTTCATCGCGGAGAAAGAAGTTCCGCTCGTGAGGATCGACCCCGCGCAGCTGAGGCAGGTCGTGATGAACCTCGTGCGCAACGCCGTCGAGGCGATGGACGGGCGAGGCCGCGTGTCCGTCGTCGTGCAGAAGAAAGCGAGCGCTCCGATGGCGGAGATCGTCGTTCGCGACTCGGGGCCCGGCATCGACGCGAAGCTCGTCCCGAAACTGTTCACGCCGTTCGTCACGACGAAGGCGCAGGGAACAGGACTCGGCCTCGCGATCTCGCAGCGGCTCGTCGCGGGCGCAGGAGGTCGCATCGAGCTGCGCACGCAGAGCGGCCGCGGAACAACGTTCGTCGTCGCGCTCCCGGCCGCAGAGCCGCCTCGCGAGGGCCTTCGCGCGAGCTTGCCCCCGCCTCGGGCGACGCACTGAGAAACGCGTCGCGCGAGGTCAGCTCTTCTTTTTTCCGCCGCGGACGGCGGGGTTGCTGCGCTCGACCGCGACGTCGATCCCTTCGCGAAGCGCGAGCTCGACGAGCTCGACCGCGCGATCGATCACCGCGGGGAGCTCCGGCAGCTCGGTCTTCGAGAAGCCCGAGAGCACGTACGCGTCGACAGGGCCCGTCGTCGGTCGGCCGATGCCCACGCGAACGCGACCGAAGTCCGCGCCGAGCTTCGCCGTAATGTCGCGAAGCCCGTTGTGCCCCGCGTGCCCGCCGCCGAACTTCGCGCGCATCTCGCCGAACGGGAGCTCGAGCTCATCGTGAACGACCAGGATTTTCGCAGGTGGAAATCGAAGATCCGTCGCCGCCTTCTGCACCGACGTGCCCGACAGGTTCATGAACCCTTGCGGCTGCAGGAGCGTGACGGGCTGCCCCGCGACGACGCCCTTCGCGTGAAGGCTGCTGTACTTCTCGCGCCACTCGGACGCGCCCGAGAGCGAGTGCAGCCGCTCGAGGACCATGAAGCCCACGTTGTGGCGGTGCGAGCGGTAGGAGGGACCGGGATTTCCGAGGCCGACGATGAGCATGTTCAGGAGCACCGAGTTCGCGGGCTCGCGCGCGAGCCAAAGGTTGGAGTGAGCCGCGCCAGAATAGAGAACGCGCGCTCGTTCGGCGAGTTCGCGGACGCGATCGTCACGCGCGGCCGAAGCTCGCGTGATCCGCGTGCGAAAACGCGGGTCACCGTGATGGTCCCGCGTTGTGTGCTCGATGAGTCCCCCTCGAAGCGCGCCGCGATCAGCGCGCGACGATCACTTCTTCTTGGCCGCAGCGGCGGCGGGAGCAGCGGCCTTGGCGTCCTTGGCGGGAGCAGCGGCCTTGGCGTCCTTGCCAGCGGGAGCAGCAGCGGCGGCGGCGCCAGCGGCGGGAGCAGCGGCGGCGTCCGCCTTCTCCTTCTCGGGCGTCACGACGGAGACGATCGTCTGGTTGGCGTCGAGCATGACCTTCACGCCCTCGGGAAGCGGGAGCGCCTTGGTCGCAACCGACTGGTTCACTTCGACGTTGGTGATGTCGAGCTCGAGCTTCGCGGGGATCTTGTCGGGCGTGCAGCGCACCGGAAGCTTGCGGAAGATCTGCTGAAGAATGCCGCCGAGCGCGACGCCCTTGCTCTTGCCCGTGAGCACGAGCGGAACTTCGATCTCCACCGCGCGGTCGAGGCTGACCGTGTAGAGATCCGCGCTGAGGAGCTCGCGCGAGACCGGGTGGTAGTCGAAGCTCTTGACCATCGCGAGCTGCTCGGCGCCGTCGATCGACAGCGTGAACACCGTGTTGCGGCCGAGCGGCTGCGACAGGACCGTCTTGACGTCCTTCGGGTTGATCGCCACCGACGCGGCGGTCTTGCCCGGTCCGTAGACGACCGCGGGGAGCTTTCCGGCGGCGCGCAGGCGGCGCGCGGGGCTCTTTCCGCTGGAGGGACGCTTCTGGCCTTCGATCTTGATCGTGGTCTGCATGTGGACCTCTCCCCCATCCGTTCGCGCAGCGGGTCCCTTGATTTCGTGTGCCGATTCCGCGCGCATCGCGGTTTGTCGTTCGGCAGGGACCTCTCCGTTCGCTCTGCTTCGCGGCCGTGGGAGGGGGCGGGTGTGTATCTCGGACTGTTTTCGCGGTCAACCCGCGCCTCGTCCGCGCCCGGCCACGATGGGGCTTCCTCCCCCTATGGAACGCCCATCGCCCGCTTCACCAGCCCCTCGATGATGCGCCCGAAGCGCTTGACCACCACGTCCGTGTCCGGCCCGTCGCACTCGACATAGTTCGGAAAGAGCACCTCGGGCAGGGGCTGCACTGCGATCTGCGCGCAGCACATCTTGTGTCGGCGCGTGAGCTCGACGGCGAGGTGCTTGAGCGACGCTGCGGAGCACTCGGTGGGGAGCCCATCGGAGATCATCACCAGCAATTTTGCTCGCCGATTCGACGCACGCGCGACGTTCGCCGCGTGCCAGAGCGCGCCCGAGTCGTTGTTGCCTCCGCCCGCTTCGAGCGCGTGCACCGCGGGGTGCGTCGAGTCTCCTGCGTCGTAGATCACGCGATCGGTGAAGCCGAAGATCCGAACGTCGACGCCGGGCATCGCGCGCGCAGCCTCGGCGATCAGCGCGCCGAAGAGCCTGGCGCGCGGCATGTTCTCGCCGCCAGCCATCGAGCCCGAGCAGTCGATCACCACGCCGATGAAGAGGTCCGTCTTGATCTGGATCTCGCGCGCGATGAGCACGCGAGGGTCTCCCCGCGTGACGAGCGCGCGCGTCCGCGGCGCGTCCACGCGTCGGCCGCGCAGTCGCAATCGCTGCGGCTGAAGGTGCAGCCCCAGCCGCTCGAGGTACGAGCGAAGCGTCCCTGCGGAGCGTCGAACGCGCTCGGAGAGCGCGCGGTGCTTGGACGGCTCGTACTTCACGCGAACGACCTGGGTGATCAGGTCGAAGTCCGTTCCCTCGGTGACGTTGAGCCAGCGCTTTCCGCCGGGCCGCATGGTGCTCAGCCCGTCGTCGTCGCTCTTGCGCGGGTTGGTGATGCGGTCGACTTCACGGCGAATCTCTTCGTCCGAGATCCCTTCGCCCAAGCGATCGAGCTCGCCCTCTTCGCCGTGACCGACGTCCTCGTGCGACGCGACGACGTTGAGAAGGCGGCACTCGTCGCCGAAGATCGCCCGGACCTTTCGCGCGATCTCGAGCAACTCGCCCATGGTGCTCTTGCGAAACTTCGTCCCCGAAAACAGCGCCAGCGCGCGAGACACCTTCTCGTCGCCGTGCCGGTCGCCGAGCCCCATCCGCAGCGCGCGCACCCACCGAGCGAAGCTCGATCCCGAGCGCTCGAGCGCTTGCAAGAGTCGCCCGTGCTCGAGCACCACGCTCGCGGGATCCTGCGCGAAGAGGAGCTCGGTCGACGTGAGCACTGACAGCAAATCGCCTCGCAACACCTCGAACAGCGTCGCCACGGCGAGCGGCCGACTCATGTGCTGAAACGCATAGGAGTCGAGCCGCTTCAGTCGATCGCCGTACTCGGTGTCGAGCGCGCGCAAGTTGCGCTCGAGGTGCTCGTCGGCGACGAGGTTGAGCAACGGGCCGATTCCCTCGCGAAAGCCCTGATCCCACGCGGCGCGCTGCTCGTCGCCGCGGTGATATCGATGGTGTCCAAACTCGTGGAGCAAGAGCCCTTCGACCACGGCGCGGCCGAAGCGCTCGCCGCGCAACAGCGGCAGCGCGCTCACGAACACTCGGTCCTCGTCGAGCCGCGTATACCCGAGCGCTTGATCGCGCGCGAGCTGCACGCTCATCGCGCGGCCCGTGAGCACCAGGCCCACCTCGACGCCCCACGCGAACACCCGCGCGACCGCGCGGAGCTTCGCCGCGCGCGCTCCGCGAAAGAGACGCACGCGATTGAGCTCGTTGATCGCCGCCTGCCGCGAAGGCGCGGTGCTCGCCCACTGCAACAGCGCTGACCAGGCGTCGACCGCGACGAGCAACCCGATCGATGGAGCGCGCAAGAGATCGACGATCCACGTCTCTGGCAGCACGGAGTTTCCCGCGGTCATCGCCGCGTCGACGAGCGATTCGAGCTGCGTGTCCGTCGCCGTCGCGATCCAGTCGGGCGCGCCGGGAGGCGCGTTGATCTGGTGTTGCGCGAGCAGGACGAAGCCCGTCGTGATCCCTCGCAGCCACAGCCAGCGCGCGGCGCGCCGTCGCAGCTCGTCCTTGCTCGGCCCGAGATCGAACAAGAGCGCCTCGACCTTCGCGATCACGAGCGGCGCGCGCTCGGGCGTCGAGAGCGCGCTGCCCGCGACGTCCCCGTACACGAGCGCCTGCTCGATCGCCCAGTGCCGCACGGACGCAGAGCGCGCGTCGAGCCACGCGAACGCGAGCTCGCTGCGCTGCGCTTCGTCGCTCGCTACCGCGTGAATCGTTCGCGCGTCGACGAGCTCGTCGCACTCGAAGAGGCGCTTCGCGGCGCGCGCCCACGCGTCGGGATCTCCCGCTTTCGCGCGGGCGAGCTCGACGTCGACCGCGAGCGCCACGGGCCTCGTGGCGAGGACCTCGTCGACCTTCGCCGCGAGCGCGCCCCGCCATCGCGCGACCTCCGCGTTGAGCTCGTCGAACGCGCGCGGTCGCGGCTCTTGCTCGAGCGCGTACAAGATCAGCGCTCGACCGTCGGCGGACGTCGCGAGCTCGGCGACGAGCTCGGCCGCAGCTTCTTTCGGTCCGTGTCGGAGCTTCTCGAGTTGTTGTCGACGCGCGAGGATCTCGGTCGCGAGCGGACGGCGCTCGGTCGCGACGCGATCGAGCCAGGCGCCGAGCAGCGCGGATCGCTCTGCGCTCAGCGACGGACGGAGCGCGGTGGCGTCGGCGCGGAGCGGCTCGATGATCGCGCGCGACGCCGGCGCTCGAGACGCGGCCGCGAGAAATCGCGCCGCTTCGTCTCGCACGAGCGGAACGTCGTCTCCGGACATCTCGTCGATCGCAAGTCGCGCGATCGGCGTCCACAGCTCGGGGCTCACGGCGTCGGACCCGCCGCGGGCCGCCGTGGTCTCGAGCACGCGCGCGGCGGCGCTCCACGCGCGAGCCGCGAGGGGCTCGGGCCATCGATCGACCGTGGCGAGCACCTGCGCGAGCGACCCGGACTGCGTGGCGAGCTCGACGAAGCGCCGCGCGTGTTTCTCCCAGCGAAAGAGCCACGCGGACGCGAGCATCCCGAGGTCATCGAAGGCCCCGAGCTTGGAGGCCACGAGCTCGTCGAGCGTCGCGAGCGTCTCGGGGTCCGTCGGCCAAAACGTCGCGAGCACGCGAGCGACGTGCTCAGCGGCGTCGTGCGCGCGCAGAAGCGCAGCGCACAGCCACGGGTTGGGCGAAGGTGACTCTCGGAGCTCGAGCGCAGCGGCGACGCCCGTGACCGGCCAGCGCAAGAATGGCTTGACCAAATCTTCGAGCTCTTCATCCGAGACGTAGGTCAAGTCGTCGAGCGCTTGCCCGTCCGGCGGCGCGACATCGGGCGCCGAGACAACAGCCGGGACCGTCGCTGCGGGCGGTTCGATCGCCTCGTCGGCGCGCTCTCGGGCTGGATCGGCTCGGGCGACGCGCTCTTCGACCGCGCTCTGCGCGACGCGCGCGAGCGCGACCGCGGGCGCATGCGAGGACTCGATCGCCGCGAGGAGCGCGCGCATCGCGCGTGTGTTGGGCGCGGCGCGGCGCGTGATGTACGCCGCGAGCGCGTCGCACGGCTCGGTCTCGAGCGCCGCGAGCAGCCAGCGAAGCAACAGCGGGTCGACGTCGGGCCGAGACAAGATCGCGTCGAGCAGCGTCGGGAGCGCTTCGCCTGCGATCGAACGGCATAGTTGAATTCGTGGGTCGATGGACCGATGGGTCGGCGCGAGCCGCTCGCAGTGGGCTTTCAGCGCCGCGTGCGAAGCGCTCGGACCGACGAGGTCGAAGACTGAGAAGGGCTCGACGCCGCCGAGGGTCAACAGGCGGTCTGCGAGCTCGGTGACCGCCTCGGGCGAGCGCGCTCGCGCGAGATCGAGCACATCGATGCACGCTCCCAGCGAGCTCGCCGGATCGACGAACAGCAGCGCAGCCGCTCGTGGAAACGCAACGACCGCGTCGACGAGGCGATCTCGACCGAGCGCGTGCAAGGCCACCTCGAAGCGAGAGCCCGGCTGCATCGTCGCCGCGATCGCGACCGCGAGCACTTCGTCTCGATCGAGCGTCGAGCGCTTGGCGCGAATCGCGTCGATGCGCTCGATCGAAGGCCGCGTCGCGAGCAGAATCGAGGCCTGCTGCGCGTGAACGCTCGCGGCGACGATGGTCTCGACGAAATCGGGAGGGATCTCGACGCCGCGCAGCGACTGCGGCGCAAAGAGCACGCACGCCGCGAGGCCCGAGGCGGACCAGTAGCCCTTGCGCTTCGCGAGCGCCCACGCAGACGCGGCGAAGCGCAGTCGAAGTTGGTCGAACTGATCGGCGACGGGGCCGATCAACTTCCACCACAGGGCGTCGGACGGAATCTTCGTGGGCGCTTCACGGGACCACTCGAGCTCGAGCAGCGCGTCGAGCGGGTCTGTCGAGTCGGCGTTGGTCGCTGCGACTTCGGCGGGATCGGTGAGGTGCCCTCGTCCGGCTTGGTCGAACAGCCACTGGCCCAATCGATCCGTCGGAACGCGGTCGATGATCGCTCGCGCCGTCGACAACGGCAGCCATCCGCGCACGGTCGAGTCGAGCAACGCGGGGACCGCGAACGCGGGAACCGACGTCGACGCCTTGGCCCAGCGCTCGATGCGCGGCAGGACCTTCGGGCGCGCCGCCTCGTCCGCGAGCAACGGGAGTTCGAACACCTCGGCGCGCGGCGGTGGCCCGAGCTCGACGGCGATCTCACGAACGTCCGCTCGGCTGTGCACGACGGCGTGGATCCACCGCTCGGGTTCGGCGCTCGCGAGCGCGCGCAGCGATTCGACCGCGGCGCGGCGGACGGCGCCGTCGTCGTCGTCGAGGCCTCGGGCGATGGCGGCGTGCGCGCGCGTTCCACGAGCGCCGATGAGCGCGCGATGGGCAGAGGCGCGAACGAGCGCGCTCGGGTGGGTCATCGCCGCCGTCGCAGCGAGCCCGAGCAGCGCGATGCGTCGCCGCACCGACCGCGATGCGACAGCGTCGAACGCCGCAGCGATCTGCTCGTCCGTGCACTCCACGCGATCGCGCTCTGTGAGCGCACGCCAGAGGCCGACGTCATTGAGCACAGGAGCGAGAGTCGAGCGTTGCACGGGCGTGTCTGTATACCGCAGCCTTCGTGGGTCCTGCGCGACGCCGCGCGCCGTGGGGGACGCACATCCGCGCGGTTTCGGAGGGCAGACGACGGGATGAAGCGCGTCGAACCGCCGTCCGAGCGGGGGAGGCTCGGTCGTCGTGTCTCGAGTCGCTTGCGCGTCGTGTCGAAGTCGTCCCTCGCGGGCGCCGCTCTCCGATCAGAGCCATATGTCGGAGTTGGCGGGCGCCGTGCGCGAGTTCGATCTTCGTGTTGTGTGTTCAGAAGAATGAGCGCGTTGGAGGTCCATCGATTGTTCGGCGCGTCGGGGTAGGGCTTTTGTGATTCAAAGATGCCCAAAAGGTGGTTGAAGGAGGGCATCGAATCCCGCGCGCGACTGCTCCCACCGGAGACGTCGCCGAACTCGCGCGGCCCGACGGAGCGTGGCTGGCTCTGCGCCAGATGAACCACTGCTCCTTTGACCATTTACGCTCTCTGCGTCGCGCGACGTCGGGCGCGAAGTCCCTCTGTCGTCTCGGCAGCGATCGTGTGGCCCATGTAGCTCGTGCAGACTCCGTACTCTCGAATCCTTCTGCGCCCGCTCGTCGCGGGCAACTCTGTCGTCGTTGGTTCGATTCAGTGACGAACGACTCGTCGCCGAAGCGTCGAGTTAGCGTTTGCTTCAACGGGGCGGAGCGCGAATGTGTTCCGCCGAGGGTCGGCGAGCAGCGCTCGTCCGACCCAGGGTGCTTCGATTGATCATGGTCGCTCTCTTCAAAGTGGCCGTGGTCGACGGCGGTTGTCGTGCTTCGGGGACGCGTGAATCGGTGGCTTCGATCACCGATCCGCGCCTCTTCTTGGCTGCTCCGTCGTCGGCGATACCGCCTCGATGAGTGACCAGAACCGATGGGTTCGGAGACTAGTCATCGCGTCGCGTCGCGCAAGGTCACGACTTCACGCCGACGCCAGCCAATGTCCATCGAACGGCGCGGACGACATCGCCGTACCCGACCGCGCTAACGGCTGGGCCGCGATGGACCTTCACTACAACGGTGCGGCGACACCCACCGTCACGCGTGTGTTGGCGTCGCTGCAAACGCACGCACCAGCGCCGCGAGCGCGACGTCGATTTCGTGGCCGCTCTGGGCCCCGAGCAGCGCCTCGTACAATGGCGTCACCGCGTCGCTGCGCCCCATCTCGGCGAGCCGCGGCTGCGACAGCACGGGAACGCGCTCGATCAACAGCGACGCGCCCGCTTCGAGCAGCGCGAGCGCTTCGCCCCGCGCCGCGAGCCAATCGACGCGCGAACGAACGTCCGCTCGATGGGCGGTCTTGTGTGCGCGAAGCGCGCGAAGCTCGAGCTGCACCTCGTCACGCGCGCCCCGGGCATCGAGCGACGCGAGCGCGTCCATGATCGCCTCGTCGCCGGTCGCGACGTTGAACGCTGGGTCTCCTCGGCCCGCGTCGAACGCCGCGAGCTCTTCGGAGTCCGGCGCCAACGTGTCGACCCCGCGCGGCGAGCGCGCGAGGTAGCGAATGCACCGAGCGCGCGAGCGCACCAACGCCAGCCGCGCAGGGTCGAGGTCGAGCGCGAGCGACACGAGCGAGCCGAACGCGCCGTCGACGAGCGCGCACGGGTGGAAGCGCCGCTCGGCGAGCTCGATGTGCCCGAACCGCGCTCGCCTCCGCGCCGCGCGCTGCACTTCGACGCCGCACCGATCGCACACAACGCCGCGCTGCGATCGTCCCTCGACCGCGCCGCATAGGCAGCGATCGTCTCGCGCGGGACCGAAGATGATCGGACACTCGACGGTCGCGACGAGGTCCTCGGCGCGCGTGACTTCGCTTGGTCGTGTCGCGTGAACCACGCCCTGCGAGCGCTCGATCCACCGCGCCTCGTGGGCGATCTGTGGCGGCGTTGTCCCGTCCCACGCCGCGCTGAAAAAACGCTCGGCTTCCGCGTTTTGCGCGACCTCGCGCTCGATCTCGCGGTCGTCGCACGCGTCCGCGATGCGCTCGAATCGCTGCGCCTCGAGGCGATCGTTTCGCGATCGAGCGCTCGACGCGAGCCGCTCGGCGGACGTCCGCTCGTAGAAATCGCGCTCGACCGACGGCGCGCTCTCGGCGCACGCATCGAGGCACTCGCGCCAACGAGCCTCCGCGGTCGCCGCGTCGCTGAGGACTTCGTAGCACTGCGCGAGATCGTGGAGCACGACCGCGCGTTCGCTCGGCGCTCGCAGCGCTGCGCTCCGAGCGCGTTCGAGCTGCGTCACCGCGAGCTCGGGGGCACCATCAGCGAGGGCGCGACGACCGAGTGCGCTCGAGAGTTGCGCGACCGCTTCGCGCGAGCGCTCACCGAGCGGGGCGCCGTCGAGCGAGGCGAGGTCGAAGAGCTCGATCGCGCGACCGCACCGCGCGAAGGCGTCGGGGTCCGGCGAAAACAGGTGCGATTCACGGGCGATCGCGGCGCACCGAACGAGCAGCGCTTCGAGCGCGTCGCGGTCGTCGAGCGCGCGTCGTTCGAGCGCGTCGAGATCGTCCCGAGGATCGTCGCGATCGATCGCGGTCATGGACCATCGACGCAGCGCGCCGAGAAGACGTCTTCGAAGTGTCCCACCGCGCGCCGAGCGAACCAGGCGAGTCCCGGCGCGTCACTCACGCCGATGGACTCGAGCGAGCACACTGGGTGCTCGGCGATTCCGCACGGGACGATCATGGCGAAGTCATCGAGCTTCGTCCGGACGTTGAGCGCGAAGCCGTGCATCGTGATCCAGCGCGAGATCTTCACGCCGATCGCGCCGATCTTCGCAGGGTGCTTCGCGGCCGCGTCGCCGGGCCACTTGTCGCGGGGCGCGTCGAGGTCGACCCACGCGCCGATCATGTTCGAGTGCGGCCCTGCGCCGACGCCGAAGTCCGCGCACAGCCGAGACATCACCTCGACGAGGTCGCGCACATATTTTCGAACGTCGCATCGATCCGGCCGTAGATCGAAGATCGGATACGCCACGAGCTGCCCCGGGCCGTGGTAGGTCACGTCCCCGCCGCGCGTCGTCGAGACGAGGTCTACGCCGCGCGCGAGGCGCTCTTCGTCGCTGATCACGACGTTCGACCCGTCTGCGCTGCGACCGAGCGTGAGGACCGGGTCGTGCTCGAGCAAGAGGAGCGTGTCCGTGCCTTCGCCGCGCTTTCGGCGCTCGAAGTGCTCGAGCTGCAGCGCCGTCGCGCGCTCGTACGGGACGCGACCGAGCCATCGGGCCGCGAAGGTTCGTTGCGTGGTCATCTCGTTGCGCGGGGCGACCATGGCGCACTTTGCGCCCTCGCGCCACGGGCGATGCGCGCTGCACCACGCCCCAATTGAACGTCGTAGAACTGAGCCGAGTATCGGCGTGGTTGAAATCAAGTCGAACCGCCACGAATCGATCGACGAAAGTGTGGCGATCGAATGAGTGGCGGTTCAGCGAACGCGCTCGAAGATCCACTGCTCGCCGAGCACGTCGTGCTCGTCGACGGCGACCTTGCGCATCCCCACTTTTTCGAGAACTCGCACCGACGCGCGGTGCCACGGAAACGTCGTCGCGCGCACCGCGCGGATGGGAGCTTGCTCGAGCGCCCAGTCGACCGCGGCGCGCGTCGCTTCGGTCGCGTACCCCATGCGTTGAACGTCTTCGTCCACGCCGTAGCCCACCTCGGCGATCCCGTCCTCGGGAAACCCGTGAAACACGACGCTGCCGACGACCCTCGGGCGCTCGCCCTTCACGATCATCAGCCGATCGCCCCACAATCTGCGCTCGGGCGCCGCGCGAATGCGGTCGAGCGAGGCGGAGAACGCGCGCTCGACGAGCGCTCGTCCGGGCCATCGCTTCGGCATGTCCGCCGCGATGAGCCGCCGCGCGTCCTCGCGTCGATCGAGCATGACCGCCTCGACGATCGACAACGTCATCGGGACGAGCGCGAGTCGCTCGGTCTCGATCACGGGCGTCGCCGCAATGACCAGCGCACGGTCGTGCGCCTCGCTCCTCCGGGCTTCCATGACACTGGTTGTGAACGACTTTTCTGCGAGAATCCACCGCGCGATGCGTCACGCACGAAACGACACAGCGCAGCACACCTCCGTCGTGCTCGCTCTATTTCTCTCCCTGCTCGTCGCGAATCCCGCGTCGCGCGCGGACGGCCCCATTCGCTATCCGGGCCGCTGGCAGCTCACCGAGTACTGGATCGCGCGCGAGCGCGCAGGCGAGCGCGACCGCCGCGCCGCGCCGCTGTTCGCGCGGGGCGGGCACCCGATCACCTACGCGTGTCCCAACTTTGTCGCGGACTTGTCGATGGAAGGAACGGGCCTCACCTGGGACGATCGCTTGCTCAACTGGGACGGTCGCGAAGGCGCTCGCGCGTGCTTCGTCGAGGTCGATCGCGGGAGTTATCCCTACGGAATCGGCGTGCAGGGCTACTCGCTCGTTCCGTATCGCTCGCTGGCGGTCGATCGCAGGTACATCCCGATCGGTCACACCGTGGAGATGGCCGAGCTCGCGGGCATGCCCCTGCCCGACGGAACGCTGCACGACGGATGCTTCGTCGCGGTCGACGGCGGAGGTGCGATCATCGGCCACCACATCGACTTGTTCGTGCCGAGCGCGGCCGAGTGGCAGCGGCTCTCGGCGGCCCGATGGCTGCCGCAGAGCGTTCGAACGGTGGTGGTCGACGCGCCGCGATGCCGGTCCGCGCAGCGATTTGCCTGGGTTCCGCTGCCGTCGGACCCGAGCCTGGCGCGATGATTTGATCGCGCACGTAGTTGCTCCCGTATCGCGCAGAGTCGCTGGTACACTCCGCGCATGGTCATGGAACGCTCGCGCCCCGAGGCGCGGATCGCGGGGGCGCATCGCGCCGCGTCAACGCGCTCGCTCTTGTCGTTGCTCGCCAGCGCCAGCGCGCTCGCCGCGGGATGTGCCCCTGCCGCAACGGACGCGCCTGCGCCGCTCGCGATGCGCGTGCGTGTTCCGCAGATCACGCTCGATCGCTTGGACGAGCAGCTTCACCTCCGCGTGTTCGAGCGCACGGGTGACATCGCGTGCGACACCATGACGGGGCGACTGACGGGGACCGATCCGTACGCGACGGTCGCGGGACGAAGCGTTCCGCCGCACGAGCGATGCGACACCACGCGTTGGGCGCAGCTCCGCATGGAGAACGGTGAAGCGACCCCCGTCGACACGTGCTTTCCCAAAACTGGGACGATGCAGATGCAGCGCGTCCCCGGTGGCAAGACGTACATCGTGCTCATCGAAGGCTCGGGCAGCGCACCGGGGCCCGGCGGCAGCACCGTGCGCCGCCTGCTCGGCTCGGGCTGCGCGACGATCATGGCCAACGCGGGTCAGACCGTCAGCGTTCCGGTCGAGATGCAAGAGGTCGCGGACATCGGCCGCTGCGGCGACACGATGATCTCGAGCAACGAAATCTGCGACGAGGGCATGCCCAACGAGTACTGCAACGCGCGCTGCCGCATCCCCGAGCTCAGCGTCGCGACCTCCATCATGGGCCGCAAGGACCAGCCGAGCGTCGCGTGGGCCGCGTCGCAGAACATGGTCATCGGGTTCAGCCCCGCAGGAGCGACAGACGACCCGCAAGTGCGCATGCTCGACCCCAACGGGCGCTTGATTACAAGCCCCGCTATTCTAGCGAGGGACCTCCCGCTCGACTCGATGGCTCGCGGGGAGCAGAAGACCGTTCGCGTCGCTGCTTCGGCCGCGGGATTCGCGGCGGTGTGGCAGACGGTCGAGCGCACCAACACGGTTTTCGACATCAACGGCTTCGCGCAGACGGGCTTCGACGCGCCGACGCCGCAACAGATGCTGGTCAATGCGACTACCGCCGGCAGCGGAATGCTCGGGATGATCAATCCATCGGTCGCCATCGGCGGCACGCGCGTCTTGTTCGTGTGGGAGGACGCGACTGCGGGTGTGCTTCGAACGTCGAGCACGACGCTCGCGGCGATGCCCGCGGCGCCGATGGCCGACGCGCCGCTCGTCCCAGCGGGAATGCCGGGATCGACGACCGCGTCTTCGCCCGTCGTCGTGGGCCTGAGCGACGGTTCTTTCGCCGCCGCGTGGGTGAGCGGCGGCGTCGGCGCGAAGGACGTGTACGTCGCGAAGATCTCGAGCGCAGGAACGCTCATGGGCGCACCTGCCGTCGCGTCGACACAGACCACAGGTGATCAAGATCAAGTCGCGATCGCGACCAACGGAACCAACGTCGCCGTCGCGTGGCGCGACACGAGCATGTCGGACCCGATGGACAACAGCGGCTCCGCCGTGCGCTGGCGCGCGTTTTCGGGAGCGCTCGCGCCGATGGGCGCCGATCGACTCGCTCCAACCACGGTCGAGGGTGACCAGTCCGCGCCGACCGTCGCGATGAGCCCCGGCGGCACCGTCCTCGTCGCTTGGCAAAACGCCGGCGGAACGATCCGCGGTCGACTCGCGCGCGTCGATGGCTCTCAGGCCGTCAATCGCTTCAACGCGAGCACCGCGGACTTCGAGCTCAACGCGAGCGCGGACGAGGGCGGGCCCGCGGGCGGCAACCGCGAGACGCCGTCGGCGGCCTTCGGCGGAACCGGGCGCTTCGCCGTCGCGTGGCGCGACGGGGCGAGCAACGATATTCGTGTGCGTGTATTCATCGAGTGATGGCTGACGCTGACCGAAAGACAGGCGCCGTCATCGCCACGCGCTACACGCTCGAGCGGCAGCTCGGCGAGGGAGCGTTCGGCGAGGTGTGGATCGCGTCCGACGCGAAGGCGTTCGGGCGGCACGTCGCCGTCAAATTTCTCCTCCAGCAGCACCTCGCGAACGAAGAGGTCGTGCGTCGCTTCTGGCAAGAAGGCCAGGCCACTGCCGCTCTCTCGCACCCCAACGTCGTGGCGCTCCTAGAATTCGGCGAGGACCACGGCGTTCCGTACCTCGTCAGCGAGTTCGTCGAGGGCGAGCCGCTGCGCAAGGTCCTCGATCGTGCTTCCGAGGAGCGAAGGCTTCTGTCCGCGGACGAAGCGCTCTCGGTGTTTCGTCAGGCGTGCGCGGGCGTGCTCGCGGCGCACCAGAAGAACATCGTCCACCGCGATTTGAAGCCCGAGAACATCATGGTGCAGGGCATCGGATCGCCCGCCGTGATGGTCAAGGTCCTCGACTTCGGCGTCGCCAGGATCTTGGGCAAGGACAGCTCGCACTCGCTCGGCCGCACCGAGGTCGGAAAGATCATCGGCTCGATTCAGTACATGTCCCCCGAGCAGGTGCTCGGCGACGTCCGCAGCATCGACCGACGCACGGACATCTTCGCGATGGCCGCGGTGCTCTTCGAGATGCTCGCGCAGCGCGCGGCGTTCGACGGCTCGACCTATCAAGAGGTCATCGGAAAGATCTTGGACCCGACGCGCCCCAAGCTCGCTGCGCTCCGCGCCGACCTCGGGCCGTCGCTCGACCCCGTGTTCGAGAAGGCCTTCGCGATGCACCGCGACCAACGGTACGACACCGTCGCCGCGTTGCTCGAGGCGGTCGAACAAGCGCTCGAAGAGCACATTCGACCGCGTCGAACGACGGGCGTCTCGAGGCCCATCGTCGCCGTGCCCGACCTCGCGGGGCCGTGGGGACACAAACAATCAAGCGGCTCGGAGGCGAACGACACCGAGACGGTCGAGACGCCCGTCGAGGAGCTTCGCAAATCGACGGCGCGCAGGTCCGACGCGCCCGAAGAATCCGACGATGATCACGACCACGATCAAGAGGGCGGATCGCGATCGTGGCTTGTTTTTGTGGGCGTGTTTCTCGTCGTCGCCGTCGGCGGCTCCGTCGTCGGCGCCCTCTGGGTGAAGCGCCGCAACGCCGCGCTCGACGCTGCGGCCGACGCTGGCGCCGTGGTCGCTGCCGGCTCGGACGCCTCGAGCCCGCGCGCGGTGTGGACTCCGCCGCCCGAAGACCCGACGCGCTGGGCGCTCGTCGCCGCGCCCGCTGCGCCCGTGACGCTCGGTCGCGCGGCAGAGACGGACACGCGCGGAGGCTTTCTTCCGAGCGCGCACGTGCAGTTCTCGGGTCCCGCGTTTCGGATCATGAAGCGCGAGGTCACGTTCGGCGAGTACGAGGCGTGGAGCGAGTCGAACCACGAGCACAGGCTGATGATCCCACCGTGGGTTCCGTCGCTGCCCGAGGCGCGCGCGGCGCTTCCCGCGGTGAACGTCGCGTGGTCGAGCGCGACGGCGTATTGCGCGGCGATCGGGGGCTCGCTTCCCACCGAAGAACAGTGGGAATTTGCGGGTCGCCGCGGGCAACCTCGCGTCGAGCCGTGGGATGGCCCAGCGCCCGCGGGGCTCCCTGCGTTCGCGGGCGGCGCAGGGCGACTGTTGCCGGCGGGGTCGTTCGCGGCAGACACCGTTCAAGACGAGATCGCCGGGCTCGCGACGAACGGACAAGAGTGGACCTCGTCGAGCTTTCGCGACGACGACGGGCGCACGCCCAACTGGCAGCAGCCCTATCGAACGGTCCGTGGCCTGCCGTTGCGCGAGACGCTCCCAGCAGGAACCGCGGCGCCCGCGGGTCTGCTGTATCGCAACGCTGGTTGCGCGAGCGCCGCGTGCTCGCCGGCCGAGCGACTGCTTCTTGAAAACGTGGGCTTCCGCTGCGTCAAGACCGTCAGCTGACGGTCAGTGAATCGAGTAGCCGAGCGAGAGCGTCAGCGCGCCGCCGACGCCGACGGGAGGCGTTCCCGCTTGGACGCGCGCGAGGCCAGGGAGCTCGACGTCGCGATCGAATCCAGCGGGCGTCTGAAGCACTTCGCGGCTGATCACCGAGTTCATCTGCGTGACGTTGTTCTCGAGCAGCCGGACGAAGAACAACGCGCGGACATCCACGGCGAGAAAGAGCCCAGCCACGAGCTTGATGGTCGAGCGATAGCTGAGCTGCGACGCGAGGGCGCCGCTTCCGAACTCCCACCCCGCGCCGAGCCCGATGCGCCACGCGTGCCTCGGACCGACGCCTTGCTGCCCGACGTCGAGCATCAGGACGTGCATCGGAACGGTCTGTACGCACCAACCACCGTCCGAACGCTGCGCAGATGAAGTCGGCTGCGACGGATTGGGGCACGGCCTCGAGTCGCCGACTCCGAAGCCCGACGGCGACGGCGTTTGCCACGTGCTCCCAGGTCCCCACGTGTATACGACGGAGAGCGAGAAGTCGTTGACGATCACCGACGCGGTCCCAGTCACGACGCCGTTCAACCACGCGGCTTGCGCTGTGGATCTCGCTTCGACAGCCGTGGGGCTCGTCGGTTGACCGGCCGCGTACGCGTTGGGCATGTAGACGAATTGAAACCCGCCGCCCGCTGACAGCTGCACGCCCGGTCCGCGTCCCCATCGCGTCACGCGTCGCTCTTCTTCTTCGCGGCGGAGCTGCTCGCGTCGCGCGGCATCCTCACGCTGGCCAGCGATGCGCTCGGCAGCCGCGCGCGCCTCGGCGAGCGGATCGATGCACCCGCGCCCCGCTTGATAGCGGTAGCCATCGGGGCACACGACGTCGGCGACGCACTGCGAGCCCTCGGTGTGCGATCCCTCTGGGCATCGCGCGCTGACCGCGGTGCACTGGCCTCCCTCGGCGCGAAAGCCCTCGTTGCATACGCACGAGCGCCGCTCGCCGTCCCAACGCGAATGCGTAATCGAAGCGCACACCGAGCGGCACGCGCCGTCGATCCACTGCTCGCCCTCGACGCACACGTGATCGGGCGCGCAGTGATCGCCGTCGACGTGGGTGAGCGGCGGGCAGACGAGCGGCGCGACGCAGCCGCGGCCTTCGACGAAGTTCGTTCCGGTGGGGCACGTGGGCGTGGCGACGCAGCCGCCTTCGGGGCGTCGCGTTGTGCCCGACGGGCAGGTGACGTCTTGCGAGACGCACGCTCCGTTGGTCAACGTCGTCCCCGCGGGGCACGTGACGTCGCTCACGCAGCGCGAGCCCTCGAGTCGACTGCCGGTTGGACAGGAAATTTGCAGGACACACTGCCCATCGCGTCGATCGGTGCCCGGCGGGCAAGCGACCGCGTCCGCGACGCAACGGCTGCCCTCGGGATGCGAGCCCGACGGACACACGCGGCGGCCGACGCACGCGCGCTGCGACTCGTTCCACGATGTGCCCGCGGGGCAGCGCACCGTCGGCGGAGCGGTCGCGGCCGGTCCGCAACAGCCGTTTGCGTCGCGCACCTCGCCGACGAGACACATGCGTCGGCACTCTTGCGCGAGCGCGTCCCGCGGAGCGTTGACGCTCACCGTCGCGAGTCCCACCGCGAAGGCCCATGCAGCCAACCACGCGTTGTCCGCGCGCGAACGCCATCGTCTCACGCGGTTCATCGTCGCAGAATCACCGCACGCGCGCCACCCACCTCGTCGCGCCCGCGGCGGTGCCCGATTCACGCGCCTTTCTCGCGCGTCGGCCGCGGTTGGCGGCTACGAGTTCGAGCCCTCGGGCAACGCGCGAGCCTCGGATTTCGCGGTGACCTTCGCGAGGACATCGGCGACCGACGTCCCTTCGAGCAGCCGACGCAGGACGTCCGCCACGCTCTCTCCGCCGAGGATCGCGAGCGGGGCCATGCTCTCGGCCATCTTCGCCGCGAGCGCGCGATCGCCGAACGCCTGCAGCGCCGCCACGAGATCGGGCGTAAACGCCTTGGCTTTCTCCGCCGTCGCGCGCACTTGCGCGTCGAGCTCGCGCACCGTTCGATCGAGCTCGGCCCGCGCGACCTCGTCGTCGAACTGCGCCCGCGCTCGCTCGCGCGCGAGCTGCGCCGCGGACACCGCGTCGAGCAACGACTGAAGCGCAACCTCGGCTTTGTGGCGGTTTTCGCGCGTGTCGGACTCGGCCTTGATCCGCGCGAGCTCGACGGCGTGCTTGCGCTCGACCTCGCGCCCTTCGATCTCGAGGAGCTGCACTTTGGTCTGCGACTCGAGCGCCGCAGACTCTTGCCGCGCGGACTCACGGGCTCGCGTGAGCTCGAGGCGCCGTCGCTCGCTCGCGACCGCGAGCGCTTGCTGCACGGACGCGTGCTGCGCTTCGACGAGGAGCTTCGCGATGGCCTCGTCGCCGATCGAGACGCCGAGCACCTCGACGTCGTAGACGCGCATCCCGTTCTCGGTGAAGCGCCGGCCGGGTCGCTTTCCGTCTTCGCCCTGCGGGCCGAGGATCACGTCGCGGATGATGCTCACCGCGTTGCCGTAGAACGGCTCGACGCCGTGCTGCTTGACCGCGTGACGCAAGAGCGACCGCAGGTGATCGGTGAGGAATTTGACGTAGTTTTCGACGCCGAACCACTGCGACGCGTCGCCCTCGAAGTCGACCCGATACGAGAGGCGCATGTGGACTCGGACGAGGTCCGACGTCTCGGCCTCGACGAGGTCGCTCACTTTGTTGTTCTTCACGCGCAGGTACGCGGTGCGCATGACCTTGTCGTCGGACTTGGGCGTGCCCGTCGAGAGCTCCATCGCCTGGAGGTTCTCGTCGTACTCGAGCAGAAACACCGTGGGGCCGACCTCGACGCGTCGCTTTCCCGAGCGGGATTTCACGAGGACCGCGTAGCCCGTCCACAGGTCGATCGAGACGGCTCCCTCGAAGCGATTGTCGAGGACGATCGTCCGCGGCGGGGTGAACGTTTGATTTCGTGTGACGGCGTCGCCGACGAACGCGGCCTCTGCCTTGCTCTTCTCGGGCGCGGCCATGTCGCGCGAGCGCTGCGCGACCTGCCGCGCTTCGTCGTCGATCACGAACTCGTTGCCGGCCTCCGAGCGCTTGAGCGCCGACAGCCTCGCGTTGTACTCGAGCGCGTCCTTGTTGCCGGGAAACAACAGGTCGACCGTCTTGGGATCGAGCACCTTGCGGACGATCACCTCGCGGCGCGGGTCCGGGAGAAACACCGTCGGTCCGCGCTCGAGGCGAATGTTTCCCTGGGTGCGGTCGAGGACGTACCGCGCTTCGCCGGCAGGGATCGCGATGCCATAGTGGATCTCGCGTCCGCCGTAGCGAATGAGCGCGTGCTCGGGGCGAGGGAAGTAGATCATCTGCTCGCGGCCCGTGATGAACAGCTCGTCGCCGACCTTGTACGCGCGGCCGTTCTCTTCGTAGGGCGCGATGACCTTCACGTAGACGCCGGCGATCTCGGTCAGCTCGATCGCACGAAACTTTCGGCTCCCGTTGCGCTCGATGAACGTCTCGGTCGGCCTCGGAAACACGACCGCGGGACCCTGAATGAACCGCTTGTTTCCGTCCTCATCGAGCAGGATCGTGTACTCGAGCCGCTCGAGCGTCGCCGCGTCGCGGACGTACTTGCCCTGCTCGTCCGCGACGACCTCGACGCCCGTCGGAGGAATGTAGAACGACACGTCCGTCCCGCGGATCACGAGGTGCTTGCCCATCGTGAGCTCGGGCACGTTCTTGCTCGGATCGAAGACGCCCTGCTCGGAGCCCTCTGCGACGGGGTCCGTCCCTGGCGCGGTCTGGCGCTTGATCACCGCCTTCGCCCAGTTCGTCTTCGCGGCCTCCTCGTCGTACACGCGCACGAGCAAGTACTGGTTGGACCGCAGGCTGTGCCCCGGAACGACCTTCACCATCTGCCCCGGCCAGAGCGCGTACGACACCGGGCCGGGCGTGTTCACTTTTCGACCGACGTCGAGCTCGGGGAGGTTGTTGAGCGCGCCCGTCCTCGGGTGCGAGCTGTCTCGCGCGGGGTTCTTGAGCACGAGATACCAGCCCTCGGGCGCGACCGCGAGCACGCCGATCGCTTGCTCGAGCGTGACGCGCTTGAAGCGCTTGGTCTCGTAGTCGAACACCACGGGCTGATCGGTGTTCGCGAGGCTTGTTTTGTGGGGGCCGACGTAGACGTTGATGTTTCCCTTCGTCTCGTCGGAGATGAACGCGAACTCGTTGGGGGCGAGCACGAGATCCCTCTCTCGTACGCGCTCTCGGCTGATATCCCTCTCGTTCATGGCTGCTCGGCGCCTCCTTCGATGGCCGCGGGAGCATAGTCCCAGCGACGCCCGGGGACTTAGTTGCAGTATGTTACTAAGTCAACCCTCGTGACCGCTCCGAGCGCGCTTCTTCGGCGATGTCCGTAGGCGTGGGCGGATTCGCGCTCTGGTACGCTCGCGCACCTCATGCACATCGAGAGCGCAGAGACTGCTGCGGCTGGCAAACAGACTGTTCCCGACGGCGTCGACCCAGAGGCGCACTGGTTCAAGACCGTCTACCAGGGCGACACGATGCCGCAGTTCACGCTGCGGTCCTTCGTGATGGGCTCGGTGATCGGCGTCGTGATGGCGGCGTCCAACCTGTACGTTGGTCTTAAGACCGGCTGGGGCTTGGGCGTCGCGATCACCGCGTGCATCTTGTCGTTTGCGCTCGGGCGAGGACTGCAAGCGATCGGGTTGTTCAAGAGCAACCTGTCGATCCTCGAGAACAACGCGATGGCGTCGACCGCGTCTTCTGCGGGCTATTCCACCGGTGGAACGATGGTCTCCGCCATGTGCGCGTACCTGCTCGTGAAGGGATCGCACATGCCGTGGCCGCTGCTCGTAGCGTGGACGTTCTTGCTCGCGGTGCTCGGGACCGTGATGGCCATCCCGATGAAGCGCCAGATGATCAACGTCGAGCAGCTTCAGTTTCCGAGCGGAACGGCCGCAGCCGAGACGCTTCGATCTCTGTATTCTGCCGGTGAAGAGTCCGCGAAGAAGGCTCGCGCGCTCTTCGCTGCGATGGGCGTGGGCGCTGTCGTCGCGTGGCTCCGCGACGCGCACGCGGTCAACAAGGCCGGCGTCCTCGGGATCTTGACGAAGCTCTCGAAGATCCCGGCGACCTTCGGGATTCCGAAGCTCACGATCGCGGGACAACCCGCGCTCACGTGGACGATCGGCTTCGAAGGGTCGCTCATCATGGTCGCGGCGGGCGCGATGATGGGCCTTCGCACGACCGCGTCGATGCTGGCCGCGGCGCTGCTCAACTACGGCTACCTCGCGCCGAAGATCCACGCGATGGGCGGAATCACCCGCATTTCGTACCGCGGAATCGTCTCGTGGTCGCTGTGGCCCGGCGCCGCGTTGATGGTCACCTCGGGCTTGCTCACCTTCGCGCTGCAGTGGCGCACGATCCTCCGAGCCTTCAGCGGCTTCGGCGGACGAAAGACGAAGGCGGGCGAGGGTGCCCCGTACCGCGAAGGAAGCGAGATCACCGAGAAGGATCAAATGGCGGCGATCGAAGTGCCCAACTCGTGGTTCGGCGCGGGCATGCTCTTCGCGACGATCGGCCTCGTGATCGTCGGCTGGCTCGGGTTCGGAATCGCGCCGTGGCTCTCGATCATCGCGGTGCTTCTCTCGTTCGTCCTCGCGATCGTCGCGTGCCGCGCGACGGGAGAGACCGACACGACGCCCGTCGGCGCGATGGGCAAGATCACGCAGCTCACGTACGGAGTGCTCGCGCCGGCCAACGTCACGACCAACCTGCTCACGGCGAGCATCACCGCGGGCGCCGCGGGAAGCGCTGCAGATTTGCTCACGGATTTGAAGAGCGGCTACCTGCTCGGCGCCAACCCGCGTCGGCAGTTTCTCGCGCAGTTCTCGGGGACGTTCGTCGGGACGCTCGTGATCGTTCCGCTGTTCTATGTGCTCGTGCCGACGCCGGCGGCGCTCGGCGGTGATCGCTTTCCAGCGCCCGCCGCGCAGGTGTGGAAGGGCGTCGCCGAGGCGCTCTCGCACGGCGTCCACTCGCTGCATCCCACGGCGCGCTGGGGCATGTTGATCGGCGGGATCATCGGCATCGTCCTGCCGCTGCTCGAGCTCGCGTTTCCCAAGCACAAGAAGTACCTCCCGAGCGCGATGGGCGTCGGCCTCGCCCTCGTGATCCCCGCGTGGAACTCCGTGAGCATGTTCATCGGCGCGCTGCTCGCGTACGCGTTCTCTCGCTACAACGAGAAGAAGGCCGAGACGTACACGATCCCCGTCGCGTCCGGCATCATCGCCGGCGAGTCGCTGCTCGGCGTCATCATCGCGCTCATGAGCGTGGCTCACCTGCTCGAGTAGCGCGCGTCCCCGACGGAGCCGGGCGCCGACGAACCACGCCAGCGTTGAACGTCTTCGAAATGAGACGAGCGTTGGCGTGCTTGAAATCAAGTCGAACCGCCACGAATCCATCGAGAAAAGTACGGCGATCGAACGAGCGGCGGTTTAGTCTCCGCGCCCCATGTACGTCACCCCGTTGCTGCTCGGCGTCGCGAAGGACGCCATCGCGCTCGAAGCATCGTCCGCGTCGCCCTCGTCGTTCGACGCCCTCGTGCTCGTGAGCGCCTCGCCGATCGCGAACTACCTCGACGAGCTCGCGCTGCCAGCGCCCGTCGCGGCGCTCGTTCGATCGGTCCTCGAGAGCGACCGCGCGATGGCGCGCGGCCCGCAGGGCCCTGTCGTTCTTCCCTGCGAATCCGCTGCTGGAAAGCGGGTCGTCCTCGCCACGTGCGGCGCGCTCACCGACGACATCGACGACGTGCGCGCGGTCGCCGAGACGGTCACCGCCGCGATCAACCGCGCGTGCGCGTCCGGCGCCAAGAAGCCGCTCCTCGCGATCGCGGTGCCCCATGACGCCAAGTTCGCGCGAGCCGTCGACGTCGCCGCGCTCGCGGCGCTCGCGACGCAGTGGCACGCGCTCGAGGCGCGCGAAGCTGGACGCGCGGGCGAGGGCGCCGTCGCGATGGGCGTCGTCGGGTTGACCGAGGCGCGGGCTGACTACCTCCGCGGGCTCGAAGTCGGACGCGCGCTCGGGCGGGACATCACGGGGACCGAGCCCGAGCGGATGGCTCCGTTGCGCGCAGCAGAGCTCTGCGAGAAGGCGTTTGCCGAGACGGGCGTGCGCGTCGCGATCCACCGCGACACGAGCCGATGGCCGCTGCTCACCGCGGTCGCGCGCGCGTCCAACGTCGTCGAGCGACACCGGCCGTGCGTGATCGAGCTCGAGTATACGCCCGAGGGCGGACGCTACGAGCGCACGCTCTACCTCGCTGGAAAGGGCCTCACGTACGACACGGGCGGCGCGGACTTGAAAACAGGTGGCTCGATGGCGGGGATGTCCCGCGACAAGGGCGGGGCAGGCGCCGTCGCCGCGTTCGTGCGCGCGTGCGCAGCGGCGAAGGTGAAGGGCGTGCGCGTGGTGGCGCTGCTCGGGATGGTGCGCAACTCCATCGGCGAAGAGTCGTTCGTGAGCGACGAGGTGATCGCGTCGCATGCGGGTGTGAGGGTTCGCATCGGAAATACCGACGCCGAAGGCAGGCTCGTCCTCGCGGATCTCCTCTCCGAGCTTCGCGAGCGCGCGAAGTCCGACAGCGGAACAACGGTGATCGCATCGGTCGCTACACTGACGGGCCATGTGATCCGCGCGTTCGGCCCGTACGTCGGCGCGATCGAGAACAAAGTCGCGCGCGATCGCGGCGTGATCGCGACGCTCGTCGAGTGCGGCGAGCGCTGGGGCGAGCCGATGGAGTGGACGCGCGTTCGCCGCGAGGACTATGCGTTTTGCGCGCCGCGCTCCAACGCCGAGGACCTCGTGAGCAGCAATCGACTGGCGAGCGTCGACACAGCGCGCGGACATCAAGGTCCGTTCGCGTTTCTCGACGTCGCGAGCGGACTGAAGAACAGCGGGCTCGCGTACGTCCACCTGGACATCGGCGGTGCTGCGTTTCTTCCGCTCGATTGGCAATTTGGAAGACCGACGAGCGCACCCGCGCTCACACTCGCCGCGTGGTGCGCTGGCGAATAGTGATCGCGTCGGCGTCGTCACAGCGAGTCGCGTAGACTGCGCGTGAGCGGCGATCGGTTCGCCGCCGCATCGAAGCCACGGAGAAGCCTATGAAGACGATCTCGCTCGCACTGCTCGCCGCCGCCGCGCTCCGCGTGTGCGGTGAATCACCGCGGCAGCCGACCGTCAGCTCGGAGCCGCGCACCGAGGCCGTCGGTGAACACGGCGGGACCATAGCTGCGGGCGCAGCGATCTCTGCGGAGGTCGCGCCTCAAGCGGACGGTCGCATCGTCGCGTACGTCCGCGACGCGCAGGGCCAACCGCTGCAAGCGCACTCGGTGACGGTGTCGATTCGTCGGCCCGATGAAGATCCCGTGCCCGTCGCGATGACCTACGACGAGCGCGAACACCGGTACGTCGGACGCGTCGCGGGAATTTCCGCGGGGACGTATCCGGTCGAAGTGAGCGTGAAGGCGACCGAGAGCGCGCCGGCCGTCGAGGTCGTCGCGCCGCCCATCGCGGTGACGGCGACCACGGCGCTCCCGGCGCCGCAGCACGGCGGGCGCGTGCAAGTCGTCGGCGAATACGCAGTCGAAACCGTCGCAGCGCGCGGCGGTGACGTCGCGTTCTACTTCTACGATCACGATGGCCGACCCGTGCCGCCCGCGGAGGTGCGTGTTCCTTCGGTGAACGTCCAGATCGAGGGGCGCGCGGTTCCCGTGCAGCCGCGGCTCGAAGGCGAAGTGTGGGTCGCGCACGCGGGCGTCGCGCTTCCGCCAGACGTCGTGGTGGCCGTGCCCGATGTCGAAATTCGCGGGCATCGGCATCGCGGCGTCGTCGTGTCGCACGTCGCAGTCGTCCCAGTGTTGCCGTCCGCCGTTGTCGTCGCTCGCGGTCGGGGCGCGGTGGTCGGGACGCCGGTGGTTGGCGTTGGCGTACACGCTCAGATCGTCGCGCCGTCGGTGGTGATCGCGCCTGCGATTCCCGGCGTGGTCATCGTCGGCGGTCACGATGACGATGACGATCATCACCACCACCGGCGCGGTCGCGGTCGTGGACACCGCCGAGGCTGGGGCTGGTTTCGCTGAATGAACGAGCGCCGACAGGCGTTTCCTTGGTACCGAGTCCCGCTTGCAAAGCCTCCGTATGACTGATCGCGACGCACAGACCGTTGGTCCCTCGAACGCGCTCGCTGCGCCCGCGCCCGACCCGCTCGTCGGCGCCGTCGTCGCCGGGCGCTTTCGCGTGCTCGAGCGCATCGGCGAAGGCGGGATGGGCGCCGTCTACGTCGCGGAGCACGTCGCGCTGCACAAGAAGGTCGCGATCAAGACGCTGCACGCGGACATGCACGCCAACCCCGAGGTGCGGGCGCGGTTCGAGCGCGAAGCGCGCGCCATGGCCCAGCTCGACCACGAAAACGTCGTCGCAGCGACGGACTTCGGTCAGCTCCAAGACGGGACGTTCTTCCTCGCGATGGAGTACATCGAGGGGCGCTCGCTCCGCGAAGTGACCGCGAGCGACGAGCGAGTCTCGCTGCTTCGCGCCCTGAAATTGCTGCGACAAATCGCGTCGGCCCTCACGCGCGCGCACAACCTCGGGATCGTTCACCGCGACCTCAAGCCCGAGAACATCCTCGTCGTCGATCGACCTGGCGCCGACGAGCTCGTGAAGATCATCGACTTCGGCATCGCGCGCATGACGAGCGCGACCGACAGCGAGAAGCCGCTCACGCAGACCGGCGTGATCTTCGGAACGCCGCACTACATGTCCCCCGAACAAGCGCTCGGCCGCCGCGTCGACGCCGCAGCGGATCAGTACGCGTTCGGCATCCTCGCGTTCGAGCTGCTCGCAGGGCGAAAGCCGTTCGACCACAAGAACCTCATCGACCTGCTCGATTTGCAGGTCAATGGCGCGATTCCTCGCGCGACGTCGTTCGCGCCCGAGCTCCCGCCAGCGATCGACGGCGTCTTCGATCGCGTCCTCGCGAAGAGCCCCATCGAGCGGTACGCCTCCGTCGCCGACGCGATGGAAGCGATCGACGTCGCGCTCGCCGACGCCGTCGCACGATCGGCGTACGCATACGCGTCGACCGAGCCTGCGTCAGCGATGCAGCACCACAACACGGTGCTCGCGTCCGCGAGCGACCTCACCGCGCCGCCCACGGTGTCCAACACGGCGCCGACCGTCCAAGACCGAGCTGAACCGCGGAGCGCGACGCAAACCGGGTTCGTTCCGCCGTCGAAGATCGCTGGCCTCCCTGTGTATTGGTTGGGGCGCTTCGGCTACGTGCCGCTCGTCGTGCTGCTCCCGGTGCTGCTCGTGACGGTCGGCGTCCTGCTCTCGGGCGTCTACAGCGTCGTGTACTCGCTCACGCACAGCAACGCGCCCAAGGGCCGCGCGCTCCCGATGGCGCGCCGAATGAGCGCGCTCCGTGGCGAGAGCGAGGTCGCCCGCGCCCTCAGGGTCGCCGCTCGTGGCGACACCACGGCGGCGATCGAAATGCTCCGCGGCCGGCGCGCGCGTCGACCCCACGCGGACGACGACGGGCTCGTCGCGTATCAGCTCGCGCTGCTGCTCAGCGCCGATCGAAAGAACAGCGAAGCGGTCGCCACGTTCGCCGACGCCGTCTCGCGAGACCCGAGCCTCGTCGAAGACGAGCCGCTCGTGCGCGCGCTCACGAAGGCGCTCGCCGACGACAGCGCCGCGAGCGCCGCAGAGACGTTGTTGCACGCTGCGTCCTTCGCGGGCTCGCGCACCGCGGCGCGCGTGCTCGCTGAAGAGACGGTGTTCGGCCCGACGAGCGACGCTCGTCGCCGCGCTGGACGCCTCGCGCGCGAGCGGATCGCGCTGCTCGACGCCACGCAGCGGGCGAGGGTGCTCCTTCGAACGAGCGATCGATGTGACGAGCTGCAGACCGTCGTCGGACAGGTCGCTCGCCTCGGCCCCGGACCCGCCGCGGACGACGTCGCGCGGCTCCGCGCAGGCCAGTGCGCGATGCTCGCGCGACGCTCGCTCTGTCAGTGCGCGACCGGCCGCGATTGACCCTGCCGCTCGCCCCCCGGCAGATCGACGAGCGGGGCTCGCCCGTGCTCGTGATGCCACGTGCGGAGGTGAAGTGGACCTTCGCCGCGCTTGTGGCGCATTTGATTACTAACCCACGCAATCAATACGAGCGCGAGGAGCAGCGCTGATACGCCGCCGCGCACGAGCCTCCGCGCAGCGAGCGCGCGGTAGAGGTCGCGTCCGGTCGCGAGCTGCGCGCCGAACACGAGCGCGACGATCGCGGCGAGCGTGAACAGCACCGGCGAAACGACGTTCGCGCGAAGCGCGTAGCCGAGGTCGCCGTGAAGCAGCCCTTCGAACGCGCGAGTCATCCCACAGCCGGCGCAGGGGGCGTCGAAGAGCCAGCGCGATGGGCACGTCGCGCCGCCGCTCGTGGCGACGCCCGAGTAGAGCGCGACGCCGACGAGCAGCCCGAGCCCGAGCGCGCCCGCGGCGAACCACCGAGGCGAGCGCGGACCGCTTCGAGTGTCTCGCTCGTCGTCGCTCATCGCACCGCGCTCACTGCGTGAGAACACACCGCGCGAGCGCGTTCGTCCAGCCCCCACCACTGGACTCCACAGCCCCTACGAGCGCATCGCGAGAATTACGGCGCGAGCGGCTGGCCGTTGGCGTCGCGGTACGAGCCGTTGAAGATCCCGATGATGTCGATGAGCTGCCAGATTCCGCAGCCGCCGAAGGTCAAGAACTGGATGATTCCCTTGACCGTGTGGCCTGCGTAGAAGCTGTGGATCCCGCTGAAGCCGAAGAGAAACGGCAGGATCGCGAGGAGCAGCATCGTCTGCTTCGGCTTCGCGCCGCCCGCGGCGCCGCCCATCATCGGAGCGCCGCCGTACGGCGCCATGCCGGCTTGCGGCGGAGCGCCGAAGCCCGGCTGCGGCGCGCCGAACCCTGCTTGCGGTTGTTGCGGTTGAAATGGCGCGCCGGGCTGTTGCGGCTGGCCGCCCCACGCTCCGCCTTGCTGGGGAGCTCCCGGCCATCCGCCTTGTCCGCCTTGTCCGCCTTGCCCGCCGTTTGGATCGAATCCCATCGTCTTCCTTCTTCCTTAGAGCGCCCGTGCGCTGCTGTAACTGTCACAGCCGCCGTGCTTGCCCTTCACCTACCACAACGATGCCGAAGTTTCCGACTTGCTGACAGTTCTCTGTCACGACCGGGACCGCACGGTTTTCGAGTCGTTGTGTTTCTTGCGGTATTTCTGCGAGCCTACGCCGACCTACTCCCACGATGACCGACGGCAAGAGACTCCCCCACACCACGCTCGACGGCGCGAGCGACGGCGTCGACCTGTATATCCGAACGTACTATTCGCTCTTGCGCTCGACGGGCGAGGTGCGCGTGCGGGCGTTCGAAGAGGCGCACGCGTTCAGCGACTCGACGCTGCACCTCGGCGCACAAGACGTCGTCCCCGACGTCGCGGCGTTTGCGTACGCCGCCGCGCGCTTGCCCGCGTGCATGGCGTCGATCGAGCGGATCGTCCTCGGACAATCGCACGAACAGTTCGAGGCGATCGGCCTCGAGGTGCGCGACTGGCGCGAAGAACGAACGCGGGGTCGACGACGGCCTCTCCGCTACGACGGAGACAAGACGCTCGCTGTGTTTCTCACGAGCACCAGCGACCTCGACGACCTCGTCCCCATCGTGACGGCGTATCAGATCGAATGGAACAAGCTCCACGACCGACTCGCCAACACGTCGTTGGGCCGCGCCATCGCGCGCACGACGGACGGCGAAGAGGTCTTTGTCGACGACGCGGAGCTGTCGGGGCTCTTGGGCCTCGACGCCTCGGGCGTGGCGACCCTCCGCGCTGCCCTCGGAGACGGAATCGACCGCGCCCTTCGCGCCATCGTCTCGCGAGAGAGCGACCTACGCCTGCGGGTGCTCTCGACCACGTACACGGGCTACCAGCGCGCCGCGCATCGTTGGTGGAGCGGGATCGAGCCCGCGTACGTGCGGGAGGCGGCGCCGAAGCGACCGCCGCTCTACTTCGTTTCGTCGAACACGCACTCGCTCTTGAATTTGTGTGGTGGCTACGCGCGCGCCCACCGCGACGCGATCGTTGATTTCGTGCGCCGAAAGAACCCCGAGCGGCTCGCCGAGGTCGTCGAGAACGCCCGCGAGAGCAACGACGAAGACACGCTCTCGAACCTGTCGTACTACCTGTTGCGCGCGTGGCTCCACGAGTCCGACGTGGACACGCACGCGCTGTTGCAGCAAGTGCAGGACTACGACGCGCAGTCGGGCGTTCGCACCGTTCCGAGCCCCGGAAAGGTCGACGTCAGCGCGCAGTTCGTCGACCTCGCGAGGCTCCGGCCTGACCGCCTCGATCCACGCGTGAAGGTCGACGGGATCGAGCTGCTCGCTCAGAGCGACGCGGTCGTTCTCAACATCGACTATCCCCTCGGGATGGCCGCGTACCATTTGCTCACGCGGCTCGTTCAGGGCGCGGGCGACATGCTTGGCGTGTACGTCATGGGCAAGGCTGCGACGCTCAACGGTCGCGTCGGCGACGTAATGCTCTCGGACACGGTGTTCGACGAGCACTCGCGCAATCGGTACTTGTTTCGCAACGCGTTCAGCGCGGGGGACCTCGAGCCGTTCATGCGTCGAGGCACGGTGCTCGACGGACAAAAGGCGCTCACGGTGCGCTCGGCGTTCTTGCAGAACCGCGCGTACATGGCGGACTACTACCGCGACGGATACACCGTGCTCGAGATGGAGGCGGGCCCGTACCTGAGCGCGGTGTTCGAGCTCGCGTTTCCTGATCGCCATCCGAGCGGAACGATCGTGCACCTGTCCAACGCCGTTCCGTTCGAGCTCGGCGTCGTTCACTACGCGTCGGATACGCCGTACTCGCGGCGACAAGAGCTCTTGTCGAAGTCGCTCAGCTACTTCGGCGTCGAGAGCACGTACGGCTGCGCTTCGGCGATCCTGCGGCGGATCTTCACGCGCGAAGTCGCGCGCGTTCGCGCCAACCTCGCTCAGCGGTCGGACAAGCCCTGAATCACGATCCCAGTGGACGTGCCTAGCTCGGGCGCCTGCGTCGTGAGCGCGACGCCGAGGATCACCGCGGTCGCGACGACGGCCACGCCGCCGCCGACCACCGCCCAGAACACTGGGTTCGCGTGAAGGGGCCTCACGACGACCGTCCGTTGCAGCGCCGCGTCCACGCGCAGCGTGCTCTCGGGCTCGAGCGTGACGCGACGACGATAGCGGTCGTAGCCGACCGCCGTGACGTTGATTTCGTGTGCTCCTGCGGCGACCTGCCGAGGCCCGCGCCCGAACGGCGCGCCGTCGACCGTGACGATCGCAGACGGGTCGCTCGGGCTGACCTCGAGCGTCGCGAGGGTGACCGCTTCGAGCCTCGCGTCGATCGCGCGCCGCTCGCCGTTGGTGAGCCGAAACGCAGTCGAAAACGCCCGATGCCGCGGCGCGCTGAGCTCGATCGTGTGCGACCCAGGGTCGAGCGTCAGCGTTCGACTCACGCCCGTCTCGCTCGTCGAGCGACCGTCGACCCGGAGCTCCGCAGTCGCAGGTTCGACCGTGAGCTGCACCGTGGCGACGATGGCTCGCTCGGCGACGAGTTGCTCTTGCACGCTCGCGAAGCGCGCGGCGTCGGCGACGGGGTCGGCGAGCTGCACGTACCGCTCGAACGCGCGGATCGCTTCGACGTGACGCCCCAACCGAACGAGCGTCGTCGCCATGTTGAACGCCGTGCTCGGCCGCTCGACGAGCTCCATCGAGCGTCGGAACTCTTCGAGCGCCTCGCCCCACCGCTCTTCTTGCGACAACGCGACGCCTCGTTCGAACGCGCCGCGAGCCTCGGCGGCGCGCGGGTCGACGGCAACTGCGCTCGCGCTCGCGTCGGCGGAAGGTCCCGCATCGCCGCGAATGGCCGCGTCACCGCGCGTGCCCGCGTCGGCTTGCGCAAACGTCGTTCGCGCCGCGAGCACGACGGCGATCGAGACAACGACGATGCTCAGCGCGCGAGACGCCGCGAGGTCTTGATGTCGGCTCCGACGATCGAACACGAGCGACGCTTCTACCACTCGACGGCGACTTCGGGAGGCCTCGGCTGTCCCGGTCGTCGCGTGCTCGTGTTCGCCCGATTCGGCTGTGGACCGGTCGATTGCTCGGGTCCCGCGACGGGCGCGCTGGTCGGCGCGGTGGCCTCCGAACTTGCGCCCACGGTGCGATTTCCGCGGCCGATGCGGCGTGTTCCGGCTTGCGCCGTCTGCGCTCCGGCGTCGGCGACCGCTGGCGGGGAGGACGGCTCGACTCGGACGGTCGGCGGAGCTTCGTTGATTCTTGGTGCTCCAGCCAACGTGTTCGAAACGGTCGGGGCGCTTCGAGCGGCGGTCGCTGGCGTCGGAACGCGCTCACCGCGACGAAGGGTGAGAGCTCCGGCGCCACCGACGATCGCGAACGCGAGCACCGCTCCGATGAGCGACGCGCTCGAGCTCGAGCTCGAACGCGCGGACGTCGTCGGCGCAAACGTCGTGTGGGCTTTTCGAGAAGCGCTCGTGCCTGCTTCGCCCGTCGTTGGCCTCGCCGTGTCGGCCAACGTCTCTGGGACGTTGATCGGCGGATTCGACGTGACCTTCAGCGCTGCGCGCCGCGCCGTGAGGTCCGCGGCCGTGGGCGTCTTCAAGCGCTGGCTTCGCGCGCCGTCGGGCGTCGAGAGCCGCGCGCTCGAGTCCGCGATCACGACAGAGACTCCGAGCGCTTCAGCTTCGGCCATCAACGCGTCTGCGAACGCGTCGCACGTCTGGTAGCGATCTTCGCGTCGCACGCTGATCGCCTTGTCCACGATCGCCGAGATCGTCGGGGGCACCGACGGCGCGACTGTCGCCAGCGATGGAATTTGTCCGGTCACGAGGCGCGCGAGCACCGCCGCGGGGTTGGGTCCATCGATCGGTCGTTGGCCCGAGAGGCACTCGAATAGGACGACGCCCATCGCGTAGACGTCGAGCGTCGCAGCGCTCTCGTTGGAGCCGAGCGCTTGTTCGGGCGCCATGTACTGCGGCGTCCCCAAGATCGCGCCGGTCACCGTTTCGACGCTCTGCTCACCAGCGTCGATCATCTTCGCGATCCCGAAGTCGAGCACCACGGGGACGATCCCGTTCTTGCTGTCGGTGAGGAAGATGTTGTCCGGCTTCAGGTCGCGGTGGACGATGTGCATCTTGTGCCCGTGCGCGAGCGCGCGGAGCACAGGAATCGTGATCGAGAGCGTTTGTTCGAGCGCGAGCTTCTTGTCGCGATCGAGCCGCTCGCCGAGCGTCTCTCCCTCGAGCAGCTCGAGCACCAAGAACACCGTGCCGTCGTCGATGACGTCGACGTCGAGCACGTCGACCACGTTCGGATGCCGAAATGCCGCGGCCGTCTTCGCTTCGTTGAGGAAGCGCCGCACCGCCACGGGGTCGCGAACGTGCTGCGGGTGGAGCAGCTTCACCGCGACGCTTCGACCGGACAACGCGTGGTGTCCGGCGAACACCGTGCCCATCCCGCCCCGACCGACGAGGGCGTCGATCACGTACTTGCCCGCGAGGGTCGAGCCGAGTCGCTCTTCGTCGGTGAGGATGGGCATCGCGGCGATCGCTTCGGGTAGACAGTACCCGTCGCGAAGATTTCGTACCACGCTTGCGGTGGAGCTTTCAGAACGGAATGAGCGATGACCGCTTGCTCAGCGAGATTCCAGGGACTTTCGCGATTTCGTGCGCGTCGTGTGCAATCGGCGAGCGTCGGTCGCGCCGCGCAGAATCATGACGCGAGCGGCATGCGGACGAGGACGGTTGTTCCTCGGCCAGGCCCGTCGGAAGCCACGTCGATCGTTCCTCCGTGCGCTTCGACGAGGTGGCGCGCGAGCGAGAGCCCGAGCCCGAGTCCTCCGTGCGCGCGCGTGAGCCCCGTCTCTCCCTGCGTAAACCGGTCGAAGACTCTCGGCAAAAGCTCTGGAACGATCCCGACGCCGTCATCGCTCACCGAAATCGTTGCGAACTCACTGGTCCGATCGCGCCCGACGCGCACGCGCACCGCCCCGCCTCGCGCGCTGAACTTGATCGCGTTGCCCAGCAAGTGAAACGCGACGTGCTCGAGCTTGCCCGAGTCGCCGTCGACGAAGCAGTCGTTCGCCAGCGCGAGCTCGAGCCGAACATCTTTGCTGTCGGCGGTGGCTTTGACCGCATCGGCCGCGCGCGAAACCGCGAGCGCGACGTCCACGCGCCGACGCTCGAGGCGCAGCGCTCCCGCGACCACCCGCGCAGCCACGAGGATGTCGTCGATGAGCCGAAGCTGCGCGCGCGCGGCGCGGTCGATCGTGGCCATCGCGCCGTCGATCGTCGCTGAGTCGGGGCTGCGGCTCTTCAACAGCTGCGTCCATCCCAGGATCGTCGCGAGCGGCGTTCGAAGCTCGTGCGACAGCGTCGCCAAGAACTGATCCTTGGCCGCCTCTGCGCGCGCCGCGCGCGCGGCGTGCGCTTTCGCGTGAGCATTTGCACGGGCTGCGTCGCTCGCGTCCGAGAGCCACACGACGACCCTCGCGGACGCACCGCTGTCCATCGGCACGGCCGTGACGCGACGGCAGTGCGCGTCGGACGCGTCGCTCTCGCCGAGATCGCAGTGATCGTCCACGCGTTCGCCCGCGAGCGCGCGCGAGACCGCCGCGAGCACACGATCGTGGAGGAAGTCGCGCTGCGCCTCGGTCGGGAGCTTCGCGAGCGCGTCGAACGAACGGCTCGACTCGAGGCTGACTCCGTCCCGATCGAACAGCGCAAACCCGACGCCCGCCTCGTCGAGCGCCCGCAAGAGGGCGGCGTCTGTGTCTGGACCTCTGTCTGTCTTGTTCATTTCGAGATGCGCTCGCCGGGCGAGTGGTGCGAACGGGAGGTAGCACAGCGTAGCAACCGACGCGCGCCCGTCGCGAATTGTTTGGGTCGTTGTGCGCTGTAGCCCGTTCGCGACGGTGCGCCATCCGTGTACCCTCCGCGCCGATCGCATGGCGCTCGAACAAGCCTTCATTGATGACTGCCCCTACGCCCCCGGCGCGCTCTTGATCGACGACGTCCTCGAGGTCGACGTGGATCGCAGCTACGTCCGCTGCAGAATGCCCGCTCACGAGGGGCTCCCGCTCACGCGCGATCAGCGCGTGCACCCCGTGCGACACCCGAGGCACGTCTCGGGAGGGCTCATGGTGCACATGACGGGGATGGTGGGGTTCGTGCACGCGTACTACGTGCTCGGGCTGCGGCACGCGGACGGGTGGATCGGCTACGGCGCGAAGATCCACGGCGCGAAATTTCACCACCTCGCGCGGATGGGCGAGGCCCTCGAGCTCGAGGGGTGGACCACGCAGCTTCGAAAAGGAACGCTGCGAACGTTCGCTCGCTACCAACTTCGCTTCACGCAGGGTGGCAAGCTCGTGTACGAGGGAGACCAGGCAGCGATGTGGCTGAAGGTTTCTGAGGGGGACAGCGCCGCCGAGTTCACCCTCTGAGCAATAGAGTCCGATGCTGGCCCGCTGGGGTTTGATCATTCATCGCTATCGAACGCTGATCTTCGCGCTGAGCGCGGTGGTGTTGGCGTTGTCGATCGGCGTGCTCGCGCGGGGCGGGGTGCTCGCGCCGGCGAATTTTCCGATGACCGAAGCGGACCGTGGGCAAGCGGTGCTCGAGCGCGAGCTCGGGCGGCCGGGCTCGACGTCGTTTCTCGTCATCGCGCGCGCCCGACGAGGGACCGTCGACGACGAGGGATTTCGCTCGGCGCTCGACCGATCGATCGCGCCCATCAAGAACGACCCTCGCGTCGCGCAGCTCGTCGTCCCGTTCGACTTGGCGCCGACGGTCGCGGCGATCCTGCGTTCGCGGGACAGTCGCGCGGTCGTCTTGCAAGCGTCGGTGCGCGGAGACATGCGCTCGGCCCAGACCGCGTTTCGCGAAATGCGCGCGCGTTTGCGGCCCGATCCCGCGGTCGAGCTCACGCTGACCGGCAACCTCGCGTACAAAGAAGACCTCGATCGAACGCTCGAGAAAGACCTCTTCAAGGGAGAGCTCGTCTCTGCGCCGCTCGCGCTGCTCGTGCTCTTGCTCGTGTTCGGCTCGATCGCCGCCGCGTCGCTCCCTGTGGGCGTCGGCGGCCTCGCGGTCGTCGCAGGAATGGCAGGCGTCTTTCTCACGTCCCGCTCGATGGACGTCACGCAGTACAGCCTCAACGTGACGTCGCTCGTCGGCCTCGGCGTCGCGATCGACTACGCGCTCTTCATCGTCAATCGCTTTCGAGACGAGCTCGCGCTCGGCCATCCAACAGATCAAGCGCTCAGTCGAACGCTCGCCACCGCAGGCCGCGCCGTCGCGTTCTCGGGCGTCGCGGTCGCGATCGGGATGTCGGGGCTGCTGTTTTACAAAGGGACCTTCCTCGCATCGATGGGCGTCGCAGGAGCGCTCGTCGTCGCGCTCGCCGTGCTGTTCGCGCTCACGCTGCTGCCCGCGCTCTTGTCGCTGCTCGGCCCGAGGGTCAACGCGCTTCGCATCGTGAAGACCCGCGAAAACTCGAGCGACGCGGGAGGCTTCTGGCGCCGTATCGCGCGATGGGTCATGCGTCGCCCGCTGCTCGTGCTCGCGCCGACGCTCGCGCTCACGCTCGCCGCGGGCGTCCCGTTTCTGCGCATGCAAATGGCGGCCGCGAGCGTCACGGTCCTGCCGCCGCACGTCGAAGCGCGGCGCGGGTACGACACGCTCGTCCGTGATTTTCCAGACATCGGCGCCAATCGCGTCACCGTGGTCCAGCGGCTCCCCGAGGGCGCGAGCACCACGGACGAGGCCCGCGTTCGCGCGAGCTTCGCGTACTCGCGGCGCCTCGCGGCGATCCCCGGCGTCGCGCGGGTCGAGAGCTACGTCGACCTCGACCCGACGCTCGACGCAGACGGCTACGTCAACGTGTACGGCTTGCCCGACATGTTTCGACCGACGCTCCTCGAAGAGGCTCGCAAGTACGTCTCGACCGAGCGCGTGATCATCTTCAGCTTGATCACCCGCGGCGATTCACACTCGGAGACGGCTCGATCCGTCGTTCGCGCCGCGCGCGCGATGCGCCCGTCCGGGCCCGGCGAGTCGTGGGTCGCAGGACCCACCGCGCTCGACATCGACACAACCGCGTACGTCCTGTCCAAGAGCCCGATGGCGATCGGCTTCGTCATGATCATGACGGCCCTCGTGCTCTTCGTGTTGCTCGGCTCCGTGATCCTCCCGATCAAGGCCGTCCTCATGAACCTCTTGAGCCTCACCGCGAGCTTCGGCGCGCTCGTGTGGATCTTCGAGGACGGGCACCTCCGAACGATCCTTCGATTCGAGCCGCAGCCCGTCGAGCCGGTGCTCCCTGTGATCTTGTTCTGCGCGGTGTTCGGCCTCTCGATGGACTACGAGGTGCTGATGCTCACGCGGATGCAAGAGGAGTATCTGCGCAGCAAGGACAACACGAAGGCCGTCGCCGAGGGGCTCGAGCGCTCCGCGCGCCTCGTCACGAGCGCCGCCGCCATCATGGTGGCTGTCTTCTCTGCGTTCGCGCTCGCAGACGTCGTGATCCTCAAGGCGGTCGGAGTCGGAATGGCCCTCGCGGTCGCGCTCGACGCCACCATCGTTCGCGTGCTCATCGTGCCCGCGACCATGCGGCTGTTCGGCGACTTGAATTGGTGGGCGCCAGCTCCGCTCGCGAAGCTCTATCACGCGCTCGACCTCGGGCACGCAGAGGTCTCCGACGAGGGAGACCGCGCGCCCGACAGCGACCCGCCCGAAGAGCCCGCGACCAAGCCCGCCGAGAGCTGACCGCTACCGCGCCTTCGACGGCTTTGCGTCTCGCATCGCGCCGCGCAGTCGCTTCGCGGCTTCCTCGAGCCGAGCGCCGTCGTTGCCCGCAAAACCGAGGCGGACCCACGGTCGATCGCCGCCGTCGAACACCATCGTGCGGGTCCTCTGCACGAGCACGCCGTTCGACAACGCGCGCTCGCAGAACCCGTCCGCGCCTCGCGCTTCGAGCCGCGCCCACAACGCGAGTCCTCCCCGGGGAACCTCGAACGCGAGCGCCCCTCCCAGCTCCCGCCGCAGCGCTTCGACGAACACGTCACGCCGCTCGAGGTACGCGAGCCGCGCGCGTCGCGCGTGTCGCGCGAGCTCACCGTCCTCGATGAGCTCTGCGAGCGCGGCCTCCATCACCATGTCGCCTTGTCGATCCGCGTACACTCGCCACCGCGCGAGCGCTTCGATCACCGCGCGCGAGGCCACCACGAAGCCCACGCGAAGCCCCGGCGCGAGCATCTTCGAGAGCGTCGCGATGTACACGACGTGCCCGTCCGGGTCCGCGCTCGCGAGCGGCAACACCGGGCGTCCTTCGTAGTGAAACTCGTGGTCGTAGTCGTCCTCGATGATCGCGAACGAGTGGCGCTTGGCCAGCGCGAGGAGCGCCATCCGTCGCCCCGCGGACAGCGTGACCGTCGTCGGGTACTGATGGTGCGGCGTGACGTACACCGCGCGAACGCGGGCGCGCTCGCACACCGCCGCGAGCGCGTCGACGTCGAGCCCCGACGCGTCGACCGCGATCGGCTCGAGCTTCGCGCCCGCTGCGCGAAGCGCTTGCCACGAGGGGCTGTAGCCCATCGCCTCGACCGCGACGACGTCGCCCGGCGCGATCAGCGCGCGAGAGATCAGGTCGAGCGCTTGTTGACTGCCGCGCGTGACGAGCACGTTCTCTTCGCGCGCGGCGACGGCGCGGAGGGACGAGAGCATCTCCGCGACGGCGCGGCGCAGCGCTGCGTGACCGCGGGGCGAGCCGTAGTCGAGCAGCGTCTTTCGCTGCGTACGAAGCGCTCGGCGGTGCGCCCTCGCGTACGCTTCGACTGGAAATAGCCCGAGATCTGGCTGTCCGCCGAACAGCGCGATCGTGCCTGGGTAGTCTTCACGATCGCGCGACGGGGGCTGGGGTCCGAGCGCGAACCCTGGCTGCTCGGGCAACGACGCGCGCGGCGACGCTCGCCCGCTGAACCGCTTCGCGCGGGTCTCGGGCAGCGACGTCGCGACGCGCGTCTCGCGCGCGGAGTCCGCTTCGATCCAGCCCTCGGCCCGGAGCGCGTCGAACGCCGCGAGCACCGTGTTGCGATGCACCCCGAGCGACGCCGCGAGCGTTCGTGAACCGGGAAGGACATCGCCGGGCCGAAGCCTTCCACGCCGCACGTCCTGCACGATCGCCTGCGCGATCCGCGTGGTGAGCGGCTGGGGATCGTCGTCGAGCGCGACCTGGAGCGTCCATCGAGCCATCGAATCCGACGATGGTACTGGTCTATCAGAAATCGCGAAACTGGTACGAGACGATGGACCAGGTCTCGACGCATGTTCCATAGCGCTGGAGGTCGAAGAGCAACCCATGCGTAGAGAGATGCTTCGTTCGTCGCGCGAGGACGCGCTGCGATTGTTGATGAGCGCGCCGTACGTTCACCTCGCGAGCACGACGCCGGACGGCGCTCCCGTGGTGCGCGCGGTCCACGGCGTGGTCGTGGACGACGCGCTGTGTTTTCACGGATCACCGGTGGGCGAGAAGACGACGCTCGTCGGGCGCGAAGCCGTGGTCGTGTACGAGCAGCTGCTCGCGGACATCCCGAGCTACTGGACGGACGCGACGATGGCGTGCCCTGCGACGTCGCTCTTCGTGAGCGTTCAAGCGCACGGGACGCTCGAGCTCGTCGAGGATCCGGCGCGCAAGGCGCGCGCGCTGCAAGGGTTGATGGAGAAGTTTCAGCCCGAGGGTGGTCACGCGCCGATCACGCACACAGACGAGCGCTATCGAAAGCCGGTCGCAAGCATCGCGATCTGGGCCCTTCCGCTCGCGGTGCTCGACGGCAAGTGGAAGCTCGGGCAGAACCGCACCGCGCAGTACATCGAGACCATCGTCGCGAAGCTCTGGGAGCGGGGAGCGCCCGGGGACGCGCGCGCGCTCGAGCTCGTGTTGCGTGCGAATCCAGCGGTGGATCGTCCTTCGTTTCTTCGCGGGCCGGACGGCGTCACGCTCCACGTCTACGCAGAGCCGAGCGAGCTCGACGAGGCGCTCCCGCTCTTGCGCGACGAATATTGGAACAAGTCGCGCTTCGACGACGACGCCATCCGCGACGCGCACCGTCGTTCGAGCGCGTGGATGCTCGCGCGCGACGCGTCGGGCGCGGTGGTCGCGACCGCCCGTGCTGTGAGCGACGGCGTGAAGTACGCGTACCTCGGCGACGTCGCGGTGCGCGCGGACCTTCGATCGCGCGGCGTCGGCGCTGCGCTCGTGAACGCGCTGCTCGATCACCCCGCGGTCCGAGGCGCCAAGCGCGTCGAGCTCGCGACTCGGGACGCGATGCGCTTCTACGAGCGACTCGGGTTTCGAACGGTCGCCACCGAAGAGCTCCCAACGATGATCCGAACGACGATGGCCCTCATCAGGCCCGGCGCTCAGCGCACGATCGTCCAGTCGTAGCCGCGGTAGCGAAGCTTCACGCGCGCTGCGTGTTCGGCGAGCCACAGCGCGTCGCTGCGCTCGAGGTGCGCCAGCGCGTGCGAAAGTCGGCCGTCGCGCCCGCCGAAGTCGCCCCAGTACAAGAGCATCAAGAACGGCAGCTCGACGCGGAGCTTGCGCCGATCGACGACGCACTCGCTCGCGAAGTAGTCCGTCGACGCGAGTCGCAGCTCACGCTCGACGGTCTCTTCGCGGTACGCGCGGACCGGGGGGCAACTCTTGGCACCACAATTCAACGCGAAGTGAACCTTCGGGTCGAGGCTCGACGGGCCCCACGCGATCCTCGGGTCGTCCGACGAAAACGGACGCGCGATGGCGAGCGGTTTGCGCGCGTTTTTTCGGAGAATTCCGTGCTCGATGTCGTCGAGCGAGCAGCGGTGACCCGCGACGGTGTACGCCGCGCGCTCGAAGATCGCCCGATGCGACAACAGGCTCCCGCGCGCTTCGTACGCGTAGACCGCGTGCCGGGTGAGGGCGTTGTAGACGTTGAGCCAAAACGCGAGCCGCGCGCGATCTCCGCGAGGAATCTCGATCGACCGCAGAAATGATGCCTCGTGCGCGACCGCGTCGAGAGACGCGCGCGTTCCGTCGCAGCGCTTGGCGCGCTCGAGCAGCGACGACGAGAGCTCGACCGCAGACGGCGGGGGCTCGTGGATTGGCGCGATGCTCCGCGGGGCTTCGAGCGTCTCGGTGAAGCGAGCCATCAGAACGACGTCGCGGCGAACACGTTGATCACCGGGCCGCCCGTCTGTCGAAGCAGCGGTCCGATCCCGCCCTCGAACGAGGCGCCGACGTCCCAGCGCGCAGCGACGCGAACGTCGGCTTCGAGCGCGAAGCCCCAGTAGCGCGTTCCGTTGCCCATCCCGCTCGGGCTCTCGTGGCGCGGGGCGGTTCCCACGGGGAGCGAGAGAAACGCCGTCACGCGACTGCGCAGCCCGACGCGTCCTCGCGCGATGCGCCCGCCGCCTTCGACCGTCATCGTGCCCGCGGGATCATAGCCGTTCGAGCGAAACATCGCGCCGAACGACCCGCTCACGTAGAAGCGCTCGGCCGCGTAGCCCATCGAGAACGTGAGCGCCGCGTCCGTCGATCCGTTGCCGATCCGCAGCGCGCCCACCTGGCGAAAGTCGGGCCCCATCGACGAGTACACAGGCTGCACTTCTTGCGACGGCGCGACAGGTCCGCGCAGGCTCGCGTCGAGCGCGAACGACGCACGCCCCACCTGCGCGACCTTCAGCCTGAGCCCCACCGTCGGATCGCCGGGCGTCACGTGCCACCGCATCGCTCTCGCGCGCGTGTCCTCGAGCCCGAAAGCTTGCACCATCGGCGCGTGCACCCACAGCGCGAGCGCGTCGACGAGCCCGACCTCGAAGTACGCGTTGACGAAGAGCTCGTGATACGCGCCGTAGTCGTAGCGCTGCCCGTCGCCCGCGGTGAACCAGAAGCCCGGGAGATACTTGACCCACAATTTCAAGTAGCCGTTCCCCGGCGCAGGCAGCCACGCGCCGGCGCTCGCGTCGGGCGCCGAAGAAACGACGGTCAGGGCCAACACCAACGCGGTCAGCGAGCGAGTCGCGCGCGAGCTCATCGCGCGACGCTACCGCCGTCCGCGGCCGGCGTCACAGCGCTCGCGCTGGCCGCGGGCAGGGCGTCGCCCGCGAGGCAACCGATGCGTCGAAACACGTACGGCGCGTTACGGTCTCGATGACCGTCATCGTTCACCGATTGAAACTCCTGTCGAGCCTCGTCGATCTGTCCCGAGAACGCGTCGGGGCTGTACGACATGTTCGCACGACGGCAGTAGACGCGTTCGATTCGATACTCGATCGCGGAGAACGAAACCGCCCGGCCGACGATCGATCCTTGACCGGGCATGACCACCGCAAAGTCGAGATCTTCGGGGGCGTTTCCACAGCGTCCGGGAGGCTGGGCGCGGGTGCCGTCGCCAGTCCAACTGCGCGCGCGAATCGTGCCCTGAAGGCGGTTGTCTGGCAGGCGGTTGATCCGCAGCGTGAAGATCACCCAGTCGCGGTTGCCGGGGTTGTACTTGTGCGCTCGCCACGTTCCTGCGACGGCGTCGCGACAACGCGCGGCCGAGGGGAGCATCCCGCGCTGTTCACCGACGCTCCCGGTTCGTTGGCCCCCCGCCGTTGGCGCGGGCTCGGGCGTTGTTTCTTGCGGTGGTGCGGGCGTCGCGACGGGCGTCGGCGCTTGCGTCGGCGTCGATGCCACCGTGGGCGGAGCGCGCCGCGGAGCGGGTCTCGGTTGCTGCACGACGATGGGCGCCTCGGGTTGTTGCTCGACGACGGGCGCAGCGGGCGCCGAAGGACGCGACGCGACCGTGGGCAACGGCGGTGACTCGACGGCGAACTCCGCGATGCTCCCCGCGCCGCGTCGGCCGTTTTCGCCGTCTTCGCCGCGAAACATGAGCTCTCGCGACGGGAGCTCACGCACGCCGATCGCGACGAGCCCCATCGAGTGCAGCGCGAGGGACGCTGCGATCACCGCGGCGATCTCCATCGCGCGTCGCGTTCGTCGTCGGCTGCGTAGGTCGGACATCGTGTGCATCTCGCCGCTCGGTGGGCGCTACGACAACGAGAGCGTACGTCGGTTCTCGAGACGCTTCGAGTACACTCGCGCCGACCTTTGAACTCCGGTTGGATCCGACGAACCCTCGCGCCCGTGTGGATCGCGCTCACGCGAAGGCCGCTCGCGACGCTCGGCCTCGCACTGTTTCTCCTCGCGCCGTTCATCGCGCTCCGTCAGCCCGCGGTGCAAGCGGCGCTGCTCGCGTTGATCGAGTATATGCGATCGAGCGGCGCGCGCGGCGTCGCGCTCTACCTCCTCGTGTACGGCCTCGGCGGCGCGGTGGCTGCGCCCAAGGCGCCGTTTCATGTGCTCGCGGGCTTCGTGTACGGACCCATCGTCGGCGCGCTCGTCGCGTCGCCTGCGGGGACGCTCGCGGCGTCGGTCGCGTTCGGCCTCGGCCGCACGGTGCTGCAAAACGTCGTTCGCCGTCGCGTCGAGGGAAATCCCACGTGGGACGCCCTCGGCGAGCTGCTTCGTGACGACGGCCTCCGCGCCGTCTGGCTCGCGCGCATGACACCGGTCATCCCGCAGAACATCTTCTCGTTCGCCGCGGCGACGACGCCGGTGCGCTATCGGCACTTCGCGCTCGGGACGTGGCTCGGCTTGCTTCCGATCACATGTTTTCATGCGTACCTCGGGAGCATCATCCAGAGCGCCGCGGCCGTCGTGCGCGGAGAGCAGACGCCTTCGGTCGCCGCGAAGGTGGGCTCGGTCGTAATCGTGATCGCGAGCGTCGTCGGCGTGGGAGCCATGACGCGCTTCGCGAAGAAGCGACTCGCGGAGATCCTCGCGCAGCGCGAAGCCGCGAAGGAGCGCGCCCCCGAAGCGACTCCTACCAGCGAGCCGACAGGTTGATGCCGAACAAGTCCATCGTGGCCTCGTAGCGGGCCGCGTTGACGTTGCACGCTCCGTCGCGACCGGACGACGCCGGGCATGGATCAACCGCGGGATTCAGCGCGCGCGTCGTGATGATCGTGCGCGATCCCGTCGGGTCTTCGAGCGGAACGAAGAACATGTGCGCGTACGCGATGTTCGCGGTGAACCATCCGAAGCGAAGCGCGGCGCCGATGCTCGCCGAGAAGCTGTCGAACGTCGGCAAGTGAATCTGCGAGAGGCCCGGGCTGGTCGCGCCCTTCTCAGCGCTGAAGCCCATGCGGAGCGCGAGGCGGTCGGCGATCACGTTCCAATCGCTGCCGACGCGGACGCCGTAGGTGTTGTTGAAATCCGAGCGAATCACGATGGGCCGCTCGGGGTTGAAGGGGACCATGATGCCGCCCGCCGCGACGATCGACCCGGCGAGCGCCACCGACGTGACGCTCAGCGTGCTCGTGAACTCGTAGTTGAAATCCACCTCGATGTCGAAGACGTCGTCCCTCATCGGGTCGTAGGTTTCGGCGATGTTTCGTCCGTTCGCGAGCGTGTTGTTTCGCGCCAGTTGGTGAGCAGACGTCCACGCGTCGGGGCGGCCGGCGCGCGGCATCGCGAAGCGAACGCCCGCGCGAATGTGCGACGCGGGCTGCGCGCGCAGCGCCGTGATGTCGAACGTGCGCGTGCGCGCAGCGACCGCCATCGGCGACTGATCCGCCGCGTAGTACTGGTCGACCGCGGTGCCCGCGCCGAGCCCCGAGAGGTTGAGCTCGGGGACGTACTGGCCCTTGATTCCGATGGTGAAATACCGGGGCAGGAGCACTTGTGCGCCGAAGTTTCCCGCGACGAAGGTCCCGCCGGCGCGGAGCGTGAGCTTGATGTCACCGTCGGGCGACTGCGCGCCGTTCGACTGGTCGTTGGGGTTGAGCATCGTCGCGTACTCGAAGCTCGCGATACCCACTTGCAACGTCGCGCCGAGTCGCAGCCACGGGAGCGGCGCGAACGCGACGGTGGCCGCCGGGTAGAACAACAGCAGTCGCTTCTCGAACAACAAGTGCCGCGCGGGCGAGGGCGCGAGCCCGTTCGCGGTCATCACCGTGTCGGGAAAAACGCCTTCGCGACCCACGGTGTGCGGCGGAACCGCGCTGATGCCGAACGCGAGGTTCGGCAGAATGCGATAGGTGAACCCGATGTTCGGCGCGATCGCGAGCGACGGATTCGAGCACGTGCGCGGGTACGGCGTCCGCATTCCGCTCGCGGCGTACATGCTGTTCTCGAAGCGCGTGCCCGCGAGCGAGATGAACGTCGTGTCCTCGTTGGCGTAGTTGCCGTACCGCTGAAAACACTGCCCGAACGAGCCGAGGTTCGACCCGAGCGTCAGCTGCGCGCCCGCGAGGCCGAGGATGCCCGCGGGGTTGTACGACAGCGCCATCGGGTCCGACGGACGCGCGACCACCGCGCCTCCGCGGGCGAGTCCGACCGCGCCTCCTTCGGGGATCTCGAGCCCGCTCGCGCTCGCGCCGTTCGCGCGGGCGAGCACCGTCAGTGCCGCAGCACACGCGAGAAATCTGCCTGCTGTTCGCATCATCATCGTGCCCCGGGCTCCCTGAATCATGGCGTGTGAATGGGGCAACGGCGGCGCGGTCGTCGTCAAGGACGATTTCAGCGAACGCGCGCGATCGCGACCTTCGATCGACGGTCGGGGCTACCGCCGACGGCCAGCCTGGGCCTATACCCCTAAGCGCCCACAGCAATCGCGAGGCGAACCACGAATGAGCGAACAAGCCCCTCCAAGTGCACCGGCGCCCCGCGCGCCCGGACTCCCTGACGTCGACGTCGCCGAGCGCGGCGGAAAGCGCGACGGCGTCCAACAAACCCTCGATCGTCGTCTCTTTGTGCAACTCCTTGCGTTTTCGGTGGACCGAGACGGCTCGGTCGGCCCTGTCGCCGACGCGCTCGTCGAGCGCCTGTCGACCGCGGGCGTCGGCGCCGTCGTGTACGAAGACGTCAACGACCCGCGCGGCCTCGCGCTCGTGACGTGGTCGGAGGACCCTTCGCACTTCGTGCGACGTGTTCGTCCGTTGTTTCACGATGAGCGACTTCGGCCGCTCGTTCAGCGGCACGAGCTCTCGATGCTCGGTCGTAGCTACTCGCTCGGACACGAGCCGCAGCTCGAGGACTCGCTCCTGCACCGGCCGCGGCGCGTGATGAACGACCCGCATGCGAATTGGGCGGTCTGGTACCCGCTTCGCCGCACGGGCGCGTTCGCCAAGCTCGAGTCGCTCGAACAGGGAACGATCCTTCGAGAGCACGCCTCCATCGGCATGGCCTACGGTCAGAAGGACCTCGCCCACGACGTGCGGCTCGCGTGTCACGGCATGGACCGCAACGACAACGAGTTCATCGTCGGGCTCTTCGGTCGCGAGCTCCACCCTCTTTCGCACTGCGTTCAAGCGATGCGAAAGACCCGGCAAACAGCGGAGTTCATCGCGCAGATGGGGCCGTTCTTCGTCGGCCACGTGCTCGCGCGAACGCCCGAGCGCGCGCTCCTCGACGGCGCTACGTAGTCGCCCCGCGCGCCTCGTCGAGGCAGAGCGTCATCGTGACGTCCGTGATCTTCACGCCGCGCACCCGAAACGCGTCTCGACGCTCGCCCACGACCACGAATCCGGCGCGCGCGTAGAGCGCTTTTGCGCGGTGATTTCCAGCGAAAACACCGAGGTCGACCCACGAGAGCTGCGCCGTCGCGCGCGCCCACGCGAGCGCCGCCTCGACGAGCGCGGTCCCGTTGCGACGGCCTCGATGTTCGGGCTCGATGCCCATCCCCAAGCTGCATCGGTGAAGCTCGGAGACGATGCGCCCCCCGTGCAGCGACAACGATCCGAGCACGCGCTCGGGCGCGTCTCGATGGCGCAGCGTCCACACGCGCTGCCACATCGGCTCGGTCAACGGGCGCTCGATCGCCGCAGAGATCTGCGCGATTCGCTCGTCGGTGATGGGCTTTGCGTCTTCGTCCGGGTCGTACGGCGAAAACCACAGCCCGTCGCGACCGTTGTCCACGACCTCGCGTTGCCAGTGTTCGGCGAGCGAGCGCACATCCGTCGCCGACGCAACAACGATCGAGTACTCCGCAGCGTTCACGACGAGAGACCGGAGTGTGCCACGCGGAGCAGGCTCAGCGAAATGGACCTGTGTTGCGGCGGCCCTGAAGCGTGCGGGCCGTCGACGCGACGACGTCGATCCAGCGCTCGGCGTCGACCGCGTCGCGCACGGCCGCGACTCGCACTTCGAGCGCGGTCTTCGTCACGCTCCAGCGACCTCCCTGCGCGTCGAGGGCGTCGAGCGCCTCGCGCCAATCCGCGCGGACGGACTCGGGGCGCGATCGGTCCGGCGGCGCTTCGAGCGGCGGGTCGAAGTGCGCTCGCACGATGGTCTCGCGCACCCTCGCGTCGTCCCACACGTGCTCGACGTCGAGCCGTTCGTTGAAGAGCTCGAGGCGGTGCATCGCGCAGTCTCCCTGGCGAAATTGCCCACGAAACCGCCCCGCGAGCGAGCGCCACGCATCCGCGTGCTCCGCGAAGTGCTGCGGCGGCGGCATCCCTTCGATGCCGATGCGCACTCGCTCCGCGAGGCTCGCTGCGCTGTACGCGAGCCGCATCAACGACTCTTCGTCGGGCTGCGATGGAGCGACCAATGACGCTCCGTCGTCGCGGATCGCGCAGTTTCGAAGGCTGTGAAGAAGCCCGTCGGCGTGCGCAAACGGCGTCACGACCGCGAGGACCTGCCGCGCTTCTCGCCCGCGAACCTGGTACGCCTCGTCGAACATCGGCAACCCCACGGTGATCTCGTAGCGCGAGATCGCGTCGTTCCACCGCGCGGGGCCGACGGAGAGAGCGATCCCGAGCGGGCGCCATCGCAGCTCGACGCGGTTGTGACCGGTCGCGGCGACGCGCTCGATCGAGAGCGAAACGCCGCCGAATTGCCCAACGAGTCGATCGGTCTCGACCTCGTGACGCAGCCCCGTTCGGCGCGCGATCCGCGCGAGCATCTCGGCGCGACGCTGGTCGCCGATGAGCGGGAGCTCCGAGAAAAAATCGAGCCCGCTCGTCTCGGGCGCGACGACCTGGATCGGGACATCGAGCAGCGTCGCGGTGGCTCGGCCCTTCGTGTCGCCCTCGACGTCGAGCTGCCACCACATGCACCCCGTCGGCGTATCGAACGCGGGCACCGCGTCCTCGGGGATCCGCATGCGAAACGTGTGCGCATCGCCGTCGACCTGGCGCTCGATCGGGATCTCGACGAGGTAGTTGGGACCGTCGATTGTGCCGGCGCCCCAGCGCTCGAGGCAGCGAAGTCGAACCCGAACGGCGCGGAGGCCTGCCGCTTCGACGCCGAAGAACGCGAGTCGTCCCGCGAGGACTCCGCCGGGCGCGACGACCGTTCGATCGAGCGCGCACTCGACTCGAAGGCCCGAGTCCTGAACGCGCGCGAACGACTTCGCGCCCCGGTCCGTCACCGACGCTGGCGGCGCGCTGACGGGGATCACGAACGTGCTCTCGCGGTCGATCCACCAGGGAATATCCACGTAGACCGTGAGCGTATACGCGGCGCGAATCGTCGTTCCTCGATACGAAGGCGGCGCGCTGGGCGGGATCGCGAAGCGCACGCGCAGCTCCGAGGGTCCAGCCGGCAGCGTCTTCGGCGTCGCTGACGCCGCGAGCTCGACGATGCGCTGGGTCGCGAACATCCCGTTGGCCTGCATGACGAGCACCTCGCCGCGGAGCCGACAGTCGACGCGCTTCACCGGGATCACGCGGCGCGAATCGAGACGAACGAGCGCGTCGAACGCGCTTCCGGGCGTGATCACGCCGGGCCGAAGATTGACCGAGACTCTCGGACGCGCAGGGAGCATCGCGGCCGACGGTACGACACTTACGACATCGTGAAATGCCGGACGTTCGCCAGGGCCTTCGCGAGCTCTGCGCGAAAGTCAGGGTGCGCGATGGAGACGAGCTTCTCGCCGCGCTCGCGCAGCGTCGCGCCGTGGAGGTTCACCGCGCCGAACTCCGTGACGACCCAGTGCACGTGCCCGCGCGTTGTGACGACGCCCGCGCCTTCGCTCAACGCCACGGAGATCCTCGACGCCTGTCCTCCCTTGGCGGTCGAGGGCAGCGCGATGATGGGCTTGCCTCCCTTCGAGAGCGCCGCGCCGTGGATGAAATCCATCTGTCCGCCGATGCCCGAATAGATCTGATAGCCGAGCGAATCCGCGCACACCTGCCCAGAGAGATCGACCTGGAGCGCGCTGTTGATCGCGACGACCGAAGGATTGCGACGGATGTGCGCCGAGTCGTTAGTGCGATCGCAGCCGTGAAACTCGACGAGCGAGTTGTCGTCCACGAAGTCGTAGAGGCGCTTCGAGCCCCACACGAACGCGGTCGTGGTGCGACCCGCGTGCACTTCTTTGCGTCGGTTGGTGACGACGCCGCCCTCGATGAGCGGCAGCAGCCCATCCGAGAACATCTCTGTGTGAACGCCGAGCTCGTGCTTGTTTCCGAGGTTGGCGAGCACCGCGTCGGGAATCGCGCCGATGCCCATCTGCAGCGTGCTCCCGTCGTCGACGAGGCCCGCGATGATCTCGCCGATGCGCGCTTCGACGGGCCCGATCGCGTTGGGCTCCGACTCGTACAGCGGCCGATTCGTCACGGTGAACGCGGCGAGGCGCGACAGCGGAACGCTCGTGTTTCCGTGGGTCCGCGGCATGCGCTCGTTGATCTCGGCGATCACGATCTTGGCCGAGTCGACCGCGGCGCGCGCCGCGTCACAGGACGTTCCGAGCGTGCAGAGCCCGTGTTTGTCCGGCGGCGAGAGCTGCACCATCGCGACGTCGAGCGGAATCGTCGCGTCGCGAAACAGCCCAGGAATATCCGACAGAAACACCGGAACGAAGTCCGCGAGCCCCGCGTTGACCGCCTTGCGCATCGCCGGTCCCGTAAACAACGAGACCGATCGAATGCGCTCGCACACCGCGGGGTCCGCGAACGGCGCGGCTCCCGCCGTATGCAAGTGATAGAGCCGCACGCGCGCGAGGTCTGCGCGCGCGCACAGCGCTTCGATGAGCGGGGTCGGCGTCGCCGCCGCGGCGTGCACGAACACGTTGTTCTGCGAACGAATCAGCGCGACGACGTCCGCCGCGGACGCTGCGCGCGCGCGCCAGCTTGTATCGATCGATCCCATTCGAGCGTCCTTTCGTCGCGATGCGGGTCTGCAAAACGTCGACCGCGCGCGACCTTCGAAGCTCGATCGTAGCGACGAGATCATCGTGGGGTCTCGCGCAATCCCCGCGCGCGAAGCGCAAGCTACGACGTCGTTGTGCACCGCATCGCGCGAGCCACGCGCGCGATCTCGTCGAACACCGCCGCGCGCATCTCGTCGGGGATCGAGTGCTCGACGTTCGCGAAGGTCTGCAGCGTCGCGTCGAGCCCGCGCTGTCGAAGCAATCCCACTGCGAACTGAGCGCCGCCGATCGGAATTCGTGTGTCGAGCGCGCCGTGCATCGCGCGCACCTCGACGTCGCTCCGCTCGAAGGGCCTCGCGTCGAGCGAGCCCGCGGTCAGCCGCCCGCTGATCGGAACGATCAACCGAAAGGGAACATCGCGCCGCCCCGCCATCGCGAACGCCACCATCGCTCCCTGTGAAAATCCAAGCAGAATGGGCTGCCCGCACTGCGCTTGCCCTCGCGTCGCAGCCTCGTATTTGTCGCGCACGTGCCGCGCCGAGCGCTCCATCGTCGACGTGATGAACGCGTCGCTCCCGCCGGGCTGCCACCACGCGCTTCCCGAGCCGAAGCGTTCGGGCGCGCGGATCGCGAGGACCCGCGCCGAAATCGGCGCCGCCCGAAGCCAGAGGCTGAAGTTCTCCGGCGAGTCACCGAGGCCGTGCAGCGCGACGATCGTCACGCGACCCGCGCTCGTCGGATCGGGCCCTACGGTCGTCACGACGACGTCTTCGTCTGTCGGCATCGGCGGCGCCCGTCGCGGCTCGCTCGGCGCCGCATCGGCCACGTTCGCGCGCGTCGTCTCGTCTCGACCGCGAGCGCGAGGCTCGTCCCTCCGCGCGGCGCTCGCGCTGGGTGAGGGGCGTTCGCAACCGCTCGTCGCGATCGCCAGCACGATCGTCATCCATCGATTCATCACGGCGTCGGCATTGAAGCACACGCCGTGGCCCAGCTCGTCTACCAACCGTGACCGGCGCGTACGGCGCGCGAGTGGACTCGAACGCGCTGGAATTTTTCTGACAGATCGTCCGTTCGCTCTCCTCGATCGCGCGCTCGAACGCGCGGCCTGGCCCGGCGCTCGCCCGATCGAATCGCGTGGCGTCGCGGATTGAGCGCGCGAATCGAGCCCGGTATGCTGTTCGGGTGCGCTGGTCTTCGCTTTTCGCTCTCCCGTTGCTCGTCGCGAGCGCAGTGGGGTGCTCGTTGCCGCACGCATCGCTTCGCGGCGACGGCGCGACGTCGTTCGACGCCGACGCGAGCCGCGTTTGTGGCGACGGAGAGGTCCGCTGCGGCGCCGCGTGCGTATCGACGTCGACGAGCCTCTCGCACTGCGGGGCGTGTGATCGGCCGTGCGCTCCGAGCAACGCCGTCGCGCGCTGCGAGGCGGGCGCGTGCGGGATCGACCGTTGCGAGCAAGGGTTCGGCGACTGCGACGGCAACGCGAGCAACGGCTGCGAGACGCGCCTCGACACCGCGATGAATTGTGGTGCGTGTGGGAGCCGCTGCGAAGGCTCGACGCCAGCGTGCGACCCTGCAACCCGCATGTGCGGGACCGGCTGCCCAGGCGCTCAGTCGAACTGCAGCGGCACGTGCGTCGACACGCAGACGGACCCCGCGCACTGCGGGGCGTGCGCTCGACCGTGCTCGTTGCCCAACGCCGTCGCCGGCTGCGCGGCGGGCGCCTGCTCGATCGCGCGCTGCGCCGACGGGTTCGGCGACTGCAACGCCAACCCCGCGGACGGCTGCGAGACCGCCCTCGGCACCAGCGCGAACTGCGGTCGCTGCGGAGACAGCTGCACGGGAGCGACCCCGGTGTGCGACGGGGCGACGCGCGCGTGCGCCTCGGGCTGCAGCGACGGCAGCTCGCGCTGCGGGACGCTCTGCATCGACACGCGCATCAACGCGGCGCATTGCGGCGCGTGCAACCGCGCGTGCATGCTCGCGAGCGCGACGCCGCGATGCGCGATGAGCACGTGCCTGATCGACGTGTGCGCGGCGGGCTTTCTCGACTGCGATTCGACCGCGGCGAACGGCTGCGAGGTCAACGCGCGATCGAGCTTGCTCCACTGCGGCGCCTGCAATCGACGCTGCGATCCGCCGAACGCCGTCGCGACGTGCGCCAACGGGATCTGCACGTACTCGATGTGCGACGCGGGCTACGGCGACTGCGACGGCAATCCGACGAACGGCTGCGAGATCGACGTTCGTTCGAACCTGCTCCACTGCGGTGGTTGCGGGCGCGCGTGCAACCCGTCCAACGCCACGCCCTCGTGCGTCGGAGGGGTGTGCGGCTACACCGCGTGCGCGCCGGGCTTCGCCGACTGCGATGGAAACCGCGCGAACGGGTGCGAGGTCGACACGCGCTCGTCGCCCGCGCACTGCGGCGTTTGCCGTCGGAGCTGCGCCCGCAACAACGCGACGACCGCGTGCCGCTCGTCCATGTGCGCGCTCGTCTCTTGCGACCCGAGCTACGAAAACTGCGACGCCAACGAGGCCAACGGCTGCGAAGCGTCCCTCCGCGACGACGTCGCGCACTGCGGAGCCTGCGGAAATCGCTGCCCGACGCGCACCAACGCCACGAGCACGTGCGCGGCGGGGGCGTGCTCGTTCGTGTGCGCGCCGGCGTTCGGCGACTGCAACATGATGGACGGCGACGGCTGCGAGCAGTCGCTGCGAGACGTCGCGCACTGCGGCGCCTGCAATCGCGCGTGCAACCTCCCGCACGCGACAGCTGGGTGTCCGGCGGGCGCGTGCACCGTCGCGAGCTGCGAGATGGGCTTCGGCAACTGCGACTCGATGGCGGCCAACGGCTGCGAGGCAGATTTCGCGACCAACGCGAATCACTGCGGCCGCTGCGGGACGCGTTGCACCTCGGGGCAAACGTGCGTGCGCGGCGTGTGCGCGCCCTGAGCGCACATCGGGTTTGCTCGGAGCGTTCGGCGTTGCACAGCGACGCCGGGTTTGAAGGATGACAGGCGAGATTGAGGACCGTTGCGCTTGCGGGGCGTTCGCGTTCGCGCCTGTCACAAACCCGAAGCGGAGCTGCTATAGAGAGCTCCGCGTGCTACCGCCGTTTCGTTGTTTGTTTCGCGTTCGATTCGCCGAGGTCGACGCGCAGGGCATCGTCTTCAACTCGCGCTACGGCGAGTTCACCGACCTCGTCGTCGGCGAGTTCTGCTGCGCGGTGTTCGACGCCGAGCGCGGGCAAGACACGATCGACATGCGGCTCGTGAAGCAAACGACGCAGTGGCGCTCGCCTGCGCGCTACGACGACGTGCTCGAAGCGAGCGCGTGGACGAGCGCCGTGGGCAACGCGTCGTTCACGATCCGCACGGAGTTTCGACGCGAGGGCGACGAGCAGCTGCTCGTCGACGTCGAGACGGTGTACGTCGCGATGCAGCGGGACGGCAGCGCGAAGCGCTCGCTCCGCGAGGACGAACGCGCGCGGCTCGAAGCGTCGGCGCGGGGCGTGTGCGTCGATCTCGCGGGCCCCCGCGGCCGCAAGCGCTGAGCGAGCTCAGAGCAGCTCGAGGATGTCCTTCTCGATCTCAGCGGGCGTGGTGTTGGGCGCGTACCGACGCACCACCTTGCCCGAGCGATCGACGAGGAACTTCGTGAAGTTCCACTTGATCGCCTTCGAACCGAGCAGGCCCGGCGCTTCGTGCTTCAGGTACTCGTACAGCGGCGCGGCGTTGCTCCCGTTGACGTCGATCTTGTCGAACATCGTGAAGCTCACGCCGTAGTTTCGCTCGCAGAACGTCGCGATCTCGTCGTTCGAGCCCGGCTCTTGTTTGCCGAACTGGTTGCACGGAAACCCGAGCACCTCGAGCCCGCGATCCTTGAGCTTCTTGTGAAGCTCTTCGAGGCCCTGGTACTGCGGCGTGAACCCGCACTTGCTCGCCGTATTGACGATCAGCAGCACCTTGCCCTTGAACGTGTCGAGCGCGATGGGCTGCCCCGTGAGGCCGTCCATCGTGAAATCGTAGATCTTCGTCATGGTCTGGCCTCGGCTACGCCAACGGCGTGCTGCGAGTTTCTCGATGTGTGACGAGCTCAGCCGGCCTTTTTGCGCGCCTTCTCGAGCAGGTCGCGGACGAGATCCGAGCGCGTGTACGCCGCGGCCTCTCCGGACTTGTCCTTCGATCCAGCTGCCTTCTTTGCTTGGGCGTCCAGCCACTTAACGAGTGCGCTCGGCAGCGTGACGTGCACTCGCATCGGGGCGTCGATCTTCGCGGGGCGGCCGGCGCCGGGTCGCGCGCCGCCGTGCTTCTTCTTGGGGGTCTTGGCCTTCATGCGGGCCCGATTGTGTCCGCTTCTGTTGATTGATGCACACGAAAACGATGCGCCCGTCATTTTGTTGGGGCGGCGAGGTTCAGCGTGAACAGAACACGGTCCCTCCGGTCCAGCACCCGCGCGACCCGACCGTACAGCGACACGATCGAAGGCTCGACCCACGGGACGAGCGCCGTCTCGAATCCGCGCTCCCATAGATCTGCGATCGCCGCAGCCGCGATGCGGCCGCCGAGCCCTCGACCCCGCGCGGCGCGCGCGGTCCCGAGCGGCCCGAACGTGCCCCGCGCGACCGCGTGGCCCGAGTGCGCAGCGAACGCCGCGAGGTCGGACCCATACCGACACACAAAAACCCCTCCGACCGCTCCGGCGGCGCGGACCTCCGTCGCCCAGTCGTTCGAAAATTCCTGTCCGACCCAGCGAGCGACGCCTTCGATCGCCGCGGCGTCGACCCGTTCGACCGATGGTTCGCCCGCCACGGGTCGACACGACGACGCGTCCACCAACAAATCCACGTGACGGCTCGTGACGCGCGCGCCCAACGCTGCCCACGCGTCGGCCTCGTCTGCGTCGACGCCCGAACGCAGGTACCAACGCGGAGGTCCGGCGGACCAGAGCCGATCGCTCCCGCGCGCGCGCGCTGCATCCGCGAGCGATCGGAGCAGCGAGCCTGCTCGACCGGGCGCGGGCGCGAACTCGAGGCAACACGCGCGTCCGTTGGGCTCGATCACCGCGAGCGCGACGCCGTCTCCGCGCGCGCCGTCGTCAACGATCACGAAATCAAGTGAGCCCAGCATCGCCGCAGCTTCGTCCGCGAGCGCGGCGGCCGCTGCGTCGTCGTACCCCTCGCGCGCTTGGTTCGCCTCGATCAACGCGTGGAGCCATCGCGGGTGCGCCGTCATCGCCGCGACTGTATCGCCCATCTCGGAGCTCTCGCGCGCCGCTCGTCTCGCGATCGTCGGCGAGGCATCATCGCGACGACCTCCATGAAGAGTTTTCGCAAGGTGCTCACGATGCGCGTCCCGACGCGGACAGGGTTCGTCAACATCACCGACGAGGTGCAGCGCGCGGTGCGCGAGAGCGGCGTTCGCGAGGGGCTCTGCCTCGTCAACTCGATGCACATCACGTCGAGCGTGTTCATCAACGACGAGGAGTCGGGGCTCAAGCGCGACTATCTGCGCTGGCTCGAAAAGCTCGCGCCTTTCGACGCTGGCGCTGATCCCGCGAGAGGCGGCTACGAGCACAACGCGACCGGCGAAGACAACGCCGACGCGCACATGAAGCGGCAGATCATGGGACGCGAGGTCGTCGTCGCGATCACCGACGCGAAGCTCGACTTCGGAACGTGGGAGCAGATCTTCTACGGCGAGTTCGACGGACGGCGAGACAAGCGCGTGCTCATCAAGATCATCGGCGATTGAGAGGGCGTTGGAGTGGAAGTTCGAGACTTTTGCAAGGAGCTGCGAGACCAGCAAGGAAGCGATTCGCAGCAATAGCAGCGCTATTGCAAGAATTGCTGACGCCGATGGTCGACGCAGATCTGCAGCAAAAGGCCGAA
>JAEUKI010000055.1 GCA_016793325.1 Myxococcales bacterium | reverse complement strand
ACTTTACCGGGGCCGAAGCCCTTTCTCGTGCGACTTGCATGTGTTAGGCGCGCCGCTAACGTTCGCTCTGAGCCAGGATCAAACTCTTCTGAAAAACTCTGCGTCTCTTCAGACTTGCGTCCGAAGACCGCTTTGATTTTCGAGAGCCGATGCTCAAGCTCTTCCGGCTTGATATGCTCGGCAATTTCTTGCCGTCTCGGCTTCGAACTCTCTCCCTACTCTTGCGAGTATCGAGAGGGTTCGAATCGAAGTTCTTTGATCGGGCTAACGATCATCGAACTTTCATTTCACGATCAGGTTTTCAAAGATCGAGGAGCCTCTCCGGTCGGCTTCGCCGACTCGGTGCTCTCTACCGCCGCTGTCTGTGCTTGTTTCGCATCAGTCAGCGGGGCGCGAACTTTATCTTCTTTGCTGCGGGTGTCAAGCGTATTTTTTCAACGCTTCACTTTTTGTCCCGAGCCCCGTCGACGAACACTTGTTTCGTCAACCGTGGAGAGTGTGTCTCTCACACCTCTTCAGCGCTGTCAAGCGCCTTTTCGTGATCGTTTCTCGCTGGCCTTTCGACCGTTGCGAGCGCCTGACAGGGCCGCCGTTCGCTGCGCCTGTCGGTCTCGATCACCGAGGGGGCGCGACTTCTACCCCCCACCCCCGGGGTGGTCAAGCGACATCGTCGAAAAATCGACAGCTCGCTCGTTGGCCAGGGATTTCACGGCTCGATTGGATCCGGGTACGCGACCTCGACGCCGCGCCACGTGCGCAACCAGGTCTTTCCCGGCTCGCGCCGCACGATCGCGTCGGGCACGAGGGGAACTTTTCCGTGACCGCCCGGCGTGTCGACCACGAACTTCGGCAGCGCGATCCCGGACAGGCGGCCCTGGAGCTCGGCCACGAGCGAGAGGCCCTTGGCGAGCGGCGTCCTCAGGTGCGCCGTCCCGCGCATCACGTCGGACTGGAGCAAATAGTACGGCCGCACGCGCGCGCGCACGAGGCCGCGAAACAACGCGTCGAGGGTCGAGGCCTCGTCGTTGATCCCACGGAGCAAGACGGTCTGATTCATCACCGGGATCCCGTGATCCGCGAGCCGCTCGCACGCAGCCCGCGCGCGCGCGGTCAGCTCGCGAGGGTGATTGAAGTGCGTCATCACCCAGAGCGGCGCGAACGACCGCAGCGCGCGGCACAACGAGGGCGTGATGCGGGACGGAAGGACGACCGGCGCGCGCGTTCCGATGCGAAGGAGGTCGATGTGAGGGACGGACTTCACGAGCTCGAGCACGCGCACGAGCCGCGGCGTGGACATCACCAACGGATCGCCCCCGGAGAGCAGCACCTCGCGCACCTCGGGGTGCACGCGGAGGTAGTCGATCGCCGGACGGAGGCGCTCTTCGCTGCGCGCCCCGCCGTCGCGGCCCACCATGCGCGCGCGCGTACAGAAGCGGCAATACACAGAGCAGCGATCGGTCACGAGCAAGAGCGCGCGATCGGGGTAGCGCTGCACGAGGTTCGGCGCGGGCGAGTACGCCTCTTCGCCGAGGGGATCTCGGAGCTCTCCCTCGCTGTCACGGAGCTCTTCGGCGCGCGGAACACACTGCCGTCGAATGGGATCTTCGGGGTCGTTCGGGTCGATCAGCGAGAGGTAGTAGGGCGTGATCGAGAGCGGCAGGCCCGCGGCGATCGCGGCGCGCGTCCCTTCGCGCTCGGAGTCGGTGAGCGCGAGGCGCGCCTCGAGGCTCTCGAGCGACGTGATGGCCGCGCGCGCTTCGTCGCGCCACGTGCTCGCGTGTCGGTCGGCGACGGCGGTCGTCGCGCGAGGTTTGGTGGCGCGGGGCCCTTTCGCGCGCGCATCGATCAGCGGCAATCGCCGCGGGGCGTGACCCTCGGTCGTCATTCGAGCGCGCGTACCCTACAACGCTGCGGGCTCGAAGCTACTCTGCTCGTGTCCTTCTGCCTGCGATTGACGCGTGGTAGAGCGACGCGGTCGCGGCGTGGTGTTGCGCCAAGCCGCACGAAAGGAACGTACGACGAATGGGCCTCGGAGCAGCGAGACGAACGGTACTTGTGACAGGCGCGGCGGGATTTCTCGGCTCGCATCTGGTCGATCGACTTCTGGCCGAGGGCAACGAGGTCATCGGCCTCGACAACCTCGTGACCGGGACGCTCGAGAACCTCGCGGACGCCATGAAGAGCCCGCGGTTTCACTTCGAGCTCGGCGATGTGCGCGAGACGATCGGCGTGTACGCCGAGCAGATCTTCAACTTCGCGTGCCCAGCGTCGCCGGTGCACTACCAAGCAGACCCGTACTTCACGCTCACGACGAGCGTCACAGGTATTCAACGGGTGATCGAGGCGGCGCGGGGGCGCAAGTGCGTGATCGTTCAGGCGTCGACCTCGGAGGTGTACGGCGATCCGCTCGTGCACCCGCAGCCCGAGTCGTACTGGGGGCACGTGAACCCCATCGGCGAGCGCGCTTGCTACGACGAAGGAAAGCGCTGCGCAGAGACGCTGCTGTTCGACGCGCGACGACGGTGGGGCGTCGACGCGAGGGTGGTTCGAATCTTCAACACGTACGGCCCGCGCATGGCGCTCGACGACGGGCGCGTGGTGTCGAACTTCGTCGTTCAAGCGCTCGAGAAGACGCCGTTGACGATCTACGGCGACGGCTCGCAGACGCGCTCGTTTTGCTACGCGAGCGACCTCATCGAAGGCATCGTGTCCATGACGCGGCCCGCGGTGGTCGACGGCCCCGTGAACATCGGAAACCCGCACGAGTTCACGATCAAGCAGCTCGCCGAGCTCGTCTCGGAGCTCCTCGGCGGCGCCGAGGTCGTCTACAAGCCCCTCCCGTCGGACGATCCGAAGCAGCGAAAGCCGGACATCACGCGGGCGCGACAGATCCTCGGGTTCGAGCCCAAGGTCGCGCTGCGCGACGGTCTCGACGCGCTCATTCGAGACATTCGCGGGCGGCTCTCTCAGCGTCCGCGGCGCGCGGCAGCGCCGTAGGGCGTCTGCTTGAGCCCATCGTCGGGCCCGCGCGGAGCTGCGTCGGGAACGAGCGGCGCGAGCGCGACGTCCGGCGTGTTCGCAGGAACGGGGACCGCGCTCACCACGTCGGCCTCGACCACCGGAGGGCGCACGAAGCCGTTGGGGCCGCGTTCGACGCGGCGAACGCCGGTGTCTTGAAGGGCTCCGTTGGACTCCGCGATCCACACGTCGAACGACGACGCGAGCTCTGCGTCGCCGCGCGGCGACGCGTCGGTTGTCTCTGGGTCGCCTCCGCTGCGAGGCCCGACGGACTCGCTCGTTGTGCCTTCATCCGAGGTCGCGTCGGCGTTGCTCGCGAAGAGCGCAGCGGCGTCCGATCCATCCGCGCGGCCCACGGTCGATGGCGTCGATGGCGTGCGAAGCGCGAGGCCGACCGCGGCGACCGACGCGAGCGCAGCCAACGAGAACAGCGCGAGAGGCCTGCGCGAGGGAGCGCTCGGCGCCTCGCTCACCACGGGCGGAGGGAGCGTGCTCGACGGCGCTCGCTCGAGCTCGTCGAGCGCACGAACGAACGCGTCGGTGTTGTCGAAGCGCTTGTCGGGTTGCTTCTCGAGCGCGCGCAACACGAGGGCGTCGAGCGCGGGTGACAAGCCGGGGCGGCGCTTGGAGGGCGGCTCGACCGCCTCGTGAACGTGCTTGTACGCGACCTCCATCGGCGTTCGCCCGTTGAAGGGAACGCCGCCGGTGAGCATCTCGTAGAGCACGCACCCGAGCGCGTAGATGTCCGCGCGGGCGTCGGCGGCCATCGCGCCGTGCAAGAGCTCGGGGGCCATGTAGTGCGGCGTCCCCATCACGACGCCCTCGGAGGTGAGCGGACCGCGGGTGTCGTCGAGCTCGGTGACCTTCGAGATTCCGAAGTCGAGGAGCTTGATGTGCTCGCCGCCCTCGCGGCTGCAGACGAAGACGTTTTCGCTCTTGAGGTCTCGGTGGACGATGCCTCGCGCGTGAGCGGCGGACAATCCGCGGGCGATTTGCCTAGCGATCGCGAGGGCGCGACCGGGGGCGAGCGCGCCGGCTTCGCGGACGAGCTTGCGGAGGTCTGTTCCCTCCAAGCGCTCCATCGCGATGAAGGCGTCGCCCTCGTCGGTGAAGCCGAAGTCGAACACCTCGACGATGTGCGGGCTGCCGATGGACGCGGCCGCGCGCGCCTCGCGATGAAATCGTGTGACGGCGTCGCCGCTCGACGCGAGGTTGCGCCGCAGGACCTTCACCGCGATCGGTCGGTTGATCGCGATGTGGCGACCGCTGAACACCACGCCCATTCCGCCGCGTCCGAGGACGGACTCGAGCTGATAGCGGCCCGCGAGGATTCGCCCGACGAGCGCTTCGTCTGCTTCGTCTCGCGCGGCGCCGTTGGCTGGGAGCGTCACGGCGCTCTGGGCGGTTTTGGGGCCGCTCTCGCCAGCGGAGCTCCCGTCCGAACGCACCTCTGCCGTGCGCTCGAGCGCCTCGGTGACAGAGATCGGTTGCGTTCGTTCGCTCATGGGGTCAGGCCGATCGCGACGCCGAGGTTGCTCTGAAACCGTACCACCGGCGTGAAGTCCGTCAGCACGTCTCCTCGGACGAAGAGACCGAGCGACAGTCGCCGGTGAAAGTACCAGTCCAAGCGCGCCTCGACGCTCGCGACCGCGTCCCACGAGCGAACGAGTCCGAGTCGAGCTCCATCCGGTTGATGATAGCCGTGCGCGACACCGAGGTGTCCGACGAAGGCTAGGTCCAAGTCTTCAATGGGCAGCACGTATCCAGCGCCGAGCGTCGCGAGCGTCCACGCGCCGTCGGGCTCGACGCGGAGAAACCGCGCGTTGGCCATGAAGTTTCGACGATAGAAGAGCGTAAAATCCGCACCAAACGAGAACCAAAACGGTTGGTTCTCGAAGGTCCTCGACGCGCCCATCACTGCGGCGAAGCGCGTCGCCCAAGGGACGGCGACGCGGCGATCGAGGATCACGGGGTCCTGCCAGCGACCGCCCGTGGGCGTGTTCGTCGGGTCGTCGGCGACGAGCGCAAACGTGAGCGTCTGGCGTTCTCCCGCGCGGACTTCGACGGGGCGCTCGAGCCGGGTGTATCCGTCGCGCACGAGGGCGACGGTGTGGCGACCGGGCTGCAGTCGCATGACGACGGGCGTCGTTCCCCACACGGGATCGGAGGAGCCGTCGATGAAGACGAAGGCGCCGGGTGGCTGCGTTGCGACGAACACCTCGACGGGGCGTTGTCGCAGCAGCTCGATGCGCGCGAGTACGTCCTGGCGATCTTGCGCTTCGGGCGACGCGGCGAGGTAGCGCTGGTACGCGTCGAGCGCGCGCGTGATCTCGTTGGCGCCCTCCCATGAACGAGCCAAGTTGAATAGTGGTGCTGGGTCAGGGAGCGCGTCGTAGGCCGCTTGAAAGTGGGCTGCTGCCGAGGCGAAGTCGCCGCGGCGGTAGTCGTTCATTCCAGCGGTGAACTCGCTGGCGGCGCGCTCGCGGCGGGCCTCGGGGTCGTCCGGGGGCGCGTCAGCGGCGGCATCGGGGGGCGGCATCGTCGCGACCGCCAAGATCGCTGCGTCGTTGGAGGAAACGCTCGCATCCGCGCCAACCGACGCGTCGCCGTTTGTGACGGGCGGCCGTGGTCGCGGGCGCGATTGGCCGTGCGCGGGCAGGTCGAGCGCTGCCCACGAGGCGAAGCTCACCAACGCGAAAGGGATCCAGAGCCAAGGTGCGCGGCGCTCAGCCATCAGGGGCTCGTCGGGGATACTCTCACGGCGACCCACGTGATGGGAAAGTTGCGTTCATCGGACCTCGCCGTCGCAGCGGCGCTGAGCATCGTCGCGTGGCTGATCGTTCGGACAGCGCTTCGTGTCGATGTTGCGCCGTCCGTCTGCGTTGTGTCCATCACGTACGTGCTTGCGCTCGCCGCGAGGTCGAGGGTCGGAGACGAGCGCCGAGAGGTCGATCTCCCGCTCTTCGAGTTCGTGCTCGCGCTGATCGTCGTGCGTGCGCTCGAGGCCACGTCGTTCGTCGATCGTCGAGCGTCCGCGGCGACAGCGTGCTCGGTGCTCGCGGTCGTGGGGTGCTCGCTCGTGGGCGCGCGGAGGGGGTCGACGCCGTTGTTCGTCACGCTTTCGACGGCGATCGTGGCGCTCGCGGCGATCGTCGGCGCGGCGAGCGACGCGTGTACCGCGCTGTGGTTCGTGGCGCTCGCGCGGGTCGTGGCCGTTGGCGCGCAGCGGGTGAGCCCGACGCGGCTCGCTTCGTTCACCGCGGCGGTCGCGATCGGCGCCGCGCTGTGGGCGACGCGAGGCGCGACGATCGGTCCGATCGCGTTGCTCGTGGGTGCGTCGGGCGCGCGTGGTGGGTTGAAGCTCGATGAGCGCCCGCGCATCGCAATCGCGGACGGCGTGCTCTTCGTGGCGCTGGCGCTCACGCTGGTGGTCGCTCGCGCGTGGGAGCGGAGCACGCTCGTGTTCTTGTGAGGGAAATGACGGGGGAAATCAGTACGGGCGGCGCCCGACGTAGTTTCCCGCGGGCATGTACTGGCACACCCAAATCGAGCGGCGACCATCGCCGCAGTTTGCGACGGCGCAGCCGACGCTCGTCGTGTCGCGCCACACGATCGCGGTGTAGTGACCGCAGCTCGCGCTGGGAACGGGCAAGCGGCGCGTGCACGCGGTGTCGCAACCCGTGGTCGTGCTGATGGGTCCGTACGTGAAGCACGCTTGCTCCGCAAACCACGCGCCGACGACCTGCGCGGCGGAGTAATCGCGCGTGACGAGCGCGACATTTTCGCCGTATTCGCCGTTGATCGCGCCGGTCGAGTGCATCGCCGTGCACGAGCGCGCGAGCATGTCCGCGAAGGGTTGGGCGGCGGCGGCGCGGGCTGCGTTCCACGAGAGGCACGGGATCGGAGCGCGGTTCATGGACACAGACGTGTCGACCGACGCGCGGCGCGTGTTGTGGGCTTGGGTGATTCCTGCGACGCGGCCCATTTCGCCAGCGGTCGAACACACCGGGGCGACGCCCGTGTCGCGGACACCGGAGTCGACTGCGGCGGGCACATCGGCCGCGGGTGCGTCGAACGAGACGGCGTCGCTGGTGATCGCGTCGGGTTCGACGATGATCGCGTCGTCGCGAAGCGCGGAGTCCGCGGGAGGCGCGTCGAACGAGACAGCGTCGCTCGTGTTGCCCCGGACGTCCATCGTCGCTGCGTCGGGGCTCGCAACAGGACCGCACGCAACGAGCAGAACGAGCGCAGGAACGGCGGCGTATCGACCCAATCTCATGGCGACCATGTGAACCCCGGTCCGGTAGCGGTAGTCAACCATCGCGGAGTCAGCGAGACTCCCGCGCGTGTCGAGCGGGGCGCAAGACCGCGAACGGGAAGAAATCGAGCGCCCGCGCCGACGCGTTGCCCACCGAAGAGGAGCCACGATCGTGATCAATCACCGAAACGCCATGATTTTGTGTGCGGTTCTCGCCGCGACGAGCGCGTGCAGGAGGCGTCGCGCGCCGGACGGACAGACGCCCAACGCGAACGGCGTGAGCAACGCGAACAACACGAACGGAGCGGGGACGCCGGGCACATCGAGCGCGAGCGGGCCGAGCGCTCCGGGCATTTCGGGCACACAAGGGCAGAGCTCGGTGGAGTCCGTTCCGCCGACGCCAGCGACGGGGTGTCCGGCGCAGCAGCCGAACTCGGCGCTCGGACCAGGGACGGTTCACACGGAGCACATCACGACGAACGAGACGTGGACGCTCGAAGGTTCACCGCACCGGTTTCCGAACGGGATCGTCATCGAAGAGAACGTGACGGTGACCGTGGCGCCGTGCGCCGTCGTCTTGCTCGGCGAGGGACGCACGTTCCACGTCGGCGGCGGAGGCGCGGTGATGGCGGTCGGAGAAGCGCAGCGACCGATTCGCATCGGGAGCAACAAGAACGAGCCGCAGCCGGGTGATTGGCAGGCGGTCTCGTTCGAAGAGCACGCGCGCGCGAGCTCGCGGCTCGCGCACGTCACGATCGAGCACGGTGGCGCGACGTCGGCGTACGGTGAAGCCTCGTGCTTCCGGTCGCGGCTCGCGGGGACGGACGTTCAACACGTGACGCTGCGCGCGTGTCGCGGCTACGGGGCGTGGCTCGCGGACAACGGCTCGTTCTCGACGACGTCGACCAACCTCGTGGTGCGCGAGACGGTTGTCGGCGGGCACAGCCACTCGGGCGCTGTGTATCTTCAGCGCGCGAACGCGGTTCGAACGCTCCCCGAGGGGACGTACACCGGCAACGAGATCAACGAGATCGCGATCGGGACCAACCAAGCGGTGGACGAGAGCGGAACGTGGCGCAACCCAGGCGTCCGCTACCACATCGCGGACGACGTCGACTTGCGCATCGAGGGACCGCGCTCGCCCGTCGTGCAAATTGCCCCGGGAACCACGATCGCGTTCGGCTCGAACTCGAGCATCGCGGTGGGGTGGGACGCGGAGGGAGGGCTCACCGCGGACGGCGGGAGCGAGCAGGGACGCATCACGTTTACTGCAGCAGCGACGGAGCCGAACGCAGGCGCGTGGGAGGGGGTGTACGTGGGCGAGAGGGCGCTGCGCTCGCGGACGAAATTCAACTGGGTCACGATCGCGTTCGCGGGTGGCGACTCGGGCTACGACGAAGCGTGCGCGTGGAATCCACAGGAGAACGACGGGGCGCTGTACCTCTCGTCTGCGCTGCCTGCGGAGAACGTCTCGCACGTCACGTTCAGCGGATTGCCCGAGAACGCGGCGGCGATCGTCCGCGTGTTTCGAGGCACAGCGGTCGACTACGGCGCGGCGGCGCTCGGCAACAACTTCGGCGCAGGCACCGCGTGCAAGCAGTCACCGGTGCGCGGCGGCGAGGGATGCGCGGACAACGCGCGCTGCGACTGACAGCGGTTTTCGAGGGGAATTCGCGCATTCGTTCGGCGCGTGGCGGCGCTGCTTGACACAGGGGTGGGTCTCTTTATCCTCCCCGCCCCTCGTTTGGAGCGTTGCCGGAGGACGGGAGCGGCTCCATTGCAATCCAATCGTCCGATTCCCCAAAGGGGTTGCGAATGGCACTGAAGAAGGCCGATCTCAAGCGCTTCAAGGACATCCTCGAGGAGAAGCGCAAGCAGATCATCGAGAACGCGAAGGAAACCTTGGCCGAGGACATGGCGCTCGACGCCAACGACCTTCCGGACGAGATGGACCAGGCGTCGAGCGAGTACCTGCAGTCCTTTACCTTTCGCCTCCGCGGCCGCGAGAAGGTGTTTCTCGAGAAGATCGATCACGCGCTCATCAAGATCGAGGACGGCAGCTTCGGTGTCTGCGAAGAGTGCGGCGAAGAGATCGGCGTCAAGCGTCTCGAAGCGCGACCCGAGACCACGCTCTGCATCAAGTGCAAAGAAGACCAAGAGAAGGCCGAGAAGGACTACGGCTGATTGGTCGCTCGGGGGAGCGTCGCGGTCGATTGCAGGGGGAGCTTCACGGTGAAACGCGTGCCTTCGGGCGACGTGGTGACGTCGACGGTGCCGTTGTGGTCGTCGACGACCTTCTTCACGATGGCGAGGCCGAGGCCGGTTCCGTCGGGCTTTCCCTGGGTGACGAAGGACTCGAAGAGCCGGAGGCGAACTGCCTCGGGGATGCCGGGACCGTCGTCTTCGAACTCGAGGACGAGCTGCTCGCCTGCGCGCGACACACGAATCGTGAACGTCCCGCCGTTGGGCTTCTGCGCGAGCGCGTCCGCGGCGTTGCGCGCGAGGTTGTGGACGAGCCGCGTGATCTTGGCGGGGTCGATGCGGGCTGCGCCGCGCTCGCGTAGCTCGAGCTCGACGCGCACGTTGCGCGCGGCGAGGTCGCGTCGGAGCACCTCGACGATCTCGGTGAAGAACGACTCGATCGGGACTCGCTGAAAGAGCACCGAGCTCTCGCCGCGAACGAACGCGAGCAGCTCGGTGATCATCGATTGAACGAGCCCGAACTGACGCACGATGGACTGCGCGTACTTGCGTCGCTCTTCTTTGGACTCGACGTCGGGCATGAGCTGCGCGTAGCCCGAGATCACGCTCATCGGCGTGCGGATGTCGTGCACGACGTTGCCGAGGGTCTTGCCGAGGGTCGCGAGGCGCGTGGCGCGCTCGCGTTCGATGCGGGCTTGGGAGAGCTCGATTCCCGTCGACACGTTGGCGGCGACGAGCTCGACGAGCGCGCGATCGGTCGCAGTAAAACCGCGCTCGATCGAATCGCGGACCTCGATGGCGCCGCGCGGCAATCCCCCCTCGCCCGGCAGCGGAACGACGAGGAGCGTCCGCGCCTCGGGCCCCGGGAGCGCGCTCTGCACGGGCGACGAGTCGTCCCCGCGCTGGATCGCTTCGCCTCGGCTGACGACGGTGACGAGCGCGGCGCCCTCGGCCACCGAGCGACCGATGAGCGACGCGCCGTCAGGGACACCGCGCACAGCGCGCAGCGTCGAGAGTCCGGTGATGGGGTCGGTGAGCGCGATGCATCCGGCGTTGGCGCCGCACTCGCGGAGGAGTTCGACCAGCGTTCCATCGAGGAATTCGTCGAGCGAATCGGCGCGCGACAAGAGCTGTTCGATCTCGAGCAACAGCTGCCGCTCGCGGAGCGAGCGCTCGAGGCGGGCCTTCAAGTCTTCGAGCGATCGGTTGCGCTCGACGAGCGTTGCCATCGTGCGCGCGGCCTCGAGGGCCACCGTCGCTTGTGCGGCGAGCGCTTCGAGCGTGGCGACGTCGTCCTGGTCGAACGCGCCGTGATCCGCGCGGTTGAGCACCTGCACGACGCCGACGAGCCTCCCGTCGGGCGCGACCATCGGCACCGCGAGCACGGCGCGCGTGCGAAATCCTGTGCGCGTGTCCCACGCGCGATCGAAGCGCGGGTCGTCGTACGCGTCCGCGATGTTGATCGTCGTTCGCGCGGTGGCGCACGCGCCGGCGATCCCTTTGTCGACGGGCAGGACGATGGTCGTTGGCGTCCCGCCCTGCGTGGTGTGGGACTGGAGCGTTCGGCCGTCGGGCTGCAGGAGGTACAGCGTCCCGCGCTCGGCCTCGGCGACGCGTTTTGCCGCAGCGAGGATGCGCTCGAGCAGCTCGTCGGGCGCGAGCGACGAGTCGATCAGCAGCCCCACTTCGCGCAGGGCGCGGGTCCGCTCACGCTCGCGCGAGAGCGAGAGCTGGACGTCGCTCGCATCGCGTTCGGTCGTGCCCACTGCGCGAACGAGCATGCCATTCGCACGCGATCGCGATCAACGGTAGACGCCATGGGTGAGGTCACCGAACGGCTCGCGGATCGTCCGGCTTCGCCGCGAAGCCGCTCGGCGTCGGAGCGGACCGTTCGGCTTTGCGTGGGACCGTCGAGCGCGAAACGTGTGGTACAGCGCGGGTCCGATGGCCGAGCGACTCGCTGCTTTGTCCGTAGATCTCGACGAGATCCCAAACTATTACGCGATTCACGGGCTGACCGCCGCGGCGGACGACGAGCGCACGCGGGCTGTGTACGCGCGGGCGGTTCCGCGGTTTCGGGAGCTGTTCGCGGAGCTCGGGGTTCCGTGCACGTTCTTCGTGATCGGGCAGGACATGGCGGACGAGCGCGCGCTGGCCGAGGCGAGGATGCTCGCGGCGGCGGGGCACGAGCTCGGCAACCACACACAAAATCATCGGTACGACCTGACGCGCGTCGGCCGCGCCGACATGAAGCGCGAGGTGACCGAGGGAATCGAGAGCGTCGCGAAGGCCTTTGGCCGCGCGCCGGCGGGCTTTCGCGCGCCGGGCTACACGATCACGGACGAGCTCTTCGAAGTGCTCGCCGAGTGCGGGGTCGCGTACGACTCGAGCGTGTTTCCGTGCCCCGCGTACTGGAGCGCGAAGACCGCGATGATCGGCCTGATTCGCGCGCGCGGGCGGAGGAGCCACTCGATCGTCGACACGCCCGCGGTGCTGACGGCCCCGGCGGACCCGTATCGCATCGGAGATCCGTATTGGAAGCGCGCGACGACGGAGGGGACGATGGTCGAGCTTCCGATCGGCGTGACGCGCGGGGCGAGGCTCCCGTACATCGGGACGAGCGTGATGGCGGGGGGCCCGACGGTCGCGAAGGCGCTGACCGCGATGATCGCGGGGAGGCCGCTGGTCAATCTCGAGCTCCACGGCGTCGATCTTCTCGGCGCGCGCGAGGACGGGCTCGAAGCGCTGGCGAAACACCAGCGCGACTTGTCCGTGAGCGTCGAGAGCAAGCGCTCGACGTTGCGGTCCGTCGTCGAGCAGCTTCGCGCGCAGGGCTATCGCTTCGTGACGCTGTTCGAAGCGGCGCGCGCGCACATGGCGCGGTGAGCGATCAGACCGAGAAGCTGCTGCCGCAGCCGCAGGTGCCCTTCACGTTCGGGTTGCCGAACTTGAAGCCCGCGCCGCTGAGCCCTTCGACGTAGTCGATCTCGGTGCCTTCGAGGTACTGCGCCGAGAGCGGGTCGATGAAGATCTTCACGCCGCGGCTCTCGACGATCTGGTCCATGTCCGTGGGCTTCTCGTCGAAGTAGAGGTCGTACTGGAATCCCGAGCAGCCGCCGCCCTTCACCTGCACGCGGAGGCCTTGTCCTTCGAGCCCTTCTTCCTTCGCGATCTCGCGAACCTTGGCCGCGGCCACTTCGGTGAGGGCGACGGGGCTGTCGTCCGCCGACGGCGCGGTGGTGGGGGTCGTGGTGGGCTCAGTGCTGGACATCGTCATGGTCGTCGACTCCTCTGCGGAATGCGGTATTCGCACGCACGACGCTCATTCGGTCGCGCGTTGGTCGAACTCTAACGTAAGGGTCAGGGTTCGTCCAGCACGACTTCGCCGGGCGGCTACGCGAACGAAACGACGGATGGATAGGGCAACGACGAACCGAGTCGAGGGGGAAGTGCTGGCGGGGCGGCGCGTGGCGTTCGTCGCGCCGTACCTCCCGGCGCCAGAGGACACAGGCGGGCGGATTCGCATGGCGCGGCTCGCGCGGGCGTTGGTCGCGGATGGAGCGCGCGTCGAGCTGTTTGCGTGCGGCGGGCGCGCGGAGTCCTCGAGTCCGAGGGCGATCGAGGCGCTGAGCGTGTTCGCCGAGCGGACGATTCGCGGGAGAAAACCCTCGATGATGGCGCTCTCGACCGTGCCCGAGCGCGTGAAGAGCGCGACGCCGGTGAGCCTCGCGTGGGCGATGTTTCGGGCGCATCGCGAGGGCGGGTCGCGACCGTTCGACGCGGTGGTGGTCTCGCACTCGTACGCGATGGGGCTGGCGGACGAGCGAACGGCGCCGGGCGCGGCGGTGGTCCTCGACGAGCACAACGTCGAGAGCGACTACGCGCGATCGACCGCGGGCGCGCGGGGCGCCGACGCCCAGCGGGAGGCGGCGCGGCTCTGCGCGTGGGAGCGCGCGTGTTGGCGGCGCGCGGACGCTGTGACGTGCGTGAGCGCTGCGGACGCGCGATCGATCGCGGACGAGCGCGCGGGGCTCTCTGCGCCGTGCGTCGTTCAGAACGGGGTCGTGCTCGAGAGGGTTCGGTTTCGACCGCCGAGCGAGCGGGCGCGCTCGAACGAGGTGTTGTTCGTCGGGCTCATGAGCTTCGGGCCGAACGAAGAGGGCGCGGAGTTTCTCGCGAAATCTGTGATGCCCATCGTGTGGAGAACGAAGCCGGACGCGCGGCTCGTGTTGTGCGGCCGTCAGCCGAGCGAGCGGGTGCGTGCGCTCGCGTCGCCGAGGGTCGCGGTGACGGGGACCGTTGAAAACGTGGGCGAGTATCTTGAGCGGGCGGCGGTGGTGACTGTTCCGCTCGCGCACGGGGCGGGGTCGTCGTTGAAGGCGGTGGAGGCGCTCGCGTCGGGCGCGGCGGTCGTGAGCACGAGCGTCGGGTTTCGCGGGATCGACGGCGCCGAGGCGAGCGTCACGCACCGAGAGGCCGACGATCCCCAGGCGTTTGCAGCGGCCTTGATCGACGCGATGGACGCGCGAGGATCGGGCGCCGAGGACGAGCGAGCGAAGCGCGCGAGGGCGCTCGGCGAGCGCTTCGACTGGGCGGCGCTCGGGGCGCGGTTCAGCAGGGTCGTGGCCGAGGCCATCGACGCGAGGGCGCGCGCGAGGGCCGCGCGATGAGCGGACGGTGCCCGCTGTGTGACGGCGCGATGCCCACGAGATTTCGTGTGCGTACATTCGAGATCCTGCGCTGCGAGCGGTGCGATCTCGAGCGGGCGTGGCCTGTTCCGAGCGACGAAGAGCTCGTGGCGCTGTACGCGAGCGGGTACTTCTCGGGCGGAGGGCACGGGTACGAGGACTACTTCGGGCGCGAGCGAAGGATCGCGGACGACAAGGCGCGCGTTCGCATGGACGCGCTCGAGCGCGCGGGGCTCGAAGCGAACTCGCGCGTGCTCGAGGTCGGCGCGGCGGACGGGCGATTTCTCCTCGAAGCGGCGCGACGGGGACATCACGTGGCGGGCGTTGAGTGGTCCCGCGAGGCGCGCGAAGCGGCGGACGAGCGCGTGCGCGGCGCGATGCATGGGACGATCGAGGCGTGCGCGGCGGGGGGAGGAACGTACGACGTGTTCGCGGCGTTCGACGTGATCGAGCACTGGCGGTCGCCGCTCGACGAGCTCGCGAAGGTGCGCGCGACGCTGCGCGAGCGAGCGCTCGTCGCGATCGTGGTTCCGGTGATCGACAACATGAACGCGCGGCGCTGGCCGACGAGCTGGGATCAGTACAAGCCGCCCGAGCACCTGTGGTTCTACTCGCGAAAAAGCCTCGCGGCGATGATCGAGGCGACGCTCGACGCAGAGGTGCTCTCGATCGAGTGCGCGTGGGAGCGCGCCGCGCGGTGGACGGACGCGACGCTCGGGCGGCGCAACGTCGTGCAGCGCGCAGAGGCCATGGCGACGCGGGCGCTCGTGCGCGCGGGCGTCGTGGCGAGGGCGAGCATCGAGGACTCCGTGCTCTTGATCGCGAGACGAAGGGGGCCGCGGTGATGCGCGCGTTTCACGAGACGAGCGTCGGGGAGCGAACCATCGAGATCGCGCGCGCGGTGGTGGACAGCGTGGGGCGCGCGCCGGGACGCGGGGTGGTTCATCTCGTTCCGAGCGTGGGCTGGGGCGGAGCCGAGCGGTTGGCGTGTACGCTGCACAGGCTCGCGCAAGAGCGCGGGTGGCGATCGACCTTCGAGGCTCCAGCGATCGACACGATCGAAGCGGGCGCGTGGGAGGACGGCGCGATCGAGCGCTGCGCGTCCCGAGCGAGCGCGCCGGAGACGGACCGCGCGCGATCGAGCGTGCTTCGCGCGTGGGCCTACGAGACGCGAGCGCGGGTCGCGGCACTCGCGCCGAGCGTCGTGCACGCGCACTTGGCGTTTCCCGATCGATTCGGAGCGGCGCTCGTCGCGAGCGCAGGGCGCCCGATGATCGCGACGTTTCAGCTGTTGCCGCAGCGCGATCGGCACTTCAGCCGCGACGAGGTCTTCGGATTCCGCAGCGATACCCTGCTCGAACGCGTTGGACATTTTCTGTCACGAGTCACGTTCGTGGCTCCGAGCGAGGAGGACGTCGGGCGTCTGCGGGTGATCCTGCCGAGGAGCGCGAAGGTCGTGCGCGTCGCGAATTGCCCTCCCCTCGCCCGCGTTCGCGAGCGCGCACCGAGCGGCGAGTTTTGCTGGCCCGAGGGGCGAACGCGCGTGTTGAGCGTGGGGCGCCTCGTCGAACAAAAGGGCTTCGATCGCTTGATCGACGCGCTCGCCAGCGGCGCCGTGCGCGAGCGCGCGTGGCACTTGTTGATCGCGGGCGACGGGCCCGAGCACGCGCGGCTGCAAGAGCGCGCGCGGGCGCGTGGGCTCGAGGCGCGCGTCACGATCGATCGCGAACGACGCGCGGCGGCGCTGTACGGAGGGGCGGATCTCGTCGTGTGCCCGAGTCGAAGCGAGGGGTATCCGCTCGTTCCGATGGAGGCGATCGAAGCGGGGCGCGCGGTGGTCGCGTCGTCGATCGGCGCGCATCGGGAGCTGTTTTCGACGTGCGACAGCGCGCTCTTGCCCGAGGACGAAGGCGCGTGGCCGGAGGTGTTGGCGACGCTCCTCGAGAGCGAGCACGCGCGACGGGCGCTCTTCGAGCGCGAACAGCGCGCGTTGCCGAAGGACCCGAGGGCCGAGACGAGCAGCGCGTACGAGCGGCTCTACCGCGAGGCAGCCCACGGCGATCGGTGGTAGAGCAATAGCCGTCGTGGCGCTTCTGTTCTCGCCGTCGCCTTCACCGTTCGTCCCGCATCGACCGTCGTGGAGGCAGCCTCTGTTCTTGCACTACGAGCCGCTGCTTCGTGTGCTCGAGCCGCACGTTCGGTCGCTGCGCGGCGCGGTGCTCGACGTGGGATGCGGGATGCAGCCGTACCGTCGTTGGATGCGCGACGAGGTGGTGTACACGGGGCTCGATCGCGAGGGGCCCTTGTCGCGGCCGGACGTCGTTGGGACGGTGGACGCGCTGCCGTTCGACGATGGTTCGTTCGATGGGCTCTTGTCGACGCAAGTGTTCGAGCACGTGGGAGAGCCCGTGGCGGCGCTGCGCGAGTGCGCGCGGGTTCTTCGGCCGGGCGGTCGAATTGTGATCACCGTTCCGGGCGTGTGGCCCGCGCACGAGGTCCCGTACGACTACTGGCGATTCACGCGGTACGGCGTCGAGCGGGTGCTCGCGGACGCGGGCTTCGTCGACAGCGAGGTCGCTGCGGCGGGAGGATTCTGGGCGTCGGTGGGGCAAATGGTGAACCTCGAGATCCAGCGCGGGAGGTTCGCGAGGGACTTGGTTCCGCTCGTGAACGTGTGCGCGTCGTGGCTCGACCGGCGTGGCGCGAGCGAAGAGATGGCGCTCGCGTGGGTGGCGACTGCGACGCGAAGCGAGGCCCGCGCGTGAGCGACGATCGAAACAGCGGCAACGGAGACAACGGCGACTCGAACGACGGAGCGCCGTATCGCACCGCGAGCGACCCGCACGAGGGCAAGAAGCTTTTGCAGCGAATCGTCAGCGAAACGACGCTCTTCGCGATGCTGAGCGTCGTCTCGTCGATCCTCGCGTGGACGACCAACCTCTTGCTCGCGAGGCTCCTCGACAAGCGAGACTTCGGCGTCTACGGGATCTGCACGTTCTTCTTGGGCGTGGGGTCGCTCATCGGTGACGGCGGGCTCGCGGTCGCGCTCTTGCGCAAGGACTACCCCCTGACGCGCGACGCGCTTCGCGCGGCGGCGGCGTTCGCGCTCGGCGTCGCGGTCATGCTCACCGCGGGGCTCTTCACCTTCGCTCCGTGGCTCGGAACGCAGTACCACCTCACGGCCACCGAGGCGCTCGTGCTTCGCGTGATGGCGCCGCTCTACCTCGTCAGCGCCGTGCGCATGATCCCGTACGTGCGGCTCGAGAGAAACCTCGAGTTCAGCAAGATCGCTCGGGTGGAGCTCTACGCGTCGCTCGTGCGGCACGTGCTCGCGATCGTCGCGGCGGTGCTGAGCGGCGGCGTGTGGGCGCTCGTCGTGTCCAACTTTGTGGGATCGATACTGCAGTGCGCGCTCGCGTACCGCGCGTCGCCGGGATGGCCAGGGATCGGGTGGAGCTGGAAGGTTCTTCGACCGATGTTGGGCTTCGGGGCGAAGGTGGAAGCGCTCGGGATCCTCGCGTACATCAAGGACAACGTCTCGCGCGCGATGCTCGGCAAGGCGCTCGGGCCCGCGGCGGTGGGGCTCTTCGATTTCGGGCTCAACTACATCCAGCTGCCGGTGCTCGCGGTGAACTCGCTCGCGCGCGTGCAGCTTCCGGTGTACGCGCAGCTCGATCGACGGGACCCGACGTTGTACGCGGCGCTGCGCGGCGCGCTGAGAGCCGCTTCCATCGTGGGAATTCCCGCGTTGATCGCGTTGGCCGTGGCGGCGCCGTGGGCCGTTCCGACGTTCTACTCGCCGCAGTGGTCGCCGTCGTATCCCGTGATCTGGGGGCTCGTCGGAAACATGGTCGCGGGGCTCGCTGCGTCGCCGTTGTTCGGGCTGATGCAGGGGCAGAACCGCGCGGGTCTCGCGATCGGCGTCTTCGCGGTGTGGACGACGGCGACGTGGGCGTTGTCGATCGCGAGCGTGTACTTCTTTCCGGGCGACCTCGGGAAGATCGCGTGGTGCTACAGCGCCGTGACGCTCGTCGTGGTCGCGGGGATGTTCTCGTGGACGGGTCGGGTGCTCGGGCGGAGCTTGTTCAGCGCCGTGCGGGGCCCTGCGATTTCGGGCGGCGCGGGGCTCGCGCTGGCGCTCGCGCAATCGAAGTACGAGACGGGTCTGCTCGCGCATCCGATCGCGTGCGCCCTGAGCGCGATCATCGGGTACGTGCTCGTGCTGATGGTGCTCGAGGGGACCGAAGTGCTCGCCGAGGTCAAAGAGCTCGTGCGCCGAAAGCGCTGAGCGAGTGTCACTCAGGCGGATCGATTCGCGCGGTGAACCACGGGCGCTCGCGGTGGTGCGACGCGTAGATCAGCGCAGCCAACACGAAGAACGCGACGCTCGCGAAGCCGATTTCGTCGTCAAAGAACGGGCGCGTCCCGACGCGCGAGCGTCGCGGGCCGAACGTCGAGAGGACGACCGGGACACGGGTGCAACGCCCTTCGCGTGCGCACTCGTAGACCTCGACAGGAACGTCGTCGTCGAACACACGATCGCCGACGCGAACGCGAACCGCGTACTCTGTGATCGTCGAGGAAGTAGGGGACGACGTGGACCTCGTCGCGGCGTAATCGGTCCGGGTCGAACGGTGCCCGATGATCGCCCCCCACTGAGAGACTCCTGTCGCGCGCAACGAGAGGGCTTCGTACGGCGCGATGACCGCGCTCGACACGAGTCCCACGAGCGCCAACGCCATCCCGTTTCGCGCGGTGCGAGCGCGACTGTTGTGGACCGGCGTCGAACCGCCGCGCGCGACGATGAGCACGCCCTCGCTCGAGGCGCGGATCTCGCTGTTGGTCCCATCGCGATAGGGTCCCGCGTCGGGTCGATGGGCTTCGTTCGTGACGACGCCGTCCACAGCGACTCGATCACCGCTCGCGACGTCGAGCAGAACGTGCGTGAGATCGGGATCGAACGCAGTCTCTGGCGCGCGCAGCTCGATCGGCTCGGCGCGGTCGACGCGAACCCGCTCGCCGGTCGAGAGTCGCAGAAAGAACGGGCTCGTGCTGGCGCGGATCACGGTGCGACGGTCCTTCGACAGCTCGACGGTGATGGGCACGGGCTCATCGATCGGCTCGACGGTGCCCTCGAGCTCGCGACGGCCCGGGACCACTGGACCGCGACGAACGACCGCGTCGAACGCGCGGCGCGCGCGCGATCGGTGCCAGAGCGCGAGGCCGAGCAGCGCGAGCCACGGCGCGATGCAGAGCGAAGGCCACGCGTAGAATCCCAGGTCGGTCGCGTGCGAGGCGTCGATCCGCCGCGCCGCCGCGAGCTCGTCTGCGTTTGGCGGGACCGAGAGGGGCGCCGCGGGGCGCGCGTCGACGAAGCTCCCTGCGTTGATTTCGTGCGCGCACGACGTGGCACACAGAATCAAACCGATCGTCGCCCGCTGGATACTTCCCCGCCGAAACATCGCGTCAGCGGAAGATACCCGCTGCGACGAGCGCCGTCACGGCGCCGACGACGAGCACCGCGGCGACGAGCACGTAGGTCGACGTGGGGACGGCGGCCTCGAGGCCCACGGCGTCGAGCGCCTCGCCGACGAAGAACGCGGACTTCTCTTTGCCGCGGGTCTTGAAGCGCGCGGCGAACACGGGCGTTCGCTCGACGATGAGCGTCTGCGTCTTGATCCTGCTGCCCTCGGGCGTCGGGTGCTCGGTGAGCAGCGCGTCGACCGCGGCGCGAAGGGGCGCGTCGAGCTCGGTGAGTTGTTCGGGCGAGAGAGCGCCGCGCTCGCTGCGAACGACGCGTTCGGCCACGAAGGGGACGTCTTGGACGGAGACTTCGGGCGGCGCGACGGCGACGACGCGAGACTCTTTGCGCGTGAGCCACTTCACGACGAGTCGTTGCATCGTGTACGCGCGGCCCGACTCACCACACGGCTTGCACGGCAGCGTCCCGACCTTGCACGTCCGGCACGGTTGGAACTTCTGTCCCTGGCAGAATTTGCAGATCGAACTGCCCTTGCGGCCTTGGTCCACGAAGCCGTGGCCGCGGCACGAGTCGCAGTTGACGCGCGTCGTTCCGCCGCATTTGTGGCAGGGGGCTTCGCCCTTTCCGAGGCACGTGGGGCAGTCGGTGACCTCGCCGCTCTTCGGTTCGTCGAGCTGTGCGCGCGGCTCGTCGACGAAGGGGTCTTCGGGCGCGAGCGCGACGTCCCAGAGCACACGCTCGAGGTCGCGCGGCTGGTCGATTGGCGTCCCGGGGTCCTTCGCGTGAACGCGCGTGATCGTTCGAAACTCGACGGCGGTCTCGACGCGGACGCGACGCATGGACTCGTCGTGCAGGTCGATCAATTCGACGGCGTCGTCGCGGGTCAGCGCGCGGAGCCGCTCTCGAATGCGCGTCGATTCGGGCAGCTCGCTCGCGTCCATGGCGCGTCTATCGCCCTGCGAGGCGCGTGACGAAGTACACGAACGCGACGAGGACCATGTGGCTCGCGACGTTGGCTGCGACCGCGGTGGCGATCACGCGAAACGTGAGCTTCTGGTTGGCGTCGGTGCGGAGCTGGTTGCCGTTGCCGAGGCGCGAGAGCGAGACGTACACGCCGATCTCGGTCGCGAGCACGACGGCGCCCCACGCGAACAGCTCGAGCAACGGGAGCGGATCGGTGAACGAGAGCTGCAAGAGCTCGAAGCGCCCCGGCATGAACGCGCTCGCGGTCGCCACGGTGGCGTCGCGCACGCAGCGATTGCTCGGGCCCCAACGGAACAGCTTCAGCACGATCGCTTCGACGCCCGCGGTGGTCGCGAACAACACGAACAACACCACGAGCGCGATCAAGATGGCGGGGAGCGGTACGGACATCGCGGGCCTCTTCAGCGACGAGCGTAGCAGCGATGAACGGTCGTTCACCGCAGAAAGAACGGTACCTTTCGAGTCGTTTGGAGTCGATTCGAGTTGTCAGAAGGGCGTTCCGAGCAGGCCGTAGACCTGCGTCATCGCGTCCTTGCCGACAAGTCCCTGACCGAAGCCCACGCGCAGGGTCGTCGTGATGAAGTAGCCCCACACGAGGTCGGCGAAGAGCTCGGCGCCCGCGCCCATCGCGATGTTCTGCGGCTGCATGCGGCCGAACCACGCGTCGCCCACGTCGAAGAACACGCCGCCCCAGAGGCGCGCGAGGTACACGGGGAGCGTGGTGACGCCGCGATCGACTTGGACGATCGGGAAGCGGTACTCGAGATTTCCCTGGTAGAATGCGCTGCCGACGCGCGCTTGCGGCGCGTAGCCGCGGAGCGGCGTGGACGAGGCGTACGCGAGCGACGGAAGCGACGTGACGAAGGTCACGGGGTCGAACGTGGGATAGCCGCCGACGGAGAAGAAGCCTGCTTCGCCGCGAGAGAGCGTTCCCACGCCGCCGGCGGCGCGGAGCGCGAGCACGTGGTGGTAGCGCGCGATGCGAAACGGCAGCGGAATATATGCGGCGAACGCGGCGCTCACGTCGAACGACCCCGTCTGCGCTCCGAGCGCCGGGTCCGCGATGTGCGTGCTCAGCGAGCCCTCGTAGCCCTCGTGCGCGGAGATGTCGTACGTGTAGCGCTGCGTTCGCGAGAAGCTGAACGACGCGCGAATGCGCCCGTCACGGCCGCGTCTCGGGAGCGCAGGCGGGATCTCGGTCGGGTCGAGCTCGCTCGCGCCCGGGACCGTTCCCACGGGCTGCGCGTAGGAGAACGTGTAGCCGATCGCCAACGCCGAGCTCTGAAACAGCGCAGGAAACGAGATCGAAGCGCCCACGTCTGCGACCCAACGCTCGACCGGGTACGCGACCTCGGTCTCGCCGACGCCCAACGTCGCGCGAGACACCGAGCGACCGACGCGCGCCGTGAGGTTGGGCCTCAGACCGCGATACGCGTACGAGAGGTCGAAGTAGGGATTCAAGCCCACGAAACCAAGTCCGACGCGCGTCGCCCACGCGTGCCGCTCGAGCACGTCTTCGCCCTGGGTCGTGATCGCCGCGGTGGGGCCGAAGCCGTCGTCCGACACCTCGGCGAACCAGGTCCTCGGATGCAGCGAGCGCAGCGCGTTGTAGGCGCTGTCGCGGGTGGCCACGTCGGTCGTCGCGACGCGGTGATCGTCGCGGTCGGCCTCGGGTCCCGGTTCGATCCACCGCGATGGATCCCAGCGCAAACGATAGAGGTCGAACCCGCGATGGGTGTAGCCCACGTACACGATCCATCGTCCGTCCGGCGAGACGTCGGGCATGTACGCGCCGTTGACGACGTTGGTGATCTGCCGCGTTCGGCCAGTCGAGAGCTCGTACGCGTAGAGGTTTGCGACGCCTGTCCGGTCGGACGAGTACACGACGTAGCGGCCGTCGGGGCTGAACGCGGGGTGCATGTCGACCGCGCGATCGTGGGTGACGTCGCGCATGCGCCCAGTGCTTCGATCGAGGACGCGAATGTCGCGGAATCCTCCGCGTTGCCAGTGCGAGACGGCGACGTGCGCTCCGTCGGGCGAGTAGCGCGGCGTGTAGACTTGCTCGAAGCGCCGGGGCGTCACGAGCGCGCGCGCTCTGCGCTCGGCGATCGAGTACTCCCAGAGCTGTTGCGTTCCGCGGTGGTTGACGGTGTACGCGATGTGATCGCCGTCCGGTGACCAGTCGGGGTAGAGCGTTCGCGCGCCGTGGGTGAGCTGTGTGGCGTCGCCGACGCGTGCGAGGCGACCTCGCGCGTCGCGTTCGATCGAGCCGAAGTACAAGTCTCGGTACGAGTAGATCCCGCGGTAGAAGCCGACGTCCGAGCGGACGAATTTCGTTCGATCTGGCGACGGAGCCCAGCCCGAGGCCACGCCGATCCACGCTTGATCGACGGGCGACGGGCGCGAGGCGGTCGCGTCGATCGCGCGAAACATCGCGTGCGAGTGGCCGTCGCTCGACTGGTAGACGACTGTCCGAGCGTCCAAGAACCGCGGGTACGAGACGTCTTCGCCCTGAAACGTGATGCGCTCGCCCTCGATGCGCCCGCGCGCGTCGATCGCTGCGCGCTGCGCGAGATAATGATTTCGTGTGTGCGCAACGTAGTCGGGCCAGAGGTCCTCCCACGTTCGGCCGCTCGCGCGGCGGAGCGAGCGGTTGATTCCGTAGGGGACGAGCTGCGCGCCGTAGTCCGTCGCCAAGCGCGCGAAGGCGTCGCGGCCGACGCGATCGACGACGTAGCCTACGAACGTGCTCCCGTAGAGGTACCAGAGCGTCCCGTGCGGCCAGCGATTGGGCCCTGTCGAGAGCTGGTCGAGGCGGATGAAGTTGTTCTCGAGCGCGTCGGCGCGGAGGTACATGTCCCAGACGGACGAGTGCAGTCGACCGCCGGACGTCAGGCGCGACTCGTAGTAGGTGGCGATCCCCTCGAGGAGCCAGCGAGGCTGGACGAGGTTCGGGGGATAGATCTTTCCAAAGATCGCGTTGATCAGCGCGGGAATGCCGCCGATGTTGTCCGCGTGCGCGACGTGGGTGAACTCGTGAGTGACCAACGTCTGCAGCCAGTCGTCGAAGTCCGAGAGCGTCGAGAGGTCCTCGGGCGCCGTCACGTACAGCGTCATGCGGTTGAACGGGATCGACGTCGCGAAGCCGTTTGCGTCGTCGGTCACGTCGGTCAGGACCACTTCGGTGATCTGGACTGGGCGGCGACCCATGTAATCACCGAGTCGGTTGAACACCGCTTCGCCGACGTTCGCGACGCGCTGGGCGGCCTCGCGCAGACCCTGGTGATAGTGAATTCGAAAGTGCGCGCTCTCGAGCGTTCGCCACTCGAGCGTCGGGTCGTTTTGTTGTGCGCTCGCAGGCGCGCTCGCCAACGAGCACGCGGCGACGAGGGCGAGCGCAGGGGCGACGAGCCGACGGGAAGAAAGCGATCGCACAGACGAACGCCGAGAGAGTAGCGGCTCGCGGGGCGCCCCGTCCCGCCAACGCGTCACGCTCGGGCTCGGTCGTCGTGCTTTCGGCGCGTCACGCCTTGGCGACGACGCGAAGCGGGGCGTTTCGCAGGTAGTCCGCGATTCGCGCGCGAGCGGTGTCCGTCAGGCCCACGAAGCGGAGCCCCATCCCGAGCTCGCGCGTCTTCGCGGCGACGACCTCGCCCTGAACGCGGAGCGGGCTCGCGTCGCCAGGGAGGCGGAGGTCGATCTCGACCATCGTCCCCGGAGCGTGAGGGAGGGTGCGCTCGAGAAAGAGCCCTCCCGTCGACAGGTTGGTGGCGCGCTGGAAGTACAGCGCGTCGTCGGTGTGCTCTTCGACCCAGAGGTCGATCACGACGCGCTCTTCGCGGCGTCGGTCGGCGGCGTTGCTCTCGTCCATCGTCCTCGAGGGCCTTAGTCCACCGCGCGTGGTGTCGTCCAAAAAGCAGCACACGCGAAGGATCTCTCCCGGAGCTCTGGGTGCGCTGCGCGTTTGTCGAAAACTGGCGCGCGCGACGCGCGTCGTGGCAACGGCCTCTACACAATGAGCATCGCGACTCGATGGGCTCGACTCTGGGCAACGCTGGCCGTGTTGAGCGTGTCTGCGTGTGCGTCGCTCTATCCCCACAAGCTCGAAGACACGCTCGCGGCGTTTCACGATGACCTTCGTTGGGGCCGCCCCGAGTGGGCCGAGCGCGCGATGACCACGCCGCTTCGCGCGGACTTCAACGCGCGTCACGCGCACTGGGCCGAGCGCGTTCGGATCGCGGACCTCGACGTCGAACAGCCCCGCAGCCGCAACGGAAAGACCTTCGTCCGCGCGCGCTACACGTGGAGCTTCATCGACGAGGTCGAGCAGCGAGAGACCGTCGTCGAGACGCGCTGGAGCCCTGGGGCGCTCGAGTGGACGTGCGACGAAGAGCGCGTGGTGTCCGGCGATCGTCGGCTCTTCGAGCGCGTGGCGTCGAGCGGCGGCTCTGCGCTCGCTTCGCGGTAGGTCGTTCAGCGGCGGGGCTCGTAGCGGAGAATCGCGCCGAACGCGCCGGTGGCCCAGAGGGAGCCGTTTGCGCCGCGGACGATCGAGGTGATCCCTTCGACGTCGAGCGGAGCGCCGACGACGTTGAAGCGACCCATGGAATCAAGTTCGTACAGCGCCGCGCGACGACGGTCGGTCGCGAACAGCTCGATCGCGCCCGAAGGGCTCACGTGCAAATCCTGGATCGAGAGCTCGGAGGCCGCGCTGATTTCAACGGGCATCCCGCCAGCGGCAGGACGCCGGGTGACGCGCCCTCGAACGAGCGAATAGACGTTTCCTGCGGCGTCGCGCGCGATGTGCGCAGGGGTCTCGCCGCCGCCGTTGGACTCGGCGGTCCACGCCGTTCCGTTCCATCGAAAGAGCACGGTGATGAAGCGGCCGCCCGCAGGGTCGTCGCCCATGATCAAGACGTCGTTGGCGCTCGCGACGTGCACGGCCGTCAGCGAAATCGTCGTTAGCTGAACGCCGTCGACCATCCTGGGCAACGCCACCGGCGGCGCGACCCAGCGATCCCCCTCCAAGCGCAACACCGTCGCGTTTCGACCGACGGCCCATACGTTTGCAGCGTCGCTGCCGTGCACCGCGAGCAGCTCGACCGCGCCGATGTCAGGAACGACCGTCGCCGGCGTGATCTGATTGGTGCGCTGGTCGTATTTCGCGATCGCGCCACCAGCGCCCACGATCCAGACCTGGTTCGCGTCGGCGCCCCACGCGCGATGCGCTTCGAGCAGCAGTCCGTTGGCCACCGTCGGCGTCGGGGCGATCCGCCACGAGCCCATCGCGCGGTTCGCCCAGACCTGTTGACCGATGATCGCGACGGGATCCGTTGGCGTACTGCCGGGGTTCACGAACACGCTGAGCGACTTGTCGACGGTCTGCGGGTCGACGCGCCACGCGCCCCCGCTCCAGGTCGAGAGAAACGGTGATCCGAGCGCCATCCAGCCCGCAGATCCGTCGCGCAACAAGTCGAACTTCGACGAGAACGTCGAGCCATTTCCGCCGTTGATGGGGCCCTGCCAACCCATCGACGTCCAGCGCATCGCCTGGCTTCCGTTGAAGAAATACGCGTCGCCGTGAGGCGTGCGAACGAGGTCGGGGCTCCCCGTGAGCGGGAGCATGTCGCCGCCGACGCGGCCGTTGCGGACCTCGATGTACGTCGTGACGCCAGCGTCGAACGAGAAGTACTCGACGAGCGCGACGCCGTCGGCCGGGCACACGACGGCCGACGAGAATCGTTCGCTCGAGCCTTCGGGCGCGCGGTGCGCGAGGGACCATGATGTTCCGTCGAAGCGGTACAAGAAGATCGGGTGACTGTTGCGAGCGTCGCCTGCGGTCGCCCACGCTTCCGTGGTCGAGCGCACGCAGATCGACTGCACGCGACCGCCGTTGGGGAGCGCGGGCAGATCCACGAACGACGTGCCATTCCAGCGGCGGATCGCGCTCGTCGTGTTGCTCGAGGTGGCGAGCCACACGTTGTCGGCGGCGCTGCCGTCGAGGCCTTGAATCGATGGGAGCGGGCCGTGCGCGACGGTGGACCACTGCGTTCCGTTCCATCGAACGAGCGCGTAGGTGGCGTTGGGCGCGCCGGTGTCCTGTTGCGAGCCCCACGCCCAAACGTCGTTGGGTCCCGAGCCCCAGATCCCGCGGAGGTCCACGGTCGTGATCGCGGGATACGGGACCCATCGACCGCCGACGTAGCGCATCGTCGCGCCCTGTTGGCCAACCGCCCACGCCTCCGTCGCGCTCACGGTGAACACGGCGTTCATCGCGATTCCGCGCGGCGACGGGGTGATCCAACACCACGTCCCCGGCTCGCAGTTCGACGGCGGAAGCGCGACGTCCGTCGACGTCGGGGCGTCCGTGATCACAGCGTCGCTGACGGGTGCGTCATCCGAGAACGCGACGACGCGCGCGCCGCACGCTTGGGTGAAGAGAGAGAACGCGAAGACCGCGAGGAGTGACTGATTGCGAAGCATCGGTGATTCGTCCGATGTTCACAGGGCCCTTCGGTCGACCGCGCGGCTCACAAAATCGACACGCGCGTACGGATGGGTCAGAACCGCGCGCCCGCGCCGATGCGCGCTGCGCCCGTCGCGCCGGAGCTCCCGCCGATCACGCGATCGACGGTGCCTTCGCGGGCGAGCACGATCGGTCCCACGGGCGCGACGCCGAGCTCGAGCTCGATCCCGAGCCACCCGCGCTCACCGACGCGCGCGCGCATCGACGCGAGCGCGCCCACCGCGAGCGCGGGATGCACGGATTCGATCGCGCGGACGCCTTCGACTGTGGGACGCGGGAGGATCCACACGGCGCCGCCTTCGATGCGCCCGCCGAGGCCCGCGTCGAACGTCTCGCTCACGCGCGTCTCGAAGAGCGCGCCCGCCCCAACGCTCACGAGCGGAACCAGCACGGAGCCGAACGGATCGGACATCGACGCGAGCGCTCCGCCTGCGTCCACGCGAAGCGAGAGCGTCGATCGAGACCATCGAACCGCCGTGAGCTCGTACGTCGCGCGAACTCCGGTCGCGATCGGGCCCGTCGACGCGCTTCGAGCGTCGATCGCCGCGCCCACGCGGTGCACGAACACGGGCTCGACCCGCGGGGGAACGGTCGGAGTCGGCACGACGGGCCTCGGCGCGACGGGCTCTCCGACCCTCGCGCGAAGCCGCGTTCGCATCGCGTCGCGCACCACGGAGGGAACCCCCACCGCGGGCGGCGGCGCGTCGGACAACGCTAGCTCGCTGAAGCTCGCGCGGAGCAGCTCTGCGATCGCGAGCGCGAGCGCGCGGGTTCGCACCGCGCCGCGCACGTCGCTGAGGTCGACCGAGCGCCGCACGTTCTTTCGCGTCGCGAGGTCGTCGACGATCACCATCACTTGCGTGACGTCCGGGACGCACGACGAGAGCTCGAACGAGACGCGCGCGAGCGAGGGCGAGTCGTCGTTGCTCTCGATGGCTTCGACGCGGTCGATTCCGTCTTCGACGAGCTCGGTGCGGAGCTGCCTCACGACGCCCTGGCCGTCGAAGGGGCCCTGCTCAGCGCACGCTGGGAGCACGACGACGACGCGGCGAACGACGGTCACGCGCAGAGGCTCGAGCGCGGTCGCGTCGGGCGCGCTCTGGGCGAGCGCAGCGGTCGCGAAGAGCTGCGCCGCGCACGAGAGCGCGAGCGCACCTGTTTTCAACTTCAACGTCTTGCTCCCAGCAGGTCGTCGATGGCGCGCGCGTGGCGACCATCGCTGAAGCGCGCCCGGTACTCCTCGGCGGCGCGCTCGGCGCCCGAGCGGTCTCCGCTCGCGTTGCGAGAGCGAACGAGGAGCCAGCGGAGGTCTTCTTCGATCGCGCGCGGTGCTCCGAGCGCGATCGCGCGGTCGAACGAGCGGGCCGCCTCGGCGTGCCGTCCGAGCGAGACGAACACGCGCCCCAACGTGTACGCGGCGAGCGGCGCAGCGCTGTCCGCGGGGTGCTCGCGCAGGAGCTGCTCGAGCGGCGCGACGGCCTCGGACGGGTGTCCCGAGAGGCGCGCGACGTCGGCGAGCGCGAGCAGCGAATCCGCCGAAGAGCCTCGCGATGCGCGCGCGACGCCGTCGGTTCCGAGCAGCTCGTACGCGCGGCTGTACTCGCCCTGCTCCGCGAGCGATCGCCACGCGGGTCGCGCCGTCGCGGGCGCTCGCACGATTCGCGCGGCGTCGCTCGCGCTCGACGCGTCGTCCTGCATCGCGAGTCCACCTTCGAGCGCAGCGCTCGTGGAGGCGTCGTCGCCCGCGGGGATCGCGGGGCCCGAGGCCGAGGCGTCGTCAGCGCTCGCGGCGTTGGCGATCGAGGGGTCCGCGACGGCGGGACGCGCCTCGACGACGATGGACTGACCCGCGGTCATCCTGTGAATTCTCGATTGAAGTTCGCGCGTCTCGACGCGCACGACGCCCTCGGAGACTGACACACGGACGCGGTCGGCGGTGCGATCGACGACGAACTCGGTTCCGATCACGGAGACGACGGCGAGGCCGGCGTCGATGGTCCAACGCCGAGGCCCGCGAGGCCGAACGCTGAATCGAACGACGCCGCGCTCGAGGGTCCAATCGACCCGACGCTGATCGTTGTGCGCGACGCGAAGGGCGCTCGACGGAGAGAGAACGACGCTCGATCCATCGTCGAACGCGACCCGCGAGGGCGCCGCGTCCGTGGTGACGATCGACGCGATCGGAGCGCCGTCCGTGCGTCGAAGCGCTCCGCCTTGGTTCGGCGCGCGCAGCACGAAGACGCCGACCGCTGCGATCGCGAGGACCGACGATGCGGCCACGACGCGGCGGCGACGGACCATGGCTCCGCGGCGACGGACGGCGCCGTCGAGGAGGCGATCGATCGTTGGCTCGTCGACCTTCGGTTGGTCGATGGCGTCGCGGATATGTCGGGAGGCGTCGGTCACGACTTCTTCGCTCCCTTTCGTCCTTCGAGGGCGTCGTCGATGCGAGATTGCGCGGCGGAGATCCGGCGCTTGGCGGTCGCGAGCGAGCAGTCGCAGAGGGACGCGACGGACTCGAGCTGTTCGCCCTCGACGACGCGAAGGATCCACGCGACGCGCTCGTCGCCGTCGATCGTTTGAAGGACCGCGTCGATGTTGGCGAGCTCGGCGCGGGCCTCGGGGCTGGCGTCGTCGCGCGCGAGGGACGCGAGCGTGGCGTCGTCTTGGCCTCGGTCGAGGCCGAGCAATCGCTTGAGTTTTCTGCGGCGAAAGTACCGGTGCGCTTGTCGCACGGTGATCTGCGCGAGCCACTTTCCGAACGCCTCGGGATCGCGGAGCGAGCCGAGTTCGTCGATGGCCACGGCGAGCGCGTCTTGCGCGACGTCTTCGGCGTCCTGGTGTCGTCCCACGAGCCGCACGCTCAAGCGCAGGACCGCGGGCGTGTGTCGCCGAAACAGCGCGTCGACCGCAGAACGCTCGCCTGCACGAGCGCGAGCGACGAGCGAGCCGTCCGAGTCGCTCGCATCGATGGTGGTCGCGCGGCCCACAGCGGCGCGGAGAATACTCGGATCGGTGGCGGCGACCATCATCGGGACGAACGAGGGGGCGGCGGTCGATCGGGCGTCGATCGGCGGCTCGAAAGGGATGGGGCCCCGACGCGGATGAGTCGGCTCACCAAATCGACCGACGTCGTCGAAATCCCGAAGTTTGCCGTCGATTCACTCAATTCGTAGGGGGCACGAGCCGCGGCAACCACCGTCGCAGCGCGAGCGGAACGATCTCGTTGTGCACGTCGATCCCGCGCATTCGGTAGTACTCGAGGACGCGCGCCTCGGGGTCGCTGGCGAACTGGGGGACGATGCGGTTCCAGTGGAGGAGGAAGCCCTGATAGTCGCGGCGCCACATCCAGTCTTGATAGAGGACGATGACGCGCTGCCACGCAGGAGCTCCCGCGAGCACCTGCGCGAAGCGGGCGTTCATGCAGCCGTCCATGTTGAGGATGATGGGCGCGGCGCGGACGCCCATCCCCGCGAACAGGCCGTTGTGCTCAGCGCACGAAGAGGCGCTGTGGGCCGAGAAGATCACGCGCGACCGATCGATGACGAACCCTTGCGCTTCGAGCGCGCGCGCGGTCGCGTCGACGAACCCCGCGACGTCGAACCGGCGATAGATCGTTCGCTCGGAGAACGCGTCGTCGCTCGTCGTCGAGGGTACGGCGACGGCCATGGGACCGATGCGCCCTTCGACCGCCAGCGGACCGACGATCGTGCGCATGTCCCAGATGCTCCCGTGCATCCAGCGGTGATGGATCCGATGGCGGTTGAGCCCGTGCAGATAGATCAACAGCGGGAGCGGCTGTCCGGGGCGCGCCGTCGGAGTGACCCACGCAGCGCCTGCTCCGCGATGACGTCGGTGCAGCAGCCGCGCGTCGTCGAACTCGTACGTGACGACGTCGGTCATGTCGAAATGGGGGAAGTGCGTCGGCGCGAGCTCCTTCGCGACCGCCGCCTTGAGCATCCACAACATCGCGAACGCATGGGGAATCACCGCGTCATCTCGCTACGCAGTATGCCTCGACTCTCGCCCTGGACTCAAAACTCCCGTCTCCGCGCGTCCGATCGGGAGCGCGCGTCCGCGGCGCCCTCTGACGACGAAGCCAGCGCTCAGTTTTGCAGCGACAGGTCGCTCGTGGCGGACATGCGCATGGTCTGTTGGCGCGTTCCGCGGCTCGTGAAGTTGACGTCGAGGTTCAAGCTGGAGTTCGCGCGCTGGAGCACGCCTCTCTCCACATGAAACTGCACTTCGCCGGTCGCGCGACCGCTTCCGGACACGGTGACGTTGGGAGCTCCGACGCCTTGCGCGACGGTGAGGTTCATCGCGACGCCGATGACCGCGGTTTGCCCCTGCGGACTGCGGCGAAGCTCACGAAGCGTGTACGTGAGGTCCATGCGCATCACGAGCCGCGCGGCCCCGAGCGCGAAGCGAACTTGCTTCGTGTCGGTCCACGATCCGCCCACGGCGACGGGCGCCTGAGGGAGCGCGGGGAGCGAGCCTTCGACGGTCTGCCACACTTGATCGCCGAGCTCGACGAGCGAGCCCTGCAAGCCCTGGACGGGTTGGCGCGAGACGACGCGACCGCGAGGGTCGACGCGAAACTGAAACACCGCGCCGAGCATGGCTTGCTGCAAGAGCTGCCGTTGCTGCTGCGGGAGCGCGCCGGACTCCATCGTGAACGCGACGGTCCGGGCGCGTTGATCCGCCGCGCCGTCGGGCTGAACGCGCTGCGTCTCGAGCTCGAGCGTCTGGTTGATGTTGGACGAGAGCCCTTGCGCGGTCTGCGAAGAGCGCACGGCGTAGCGAAGCCGGGCGCCCTGCGCGTAGCGAAAGCGCAGCGTAACGGACGGACCGGACGGCGTTTGAGCGCTCGCTGCTCCGCTGTCACGGGCAGCCACCCCGGCGTCGGCGCGGGGCGCGGACTGCGCGTGCGCGAACGATTCGGCGAGGAAAACTGCTGCGACGAGCGCGAACGAGCGCGGTGCTTCTCTGAACATGCGGCGCGACACTAACACTTGTTGTTGACGGGCGTCCGCGGACCGCTATTCACCACGCGGGTTCGGTGTATGTTCACCGGCGGTGCAGCGTTCGACGAGAGCCCGACGGTCTTCGACGGCCCCGCGCCACACGCGTGGGGTGGGCGTTGCGTGGCTCGTGGCGAGCGCCCTGTGCGTCGTCGGGTGCGCGCCCGTCGACCTCTGCGAAGAGCGCACGACGTGGGCCTCGCGCGACACGGCCGCGTGCGTCGCCTGCGAGCGCGAGTGCAGGGTCAACGCGTCGGCGATGCCGCCGATGGGGTGCGACGAAGAGTTCGCGTGCGTCGCGCGGTGCCCGGATCGAAGCTCGCTCACGTGCGGGTGCGTTCAATCGTGCCTGCGCACCGATCGCTGCCGCCAGACGTGGAGCGAAGTGCTCCGCTGCTACAGCGACAACTGCCGCGGCAAGTGCCGCTGAGTTGCGTGTCGCTCAGGGCTGCGACGCGCGGTGCAGCGGGCGCAGGACGGTCTCGAGGCGCTCGGCGAGGTCGGGGCCCTTGCTGACGAAGTGCACGATCCCGAGGGACTGAAGGAGCTGCATGTCGCCGCTCTGCGCGGTGCCCGAGACGCTGACGATCGTGCATCGCCCGTTGAGCGGCATCGCGGAGAGGTGCATGCACACTTCGATGCCGTTCATCGTGGGCATCTGGAGGTCGAGCAGGACCACGTCGGGGAGCATCTGACGCACGCGCTCGACCGCTTGTTGTCCGTCGCTCGCTGAGATCACGCGCGCGCCGGGGGAGATCCCCATGACGCACGCGGCGAGGACGGCCACCATCGCGGGGTCGTCGTCGACGATCAGCACCGTGAAGGGCCGGCTCTGCGCGCGAGGCGGCTGTTTTGCGAGCGAATCACGGACGCTGCGCAGTTGCCGCACGAGAAACTCCGCGCTCGGCGCGCGCGCGTCGGGGTCCGGAGAGAGCAGCTCGTCGACGACCGCGGCGAGCTCGGGCGCGAGGTCGGGGCGCTCGGCGCTGATCGAGAAGCGGCTTCCCGCGGCGTGAAACGCGGCGATGGATTTGACGTCGGTGTTGGCGAACGGCCGCTTCGTCGAGAGCAGCTCGTACGCGAGGACGCCGAGCGAGTAGAGGTCCGCGAGGTGCCATCCGCGCGGCCGGTGTTGGCCGAGCATGACCTCGGGCGCCATATACGCGGGCGATCCAGCGACGCCGAGCGAGCCGTCGTACTCCTCGCGCACGAACAGACCGAAGTCCATGAGCACGACGCGATTGCCGGGCGCGAGCAAGATGTTCGAAGGCTTGACGTCGCGGTGCGCGAGCTGCGCTCGGTGGATCGCCGCGAGCGCGTCGGCGAGCGCGAGGAGGATCTCGGTGATCTCGAGCACGGTCATCTGTTGTCGCGAGACGGCGAGGCGACGGATGTACGCGCGAAGGGTGACGCCGTAGAGGCGCTCCATCACGACGAAGTCGACGCCGCGGTGCGTTCCGAGCGCGTGGACGGCGACCGTCGAGGGGTGTTGCACCGCGGCCATCGCCTGCGCTTCGAGCCGCAGAAACTTGGGATCGACGCCCGGGTGACTCACCTTGATCGCGACGCGGCGCGCGAGGAGGCGATCTTGCGCTTCGAACACGACGCCCATCCCGCCCTGCCCCAGCGCGTCGCGAACCTCGTAGACCCCGCCGACGAGCTCCCCCGTAGCGAAGGGTATTCGCGCGGTGGTGGGGCGCGCTTCGTCGTCCGCGATGATCGCGGCCGGGTGCATTCGCTGCTCGAACGTGCTCGATGGCTCCGTCGTGCGGTGGATCGGTGAGTCGTCGTTGCTCACAAGGGCCCTCCCTTTTTCTTCGCGAGACCTCCGAGGTCCGCGCGCGAGAGTCGCACGGTCTGCGTCGTCGCGTCGATGTCCACGGGCGGCATGTCATCGGGCCCGAGCGCTTCGAGCAGCGCGACGCCCGCTTGTTTCACGACGTCGATGAAGCGTTGGCTCGCGTCGAGCGACTGCTTGCTCCACCGCGCGGCGCCGAGCGACACGACGGGAACCGTTGGCGCGATCGACGCGAGCTCATCGAACAAGCGCTCGCTATCCGGGTGCTCGACGTCGATGATCGCGAGGTGCGGCCACTGTTTTCGCAGCGTCGGCGTGAGCTTCGAGAGGTCGTCGAGGGGGTGCACTTTTGCGCCGAGCGGCTCGAGCGCCGCGCGCGCCGAGGAGCTTCGCAGCGGGTCGTGATCGCACCAGAGGACTGTTCCGTTGGTGAGCGGCGGCGCGAGGGCGCTCCACGCGGTGATCGCGAGCGCGGTGGGTTCGAACTCGGCGCTGTGAACGAGGTTTGCGCCCGCGCGGAGGGCCAAGAGCGTCTCGGCTTCCGACGCGCGCGGCGCGAGCGCGACGACGGCGTTGCCTCCCCACACCGCGCGACCGCTTCGCACACGCGCCATCAGATCGCGCCGCGCGTCGACGAAGAGCACTCCGCGCGGAGGGTGCGGACACCCCGCGGCGACGCTGACCTGAACGAGCCCCACGCGCCGGAGCAAGGCGTCGTCGAGCGCCTCGGGCGAGAGGATCGTGAGGGCGCGCGCGGTTCCGCTGCGGCGCAGCGCGAGGGCGGTGTCTCGCATGGGACGCGAGGCCTCTTCGAGCTCGCGCACGACGGTGAACAGCCGCGCGTGCCAGCGGTCATCGTGCTGCGACAGCGACGATTCGAGCGCGCGACAGGGCGCCGAGAGCGCGTCGAACCCGAGCGAACCTGCGGTGCCGACGAGCCTGTGCGCCACGTCCATGAGCCGCTTGGCCGCGTCGCGATCGCCGCGCAAGAGGGCAGCGCTCTCGCGCTGAACGAGCGCGTTCGCGTGAAACAACGAGAGCGAGAACGCATCGCGCACCCTCCCGAGCGGTGAGTCCGATTCGGCCACGGCGAGTTGAGCTCTCGATTGTACCTCATGCGCGCTTGCGAACGGGCGCGCGTTCACGTTGCATCAACCCGGCAAAAGAGCACCCATGGCTAGAGCGACGATTCCAACCCAGGGCGAGATGCACGAGTCGATCCTCCAATCGATGCGCGAAATGCGCGCAGGCGACGCGGATTGGAAGAACGGACGAACGTGGAGCCTCGTGTACTACGCGGGAGAAGCGCATCACGACCTGTTGCAGCGCGCGCACAACCTGTTCTTCGCAGAGAACGCGCTCAACCCGATGGCCTTCAAGAGCCTGAAGCGCATGGAGGCCGAGGTCGTTCAGATGACCGCGTCGATGCTCCACGCGCCCGACGACGCGTGCGGAACGATGACGACAGGTGGGACCGAGTCGTTGCTCATGGCCGTCAAAGCCGCGCGCGATCGCGCCAAGGCGCGCGGACCGAAGACCGATCGCCCCAACGTCGTCGCGGCGATCACCGCGCACCCGGCGCTCGACAAGGCCGGGCACTATTTCGGCCTGGAGATTCGCAAGGCGCCGGTGGGGCCGGACAAGCGCGTGATCGTGTCGGCGATGAAGAAGCTCATCGACAAGAACACGGTGCTCTTGTTCGCGAGTGCTCCGCAGTACCCGCACGGCGTGATCGATCCGATCGACGAAGTGGGGAGGCTCGCGCTCGCGCGCGGGATCCCGCTGCACGTCGACGCGTGCATCGGCGGCTTCGTGCTGCCGTGGGTCGAGCGGCTCGGGTACCCGATTCCGGCGTTCGACTTCAGGGTTCCCGGCGTGACGTCGATGAGCGCGGACCTTCACAAGTACGGCTTCGCCGTGAAGGGCGCGTCGGTCGTCGTGTATCGAGACATGTCGTACCTCGAGCATCAGTTCTTTCTCGAGACCGAGTTTCCCGGGGGAATCTACGCGTCCCCGTCGATGACGGGCACGCGCGGAGGAGGCCCCATCGCCGCGGCGTGGGCGTCGCTTCACGCCGTCGGTGAATCGGGATTCATCGAGCACACCCGGCTCGCGATGGAGGCCGCGAAGAAGCTCCAAGAGGGAATTCGCACGATCCCCGAGCTCGCTGTCATCGGCCCGCCCGACGCTACGCTTGTCGCGTGGGGCGCCAAGGACCGCGCCGTCGACGTCTACGCGGTGGCCGATCGGCTCGAAGACGCTGGATGGAGCGCCGATCGCCAGCAGCACCCTGCGACGATTCACCACACCGTCACGAGCAATCACTTGCCCGTGATCGACGAGTACATCGCGGACCTTCGCGACGCGGTCGCGTACGTGCGCTCGCACCCCGAAGTGGCGGACCGCGGCAACGCGGCGATGTACGGGATGATGGCGAAGGTTCCGTTCAGGGGCATGGTTCGCCAGGGCGTGATGAACGTGATGCGAAACATGTACGGCCCCAACGCGCTCGACTTCGACCCCGCGAAGCTCAACGGCGAGGGCGTTGTCGACAAGGTGATGAACGCCGTCGGCCCGACGCTGAACAAAGTGCTCGACCGCGTCGAAGCCCTGAAAGAACGCTTTCGCTGAGGGCGCTCAGCGAATCGAGAAGACCATCGCGCTGAGGCCGTCGCCGGGCTGCGCGATGCGAACGCCGTCGTCGCAGAGCGCCCACGCGGCGAGGCGTTCTGTGCGACCTTCTTTGGCGAGCACCTCGAGCACCTCGCCGCTCGCGCCGTCGACGTGCCACGCGCGCCCTGCGCTCGTGACGACGAACGTGTTCGCGAGGGGCCACTCTTTCGCGTGGGTGTATCTGTCTGCGCCGTCGAGATCGAGCACCTTCACGAGCGCGCCGCTCCGGGTCGAGTACGCGCGCAACGCCGGTCGCGATCCGTACGATGCCCACACGAGGTTCACGCTCGGCACGAATGCAAAGCTCAGCGCCTCGCGGGTCTCGTTGGGAAGCGCGAACGTTCCGCGATTGGAGACGATCGCTCGCTGACCGTCTGTGTCGAAAGCCACGACCGCGTCGAGCTCGACGCTCGCAGCGACGACCGAGGACGCTGCCGCGGGCAGATCGAGCGTGCGCTCGCCCCGCACACCCACGATCGTGCACTTGCGGCGGTCGCCAACCACGACGGCGCCGCCGAAGCGGCGGGGCAGCTGTTCGCTGCGAATGATCACCCTGCCGTCGACGGTCTCGAGCGCGTACGGCCCGACCTCGTGACGCCCGATCACGAGCGGCTCGTCTCGAAGAAACGCGATGATGGGGCGGTCGTAGGAGCGAAGGATCGCGCCGCTTCGAGCGTCAGCGACCGTCGAGCCTTCGGTGCCCGTGATCGAGAGCCAACGTCCGCCCGGCGAGAAGTCCAGCAACTGTGGTGAGCTGGCGATCAACCGCTGCGCGCGCACAACACCGCGCTGGTCGCGCAACATGAGCATGGTCGGCACGCGACCGAGCGCGAGGGAGTCTCCGCTCGGCGCGCGGAGAGCGACTGTCGATACCTTGTTCGCGACAAAGGGTGGATCGAAAGCGGAGAGTCTGTCGACCGACGTCAACGCGTACGCGCGATCGGGGACCGCGTTGATGGGCGTGGCCGTTCCGCGCGCGAGGTCGATCTGCTGGTGTCGACCACGTCCACGCTTGAGGGCCTTTTTGGAATCAGCCGTCGACACGACGAGCACGCGCTCGGTGAGCCAGCGCACTTCGAGCGCGCCAACGCCCGCAAACTCGTAGGACGCGAGGGTATCGCCGGTCTCGAGGTCGAGCACATCCACGCTCTCCACGCTGGGCTTTTCGTTCAGCGTGTCGTCGTCCCACGCTCGTCCGGTGAGCACGAGGATCTTCTCGTCGGGGCCGATGCTGATGTCCGAGTACGACCGCCGCGAAGGCCCCACGATGAGCAGCAAAGTCTCCAGCGACGCCGCGTCGAGGACCTCGAACGCGTGCGCGGGCGTTGAATTCGTGGGCGAATCATCGTAGCTGTCGCCTGCGACCAGCGTGCCGCACAGGAGTCGCGATCCCCCGCGGAGCCACCGAACGACCGCGCGCGGCACGGTTGTGCTGCCTCGGAGCCACACGCGCCCCTGTTGATCGCGCGGTGGATTGCCTACCCACAGCGCCGGTGGAGGATCGAGCGCGTCGCGTTCGTTGTCTCGCACGTGATCGAGCGTAGCAGCTCCGTCGGGCCCCCCGCGCTCGCAGCCCTGTCCCCGGCCGCCTGCGCTCAACCGTGGTAGCCGCTCTCGCCGTGCTGCGTGATGTCGAGGCCCTCGTGCTCGTCGTCCTCGCTCACGCGAAGCCCGACGAGCTTGTCGACCAGTTTGAGCAGCACGAGCGTCACCACCACGGTCCACACGCCGACGGCGAGCAGCCCGAGCGCTTGTTTCGCGACGAGGCCTGCGTTGCCCGCGATGAGCCCGTCGTTGCCCGCGGGGTTGAGCGCTTTGCGGGCGAATACGCCGGTGAGGAGCGCGCCGATCATCCCGCCGACGCCGTGGATGCCCCACGCGTCGAGCGAGTCGTCGTAGCGAAGGCGCTCCTTGAGAAGGACGCTGCCGTAGCAGAGCGTCCCTGCGATGAAGCCGATCGCGAGCGAGGCAGACGGAGAGACGAAGCCCGCGGCGGGCGTGATCGCGACGAGGCCCGCGACCAGGCCCGAGACGATCCCGAGCAGCGTCGGTCGTCCGCGGTGCTTCCACTCGGCGAGCGACCAGGCGAGGGCCGCGGCGCCCGCGGCGACGTGCGTCGTGACGAACGCGAGCGCGGCGCTCTGTCCGGCGGCGAGCGCGCTCCCCGCGTTGAAGCCGAACCAGCCGAACCACAGGAGCCCTCCGCCCGTCACCGTCATCGTGAGGTTGTGCGGAACGAAGTGCTCCTTGCCGTAGCCGAGGCGCTTTCCGATGTAGATCGCGGCGACGAGGGCGCTCAGGCCAGCGGTCCAGTGGACGACCGTTCCTCCGGCGAAATCCAGGACGCCCATGCGCGCGAGCCAGCCGCCCTCGCCCCAGGTCCAGTGCGCGACCGGGTCGTACACGAGCGTGGTCCAAAGCAGCGTGAAGAGCGCGTACGCCGAGAAGCGCATGCGCTCGGCGAAGGCACCACTAATCAACGCGGGCGTGATGATCGCGAACTTGAGCTGAAACGCCATGAACGCGAGGTGCGGCACCGTCCCGCGCGGCTCGACGCCGACGTTGTTCAAGAGCGCGAAGTCGAAGCCGCCGATGAGCCCGCGATGCGTGCGCCCGAAGGCCAACGAGTAACCGATGAGCACCCACTGCACGGTCACCAGCGCGAGCGCATAAAACGAGTACATGAACGTCGCGAGGACGTTCTTCTTGCGCACCATCCCGCCGTAGAAGAGCGCGAGCCCAGGGGTCATGAGCAACACGAGCGCGGACGCCACGAGCATCCAAGCCGTGTCGCCCGAGTCGATCGTCGTCGCCGCGGCTTGCGCCAGCACCGAGAGAGAGAGCGTCGGAGTGAGGTCGAACACGGTCGTGCAACTAGCACCACCCAACGCGACGCGTCATCTAATCTTCTGCTGTAAATTCAGTGACAGATTGAATTTTGCTCCAACGTAAACGGCGCGTAAACGAGAGGTAAACCGCCGCGCTACGCGCGCGCTAACGCGACGTTAACGGCGAGGTCACCGAGCGACGAGCACGGAGCCGACGACGAAGAGCAGCGCGAACACGACGGTGCGAAACGTCTTGGCGGGCACGGCGCGGTGGAGCCACTCGCCGAGGACGGTCCCGACCACGAGCGCGGGGACGAACGTCGCCGTGAGCGTGAGCGTCGACTGCGTGATCTTGTGATCGATCGCGAAGCGCGCGAGCACGATCGCGTTGAGCACGAACCACAGCGCCGCGAGCGTCGCGCGAAACACGCCCGGGTCGCGCGCATGGTGAGAGACGCTCCACACCGCGAGCGGGCCGCCCGTGCCGTACATTCCGAAGAGCACTCCGCAGGCCGTCATCGCGAAGACGTCCCTCGCCCATGTGCGCCACGAAGGCTCGGTCGCGCTCGCGTCGCGCTGCGCGCCGTCGTGTTCTCGAGCGCGCAAGCGCGCCGCGGCTTCGCTGATGGCGAGCGCGATGACGAACCCGCCGAACAATCGCACGCCGACGCGCTCGGGGATCGTCGCGCCGGCCCAGAAGCCAACGGGCATCCCGATCGCGACGAAGGGCGCGATGCGCGCGGCGAGCACGCGCCACGCGACGTCGCGTCGATAGCGCACGAACAAGTACCCCGAGAGCGCCATGTTCACGGGGATGTACGCGGGGAGGACGGACGCGATGCTCGCGACGAGCGCGCCGAGCGACACGGTGATCACCGTCGCGCCGAAGCCGATCGCGGACTCGACGGTGAACGCTGCCGTCACGATCGCGACGAGCAGCGCTGTCTTCGCGGGGCTCACGGCGCGTGCGCGGCTCGGTCGGCGCTCGGGCGTTCGGCGGTCGCGGGGCGATCGCGCGACGGCGCTTGGGTGCTCTCGACCGACGGAGCGACCGACGGCTGCGGATCGCTCGCCGGGGCCGTTCGACTCGCAGGCGTCGTCGTGGGCGTAGCGTTGTCGACGCTCGCGACGCGCGAGGTCGGGATCGTGCTCGACGTGTCGCCGCGCGGGAGGTCCGCTTCGCGAACGCGCTCGCGCTCGGCGCGATCGGGCGTGACCCACACGACGAGCGGCTCACCCGCGACGAGCGTCGCGTGCCGTGATCGCAAATTGATCCGCGAGAGGCTCCCGGTGGTGAGCCCGTAGCGCGCCGCGAGCGAGCCCATGGTGTCGCCGCTGCGCACGGTGACGATCAAGCGCACGCGGCCGTCTTGCGCGGCGACGCGCTCGGCGGCGGTGTCCGTTCCGCGTTCGGCGGCGTCGACGTTGGCGAGGGTGCGTACGCGCGCTTGCGTGGGATCGCGCGAGACCCACGCCTGAAGCCACAGCCCCGCGGGAACTCTCGCGCTCGGGTCGAGCTGGTTCCACGCGACGAGCTCGTCGCGGGTCACGTCGAGCGCGCGCGCGACGTCGCGAACCGTGTCGCCGACGCCCGCGCGATAGAACACACGCCGGCGATTGGGCGGCGGGCTCGTCACGGGGCTCACGAGCACGAGCGGTCGATCCGTGTCCGCGACGGGCGTCGGGGCGCGATCGGGCACGAGCAGCTCGGTTCCGCCCGTCACGCGGTGCTCTGCGGGGAGGCCCGAGAGCTCGAGCAGCGCGCGCGCGCCGAGCCCGTAGGCAGCAGCGAGCTCTGCGATCGACTCGCCCCATCGCAAACGCGTGGTCCTCAACGGGACGTTGGGGATCGCCGCGAGCGCTCCGTCGACGCGCGCGGTCGCGCCCACCGGAACGTGCAGCACGAACGGCCGCGTCGCGTCCGCGGGGATGGGCGTTCGCGCGCCGAGCACCGACGGGTTGAGCCTGCGAAGCTCTCGCGCGTCGATCGCGAGCCCGCGCGCCATCGCGTCGACGGGAACGCTCCGCGAGAGCGAGACGTCCTCCCACGCGATCGCGGGCTCGGCCGTCACGTCGTCGAGTCCGAAGGCCTGCGGATTCGCCGCTGCCAGCGCGAGCGACATGATCCTCGGGACGTACCTCGCCGTCTCGAAGGGCAGCCCTCCCTCCGTCGCCGCGAGCGTCTCGAAGTCCGTCGTGTTGAAGCGGCGCATCGAGCGGAGCAGCGCTCCGTAGCCCATGTTGTACGCGGCGAGCGCGAGCTCCCACGCGCCGAAGCGCGCGCGCAAATCTCGCAGCAATCGTGCGGCCGCGCGCGTGGCCTTATCGGGGTCCTTGCGCTCGTCGACCCAGGCGTCGACGCGCAGCCCGTACGAGCGCGCGGTGTCCGGCATGAGCTGCCACAGCCCGACGGCGCCCGCGCTCGACTCGCTGTGCGCGTTGAAGCCGCTCTCGGCGGCGGCGACCCACAAGAGCTCTGCCGGGACATTTTCGGCGCGGAGCCACTGCTCGATGCGCTGACGAAATCGCCCCGCGTCTCGATACCAGCCGCGCATCGTTCGACGCGATCGACGATCCGCGCGATAGCGCTCGGCGGTCGCGAGCAGCGAGGGAGAGATTCTCTGGAGAATCTCTGGCATTCGGAGCCGCGCTGGGTCGAGCGGCTGATCCGCTGGAGAACTACTCGCGGCGCCCGTCGCTGTCACGGCCACGCGTACGACCGCGGGGGCCGCTTCGACCTCGCGCAACGCCGCGAGCGAAGAGCTCTCTCCGCCGAGGGCGACGTCGATGGCGTTGGCCGCTTCACCGCCGCTCGATGGCGTCGCGCGCTGCGCTTCCACGATGGTCTGCGCGCGCGCCGGCGCGCACGCGACGAGCGCGGTCAACGCGGCGATCGCCGCGGAAATGCTCGGCCCTCTCGGTCGATCGTTGCGCCGCATGGTCAGAGGAATGCTCCTCCGATGCCGGTACACGATCTCGTGGCGCCGCGAGAACTTTCGTGCAGAGCGGCGCTCAGCCGTTGGAGTACGCCGCGGCGCACTCGTCGATGATCGCCGTCGCTTCTTCTTCGGGGATCTCGTAGGCGTCCGCGAGCGCAGAGAACACTGCGACTTCTTCGTCCGCGAGCGCTCCGTCCGCGCAGCCGACGGCGACCGCGATCGTGTACGCCGAGCGTCGCAGCTCGGGGTCCGGCGCCATGTGCGAGAGCTCTTCGATCGCGCTCTCGTAGCCCTGCTCTTGAAGCACCTTGTCGGACGCTTCGAGCATCGAGTCGAGCTGCTCTGCGCTGATGTCGAGGCCCGTGACGTCCGCGAGCATCTGACCGAGGGTTTCGTACTCTTCGTCGGTGAGCTCGCCGTCTGCGGCGCCGACGACGTACGCGGTCGCGAAGACGAACGTGAGCGCGATGTCCTCCGGCGAATTGCGCGGCGGAACGTTCTTCGGAATGAGCTTCGTCGCGCCCCGTCCCTCGAGCATCCCCTTCACTCCCGGCGGCGTCTTCTTGATCTTGATCACAGTGCCCTCCTGCGTTGATTCACGCGGGAGGGACTGTACTCGAATCAACGCGTGAGGAACTTCAGCAGCACGTCCATTTTCACCCCGTACGGAGGACGCATCGCGAAGTCTGCGCTGTTGATCCTGGACTGCCTGAACACGCCCTTGCAGTGCGAGAACGTCTCGAAGCCCGCGCGTCCGTGATACGCGCCGATGCCCGAGGGGCCGACGCCGCCGAAGGGCAAATCGTTTTGCGCGACGTGCGCGACACACTCGTTGATGCACGCGCCGCCGGACACCGTGCGATCGAGCACCGCGTCCGCGCGCGCCGCGTCGTTGTCGAAGTAGTAGAGCGCGAGGGGTCGAGGCCTGTCGTTGACGTACTCGATCGCGCGATCGAGCGTGTCGTACGTCACGATCGGCAGGATGGGCCCGAAGATCTCTTCTTGCATCAGGTCCATCTCGTCGGTGACGTTGGTGACGAGCGTGGGCGCGATGCGCGTGGGGCTCATGGCCTCGCGTCGATGATTGAGCTCGATGATGCGCGCGCCCTTGTTGGCCGCGTCGTCGAGGTAGCCGCGGAGTCGCGCGGCGTGCTTCGCGTTGATGATGCTCGTGTAGTCGCCGTTGCCTTCGAGCGAGGGGTACATCTTGCGCACCACGCGCTGCGCCTCGGCGATGAAGCGCTCGCGCTGCGTCTCGTGCACGAGGACGTAGTCGGGCGCGATGCAGGTCTGCCCGGCGTTGAGCAGCTTCGAGCCCATGATGCGCTCGGCGGCGAGCTCGATCGAGAAGCTCTCGTGGATGATGGTGGGGCTCTTTCCACCGAGCTCGAGCGTGACGGGGACGAGGTGCTCGGCGGCGGCGCGCATCACGAGCCTTCCGACGCGCGTCGAGCCGGTAAAGAGCAGGTGATCGAACGGCATCGACGAGAACGCCTCGCCCACCTTGGCGTCACCGGTCACGACGAACACGCGGTCCGAGGGAAAGACCTCCGCGATCACCTTGGCGATGAGGTCGCTCGTCGCCGGCGTGAGCTCGCTCGGCTTGATGAGCGCGCGACAGCCCGCGGACAGCGCTGCGGCGAGCGGCGAAAACGCCAGAAACACAGGATAATTCCAGGGAGAAATGATCCCGACGACGCCCTTGGGTTGGTAGCGCACCTCGGCCGTCGCGGGCACGAAGTACACGCCGACCGCGCGCTTCTCGACGAGGGCCCAGTGCGGGAGCTGCTCGATCGTGTGGTCGATGTCTGCGAGCGACGCGAACACTTCGGCGAGGAGCGTCTCGTGGTGAGAGCGGCCGCCGAAGTCCTGGTCGAGCGCGCGGACGATGTCGTCTTTGTGCGCGACGATCACGGAGCGGAGCTTGCGGAGGTCGTCGAGGCGCTCTTCGATCGAGGGCGCCGATCGCGCGCGCTGCGCGGATTTCATGCGCTCGACGCGGGCGAGGAGCTCTTGGCGGGTGAGGTCTTGGGGGGTGGCTGATTGGCTGGTCAGCGGGACGGACGTCGTCATGGCGGGCCCGAGAGTGTGGAGCGAATGCGTCCGAACGACCAGAGGGGGCGTTTCGAGCGGTTGGTTCTGTGCGATACGATGGGCGCCATGAAGAAAAGCGGAGCGTCTTCGTTGGTCCGAATCGCGGTGTGCGCGTCGACCTTGTGGCTCATGGCCTGCGGGTCTTCGACGGCGCCGACGCCGTCCGATGGCAGCACGACCGATCGCACAAACCCCTCCGGCGACGGAGGATCGGGGTTCGATGCGATCTCACCCCCTGCGGACAGCAGCACGGGCTTCTGTGCGCGCGCGCTGTGCGGGCCAGGGACAACCTGTTGCGAAGCGTCGATGAGCTGCATCCCCGACGGGACATCGTGCCCGCCGACGTCGGGCATGGACGCGGGTCCGATGATGTGCGGGAGCGCGATTTGCGGGGCCGATCAGCGGTGCTGTTCGACGCCCGTGGGGCCGACGTGCTTGCCGATGAGCGTTCCGTGCATGGCGCCCACCGATGGCGGGACCGGCGGATCGTGCGGCGGGATGACTTGCAACGCGATGCAAGAGTGTTGCAGCGGACTCGGTCGGATGGCGTGCGTTCCGCGCGGAACGTGCCCGATGATGGTCGACGCTGGCACGTGCGGCGGCGCCATGTGTTCGTCCGCGCAGGAGTGCTGCACGTCGGGCGGACGACAGTTCTGCGCGCCGCGCGGGACGTGCTCGACGCCTCCGCCCGACGCAGGCCCCACGTGCGGCGGAATGATCTGCTCTGGCACGCAGATTTGCTGCAGTGGCTTCGGTGTGTCGCTCTGCCTCGAGCCTCGCTTCTGCCCCACAGGCACCGACGGCGGGACGGGCGTCCGCTGCGGAACCGCGATGTGCAGCAGCGATCAAGAGTGCTGCAACAGCATGTTCGGGATGTTCTGCGTTCCGCGTGGTCGATGCCCCGGAGGAACTCCGGACAGCGGCGTCGGGACCTCGTTCTGCGCGACCGCGCGCTGCACGGACACGACGTTCTGCTGCGAAGCGCGCCGCGCGTGCATCCCGAACAGCGAGACGTGCAGCACGACGCCGCCTCCGACGTGCATGCCAATGTGCTCGCGCGGACAACAGTGCTGCCCCGGCATCGGAGGGAGCGCTGGCTTCTGCGCCGCGCGTTGTCCGACCGATCCGTGCACGGGCGTCACGTGCGGCTCGGGCTACTCGTGCTGCGGCACGGGCATGAACAGCGGACGGTGCACTCCGAGCGCGTGCCTCGCGTGCTGCATGTGACACGCTGAGGGGGGATGAACGGCGCTCCTTACCGACACGCCAACAGCGACCCGCTCGTGCTCGCGCACGTGCGTTGGTACGTACCGACGGTCGGGCTCTGGTTTCTCGCGCTGAGCGCGTGGCTGCTCGTGGGCTCGTGTTCGCTGCGGAGCGCCTCTCCGACGCTCGCGTGCGAGCGCGTGGCCGACGAGACGCGGTGCGCATACCACGACGATGCGGCGCTGTTTCCACAGACGCAAATGATTCATGGGGCTGATATTCAAATAAGCGCCGGCCCCTCGGACGAGCGCGAAGGGATCTTCCCCATCGACGCGCGTCGCGTGCGCTTGGTGCCCGGCCCCATCTACCTCGACACCGTGCTCGGGCCGATCCGGGGATCGAACGAGTGCGTCACGGACACGCGGGCCGCTGTGCGAGCGTTCTTCGCTGGCAACGCAGGTCCGCGCATGGTGTTGCGGTTCAACGAAGGGTACGGGATGGACGTCTCGGTGCTCGCGGGGGCGATCCCCGCGCTGATGACGGGCGCGGGCTTGCTCGTTGCGTTGGCCGAGCTCTTCGTGAGGACGCGCCGAATCGTGATCGACGCGAACCGACGGCGCGTCTCGCTGCGCTCGTTGACGAAGCGGGTCGAGGTCGCGCTCGGGCTTGGAGAGACGCTCGCTGTCGTGCGAAACGCGGACGACGTGGCGATCGTCGCGGTCGACGCAGAGGGGCGACCGATGGCCACAGCGCTGGGCGACGGCCTCGGAACACGCGCGTGCGCGGCGATCGTCGATGCGAGCAACCGCGCGCTCGCTGGCGCGCGACCGCGTCGCGTCGGCGTAGTGGCGATCGTTCCCGCGGCGCTCGCGCTGGTGGCGTTGGCGGTGGTTCATCACGCGGTCGCGAGCCGTCCGCCACCCGCAGCGCGCGACGCGCAGCCCCGACGCGAGTGCGTGCGTCCAGCAGCGCAAAGCGGAACCGACGCGGCGCCATCGCGTTGATGGGCCAATCGCGGGGCGTGTTGAATTAATACACCTGTATTCATAGCGACCTAGCGCCGCTCGCGCGCTCCCCGAGCCGCTCGCCCTGGACGCTGCGCCGTTGCCCCCTCCGCAGAGTTCGACACGCGCTCGGGGTGGCACGTTCGCGAACCATGAGCGCTCCCTATCGAAGCAACGACGCTGCGCGTTCGGGCGGCGCGCACGCGTGGTGGTCCGTGCGCGCGGCGAGCCTGTGGTTTCTCGTGATCAGCGCGTGGTTGCTCGTCGGCTCGTGTGGGCTTCGAGAGCCGTACCCGACGCTCTTCTGCGAGCGAACGGGGTCGACGACGCGGTGCTGGTACGACGATGACGCTGCGTACTTTCCCTCGGTGCGCTCGCTCGACGGGGTCACGATCCGCGTCGCGCCGACGAGCGACACGCGGAGGGAGGGTCTCTACTTCGGCGATGCGCACAGCGCGACGCTCGTCACCGGCCGAAGCCCGCGCGGAGTGATCGTCGCCCCGATCCTCGCGTCGAACGGAGGCTGCGTCACCCATGCCCACGATGCCGCGGACGCGTTCTTCGCGGGACGCGCGGGTCCGCGTCTCGCGCTCCGGCTCAACGACAACGACCTCGGCTCGATCGTGATGCCGTTCGCTGGGTTCGTTCCGCTGTTGCTCACGCTCGTCGGGTTGATTGCTGTGACGGCCGAGCTGCTGCTGCGCACCCATCGCGTCGCCGTCGACGCGCGCACGCGACGCGTCTCGATCGCTTTTCTGTGGGAAACGCCGTTGAATTTTCAGCTCGCACCCGGCGAGGCGCTCGCTACGGCGGGAGGCGTTGTCGACCATCGCATCGTTGTCTCGAGCGAGGGCGGCGCCACGTTCGAGATTCACAGAGACGCGCGTCTGTCGCCCCTGGCGCGCAACGAGGTGGTGAAGCGGGTGAACCTCGCGTTGTCGGGCGAACCGCGGGGCGCGAAGGGATGGCCCACATCGACGCTCGTAGCCGCGCTGCTCGTGGGCGCTGCGTTCACCGTGATCTTCGGCAGAGAACTGCGGCGAGACCCGATGCCCGAGTGGGTCGCTCGATCGCGAACTGCGTGTACGCGCTGAGCACTCCCCCCCCCGCTCACTCCACGCTGACCACTTCGCCGAACGGCGCGCTCTTCTTCGCGTCCTTGGGGCCGACGACCCAGATCGTCCGCACGTCGGGCTCTTCGTCGGGAAAGCTCCCGTCCAAGTCCGTGAGGTACACGACGGCCTCGGGCCTCCACCCCGTCACCGCATACTCGGCGACCCGGTCGAACACGGGGACGAAGCTCGTCCCTCCCCCACCTCGAACTTCTCGCAGCATTTGCGGGTCGAATTGATTCTCGTCCCACTCGTTTTGGATCTCGGCGTCGCACGCGAGAACGCGCGCTTCGCACTGGTTGTTGCGCAGGATCGCGACGAGCTCCGCCCAAAACTCGTTGAGCTGCTGTCCCAAGATCGAGCCCGAGGTGTCCACGGCGATCACGACGCGGTGCTTCTCGCCCGTGAGCGTGGGCAAGAGCACGTCGCGGAAGCGACGGTCCGTCGGGGTCCACTTGTAGTCCTCGGGAAACTGCAGCCCCTGCCGCAAGAGATCGCGCCAATCGCGCTTGGGCTCGAGCAGCTCGATCGCGCGCTGCATGGACTTCGGGACGCTCCCGAACTGCTTGGCTTGCGCGATCACCGCGCGCCACAGGTCCGCGAGCTGGCGCTCTTCGGGGTCGTTGGGGTCCTTGGGCTCGTCCCAATCCGAGTGATCGTCGATGGGAGCCTTGGCGCCCTTTTGCTTCGCGAGCTGATCCGCGTAGACGTACTGCTCCTCGGCGGACTTCTGCGGGTCGCCCTTCACGATTTCGCGGCGCGTCTTGATTCCTGCGTCGAAGAGGATCGCGTTGACGGTGGCGTCCGCGGCGAGGTCCCAGTTGTCCTTGTTGCGCTCGGCGCGGCGCGACAAGTGCGCGAGGGCCGAGTGCAGCGCTTGGTGCGCCAGGACGAACTGCGCGTCGTCGTTGTTGAGGGACGCCAGGTATTTCTCCGACCAAAACACGTGTCGTCCGTCGGTCGACGAGCTCTCGAGCGAATGCTCGCCGACGCGATCTTCCAAGTGCGCGACGAGGTAGCCGAAGAACGGAAACCGCAACAGCAGCCGCGCCCGCGCCTCGAGCAGCTTCTCGCGCAGCGCCGCGGGGACGGGCTCGCCCTTGGGTCCGTTCTTGTTTTCGCTCACGTGAGAAACCTCCCGAGCCGCGCGGAGATCTTCGGCCACGACTCGGTCTTCACGAACCCGCCGCGGTCGAGCTCGTAGAGCCTCGTGACGAGCAGCATCGCCCACTCGTCGGACATGTTGAGCGCGACCGCTGAGCCAGTATTCATGCGCTCCTTGGGGGCGGTGCCCACCCAGGCGAGCACGGAGTACACGATCGCGCGCAGCAAATCGGGCCGGAGAATCGCTCGCAAATCAACGTTGCCCGCGAGCACGTCCTCGAGCCGCGGGAGCTCGTCGAACACCTTGCAAAACGCGTTGAACTCCACCGCTGCGCCCGAGCCGATGCAGCCCTTCAGCATCTCGACCCGCGCCGCTTCGTTGATCCGAAGCTTCATCACGTCGGACACGCGCTCCCACGCGCGCGGCGACGCGAAGGCCCGCTCGGCGCTCTTCGGGTCGAACTTGAGCAGCATGTCCGGCCGCTCTTGCAGAAACGCAGGGACGCTCGGGTGCATCCCGCGCGCGACCGCGTAGTTGAGAAACTCGTCCCGCGACGGCTCGACCTGCACGTGACACAGGCGGTTTTCGAGCGCGGACACGAGGCGCGAGGCGCCGGCGCGGTCGCCCTCGCGGTTTCCCGCACACACAATCAACCAGCCCGGGGGAAACTTGAAATGCTTCGTGCTCCGCTCGAGCACGACGATGCCCCACGCGGACTGCATCGCCGGGACGCAGTTGGGCAGCTCGTCCAAGAAGAACACCCCGCGCTCTCCGTCGCGGGCCACTTCGGGAAACGCCGCCGGCGGCGCGTACTCGCAGCGCCCCTCGACGATGTACGGCAGCCCGAGGACGTCGACGGGCTGGTACAAGTGCGAGATCACCGAGCGAAATCCCACGCCGGCTTCGCGCGCGGCCTGCGCGACGAGCGACGTCTTTCCGATCCCGGGGGCGCCCCAGAGCATGAGCGTGAGGGGGCCCGAAGGGTCGTGCGATCCGTCGAGCATCGATCGGATCATGTCTTTCGATTCGCGCACTGAAGCCATGAGTTCTCTTTGATTTCGTGGGTGATGGATGAAGTGGGTGTGCGCTCGCGAGCGCTCAGGGCTTCGGCTCGCCCTCGCTCGGATCGATCACGCTCCCGCCGCGCTCGACGACGAGCGACGCGTTGGTGTTGTGATCGATCGCGTGCCACGTCCGCCGAAGGACTTCTTGCTGCGCGTTCTTCGGACCGAGCATCACGCGCTCGAGCGCGCTCAAGTCCGGCAGCGCGTCGAGCTCGGATTTGTCGAGCAGGCCCGCGTCCGAGAGCTGCCTTCGCAACGACTGCGCGCGGCCCATCCGGCGCCGCACCGCGCCCTCGTCGTTGGCCTCGACTGCGTCCCACGCCGAGCGAATCTCGGCCACGGTGCGCATCCACAAGACCGCCTTGGCGATGCGCCTACGGGACTCTGGCGTCCCGAAACCCTCTGGGAGCGTCACGACGGACGGAGCCGCCATGCCCTCGCGCGGATCGCCGCCAGGGCCCTCGAGCAGCGCGCGCGCGCCGAGGGCGAAGCCCGTGCTCGTGGCGCGAGCGGGTCTCGGGGCAGCCCAGTTTCCTCGAGCGAAGGCTTCGAACACAGGGGCCTCTGTCGTGGGGTCGTCGAGCTCGAACTGCAAGAGCACGACGCGCGGCGAGCCCGCGCTCACGGGCCCGATCGAGACCTCCATCGTGCGCTTGTCCGGTCGGCACGGGAGCTTGTGCATCACCTCTGCGCGCGTCACGCGCGGCGTAAACGTGATGAACAGCGAGACGTCCGTCGCGACGAGCCTCCGGGCGCCCTCGACTTCGTACGCGATCACGGGCGCCACTTGCGCTGCGTCGCGCAAGAAGTGAAACCGCCCTCCGCCCGCGGCGGCGATCAGCGCGCACAGCCGCTCGTCGATCGCGTCCCCTACGCCGACGACGTTGGTCTCGACCCCGCGATCGAGCCCCGCGCGGACGAGCCTTCGGAGCGCCTCGGGCTCGATCTCGCCGTGCGACGGAAGCCCATCGGTCAGGATCACGATCCGTCGCGCCGCGTCGGGGATCATCCAGCGAGAGAGCGCGTCGTCGCACTCGCGCCACGCGGCGGAGATGTTGGTCCCCGTCGCGGTCGCGATGTGGTCGAGGGCGCGACGCGCGTCCGCTTTGCTCTCGGGATCCGCCGCGGTGGGCGCGCACACGACGCGGGCGACGCGGTCGAACGTCACCACGGCGAAGCGATCCTCGGGACCGAGGGCGTCGATCACGTCCCTCGCGGCCTGGACGGCCAACGCGAACCGCGCGCCGCGCATCGAGCTCGACGCGTCGATCGCGAGCGCCATGCACAGCGGGGCCCGCGTGGACTCCGCGAGCTCGGACGCGGTCATTTCGCCGCCGATTTCGATGAGCGCGAACGCGTGGCGGGGCGAGGTTCCGATCTCGGGTAGCCGCGCCGCGTGCGTGTGGAGCTGGAGCTTTGCCATTCAGCCTTACGGGCACGGAGCGTACGACGAAAGACGGCATCGTTTTGGCGTGATCGCATCGATCGCGGGTATCGTCCGCGCGCCCATGGCCATCGTACGAACTCGCGCAGACCTCTCGGTGCTCTTGGCGCGGCAGATGTCCGCTTCTGTCCGCGCTTCGAGCGGAGACGAAGACATCGAAGGACGCGCAGCGCTCAAGACGTACCTCCTCGAAGCGCACGGCCCCGTGCTCACGGATCTTCGATCGCACCTCGCGAGCGCGCTCGCGACGCAGGGCATCGCCGTCGAAGCGACGGACGAGCCCGAGCTCGTGGCGCTCGTCGCAGGGGAGCAAGTGTCCTGGCTCGACGCGACCCCGGGTCGCCCGTGGAGGCTCCACGTCGCCGCGAGCGTCAAGGACGCCGACCGCGTGCACGAGCTGCTCACCACAGCGACGCCGTTTCTCACGCCGTTGAGGCTGTTGCCGTCGCGGCTCGAGTCGCTGGCGCTCGCGACAGGCTCTCCGCTCGTGCTGTTTTCGCTCAAGCACGACCGGAGGCCGCTGCGAGGCGGGAGCGAAGGCGCGGACAAGCGCGACGGGATCGACGTCGTGACGCTGCGATTCTGGGCGGCGACCGCGGCCAAGACCCTCGCTGCGCTGCGCGAAAAAGACGTCCTTCCGGGCGCGACGAGCGTGAGCTCGGTGCAGCTTCGCGTGGGCGAAGACGAGAGCTACGCGCGCGTCGAGGTCTATCACGACGGAAAGTGCACCGCGGTGGGCAACTCGTTCGCCCAGTACGAGAAGCTCCTCGACGCGATCTTCGCGGAGTACGAGGCGCTGCGCTCGCTCGTCGACGCGATCGCGCAGAAGGGACGGCGGGTGTTCGTTCCGGTTCCGTGGAGGGCGGACGCGATCGAGCCGGCGGCGGCGCGCATGTTCGTCGGCGCCGATCCGTTTGCGCTGTGGGGGCTGCCCGAGCGCGTCGGTGATCACACGTTTCGCGCGCGCGTGGTGGATCTCGACACCGCGCGCACGGCCGTGGTCGAGCTCTCGCGCGACGGCCTCGCGATCGAGCTCGCGCCCGGGACGCCCGCCTGCGTCGCGCTACGCTTCTTGTCCAATGTGCAGTTTCACGTTCACGCGGACTTCTCGCTCGACCCGTTGCTGCAGATCCGCGCAGGCGGCGTGCCTGCGAAGCCCGAGCCGCCCTTCGAAGAGCGCGACGCGCTCGACCGCGTCGCCGCGGCGATCCTCGCCGAGACCGTGGCCCAGTGGCTCCGCGGCGCAGCGACGGTGAGCGTGTCCTCGCTGCTCGACGGGATGCTCGGCGAAGGCCGCGCGACGCAGGGCCACGCGGACCTCGTTCGAAAGGTCCTCTCGGAGGCCGCGGCGTACGAGTGGTCCGACTGGCTCAAGCCCGCGCGCGACGACGCCGGGTCCACCATGTGGAAATTCCGCGTCGAACCCCAGCGCGAACGCACCGCGCGCACGCGCCAGCTGGGCCGCCTCTACAAGCACGCCGCGCAGCTCGCCCAGCGCCTCGCCGGCGGAAACGTCGAACCCTGGTCGCAGCTCTCGCTCTTCGACGCCGAAGCGCTGGTGCCCCCCGAGGGTTGACCGTTGTCCGCCGCGCGCGATCCCGACGAGACCGACGACAGCAACCCAGCGCTCGATCGCGCCGCGAGGCTCGTCTACGCGCGGTACCAACACGAGATCGTCGAGGCGATGGACTTCTGTCCGTACGCCGAAAGAGCACGGCTCGACGGCGCTGTTCGTGTGACGGTGTGCGCGCAGCGAGACCCCACGCACGCGTCGGTCCTCGCGATCGCCGACGAGCTCGCGGCGGACGAGCAGATCGAAATCGGCCTCGTGCTGTTTCCGCGGGTCACGCTGGGACGAACCGATTGGCATCGATTCGTGGCCGAGCTGCACGACCTCGACGCGAAGACCCCGCGGCCGTTGTCCAAGCAGTTCGCAGCAGCGGCTTTTCATCCCGACGCAGAGCCAGACCTCGGGTCGCCCGCGCGGCTCGTCTCGTACATCCGCCGAACGCCGGACCCCACAATTCAACTCGTCCGGCACTCGGTGCTGGTTCGCATGCGGTCTCGCGACCCGGCCGAGACGAAGTACGTCCCGCCGGACCAGCTCGAGGCGTACGTGCGATCGCTCGCCGCGCGGACCGAAGAAGAGCGGCTCCCGCTGGCCGAGCGCATCGCGCGGGCGAATTTGCAGACCGTTCGAACGCGCGGCGTCGACGAGATCACGGCGATCCTCGACGACATTCTGCGCGAGCGCGACGAGCGCTACGGCGCGCTCGGGATCGCGCCCCGCCGTCTGCGGTGAGCGTTGTCGATCCGCGCTATCCTCTGTGGCGATGAGCGACGAGCTGCAACAGGCACTCGACGAGGCGCAGTGGCTTCGTCCCGAAGCGGCGATCACGAGGCTCGATCGAGACGCAGAGGTCACGCTCGCGGGGTACGCCGACGAGCTCACGGCGTGCTTCGAGCGCTACGCGTCCAAAGAGCTTCGTCCGGCGCGGCTGTTCGTCACGCGATCGGCGCGCGAGGCGAGCGCGCGATGGACGAAGGTCATCGCCGAAGGCGCGCACAGCAACCCGGACCCCGAGAACGCCGACTGGCGCAACGCGATGACCCGCGTGATGGAGCACCGGATGCGCCTCGAGCCGCACGCCGCGTCGATCCCCGACGCGCTCGCGTCGTTTCGCGCGAGGCTCGAAGAGAGCGCGGTCCCGCTCCCCGCGTCGTGGCGCCCTGCGTGGAACCTGCTGTTGCCAGGGTTCTTCACGCTGTACCGACACGTTCACATCGGTCGAGTGCTCGAGAAGGTCGAGCACCGAGGCCCGTCTCCGTGGGGCCCCCTCGCGGCGCTGTGGGCGCGCGGATGCTGGCCGGTGTTGTGCGCGTCGGGCGAGTTGATTGTGTGGGTTCCCGCGAGCCGCGACGGCGAGATCGTGGCCGACGCCGACGTCGCCAGCGACGAGCCGCGCAAGATCGACCCCGGAATGCTCTACGGCGGCGAACACCTCCCCCCGGGCCGACTCGGGATCATCCTGACGGTGCGCAACAACTCGATGTGGGTTCAACCGTTGTCCGCCAAGAGCATCATCACGGCGTCGGGCAGCGTCAGCCAAGGGAGCTCGTCGGCCACGGACGACGCGATCGCCGCGCTCACGTACCAACGCGCTGTGATGGAGAGCGACGGCGGCGCGGCGAACAACGGCTTCAAGCGCTACGTCGTTCAAGTGACCAAGCGCGCGTCGCTGCTTCGCAACGGCGCCGAGACCTCGTCCTTCGTGCTCACGCCCGGCGACGTGATCGAGGCCCTCGTCAGCGGCGGGCGCTCACAGTTGTACTACCTCGGCGCAAACGCGCGCGACGGCGAGAGCGCCATGCCCACGACGCACGATTGATTGCGTCGCGATCGAAGGTCGCTCAGCGCGGCCAAGCCCTGTCGCGCAAGATCGCGTCGAAGAGGGCGCGGAGCTCAACGACAGAAGCATCGCGAAGGGCTGCGCGTCGCGCGTCGTCGACGTCGATCTCGAACGTCGCGCACAAGGTCTCGATCGAGCGGCGCATGGCGAGCGCTTCGCCAGTCTCGATGCCCTTCTCGATGCCCTTCTCGATGCCCTTCTCGATGCCTTCTTCGACACCTTGCTCGCGACTCCGGGCGAGCGCGTCGGGGAGCGAGGCGAAGCCCTGACGCTGAACCATGTTGCGTAGCGACGCGTCGAGGGCCGCATCGCGGTCGAACAGGGCTGCGACCGGAACGGGGTTCGCCAACACATCGGGCGCCTCGAGCTGCTCTCCGTCGGCCCGCACGCGGGGCGGCTGTCCCTGCTCGTACACTTCGACCCGCCGAACGCCGACGAGCCGCACGACCCACACCCAGCGCGTGCCCGCGGTGAGCAGCGACGCGATCTTCTCTTGGAGCTCGCCCTCGTCCGTTCCCCGGTCGGCGTACTCGAGGGCGAGCGCGGGCGCGCCAGCGACCCAACCGGGCGCGTTCGGGACGTTGCCGACGGAGACATCCGGCGACCGCAGCTCGTCGCTCGCTGGGCTGTAGCCCACGTCGATGCCCACCTCGGTCACCTTCGGATCGGACCCGAGCACGAGCGCTCCGATCGCGTTCGCTCCGCCGTGTCTTCCCCCCGAGGGAGCGCAGTAGATCGCGTGCCCCTTGGACAGCTCGTAGCGGTCGCCCTCGCGCAGTTGCTCTGCGCGAAACGGACCGTGCTCGGGTGTTCGCTTCGCGTCGGCCATGACGAGCCGAGACGTTAGCACGGTCACTCGAAGCAGCCTCGGCGCCGCACGAACAGCCGAGCGCGAGCGCGTGCATCGTGCCGCCACCGACAGTGCACTGTCGGTGAAAGGAGACTCGTTGGGTATCGATGCACCCGATTGCGGTCGCGGCGAAGGTGCGCGATCAACACGGGCGTTCATGGACGAGCAGAGCGTCTGGTTGTTCGGCTACGGCTCGGTGATCTATCGACCGAGCTTCGAGTTCGTCGAGTCCCGGCCCGCCACGCTGCGCGGCTTCGCGCGGCGCTTCTCGCAGCGCAGCGACGACCACCGCGGAACGCCCTCGCTCCCCGGCCGCGTCGTCACGCTCGTCGCTCGTGAAGGAGCGAGCGTGCGAGGGATCGCGTATCGCTTCGACGCAGCGCAGGCCGAGGCGACCTTCGTCGCGCTCGATCACCGCGAGCGCGCGGGGTACGAGCGCTCCGCGGTCGAGATCGAGCTCGATCACGGCGCCCTCGCGAGCGCGTACGTGTACATCGCTCCCCGGGGCAACGCGTGGGACGCCGGCGACGAGCGCGACGAGGACATCGCCGCGACGATCCTCCGCGCGCACGGACCCAGCGGAAGCAACGTCGAGTACCTCTTGCGCCTCGCCGACGCGCTGCGGTCATTGGGCGATCGCGACCCGCACGTGTTCGCGCTCGAAGCCGCCGTGCTCGCAGCGCGGTGACGCAAGTTCGATCGAACGAAGCGCCGCGCGCCCAGACGAGCCGGCGTCGAGCAGGGCCACGTCGAAGTAGGAGTCTCGCTTTCGTCGAACGCGCGGCTCAATCGTCGTCGTGATCACCGCGGCGTTCGTGCCCGTCACCCGCGCCGTCGCCGCTACGAGCGCGCGCAAACGTGCGGCGCAGCCCGGCGATCAGCGCTTGTTGCTCGGTGGCAGAGAGCTTCGCCTCGGGGTGAAGCCACGTGTACGAAGCCATCGGCATCGTTCCCCGCTGCATTTCGCGAGAGCACTCGTCGATCTCGACCTCGTGGCCCGTCGAGAAGTTCATCTCGCGACGCCCTTCGTTGACGTGATTCGCGACGAACCACGAGACGGGCGCGACCCGAGCGTGTCCAGGCCAAACGGTCTCGTTCGAGTGGCAGTCCATGCACGCTCGCCGCGCGAGGGCCTCGGTCGCCGGCGAGTCCCACGCAATCCTCGCGCTGCCCGTCGGGTTGCTGCGCTCGACCGGGACGAGCTGCATCAGCAAGAACACCAGCAAACTTCCGCCAAACAGCGCGAGCGAGATCTTCGTTCGAGGGCTCATGGGACCGAGCGAAGCAAGGCGCATTCCCCCTGCAAATTGAGAGAGAGAAAGTCACACTCAGACCTTCGCCATTCGTGGCTCGACCCGCAGCGGACGCATTCGCGCAGATGCTCGTTCACGCGGCGCCAACGGCATCATCGGAGTGCGCGACGACACGACTGCGGTGGGCGCAAACGTCTCCGAAGTGCTCGCGTACGGCACGGCGGTCTGGGCAGACGTGCGCGAGCGGCAAGAAGTACAAGAAGCGCCACCGCGCTCGAGCGCTGTGAAGCCGGCGCGCGCGAAGCCCGCTACAACCCGAGCGCAGCGGTCATCGCGGTGAGCTTCGCGCTGGTCTCTTCGTACTCGGCGTCGGGATCGGACCCCGCGACGACGCCCGCGCCCGCGTAGAGCCACGCGTGGTTGCGGTAGAGCAGCATCGAACGAAGCCCCACGACGAACGCGCCGTCGCCGCGCGCGTCGAACCAGCCCACGGGACCGGTGAACCAGCCGCGCGGGTGTGGCTCGTTGCGGACGAGCCATTGGACCGCAAGCTCGCGGGGCGTTCCTGCGACGGCGGGCGTCGGGTGGAGGAGGCCCACGAGGTCGAGCGGGTGGAGCGTCGAGCGGAGCGTCGCCCGAATGGGCGTCCAGAGGTGCACGAGGTTCGGCAGCGCGCGAACCGTCGGCGCCGAAGGCACGTCCATCGACTCGCACACCGTCGCGAGCGCCGCGCGGATCGCAGCGACGACGGCCTCGTGTTCGCGACGGTTCTTGTCGCTCGCGAGAAGCTCGCGCGAGAGCGCGTCGACGACGCTGTCCGCCGCGCGAGGGAGGCTCCCTGCGAGCGCGTCGGTCTCGATCTCGCGCCCCTTCACGCGGATCAACCGCTCGGGCGTCGCGCCGACGAACGCGCGCTCTTCGCGCTCGACCATGAAGCGCGTGCAGCTACGAAACTTCGCCCCCGCGCGCGCCACGCACGCCACGGGGTCGATCGTGCTCTCGAACTCGATGTGCGTCCGCCGCGCAGGAACGAGCTTTCGCAGTGAATTTGCAGCGCTCCCGCTCACGGCTTGGATGGCCTTCTCGACGAGCGCGCGCCAACGCTCGCGCGAGAGGTCCTCGCGAACACGAACGTTGGTGCTGTAGATGCGCATCGTGGGGCTGCGCATGATCACGTCGTTGGCCGTCGAGAGCTCGCGCAAGAGCGCCGCGCGGTCCGCGAGCTCTTCGACTGTGAAAACCCAGGTCGAAAACGCGCCCGAGCTCGTGAGCGCCGCGCGCCACCGAGGCAGGACGAACATGTCGTCGCCGAACCAGCCCCACTCGACGTCCGTCGGGATCTTCGGCGCGAACGAAGCGCCGCCCATGAACGCCGGCGGCGGAGCGTCCTCGCACCCGTCGTCGCGAAACTCGATGAGCCCGCGAAACACCGCAGCGGCGCGGGGGACGAGGCCCGACAAGCGAGGCGTTCCTCCGCCGTTGATCTCGCGGAGGGCCACGCCTGCGCCCGCCATCGCGGGGCCGAGGTCCTCTGCGACGCCGCGCGGATCCCAGATCGTTCGCTCGCCGAGCATGTCGCTGCTCGCCAGCCGCTCGAACGCCTGCGGCGCGCACCGCGACGTGAGCGCGACGAACGCGTCTCGATACGCAACAGGCCGAATCGACGCGAGCGCCCTCTCGACGAAGGCCGGATCCATCAACGGAAACCGCATTGGCCCCAAGGGTCATACCCCGCCGCGCCGCCCGTTGCCCACCCTTCGACTTTTTGCGCGCTCGACATGCAATGCGACGGGCGCGGCTGGACGTTGTATAGACGCCCTCTGTAGCCATCCGCCGTGTCGTCTGTGTCCGCCAACACCGCACCGCCGCGCGCGCGCACGTCGCGAGCGCTCCTTCGATCGATCGCCGCGCTCACCGCGGTCGGCGCGATCGTCTCCTTGGTCAACGGCGAGTTTCGACCGCTGCCCGAGGTGCTCGCGCGAAAGGGCTTGGTGCTCCGCGAAGGGTCGATGCGGTGGCTCGATGGAGCGGACGTCGTTCCGAGGCGGGCGATTTTTCTCGCGAAGTCCGCGCAGCCCGCGGGCGCGCTCGACGACGTGTTCGTCGCGCAAGTGCGCACCGGCCCCGACGATCGCGTGATCTCGCTGAGCGGGCTCTACAACCTCACGCAGTCCAACGCCGCCGAAGAGAGCGCGCTCACCGTCGATCCATCCGCCACGTACGCAGCGTTCGTCACGCGCGTCGACGGCCGCGCAGACGCGATCTCGATCATCGATGGCCGCGGCGAGCGCGCCGAAGTGGCCGCAGAGACCGGCGCTCGACTGCGCCTCGCCGTCACGCGCTGGCAACGCTCGGGGCGACCTTCGGGCTACGGGATCGAGCGCTTCGAGCTCGTTCGCCCCGCGCGCGAGGTCACCCTCGCGTTCGAGGGAACCAGCCTCGCCGCCACGATCGAGGGACGCGCGAGGGTCACCATCGAACCGTCGCGAGACTTCGCGCTCGGCGCGCACCGCGAGCTCGTGCGCCATCGCGCGCGCGTCGCGGCGCAGATGGACGCGTGGGTTCCGTGGGCGGTCAACACGGTGCGCGCGGTGCCGTGGATCGGAGCCGAGCCCATCGAGCTGCTCGAGTCGATCGCGTTCGGCGCGGAGCACCAGCTCGCGAGGCTGCGACAGTCCACGGTGGGGACGAGCAATCGCCAGGACGACGCGCAGGACCTCGCCGACGTTCTCTCGGGCGGAACCAACGCAAACGGCGCGGCGCTCGAGGGCCCTGTTGAAAACTGGCCCCCACAAAGGATCACGCCGCTCGTGCAGCCCGCGCTCCCGCGCGAAGGCGAGTGGTCGCCGCTCGTGCGCGAGGGGGACCCGTTTTCGCGCGCGAATCCGGGCGCTCCTCCGCCGATGTACATCACGTTTCTACGGCCCGATCCCGAGCGGTTGGACGGGCGCACGTTCTTCGCCGCGTGGGACCCGAGGCAGATCGAGCTGCACGTCGTTCCCGGGAGCGAAGAGCCCATTGGTGCGACCGGCGAGACGGGCACCGGCGCGATCCCGCGCGACGAGCGGACGATGTCGAGGCTCGTGGGCGCGTTCAACGGCGCGTTTCAAGCGATCCACGGCGAGTTCGGCGTGTTCGCAGAGGGCATGGTGCTGCTGCCCGCGAAGCCCTACGCCGCGACGCTCGCGCTCATGGCCGACGGCGACCTCGGCTTCGGCTCATGGCCGCGCGGCCTGCGACAGATCCCGCAGGACGTCGTCGAGTTTCGCCAGAACATGACCGCCGTCGTCGACGACGGGACGTACAACCCGTGGCGTCGCGGCTACTGGGGCGGAATTCACGGGCAGACCACGGACACGCACACGACGCGCACGGCGATCTGCCTCACGCGCGACAACCACGTGTTGTACGCGTGGGGCGATCACCTCGAGCCGCAGACGCTCGGCCGCGCCCTCATCGCCGCGCGCTGCTCGTACGCCGTGCACCTCGACATGAACGGCTCGAACACCGGCTTCGAGCTCTATCGCGTCTCGCCTCCGGCGCAGCATCCGCCGCTCGAGCACGCGCTCGTCGGCGGCTTCGAAGCCGAGGGGACGATCTCGGGCTTGCCCAACGTGACGTTCCGCGGCCGCAAGCTCGTCCGTCGAATGAGCCACAATCTCCCGCGGTACATCCGGCGCGATCCGCGAGATTTCTTCTATCTCTTGCTGCGCTCGGTGCTCCCTGGAGAGCCGCTGCGACCTGCGGTTTCGCCGGCGCAAACCGGAGAAGGGACGTGGCACGTCAACGGGCTCGGGGCGCACCCGTTTCCGTGGCCGATGGCGCGCACACGAATTCGACCCGACCCTGCGCGGGCGGATCGATGGGTCAACCTCGTTCGCGTCGACGCGCGCCGCGTGAACTTCGCGGCCCCCGACGCGCACGACTCGCTCGTCGCGCGCTTCGTCGGGGGAACAATCGCGCGCGGCGCAGGCGCTCCGCGGCTCACGATGACCACCGGCGGCAGCGGTCCTCGCTGGAGCATCGCGAACGACGGCGACGGGCTCGCGGGCGAAGCGCTGCGCCCCGGGATGAGCGTCCTTCGCGGCGCCGGCATCGACGGCGAGGGCTTTCTCGTCATCGCCGTCACGGATCGAGCGACGCCCGACCTCGTGCAGCGCGCGCTCGACCTCGCGGGCTGCGGCCCCACGCGCATCGCCCTCGGGGACAGCGTGCTCGTGCTCCCCACGGGACAGGGCGTCCTCGGCGAGAGCGCTCCCGCGACGTCGGTCCCCACGCTCTCGCTCACCGCCCGCGCGTGGAACGGCGCGCGAAGGATCTTCCCCGAGGTCACGCCCGTGAGCCCATCGGTGTGGACCCCGCCCATGCAGCGCCGCGTCCGCTACGAGCGCAACCCCGAGCAAGAGGGCACCATGCGCGTGAACATCATCGGCGGAACGCCCGTGGTCGTCCCCATTCGCGGCTGGACACCGCCCGACGCGGGCGCCCCCCAGTAGAGAGCGACGCTGTTTCGCCTGCTTTTTCACAGGCGAACAGAAGTCTCTCGCGCCGCGTGTCGATTTCGTGCGCCGGTCGGTCGAGCCTCTCGTTCTCGGAGCGAAAGGACCCTCCACCATGAACACCCTCCGCCTCGCGCACTGCTCGCTCGCCCTCGCCCTCTCGCTCTTCGTCGCCGCACAGCCCGCGCTCGCATGCGGAGACTTCTACGGTGGCGCTCGAGGCCCCTCGCTCACGCAGCGCCGCACGAACGCCGCGATGGCGGTCGTCTCGAGCTACGTCCAAGCGATCTCCCAGCGAAACGCCTCCCATGCAGCGAGCGCATGGCACGCGTCTGCGCGGGCGCACTTCGAGTACAACGGCTGCTGCCAGCCTCCCACCTGGAGCGGCGCGGAGTGGGTCTCGCAACGCCTCGCAGACCGCAGGTATCGCATCGTCAGCGTGACCCCCGTGAGCGCGACGGACGACGGCGTCACCATCGAAGCGACGAGCGAGGGCGCGCAGGGACGATGGTCCGAGACCATCACGGTTCGCTTCGCCGACGACGCGTGGCGCATCGCGAGCTTGTTCGCGCGCAACTCAGCTACGCGTGCGAAATAGGCGCTCGATGCTCGCGTCGAGCTTGCTCTCGAGCAGCGCGATCGTGCTGTCGACGTCCGTGGCCCCGAGCGACTCCGCGAGCTCGCGGCGCGTTCGCGAGAGCACCTTCGATCGCGCGTCCGCGAGCCACCGGACCACCGTCGCGCGATGGACCGAGTACATCCCCGCGAGACGATCGAGCGTCACGCCCTCGAGCAAGTGCAGCTTGAGCACCGCGCGCTCTCGCGCGTCGAGCGCGTCCACTGCCGCGGCGAACGCCACGCGAAATCGCTGCTTCACGTCCTCGCGAACGAGCGCGTCCTCGGGATCCGCACCTGTGCCCGTCGCGCGCGCCGCATCGACGCCGAAATCGTCGGCGAGGCGATCGACCGGGGCCGCGGCGTTGCTCTTGCTCGCCCGCAACAGATCGAGCGCGATGCGCGAGGCCGTCACGCACGCGAGCCCTTCGAGCCGACCGCGCCCTGCGTACGCGACGAGGCGCGGAGGCGCGCCCTCTTCTGCGACGAGCAACCGAACACGGACGCGCTGCTTGACCTCGTCGAGCGCCGCGGGATCGAGGCGCATCGTCGCGAGCGCCTTGTCGATCGACGCGAGGATTTCTCGCTCGAATCGCGCCACCGCCGCGGGCTCGCCGCGCGCGACGGCGCGGGCAAACTCGACCTCGCCCTCGTCGATCGGCTCGTCCATCACGAGGCGATTGTACGCGAACTTGCTACCCTGGAGCCTGCCGTGAACGCGTCCGAGTGCCCCGATGACCTCGTGCTCGACGAGTTCGTGCGCGGCGAGCTCGACGCCACCACGACGCGATCGATCGACGCGCACATGGACCGCTGCCCGAGCTGCTCGGAGCTCGTGGGGCTCCTCGCTCGCTCGCATCGAAGTGACACACACTCGGGCGCGACGCTCGAGCGCGGCGCAGAGGTCGGCCCGTACGTCCTTCGGTCGCTGCTCGGCGAAGGCGCCTCGGGGCTCGTGTACCTCGCGTGGGATCCGCGCCTCGAGCGCGAAGTCGCGCTGAAGGTCCTTCGACCCGAGCGCGCGAGGGACCCCGTTCAGCGCGAGCGCGCGCGGCGCGAGGCGTCGGCGCTCGCCAAATTGACACACGAAAACATCGTGACGGTCTTCGACGTCGGCGAGGCGGACGGGCAGCTCTACGTGGCGATGGAGGTCGTTCGCGGCCCGACGCTCCGCGCGTGGCTCGACGCGCGATCGCGGCCGTGGCGCGAGGCGCTCGCGGTGGTGATCGCCGCGGGGCGCGGGCTCGCGGCGGCGCACGCGCGGAGCGTGCTCCATCGCGACGTCAAACCCGAGAACATCGTGATCGGCGAAGACCGCGTGCGGCTCGCGGACTTCGGCCTCGCGGCGCCGACGATCCCGCGCGGATCGCTGGACGAAGGCGCGCTCTCGCACGCGCTCACCCAGACCGGCGCCCTGCTCGGAACGCCGCTCTACATGGCCCCCGAGACGCTCGACGGCGCGCAAGCGACCGAGCGTTCGGACCTCTTTTCGCTGGGCGTCGTCGCGTACGAAGCCCTCGTCGGCCGCCGTCCGTTCGTCGCCGCGACGCTCGCAGAGCTCCGGGCGTCGATCGCACAGGGCCCTTCGCTGCGGGGTTCGCCGGTGAGCGCTCCGGTGCTTCGCGTGATCGCGCGCGCGCTCGAAGCAAACCCCGAGAGGCGTCCATCGTCGGTCGCGGCGTGGCTCGCCGAGCTCGATCGCGCGTCGCGCGCGTCGCCTCGCGCGGCGGTACTCGCGGTGATCGCGACTGCGACGGTGGCGCTCTCTGCGGGCGCGTGGGCTCGAACGAATCGCGCGTCGCACGCGCCGAGCGTCGCCGCGTGCAGCGCCGGCGCGAGGCCGCTCACGAGGGACGCGCGCGACGCGATCGAGCGCGCGTTCGTGCGCGAAGAGCCCCGGGTCGGAGCCGCGCTCGCGCGAGAGTTGAACGCCGCCCTCGACCGCTGGGCCGATCGCTGGTTCGCCGCGAGCGAGGCTGTGTGTCGCGTGGGTCCGACGACCGCCGCGCCCGCGCCGTCCCCCGAGCTTCGCGCGGCGCAGCGACGGTGCCTCGATCACGCGCGGGGAGACTTCGACGCGGTCGTCGCGTCCCTCGCGCGCGCCAATCGAAGCGTCGTGTTGGCCTCGTCGTCGATCGCGTTCGAGCTCCCTCCGATCGAACGGTGTGCGGACACGCGCGCGCTGGTCGCGACCGAAGCCCCGCCGACGGACCCTTCGCGCGCGCGAGAAGTCACGCGGGCCGAAGTGCTTGTTCGCGAGTCGATTTCCAATATGACCACGGGTCATTATAGGGACGCCTCCGCGCGTGCGGCCGAGGCCGAGCGGGCGGCGGACGCGTCGCAGTGGGCTCCCGTTCGATCGCGGGCGAGCCGAGCGCTCGCGAAGGCGCTTCGCGCGTTGGGGTCGCACGTCGAAGCGAGCCGCGCGGCGCGAAGAGCAGCGCTGGTCGCCGAGGCGGGGCGTGACGACGATGGCGCCGCACGGGCGTGGCTCGAGCTCGTCGCCTCCGAGGGAGCGCGCGGCGCGTGGAGCGAGACCATCGCGGCGATCGATCAGGCCGAGGCGTCCGTGCGTCGCGTGGGCGACCCCGCGCTCGAGTCGTCGCTCGCGTTGTTGAACGGCCTCGCGCTCTCGAACCTCGGCCACCTCGATCGCGCGACGACCGCGCTCGATCGGGCGCTCGCGCTCCGCGCGCAGCACGGCGGTGATCGCTCTCCTGTGCTCACGGCGTTGGCCAACGTCGCCCGCGAACGCGGCGAGCTCGATCGCGCCCTCGCCCTGCACCGCGAAGCGATGGAGCTCGATCGCGCTCGAACCGGCCTCGATCACCCCGATCGCGCGCGGCACCTCCACAACATCGCGGGCGTCCTTCGCCGCGCCGAGCGCCGCGCAGAAGCGCGCGAGCACTATTTGCAAGCGCTCGAGCTCGAAGAGCGTTGGCTCGGTCCGCGATCGATCGAGCGAGGCCTCGAGCTGAACAGCCTCGGGCTGCTCGCGCTCGAAGCGCGCTCGTTCGACGAAGCCGAGCGCAGGCTCCTCGAAGCCGAATCGATCCTCGGGGCGACCCTCGACGCGCCCCTCGCGACGCTCAACCTCGCGCTCGTCGCGCTCTCTCGTGGAGCGCACTCGGTCGCGATCGAACGCGCGCGACGCGCCCTCGCCCGCGACACGAACACATTCGGAGCGAATCACCTCCGCGTGGCCCGCGCGCGCAAGGTCCTCGGCCTCGCCCTCGTCGCGAGCGGCTCGACCCGCGAAGGACGCGCGGAGCTCGAAGCCTCGCGCGCGATCGTCGCGTCTCGGACCGACGCCGAGTCCATCGCCGTGCGAGACGAGTGCGAGCGCGCCCTCGCGTCGCGAGAGGCTCCGTCGCGACCCCGGGCGCAGCCAACGGCGCCCACGGTCACGACGACGCGATCGACGGCGCTCCCCGATGCGCACGCGATCGCGCCTTCGTCCGACGCAGCGACGGAGCGCGACGCAGGGACCGTGGCGATCGCGCCTGCGCTTCGAGACGCGGGCGTCGCGACGCGCACAACGCCGGTGAGCGTCGCGCCGCAGAGGTACGTTCCGTCGGGCAGCGGCTCGGGGAGCTACGGGCCGTCGCAGCGCTGGACGCCGTAAATCGCGCTCGAACTGCGTCCGGCGGAGGGTCGTCGATTTCGTGCGCCGGTCGGGCTCCGCGCTCGTTCTCGGTTCGAAAGGGATTCGAACCCATGAAGAACGAGCAGGTCGACCGTCGTAGATTTCTCGCGCAATGGGCCGCGCTCTCTGCGGTGGCCCCCTCCTCTGCGCTCGCCTTCGCTGAGGCCCCTCGCTGCGCGCTCACCGGCGAAGACATCGAAGGTCCCTACTACCTCGCGAACGCCCCGCGCCGAACGACGCTCATCGAGCCCGGAATGTCCGGGACGCCGCTCGAGCTCGAAGCCACCGTGCGCGACACGCGTTGCATCGGTCTGGCGCGCGCCCGCGTCGAGCTCTGGCAGTGCGACGCGCGAGGGCGGTACGACACGGCGGGATCGCGGCTTCGCGCGACGCTCGAGACCGACGCGCGCGGGCGGTTCACGGTGCGAACGATCGTTCCGGGGCGGTACCTCAACGGAGCGACGTATCGACCGGCGCACATCCACTGCAAGATTCACGGCCCGCGCGGAGTGCTTACGACGCAGATCTACTTCGACGGCGACCCCTACAACGCCAACGACCCGTGGTACCGACGCGAGCGCGCGGTGTCGCTCGTCCACGGTCGCGACGGGTTCAGCGCGCGCTTCGACGCAGTGGTGCGAGCTTAGTTGCTCGACGCGGCCGGCGCGCGACGCTGCGATTGCGTCGGGGACGCGAGTCGCGCCGGGGTCGCTGCGCGAAGGAGCCGCTCGAGCATCGCGCTCGTTCGCGCCGTCGCATCCGCGTCGTTCTGCGCGAACACCGCGGACACGATGAGCGCTCGCTCGGGCGTCGGCTGCGCGCAGTACACCTCGCGCACGCGTTCGCCGCTCGGAACCCGCCGAATCCTCGGTCCGTACCCGTTTGGAACGTACGCCGGTCGATCGAGCCGCTGCCCTTCGCTCGTCAGCCACGCGCGCAGCGCGTCCCACGCTTCGATGCAGCGCCCCGCGCGCATCGCCACGGTGAGCGTCACGCCTCCGCGGTCGCCCGCGCGCGAGCTCACCACGTCTCCCGCGAGCGGAAACCCGACAGCGTCCCCCGTGAACAGCCACGGTCCCTCGATGTCGAGCGCGCCGAGATCGAGGCCCGTTGTCTCGAGCCGCACGGTTCCGTCGCCGCGTGCGCCGCGGCCGCGGAGCGCTTCGGCCACGCGCCCGTTCATCGCCGTCGCGTCCGCGAGCGTGTAGCCCGTGCGCGCGTTGGACATCGCCGTCACGAGCCACGGACGCCCGTTGGCTTCGACGCACCCGTATTCGAGATCGAACCCGCCCGCCCGCAATTGAAAGGCCGCCTCGGGGTCGAACCCTGGCCCCCGCAGCGCGAGCGCCGACTCCGCGCGCAGCGTGTACACCGCTTGTTGCGTGCGCGCTTCGGCCACGAGCGTCGCAGCGCAGCTCGTCGGCCCCGTGCGCCGCTGCTCGAACACGAGCGCGAGCTGGCCATTTTGCACGGCCGCGATGACGGTCACGCTCGTCGCGTTGATGCGCGTCGTGACGCCCCACGCACGACCGTCGCGCGGGTCGTTGATGGTCGCGTCGAGCCCCGGCAACCGAAGCGGCCAACGGATCGCCGTGTCGGTCTGCGCCGTCGCGCTCGTCGTCGTTCGACTCGTCGCGCTCGCGTCTGCGACGCCCGCGTCTTGCGCGTGGGCTCGCGACGCCACGAGCAGAGCGCTCGCGACGAGCGCAGGCAGCGCGCGGCGGGCAGCCACGATCGGCCGCAGCCCGCTCACTGCCCCGGCCTGACTCCGAACATCGGAATCGCTCCGTTGTTGTTGCCGCTCCCGCTCGAGCCGTTGTTGCTGTTGGTGTTGCGGCGAATCACGCGACCGTTGTTGCTGCGCCGCACGCCCGCGTCCGTCGACGCAGCGAACACCCCCGCGTCGATGGGCTGCGTCGGGATGATCTCGGGCCCCGACGCCCCGAGCGGAACATCGATCGGACCCGACGTCGTATCGAGCACGACCTCCATCGACGAGGCTCCGAGCGACGCGCGCACGTGGCGATTGCCTCCTGCGCGCACGGGGACCATGCACGGCGTCTGCGCGCAGAGCTGCTCGCCCGTCGCCGTGTCGCGAAGCGAAGCGCCCGCGGGCGTCGTGCGCACGGTGACCATCACGGTCGAGCCGCTGCTCGCGTTTCCCGTGGTGGATCCCTGGCGATCTGCGTTGGGCGTCGTGCTGGTCGACCCGCGCGCGATCACGACGCCCGCGCTCGCGGCGATCGCCGCGATCACGACAGCGCCGATCACGTACACGACGTTGGACCGCTTCGGCGAGAGCGCTTGCGAGCGATGCGTCGCCGCGCTGAGCCCCGCGCCGGTCGTGTAGTTCGAGTCCGATCCCTGCTGAACGCCCGCGTTGAACGCAGGACCTCCGGGGATCGCCACGGGCGGCGCGATGTCCGACGAGAGCAATCCGCCCGAGCTGATCCCCGACGGGTTGGGCGGCGGCGCCGCGAGGATCTTCGCGCCCGACTGATCCCCCGCGGGATAGCTCTGCCGCGCCGAGATCGCGTTGGGCGTCGATGCGCGCGTGTTGTTGTCGCGATCCGTCGAGGGCGCCTTCGGAGGCAATCGGATCTCTTGCGTGATCGGAAACGCCGGCGGCCGCGCGTCCGGGCCCGCCATCGCGAACGGCGCGAGGGCGGCGCGAAACTCTTCGGCGCTCTGAAAGCGGTCGATCGTGAGCTTCGAGATCGCGCGCATCACGAGCTCCGCGAGCGGCTGCGGGACCTCGGGAGCGCGCTGCGTGATCGGCACGGGCGGGTCGTTCAAGATCGCGCGGAGCAGCGCCACGCGCTCTTTGTGCTCGTAGGGCAGCGTGCCCGCGAGCATCTCGTAGAGCAGCACCCCGAGCGCGTACAGATCGACGCGCGCGTCCGGCGGATCGCCCGCGATTTGCTCGGGCGCCATGTACTTGAGCGTCCCGACGAGCGAGCCCGCGGTGGTCTCGTGGCCGACCTCGTGCGAGAGCATCTTCGCGACGCCGAAGTCGAGGACCTTCGCGTGGTCCGCGCCGTCGACGTTGGTGATGAAGATGTTCTCGGGCTTGAGGTCGCGGTGAACCACGCCTGCGCCGTGCGCGATGCGCAGCGCGGCGAGCACTTGCATCGAGATTTGCACCGCGCGCCACACGGGCAGTCGACGCTCGCGACGCAACGTCTGTCGCAAGGGCTCGCCTTCGAGCAGCTCCATCACGAGCAGGAGGTTGTTCTCGGGGTCGCGCCCGAACTCGATCATCGAGACGATGTTCGGGTGAACGAGCCGCGAGACGACCGTAGCCTCTCGGACGAACCTCGCGACGCCCGCTGCATTTGCAGCGTATTCGCTCGACAACACCTTCACGGCCACGAGGCGCCCGACGGACTTCTGCACGGCCTTGTAGACCGTCCCCATCCCGCCCGCGCCGATGCGCTCGAGGATCTCGAACCGGTCCGCGCCCAGCACCGGGAGCTCCGGTGGGTTGCGCAACGACGGGTGACTCGAGGTGTTCACTGCGCGCCTCCGCCGCTGCTCGGCGGCTCTTCGACAGCGATCCGCGTCGGCTGCGCGGCGTACCAGATGAGCCCTGTTCCAGCGAGGGCGACGCCGACGCCGATCCCGATGTTGGCGCTCCACGCGAAGGCGTTGCCGCGGTCTTGAAAGCCCGCGCGCTGCGCAGGGTCCGCGGTGCCGGCGAACCCTCCGCTCTGCGCGAGCGCGAGCCCTCCCAACACGCCTCCGGCGACCGCGAGGACGGCGCCCGAGATCACCAAGGTGGCGTGCGCGCCGGTGAACCTCCGAGGCTGATCGACCCAGCGAATCCGCGGCCCGTTGTTCTGATTGGTGTTCGCGTTCGAGCGCGTCGGTCCTTGCGACGTGTTGTTGTTGGCGTTGGTCCGGTTCGCCGCCGCGGTTCGCGCGTCGAGCTGCGCTTGCACGCTCGCGCGCGCTTCGCGGCCGAGCTGCGCTTGCGCCTCATCGGGGTGCTCTGCGAGAAAGCGCGAGTAGTACTCGAGCGCTCGCTCCAAGCGTCCCGCGAGCTCGTGCGCGCGGCCGATGTTGTAGAGCAGCAGCGGGTTGGGATTGAGCGTGTACGCCTGCTCGAGCAGGTTGATCGCGACGTCGGGCTCGCTGCGGTTGTACGCCTCGGCGGCTTGCTGAACGAGCCGTTGAAAGCGCCCGCGATTGCGCGCCTGACCGTGCGCGTCCGTTCCGAGCGCGGCCAGCGCGAGGCTGCACGCGAACGCGCCTCCCCACCACGCACGACGGCGCGAGCTCGATCGACGAACACTCATTCAGGAAAAGTATACGCCGATCCCGAGCAAACACGCCAAATCCCCCGTCGCGCTGTTGCCGAGCTGTTGCCCGGCGCGTCAGGCGTCGACCGAGAGCCCCCATTCGGCCGGAGAAATCGCATAGAAGAGCCACGGCGGCGCGGATCCGAGGAGGTCCGGCGCCGACCGCCGAGGCCGCTTCGGCCAAGCATCGAGCCCCTCGTGCCACCCGAGCGCGGACGGCAACAAGAGGTCTGGCGCGAGCGCGGCGAGGTCGTTCATCGCTTTGAGCGCGATCGGACCATCGAACACGTGCGAGAGCGCGTACCGCATCCCGCGCGACGACGCCGCGCGCATGAGGTCCAAGCACACGATCAACCCGCCGAGGAGCATCGGCTTGAGCACGAGCCCGCCGCAGCCGGGCGCGTCGAGAACGGCCTTCGAAAACGCTGGATCCACCAGCGACTCGTCCGCGAGCCACGGGATGGGCTGCGCGCCGAGCGCGAGCAGCGCCGAGCCCGAGCACGGCTCTTCGACCACGTTCGCCCCCGCGTCGGCGAGGCGCGGAACGTTGGCCTTCGCTTGATCGAGCGACCACGCGCCGTTGCAATCGACGCGCAGCTCGAACTCCGAGGGCAGCACAGCACGAAGCGCACGAACGCCCGCGAGCTCGCGCTCGAACGACAGGTCCGCGCGGCCCGCCTTCACTTTGAAGCCGCCGAGGTTTCCTCCGGCGATTTGCGAGCGTTCGACGCGGTCGCGCGCGAGCTCGGCCCACGACTCGGGATCGACGTTTCCCCCGCCGAGCAGGACGCTTCGGAGCGCGGATCGATTGGACACCTCGAGCCTTCGCTCGGCGGAGGTCGACCCGTCTGTCGTCGAGAGCTTCACGTAGGACCACAGCGCTGTTTCGAGCGCGAATCTCGCGGCGGGAACCGCCCTCAATCGCTCTTCGACCGGCCGCACCATCGAGCGCACCGCGTGCTCGATCGAGCCAGCGTCCGGCGCGGGCCCGAGCGTGAGATGCACGTCTCGCAACGCGCGCTCGCACGCCTCGACGGTGTCCGTCGAGAAGCCCGGCAGCGGAGAGGCCTCGCCGAGCCCGACGTGCGCGCCGTCGTCGAGCGCGACGATGACCGCGTCGCGAACGCTCCATTTCTGCGAGCGATTCGCCACATTTGCAGGGAGCTCTCCGCGGAATCGCGCGAGCCGCGTCCGAGCGATCCAGCGCGCCATCAGCGAAGCACCAAGCCGATCGAGAAGAGCACGCTGTGCACGAGCAAGAGCGCCGCGGTCTGCCCGAGCCTCGCGTTGAGGATCTCGCCTCGCTCGGCGCCGAGCGCCCGCGCGAGCTTGATCGCGAGCGGAAGCGACGCGAGCGGAAGCACCGCGGCGAACACGGACACGTGACACACGAGCCACGCCAGCCACGGGGCTGCGTACGCGGCGACGAGGCACGCGCGGTAGAGCGCCACGCCGAAGTCGCGACCGAATCGCACGGCGAGCGTTCGCTTGTTCGCGCGGGTGTCCGTCTCGACGTCGCGCACGTTGTTGACGAGCAGCACGCACGAGGCCAGCGCGCCGCTCGGAATCGCGGTGATCATCGGGAGCGTCGTGAGCGTCGAGGCCGAGACGAAGACCGTTCCACACACGGCGACGAGGCCGAAGAAGACGAAGACGAAGACCTCGCCGAGCCCGTTGTATCCGAGGGGATAGGGGCCTCCCGTATAGGCGATTCCCGCGGCGATCGACGTGAGGCCGATCGCGAGCACGGGCCAACCCGCGACCGACAAGAGATACGCGCCGCAGAGCATCGCGATCGCGAACGAGACGATCATCGCGACGCGCACTTGCCTCGGCTCGAGCAAGCCCGCTTGCGTGACGCGCATCGGGCCGAGCCGCTCCTTGGTGTCCGCGCCCTTCTCGTAGTCGAACACGTCGTTCGCGAAGTTCGTCCCGATCGTGATCCACACCGCGCCGAAGAGCGCCGCGATCGCCGCGGGCCAACGAACGGCGCTCGCGCCCACGGTGGCGATGGCAGTCGCGACCCCGACGAGCACCGGCGCCACGGCGATCAAGAGCGTCTTCGGCCGCGCGCCGAGCACGTACGCTCCGAGGCTCCCGCGCTCGACCGAGGGGGCGTGGCCCTGTTCACTTCTCTGCATCGACCGAGCTCCTCGCGATCAACGTTTGCAGCGCGTCTACCACGGCTTCGGGCGCTTCGAGCGTGACGTCGTGCCCGACGCCCTCGACCACACAGCGCGCGACGCGCGGTGATCGCTCGGCCATCGTCGCCGAAATCGCCGTGAATTTCTTGTCGAGCTCGCCTGTCACAACAACGGTGGGCACCGCGAGCCCCGCGAGCGCGCCCCAGCGCGAGGGCATCGAGCCGGTCCCGAGCGCGCGCATCGCCCAGGCGATTCCCTCGGGATCGTGCTGGCTCCTTCGAAGCGAGAGCGCCTCGCGCACGGGCCCTGGCAGCGATCGTTGGGACGCAAAGATCTCCAGCTCGCTCCATCGCGCGGCGAACGCCTGGGTCCCGTCGCGCAAGAGCTCGTCCGCCATCGCGCGCTCCCAACGCAGTCGCGCCTCGCGCGTCGGAGCGTCGTCGATCCCTGGGTCGACCCCGACGAGCGCCGCGCACGAAAACCGCTCGGGCGCCCGGAGGATCATCGCGAGCGCGATCCGAGCCCCCATCGAGTAGCCGACGATCACCCCGGGCTCGACCGCAGAGCACCGCTCGATGAGCCGATCCACGACGGCGTCGAACGTCCACGAGGCGCTCCACGGCTCTCGTTTGTGCCCCGGAAGGACCCACCGCTCGACCCGCGCAAATCGCGACGCGATCCGCGACGTCACGCCGTCGAGCGCGGTCTCGTCCCCGAGAAACCCGTGGAGCACGTACAGCAGCTCCGCTTCGGGTTCGTGACAGGCGCGAACGCTTACAGCTCGTAAACTCATGAGTTCTCGATCTTGCCTGTCATCCTTCGAACCGCGACTCCGCTGTCGAGCGCTCCGTCGCGCTCGGGTCGCTCGCGAAACGTCAGGTAGTCCATCGGCGCGCTCGCTGGCTCATTCACACACCGTCGATCGCCTCGACCCCAGCGCGCACGACGGACGCGAAGCGCTCGGCGTTGCCAGGGACGCACTCGCTCTCGATCACCGTCGCGCCTCGATGCGAGAGCGCCCGCGAGAGCGCGCTCTCGAGCGACGCGCGCGAGTCCGCCTTGGCGTACGCGAGCGAAAACCCGCGCACGACAGGCTCGAACGAGCCCCCGCGGTCCGTGAGAAAATAGCGCTCGTACTCGGCGCGCACCGCTTGATTCTTGGCGAGCGGGAGCCGATCGAAGATCCGTCCGCCGCGGTTTTGCAGCACGACGATCACGAGCGGCTCGTCGAGGTCGCGCGCGAGCTGGAGCGAGCCGACGTCGTGCCACATCGCGACGTCACCAAGAATCAAGACGACCGGTGTTTTGCTCACCGTTCGCGCTCCGATGGCGCCCGCCACGAGCCCGTCGATCCCGCTCGCGCCCCGCTGGTGAACGACGCGGACCGAAGGCTCGGCTTCGAGCGCGAACACGTCCACGTCGCGAACCGCGGAGCTGTTGGCCACAAAGAGCGTCGCGTCCCTCGGCAGCGCGTCGCGCACCGACGCGATCGTCCTTCCCTCGGTGAGCTCGGGCGCGGCGAGCGAGCGCTCGATCACCGAGCACGCGCGTAGATCCGCGGAGGCCCATCGCGACGCGAAGCGCGAACGTTCGGCGCGCGCCGCGGGCGAAGGGTTCGATCGCTCGTACTCGGCCCACGCCTCGACCCACGCGTACGGGTCTTCGTCGATCGCGAGCGCGGCGTTGTTGGACGCGTCGTTGTAGCCGTGGCGCGTGAACACGAAGCGCTCGATCGGCGCGCTCGCGGCGAGCGCCCACCGCGCGTACGCAGCGGACACCATGGGCGCGCCGACCTCGACGACCGTCGTGGGCCCGTGCGTCTGCCACATGGCGCTCGAGACGATGGGCTCGATCGCGCGGAGCACGCGCGCGCCCGCGAAGCGAAGACCGCTCGTCGCCTCGGCGAGCACGCACACGCCGAGGCTGTCGCACGCTTCGAGAAAGCGCCGTCGCGCATCGGGGGACGTCGCTCCGAGCGAGGGGCCGCAGGCGATCACGACGCGCTCGCGCGAAGCGATCCCGCTCGATCGAATCGAGGCGGCGCTGACCGGGGCGCGCTCGCGCGGGGCGAGCGTCGTGATCTGGTCCATCGCGCGCGCGAACGAGGGCTCCCACGGCGCGGGTGGGCCCGGCGGCTGTGGCTCGAGCGGCTTTCGAAAGCGCGCGTTGATGTGAACGGGTCCCGGGTCGGGGCCGAGCGCGCGGGCGACGCTCTGCACGGCGACGCGCGAGACCGCGGCGAACGCGTCCGCGTCGGGCAGCCCGAGCTCGGCGTAGTGCCTCACGTACGCGCCGTAGAGCTTCACTTGATCGACGGTCTGCGGCGCGGCGCAGTCGTACGCGTCCCAGGGGCGATCCGCGGTGATCACGACGAGCGGAGCGCGCGCGAGCGAGGCCTCCATGACCGCGGGGAGATAGTGGCCAGCGGCTGTTCCCGAGGTGCAGAGAAGGGCGACGGGCTCGCCGGTGAGCTTGGCGATCCCCAGCGCGAAGAACGCGGCGCTTCGCTCGTCGATCACCGACGAGAGCTCGATCGACGGCTCGGACGCGAGCCCGATCACGAGCGGCGTCGAGCGCGAGCCGGGCGAGACCACCACGCGTCGAACGCCCGCGCGAGCGAGCGCGCGCGCGAAGAGCGTCGACCAGGCGATGTGCAGGTTGGCTCCACCCATGATGAGATAAATCTCCGTCAAAAATCAGGATGACCAGCGGTCATCGGAGCGGCTCACGCGCCGGTCGGGCGGGCCTTCGCGCTCGGCGTCGAGACGAACAGGCACACGGTACCGAAGGTCATGGGTTCGATCGAGAGGACGTCGTGCCCGCACTCTCGCATCAGCGAAGCGAACGTCTCGGGCGGAGGGAACTTCGCGATCGACTCTTGAAGATATCGGTACTCTTTTTCGCCCGAGAGCAGCGCGCCGAGCACGGGCACCACGGTGTGCACGTGGAAGCGCGCGAGCGGCGCGATGAGCCCGCCGCGCGGCTCGCTGAGCTCGAGGATCGCGACGCGGCCCCCCGGCTTGACCACGCGCGCCATCTCGCGAAGGGCCCTCGCGCGATCGGGGACGTTTCGAATGCCGAAGGCCATGGTCAACGCGTCGAAGCTCGCGTCTTCGTACGGAAGCGACTGCGCGTCGCCGACCTCCATCACGACGCGGCCGTCGAGCGATCGATCGCGCACTTTGTCGCGCCCGACCGAGAGCATTCCCTCGCTGGGATCCGAGCCGACGACGGTCACGCCGGGGTGCGTCTTGGCGATCATCACGGCGAGGTCGCCGGTGCCCGTCGCTAGGTCCAATACACGGTGACCCGCGGTCAGTTGCAGCGACTCGACCGTGCGTCGCCGCCAGCGCTGGTCGATCCCGAGCGAGATCACGCGGTTGAGCGCGTCGTAGCGAGACGCGATGCGGTCGAACATCGCGCCCGAGCCCATGCGCACGTTGCTTGCGTCGCTCATCGCGTCACCGTCCGTGCGGAGGCGACGGCGGTCGCTTCTTCGGCCGCGGGGGGCTCGGAGCGCGGGGGCTCGGAGCGAACTTCTTCGCGGCGGCGTTGGTCGGCCGCCTCGGTCTTGCGATGGTGGAGCTTCATGTGACCCTTTTGGATTCCCTCGGACGCGAGCGCGCGGAGGGCCGCGAGGTTGGAGGCGAGCCCGACGCACGCGAGGACGCCCGCGAGCTCTCGGGCGCTCTCGACGCGAACGAGCTCGAACGCCGTGCGAATCGCGTCGTTGGCAGAAGTGCTCCCGCCGACGGACCCGACGGCGAGCGGAAGATCGCAGCGGCCTTCGAGCCCTTGCTCGGTGCGCTTCCACGTGGAGAGCGGTTTGTAGCCGCCGTCGAGCGCGCAAAACGCGTGCGCTCCGGCTTCGATCGATCGCCAGTCTTGACCGAGGGCCACCGCGGCGGCGTCGACGCCGTTCATGAAGCCCTTGTTGTGCGTGACCGCGCGAAACATATCGAGCTCGGCGAAGCGCGAGGCCCGCGCGATTCCGTCGGCGATTTCAGCGCCGCCAATGGCGCTCGCGTCGACGCGACAAAACGCGCGAACGCGGCGGCGAAGCGGCAAGTTCGAGAGGATTCGCAGGCCGATTCGCCCGCCGATGAGGGACTGAACGACCGGCGCGACCGCCTCGGCCACCGTGTCGACGCAGTTGGCGCCCATCGCGTCGCCCACGTCGACGAACAGGTCGACAACGACCACGCCGTGCTCGACCGAGAGGACGCGCACCGCGAGGTCGCGGCAGCCGAAGCCGCGCTCGACCATCTTGGGGATCGAGCGATCGCCCGCGTCGAAGAGCGCGTCGCGCGCGCCCTCGAGCTTCGCCACGACGCTCGCGGCGTCCGGGACGTCGTCGAGCTGCACTTGCGCGGTCATGATCGAGGCGTCGGCGTCGGCGAAGAACCCGCCCGATTCGCGGACCATGCGCGCGGCGTTGGAGGCCGCGGCGACGACGCTCGGCTCTTCGACCGCCATCGGAACGAGGTAGTCGCGTTGATTGATCGCGAAGTTTGTCGCGACCGAGAAGGGAAGTCCGAACGTCGCCACGACGTTCTCGCTCATCGCATCGGCGCTCGTGACGTCGATCCCGCCGCCGCGCGCGAAGAACGCGCGAGCGCGGTCGGACACGTCGGCGCTCTCTGCGACGATGCGCGCGCGCTCTTCGACCGAGTGCTTGAAGAGCCCGGGAATCCGCGCGTTCACGCGCCTCGTCGGACCCTTGGGTCCCGTCGAATTCGTCATCGCAACACCTCTGAGGCGAGCGCGTCGAGCTCTTCGGGACGAAGCGCCTGCGGTCCGTCGCTGAGCGCGCGACCTGGGTCATCGTGAGTCTCGATCATGACGCCTGCCGCTCCTGCGCTTAGCGCAGCGCGCGCGAGCGGGAGGACGAGATCGCGCCGACCGGTTCCATGCGAGGGGTCGACGACCACCGGGAGGCGGTGAACGTGCGAGAGCAGCGCGACCGCCCCGAGGTCGAGGAGGTTGCGCGTGCTCTCGTCGAAGCCGCGGATCCCGCGCTCGCAGAAGATCACGCCGGACGCTCCGTGGACGAGCAGGTACTCGCCGGCCTGGAGCCACTCGCTCACCGTCGCGGACATCGATCGCTTGAGGAGCACCGGCTTTCGCGCCTTGCCCGCGGCCTTGAGCAGGGCGTAGTTGGCCATGTTTCGCGAGCCAATTTGCAGGAGATCTGCGTACTCGGCCACGAGGGGAACCTCGCTCTCGGCCATCGCTTCGGTCACCACGCGCATGCCGTTGTGATCCGCGGCGCGGCGCATCCATTGGAGCGCGACCTCGCCGTGGCCCTGAAACGCGTACGGGCTCGTGCGAGGCTTGAAGGCGCCGCCGCGAAGAAAGAGCGCGCCGCGCGGCGCGAGCTTCTTGGCGATCTGTTGAATCCGCTCTTCGCTCTCGACCGCGCAGGGGCCGGACATGAGCACGGGCTTGTTTCCCACGCCGACTTTGACGCCGGCGACGTCGACGACCGGGCCCTGGGCGTCGATCTTGGGGTGCGACGACTTGGGCGAGACCACTTGCACGACGCCTGGAATCTTCGCGAGCTCGTCCGCGCTGACCCTCGACGAGTGGGGCTCGAGCACGAACCCTCGATCCGTGGGGCGCACCCACTGGCCGCGCGCGATCAGCTCACGCTTGACCGCATCCGCATCGGCGCTCGAATCAATGAGAACCATCCACATGGCTGTGCCTCGATTCACTTCGTGCGGTGCAGGAGGGTGATCGCGACGCCCGCGAGGGAGTCGCGCGCGCGGCTCGGTGGGAGCTTGTCGAGCTCGGCGAGGCCCTCGTCCGTGAGCTTCTGCGCGAGCGCTCGGCATTGTTCGAGCACGGCGCCCTCGCGGATCGCCCTCGCGGCGCGGCGCTCGAGCTCGGGGTCGAGCGTCACGCTGTCGACGACGCCTCGCTCGATCATCGCGGCGAGGTCTGGGTCTTTTTCGACCGCGAGCAACAACGGATACGTGGCCTTGCCCTCGCGGAGGTCCGAGAAGACGGATTTGCCCACGTGCGCAGCGTCGCCGCCCACGTCGAGGACGTCGTCGACGAGCTGGAAGCACACGCCGACTTTGCGACCGAAGCGCTCGAGCGCCTCGGCGTGCGGGACGGACACGTCCGCGGCGCGCGCTCCGGCATAGAGTCCCCAGCCGAAGAGCGACGCGGTCTTTCCCTCGACGACGCGAAAGTAGTCGCCCACCGAGCCGCGCATCGACCCGCGGTTCGCGAGCTGAAGGCTCTCGGCGTCGAGCATCTCTCGGAGCGTGACGAGCATGCGCTCGAGCAGCTCGCCCTTGCCGGCCACTTGAATGCGCCGCAGCGCCTCGACGAGGAGCCAGTCGCCCGCGAAGATGCTCGCCGCGTTGCCGTACACCATCCGCGCCGCGGGGATTCCCCTTCGAACGTCGCCGAGGTCGACGACGTCATCGTGAAGGAGCGTGGCGTTGTGAACGACCTCGACCGCCACAGCCATCGCGCGCGCCGCGCTGTTGAAGCCCGTGCCCACGCGCGCCGCGAGCGCGACGCACATCGGTCGAAGGCGCTTGCCTCCGACGGCGAGCAGGTGGTGCGCCGAGCGATGCAGCGGCGTCTCGCCGTGGTCGATTCCCTCGAGGTCCGACTCGACCTGCTTCAAGTCGTCGTCGATGAAGGACCGGAGCGCGTGCAGCTTCTCTGCGAGCGCGCTGGCGCCGTGGTCGGCGGCGATGGATTGCAAGCGCGCCATCGTCTCAGCGCCCTCTTCGGCCCGCGTGTGCGGAGCATCGACCGTGGTCATGTTCGTGCCTCCCTGTGCGTGTCTCGAATCGTCCCGTAGTGCATGTTGAATCAATGTGTGTGGCTTCGGCGACTACGCCCGTCGGAGCCGCGCGCCGAGCGTCCGCGGCAGCGCGAGCAGATCGCCGAACGCCCCGAAATCCGCCCGTCGCGACGACACGAACGTGTCGATCACCTTTTCGGCGGCGGACGTAAACGCGAGCAGGCGTTGGACGCGCTCGAGTCGCTCGCGCGAGCCCGCGTCGCGACCGCGCGCGAGGATCTCTGCCGCGCGCTCGAGGCGGTCCCGAACGCTCCGCGCGACGAAGCGCTCGCGCTCGGCGACGACCTTGCTGATCATCTTCCAGAAGTCCGTCTCGGCCTCGAAGAACTCCTTGCGCTCGCCCGGCTTCCACACGCGGCGAACGACCGCCCAGCGCTGCAGCTCGGTCAGCGTCGTGCTCGCCGAACCGGCGGACATCGACAGACGCTCGGCCAGCTCTGCGGCCGAGAGCGTCTCGCCAGAGAGGTACAAGATCGTCCACACGCGCCCGAGGACCTTGCGAAAGCCCCAGTGCTCGATCACGTCCCCGACGGCGTCGGCCGCCAGGAGCTCAGCTTCGCGCCAGAGTTCAACGCCCATTGGTTGCTCCGAACTTTCAGAAGTTTCTGAAAGGTTGGAAGGTGAATAGGTGACGCGACGCCGATCGTCAAGCCGGACCTCCATGGATGTGCTCCACGCAGATGCTGCAGAGGCTCCAACGAACTGCAAATCATGCGAGTGACATCCCATGACACCGCGAGGTAACCCCGGAGCCATGAAGCACGGACAAAAGTCATCGGTTCGTTCATCGGCCGCCATCGGAGCCGCGCTCTGCGGCATCGCGGCGCTCGTCATCGCAGCGTGCGGCGGATCGACGCAGTCGAACGCCAATCCGACAACCACCACGCAGACCACGGCGAGCGCGGCCTCGACGGGCGGCGAGCACCACGGTGAACACCACGGCCAGGGCGAGCACCATCAGCTCAGCCCCGCGCTGCACGCGATGCACGAGGTGCTTCGACCCGTGTGGCACAGCGAGCCCGGGCCGGGACGCGACGCGCGCGCATGCGAGCAAGCCGCGACGCTCCGCGAGCGCGCTGGCGCCGCGCAGACCGAGACGCTCCCGGCGGACGCGCCGGCCAACTCCGCAGAGACGCGCGCGGCGCTCGTTCAGGCGGCGCAGGCGCTCGTCGACGAGTGCTCGGGCGCTCGCGCGGACGTCAACGGAAAGCTCACCGCGCTCCACACCGCGTTTCACCACACGTTCGAGCGGCACTAAACCGCGCGACCGTCGTCTGGCGGAGAGCGCCTCGTCGCCCCTTCGTCCCCCGAACGGCGAGGCCGGAAGCTCGGGGAGCCACCGACGGTCCGCGCACCGTGCAGGAATTTCTGCCCGCGCTCCGCTTGGCTCGTCCGTCGTTCGTGCGGGCGGCGCTCGCGCGAAACCGCGCGCTGTGAACACAATCGCACAGCGCCGCGAGAACGGTCGTTCTCACCGAACGGCCGTATTTCTCCGAGCGAAATCCAAGTATTTCCCTTTGAAGCGAACGCCCCGACCGCACGTAGAACACACTGTCCCGAGCAAGACGCTCGCGATCGCCTACTGGAGGCCTCCATGCCCGACCAACGCTCACGAACCCTCGTCTCGACCGCCCTCTTCGCCGCGGTCTCTACCCTGTCGCTCACGGCCTCCGCGCAGTTTCAAGGAGCAGTCGTCGTCACCGGCAGCGCCAACGGAAGCGCCTCCGCCACGACTACGACCACCACTGCGACAGCAAACACCAACGTCGCGACGCAGGTCGTCGGCGGACAAGTCGTCGTCGCGCAAGGCGCGCCGATGCAGCCGCAAGGGTGGATGGGCCCGCGCCCGATGCCGCAGCCGTACGCGCAGCCCGTGGCCGTTCCCGTCACGGGGCCCGTCGGGCCGCAAGCGACGATCAACCTCCAGATCCCCAACATCCCGCAGCCGCAACAGCCGGATCGATTCGTTCCTCCGTCGCAGCCGGGTCAGGTTTGGATCCCCGGCCGATGGCACTGGATCAACGGCTCGCAGCAGTGGATCCCCGGCCACTGGGAGACGCCGCCGCAAGCTGGGCAAGTGTGGGTGCAGCCGCAGTACGGCCGCCGCGGTCGCCGCGCGTGGTATCGCCCCGGCTACTGGGGCCAGCCGCAGCAAATCGGCGGTCAATACCTCCAGCCCGGCGCGTTCGGAATTCAAGCGCAGGTCTCCCCCCTGCAAGTCGGGCAGATCGTCACGGGCAGCCTCGACAGCCGCGACTTCCATCGCCCCGAAGGCGGCTACGCGGACGACTACGCTGTGTTTCTGCAAGCAGGACAGCCCGTCACTTTCGTGGTGACCGGCGGTCAGACAACACAGGGCGGACAGCTCCTCGACGTCGTCGCGTCGATTCACTTCCAGGGCCGCGAGCTCGCGAGTGACGACGATGGCGCGGGCTTTCCCCACGCGAGGCTCACGTTTACGCCGCAAGTGAGCGGCGTGTACGCGCTCCGCGTCGCCAGCTACGGCGCGCGCTTCGACATGGGCAGCTACACGGTCCAGAGCTGGGCCGGCATGGTCAACAACGCGCAACCCTTCAACCCCGGCGGAACCTGGGGCTGGGGCGGCGGCGTTCAACCGCAGCCCATGCAGCCGCAGCCCATGCAGCCGCAGCCGGTGGTCTTTCCGCAGCCGATGCAGCCGCAGCCCATGCAGCCGCAGTCGACGCTCGCGCAGGCGATCCAGCTCAACACCACAATTCAAGGCGCGCTCCAGCAGGGCGACATGCTCTCGCCGCGCGGGTCGTTCATCGACCAGTACATGGTGACGCTGCAAGCCGGGCAGCCGATCACGATCGTCGCCCGCGGGATCCCTGGCTGGGACCCCATGCGTCGCATGCAAACGCGGCCCGACGTCACGCTCGACCTCCTCTGCAACGGTCAGGCTGTCGGGCACGATGACGACAGCGCGGGCAACCAAAACGCGCGGCTCGTGATCACGCCCCAAGTGAGCACGCAGTGCGTGGTGCAAGTGAGCACCTTCGGCGGCGGAGCGGCCGCGGGCGCGTATCAGCTCACCACGGTGCTCGGCGCCAATCCGTCGCTGCAGTAGTCGCGCGCGAGGCGCGCGCGGCAGCGAACGAGGGGGCCCTCACACGATCGCGCACGCACCCGGCGCAGAGCGTCGCGCGGTCGTCACCGCGCGGTGGGCGCCAGCGCCGTAGATCTCGAGCCGCTCGTCGCGGCGAACCGCGACGCACGCGCCCTCGAAGACCGCTCCAGCGATCTCGACGCCCTCGCGCAGCGCCTCGATGTGCGCGCGATCGAAGGCGGCCTTCGCGCTCGCGCCGTCGAGGTACATCGCGCCCACCGCGCCGATCGAACGTCGAAAGACCGCCCCCACGCCGCTCGCTTCGAGCGCTCGTTCGATCGCGCGCAGCGCCGCTTCGAGCCGCGCGCACGCTCCAGCGTCGCCGTGCCGCGCGAACAGCTCGTCCTGCGCAGCGCACTCGATGTGCAACACCGCGCAGCGGCTGAGCGAGAGCTCCGCCCCGCGCACCGGCGCATCGCCAGCGAACCACCGCGCGAACTCCGGAAGCGCGAGCACAGAGACGGCCGTCGTCTCGGCGCCGTCCGCGGGGTACTCGACCTGCAACTCCACCGGGCGATCGTCGGCGTTTTCGAAGAGCACGCGCGTGGCTCCGTCCTCGGACGCAGCGCCCTCGGCGACGCACTCGAGCTCGTTCGATCGCTCGCGAAGCCGCACGATCGCTGGGCGTTCGGCGTACGCGAGCCGCGCGCTCTTGGCGCGCCTCGGCACGCGAAACACGCACGCGCCCTCGGGCAACGCGATCGCGATCTCGCTCGCTGCGCCAGCGTCGACCGAGACAAACGCTGCGACGTGCGGGCGATGCGTCGCAGAGGCTCCGCAGTAGAACTTCGGGCTCACCTTGCGCGCGGCGGCAGCGACCGAGAACACCGCTTCGACGTTGCTCGAGAGGTCTACGGTCGTGTCGATCGCGCACTCCGCGCAGTGAACGGACGGCGTGATCGCGTCGAGCGACGGCGCGGTCGCCGCGGACGTACGGCAGTTGCGGCAACGAAGCTCCCACCGAAGCTCGAAGAGCCCGAGCGTCGCGCCCGCGAGCAACGCGCGGAGCATCTCGGCGCGATCGACGTTCCACGCGTGGGCGAGCTCGGCGGGACGAATGCGTCGGACGAGGTCGTCGGCCCCGCGCTCGGCGAACTGCGCGAGCTTCGATTGCAGCGAAGCGCCCACGCCGTCGATCGGATCGCTCCACCGCGCGAGCCGCACGGCCATCCCGTCTGCGTCGACGCCCGTCGCGCGCCCGGCGAGCGCGACGTCGTCCCACGCGAGCGCGAGCAACACGCGCCGCGCATGCGACGAGCCGCTCTCGTTGCCGTGTCCCGAGAGCACAGCCTCCGGTGCGCCTTCGAGCAGCGCGGCGAGCGCGTCGACGTATCGCTCGAGGCGGTCCGCGAGAAACGCCAGCATCATCGCCGCGCCGCCCTCGGGCGCGCGCCCGTCGTCGACCACGCGAACGACGCAACGAACCCTCGATCGCGACGGAGCCTCCGGGTCTCGCTCGACGTCCACGTCGAACGCGATCTCTGCGAATCGCCCGTCCAAGAACCGACGCGCCGCGCGCAGCCGCGACCCCTCGATCCCCTCGCCCACCTCGATCCACCGCGACGGGTGCGCTGCGATCTCCGCGACGCCGACGCGCAGCACGCCGCCGTCTGCGCGGTCGTCGTCGCGCGCGTGGTAGTCCGTCCGCGGCGCTCGGCAGTATCGATCCCATCGATCAGTGTCCGCGAAGAGCGCCCAGACGAGCTTTCGATCGCCGCGCACCGAAGCGGCGCGAGCGTGCTCGAATACGTGTGTCTCGCTCGCGCTCGCCGCGCGCGTCGCGAGCACCGCCGCGCGGGTGAGCTCGTCGAGCGCTGTCGCGACGGCGCTGCCGCTCTCGGGGCGAGCCTCGCGATCCTTCGAGAGCATTCGCTCGATCAGCCTCGCGAACGCGGGCGACACCGCGGGCGCGCGCTCGCGGAGGGACGCAGGTTCATCGAGCATGACCGCGGTCAACACGTCGACGATGCCCGCGCCCATGAACGCGCGCTCTCCCGTGAGGCACTCGTAGAGCGTCGCGCCGAGCCCGAAGACGTCTGCCCGCGCGTCGATGTCCGACTCGCCGCGCACTTGCTCGGGGGCCATGTACGCCGGCGTCCCGAGCGGAACGCCCGCGCGCGTCCGCACGGGATCTTGCCGCAGTCGAACGAGCCCGAAATCAACGAGCGTCGCGCGATCGGTGGCGCCTCCGACGAGCATCACGTTCGCGGGCTTGACGTCGCGATGCAACACGCCCGCGGCGTGCGAGGCGGCGAGCGCGGCGGCGAGGCGCTGCGCGAGCGAGAGCGTCTCGGCCTCGGACAGCGGCCCTCGGGCCAGGCGCTCGGCGAGCGATTCGCCATCGAGCCACTGCATCGCGAGGTACGGCTGTCCTTCGGCGGTCGTTCCTCGCGAGATCAGTCGGACGATCGCGTCGTGAGACAACCTCGTGAGCGCTTGGACTTCGCGTTGGAAGCGCTCGACGTCTTCGACCTGCGGGCTTCGCAGCACTTTGACGGCGCACTGCTGTCCATCGCGTCGATCGACAGCGCGAAACACGACGCCCGCTGCGCCGCTCCCCACGACGGACTCGAGCTCGAACCGATCGTCGAGCAGCGCGCCGCGCGCGAAGCCCTCGACCGTTCGCTCGGATTCGAGCGGTGATGTCTGCGGCAAGAAAACGTCGCTCCTCGTCCGGTGATCGTACGCCATCGGACGAGAGCTCGGATTTGGCGACGACGCGCTCTGCGGTTCAGCGAAGGCGGCGCACTTCGTCCGAGTAGTTCATCACGAGATACATCCAGCACTCTTCGTGCGAGGCGTTGATGTAGCTGTGGGGTCGATCGGCGGCGAAATTGATCGCGTCGCCGGTCCCGAGGAGAAACGACTCGGCGCCGACCTTGAGCTCGAGCCGGCCCGCGGAGACGACGAGGTTTTCGCGCGTTCCGGGGCGGTGGGCTTCGGCGTCTTCGCGGCTGTGGGGCGCCAGTCGCAGCTCGTAGAACTCGGCCGCCGTCGGGTCGCCGAGCGCGAAGAGCGCGCGCGACGAGAACCGACCGTCCGCAGACAAGAGCCGCTTCGCTCCCTCGCGCGTCGACACGGTCGATCCGTTGACCGGCATCGTCGAGAGCAGCGCCGAGAACGGAACGCCCATCGCCTGCGCGATCTTCCACACGACGCCGATGCTCGCTGGCGTGCGACCGAGCTCGATCTGCCCGAGGAGCGTTCGCGACACGCCAGCTTCACGCGAGAGCTCATCGAGCGACAAGCCTCGTGCGGCTCGAGCGAGCCGCAGGTTGTGAGCGACGATACCATCGAGCGACGGCTCGACGAGCTCGGTCGCGTCCGGCCCCACCACGGGCGGCGCCTTCGACTCCCCCGCAGGCGCGCTCGTCGACGGAACCACCACCGCGAGCCCCGCCACGCGCCACCCATCCGTGCCGCCGGCCAGGTTGTAGACCGATCGCTTTCCGTGCTGCTCGGCGAGCGCCGCGGCCTGCGCGCTGCGTCCGCCCTTTGCGCACACAAAAACAACCCGATCGCGCGGGAGCGCTCCGACCGGGTCCGCGCGGAGCTGCGCGAGCGGCACGAGCCTCGCCCCCGGGACGTGGCCCGTCGCCCACTCCGAAGGCTCTCGCACGTCGATGATGTCGAGGGGCTCCTCTGCCGCGAGCAGCTGAAGCTCGTGCGGCGTGATGGTCGTCACCATCCGCCGCCTCCCGTTCGTCGCAAGAGCGCCTCGACGAGCGCGTCGAGGTCCTCGCGCGTGTTGTACGGCGCGAGCGACGCGCGGACGGTGCTCTCGAGCCCGAAGCGCCGAAGGATCGGCTGCGCGCAGTGGTGTCCGCCGCGCACGGCGATGCCCTGCTTGTCGAGGTACGTCGACAGGTCGTGCGTCGAGTGACCGTCGATGACGAACGAGAGGACGCCGGCCTTCTCTCGGGCGCAGCCGATGATGCGAAGCCCTGGGACCTCGAGCAATCGTTGCGTTCCGTACTCGAGCAGCGAGTGCTCGTAGCGCTCGACGTTCTCGATTCCGAGTCGCGTGAGCCAGTCGAGCGCCGCGCCGAGCCCCACCGCGTCCGCGATGTTGCCAGTGCCTGCCTCGAAGCGCGCAGGCGCCGGCTGGAACACGGTCTTCTCGAAGGTGACGTCGGCGATCATGTTTCCGCCGCCCTGCCACGGCGGCATCTCGTCGAGGAGGTCTGCGCGCGCGATGACCGCGCCGATCCCCGTGGGCGCGAAGACCTTGTGCCCCGAGAACACAAAGAAGTCGCACCCGAGCTGCTGCACGTCTTGCCGCATGTGCGAGACGGACTGCGCTCCGTCGAGCAGCACCTTCGCGCCGTGACGGTGGGCCATCGCGATCATCTCGCGCGCTGGCGTCACGGTCCCGAGCGCGTTGGACACCTGCGGGAGCGCGACGATCTTCGTCCGATCGTTGAGGAGCCGCTCGTACGCGTCGAGCACGATGTCGCCGCGATCGTCGACGGGCGCGACGCGGAGCTTCGCCCCCGTCTCGGCGCACAACATCTGCCACGGGACGATGTTCGCGTGGTGCTCGAGGTGCGTCAGGACGATCTCGTCCCCGGCGGAGACGTTGCGTCGGCCCCAGCTCTGCGCGACGAGGTTGATGCCCTCGGTCGTCCCTCGAACGAAGACGACGTCTCGGACGCTCGTGGCGTTGACGAAGCGGCGCACGCTCTCGCGAGCGGCTTCGTACGCGTCCGTCGCGCGCGCGGCGAGCGCGTGCGCAGCGCGATGGATGTTCGAGTTCTCTCGCTCGTAGTAGGTCTGCAGGCGCTCGATGACCGTGCGAGGCTTCTGCGTGGTGGCCGCGTTGTCGAGCCAGACGAGCTGCTTTCCGTGGACGCGCTCGGACAGGATCGGAAACTCGCGCTTCAACACGTGACCGTCGATCGGTCCGCCCGTCGAAGGGACGGTGACGTCCGTGATCGGGTTGATTTCGTGTGCGATCGCGGGCGACCGCGGGCTCGGCTCGGCGGGCGCGCTCGGAGCGCTCGGCGGGCTCGGCGCGTGCGGTGGTCTCTGCCCGTGATCGAGCAGATCGACCCTGAACTCGACCGGCGACTCGAGCGCCACGGCGTCGAACCGCGGCGCTGTGAAGAACGGGTTTTCGCCCTCGTAGCGCTCGGGTCGCGTCGGCGTTGCGGGTAGAGAAGTCGGCGCCGTGGTGGGCATCTGCGACGGAGCGTCGACGCTCTCTGGTCGATCGGGCAACGATGGCGCTGGGCTCGCGCCCGAAGCGTCGCTCGCGGTGGGTGACGACGACGGCGATGCCGGAGGTGTCACCGCAGGAGCGCCGAACAGCTCGTTGACGTACCGACTGACCGCGAGCGTGAGGTTCGCGTGATCCGCGTCGGGGACCGTGGGCCCGGACGGGACGCGCGTCGCAGCCATTCCAACGCCCGGTGACGCTGCGGGCGGAGAGGCCCCCTGCGTCGCAGACGCGGGGCCCACCGAGACGAGCGAGAGCTCGCCGGGCAGCGGGCGCTCAGGGGTACTCATGGTAGTGGTTGATCGTGACGCCTTCGAGGACGCCGAGCGCGTCGTGCACGAGCACGGCGGTCGAGCAGTAGAGCGCGAGCAGGTACTGCGCGGCCCCCTGGGCGTTGATCCCCATCATTCGGACCGAGAGGCTCGGGCTCACCTCGCCCGGAAGGCCCGGCTGAAACAGCCCGACCACGCCGCGCTTTCGCTCGCCGGTGCGCAACAACAAGATGTCGCTCTTGTTGTCCTGCACGCGAAGCTTGTCACACGGAATCAAGGGCAGCCCGCGCCACGTGAGAAACGGCGCGCCGAACAGCGTCATCGTGGGCGGTGGAACACCGCGACGCGTGCACTCGCGCCCGAACGCCGCGATCGCCTTCGGGTGCGCCAAGAAGAACGACGGCTCCTTCCACACGAGCGAGATCAGCTCGTCGAGGTCGTCCGGCGTCGGCGGTCCCTTGCGCGGCTTGATGCGCTGCTCGGGGTCCGCGTTGTGAACGAGCCCGTAGTTCTTGTTGTTGATGAGCTCGTCTTCTTGCTTCTCTTTGAGCTTGTCGACCGCGAGCGTGAGCTGCTCCTTCACCTGGTCCATCGGGCTTCGATAGAGGTCCGAGACGCGGGTGTGCACCGCCACCGTCGTCGTGACCGAGCTCAGCACGTATTCGCGCGGCTGCGCTTCGTAGTCCGAGAAGCCCACGGGCAGAACGTCGTTGGGGTCGGGCGTGCAGCGCACGGCGAACTTCTCGTCGAGCGCTTGATTGACGCGGTACACACCGGCCTCGGTCGGGACCCATGGCAGCAGTTGCACGAGCCACCGCGGCGTCGCGCCGCGCCACTGCGGCGGGGTCTTCGTGGTGTTCGAGAGCTGCCGCGCCGCTCGCTCACCGATGAATTTTGCTGGGTCTGTCATCGAGTGGTTGTCTCCCGTTCGTGCAGCACGCGCTGCGCTTTGGTTGGTCGAAATCTATCGATACTGCGGCGGTCTATGGCGTCATTTCGGCGAGCGACGCTGTGCGTCAGCGCTCGACCATCGCGCGCAGGGTCACCCACGACGCTCCGCCGCGGTCGTCGCGGAGCACGAACCACAGCCGTTGCTCACCCGGCTGCGCGGGCGCCGTCCAGTCGTTTTGAACGAACGCGCTCGTGTCCGCTTCGGCGCGGCCGACGCGCTCGTACTTCAGCGTCCCCGCGCTCTGGTAGAACGCCGCGCGCATCGACTCGCGACGGACGATCACCGCGCGCGTGGCGCGGTCGAAGAAGACGTAGCGTTCGGCGCCTCGGCAGCGCTCGACCGTCGCGCAATCCGCCGAGCAGCTTCGCTCGTCGTCGGGACCGCACACCCCGTCGCCGCAGCGATCGACGGCGGGACACGACGGCCAGCGGAGCGAGAGCTGCACGGTTTCGCCCGTTCGAACGCGAAAGAGATCGCCCTCGATGGGCCGAAGCTCGCCGCCCGATCGAAGCTCGACCGCGGCGATTTCGGTGTTCTCGTTGCCGCGATCAGCGCGGTTGAACGCGACGACCTCGGACGGCGGCGCGCCGGCGAGCGGACAGCGCACGCGAACCTCGGCGAACGCATCGGCGCCGCCTTCGATCGCGACGCGAAACGGGACGAAGTAGCCCCCCGTGGGATCGGGGTCGACGGGTCTGCCCGCGGGCTCGCCGGGCTCGGGCTCGGGCGGATTGGGCCCGAACAGCTCGCAGGCGTTGGCGGGGATGTTCGCGCGAACGCGCTCACCCTCGCCCACGAACGCGAGCGCAGCAGCGTCGCGATCGCCCGTGCACCGCTGGGACACCGAGGCTGACTCCGAGAGCGTCCTTCGCGCGTCGCAGCGCCAGACGCGGGGCACCGGCGCCGCGCCGTTGCTCGACGCGACGAGGGTCACGAGCGAGACGGCCTCGCCGGGCCCCACCTCCGCGGGCTCGACGCGCACCGCGAGCACGCGCGGCGCGGTGATCGTCGAGAGCCCGGCGTCCAGCGTCGGAACACACGAAATCAACATCCACAGCGGCGCCGCCTTCGCCCACCGCTCGAGAGCCCTTCGCAGCGCGGCGAGCGCGCGTTCGATCAACGACCGAGTGATTCTCATAGCTAGAACGTCCATCGCGCGCCCAGGCTCGGCAGGATCGGCAGTCCGGCGATCACCTCGCGGCGCGCGAAGGACTCGTCGAAGACGAACTCCTCGGCGTTGCGCTGCGCGGTGACGTTTTGCACATCGAGGCTGAGCTCGAGCTCGGACACGCCGATGCGAAACTTCTTCGAGGCGCGCAGGTCGAGCTGAAAAAAGAGCGGCAAACGATCGCTGTTCTGCGGGCCGAAGAGCGGCTCGTAGCGGTCGCGACGCGCGTCGTAGTACGAGCCCGTGACGGGGGTTCGAACGAAGCCCGAGGACAATCGCGCGCGCGCGCCGAGCTCGAAGCCGAACGGGAGCGTGTACGACGCGACGAGCCCGAGCACGTGGGTCTGGTCGAAGTCGAACAGTCGCCACTCGGACTCGGGGCTGTTCTTTCGCTCGCTTCGCGAGAACGAGTACGTGACCCACCCGAAGAAGTTGCGAAACAACGCTTGCCGCAAGAGCACCTGGAGCCCGTACGCGCGACCTTCGCCCCGCGAGACGAGGGCTTCGGCGCGCAGCGGCGCCGTCAACGCGCTGCGCATCGCGAGCTGCGTCGACTCGGTGAAGAAGCCTGTCGCTTCGGCCGAGAGCGTGTCGGTGATCGAGACCGCAGCGCTGGCGGCCCACTGTGTTCCGCGGGGGGCGAGGAGCGAGGGAGTTCCGAAGATCGACGAGAGGTCGTCGGCCGCGGGGGGCTGGCCCACTGCCCCGAACGCAGCGCGGAGCGTGACGCGACGGTGCGGACGAAAGCGGGCAGCGAAGCGAGGTTCGGCGCGAAAATCCTGGGCAAACAAGCCGATCGACGGAGAGATCCCCTCGGGCGGCGCGCGACGGCTGACCGCGCGCGCGTACGGGTCCACGCGAACGCCGGACACGAGCTCGACCGCGCCCGAGGCGAGCGACACCGTGGCCTCGGCGTACGGCGCCAGCCCCGCGTGCCACACGGACCATCGATCGGCGTTGCTCTGATCGGGCGGAGGTTGGCCGAACACGCGCACGTCGCCCTCGCGCGCAGGGAGCGACACCGAGCCGTCGCGCGAGAGCTCGCTCCGCGAGATTTCTGCGTCGATCCCCGCTTCGAGCGAGAGCCACGATCGGACGCGCGCGCGCATGCTCGCCCGAAGGCCCGCGCGCAGCGTCACGTTGTCGACGCCCGTCGCGACGCCGCTCGTCTGCGCGCGCGACGCGCTCGCGTCCGCCCCGAAGTACGGGACGATCGACACTTCGAATCCGTCGTCGCGGCGCGTGTAGCGCCCGTACACGCGCAGCACATCGAGCGTGCGACGCTCGCGCCGATCGCGGCTCGGGTCCGCGGCGCTCACCGATCGCTCTGTAAAATCCGTGGACAAGAGCACGGTGAAATCGACTCGCTCGCGCGGCGAGAAGATCCACCCGACGCGCAGCTGCGCGTCGCCGTAGCGCGGGATCGGGACGAATCCCCCAGCGTCGATCCCCGCTGCGCCCAAGATCTGCCACAGATGCGCGCGGCGCACGGCCGCGAAGACCCGCGCGCGCTCGCCGATCGACGCGCGCATCGAGGCCGAGGCGTCGAAGGCGTCGATCGAGAGCGCGCCGTGCGTTCCGCGCTCTTCGAGGCCGCGGGTCTCGACTCGAACGAGCCCGCCGAGCGCTCGCCCGTAGGCCGCTCCGTACGCACCCGGCGCGAGCTCGACGTTCGAGACGAGCTCGCCCGAGAGCACCGAGCGAAAGCCCCCATCGTGATACAGCCGCGGAACAGGCACGCCATCGACGAGCACCCGCGTGTCTTCGGGCGCAGCGCCCCACACAACCAGCGCGCCCGAGCCCGCCGTCGCGCGCGCCACGCCCGGGAGGCTCTCGACCACGCGCAGCACGTCGCCTTGCGTTCCCGGAACGCGTCGCGCTTGCTCGGCCGACACGTCCGTCGTCACCGCTTGTCGACGCACGGGCGGCGCCGTCACGACCAGCTCGACGTCGTCCTCGTCTTCGCTGCGCGGCGCGCCTCGCGGCGGCGTGACGCTCACGTCGTACGTGGCCTCCACGCGCTGACCCGCTTCGAAGTGCTCGGTGACGCGCTGGACCACCACGCGCTCGCCCGAGAGCGAGACGACCCTCGCGCCAGGCGCGACCCGCGCGAAACGAAACCGTCCCTGACCGTCGGTCACCGTGGATTCTGTCGGATCGATCGAGACCGTCACGCCCGCGAGCGGCGCCCGTGCGTTGCGGCTCCGAACGACCCCGACGAACTCCGCCGTCGTCGGCGCCTCGACGCGAATCGTGAACTGATAGCGGTACGCGAGGCGCACTGCCGACGGTCGTCCGTCGATCTCGGCCGGCGAAAACACAAACTGCCGCACGGCTTCGAGCGCCGCGCGATCGAAGGCGGCGCCCGCGCTCTCTGTCACGCGCGCCTCGTCCACGCGCCCCTGCTCGTTGACGCGAAGCTGAAGCACGACGGTCGCAGCGCGCCCGCGCTCGGACTCGGGGTGCGTCGCTTCGACGAAGCGAAGCAGCGTCGGCGCGCGGGTCAACGTCGGTGTGCGAGCGGGTTGCTCTGCGCGCTGCGCACGCGCGGGGCGCGCGGCGAGGACCACTGCAACAAAGAGCGAGCTTCGGAGCGCGCGCGCGAGGCTCATAGCGTGAACCGAATTCCGATCGTGAGCGTCGATCGCACCGGGCGTCCGCAGCGGGTCGCCGCATCGAACCGCGCCGCGCGCGCGACCGCGAGCGCAGCCTCGTCGCACCCGTGACCGAGCGCTTGGAGCACCCGCGCCGAAGCCACGCGCCCCTGCTCGTCGATCGTGACCTCGACGCGCACCCTCCCCTCGATCGCCGCCTCGCGCGCGGCGTCGGGATACTCGGGCTGCGCAATTTCGACAGGCCGTGCCCGGGTGATCTCTTCGGTGCACCCCTGCTCGCGCGCGGGCTCGAGCTGTCGCGCAGACGCCCGTTGCGTCGGGCGCGCCGCCCCATCACCGCCGCCCCCGCCGCCGCCCGCGTTGACCGCGAGCCCCGAGCCCGCGCCACCGTTGGACAACGTCAGCCCAAAGTCCGGCGCCGCAGAACCGCTGCTCGACGGAGCGGCCGCCGCGGGCGTCGGCGGCGCTGGTTGCGCGGCTGCGCGAGGCAACGCGCGGGCAGCGCGCGGGGCCGCTCGCTGTGCGCGTGGGGCTTGTGTCGTCGCGGGCGCTGGAGCTTCTGCGACCGGCGCGGGCGCGGTCCGCGGGGGCTCGGGCGCACGCGGCGCAGCGCGGGCCGCGCGAAACGTCACAGAGACCACCTCGCGTCGCGCGGGACGCTTCACGGCGCCGACGCCGATCGCGAGCCCGCCGTGCACGAGCACGCTCGCGACGAGCAGCCACGATCGAGGGTCGATCGCCACGTCAGCGCTGCTCCGATCGCTCGACGTTGATGGCGAACTTCGTGATCCCCGCGCCGCGCGCGAGGTCGACGACGCGCATCACGGTCCCGTGATTGACGTCACGATCGGCGCTGACGATGAGCGAGAGATCGCGGTTTTGTTCGAGCGCGCGGCGGAGCAGCGACTCGAGCTCGGGCTCTGTCACGCGGCGTGTTCCGAAGTGCAGGCCGCGATCGCGCGTGATCGAGACGCTCACGGGCGACGCGGCGCCCTCGTCGCTGTTGGACGCGCGCGGAAGCTCGACGCGAATCGACTGCGAGACGATGTACTGCGCCGAGACCATCATGATGACGAGGAGCACGAGCACGACGTCCACCATCGGCGTGACGTTGATGCCCACGATCGCTCCGCGCCCTCGGCTCGACTGACTCGTTGTGCCTGCCACAGCGTCCTCCTCAAGCCTCGGTGCTCAGCGACAGCTCGGGCCCGTCGAATTCGTGTGCGCTTATCGAGTGAGCGCTGCTCTTGCCGTTGCGCTCGGTCGCGCTTCGATCGACGCTGCGGCGGCGCTCGTCGCTGTGCAGGCGCGCGGTGACGAGCTTCGCGAGCGCGAGGGCGTTGGCTTCGATCTCGCCCGCGCGCTTCTGCGCCACGTTGAACGCGACGACCGCGGGGATGGCCACGAAGATGCCGACGGCGGTCGCGATGAGCGCCTCGGCGATGCCGCTCATCACGTTGGTCATGTTGCCCGCGCGGGCGGTGGTCGAGCCGAGGTGCTGAAACGCCTCGATGACGCCGATGACGGTGCCGAACAGACCGATGAACGGAGCGTTGTTTCCCAAGGTTCCCAGGAGATTGGCGCCGCGGTCGAGCGCGGTGCGGACGCGGCCGAGCTCGCTGTCGACCGCGTCTGCGAAGGCCGCCGGTCCGCCGTCGCGCCACGGGAGCGCCCCGCGCAGCACCTCGGCTTCGACCGAGGCGTCTCCAGCCAGTCCGCGCTCGAGCGCGTCCCACTCGCCGTTGCGCGCCCTCGCGTGAACGAGCGCGCGCAGCGCGTCACCGCCGCGCCGGCGTCGAAAGAACAGCGCTCGCTCGAAGATCGCCCCGAGCGACACGATCGACAGCCCGATCAAGAGCCAGAGAACCCACGCGCTTCCGAGCAGCGCGACCCTGAGCAATCGTTCGACGATCATCGGTACACCTCTTCTGTGCTGCGCCGTTCAGGGCAGCGAAAACTCGAGGACGAGCTGCGCGCCGCGCTCGCCCGCTCCCACGTTGAACGCCGTCAGCTGCGCGTCCGCGCGCGCGGTCTCGGCCTGCGAAAACGTCCCTTCGCGCGCGCCGAGCGCCCGCCGGTGCACCGTCGCCCTCGTGTACACGTGCGATTGCCCGCAGGCGTCGAACAAGCTCGCGTACACGCGGTAGCGCCCGAGCAGCGGCGCGTCAGCGACGACGAAGTTCTCTCGGCGCGCGCCGTCGTGGCGGCACGAAGCGCCAGCGTCGATGTCGATCGCCCCCGCGACGCCGGCGGAGGGACGCTTGGGTCCGATCCTTCGGCCGTCGGGCAGCTCGACCTCGAGGTCGAGGTCGGCGTCGGTGTCCCAGCCGAGCGAGACCACCAAGAGCGGCGGCGCGAGCGATGGATCACACACATTCAAGTTGTCTGGAATAGGCCCCAGCAAACACAACGGAAAGAAGCTCGCCGGACCCGCGACGCCGTCCCGCCCCACCGCGCGAACCTCCGCCACCGCGGGCCCTGGCGTGACGTCGCCCGCGAACGAGAGCATCGCTTCGAACGTGAGCTCGTCGTTGGCGCTCGGGTCGGGCGTCGAGAGCGGGAGCACCCAGTATCCCGTTCCGCGATTTTGCAGACGCATCGCGACGGCGAACGCGTCCCGCGTGGCGCGGCCCGAGACGAGCTTCCCGCGCTGTTGGTGCGCGACGAGGGCGCTCGGGTTCTCGAACGCGGTGATCGCCGTCGTGCTCGAGTCGCGCGTCGCGAGGTCGCTCACGAGCATCGCGCGCTCGACGCGGATGGGCTCTTCGAGCCCGAGCGGGCTCGGGACCCCGCACGAGGCTACGATCGCGGCGACGAGGGCGAGCGCGCAAGCCGACGACCGTCGCATCAGAAGTCCCCCTGCACGCGGACGGTGGCCTGGTTGTTCGCGAGGTCCGTGGGGATCCCGCGCGCGTCGCGGGCGAGCGCGTCGAGCACGATGTCGTACTGAAAGACGAGCCTCGCGTAGCCCGGCCACGTGAGCCCGACGAGCGGCGAGAGCGTGTGAACGGACTGGTTCTTCGGCTCGAGCGCGCCGCGACGCTCTTCGAAGAGGTCGCTGTTGGCGTTGTAGATGTCCCAGCGAAACCCGACGATCCCGTACTGCGTGATCTCTTGGGTGAAGCCTGCGACCCCGTGGAGCTGTCGCACGTCGTAGCCCGTCGCGATGGGGTCCGGCGCGAGCACGCCTCGGTCGAGGTTGGTGGCCATCGTGGCTTCGGCGAACACGCGGGTCGTCCCCGCGCGGGTTCGAACGCGGAGCGCGACGTCCGCGTTGACGGCCCATCGCCCGAAGGTGAACGAGGGCGTCGGCGCGCGACCGGCGATGGCGACGAGCTCGCCCGCGTCGATCATCGAGTTCTGGTTGTTGTCGCGCCACTCGACGCTCGGCTTGGTTCCGTCGTCGCCGGGGTGAAATCCAGAGCCCGCGAGAAACGAGACGCCCGCGGTGACGCTCCACGATCGCGAGGCAGCGCTCGTGTCGACGCCGAAGCGGCCCGAGAGGTCGAGGTGACGGCTCGGGTCGATTCCGCGCAGCCCCGACTGCACGCCGCGATCGTCGAGGGGAACGCCGTTGAACACGCCGAGCGCATAGCGCAGCGCGCCGACGCCTCCCCACGCGCGCACGCCGATGTCAGCCTCGCCGCCGAAGAACGCGAGCGACCCGGTCGTGCGCTCCATGAACCACCGTCGTCGCACGCCCTCGCCGAGCTCTGCGCCGAACGCCGGCTCGGTGACGCCCGCGGTCACAGCGAGCCATGGAACCGCGCGATTACCTGAATTTCTCCAGAGAAACGTCGCCTCGGCGCGTCGCACCCCCACGACCGGTCCGCGCACCGTGTTCGCGTCGAGCTCGAACGCCATCGCGAACCAACGCCACGACCCGTCCACCCGCAGACGCGAGCGGCGGAGCACGAACCGATCGCGATTGAGCGCCATCCCCTGCACGAGCTGGTCTTGCGACAGCTGGCTCGTCTCGTACTGCGCTTGAACGAAGCCCGACAACACGAGCCCCACGGGGTCGAGCACCGAGTACGCGTCGGGGCGCGCCGTCGTCGTCTGCACGACAGACGCGCCGATGGCCGCGTACCGTGGAGCCTCGTCGCGGGTCGATTGCGCGGGCGTCGTTGTTGTTGTTGTTGGTGGCGTCGGCGGAGTGGCTTGCGCCGTTGTCGCGCTGCGACGCTCGGCCTCGGCGAGCCGCGCTTCGAGTCGATCGAGGCGCTGCTGCAGCGCGCGAACGAGCTCGTCGTTCGAAGCGCGCGGCGGCTCTTGCGACGGCGCTTGCGCTGGTGTGGGCGTTGGTTGCGTCGCTGCGCGCGCGGGGACCTCGACGTCGACGTCGTCCGTCGGCGCAGCGCGCTGCTGAGCGCTCGCGGGAACCGCGGCCGCGCTCAGGCTGAGCGCGAGCAAGAGCGCCGCGCGCTGGGTCTCTGTGTCGCGTCGATTCATCGTGAGCTCTCGAAGATTCACCGGTCGAAATAGACGCCGCGCAGCCAGCGATGCCCCTCGAAGCTCGTGCGGGCGTGGAGCATCCGGTGGTTGTCGTAGAGGACGAAGTCGCCCGCGCCGAGGAGGAAGCGGACGTGATGGCGCTCGTCGCGGACGAGCTCAGCGAAGCGACGGTGCGCGCGGTACCAGCGCTCCATCTGCGCGAACGGGACGCGGTAGGGCGCGAGGGTGAAATACGAATACCGCACACGAAATCCTGCGGGCCCGTCTTCGCCGAGGATCGGCGCGCTCAGGATCTTCTCGAAGCTCTTCTGCTTGCGGTGAAACGTGACGGGGACGGTGCGCAGGAGCTCGTACGCGTCGGCGTCCTCTGCGCGGAGGATTTCCGCGAGCGCACGCGCGTCGACGAGAAACGACTCGCCGCCGCGCGGCGCAGGAGCGATGCAGTGCAGCGCTTGAAACGTGGGCGGCGCTTCGAGAAACGGTTGATCCGTGTGCAGGTGGACCGCGGCGTCGGTGTAGCCGAGCTGGTCGGTGTTCTGGTTGGTGCTGTTGTCGACGCGGAGGTCTTCGATGCGACCGAAGTGCGTTCCGACGACAGAGAGCCCCGCGTCGGAGAGCGCGTCGATGATCGCTTCGGTGTCTTCGGGCCGCGGGTCGCCGCTCGGTCGAAAGTGAACGACGCGCACGACGCCGTGCCGCTCGACCCCCTCGAGCGCCGCGCGAAAGAGCGCAACTCGGTCGAGCGAACGCGCGTCGAGCGTGAGCGCGTCGAGCGCCGTCACGGGCCGCGGGGGTTCTTCGCGCTCTGCAGCGTAGGCGTGGGCGCGCAGCCACGCGAGCGGGTAGCGGCTCTCGCGGCGGACCGCGTCGTTCCACGACACGACGAGCGAGTCGCCGTCGATCCGGGCGCTCGTCGGCGCGATTCGCTCGTCGATCTCCGAGGCGTCCACCAAGCGCTCGCGCGTCGTCGGGTGAAGATCCAGCGCGCAGTTGTGGCGAAGCCAGAGATAGTGAAAGTCCGCGTGCGCTGGGCGGCCCGCGCCGAAGTTCACGCGCAGCCAACGATCACGGAGGACGACCGAAGACGTGTTCATTTTGGTGAAAGATGCTCTATTTAAAGAGATGTTTCACGGAAGTAGAGGAAGGCCGCCGTCCGGGAGCAGGCGACCGCAGCGGCTGTTGTCGAAGCGCGCGCAGCTCGCCCCCGTGCACTGATTGAGAAATCCCGCGGAGTTCACAGGGCAGAGCACGCAGCCGCCGTCACCCGTACCTGCGTCGGGATCGCAGCGGGGGGCGACGTCGGGGCGGCCTCCCTCAGCGGCCCCGTCCGAACCGTCCGGCGCGCTCGCGTCCGCGTCGTTGGCGACGCCAGAGTCCGTCACGTCCGCGGCGTCCGGCGCGACGACGTCGTTCGCGTCGCGATCGAGCGCGTCTACGCCCGTGTCGATGGGCGCGAGGGTCACGTCCGCGGTCGCGTCGGGGTTCGACGGACGCGAAGGGCAGCCGAGCAGCGCGAGCGCTGCGAGCGATGTCACGATCGTCCGTCGCATCACAGCACCTCGCAGAATCCGCGGCGGCACATCGGCGCGGTGGATGGGCACGTCGAGGACGTCGCGCACGCGACGCACGAGCTCGGGACGCGACCGGTCGCGGTCTGCTCGAAGTAGCAGCCGCAGGGCTCCTCGGGCTGAAACGAATAGAGCGGCGCCAGGTCTCCGTCGCGCCAGACGTGCATCGCGCAGCGAGGGATGTTTCCCGTGGCGATCTCGGACTCGATCACGTTGAGCGTCGAAGGAGGCGCGACGGCGCCCGTGAGGTAGCCGATGAAGTCGCGCGTTCGCGCGTTGGCGATGCGCCCGCCGGCGTCGAGCTTGGCGAACCAGTGATTGACCGACCAGAGCCAGTACGTGCCCTCGCGAACGCCGCGCTTGTCGAGGGCCGTGGCGCTCGAGTCGGGCCAGTAGCCGCAGCGCTGACCGAAGTGCTGGTACGCGAGCGTTCGAACGCGCGCGCGGTTGGCGTCGGCGACCTCGCCCGAGACGTAGCCGATCGCGGCGTTGGCGTTGGCGGCGCCAGCGACGAGCGTGACGGTGTTTCCGTTGGTGCGCGCGTCGGTCCCTCGCTGTCGATCGACGGGGACGCCCGAGGCGAGCGAGATGAAGAGCGCCGCGGCCGAGTTGGCGTCGCGGCGAATCAGCGCAGACTCATCGGTCCACGGCGCGACCTGGCTCTGCGCCCCGAAGCCGTACACGAAATAGAGCGCCTCGGCGCTGATCGCCTGCTGCGACGACGCGAGGGGAACGATGAGGTTCCACGACGTCACCGAGGTCGTGAAGTCACCGATGTCCGCGGGCAGCGCGGTGACCCCCGGGCAGTTGGTGGCGCCGTTGCCCATGTTCGCCCAGTCGACGACCTGACCCGTGACGGGCAGGTTGCACTGGCGCTCGGTGCCATCGGCGAGCCAGTAGGTGGCCGTTCCGTTGATGCGGGTGTTGGCGATGAGCGCGTTGATCCCGTTGCACGCGCCGGGAGCCTGATGAATCACGGTCGTCGCCGGAGTGGCCGCCGCGAGTCGGGCCGCGACGCGCGCGATGAACGGCCGCTGCGCGCTGCCGCCGAGCCCGTAGACCGGGTTGGGGAGCGTCGCGCAATCGACGGTCTGCGCGGCGGCCGACCGGGCGCACAAGAGCGCGACAACAGTCGCGAAAAGCAGTCGTCTCGAACGAGTAGAGTTCGTCATCAAAATGAACTTTCGTTCATTTAAATGAACTATCGCATCGAGCGCGTCAAGCCCCCGAACGCACGTCGCCGCGACGGCCACGCTGGTCGTCCCCCCGCGACTACGCTCGCTCCCCGCTGACTTACCCGCGCACGTGGGCGCCGATGCGTCGCGCGCGAGCCATTTCGTCGGCGTCGAGCGGTCCGTCATCGAGCGCCGCGAGCGCTTCGCGCATTTGCGCGCCGTCCGCAGGGCCGGTCATGCAGACGTTGATGTCGGGGTTGCTCAGCGCGAAGCGGTAGCAGTCCCTCGCGCGCAGCGGCGCTTCGCCGGGCGGAGTCTTCTTGGGATCGAGCAGCTGGCCCCAGCTCGTGGCCGTGTACGCGACCGTTCCCGGTCGAGGGCCCGCGGGCATCGAGGGAAAGACGTCTCGCTCCGCGCCGCTGTGCGCAGCGTTGTAGCGAAGGTGAAGGATGTCGAAGCGCGGGTCCGCGGCGAGCTTCGGAAACAGCGTTCGCTCGTGGGACGAGATCGCGACGAAGCGAAAGAGCCCGCGCGCGCGCAGGCGCTCGACGCGCTCCATCAGCCGCTCGGACGGGGCGCTGTTGAACCAGCCGAGGAGCAGCACATCCGCGCGATCGGCGCCGAGCTTTCGAAGCCCGCGCTCGACGGACTTCTCGAGAAACCAGCTCCAGCGCGTGTAGCTCTGCAGCACGATCACGAGGTCGTCGCGCTGCTTGGCGGCGATGATCTCGCGGATCGCGGTCGTCATCGCGGGCCGCCGAAACGAGCCGTGGTACCAATAGTTGACCCCGCGTTCGAAGGCCTCGCGGAGCGAGCGCGCGTCGACGCCGTAGCCACCAGACACTGCGAGCGGACAGACCGACAAGCCGCTTCTGCCGAGAGTTACCCTTCGCTCGAACGCCATCGCAGATGATCCTTTCGTGCGCGAGCGTACGCTCGACGACCCACGCAGAGCCATGAACGATCGTCCCTCGTCGCTGTTCGATTACTGCATCGTTGGCGCAGGAGTTTCGGGCCTCGCGCTAGCGTTGCAGATGATGGACAGCGCGCTGTCCGATCGATCGATTTTGCTCGTCGACGGAGCGCACGACGACGACGCGCTGCGGACCTTGTCCTTCTGGAGCCCGCGGCCGACCGCGCTCGACGCGCTCGTTCGTCACCGATGGAGCTCGCTCGTGCTGCAGTCGAACGACGGCCCCGCGCGCATCGAGCTCGCGTCCGAGCAGTATCAAACGCTCTTTTTCGCGGACCTTCAGCGCGAGGCCAAGCGTCGACTCGCCGAGCGCTCGGCGCACCTCGTGATCGAGGGCCGCGCAGAGCGCGTCGAAGAGCGCGGCGATCACTGCGAGATCCACGTCAACGGGGCGATCTATCGCGCCCGTTGGGTCTTCGACAGCCGCTTCAAGCGCGGAGAGCTCTCGGTCGACACGACAAAGTGGCACGCGCTCGAGCAGCGATTTCGCGGTTGGGTCGTGCGCGCCGAGCGAGATCACTTCGAGCCCGAGCGCGCGACGCTCATGGACTTTCGCACCGGCCTCCCCGCAGGAACGGCGTTCTTCTACGTCCTTCCGTTCTCGCCGCGCGAAGCCCTCGTCGAGCTCGTGACGCTCGACCCGGTCGACCCCGAGCCCGTCTTCGAGAAGTACCTCGCGTCGGTCCTCGGGCTCGATTGGTACGAGATCGTCGCGCGCGAAGCGGGCGTGAGCCCGATGACCGAACAGCCGTTCGACCTACGCGTGTCCGAGCACGTTCGCGCGATCGGGATCCCCGCCGGTCGACTCAAGGCGTCCACAGGCTACGCGCTCACGCGGATCCTCGAGGACAACGCGGCGATCGTCCGCTCGCTCTCGGTCTTCGGTCACCCGTTCGAGCGCCAGGACGACTCGTCGTTCTATCGCGCGCTCGACGCGGTGATGCTCGAGCTCTGGCAGCGAGAGCCCGCGCGGGTGCCGGCGATCTTCGAGGCGATGTTCAGCCGAAGCCCCGATCGCGCGCTGCGATTTCTCGACGAGCGCGCGTCGCTCCGCGAGGTGCTCGCGCTCATCGCGCCCCTGCCTCCGGCGCCGTTCATCCGAGCGATGCTCCGGTGGATCGGACGGCGCTTGGACGGCGCGCTGCCCGATCGCGCCTCGAGCGAGCGATGAGCCCTGGCTCGTGCGCACATCTTTTCAACGGGTCGCCGGATCACGAGCCGGCCGAGACGCGCAGCGCGACCGCGTCGCACAAAAAAGTCGCGAAGCCCGCCGCGATCACGGTTTACAGTCGGGGACTCTGTCGTCGCGCGACGGGCGCGACTCTCTCCACAGGTGGCTCGGAGGCTCCGATGATCAACGCATTCGCTCGCTGGGGGTCGCTCGCGGCCGTGTCGCTCGCAGCGTGCGCTCCCCCTGGCGCGATGGCGGACGCTGCGCCCGACAGCACGACGGGCCGCCCCGACAGCGGCGTCGACGTGATCGTGAGCAGGCCCGACGTCAGCCTGCTCGACACAGGCCTGCTCGACGCCGCTGAAAACGACGGGGCGATGAGGGCGATGACCTCGCGCGACTGCGTTCGGTCGAGCGCAGATGCGTGGACGACGACGCGCGTCGAAGCCACGCGTCCCGACGGTCGATGCCCCGATCGCGTCCGCGTCAGCGCCACGGCGTCCGCGCTTCGTGCGTGTGGAACGATCGAGCCCTGCTGCGACTACTTCGCCGACTGCCTCTTCGAGGTCGAGCTCGACGTCGAGCACACCGCCATGGGTCGCGCGTGTGCGCAGCCCGATCGACGCGCGCTGCTTCGGTGTCGCTGCATCAACAACCGCGTCGAGTGCGACGTCGAGCGGCAGTCTTGCCCCGCGTCGCTGCCCGCGGGCTGGACCTGCAGCGCTCGACCCGGCGAGGCGGTGTTCGGCGTGACGCGCTGCTCGGACTGCGCGGGCAGCGACGCGGGCGCGACCGACAGCAGCGACGCGCAGCCCGACGACGCGCGAGACTGATTCCGATCGTGACCGCGCCTGTCGCGGGTGCCGTCCGCGAGCGCGCCCGCAGCGACCCACCAAGCCGTCACAACGAGACGGGCACGTCCAGGTTCTCTGGATTGACCTCATCTCGAAGTTGGCGGGCGCCTCAGAAAGTCCAGTGAATTTCCAATCTAGTGCGCTCGATGGCTGACCCCCACCTTCAGTTGGGGTCAGCGAAGGCAAGGCTGTGCGCCGCAAGCAGCGCACAAAGCAGCGAAGGACGACGAAGCTGCGTCGCGTCGCAATCGCGCAGCGCAAACACGAAGATCGCCCCGCCACAGCCGCGGATCACGCAGTGCGCCGCGTGCGGCGCACGAGCAACTCCTCGCTGCTCCCAACTGAAGGTGGGTGCAGCCGAGGTGCGAAGTGACCACGCATTTCCCTCGCAATTTCGCTCGCGCTCGACGACTTCGAGATGAGGTCAATCGTGAGGTCCAGGTTGGGGAGCGAGCGAGGACGTACGCCGCAGAGCGCACGCACGACAGAGCGGCGGCAGCTTCGGCACGAGCGCGCGTTCGCCAAGGACACCGAGGGCGCGGAGCACACTGTGCGTCACGATCGCCCCTCTCCCCCGCGGATCCCCCGAAGATCTCGGCGGCGAGTCTTGTGAAAAACCGAACAACCGATTCCGGTTCTTGGCATCGTACCGAAGGGTGAGCCCGAGCAACGCCGCACCTCGACTGTCCCTTCGCCGCTTCGAACTCGGGACGGACAGCGAGAGGCTCGCGGGCCCGATCGACTTCGACGCGCCGTCATCTGGGGTGGTCGCGGTCGTCGGCGACCGCGCGGCGACGACCACCTTGTTTCGCCTGCTCGCGCGCACGAGCGGACCGTCTGTGCATTGGTGCGGCGGCTTGATGATCGACGGCGTCGACTGGCGACTCACTCCGGCCGCGGCGCAGATCGAAGGCAGCGGTGATCGGTCGGGCGACGCGCTCTCGCCCGAGGCTGACGGCGGAGCGTCGGTGCTCTCCGCGCTGCTTCGCTCGATGCCGCACGCGATGTTCGTCGAGATGGCGCGGCACGAGTCGTTCAACAACGAGCGCGCCGAGCGATGGGGCCGTGCAATCCTCCGGAGCCTCGGCCTCGACGACATCTCGATCGACGCAGAGCTGTCGTCGCTTAGCGCGATGCAGCGATGGGCCGTGGCGGTCGCCGGAGCGTACGCGTCCGACGCGCCGATCATCACGCTCGCCGCGTACTTCGTGGGCGCAGACGCGCTCGAAACCGCGGCCGCGATCGCGCTCGTTCGTCGCGTGGCCGAGACGCAGCTCGTGCTCGTCGCGAGCGAGCCTCACGCGCCCCGCGACGCGCTCGCGGTGAGCACGCTCCGGCTCGACGCGTCAGCGCCCGTCGCCGAGAGCCGCCTCGAGGGCGCGCGCGAGCGAGAGTCCAACGGATTTCAGTGGCTCGTTCCGGGGCAAATCGGAGGGATGTCACGGCCGGGGCTCGTGCGATCGCTCGACGAAGACCTCGCCTCCCTCCGGCGTCGAGGGATCACCACGATCGTGACCCTCGAAGAGACCGCGCACGACCGTGACGCGATCGCGCGGGCGGGGTTCGAGCAGCTCCACTTCGCGATCACGGACATGAAGGCGCCCGATCACGCGACGACCGTCGCGCTCGCAGACGAGCTCTGCAAGCGCGTCGATCGCGGCGAGGTGATCGCCGTTCACTGCCGCGGCGGCCAGGGCCGCACAGGGACCGCGCTCGCGATCTACCTCGTCGCACGCGGGCACCACAGCGAGGACGCCGTCACGCTGCTTCGTTCGCTCTTCGAGCGGTACATCGAGAGCGACGAGCAGCTCGCGTTCGTGCGGAGCCTCGACGGTCGACGCCCGAGCCGCGCGCTCACGAGCTTCTCGCTCCGCGAGGGACAGCTCACGGCGGACTCGATCGAAGAGCTGCCGTTCGGCGTGGTCAAGCTCGACACGCGCGGGACCGTGCTCGCGTACAACGCGTACGAGTCGCGCCTCGCGAGGCGTGAAGTCAGCGACGTCCTCGGAAAGAACTTCTTCCGCGACGTCGCCCCGTGCACGAGCGTGAAGCGCTTCTACGGGCGGTTCTTGGACGGCGTGACGCGACGGGCGCTCGACGCGACGCTGCGGTTTCGATTTCCCTTCGAGCACGGAGCGCGCAACGTCGACGTCGCGATGTTCCTCGACGGAGATGCAGCGTCCGTCTGGGTGCTCGTGCGCGGGTGAGCGCGGGCGCGCGGCGTGCTTCAGTACATCGCGCCGTCGGGCTCGAGCGCTTCACCCTGAGGCAGCGCCGTCGCGTCGTCGACGAGCTGACCGCCGCGCACGATCAACGGGATCAACCGATGCGCAGCGTCGAGCGTGAGCGTCCGCTCGACCAACGTCGGTCGCCCCTCGCCCGGCCGCACGAGCGTCACGCGGACGCTCACCGAACGCCGACCGGCGACGCCTCGCGGCGCGCGCACGATGAGCCGCGACCCTTCGAGCGCGGATCCCGGACGAAACACACGAACCTTGAGCGACGAGCTCGTGCCCACCTCCGCGAACTCGCTGTCTCCCGCGGGCATCGCGCGCAGCTCGACCCCCGCGTCCGGGTGCGTCCAACGAAGGACCACGCCGCCCTCGCGCGAGAGCTCGAATAGTTGTGCGACCCGAAGCCACGCTTGCACCGCGGCGTCCGTCGGCCGCGCGTTGGCGAGGCGGGTCACCTCGAGCACGATGAGCGCCTCGATGCTCTGCCCCGATTCGTCTCCGCGCGCGTCCTCGCTCGCCGAGCGAAACACGCGGAGCGCCTCGTCTTCGCGCCCCGCCGCGAGCGCCGCGAGGCCCATCCGAACGCGCGGGAGCGCGTCGCCGGGACGAAGCGCCACGAGCGTTCGAAACTGTCGATACGCTTCTTCGGCGTACTCAGCGCCGCCGTAGGTGAGCAGCAAATCACCGAGCCGCCCGCGCGCGTTGGTGTCGTACGGCGCGTGCTCGGCGATCTCCGAAAACACGCGGAGCCCTTCGTTGCGATCGCCCATGCGAATGAGCGACTCGCCGACGACCGCGCGCACGCGCGAGTCCGCCCACGGGTCCTTTCGAAGCTGCTCGCCGAGGTGCCGCGCCTCGTCGCGACGCCCCGCTTGCTCGTAGAGCGAGAGGAGCTTCAGCCGCGCGTCGATGTCGTACGGCGCGATGCGCACGAACGCTTGCGTCACTTCGATCTTGCGCTCAATCGTCTCGTTCGGCTTCGCGAGGAAGCGCACGAGCGAGGCCCAGTTCACGTGGCCGCGACCGGCCATGTACGCGCGCCACACGTTGGATGGACCGAAGCGACGCGCGACGGCGCGGTCGAGGTACGCAGACGCGTCCGAGGGCAACTGCCCTCGCAGCGCGCCGAGGTTCGACGCGTCGGTCGTGTGTCGAACGAGCAGGTCGATCATCGCCGCGCGGTCTTCCCACAAGCGAAGCTCGCAGCGGCCGTACGCGGTCGACCACTGAAGGGCAGGCTCGCCGCCGTTGTTCACCATGCGCTCGCGCCAGAGGACGAGCTTGGCCGAGCGGTCGAGCCGCGAGGTCGCAGGGCACGCGCCGCGGGGGCGCTCCCACGCAGGCGCGAACTGATACGTGTACGTGACCACGCCGGGCGTCGCGTCGAAGAGCGCAGGACGCGGGACGCGAAGCGAAGCGACCGCGCGACGAATGCACGCCTCGGAGCTGATGTCCGAGAGCGTCGAGTACGGGATCGTGACCTCGCTGAGCGTGCCTTCGGCGCTGATTTTTGCCTGGATTTGCAGCGTTCCGAAGAGCTGAGGCTTGGCGGATCGAGAGCGCTCGACGCACGCGCGCGCCTCGGGCTCGGCCAAGGCGAGCAGCTCCGAGAGCATCTCGCGGCCGTCGATCTCTTCGTCGATCGTGTGCGGGCTCCAGCCGGACTCGTCGTCGGTGAAGAGCGGATAGTCGTCCGGCTGAAACAGCGTTCGAATCCCGCGCGGCTCGAGCACGTCGCCCACGCCGAGCGACGGCAGCCGCGTGCGCAGCCCCGGGTCGGGCCACGGGCTCTGCGCCACGCGAACGCCGCCCGTGTAGTCCGCCGCGCCGTTGGCCACGAACGCGCTCGTCGCCGTGATCAACCCGTAGCGAACGCCGAGGTCCGCGAGCGCCGCGAGCGACGCGCCCTGCGACTCGAGCGCGTCGAGCCTCGCGCGCGCCCACCGACGACGCAGGTCGCCGTAGTCCGCGATCGATTGAACGGTCGGCGTGATCGTCCACTGACGCGCCTCGCGACCGTCCCGCGCGCGAACGCGAAGCACCTTCGGGACATCCTCGGCGATCGGCCCGAACACGCGCAGCGGCTCGCCCACCACCCACTGATCGATCCTCGCGGGCAGCGCGCTCGTCAGCGCCCCGCCGACGTCCACCACGACGTCGCGCAGCACAGGGCGCGTCGCGTGCGCGACGACCCGATGCGCCGCGAGCACCGCTTCGGACTGGTCCGACGCGCGCATCGACAAGCCGCCCCGCGCGCTGAGCGGCGCGAGCACCTCGGGGTGCGCGTCCGCGCCGAGCGCGATCACGTACAAGCGAAGGTCCGGCGCCACGCGAAGCGTCTCGTCGACGAGCCGCGCGGGGTCGAGCGTCCCCATCGTCGGAAGCGCGTCGCCGAGGTACACGACAGCGCCGTTTCGCGTGGGATCCAGCTTGTCGTACGCATCGGACAGAATACGTCCAATGTCCGTCGCGCCCGCCGGCCGCACGCGCGAGATCGACTCGAGGATCGCGCGGCGACGCGCGTCGTCCACAGCGCCGAGCTGCCCCGCGACGCCGTCCGCGGGTCGCGCGCGAAGGTCTCCGAAGACGAGCTGCACGCGGTCGTCGGGCCCGAGGGACTGCAGGATCGCGTTGACCGCCGCGCTCGCGGTCGTGAGCGAACCGGGGTCCGTCGCGGCCGAGTCGTCGACGACGAGCACGAGGTCTGTTCCTCGCGCGGCGGTGGTCGGCAACGCGAGGTCGACCATCGCGAACTGCTGGCCCGCGATGACGTTGCGCGAGCGCCACACGCGAGCGTGCGCTTCGTTGGCGCTCGGGGCGCGAGCGTCGAAGAGCTCGACGACGACGTCACCGCGAGGGCGATAGTCGCTCTTGGTGATCCGCAAGCGCTCTGCGCCTTGGATCATCGAGCCCGACGGCCCGCGCAGCGCAGCAACACCACCGCGATCGACACGCAGGTCGAACAAGAACTCACCGACGAACGGCGGCCGCTGCGCGTCACCCAGCGGGTACGTATACGTCCGTCGCGCTCCGTCACGATGGAGCCACTCGCTGTACTCGAGGCGAACGCGCAGCGATTGACCCGGCGCGATCGCAGGCAGACGCGCGAAGAGCGAGCCGTCGGGCGCGCGCAAGAGCGCTTGTCGCGAGCCCTCGTAGTCGCCCGTCCCCGAGACCGTCGCGGGGCCGAACTCGACCGAGTACATCGTCGTTCCGCGGTTCATCTGCCAGTACGTGAACCGCGAGACCATCGCGCCGTCGGGGAGACGAATGCGGTACTCGACCGGCGAGGTGTGATCCGAGCCGTTGAAGAACGTCTGCATCACCTCGGTCGTCGCCGAGTCGCCGTCGACGCGCACCGAGACTTTGTGCTCGTTCGTCGCGAGCGCTTGCGGAGCCTCGCCGTTGTTCACGTGGCTCACCGCGACGCCAGCGCCCACCGCGCCGCGCACCGCGACGCCCTGCGGGCTCGCCGCGCCGCCGGTCCAGTCTTCCCACACGGCCGCGGGCTGCAGCTCGAGCTCGCCTCGGCCCGCGAGCATCTGCCCTTGCGCGAGCCGCCCGTTCGATCGCGCCGTGCGATAGCCGACTTCTCCGCGGACGCCGATCGCGCGGATCGCTCCGTTCGCGTCGCGCTCGAGCTCGAGCGCCGCGTCGCCGATCGCGATGGTGAGGTCATCACCGATGCGAATCGTGCGCTCGTCCGCGCCCCACGAGCTGACGAACACGCGACCCTTGGTGAGCGACAACACCGCGTCGCGCGAGAGCACTTCGCTGTCGCCAGCGACGCGCAGCTCGAGGCCGTCGTCCGTGCGAATCACCGCGCGGCCCGCGGCGGACGTGCGCATCGATCCGTCGCGCTCCATGCGCGCCGAGGTCGTCGGAGATTGCTCCGCGCCGGACTTGTCCTTCACCGTCACGCCGACGTGAAGGACCTCGACCGACGCGGTCGTCTCCTGCAGTCGCGCGGCGAGCCGATCGCCCGCGGACGACTGCGCGCCGCACGCGACGAGGGGCGATCCGAGCGCACACAAAATCGAGAGCGAGAGCGCGCCACCAACGGACGAGCGCTTGCGTTCGGCGCGGATCATCGCGCACCTCCCGCACGGACGCCCTGCGCTGCGACGCCCGCGGCCACCGTCGGGTCGGCCACGAGCGAGGTGCCCTGGGGCCGCGCCGTGAGCGTCGTGCCCGCGAGGTCGAACACGTGCCTCGAGACGGTCCCGTCGAACTCGAGCGTGCGGCGCTCGATGCGCTCGCTCGCTTGCCCTTCGTTGAAGAGCAGCACGAGCTCGATCTTTCCTCGCTGCCGCGCGCCTTCGCCGCGACGAACTTCGAGCGCGATCGACTGCGGCGCGTCGGCGAACACCGTGCTCTCGAAGAACACTTGCCCCGCGACCCAGTCGCTTCGACGCGGGCTCTCGCCCGGCATCTGCAGATAGAGCTCTGCGCCGTCGTCCGGGTGCGCCCAGCGCGCCACGATGCGAAGCGCGCCCGCGCCTCGCGCCGCGCTCGAGAGGCGCCAGCGCGAACGGAGCGCGTCGATCACGTTGCGCGCCACGCCGCGCTCGCTCGCGGCGATCCCGAGCTCGAGGCCGATCCACGCGCTCGCGACGTCGCCGAGCGTTCCGTTGCCGGACGAGCTCTCTTGCGCGACGCGCTCGGCGAGGCGAACGGCTTCGTCGAGTCGCCCGGCCATCCGCGCGGCCATCGCCTGACGAAGGAGCACTTCGGGCGCTTCGTTCTCGGCGACGGCGAGCATCTGAAACTGTCGGTACGCTTCGTCGGCCCAGCCGTGCGAGAGCGCGATGTCGCCGAGCCTCCTGCGCGCCGCAGGATCATCGGGCGCGAACTCGACGATCTCGCTGAAGCATCGGCGCGCTTCGGCTTCGTCGCCGATCGCGAAGAGCGCTTCTCCCACCGCCGTGCGCACGCGACCGTCCGCCTGCGCGCTCGAACGCATCCGCGCGCCCTGCAGTCGAACGACGTCGCGCGCGTTCTGCGCGAGCGCCTCGTCGAGGTAGCGGGTCGCGAGGTCCATGTCGTCCGGGTAGCGACGCGCGAGCTCGCCGAGGACGCTCAATCGTTGCGCGGGCGTCGCGGCGGCGCCGAGCGCTTGCACCATCGTGTTCGCGTCGAGCCGTCCGAGGCCGAGCTCTTGGGCGCGCGCGAGCTGCCCCGAGCGCGCGAGGGCGCGGAGGATCATCGAGCGCATCCAGCCCTGCGCCGCGCGGTCCATCGTGAGCGCGTGATAGAGCGCGATGCGTCCTTCGAGCGTCCCTGCGCGGTCGTGGAGCAATCGCAAGAGCGCGACGCGCTCGGCCCACGAAGACGCTTCGCACGCGTTGCGCGCGCGGCGGTACTGCGCCACGAGCGACGCTGCGTCGGTGCCTTCGATGCGCTCGCGCCAGAGGCCCACGCGCTCCGAGAGCGCGACGCTCGCGGCGTCCGAGCAGCGCGAGACCGCTTCGACCGCGATCCCGGGGTTCGTGCGCGGAATGCGTCGCGCCGCGCGCGCCGGAGCGGACTCGCGAGGAAGCTCGTTCGAACGCGGGCTCGCCGCCGCGTAGCTCGGACCGGCCCCCTCCGCTTGCAAGTTGATGGGGTAGTTCACCGTCACGATCCCGCCGCCTTCGGGCGACGGAAACTGCCAACGACGAAACGCGTTCGCGATGCAGCTCGCGGTCGAGGGAACCGACAGGTTGCTCTCTTGCACCGCCGAGCCCATGACCGAGCCGGTACCTCCAATGATGAAGCGAATCACCACGCGGCCTTCGAGTGACGGGTTCTGCGCGAGCCCCTGCTCGTGGCAGTGCGCGACTTGACCGAGGTTGCGGAGCACGACGCGACGAATCGCTTCGGGCGACAATTGCCCCGTGACCTGCGGAGGCGCCGCGCGCACCGTGGGACCGCGGTTGCCGCGCCCACGAAGCCCGCCGCCCGCGCCCGAGCCGTAGCCCTGACCCGAGCCGGTCCCGCTTCCGTGGCCCATCGTGCCGAAATTTCCCAGGCCGATCGTGCCTTCGCCCGTGCCGCCGCCGCCCCACGCGGTGCCGTTGGCGCCGAGTCCGCCGAAGCCGAACGCGTCGCCCACGCGATCGCCGTCCATGTTGCCGTTGCGGTTGTCGCGTTCGTTGTCGTTGCTCGTCGCGCGCCGTTGCTGCGCTGCCTGCGGCGCAGCCTCCGGCGTCGGCGCGGCGGCTGTCGTCGGAGCGGCGGCGGCGGCTTGCTCAGCGATCGTGCTCTGCGTGTCGACGATCCCACCAAAGGGACTCTGTGGCTCTCCGGACGGGCTGCTTCCAGGCGCGCCGAGCGCTGCGAAGATCCCGCGCGACTGGACGCTGTCTCGCGACGCTTGCCGCGCCATGTGCGGCGGTTCGCCGTTGTTGCGAATCGCGTAGCGCGCGGATCGCGACGGAGCTTCGCGCCCTCCCAAGCGGCCCTCGGGGCCCTCTTGGCGCCGCCCTTCGCCGCCTTCTTCATTCGCCTCGTCGGGCGCAGACTGCGCTGCTCGAGACTCTTCGGTGCGGGTGCTCACCGCGCTGCGCATCTTCGAACAACCCACGAGCGGAAACAGATCGCTCACGCCCAAATCCGCGAATCGCGTGGGAATCCTCGGCCCCATGCGACGTCGCTCCTCGAGCGCGCTCACTTCGTCTTCGCTCGGGACATAGAGCGACGTGAACGGCGTGATCAGCCCGAAGCGCGTCCCGAGCTCGACCACGACCGCGCGCTGCTCTCCGCGCGCGAGGAGGTTCTCGAGTCGCATCGTCGCCCAGCGATAGCGAAGGTCCTCGCCGTCATCGATCTGCCCCGCAGAGATCGGGAGCGTCTCGGTGAACTCACGGCCGTTCCACAATCCGCGGATCGTGACGGTGCGCGGCGCGTCGCCGGGATAGCGCCCGACGACTTCGATGGGCTGCCCGACGGGCAAATCAACGGGCTCCGCGGGATACACAGCGCTCACGCCGGGACCGAGGTCGACGCGCACGTTGCGCACGAGCGGCCGCGAGACGTGCTCGAGCAGCTCGAGCGAGGTGCGCGCGACGTCGCCGCGACGCGTGATCCTCCGCGAGAGTCCCGCGGGAGAAGCGATTCCGTCGAGCAGCTCGAGCCGCGGCTCTTCGCCGACGGCGACCGCGTAGAAGCGCGGCCTCGGGCTCAATCGACTCATCATCGCGCGCAGCGAAGGGAGCGCGTTTTCGCCCACGGTCGCGTGCCCATCGCCCACGTACACGATCGCGCCGTTGCGACCGGGGCGCAGCGCGCGGTGCGCCGCGGCGATCATCGCGCCGAGGTCCGTCGCGCCGCCCAATCGATCGCGCGCGAGCGCTTCGGTGATCGCGCGACGACGCTCGGCCGTCACCGGCGCGAGCTCTGCGCGCTCGGAGCCCACCGCGCGCGTCGTCACGTCGCCCGCGAGGACGAGCACCGAGTCCCGTTGATCGAGCGTCCCGAGCAAGCTCTCGACGAACGCTTGTTCGAGCCGCAACGCGAGGTCATCCGTGGCCGCCGAGTGATCGACGACGATCACGAGGTCGACGCCTTCGTCGCGGGCCTCGCGGCTCGTCTCGACCGGCGGCCGCACCGCGACGCGCAGGTATCCTCCCCGCGGATCGCCGCTCTGCGGAACGCGCTGCGCCGTCGCCGCCATCGTCGAGAGCCCCTGCATCTCGACGACCAGGTCCGACCTCGGGAGCACGTCGCTCTCAGTGATCACCAAGTGATTGTCTTCGTTGACGCGCGCGGTGTGCCCCGCGCGCACGCTCGTGACGTTGGCGTCGCCGAGGTCGAAGTCCGCTTTGAACTCTCCGATGCGCGTGTCGAGCGCGGCGAGCGGCAGGCGATACACGCGCCGCCCGTTGGCGTCGCTGTTCAACCACTGGGCGTAGCGGACGCGCACGCGTCGCGTCGATCCGCCGGCGATCGGATAGAGCCTCGCGTGGTAGCGCCCCGGCGCGTCCCACTCGAGCAGCGCGGGGTCGTGCGTCGATCCTCGGTACACCTGCGCTTGGTACTGCGCGGCGGCCTGCTGCTTCTCTTTGACGATCCCCTCGACGATCTGCCCGCGGCGATCGACGCCGAACATCTGCAGCACCGCGCCGGGCGGGGTGTTGAACGTGTAGAGCCCTTCGACGGTCTCGCTCGACGGGTTGAAGAACCACTGATCGATCGTCGTGATCGCGAGATCTCCGCGCACGGTGACGAACGTCTCGAGCCGCTGCATCACCATGGGCCATCGCGGCTGACCCGTTTCTCCGGGCGTTCGCGCGCCGACGGACCCGAGCCCCGCGACCTCACCGCCGTTCGACGGGACGTCGTCCGCGAGCCCGCCGGTCCAATCGTCGTACGCCGAGTGCGCTGCGACCCTGGCGTTTTGCACGGAGATCTCGCCGGTCTCGCCGGTGCGAATCGCGCCGCGGCGAGCGCCCGACTCGTACGCGACCTCGCCCGCGAGCACGCTCACCGTCGCGTGTCCTTGCGTCTCGGCGATGCTCGCGCGCGCGCCGCGCAGGTGGAGCACGGTGTCGCCGACGGTGATCTGCGTCACTTCGGAGCGACCGCCTTCGCCGCCGCCGGACACCCAGAGCCTTCCGTGCTCGAGCGTCGCTGCGCGCGGGCCTCGGACGCGAACGGACGCTCCGTGATCGAGCACGTAGCGACCGCCTCCGTCGAGCGAGAGCACCGCGCGGCCGTTTTCGTCGACGCGCACGAGATCGCCCGCGGCGAGCCGTTGAACGACGCGAACATCGCTGCCTTCGCTGCGCGCTCCCTGCGCGGTGACGAACACACCCGAGCGAACGCGCTCGACCTGAGCGACGCTCACTTCGACAGTGGGACCTCGCCGACAACCCGAGACGCTCGCGACCGCAGTGGTCGCGGCGATCAGCGCGGCTGCGCGCGAGAGAGACCGCAACGTGGTGATTTGCATGCAGAGCTCCGTTGGTTTGCCCGACCGCTAGCCGTCCGCGGTCGTAGCCGACGTCGACACGACCAAGCGGTGGCCGCGCGGCGCTCGCTCCCTTTGATTCGGGCGAGCGTCCCACAGACACTTCTCAGCGTTCAACGTTCCCAGCGACCCTCCGGGGGCTCGACTGGCAACGGGGAGAACACCGGCCCTCGACCGATTCTTGGCGTCCCCGCCGAATCTCCCCCCCCTGAGTGGGTCAACCGACTTGCTTCTTCAGCACGGTGCCCGAGCGGCGGAGATCGCCGTCTTCGCCCTGCTTCGTGGCCTCGAGCCACTGTTCGAAGCGCTCGATGAGCGCCTCGACTTGCTCCGTCGAGCGCTGCGGAAACAGCAGTTGCTGCACGCCGAGGCCCCAGAACAGCGCGAGCGTCAGCCACGTGTCCGGGTCCTCCGGGTGCCGATCGATCGCGCGCGCGACCATCGTCCGCATGAGCTTGGCGCCGCGCGCCACGGGCTCGATCACCGCTTCTTCGTTGTCCGCCTCGGTGACGAGCCCGAGCAGCATGCGCGTCCGCTCGCGATCGATCACGGCTTCACGCGCGAACGCGATGCCCGTGTTGCGCGGAGCCACGCCATCGGTGCCCGTCGCGCGAAGCTCTTCCATCTCTTTTTGAACGATCTCGACGAATCGCTCGGCCACCGCGAGCAAGAGATCGACCTTGCGAGGGAAGTAGTACGTGAGGTGTCCCTGCGGAACACCGGCTTCGCGCGCCACCTGCGGCTGCGCGAGCTTCTTCACGCCAGACTTGCGTAGAAGCTCGACCGCGGCGTCGAGGATCCGAGCACGCACGTTCTTGTTGTTGTCGTCAGACATCGCTGTCATTGTACTCGTCCTCGCGCGGTTCGAGAAACTGCCTGTCGGGCGGTTGGAGGGTTTCAAGGATCACACGAGCAACGCCTTCGGTGTGACTACCTAATGCGCGGATTTTTGGCCTGTCACACGAAGCCCGAGCGTCGACGCGAGCGCCGGGTTGTGGGCCCCGCCGCGCCACACGAAACCGTCGAGCACGTAGTGCGTCGCCTGCGGGAGCGCGAGCAGCGGAACGATCCACCGCAGAACGGATGCGTCCAATCGAAATCCCAGGTCACCGAACAACGCGGTCCGCTCGTGCCACGCGAGCTGGTCCCAAGCGAACTCTTCGACGAGGGCGATGACCACGAGGACCGCGACAAAGGCCCACGTCCCCGCGAAGACGACCCGCGCGGCCATCGAGGGCTCTCGCGGGGCTTCGCCGGCGCGCTGCGCGGGATCCGTCTGTGAATTCTCAGCGCCGAAGCGGTTGCTCGCGTAGCGCCAGAGCAGCGCGAGGTACGGGATTCCATGGATGAGCACGTTGGTGACGGTGAAGCTCCAATCGTTGTTGGTCAGGACGATCCCGCCGTACCAACAGGCGAACGTGCTCACGACGATCAGCGCGACGCCTGGGTTGATCGCGCGTTCGCCGCGCGCGCGCTGGAGCTTTCGCGCGCCCCACAGCGCGAGGATCGCGAACATCGTCCACTCGGCGATCGCGCCGCCGCGCGCGCCGAGGGCGCCTCGCACGAAGTCACCCGAGACGAACCAGTCGAACTCGCGCGGCATGTTCGCGTGCCAATAGAGCACCGGGCCCACGGTCGCGGCGTACACCGCGAGCTTGTCGAGCCGCGCGTCCCACACGCTGGATTCACTGCGAATTCGCTGGTAGATCGCGACCCATCCGACCTGCTGCCGAACGAAGTGCCACACCGCGACGTACGCGAGCGCGCGCCAGAACCCCGCGTGCCCGAAGCGCGCGTACACGGCGACGCCGAGCGCGTACACGAGCACGGGCGCGCCGAGGTAGAGCGTCGGCCTTCGTCGAACCTCGTCTCCGTCGAGGTACACGCGAAAGATCGTCGACCACACGTGCGCGACGTCGACGAAGAGCACCGTCGCGGCCCACGCCCACAGCGGGTACGGCCGAGACCACAGGCCCAAGGGGTAGCCCACGAGCATGAGCGCGATCGAGACGAGGGCCGTTCCGCCGAAGAGCGCGAGGTCCTCGCGACGCGAGAAGATCCAACCGGGCTCGGACTCGACGCGCGCGCGCATGTCACGTCCCGGCGGCGGTGATGCGCGGCGCGAGGAGGGCGCGGGCGGCGCGCGTTCCACGGTCGAGGGCCTCTTCGAAGAGCGCGAGGCCCGAGCGATCGGTGTGCGCGAACAGCACGCGCGGGTCGCTCGACGCAGGCTCGCTCGGCGCGCGGCGCGCGAGGTGCCCCACGGTGGGCCGCGGCATCGCGTGCCCCCAGCGCATCACGTCGACGCGCTCGAGGACCCGCGCGAGGTCCGGGTGCGCGCGAACGATGTCGCTCACGGCCGCGTCCGCGCACGCGCGCCAGTCCATCGCGAAGAGCTTTCGACGCTCGGCGTTGGGATCCTCGCCGCACATCGGCAGATACCACGTGAGCACCGTCGGTCCGTGGTCGCGCAGCGATTGGTGCGTCGCGCACACATAACCAAGCGCCGGCGAGTCGTAGAGCACGTTGTCCCACGCCATCTCGAGCCCGCCTCCGTCGCGAAACAGTCGATCGCGGAGGTGCAGATTGCACACGAGCCACGGCGAGTAGTCCGCCGTGCGCGCGCGCAACGACGGGTCGCCCGCCACGCTCGCAGGGACGATTCGATCCGCGACGAACCGCGGAACCGCCACCACCACGCGCTCGCAACGGTGTCGCTCGAGCGCTCCGGTCGCGAGGCGCACGGCGAGGACGCTCGCCGTTCCATCGGGCTCGAGCACGACGTGGTGAACCATGGTCGCACAACGGACGCGGTCGCCGAGCGCGTCGGCGAAGTGCTTCACGAAGCGCCCGTTTCCCTCGGGAAACGCGATGAGCTCTTCGGCCGCTGCGCCCGGCCTCTGCACGCGCGACGCGAAGTAGAAGAGCCCCGCCCACGCGCTCGTGTGCTCGGCGCGCAGCCCGTAGTCGTCGCGGCACGCGTAGTCCACCATCCAACGCAGCCGCGCCGAAGTGAACCGTCGTTCATCGAGCCACGCGGTGATCGATCGCCCGTCGAGCGCGCGCGCCTCGGGCTCGTCGCTCGCGAGCGTCGTCGGAAGCACGAACGGCCGCCGTCCCTCGCGGTCGCGACGACGAACCCACGCGTCGACTTCGCTCTGAAATCGCCGCCACTGCGCGAGGTCGTCTTCGCTCGCGCCGTCCGCGGGATAGAGCCCCTCGCGCCATTGCCCGTGAAACCACAGCCGCTCGTCGAGGTCGCGCACGAGATACTGCTCGGCCACGACGGGGTGTCCCTCGCGGTCGAGCGACTCGATCACGCCCATCTCTCGCAAGAGCGACACGAACGTCTCGTTGTGCGCGCCCGGCGTCGGAACATAGTGCGCGCCCCAAGGAAACGCGCTCACCGAGCTCTCTCCGCTTCGCGACGTTCCGCCCGGGTCCGACTCGAGCTCGAGCACGGTGACGGCGCTTCGATCGCGCAGCTCGCGCGCGAGGGTCCACGCGCACGAGAGCCCCGCAGGCCCCGCGCCGACCACGACGAAGCGCGAGCGAACCTCGGTCGCGTTGCGCCAACGCTCGGCGGGCATCGGCCCCTCGCGAAGCGCGTGCGCGTGCGAGACGTCTTGCCCGACGATTCGCCCGTCGAACGACAAGATCGGCGCGCGACGACAGGCGATCGCCGCGAGCGGAGCTCCGAGCAAGATCGCGAGCGCCTCGCGTCGGCTCGACGGACCCAGAGAGCTCATCGTCGCCTCGCGCTGTCGGCGCCCACGTCGTCGCGGTCGACCGCGCGCTCGAGCGACGGAGCCACGAAGACGAGCGCCGCGAGGCCCGAGAGGATCGTGACGGACACCGCGCGAAGGAGCACAGGGCGACGCACGGGCGCGAGGGCCCACGTGCTCGCGAGGGCCGCGAGGGCGTTGAGCGCGCCGACGAGGAGCCCCGTTCGAAGGGCGCCTGCTTTGGGCGCGAGCCAGAAGGCAAACGCGATGGACCCGAGCAGGGAGCCCAAGTGATCGAAGGCGAGCACCCGCGCGACGACGTGACGAAAGCTCGCGCGCTCGCCGAGGACCCTGAGCAGCAACGGGATCTCCATGCCGACGAGCGCGCCGATCACGAAGACCGAGCTGTAGAGCAGCGCGCGAAACGTCGCCACGCGATCGAACACGAGAAACAACAGCGGAACGGACAGACCGCCCACGATCGCGAGCGCGAGCTCGATCACGACGAAGCGGGTCGTCACGTCGCGCTCGAGCTTCTCGGACACGTACGACCCCACGCCCATCGCGGCGAGATAGAGCCCGATCACGGTCGCGAACTGCCCCACGGTGTCGCCGAGGACCCAGCTCGCGATGGTGCTCGCGAGCAGCTCGTACACGAGGCCGCACGTCGCGACCACGAGCGCGATCGCGAGCGCGGCGTTGCCCCGCGGTGAATCGTCGCCGTCGGTCGAGGGCGCTTCGCTCACCCGTGAACCGCGGCGGACACGATCATCGCGATGCCGATGATCACCGCGGCGATCACGATGCCGAGCGAGGTGTTCTGGTCGTCTTCGATCTCTTTGCGGATCGAGAACGGAACGGTCTTGTTGATGATGAAGAACGCGATCGCGAACATCACCAGCCCCACCGTCGAGTACACGAGCGAGCCGACGACCCCGCGCACGAGCGCAGAAACCGAGAGCCCCTCCGCGCCAGCGTTCGTGGCCTGCGCGAGCAATTCGAGTGCGTTGATCGTCATGCGTGCCGTTTCCGACAACGCTTGTATCACGGACTCGGCTTCTTGAGCTTGCGCTTCAACGCCGCCACCGGGTCGTCGTCATCGGGCGGGGGAGCCCCACCGCCACCACCGCCGCCACCGCCACCGCTGGTCGACGGCGCCGACGGCGCTGTCTTGGGGCCGGGAACGTAGTCCATCCCCAACCCGAGCTCGGCGCTCGACACGGCGCTTCGCGCGAAGTCGTCGCCGCCGCCGCGGGACTGGTCGCCCGGTTCGCCGCCCGACGACGGCTCCCCCGAAGCGCCGCCCGACGCCCCCGTAGCGGACGACGGCTCTCCCGACGAGCCGGTCGCGCTGCTCCCCGCCGCGACCGATCCGGGCTTGAGCCGCGCCTTGAGCGCCGCGAACTCTTGCTCTGCGGCTTGCTCGATCAGCGCCTCGCGCTTTCGCGCTTCGTTGGCCTCGGACGACGAGAGCAACGGAGAGCGCTTGGGCTCGTCGCGGCGCGCTCCGTCGTCGTCGCCCTTCAGCGATTCGCCAACGGATTCACCGGCGGATTTCACCGCGTCCGCGACGCCCGAGAGCTTGCTCTTCAGCGTGGCGAACGCCTTGTCGAGCGAGGGCCCTTCGGTCTCGAGCGCGCCCGAGCCGGACTTCACCCGGGCGACCACGACGGGCTTCTCGTCCCGCTCGTCCTCCCACGCGGTGAGCTTGGCGATCTCGCGGTCGATCTTCTCGCGCTCTTCGCGGGCTCGCTCGACGACCGAGCGCGCCTCGTTGGCGAGCACGTCGTCGCCGCGCTTCTCCGCGAGCTCGACGCGCCGCCGCCAGATCTCCTCGTCGTCTTCGAGCTTTGCGCGCTTTCGCTCGAGCGCCGCGATGCGCGGGTCGCTCTTGGAGAGCCCCGCGTCCTCGGGCGGCTCGATCGCCGTGTTGCACGAAGGGCACGCGAAGACGCGCTTGGGATCCTCGACGCCGATGACCGAAACCCCGAACACCTTGAGGTTCTTCACGAGGTCCTTCTCGACGAAGCGCACCCAGCGTTTGCACGACGGGCACTCCATCTCGCGGGTGCGAGGGTTGTCGATGTCCTCGAGGTCGAAGCCCGTTCCTCCAACGATCGTCCAGGGTTTGGCCATAGGGGTCTTTTGCTCGCGAGCGTAGCACTTCGGACCGCGCGCGGTGCGGTACGATCACCGCCCGTTCTCGAGATGTCCGAGAGAGTGCGACTTGCTTTTGTTCCGACGACGAAGCTGCTCACGCAGCGGTCGTTGCTCGCGCGTTGGTCCGCCGTCACGCAGCCAACCGAGTGGGTCTCGTGCGCGAACTACGCCGAGCTCCTCGCGGCCGTCAGCGATCACGCGGTGGACGCCGCGTGGCTTCCGCCGGTGACCTTCGTGCGCGCCGCGTCCCTCGACGCCGTCGAGCCCATCTTCACCCTCCGCCGCGCAGGAACCGGCAGCTACAGCGCCGCGATCGTGTGCGCGGACAAGGCGCCCTACGCGCGCCTCGACGACGTCACCGGCGCCCGCGCAGCGTGGGTCGACCCGTGGAGCGCCGCGGGCTACCTGATGCCGCGAAAGCTCCTTCGCGAAGCGGGCGTGCACCCCGATCGAGACCTCTGGCAACGGATGTTCGGCTCGTACTCGAACGTGCTCGAAGCGATCGCGCTCGATCGCGCGGACATCGGCGGAGTGTTCTGCTCGGTGGACGCGTTCAAGACCGTCGTTCGCGCGGGGTGGACCGGCGCGGATCGCGTGCGGGTGTTGGCCGTGAGCGAGCCGATCGCGGGCGACGTCCTCGCGCGCGTGCGACGCAAGGGAGCGCCTCCGCTCGACGCGTGGATCGACTCGGTGCGCGGCGCCGCCGAAGCACACGAGCACCACTCGCTCTTGCGCGACGTCTTCGGCGCAGAGGGCGTCGAGTCGCCGGATCTCTCGGGCTACGCGCCGCTCGAGCGTGCCCTGCGCGACGAGCTCCGCGGGTAGCGAGACCGGGCCGCGAGCGAAGGGGAAGGCAGCGAGCGAAGAAACACGCGTCACGCAATCGCGAGGAAAACGAGCGTCACGCAATCGCGAGGAAAACGAGCGTCACGCAATCGCGAGGAAAACGAGCGTGGCGCGATCGCGAGGAAAACGAGCGTCGCGCGCTCCCGATGAAACACGATTCACGCGATCCCCGTTGGCGTAGCCAACGGGCCGGGCCGCCTCGAAGACGAGGCGGAGATGTCCGGCGAAGCCGGACCAGCGCGCGAGCGGCGGAGCGATCGAGACGACGAGCGAGCGCGCATTCGCAACGTCGTTCACGCCGGCGACACAATTTACGCGGGCGAACACGTTTGCGTCGTCGATCTGGTCGTCAACGCGCACCTCTCCGGTGGCGCTCTGCGCCACATCTCCGCCTCGTCCTCGAGGCGGCCCAGCCCGTTGGCTATGCCAACGGGGATCGCGTCGATCGTGTTTCCCTCGCGATCGCGCCACGCTCGTTTTCCTCGCGATTGCGTGACGCTCGTTTTCCTCGCGATTGCGTGACGCGTGTTTCGCCACGCGATTGCGTGACGCGTGTTTCCCTCGCGATCGCGTGAATCGTGTTTCATCGGGAGCGCGCGACGCTCGTTTCCCTCGCGATCGCGTCACGCGCGTTTCCCACGCGATTGCGTGACGCGTGTTTTCCACGCGATCGTCTCGATCGCTCCTCGGCGTCCGGGCGCCTTGGCCCGTGACGCCCCGCCGCACACGGCGCTCATGCGCATGCACTCGTTTCATGCGCCCGCTGCCGGCGCTCGACTCGATATGCACTCGTTGCATGCGCCCGCCGCGGTCGAATCGCTGCACTCGTTGCATGCGCCCGCCGCGGTCGAATCGCTGCACTCGTTGCATGCGCCCGTTGCACTCGTTGCATGCGCCCGCCGCTCGGCTCGATTCGCACTCGGCTCGCTCCTGTGCACCGCTCACGCGGGATCTCCTCCCGACACGCGCTCGTCCGTCGGCGCGCGTTCGTCGGTCGTCCCGTTCTTGGGCTCACCGTTGTCCGAGCGCTCCTTTCGCGCGCGGCCCTTTCGCGCTTTGTACGCGCGGCGGTCCGCGGTGTCGAAGAGCGAGGGAGCCAGCTCGCTCGCGTCGCCCTCGTGCCAGCGAACCCAGTGAACCGCGCGGCGAATCTCGTCCCACGCTTCGAGAAACACCGTCGCCGCACGCTGGCGGTCGTGCTTGAACTCCGACGGCGTGCGCTCGGCGACCGTTCGAGCCGCGAGCGACTCGATGATCTCGCGCGAGATCGCGCCGGCGCGAGCGACCTCTTCGACCGTGAGGATCAACTGCGAGCCGAGGCGAGCGCGTTCGGCGTTGAACTCGATGGCGATCGTTCCGAGGTCGACCGCGCGGGCGACGACGGACGTGCCAGAGCGCGCGGCGGAGAGAATCCCTTCGTCCATCAGGCCCATCGCGACGAGGTACTTCGCTGTGCCGAAGAGGCGGTTGTGGAGCCGCTCCATCTCTCGAACGAGCTTCGGGTGCGCCTCGCTCTTGGGGGGACTGAGCACGAGCTCGCGCTGGAGCGCATAGATCGCAGCGCGCCCGTACACGAGCACCCGATCGAGCAGCGTCAGGTCGAACGCGCCGATCGACGCGAGCTGCTCTGTGTATGCGCGAATCCGCGGGAGCGACGTTCCGACGACGACGTACGCGGACACGACGTTGAACGTCGTTCGCGCGGGCTTCGCGATGGCCGCGCGCTCGGCGCGGGTCGCCTCGAATTCAGCGCTGTTCGTAACGACCACCGACGAGAGAGAACCGCCATCCACGATGAGCCTCCATCGCGCGAAACGCAGAGGTCTCCGCGTCGCGCGACGGGGCTCATCGAGAGGGCACCCATCGTGGTTGCGTCGGGCGAGAGATTTTTGTCGAGCGCAGGCTCCGTGGGTGCGCGACGGCAACGCGCGAGGCGCAATCGCAGGGTCCGTGGGTGCGCGGAGCGAAGCGGAAGACGCGGACGCAGGGTCCGTGGGTGCGTTTCGCCACGAGCGACCGTCGGTGCGCAGGGTGCGTGGGTGCGACGCGCGCTCGGCTCCCCGTGGGCGATCGCGACGCCCCGTTGGAAGAAGACACGCATCGGGCCATCTCCTGGGAAATATCCTGGGACTCTTGCGTGGCGTGTCGCCAACGGAAGGCGTCGCGAAATCCATCGACGCCCCGTTGGAAGAAGACACGCATCGGGCCATCTCCTGGGAAATATCCCGGGACTCTTGCGTGGCGTGTCGCCAACGGAAGGCGTCGCAAAATCCGTCGACGCCCCGTTGGAAGAAGACACGCATCGGGCCATCTCCTGGGAAATATCCTGGGACTCTTGCGTGGCGTGTCGCCAACGGAAGGCGGAGCCGCTCTCACGTGGTTGGGTTCGATCACAACGTCGCGGCGAAGCGCAGGCCCCGTTGCGCCCGACCGTCGGTCCGCAGCTCGGTTCGCAGTCGGCACCGAGCCGAGCCCCAAGCGGATCGAAGTCGCACCAACCTGCGTGGTACCGTTTGGTCACCATGGGACCGTCTCGAATCGTCAGCGTTGTGCTCGCGGCGTTTGTCGCGCTGTTTTCGACCCCCGCGAGCGCAGAGATTTTCGCGTTCGACTCCGGCGCCTTGCGTCGGTGCACGGACGCGACGCAGTGCATGTGCAACGAGCGCTGCGAGACCGAGGGCTCGAGCTCGGGCTACTGCATCGCGCAGCCGTTGCCCTTCGAGTGCGAGTCGGACAACGACTGCGTTCCCTGCACTGGGCGCGTGTGCGTCCGCGGCGCGTGCTTCACGCCCACGCGCGATGTGACGTGTGCAACTGCGTGCACGGGATGCCAGACGTGCCTGCCGCGCGTGGGCTGCAGCGTCCCGAACAGCGCTCGCTGCGCGGCGGACGCCGAATGCCCACGCGGAATGTACTGCGACGGCGCTCCCGCGGGACGGTGCAGACCTCGCGCGATTCCTTCGCGATGCAGCAACGACGAGGATTGCGCGACCTGCGATTCGGACCTCGTGTGCACGAGAGAACAGTGCCGTCCGCGCCCCACGATTCGCGACTGCACACCCACGAGCTGCCCGGGATGTCTCACGTGCGAGCCGGGGGTTGGTTGCATTCGAACAGAGGGATTGCGCTGCGCGTCCAACGCCGACTGCAACGGGTCCAACTACTGCAACCGCAACGTCTGCACATTTCGCGAAATCCCGAGCTGCACGACGAGCGCCGACTGCATCGCGTGCACAGGTCGAACGTGCTTCGGTGGCCAGTGCCGGCTCCCGAGCGAGATTCCACCGCCGATCGACGCAGGTTCACGCTTCGACTCCGGCGTGCGCGTCGACTCGGGACGCCCGGCCTCGTTCGACGCGGCGAGCGACGCGGGCGGCGCGCGGCGCGATTTCACCTGCTCGGTGGGCCCCGTTCGCAAATCCCCTTCGCCATGGATCGCCGCGCTGTTCGTCACGTTCGCGATCGCGCGCCATCGCGTCCGCCGCGCTACGCGCGCAGCGGAAGCACCTCGCCCCCGTGCGTGACCACGAGCGGGCCGCGCTTCGCGGCGACCAACGCGCGAACGCCCACGGTCGCGATCTTCTCCCACTCGATGCGCTCGACGTCGCGCGCGAAGAAGAGCCCCTCGCTTCCACCCATCAGCACGCCGTTGCCGAGCGCGAGCATCTGGACCGGGCTCCGCACAGGGCTCGTCGCGTACTTGGTCTTCTTCGCGCCGTTCGACAGGACGCTCACGATCCCCTCGCCCACCGCGACGATCGCTGCGTCCGTGAAGACCGCGTGATCCATGTGCGCCTTCGCGCTCCCGAGCTTCACGAGCGTCCCGCCAGTGACTTCGCTGAACTGCTTGAATTGCAGCCCCACGACGCGATCGCGCCGCGCGAAGAGCCTCGCGAGCGTCCAGTGCTTGTCCGAGACGACGAGCGTCCACGCGACGCCGTCGGGGCTCGAATAGATCCTCCCCTTCGCCTCGTCGCCGTTCGCGTAGCCCGCGAGCCACCATGTTCCGTGGTGGTCGACGACGAGGTCGTTGATGCGGAGGCTCTCTTGCGGCGGAGCGAACCCCGAAGGCTCGATGCGCGCTTCGGGCCCCACGGACAACTTCGCCGCGTGAAAGCCGTACGCGCTGACGAACGCGTAGCCGCTCGGGGTCACGTTCCCGTGAAACATCGGGCGCACTTCGGGCGTGGCGCTGAGCTTCACCGCGGATCCGTCGATGGGCGCTTCGACGAACGACTCGCCCGTCGGCGACCAGTACGCGGGGCCGAGCGCTGCGAGGTCTGTCCCGTACATTCCTGGCAACAAGAGAACGCCGCCGTCGTGCGCGAAGACGTCGTACGAGGGCGCCCGCTTCGCGACGAATCGCGGCTCGAGTTCGAGGTGCATCGCGTCGCTGTAACAGCGATCCGCGCGCTGCTCAATCGACGCGGATCGTGATCTCGCGCGTGTCGAAGCCGCCGCGGCCGTCCGTCGCGTAGATCACCATGCGAACGTCGCCAGGCTCGGTGGGCGGAAGAAAGTCGTTGCCCATCACGCTGCGCGGCTCCGCGGCGCTGTCCGTGCGAAATCCGCCCGAGAGCCTCCCCTTGGTGATGATGAAGCCCGTCACGAGGCGCTCGTCGCGCATGACGATCGTGTTCGTGTTGGGGTCGCGCTCGGGATAGCTCTCGCGCGCGCCTTCGTTGAAGTCGACCTCGACGCGGAGCCTCGTGCATTGGCTCATGCGGCTCTGGTCGGCGCAGCGTTGGATGCGCGGGATCGCAGCGTCCGTCACGGGGCTGAGCGTTCCGCCCATGATTCCGGCGCGGACGCCGACGATCTGGGGATGGCGGTTGTCGTTGCCTGTGTTGCCCGCGGCCGAGCCGACGAGCATCGTGTACTGAAACGGCCACCCGCGCGACTCGCCGCCGGTGCACTCGAAGGGAACGCCTCCGGTGCTCGCGCCCGTCCCCGCGTCGCCGCCCGTGGGACGCACACGAATTCGACCGCCCGCGCAAGCGACGCCGAAAATCGTGAGCGACTCTCGGCCGCGCGCGTCGGGGCCGCCCGTCGAGGGGACCGTGAAGGACGACCGCGTTCCGCAGCGGAGCGTGAGGCCGGGAAAGTCGAGGGCGAAGTCCGGCGTGTCGCAGATCGAGATCGCGGGGAGCGACGGGGTCGAGCCCGCTCCTGCGTCGCCCGAGGTCATGGTCGTGCCGAACGCAGCGCTGTCCACGATGAGCCACGCGACGCGCACGTTGCGATCGCGCACGTCCGCGGTCGAGAGCTCGACGACGGCGGTCTCTCCGCGGCGCGGTGAATTGCGGGTCGGATCGCTCTCGGCGTACGCGCGCACGCCGAGGATTCGAAAGTCCGTGAGCTGCCACGCCTCGGTGAACGTCGCGCACGACTGCGCGCCCGCCGTCGCGAGGACAGCCATGGACGCGATCACGAGGGCCGTGCGCGTGCGACTCGAGCGTCTCGTCTTCATCACAATGTCGGCGCTCACAGGATCGTCGTCTCCGCGCGAAACCCGAGGTTCGGGAAGATCGGCAAGCCCATCACTGGCTGACTCTCGGTGTAGTTGTAGTTGTACTGAACGCCCTCTTGGTTCTGCGCGTAGTACGCGTTGAGGACCTCCGCGAAGAACGAGAGCGAGCCCCACGAGTACGTCCACGTCTTGTCGACGCGCAGATCGAGCTGGTGGAAGTACGGGTTTCTCGCGGACGCGCGCATCCCGTTGAGCATCACGTAGCTGAACGAGTTGGCGTCGTAGAGCGCGCCCGCGACGGGGGTCGTCGGCGAGCCCGTGACCAATCGAAAGCGCGCGCCGACTTCCCAGCCGCGTCCGAGGCGAACGGAGCCGAGCACCGTGAGGATGTGCGTCTGGTCCGCGCTCGTCGGGTAGAGCTCTCCGCCCGGCGCGTCGCGACGAACGGAGCTGAGCAGCGTGTACGCGACCCACCCGAAGAAGCGACTGCTGGGCTTGTGACGAAGGAGGACCTCCGCGCCGTACACGAGGCCCGAGCCGTTGTTGTTGAACGGCGGCGGCGGGTTCTGCGAGAGCAGCTGCGTCGTCGGCGTCGCCACCACCAAGTTGTCGAGGAACTTCAAGAAGCCCTCGACCGAGACGTTGATGTACGGCGAAAAGATGTGCTCGAACCCGAGCGTGTAGTGCGTCGCGCGCTGCGTGAGCAGGTTCGGATTGCCGATCAATTGCCCGGGAAACGCGTTGTTCGGCGCGCGCGAGTACTCCTGCGCGGCGGGCTGCTGCGTGAACATCCCGATGCCGCCCTTGATGGCCCAGCGTCGGTCGATGTCCCAGCGGGCGGAGCCTCGGGGAGAGAGGTTCCACTGGCGGGTGGGGCCCACGTAATCGAGACGCACGCCCGGGACGAACCGAAGCCCTGTGTGCGGCGTAAGCTCGGCCTCGGCGTAGAGGGCAGGCAAGTATGCAGACCCCGTGAACTCCGTCGTCACGCGCGGCGCGGACGAGAGCGGGCGCCCCGGCTCGGGTCGAACGGCGTCGACGCGGGTGTTGCCGGGGTTCCACTCCATGTCGAGGCCCACGTTGAGTCGCGCGCCGGGGACGAACTGGTGCGAGAGCTCGTAGCGGAGATTCTGTGGGTAGAAATTCAACTCGAATTTCACCAAGTCGCCCGCGGAGATCCCGAGCCCCGTGAGCCCTCCCGAGAACATGAAGCGCCCTTGCGTGGTCGGCGCGATGTCGTGCGTCCAGAGGAGCTGCGCGATGTGGTAGCGCGTTTGGAAGCCGAAATTCCCCGCGAACGACGGGGCCATGTCGCCCGGCTGCCGAAACAACACCTCGAGGCGATCGTCCGTTCCGAAGACGGACAAGCGCAGCTTGTGCTTCGGGTGCGGCCTCCACTCGAGCACGCCCTGGTAGTCGTAGTACACGGGCGCCGCGGTGAGGTTGACCGTGTCGAACGCGCCGAGCACCGCGTTGAGGACCACGTCGACGTAGCTGCGACGGCCCGCGATCGCGAAGGTGAGGTTCGGTCGGATCGCGCCTTCGATGAACACCGACGCGTCGATCAAGCTCACGTTGACGACCGCGCGATAGCCGCTCGAGCGCGGCGAGCGCAGGCCCACGTCGACGACGCCGCCCATCGCGCGACCGAAGCGCGCGCTGAAGTTTCCCGGGTAGAAATCGATGCGATCGAGCATCTCCGTCTGGATCACGCTCGACAGTCCGCCGAAGTGATACAGCAGCGGAACGACCGTCCCATCCACGAGCACGTTGGTGTCGGCCGGCGCCGCGCCGCGCACGATGAGCGCGCCCGAGAGAAACGGCGCGCGAGACATCCCCGGGAGATTCTGCAGCGATCGAAGCGCGTCGCCGCCGGTGCCCGGGATGCGCGTGATCTCTCGTCGCTCGAGGGTCGTGCGCGTCACTTCGCGCGCAGGACGAACGCCGCGAACGGTCACGCCCTGCTCGTCATCGTCGTTGCCGCGCCGCGACCGCGTGGGCTGTTGCGTGCGCGTCGTGTTCGACGCCACCGCGGGTCGGCTCATGCGGTAGACCACGCGAACGTCGTCGCGCTCGTACAATCTCTCGCGCGAGCGGTACGGCCGGAGCCCCGCGCTCTGGACGGTCACTTCGTAGGCGCCTGCGGCCTCGAGCGCGAAGCGAAACGTTCCATCCGCGGCGGTGGTGGTGGAGACGGGCGCTGCGGTCCCGAGCTGCGCCGTGACCGTGGCGCCCGCGAGCGGACGATTGTCTTGCGAGCGAACGACACCGCGCAAAACGGCCGCGGGCTCTCGATGCGGCTGCGCGGGCCCTTGTTGTGCGCGCAGTCGAAAGCGATAGCGATAGCGAATCCGCGCGGCGATTCGCTGCCCACCCTGCACTGCAGGGGTGAACTCGAACCGCTGCACCGCGGCCACCGCCGCGCGATCGAAGGCCTCGCCCGCGGACTCGACGACGTTGACCTCCGTGGCGCGTCCCTCGGTCGTCACGGTCAACTCGACCGTAACGCTCGCCTCGCGGCCCGCGGCGCGCTCGGCCTCGGGGTAATCTGCTTCGGCGAAGCGCAGGACGCGCGGCGGAGCGTCGGGTGTTTGCGCAGGAGCGCCAGCGTCGGGGTCGGAGGCGCCCGTCGTTCCTGCGGTGAACGCGCCCTGAGCGAGCGCGGCGGCGGGAGCGATCGTCGCGACGAGCGCGATCAGCGCGCCAGTCAGAGTCCTCGGTGCAAGCATCGTCGGTAGAGGGTACGTGAGATGCCACCGGTTCACGCCTCGTGGCAACTCGCGTGCGCGCTCGAATTCGAGCGGTGTGCTAGCGTTGGCGCGCCGTCGAGGAGAGTGCGTGGCCGACGAAATGCCAAAAGGGCGAATCGCCCGAGGATTGAAGCTTGTTTCGCTGGCAGCGAAGGAGCTTCCCATGATCGGTGAGAAGGTCGTCACCGGTCGCAAGTTCGACGAAAAGGACAAGCAGCGTCTGCGCGAATCCGCAGAGCAAGCAGCGAAGACCTTGGGCGATCTCAAGGGGCTGGCGCTCAAGGTTGGACAGACCCTCTCGTACGTCGATGGGATCCTTCCGCCGCAAGCGACGGACACGTACCAGAAGGCGCTCCAGAAGCTGCAGAACATGGCGCCGACGGTCTCGTTCGAAGAGATCAAGACCGAGCTCGAGCGCGGGCTCGATCGCAAGCTCGACGACGCGTTCGTGCGCTTCGAAAAAGAGCCCATCGCCGCGGCGTCCATCGGTCAGGTGCATCGCGCGGTGATCGCGCACGAGGGCGCCGAGGTCGACGTCGCCGTGAAGGTTCAGTTTCCCGGCATCGACAAGGCGCTCGGGAGCGACCTGAAGAACCTCGAGGTGATCCGCCCCGTCCTCGCGATGATGGCGCCGGGCGCGGACACGGGCGCGGGCATGGACGAGGTCGTCACGCGGCTCAGCGAAGAGCTCGACTACACGCACGAGGCGAGCAACCAAGAGCGATTTCGCGCGCTCGTCGAGGGCTATCCCGACGTGATCATCCCGCGCGTGTATCGCTCGCACTCGGCGCGCAACGTCCTGACGACGGAGTTCATCCGCGGCCAGTCGATCCGCGAGGTCGCGCAAGACGGCGATCAAGCGCTGCGCGATCGCGTCGGCAAAGCGATCTTTCGCTTCACGCTCGGCAACGCGTTCACCAAGGGCGTGTTCAACACGGACCCGCACCCGGGCAACTACATCGTGCAGCCCGACGGGCAGGTCGCGTTCCTCGATTTCGGCTCGGTCAAATGGCTGCCGAAAGAGCTTCACGGCCCGTGGCGCGAGCTCGCGGTGCACCTCGTCAAGGGAGAGCTCGACGAGTGGAAAGCGAAGGGCTCCAAGCTCCTCGGGATGGAGCACATGGACCCGCGCGCCCGCGAGATCAACCAGGAGTACCAGCTCTACAGCGCCGCGGTGATCTCGAAGGACGAAGAGATCACGATCGACCGTGAGCTGTTGCGCGACGCGGTTCAGCAGGGCGCGGTGACCGTGAAGAAGGTCATCAAGGAGCTCGGCGTGATGCCCACGAAGGGCAAGACGATGCGCATGCCGCCGGACTTCGTGATGGTCGCGCGCATGCAAGTGGGCCTGTTCGCCGTGCTCGCGCAGCTCCGCTGCCGCGCGAACTGGAACAAGATCCTCCGCGAAATGCTCGACGCCACCGCAGAGCACCAGCGACGACCGGAGTGAACAACAACGGGGCGGGTTGATTGTGTGTGCGCGAGCGCTGCGAGGGACCGCGCTCAGCCGCCGGCGATCGACTGCCCCATCCCTCGGAGCAGCGTCGAGAACGTCAGCGTGTTCGAGATGCGCACCGACGTTGTCGAGATGTACTGCCGGATGTACACCGCGCCCACGCCCATCACGGAGCTTACGGTGGCATCGATATGCCCGAAGGCGAAGCCGAGGCCCGTCGTCGAAGCGTAGGTTCCGAGCGAGACCATCGAGCCGCGGTAGTTCTCTCCAGCTCCGCCGCTTAGCGTAAACAGATGCCGCGCCATCGGAGGCGAACCCACCTCGGATTGCGCCTCGAATACGAACGCAGCGCCTGTCGCGGTTCCAGCATAGTTCTGCGCGAGCACCGCGAACTCATCGGTGCCGTTGGCGTCGATGTCGCCTCCCGTCGCGACGTCGTACCCATAGGCATGCGTCGGCGTCAGGGTCACTGGCGGAAGCGCACCGATCGGAACGACTGTCCCGTCGAGCGGCCTTCGATACACGAGCGCCATCCCGTTGTGCACCGTTGGCGACGTGCGCGGCAAGGCTCCCACGAGCAAGTCGACGGAGTAGTCGTTGCGGAAGACACCGGTCGTCATCGAGAAGCCGAATTGCGTCAGCGCTGGCGCGGAGATTTCACGGGTCGCGCTCGCGGCTGGAAACCGATTGTCGACGTTCCGATACACCAGCACGCGCCCGCTGTTCGAGAACGCGCCGGGGGTGGCGACAGCGAGGTCGACGAAGCCGTCGCCGTCGAAGTCACCAGCCGCGAGAGAACGAATCCCGGCGTACGACGAGCCAATGTCGATCACCGCCGACGGGACGAGCGTGGTGCCGCCCGTTCGAATCGCGTTGCCGAGCACGATGAACACTTTGTCGAAGTCAGCGACGGCAAAGTCCGCTCTCCCATCGCGATCGATGTCACCGAGCGGCGCGACGGCGCGTCCGAGCGACGAATTCGACGTCATTCCGCTGACAGAGAGCGACGTCACGGTGACGATCGGCGTCGACTCGATCCCTGCGCCGCCGCCATCGTAGATCGCAAACCCGGTCGATCGCTGGACCAACGCGTCACCGAAGCCGTTGCCGTTGACGTCGCCCAGAGCGTGGACGTTGTAGATCGTGCTCTCGAGACCGGGGATCGATGTCGGTTGAATCGCGGTCGTCCCGCCGATCGCGACGACGACGCCGCCGAGGCGCATCTGCTCGCTGCCTGCGATGAGCAAATCCGTGCGCCCGTCACCCGTCGCGTCGTACTCGATCCGAGAAAACGTGTTGCGACGCCACATCTCGGGCAGACGCGTGCCGAAGCGAAACGAGCTCCTCGACTCGGCGCTCGAGATCGTCCCGCAGCGCGCAACCGCGAACCACACGCGCGGTCGGTTGTGTTGCGAGACGTTGTACGGGATCAAGAGCTCTGCGCGACCGTCGACGACAGGCACTCGCACGGGTGAAGCCATCGCCGCAGCGTCGCGCGTGTCGCCGACACGAAACTCGACCGACGTCGCCCCTTGCGCGCCGACTTCGAGCAGCGCCTCGGCTGCGGCGAGAACGGCGCCCTGCACAGGTCCGATCATCGTGGGTGGACGCAGCGTCGCCGGGCACGTTCCAACGTCGTCTGGCCGCACGTCCACGCCCGTGTCCGTCGGTGAAGGCGTGTCGGGCCCCCCCGCGTCGAACACGGGTCGATCGGTCGTGACGTCCGCGACATCTTCCACCGTGACGTCTTCGACGCCGGTGTCCTCGACCTGGCGCACCGACGCGTCGTCGATGTTGCCCGGCAACGTGCACGCTGAAACGAGCGCGCACGCGACGCTCGAAACCAACCATCGCGATGCGTTCACCACGAACCTCCCACGGTCAATTGTGCGCCGCGGCCGTCGGTCGTCGCGACGATCACGGGAGCCCTCCGCCTTCGAGACTGTTGTTGCGCAGTCGGAACTTGTTCGCGCGACGTGACGCGATCGGCGACGAGCCACGCGACGCCGCCCGCGAGCACGATCGAGCCGCCGATGAGCGCCGCGTTGGTGAGCGCGTTCATCGTCGTGATCGAGCCCGAGCGCGCGCGGAGGGCGTCACGTTCAGCTGCGGTTTCGCAGGTGAAGCCCGTGGTGGGCTCGATCGCGCACGGGCTGATTTGCCCCTGGCGAAGCGCGAAGAAGAGCCCCGAGCTCGCGAGGATCGCCGCGCCCGACGCGGTCACCACGACGGCGCCGATCGAGATGGGCCGCGTTCGATACTGCGGTTGCGCGGGATCACCGCCGGCTCCGCCCGCGCCGCGTCCGATGACCGCGTGCGGGTCGATCTCCATCGGGAGCTCGACCTGCGCCTGCGCGCCTCGCGCGACTTCGACCTCGCGTCGCACCGTTCGGTACCCGTCAGCCATCGCGACCACCACCACGGTCCCAGGGTTCACCGCGGAGGGAACGCCCAACAACGCCGTCGCCATCGGCCGACCCGAGAGCGTGATTCGGAGGTTCTCCGGGCGCTCTCCCGTGACGCTCACGGTGAGCGTTCCCACTTCGGAGCGCGTCTGCTGTTCGATGGCGCGACACGCGCCGAGCAGCGCGTCGCGGTTGGGGACGCTCGCGTCGCGCTCGACCTCTTGCACGCAGGATTCTGCCTGCGAAAACGCATCGGCAGGCCGCCGGTTGGCCACGAGCTCGCGCGCATAGAAGAGCCTGAGCGACGGCGTGACTTGAATCGCCATCGCTTGTTCGGCGCGCTGCAACGCGAGCGCGTGATCGCCGGCCTGCGACGCGGTCTGACCTTGCTCGATGAGCAATCGCCGCGTCGTGAGGTCCGGCGTCTGCGCGATCGCGACGCTCGAGAGCGAGAGCACCGACGCGGCCGCGAGCGACGCGAGGGCGCGTGAACGAGATTCACGCTGAAGAAACTGCATCGACTTGCGCGTAGCACGTGCGCGCAGGCGAGTGCGAATTCCTTCCAACCAGCGAACGCCCGCCTCGAAGCCGCGGCGAATTTCAAAGGGCCTGCGCCGCGTACGACGAACGATGTACGATGAAGCCATGGAAGTTCCTTGCAGTTTGGCAACGAGAGCGCTCCTGGCAACGATGGTGGCGCTCTTGGTGCCCAGCTATGTCACTGGCTGCGCTCCCGCGGTCGTCCCGCCAAACGACGGGGCGGTCGATTCAGCGACGAGCGCGGCCGACGGCGGCGACGCGACGTCGATGGACGCGCGCGGGGACGCATCGACAACGCCCATGGACGCGACGTCGCAGCCCGACGCGATGGGGCCCGTCGACGTCATCATCAATCCGGGCCGCTGCGGGCAGAGCGTTCGCGATTGTCTCTGCAACTGCGGCACGAACGCGACCTGTCAGCAGACGTGCGCGCAGAGCGACACCAACTGCGCAGACTGCCTCTTCGAAGCGCTGACGATGTGCTGCCCGATGGAGAACCGCGCGCTCGAGATGTGCATCATCGAGAGCATGTGCGAAGACGACGCGTGCATCCTCACGCGGTGCGGAACGCAGTGGAACGCCCTGCAGTCCTGCGCCCGCCGTCGCGAACGAGAGCCCGAGTGCCTCATGCGCGTCCAAGCGTGCCTCGGCCCGGACTACCCCGCGGTGCAGTGCGTTCGCGATCAGTGAGCGGTCGTGGGCGTGGGGATCGACGCGGCGCGCTGTCACCGTCGTAGCCGTTCGGGCGACAACTGGCCGCGATGAACTACACTCGCTCGGTGCTCCGAGCCCCTGCCCGATGGTGGTGGATCGCTTCGGCGCTCGTTCACGCGAGCGTGATGGGGGTCGTGACCGCAGCGCCGACGCCATCACCCACGGAGACACGAGCGGTCCGCGCGATCGATCCTGCGAGGCCCGAGGTGCAGTTCGAGCTCGACCCGAACCCTGCGCGACGCGCGGACGCAGAGCGCGCGACGCGCGTCGACGGAGACGCGGGGGTGCGCGTACGGACCGAGCAGCGCGTGGCGCTCGGGGGCGCGAACAACGCGCAGAACATCGATTCGATCGAGCGCGGCGAGCGGGGAGATGGCCGCTCGGAAGAGCGCGGGCGGCTGCTCGCGACGCGCGCGGAGTCCGTGCACCTCTCGGTCGAGCTCATGAACGCGCAGGGCGTGGATCAAGTGCAGCGCATTCGAACGGATCGACGGAGAGAGAGCACACAGAACGACCGGCGGACGCCCAACGCAGGCGACGAGTCGTACGTGTCCCTCGCTGCGGGTGAGCTCTGGTTTCGCGTTCCGCGAGGCCCGACCGCGCTGCCGACCGAGGGCATGCTCGCGAGCGCTGGACGCGCGCAACGCGAGGGCGCGCGACCGCTGGCGCCGCGACCGAGCGGCGACACCGAGCCTGCGCGCGAGACCCTCGTCGCGGGGTCCTTCGCGCGTCCGACCGCGGGCGTCGCAGGCGCCCAGGGAACGCGCGCCGCGGCGACAGGGCTCGCTGCGAGCGCGCGGGCGAACCTCGAACAAGGCCACGCGTCGACCACGAGCGAGCGCCTGACCGAGCGCACGGCGGACGACGAAGACGCAGCGGCGCTCGCGACGAGCCTCGCGCGCGACGCGCTCAACGCCACGGTGCACGCGGGCCGCGAGCAGGGCGCGGGCGTGGGCGGCGTCGGAGGCGGAGGCCGCGCGGGATCGGGCGGAGGCATCGGCGAAGGCGGCCGCGCGAGAGCGTTCGGCGAGGGCGAAGGCGCGATGTCGCTGAGCTCGCCGGACCCGCGTTTTCGGCGGTATTTTCTCGCGTTGCGACGCGCGCTCCATCGATTGGTGGCGGGGACGTTTCCCGAAGAGTCAGCGCTCGCGCTCGTCGAAGGCCGCGTGATGGTCGAGCTGCGCGTCGAGCCGAACGGCGGGCTTCACGTGCTTCGATTGACGCGCGGCTCGGGCATCGCGGCGTTCGACGCCAACGTGCGACGCGCGCTCGACGGCGCGCGCGGCCCCGCGATCCCGGCGGACGTGTCGAGCTCGGCGATCCGCGTCGTGTTCGACTACCTCGTCGAGAACCCCATGGTGCGCTGAGCGAGCGCTCAGCATTCGTCACGGTTGGCGAACGAACGGGAAACTCGCAACCGAAGCGCCATCGCGCTCAGCGCGGCAGCAAGCGGCCGCGCACTGTGCTTCGCAGACCCTGTCAAAGAGTTTGCTCGAGCTAGCTCCGCAGGCGTTCTCGCTCACGCTCGAACTTAGGCACGTGTGTTGTTGCGTCCGCGTGCTTCGAGTGACCTGCAAACGCGCAGGTAGAGTTCGAACGACTCTTGTCTCGAAGTTCGAGCGCGAGCGAGAACGCCTGCCGAGATAGATCGCGTGAAGGTGCCCAGTGATGTCTTCGAGGCACAATGCGCGGCTGCTTGCTGCCGCGCCCAAATGGCCGTTTGCTGCCGCGCCCAAGTGGCCGTTTGCTACCGCGCCCCGTTAGGCCGTTTGCTGCCGCGCTCCGTTCACCCCCTTGTCCGCCCCGTTGGTCTCGCTCAGCCCGCGACGATCTCCGCCACGCGCGTGAGCGCTGCGACGTCGTACACGTCTTCGTCGAACGCAGGGACCTCGACGACGCGCGGGACGCTGCTCATTTCGCGGCGCGCGCGCGCGATCTCGTTGGCGTCGCGGCGGGCCCAAATGGACGCGTCTTGGTAGGCCTTGAGGACCCCCGCGGCGAGCTCGTTGTGGGGCTCGACGCCCGCTTCGGCGAGGACGTTGGCGATGCGCGCGGGCGACGAGACGTCGACGATCTCGGTCTTTCGCACGCGGTTGAAGACGAGGGCCTCGACGCGCATCCCGCCTTCGACCAGCTTCTCACCGAAGAACATCGCTTCGGTCACGGCCATCGGGTCGGGCGACGACACGATCACGAACGCGACCGAAGGCGCCTTCAGCTCTTCGCGAACCTTCGCTGCGCGCTCGCGAAACCCACCAAACAGGCCCTGAATGTCGGTCAAAAATGACGCCACCGACTCGAGGAAGCCCGCGCCGGTAAACTTCGACAGCCCCGAGAGCACCTGCGCCATCGCCTTCGACAGGAGCTTCAACGACAGCGACCCGCCCTTCTCGAAGGCCTGCACGAACGCCTGGATCGTCGGCGAGTCCATCGCCGCCACCATGCGGTCGGGCGCCTCGAGAAAATCGATCGCGTTGGACGTCGGCGGCGTGTCGAGGACGATCAGGTCGTAGCGCGCGTCGTCCTTCAGCGAGTAGAGCTTCTCCATCGCCATGTACTCGGGCGTACCCGCGAGCGAGCCGGCGATTTGCTGGTAGATCGTGTTGTTCAGGATGCGGTCGCGCGCCTCGCGGTTCTCGGCGTAGCGCTCGACGAGCTCGTCGAACGTCCGGCGCACATCGAGCATCATCGCGGTCAACGAGCCCTTGGAGCCGGGCGGAAGGCCGATGACCGCAGGATCGATGAGCTGGGCCTCGTGCGACATCGTTCCGAGCCCGAGGGACGTCGCGAGGCGCTTTGCAGGGTCGATCGTGAGGCAGAGCACTCTTCGCCCGGCGCGCGCGGCGGCGAGCGCCACCGCGGCGGCCGTGGTCGTCTTGCCGACGCCGCCAGAGCCCACGGTGATGATCACGCGACGGCTCGAAACGAGTTCCAACAGAGAGGCTTTCACCATGCGAGGCGCCGGAGCTTGTACGACAACAACCGCCGTGCGCAAAGGCTGCGAGCGCGCGAGGCACTTACGGTACGATCGTCGCCGGACACGATGACCAACACCAAGCGGCCGAGCAGCTCGAAGAACCCGCGCATTCTGTTGCGCGGCGAGGGCGAGGCTCCAGCGCCGCTCGGCGCATCGGTCGACACGGGCTCCGTCCTCGACGGGCGCTTCGAGGTGAGCACCGTCGCGGGCGAAGGCGGACACGCGCGCGTGTTCAAGGGAACGGACCGGAGCAACGGCGCCACCGTGGCGCTCAAGGTCATGCGGCCCGAGTACGCGCGAGACCCCGTGATGCGAAAGCGCTTCGAGCGCGAAGGAGAAGTGCTCTCGAAGATCAAGCACCCGCACGTGGTGGGGTTCATCGCGAGCGGGAGCGAGCCAACGCCGTGGATGGCGCTCGAGTTCATCGCGGGACCCGCGCTCGACCAGACGCTCAAGTCGCAGAAGCGCTTCGCGCCGAAGGTCGCCGTGCAGATCATGCTCCCGCTGATCGACGGCCTCGCGCACGCGCACGCGATCGGCGTGGCCCACCGAGACCTCAAGCCGTCGAACGTCGCGTTCTCGCAAAACGCTTCGGGTCAGTGGGCGCCGATGCTCCTCGACTTCGGGCTCTCGAAGCCGACCCAGGGCAGCGCCAAAGAGTTTCGACTCACCACCGAAGGACAAACCGTCGGAACGCCCGCGTACATGGCCCCCGAAATGCTGCGCTCGGACGAGGGAGGCAACGCCACGAGCGACGTCTGGTCCCTCGGCGTGATGCTCTTCGAGTTGATTACCGGTGCGCTTCCGTACCGAGCCGAGTCCATCTGGCACATGCTCATGGCGATCTTGACGACGGACGCGCCGACGATGACGTCCAAGGGCGTCGAGGTGGACCCGACGCTCGAGTTCATCGTGGGGCAGTGCATGAAGCGCGAACCGAACGAGCGCTTCGCCGATGCGAGCGCGCTGCGCAACGCGCTCAGCTCTTGGTTGAAGGGGGCGGGGTAGAAGACCAGCGCGCACACTCGCGCTGCGCGGACTGTGTGAGCGGGCTGCGAGGGCCGAATCGACGCTCGAGCGCGTCGATGAGTCCGCTTCGAGCCGAGGCGACCCCCTCGACGGAGCCATCTTCGATCCTCGCGAGCTCGAGCCGAACGCGCAGCGCCTCGGGATGTGTCGGTCCCAGTTGCGCGGCGAGCGCGGCGAGCGCGCGACGCAAGAGGTCGCCCGCGCGTTCGTGCGCGCCGAGCCGGGCGAAGAGCCGCCCCCGCATCGCCAGCGCGTAGAGAGTCATCGGGTGCTGTTCACCGGCGTGTCGCACGAGACCTTCGAATGCTCGCTGGAGGCCGTCGTCCGCGCGGTCGAACGCTCCCTCTTCGAGCGCGACTTCTGCGTTCAACAAGCGCCGACGCCATGCGTGCAGCAAGCCGCGACGTTCTGCGACGGACTCGCCCTCGGGTAGCGCGGGCAGCTCGTCCGTTGGCAGATGTTCGGAGGCGGGCGTTTCGCGATATCGAACGGAGTGCACCCAGCCCAGCAGTTCGTCGTCGCCAAACCATTCGTGAAACCACGGATGCGGCGTGCGCCCATCGGGTCTCACGTGTGGACCGCAGTCGAGTTCAGCCTGCGTCATCGCGATATCGACGATTGGCGGAAGAATAGCGGCTCCGATTCGAAGCTTTTCGCCGGGCAGCTCTCCAGAGAGCCACGCAGCCAACGCTCGAAGTGTCTCGTCCATCCATGGAAACGACTCGTGCTCGATCTGCGCGAATCCGTCGTACGCCCAGCGATACTCGCCGCGTTGCAGCGAATGCGAGAGCCACAGCAGCCCCACGATCGAACACAACGCGCGCCGATCCAGTTCGTCACGTTGCGCACGAACGAGCGCGATCAGCTCGGCCGGTGTCGGCGGCGACGGAACACGCTCTCCCGCAAGCGCCATCCCCGCCCCCAAGAGCACCGGGTTGCTCTTCGCGAACGGAACCTCTTCGCGCACCCACTCCGCGAGAACATCACCGAAGTACAGCGTCTCGACGCCGAGCAGCCAATCGTACCAGTCTCCCGTCGCGACCTGTTCTTGCCGGCGGGCATCGCCCAGCGCATCCACCATGGCGCGCAGTCGATAGCTCGGGTCCATTCCAATCGGATGCCCGTCCTCGCGCTCGTCGTCGTAGCGTTGCCACAGGGACTCCAGCACGGGATCGCCTTCGGCGGGCACCGGGCGAGCGAGACCGGTCCACGCGGAGACGCCATCCTCGAAGTGGAGCAACTCCACCCCGAGCCCCGCAGCATCAGACGCAGCGAGGTTCGGCGATCGTTCGATGAGCAAAGGAAATCCCACAGGTTCGGCTTGTACGCGGCGATACCAACGCAGATGGACCTCGCCCACGTGCGCGACAGGGAGCATCGTCCCTTCCGAGCGCGCCGCGACGACGAGCCGCACGCATCGCCCAAATTCTAGCCCGAGCTCCCTCACACAGAATCGCTCTCCTGGGTGCGCACGCACGAACGCGACGGTCTTTGCGTACTCGTCGAGCACCTCGTGCGGAACCTCTGTCCAGCGCTCACCCGTCGCGTCGAGCACCTCGCGCCAGCGCGATCCCTGGAGCTCGACGTACGGAATCCCCTCCTCCGTCCATCGCTTCACGCGCAGCACGGGAAACAGCGGAACCCCTCGCGGACACTCGATGTAGCGAGAGATCCAGTCGTACACATCCGACGCGCCCTCGTAGAGAGCCCGCGTGCGAGGCTCGTCGCACCACAACAGCACCTTCAATCGGCGATCGCGCAAGACCGTCCGCGCCGCGTTGAGCGCGGCCATTTCTGCGGGGTCGGGCGCGTACAACACCACGCTTCCCGGCGGGCTCTGCACGAGCCCACGAACGGTGACGCTCAATACAGGCGGCGCGCCTCGCGCTTCGAGCGCGCGCAGCAGCGCTGGAAGTTGCGCGTCGTCCGCCTTGTCGACGAGCAACAAGAGAGGGCCGTGCGCGACGAGGTCGAGCTCTCCGACGATCTCGTCGAGCCAAGCTCGATCGCTCGCAGTCATTCGAGCTGCTGCCGCAAACCGAGCAGCTTCTGGAGCAACGGATGGGGGTAGAACCACTCGGAGTCGTTCGGGTACGGCAAGAGCCGCTCGGTGTCGATCAACGTCCACGTCTCTGGGTCGTCGGGCAAGAGCTTTTGCTCCGACTTGGCCACCTGTTCGAGCAACGCGACGTGTTTCTCGTTGAGCCCTCGCTCTCGAAAGCGCCTGCGTTCGTCGAGCGCGCTGTCGATCATCGCATCCGTCGCCTGATCGAGCTTGTTCGTCACTCCTTGACGCGCGACCAGCCGCACGAGCGCGACGAACTCCCTCGCGCGACCGCCTGAATAGTACGCGAGCCGTCGGAGCTGCGCCTCCGTGATCGCGTGCTCGGCGTGCACATCACGAACTCGCTCGCGATAGAGGTCGACGAAGAACCGGGTTCCTGGTCCATGTTCGAGCGGATTGCTCTTGGACAGCACGGGCTCGTTGACGAGGACGTGCGTTCGGAAGCCGCGCACCTGCGTGAGCTCGGGCCGATGGCGAAGCGCAAACGGCCCCGCGAGAACCACGTTGCACGAGAGGCGCGAGAGCAACGTCGACTCGACGAAGAGTTGCTTTGCTTGCGCCACCGAGGTGATTCGATCGAGCCCATCGATCACCAACAGCACAGGCCGATGCCGCCGCGCGACCTCGGCGACGATTTGGTTGACCAGGTAGAGCATCGACTTCAGCTCTTCGGTCTGGTCGCTTCGAGTCACCTGACTTCGCGCCCAAGGAAAATTCCATCGGCGCTCGGCCTTCGACGCATCGCTGACCGACTCGAGGAGCTTCAATCCTCCCGCCACCGCCGAACCAGCAACTGGATTCGCGACCGCCGATGCCGTGATCACCAAGCCCTTCGCGAGCTTCGCGAGGTCGATCGCGCCTTGGTTCGCACCCTCGGTCTTTGTCGCGGTGGCAGCGGCGTTCCATGCCTCGGCGAGCGCTGCATAGCCAGCGGCCTCGGGGACGAAATCGAGCACCTGTTCGGCCGCGCGCAACACCTGCAATCCCGCGAGGAAGCAGACCTCCCACGGAGCGACGCGCAAGAGCGCGTCGTCGTCCTCGACGACCCTGTTGAAGTGGGCGACGAGATCGACGAACACGACGAAGTTCTTCTCGCTTCGGCGTCGTGCGAGCTCTAGCAGCTCGGTGGTCTTGCCTGTGCCGACGGTGCCCGTGAGCAACGCATGGACGCCCAAGGGATAGAGCTCGTCTTCGAGGTCTCGCTCGATGTCGTCGATGGGGCTCTTTTCACGCCGAACGAACCACGCGAACTGATCCGAGGCGCCCTCGGGATCGAACCGCTGAAACATCTCTCGCCACGGCGTCGGCATCGGCATAAGGTGACTCAGCGATTCTACCGCCGACGCGCTACCGCAGCACTACGCAAGTGAAGTGCGTGGCGTTGACGATGACACCTCGCGGCTACGCGTGCGCTACCCTCGCCCGATGAGTCCTCCGGTCATCGTCACGGCGTACCAAGGCGAGCTCGTCGGCCACGACACAAACACGGGGCAGCGCGTGTTCGCGCACCCGATCGGCGAGAGCACCGCGCTCGGCGGAATGGCGCGCGTGGTCGTCAAAGCCATCGAGCTGCTCGTGACCGACACGCGGATCTTCGCGGTCGCCGGAGGCGTGCTCCATTGCTTCGAGTACCCGACGGGACGACCCCTCGGCGCGGTCACGCTCGTTCACGATCGCCCTGGCGTTCGACCGGTGATCCTCCACGTCGGCGCGCGCATCCTCGTGGGAATCGGCTCGCGATTGCACTGCCTCGACCACGACGGAAACCTCCTCTGGGGCTCGCTCGCGTCGAAAGAAAACACGCTGATCCAGACGATGGCGATCGCCGTTCCCGGCGCGTCGCGACAGCAAGACGTCGACTCGACCTAAACCGCCACTCGTTCGATGGCCGCACGTTCATCGATCGATTCGTGGCGGTTCGACTCGAGGTCAACGGTCTCGTGTATGGCCGACGCTCGCCGCATTTCTACGACGTTCACATCGTGGCGTGGTTTAGCCTTCGTCGCGCTCTGCGATCAGCGCCTCGAAGAGCGCGCGAGCGCCGCCATCGAACGCGTCAGCGTCGACGCAAAGCGCGATTCCATCCTGAAAAATCGCTCGCGAATCGACACCGCTCTCGTCGAGTCGACGCGCGATGTCCGCCGCTTGCATCCAGCTCTCGCGGCTCTGCGCGCGGCTGTCGTAGAGCGCGATGCTCGCGCACAACCGCGCGAAGTCTCGCGCGTCGCGCGTCACGAGGGCGCGCTCAACAGCGATCGAAATCACGCTCGGCCACTGCCAGAGCACCATGCGAAATCGATCGATCATCGCGAGCGCATCGCGACGCGACGCGGGCGCGTCGATCCATAGGTCGATCAACGCGAACGCCGTCGGCTCGAGGCGCTGCGCGCGCTCGCGCATCGCGCGGCGCCACGCGTCGGACACGCGCCGCTCGGGCCCCGGATCGAGCGGCGCGATGTCGGGGATCGCCAGCGACTCATCGAGCTCCGCGAGCGCGACGCGCAAGCGATCGAGCGCTGGAGCGTCAGCGGTCTCGCGATCGGTCATCGTGCGCGAAGGGTACGTCAACGGCGCGAGCGAGCCGCGAGGGTTGGCGAGCGCTCCGCCAACCTTGGCGAGGTGTTCGCCAACGGATGCGCGGGTTGGCGGAGGCGCCTATCGCGACGCCACGATGGTGCGGAGCGGCCCCGAGAGAACGCGCTGGCGTGTGTTTCGTCCGTGAAGCTCTCGCCCATGGTGCGTGGCGGCGAGCAGCCCAATCGAGCGCGGCAACAAGATGCACACAGCCAGAGGTCGAGCCCTCATCAGTTCCCAAGTTTCGTGAGGCAAACTTCAGGACGAACGCGCGCTACGCGCTGCGGCGCATGCGGCGAGCGCGTAGCGCGGCCTCACCCCCGCTGCCGCGCGCCCCTCTCCCGCGCGCTCGCGCGGGAGAGGGGCTTTGATTTTGTGAGCCTTGGGAACCACTGCTGGGTTTCGGCCACAACGTCTCGATCCCAGTAGCCCCTCTCCCACGCGCACGCGTGGGAGAGGGGCGCGCGGCAGCGGGGGTGAGGCCGCGAGGCAAACCGCAGCACACAGGTGAACGCCTCGCCTCGGAGCGATCAGCGGCCTTCCGCCGACGAGTCACGAGAGTCATCACTGAACTCCTCGGCGTCCGGGCGCTCCGGCCCGTGACGCCCCGCCCACGGCGCCCATGCGCATGCACTCGTTGCATGCGCCCCGGCCGCGCTATGCGCTCGTTGCCGCGGTCACCCTCGCGTCACGGAGGCAGCACTGCGCACTGCGAGACGCCGCTCACGGGCGCGAGGTGATCGCGGCAGAAGATCGCGATCGGCGTGGGCATCGCCCCGCGCAATTGGATCGCGAGGAACACCGACGTGATGCTCATCGCGTCCGTCGCGATGTTGGGAACAGCGGTCATCGGCCCGCACGGACCCACGGTGCAGTTCGCGCGCAAACCAACAGTGACGCCCGGCGAGGGAATCGGCGTGCTCTGGTAGTACCCGTTTGGATAGTTGCCCTGCCCTGCGTCGCCCATGGGCGGGGGCCTGCCGACTTCGCCGAAGCCCACGTTGAAGAACAGCGGGATCAAGTCCGTGGGGAGCCCTGCCATGCCAACCACGATTCCGAGATCCAGTCGTTGCGGGCTCGGGATCGCGTTGAACACACGGATCTGCGTCGCCATCGACATTCCCGCGAGGGCGTTGGGCGCGTTGTCGGGGATCACGCGTCCCGCGAAGGGAAACGGCTGCGCTCCGCCGTCGGGTCCCGGCAACGGAACGCCCGAGACCACCACCGTGCGATGCCCGTTGGCCGCGCCGACATCGAGGTTGGTCATCGGCGGCAGCAACGGCGTGGAACAGTCGGCGTCCATTCCGCCGACCGCGATCACGTCGATGCGCCCCGCGGTGACAGCGAAGTATCGAGAGACTTGCAGCGCCGAGAGCCCTGGTCCTCCGCCGCCGCGCGCGGCGCGCAAGAGGGGGCCGGTGAACGGGTCGGAGGTTCCGTTGCGGCGCACACAAAAATCGACGGCGGGCGGCGCGCCCGTCGCCCCCGGCGGCAACGCGTGAACGAAGCGAACGTTGGTCGTCGGCGGAGGCGACGGAACATCCACGCCCGTGTCCATCACCACGCCCGAGTCCGCAACATCCGCCGGCGGGACGTCCGTCGGAACTCCGCTGTCGGTCATCGGAACGTCGGGCGTTTCGGCCTCCATCGTCGCGTCCGTCGGCATCGACGACTCGAACGCGCTCGGCAACATCACAGCGCCGTCTCGCAAATTGCGGACGTCGTCGACCGCGGCGTCGCTGCGGTTTGTAGGGCTGCACGCAGCCAGGCCCGCGCCGAGCGCGACGCAAGGGGCGATCCCAATCAGGCGCCGCATCATTCGCTCGCGAACGCTCCTCCCGTACTGCATGCGTATTCGAAGCCTCCTCGCACCGGGCGGTGCTTCGTCAGTGTACCCAACGTTCGCGGACAACGATAAACGCCGAGCGCATTTCCGAGGTAGGCTCCGGACACCCATGAGCTCTTCGGCGTCGGGCCCGTACTCTTGCCCGCATTGTGGCAGCGTGCTGCCCATGGAGGGACGCTTCTGCGGAAGTTGCGGGAGGCCCATCGACGCGCCCGCCGCTCCCGCGAGCGCGCCTGCGACTGCAGTTTCGACTGCGGAACAACCGCCGATCGCGCCGACTGCGCCCGCGGCCCCGGCGCCGCCGGCTGCGCCAGCGCCGTCGCCAGCGAGCGTACGAAACGCGCATCGCACGATGATCGGCGTGATGGTTCCACCCGGTGGAATCGCCGCCCCTGCGGGCGCTCAACCCGCGGCGCCATCGCCCGCCGCGCCCGCGGCCGCAGCACCGCAACCGCAGTCGACGCAAGCACCACCGTCGGGCGCGGCGCCCGCAAAGGTCGCCAACGCGAACCGCACGATGATCGGCGTGATGCTCCCGCCCGGAGCGATCGCGACGCCCGCAGCTGCGCCCCCTGCGAGCGCGCCTCCATCGCAACAACCGTCGTCCGCGACGGCGCCCGCAAAGGTCGCGAACGCGAATCAAACGATGGTGGGCGTGACGGTGCAGCCCCCTGTCGTTCAACAGACGGCGCCGCTCGCAGCGCCCGCGACAGCGCCGCAGCCCGCGACGCAACCGCCGAGCGCGACCGCGCCTTCGACCGCCGCGCCCGCCGCGGCGAAGGCCCCTGTCGCGCCAGCGTCGGCAAACGATCCGAATTTGTACAAGCCCAACGCGAGCCCGCGGTCGCAGACCGTTCCGCTCGCGTACGCAGTGCCCACCTACGACGAGCCCGTCTCGATCCCGGGGCTTCCATCGAAGCGCAAGACGAAGAGCTCCGTCGGTCCGATCCTCGGGCTCGTCGTCGCAGCAGCGCTCATTGGTGGCGGGGTGATGGTCGCGCTCAACCTTCGCAATCGACAGAAGGGCGGCGCGCTCGCCGCGCAGCTCGAGGTTGGGCCCGACGGAGCGCGCGTGCTCGCGGTGCGCGTGCCCGAGGCGCCTGCGGGGGCGACGCTTCGCCACGAATCTCGCGATGTTCCGATCGAGAACGGCGTCGCGCGGCTGCCAGGAACAGTCGTCGGCGACCGCGTCGGACGCGTGGAATTGCCGGTCGCGATCGTTTCGAATGGGACCGCCACGCCGCGCACCGCACAGCTCGTGATCGGGTACCTCGTGCGTCCCGAGCTCGACGGCCTCGGCCAAAATCCGCCCGCCGCGAGGCTCGCGTTTCGTGTGCAGCCGGGCTCGCGGCTCGAGCTCGACGGGCAGCCCGTGCAGACCGACGCGCAGGGCCACGGCGTCGCCGCGATCAACGATCTGCGAGCGCTGCCGCAGGGCGAAGCGCTGTTGTCTCACGCGTTTTCGATCCGCGTGCAAAACCCCGACAACACCCGCGTCGAAGGGACCTACCGCTTCGAGCTCGCCCGCGCTCCGCTCGTGATCGATCGTCCCGCGCGCGCGTCGCTCGCGACGAGCGCCGAGCGCGCCGTGATCCGCGTGCGCGCGCAAGGCGCGACCGCGGTCATCGTCGACGGGCAGCCCGCGACGCGCGACGGAGAGGTCTACAACGCCGTCGTCACGGTCACGCCCGGCGCCGCGCGCGCCGTGGAGATCCGCGCGTTTCGACCGCAATTTGCCCCGGCGCTCGCGAGCGTCGAGCTCGAGCGGCTCACCAACGACGCCCAGGGGATCACGCGCTTTCGCGCGACCGACGCCTCGATCTGCGCGGACGGAACCGACGGGGCGCGCCTCACGGTCCGCGGCCGAGTGCTCGCCGCGCCGCGCGCGTACAACGGCGGCACCACTTTTCAACTGTTGGCGCAAGACCGCCGATGCCCTGGCGGCACCGCGGCGCTCTGGATCGACGCGGAGCCCGACGTGACCGCGCGCGAAGGCGACACGCTTCGGATCATCGGCACGCTCACGGGGACGCGCACCGCGGTGACGACCACCGGCGAGCGACGCACGGACAAAGTGCTGCACGCCTCGTTCGTGCGGCCCGCAGAGCGCTGACGACGATGAGCGAAGACGCAGCCAGCGAGTCGACGGACGGGCAAATCGGCGAGCTGCCGACGCACCACGACGCGTCGTCCGAGAGCCAGGTGACGTGCGCGGGCTGCGGCGCGCAGTTTCCATTCGGTCCGAATTTTTGCCCGACTTGCGGGACGCCGACGATGTCCGCGGCGGTCCAAGACCCGCTCGTCGGGATGGTCATCGCCGATCGCTATCGCATCGTCTCTGTGCTCGGCCGCGGCGGGATGGGCGTCGTGTACCGCTGCGAGCACACGAAGATGGGCAAGTCGATGGCGATCAAGCTCCTGCACGGAGACCTCGCCCGCGACCGCAAGGTGCTCGAGCGCTTTCGCCGCGAGGCGCAGGCGGTCTCGCGACTCTCGAGCCCCTACACGGTCAGCATCTTCGACTACGGGACGAGCGACGGGCTCACCTACCTCGTGATGGAGCTCGTCGAAGGCGACGACCTCGGAAAGCTCCTTCGCTCGCGCGGGACGCTCTCTCCCATGCGTCTCTGCCGCATCTGCGCGCAGGCCTGCGAGTCGCTCGCGGAAGCGCACGACAAAGGGATCATCCACCGCGACGTCAAGCCCGAGAACCTCCTCGTCACCCGTGGAAAAGACGGGCGAGACACGGTGAAGCTCCTCGACTTCGGGCTCGCGCGCCTCCGCGACGGCGAAGAGCGCAACGAGATCACGGGCTCGGGCGCGCTCCTCGGGACGCCGTACTACATGGCGCCCGAGATCATCCGCGGACGCGAGGCGGACGCGCGCAGCGACGTGTACGCCGTGGGCGCGATGCTCTACCGCGGGCTCGTCGGGTCGCCGCCGTACACGGGCTCGTCGCCGATCGCGGTGCTCACCAAGGCGCTGACCGAAGAGCTCGTTCCACCAGCGAAGAGACGGCCGGATCTCGAGATCCCGCCAGAGCTCGACGAGCTCGTCACCGCGTGTCTGGCGAAGGAGCCCGAGCAGCGACCGCAGCGCGTCGAGCAGCTGAAGCAAGCGCTGGAGGCGTACATGATCGGCGCGAGCGGCGACATGGCGAGCGCCGAGCTCACGCGGCCGCGATCGGTCATCCCCGGCGCGGACAAGCCAGCCACCGCCGCGACGCGCGACGACGTCGAGGCGTTCGAGCGCAAGATCCGCCGCGACCGCATCGCGGGCGGGCTGTTGTTCGTCATCGCGGGGGTCGCGCTGCTCGCCGCGCTCGTGGTCGTGCTCGGCCGACGGCGCGTCGAAGAGCGCCGCGCGCACACCGCGCGAGAGATCGAGTTCGAGCCCAACAACAGCGCCACGCTCGCGACGCTGATCGCGCCCGCCACCAACGTGCGAGGGTCCATCGGACAGAGGCCCGATCGATCGCACGGCGACGTGGATTTCTTTCGGCTGTCTCCGCGGCCGCCGGGGCGCTATCGACTTCGCGTCGAGCTCGAGACGCAGCCCAACATCGACACGGTGATCGAAGTGTTTCGAAGCGACATCGAGCGCGCGGTGTTCGTCGCGCGAGAAGCGCGCGCGGGCGAGACCGAGATCGTCGCGGGCCTCACGCTCGGCGACACCGGCGAGTACTTTCTCTCGCTGCACGAAGAGGACGGCCGAGCCAGCGTTCCGAGCGAGAACATCACCGATCAGTACACGCTGCGGTACACGCTCGAGCCCATCGGCGACGACCGAGAGAGCGAGCCCAACGACCGCGACGAGCTCGCGAGCGAGCTGTCCACGCGCGAGCCGCGCCGCGGGTACATCGAGAGCCAAGAGGACTCGGACGTGTGGTGCCCCCGCGCGCTGACCGCGCCGATCCGAGTGCGCCTGTCGCCGCCGGCGGGCATGGACCTCGAGCTCGCGGTGATCCACCGAGACGGACGCGCGCGAGAAGAAATCGATCGAGCCAGGGCCGGCGAAGCAGAAGTTGCTACGCTCGAACCCGAGTCGCCGAGGCCGCCGTGCCTCGTGGTGCGCGCATCGCAGCAGCACCCGCTCGCGCGCGGCGACGGCGCCCGTCCGTACACCCTCGAGCCGGCAACACCATGACGCAGATCGATCACTCGACCCCTGACTCGGACGCGCGCTGTATCGCCGATGGTTCGAGGCGACGCGCGCGGGCGCTCGCGCTGTGCGCGGCTGTCGCGCTGTCCGTAGCGTCGTCCGCCGCGGTTGCGCAGCAACGATTCACCGCGACGGGACAGCGGTTGCTCGCGCTCACGCATCGAGTCGTCGACAGCGAGGGAGATCGACACGCGTTGCGCACGAGGATCCCGAGCGCGGCGATCGGACGAAGCGCCGTTCGTTGCGCGGCGGTGTCGCGGGGAGAGCCGTTCGGCGTCCCTGTTCCGCTGAGCGACGGATCGCTCGTGCTGGCGACACAACGGCCGGGCGGGCTCGCGTGGTTCGCGGACGGGCAGTTCGTGCGCCACGTCGCGCTCCCTGGAACCGTGCAAGGAACCGCCGTCGAAGGCGCGAGCGGCCGCGTGATCGTCGTCGACGACACTCCGGCGATCCGCGCGTTCGGCCCGGACGGGACGCTCCGCACGACCCTCGCGCTCCCGAGCCACCCGCAGTACGGCGCCGCGCCGCTCGTCGATGGAACGCTCGTCGTCCCGATCGCGGGGCCCGGCGGGACCGACCTCGCCGTCGTCGCGCCGGACCTCTCGACGCTGAGCCGCGTTCGCGTCTCGGGAACGCTCGGCTCCACCGGCTACTTCTATCGCGGACACAACGGCGCGCTGTGGTTCAGCACGAATACAGGCCCCTATTTTCTAGACGGCTCGCGCCCGTATCCCGAGCCTCTCGCGTGGGCGCGAAGCGCGACGGCTGCTTGGCAAACGGACGAGGACTCGCTCGTCGTTCAGTTCGGGACGGGCACGCCCACGGAGCTTCGGTTCACCTCGACGTCCGGTGTCACGCGCGGGACCGCGCAGCTCGCGGACCAGATCTTCTTGTTGCCTCGCGGCCACGTCGCGCTCGCGCAGCCCTTCTATGCGGACCCGAGCGCGAGCGGCACGCCGAGCACGGGATCGAACCCGCAGCCCACGCCCACGCTGCTCAACCCGCGCATTCGCCCGCTCACTCGGCCGGCGGATCGCGAGATCACCAACACCGAAGTCGTGACCTACGATCGCCGGGCCCGACGCGTGACGCGCGCGCTGCTCCCGCCGCTGCGGCCGCTCGCGGTGCTCATGGACGCGGACGACGGGCTGCTCGTCGTCACCACCACGGGGAGGCTCTTCGCGATCGACCCCGGCGGAACGATCCGATGGCAATCGGACCTCGGCATCGTCCCCACCCAAGACGTGATCGCGCTCAGCGAAGGGGGCTTCGCGATGAGCATCGTGCGCCCGCGCCCTGGCGTCTGCACCGTCGCGACAGGGTCGTGATCGACCGCGCGTCGCGCGAGCAGCGCGACAGAGGCGCTCAGCGCCCCCCGAAGTTCTGCGTCCAATAGTGCCGATAGCGCGAGCCGGGAACGTTCGCGTAACCCACGCCGATCGACCGATACGACGGGTTCATGATGTTGCGACAATGGCCGGGGCTGTTCATCCACTGCGTCATCGTCGCAGCGGCCGTCGCGTTGCCTGCCGCGATGTTCTCGCCCGTCGGCGAGCCCGAGTACCCCGCAGCCGTCATGCGCTGCGTTGGCGTGGTGCCGTCGAGCGAGTTGTGGTCGAAGTAATTTCGTGTGCCCATATCCAAGCTGTGTCGCCGCGCCGAGAGCACGAGCAAGGGGTGCATCGTCAACGGAGTGGTGGCCGCGAACATCTGGCCGCCGCAGTTGTACCCGCGCGCGCGGTGCATGTTCACGATGTCGAGCACTTGCTGCTCGAGCGTCGGGTCGCCCGGGGGCGAGCCCGGCGGGAGCATCACGCCGCTGTCCGTGGGCGGCGGACGAACGCCGCTGTCCGAGGGCGGATTGCTCACGCCGCTGTCCGAGGGCGGGTTGCTCACGCCGCTGTCCGCGGGGGGATTGGTCACACCACTGTCGGTGATCATCGAGCCGTCTGCCGGCGCTTCCATCGGCCCACAGGCCACGAGCGCGAGCGACGACGCCAAGACCAGGGAAGACCACTGCACGAGCGACGGTGTTTGCATCGAAGGACTCCGAGCTGACGTTGAGCTGGTAGAGATACCATACAGAGGCAACAACCACCGCTGATTTCTCAGCGCATTCGCTCACGCGCCGTCGTCCGCTGGACCTACTTCATCGTTCTCGCGCATACGATCGAGCACCGAGTCGGCCCACGACCGCGCGTTGCCTTCACGTATGGCGCGACGCAGTCGAGTCATCAATCGACCGAAGAAATACAGGTTGTGCAGCGTCAGCACCCGCGCGCACAGGATCTCTTGCGCCAAGAACAAGTGCCGAAGATAGCCGCGCGAATAGCCGCTCGTGCAGCACGGTCCGTCGCACTCGGGGTCGAGCGGTCCGCGGTCTTCCCGATTACGGAGCTGCTTGATGTTTACACGCCCGTTCCACGTGAGGGCCTGGCCGTTGCGCGCGTTTCGCGTAGGCAAAACGCAGTCGAACATGTCGATGCCCGCGAGCGACCCCGCGATGAGATCGCGCGGCGTCCCGACGCCCATGAGGTACCGCGGTTTGTCCTCGGGCATCCGGTGCGCCACGTCGTCGAGCACGCGATGCATCTCTTGCCAGGGTTCACCGACGCTCAATCCGCCCAGCGCAAACCCGTCGAACGACAGCTCGCGCAGCTCGTCCATGTGCGCGATACGCAGGTCCGAGTGGACGCCTCCCTGAACAATCCCGAAGAGCGCCTGCGACTCGCCGCGCGGCGCGTCGAGGCAGCGCTTGGCCCACGCGGTCGTTCGCTTCATGGCGCGCTCGACCGTCGCGCGATCGGCGTCGCCCGGCGGGCACTCGTCGAAGGCCATCGCGATGTCCGCGCCGAGCAACGCTTGAATGCGAATCGACTCTTCGGGCGTGAGCCGGAGCATCGTCCCGTCGAGGTGCGACCGAAACGTCACGCCGTCGTCGTCGATGGTCCGCAGGCTCGCGAGCGAAAACACCTGGAATCCGCCCGAGTCCGTGAGCATCGCCTTGGGCCATCGCGTAAACGAGTGCAGCCCGCCGAGCGAGCGCACGACCTCGGGCGTCGGGCGGAGCCACAGGTGATACGTGTTCGCGAGGACGATGCCCGCGCCGGTGAGCGCGACCTCTTCCATCGTGAGGCCCTTGACGGTTCCGACCGTTCCCACGGGCATGAACGTGGGCGTCTCGACCACGGCGTTGGGCGTGGTGAGCTCGGCCACGCGCGCGTTGGCGTCCTTCGCGAGCACGCGAAACGAAAACCCAGTCGTCATGCGATCAAGTACCCCGTGAACGCCCCCGAGCGAAAGCCCCTCACGCGATGAACATCGCGTCTCCGTACGAGAAGAATCGATAGCGCTCGCGGACCGCCTCTTCGTAGGCCCGTCGCGCGAAGTCTGTCCCCGCGAAGGCCATCACCAACGCCAGCAGCGTCGAGCGCGGGAGATGAAAATTGGTGAGCAAGTGATCCACCACGCGAAACGCGTAGCCCGGTTGGATCAACAGCGCCGTGTCGCCCGTGCTCGGGTTGGCGCCGAGCGCCCAGCTCTCGAGCGTGCGCACGACGGTGGTCCCGATCGCGACCACGGGGCGCCCTTCGCGCTTCGCGAGGGTGATCTTCTCTTGCGCGATGGCTGGCACCTCGTACCACTCGCGGTGCATCACGTGCTTGTCGAGGTCGTCGACGGACACAGGCTGAAACGTCCCGGCGCCCACGTGTAGCGTGACCGCGATGCGCTCGATCGAGCGCGCCGCGAAGTCCTCGAGCACGCGCTCGCTCAAGTGAAGACCCGCGGTCGGAGCCGCGACGGCGCCGGGCTTCTCTGCGAACACGCACTGGTATCGCGCGCGGTCTTCGTCGGTGGGCGCGCGCTCCATGTACGGCGGCAGCGGGACCTCGCCGTTGGCCTCGATCGCGCTCCAGGGCTCGTCGCAATCGAGCTCGACCTCGAGAACGCCGTTCGCGTCCTTGTCGACCACGCGGAGCGAGAGCGTCTCGCTCGCCTTCACGAGCAAGCCCGGACGGATCGGCTTGGACGCGCGTCCGAACGCGGTCCACCGCCGAGCGTTCGCGTCGATCGGACGCAGCAAGAACAGCTCGACCGCGCCGCCGGTGGGCTTTGCGCCGCGAATGCGCGCGTTGATGACCTTCGTGTCGTTGACGACCACGAGCGCTCCGCGCGGGATTCGCTCGGCGAGCTGACGCACGCGATCGTGCGCGATCGTCCCGTCGCTTCGCGAGAGCACCATCATGCGCGCGCCGTCGCGCTCGGGAGGAGGCGTGCTCGCGATCAGCTCGCGCGGAAGCTCGTAGTCGAGCTCGTCGACCTTCACGCGCAGGTGCCTAGCACTAATTGAGGACTTTGCGCGAGAGCGCAGCGATGATGCTCGGCATCAGCGCGGCGACCGCTTTGTTCGCGCGGGTCGCGTCGAGGCTCTCGTCCACGACGATGCGAATCCCGCTCTCGATGTGCTCGATATGGGCCTTGGCGCCCTCTTGGGCCACGACTGGAACGTCCACGACGACCGACGATCCCAACTCGACTGGAACGAACCCGACGCTACGAACTGTGTTGCTCATGGTCCGCGCTGTTGCTCACGGAACTCCCCGCGCGCAAGGCGCTTGCCGATCGCCTCCCCCTGCACAACAACCGCGCGTCGCTCAGCGGCGAACGCGGATCGTGCGGATCACGACGGGGCTGTTCGGCCGATCGTTGGGCGCGCGTGGAACGCCTGTGATTCGCCTGACCAAATCAACGGGCGAGCACTGACCGAAGACCGAGTACGAGCCGTTCAAGTGCTCCTTCGGCTCTTCGAGGATGAAGAACTGCGAGCCGTTGGTGTTGGGGCCGCGGTTGGCCATGCAGAGCATCCCGGGCTGGTCGTGCGCCGCGGTGTTCTCGTCGTTGAACGTGTACCCAGGGCCGCCGCTGCCGCTGCGGAGGATGTCGCCGCCCTGCGCCATGAAGCGCGGGATCACGCGGTGAAAGATCGTCCCGTCGTAGTACGGACGTCGCACCCACTGACCAGTGACGGGGTCCCAGAAGTCGCGCTTTCCACGGGCGAGACCCACGAAATTCGCCACCGTGTTCGGCGCGCGCTCGGGGAAGAGCTGGCAGGTGAAGATCCCGTGATTCGTGTCGATCTCCGCGACGAGCGTCGTTCCTGCGGGCATTCCCTCGGTCGCGTCGGCGAGCGAAAACTGCCCGCGCCTCGGGTCCGGCGTCGTGGGCGACGGGTGGTTGTTGGGCAGCGGATCGCCCGCGCCCGGCGGCGCTGGTTCGGGTGCCGGTGACGGAGGCTCCGAGGGACGAACCGCCGCGCCCGACCCCTGCCCCGCGCTCGGTCGCTGCGTGTCGTCCGAGCTCGGTCGCACGGCGGTCGGCTCGGGCGGCGCGCTGCTCGACTTGGCCCAGTAGCCAATGGCTCCCACCACCGCGAGCCCGAGCACCGCGGGAACGAAGTAATTCGCCGGATCCTGCGGCTCTGGCTTCTTCTCGGGAGCCTTGTCGCTCGCCGGCCGCGACGCCTTCGGCTGCGCAGTCGAGCTCTCACCCTTCGAAGCAACGCTCTTCTTGCTCTTCTTGTCCGCCATCGCGCGTGGAATATCGCGAACTCGCCCGTCTCGCTACCTCCCTCGCCCACGCGCGACGAGCACAATTCGATCACACAACGCGCGCTCCCCCCCTTTTCGGCCCACCCTCGGGTGCGCACGACTCGGCGCCCTCGATGCTCTTGATCCTGCACTGTACCGGTCCCGACGCCGAAGACCTCTCGTGGCTCCTGCACAAGCGGCCCGATCGCGCGCAGACGTTCGACCTCTCGTTCGGGCGCGCGCAGCTCTTCTATCCGCACAACGCGCCGGAGCACTGCACAGCGGCCCTGCTGGTCGAGGTCGACCCCGTCGCGCTCTCTCGCGGTCGACCGGGGCAGTCGCCCACCACGCCGCTCGAGCCGTACGTCAACGATCGACCCTACGCGGCGAGCTCGATGCTCTCGTCCGCCATCGCGCATGTGCTCGGCAGCGCGCTCAACGGACGCTGCGAGAAGCGCCCCGAGCTCGTCGATCGCGCGCTCGAGCTCGAGGCGCACCTGCCCGTCGTCGCCGCGCAAGGCGGCGGTGAAGCGCTCGTCCAGCGGCTCTTCGGTCCGCTCGGCTACGACGTGCACACGAGCCGCCTCGTGCTCGACCCACACTTTCAAGAGTGGGGACCCTCGCCCTACTGGAGCGTGCGCCTTCGCGCGAAGACCACCGTGCGCTCGATGCTCGAGCACCTCTACGTGATGCTCCCCGTGCTCGACGACGCGCAGCACTACTGGGTCAGCGAAAACGAGGTCGAGAAGCTCGCTCACAAGGGCCGCGACTGGCTCGCGAAGCACCCCGAACGAGCGCTCGTCACCGCGCGATTTCTCAAGCACCAGCGCGCGCTCGAGCGCCTCGCAGAGGCGCGCTTCGACAGCGACGGATCCCGAGAGACCGCCATCGAAGACCACGGCGAGCACGACCTCGAAGCGCGATGGCCTCGCGCAGAGAGCGCCGCGGATCCAGCGAAGGGCGCCCCTCTCGACGCGCGGCGACGCGAGTGGGTGCGCGACGCGCTGGTCGCGCGACACGTTCGTCGCGTCGTCGACCTCGGCTGCGGCGAGGGAAAGCTCGTGACCTTCCTCGCGCAGCACTCGCCCATCGGTCACATCACCGGCGTCGACGTGAGCCCCGCCGCGCTCGAGATCGCGCAGAAGCGCGTCGATCGCTTGGGGCCATCGCAGCGCGAGCGCGTCGAGCTCATCCAGGGATCGCTCGTGTACCGCGACGCGCGGCTGCAGGGCTTCGACGCGGCGGTGCTCATCGAGGTCATCGAGCACATCGACGAAGAGCGGCTGCGTTGGCTCGAGGACTCGGTGTTCGCCGTGGCCGCGCCGCCGTGCGTGATCGTGACGACGCCCAACCGCGAGGCCAACGCCGCGATGCCCGGAATCGCCGCGGGAGCGATGCGCCACAGCGACCACCGCTTCGAGTGGACCCGCAGCGAGTTCGTCGCGTGGTGTACGCGCGTCGCGAGCACGTACGGCTATCGATTCGAAGTCGGCGCGATCGGCGACGAGCACCCCGAGTTCGGCGCGCCCACGCAGAGCGCCATCTTCGAGCGCGTCCGCGACGCCCGCGCGACCCCCGAGCAGAGACCGACCGAGGTAAACGCATGAGCGACGAGAATCCAACGACCGTCACGATCCCCGAGCCCTCGCTCGTCCTGCTCGTCGCGCCGTCGGGCGCAGGAAAGTCCACCTTCGCGAAGAAGCACTTCCGCCCTACCGAAGTCCTCTCGAGCGACACGATGCGCGGCTGGGTCTCGGACGACGAGAACAGCCAAGAGGCCAGCTCCGACGCCTTCTCGGTGCTCGGGAGCATCGCGGACAAGCGCCTCGCGCGGGGGCTCCTCACGGTCGTCGACGCGACGAACGTGCAGCGCGACGCGCGAAAGCCGCTCGTCGCCCTCGCGAAGAAGCACCACGTGTTCGTCGTCGCCATCGTGCTCGACCTCGACGTCGAGACCTGCGTCGAGCGCAACAAGCGGCGGCCCGATCGCTCGTTCGGCGCCCGCGTCGTGCGCGGCCAACACGAGAACATGCGCAAGGCCCTGCGGACGCTCGACGACGAGGGCGTCCGCTACGTGACCCGTCTGAAAAGCGAGCACGAAATCAACACGGCGACGATCGTCCGCGAGCGGCTGCGCTGCGACCTCCGCGAGCACGCGGGGCCCTTCGACGTGATCGGCGACGTTCACGGGTGCGCGGACGAGCTCTACGAGCTGCTCGGGTCGCTCGGGTACGAGATCGACGGCGCCGGACTCGACGCGACGATCTGCAAGCGAGACGACGGACGGACGGTGGTATTTCTCGGCGACGTGGTCGACCGCGGGCCGCGCGTGGCCGACGCGCTCGCGCTCGCGATCAACTCGGTCCGCGACGGAAGCGCGCTGTTCGTCCAGGGAAACCACGAGGCCAAGCTCGCCAAGAAGCTCGCGGGGCGCGAGGTCACGGTGGGCTTCGGGCTCCAACAGACGCTCGACGAGCTCGCGAGCGCGCCGCCCGCGTTCGTCGAAGACGTGAAGCGCTTTCTCGACGAGCGACCCACGCACTACGTGCTCGACCGCGGTCGACTTGTCGTGGCCCACGCGGGGCTGCGACAAGAGATGCAGGGCCGCGCGTCGCGCGCGGTGCGAGACTTCGCGCTCTACGGCGAGACGCACGGCGAGACCGACGAGTTCGGCCTTCCCGTGCGCGCTGATTGGGCTGCGAACTACCGCGGTCGAGCGATGGTGGCGTACGGCCACACGCCCGTCGAACGCGCGGAGTTTCGCAACGAGACCGTCTGCGTCGACACCGGCTGCGTGTACGGCGGCGCGCTCACGGCGCTGCGCTGGCCCGAGCGAGAGCTGCGGTCGGTGCCCGCGCGGCGGCAGTACGTCCCACCGAAGCGGCCGATCACGAGCGAGAGTCCTCGCGCGACGGACCAGGGGCTCGCGCCGAACGATCGACTCGATCTCGCGTCGGTGCTCGGAGGAATCACCGTCGAAACGCCGGTCGTTCGACGCGTCACCGTGGGGCCATCGCTCGTCGCGACGGCGATCGAGCACGTCTCGCGGTTCTGCGTGGACCCGCGGTGGCTCGTGTACGTTCCTCCGACGATGGCGCCCGTGGAGACCTCGTCGGTCGACGGGTTTCTCGAGCGCCCCGAGCAGGCCCTCGAATACTTCGCGCACTGTGGAATCGATCGCGTCGTGCTCGAGCTCAAGCACATGGGCTCGCGCGCGATCGTGCTCCTCTGCCGCTCTCGAGAGGCCATGCGCGCGCGCTTCGGGCTCGCCAACGAGCACGCCGGAACGATCCTCACGCGCAACGGCCGCGCCTTCTTCAAGGACGCCGCGACCGAGGCCTCGCTCGTCACCCGCGCGCGCGCCGCGATCGAACACGCAGGGCTCTTCGAAGAGCTCTCGACCTCGTGGATGCTCTTGGACGCCGAACTCTTGCCCTGGAGCGCGAAGGCCGGCGAGCTGCTGCGACAACAATACGCGCCCACCGCGTCGTCGGGCGCAGCCCACCTCGCTGCAGCGATCGAGGCGCTCGGTCACGCAACCGCGCGCGGCATCGACGTCGCTTCGCTCGTCGCGCGCACGACCGAACGCGCCGGCGCCGTCGACGCCTACGCCGATGCGTACCGACGGTACTGCTGGACCGTTCGCGGCCCGCAAGATCTGCGGCTCGCGCCCTTTCACCTCCTCGCGAGCGAAGGCGCCGCGCACACCGATCGCGACCACGGCTGGCACCTCGCGCAGTGCGATCGCCTCGTCGAAGCAGACCCGACGCTGTTCGAGCGGACCGAGCGCGTGATCGTCTCGCTCGCGGACGAAGCGCAGCGCGCGAGCGCCGTTCAGTGGTGGCTCGATCGTACGAACGCAGGGGCCGAAGGGTGCGTCGTCAAGCCCTGGACCTTCGTCGCGAACGGCGAGAAGGGCCCCATTCAACCCGCGCTCAAGGTCCGGGGGCGCGAGTACCTTCGGATCATCTACGGGCCCGAGTACACGCTGCCGGACAACCTCGCGCGGCTGCGCAATCGAGGCACGTCCGCGAAGCGAACGCTCGCGATCCGTGAGTTTTCTGTGGGCGTCGAGGGCCTCGCGAGGCTCGCGCGCAACGACTCGCTCGCGCGCGTTCACGCGTGCGCCCTCGCGACGCTCGCGCTCGAGAGCGAGCCCACCGATCCGCGATTGTAGACGCTCGATTCACCGGGGTTCACGGACGAGTCGTACACTCGCTTGGTGGCGAAGAAGCCTCCAGCCAACGCACCTGTAATCAAGCCTCCGTCGCCGCGCGTGTTCGTGATCGGTCAGCGCGCCGAGGGGACGAGCGAGGTCATCGCTGCGCTTCGCTCGCTCGCGACGCCGGACAAGCTCGAGCCCTGGCCCGAGCGCGTCGTCGCTCCCCCGCCGCGAGACGGCCGCACGGTGATGCTCGTCAACGACTTCGGTCCCACGAGTCAGTCCGCGCGCGTTCTCGACCTCGAGACGCCGAAGCGGACGTTTATGCTGTACGAGTGCGTCGATCAGCCGCGGGCGCTCATGATCGGCGCGAGCCATCGCTGCGACGCGGTGCTCTGGGTGCGCTCGGCCGCGGTGGACTGCGCCGTCGACGCGTCGAGCTCGATGCTCGAAGCCGCGCGCTACCTCGGCGCGCGCCGCGCGATGGTGTTCGTCACGGACGCCGAACGCGTGAGCCCCGAGCGGCGCGACCGAATCGAACGCGAGGCGCGCGAAGTGCTGTCGCTCGCGGATTTCGCCAGCGACGAGTGCCCTGTCGTGTGCAGCACGGGCGCGATCGAAGCGTCGTCGAACGCGTGGCGCCAAGGTGTCGCAGCGCTGCGCGAGCTGCTCGAAGAGCACGTTCCCTACGTCGACGAGGACGGGTATGCGGCGCTGCGCGTCGAGGATGTCTTCTCGATCAAGAGCCGCGGGACCGTCGTCACGGGACAAATTTCAGCAGGGACGATCACGGTGGGAGACCGCCTCGAGCTCGTGCGTCCGACGGGACGTCAGCTCGTCACGGTGAGCGGGATCGAGATGTTTCGTCGGCTCCTCGAGACCGCGAGTCGGCCCAATTACGTGGGCCTGCTCGTCGACGTCCAACGCGACGGCGTGGATCGAGGCGACTTGATCGTGACCCCGGGCGTCGGGATCGTCGCCCGCCGCGCGAACGTCCGCGGGTTCTGCTGGCAGCCCATCGAACCGTGGCCTCCGACCGAACCGCTACGCTGCATCGGAACGCTGCGCGACCAACGCGCGCGCGTGACGAGCTCGACGCCTTCGCCGCTCGTCGTGGGACCGTTCGAAGCGCAGCTCGAGTTCGACGCGCCGATGGCGCTCCTGCGCGACCCACCGATGCTCTTGCGACGCGGCGACGATCCAGTGTTCGCGTCGGTGTTCTTCGATTCGCCGCTCGATTGACGGACAGAGTGCGCGATGACGCAGCGACCGCCGATCGTCACGAAGCCTCCCGTCGCCCGCGTGCTCGTCGTGGGCCTGCGTCGCGAAGGAACGAGCGAAGTCATCGCCGCGCTCCGCTCCATCGCGACGCCCGGTTGGCTCGAGCAGTCACCGCCGCGCGTGTGGACTTCGCCGCCGACACCCGATGAGCAGCGCGCAGCGATGATCGACCCCGGAGCGTCGGCGAGCGTCGCCCCAGCGATTCAGCTCGAGTCGACGAAGCGCTCGTTTCTGCTGTTCGAGTGCGTCGACGGACCGAGCTCGCTCGGGCTGTGCGCGGCGGTTCGATTCGACGCAGTGTTGTGGGTGCGCTCTGCCGACGAGGACACCGAGCTCGACACCGCGCTTCCGACGCTCGAACTCGCGCGCTTTCTGGGGGCTCTTCCTGCGATCGTGTTCGTCACCGACAGCGAGCGCGCGTCGCGCGAACGGCGCGATCGCGTCGAGCGAGAAGCACGCGAAGCGCTCTCGCTCGCCGGGTTCGCGAGCGACGAAGCTCCGGTCATTTGCAGCACCGGCGCGATCGAGGCGGCGTCCGATGCGTGGCGCGCAGGGGTCGCTGCGCTTCGCGAGGCGCTCGACCAGCGCGTGCCCTACGTCGAAGAAGACACGTTCGTCGCCGTCGAGGTGCGCGATGTCTTCGACATTCGAGGCCGAGGGACCGTCATCGTTGGCGCGGTCGTCGCGGGAAACCCTCGAACGACAGAGCCCCTCGAGTTGCTGAGCCCGCGCGGTCGCATCGCGACGACGATCGTCGGGATCGACATTTTTCGAAGGCCCACACCGATGGAGGTCCCGCGCTCCGCGGGGCTCGTCGGACTGCAGATTCAACTTCCACGCGACCGAGTCTCGCCGGGAGACTACCTCGTGACACCGCAGCACGGCGCCGTCGCGACGCGGGCGATCATCGAGGGATTTTGCTGGCAAAATGCGACTGATCCTTCGCTGGCCGATCCCCTTCGTTGCGTGACGAGCGCGGCCGCACGCACCGCGCGCGTGGTGTCATCCGACCCCTCACCGCTGTCCATCGGCGCGTTTACCGCGGAGCTGCGGTTCGATGTGCCGACGCCGCTCGTTCACGGATGTCCGCTCAACCTTCGGCGCGAAGGGGATCCTCCATTCGCGACGATCACCGTGGTGCGCACCCTCGATTGACCCCTGTGCGCTCACCAGCGGTGCACGAACGAGAACCCGATCTGCGCTTGGCCCGCGCCGCTTCGCTGCTCTTCCATGCGCTCGGCGTTGAAGGTCACTCCCGGCGCCCACCCGAGCAGAAGCTCGGGCACCAAGTCCCAACGGCCCACGCGAAACGCGCCGCCGACCGAGACCGCGCCCCAGCCAACGTGCTGCGTGACCATGCTCGTTCCGATCATCGCTTGATAGCCGCCGCGCCCGCTGAGGATGAGCTGATGCGGCCCGAAATTCGCGCCGAACAACACGGCGATCGCCCCTTGCGGCAGGTGCCACGGCGTCCCCCCGAGCCGCACTTGATGCCACCCCACGCTCGTGACGAGCGCCACGTCGAGCCCGCGCGTCGCGTTCGCGCTGCGCACCAATTGAAACTTCGGATCGACCCACACCGACACCGAGTCCGCGCCGTCGATCGCCGCAAACGACACCCGCGCGCCGAGGTCCACGCGATCGTGAACCCCGACGCGCACGAGACCGCCGACGTGCGCCCACGGGAGGCTCGTCTGCGTGTTGAGCCTGCCGCTGTTCGTCGTGAGCTCGACCTGGCCGCCCACTTCGACGTGCGCCTGCCCGAGCGTTCGCGCGCGACCGAGCCCCGTCGCCGAGTAGCAGCCCGAGAGCGCGAGCGCCATCGCGACACCCATATTCAAGTGGCCGCCGCGGCTCATCGGGCGGCCTCGGTCATCGACAAGAACGCCGCGCACATGTCCTGCGAGTTGCCGCCGAACGTGAAGTCTCTCGGCGCCGCGCCCGGAACGGGCTGATTGTCCGCCGAGTTGTCGAAGTGGCACTCGAGGTAGAGCTCGTCGTCGGGATCCAAGCGAATCGACTCTTCGAGCCAATAGACCTGCTCCCAACCGAATCGCCACCGCGGGATCTCGAGGACGCACGCGCGCTCGCCGTTGGCGCGAAGGACGCGCACGGTCAGACGACTTCCGAACGTGTGCATGTGCGGCGTCACCGAGCGGAGAAACATCGTCCTGCCCCGGGTCGAGACCCGCGGTCGATAGCGATAGAAGAACGTCGCGTCGCGGTCACCCGCGCGCACGCGCATCGCGTCGCCGATGAGCCACGCGGGGTTGGTGAGCGCCAGCGGCTCCGCGGGCCGCGCGTTCGCGTCGGTTCGAAAGTGCACCGACGGTCGATCCACCGCGCCCGGCCTCGCGGCCACCGTGCTGTAGTGAATGTTCAAGATGATCTTCGAGCGCGGCTCGACAGCGATCCCGATTCCCTCGGGAAAATCCCCGCCGATCAGCCCTCCGCCCAACATCGTCACGCCGCGAAGCGAGCCCGCCCCGTCGTTGCACGAGAAGCCCGCGCCCGCCTCGTCGCGATCGAGCCGCGCCACGCGATCAGCGTCTTCGCCCGACACGCTGGCCACGATCACGTGGTGCAAGAGCGAGCGATCCGCGCTCTCGATCTCGAGGCCCGTGACGAAGGTCCTCGCGGTGCCCGGCCAGTCGAGCACGAAGCATCGAACGTCATCCGTGCTCCCGCGCGGCGGCGTGGGCGCGTACGGCTCGGTCACCGAGAGCGAGACGTCCCTCCGCGAGAGCCCCGCGGTCGGCGGCTCGATGCGAGCGCCGCGGTCCATCGGCGAACCTTCGGGCGCTCCTGCGTCGACCCAGTCGAGCACCGTCGCGATCTGCTCGTCCGAGAGCCCCCACGAGTGTCGATACCGCGCGCAGCAGGGCGCTGCGAGATAGGGCGGCATCGTCCGCGCACGCACCGAACGCGCGACGGACTCGCGCGCCGCAAACACGCGCAGGTAGCTCTCGAACGAGTCTCCCGCGAGTCCGCCCTCGCGGTGGCAGCGCACACAAAACGCCTCGACGATCGGCGCGACGTCCCGGTGCCATGTGGGCGACGGCGCACCTTGCGGGCGCGTGGGGCGATCGGCCGCACAAAACCCACCTGAATCTCTCGCGGGCACCGCGCACGCCCCGAGAGCCATGGCCAACACTGAAGCGGCGATCGTCTTCGTGCTCACGCTCGATGAGCACTCTACGCGCGACGCCGCGCGCGATCTCCCCTTCGCGGAAATGCGCGCTATTCGTTCGGCAACGGCGCCGGCGGAGGAATCGACGGAACGCGCGCAGCCTCGAGCAGCGCGCGCAGGTCGTCCCCGTCGAGGTACTCTTTTTCGAGCAGCACCTTCGCGATGTTCTCGAGCTGCGGTCGGCGCGACTCGAGCAGCTCGCGCGCGGTCTGCGCGGCCTCTTCGACGATCCGTCGCACCTCGGAGTCGACCGCGTCAGCGATGTTCGCCCCGTAGTCCGACACGCCCTCTTCGCCGCCGAGAAACAGCGAGCGACGCCCCGCGTACGACACGGGACCGAGCCTCGAGCTCATCCCGTACTCGGTCACCATCGCGCGCGCGATGTTGGTCGCTTGCGACAGGTCGTTGGCGGCGCCCGTCGAGAGGTCGCCGTACACGATGAGCTCCGCGGCGCGGCCGGCCATGGTCATGGCGAGCATCGCTTTGAGGTCCGACTCGGTCGTGATGTGGACGTCTTCTTTGGGCATACCTCGGACGTAGCCGCCGATGCCGAGGCCTCGGGGGACGATCGAGATCCGCGCGGTCTTCGTCGCGCCAGGAATCACTTCGCCGACGATCGCGTGGCCCGTCTCGTGGATCGCGATGCGCCGCCGCGTCGCCTCGGGGATGATCCGAGATTTCTTCTCGAGCCCCATTCCGACGCGGTCGATCGCCTCGATGATGTGCTCGCGCTTGACCGCGGGGAGGTCCTTGCGCGCCGCGAGGAGCGCCGCCTCGTTGATGATGTTCGCGAGGTCTGCGCCCGCGAAGCCCGGCGTGCGCGCGGCGATGTCCGCGAGGTCGACCTCGGCGTCGAGCTTCACGTCCTTGGCGTGCACGCGCAGGATCGCCTCGCGGCCCTTTCGATCGGGCGGATCGACGAGCACCTGACGATCGAAGCGCCCCGGACGAAGCAGCGCTTGATCGAGGATCTCGGGGCGGTTGGTGGCCGCCATGATGATCACGCCCTTGTTCGTCTCGAACCCGTCCATCTCGACGAGCAGCTGGTTCAGCGTCTGCTCGCGCTCTTCGCTGCCGCCCGGAATGCCGCCGGTGCGCGAGCGTCCGAGCGCGTCGAGCTCGTCGATGAACACGATGCACGGGGCGTTTTGCTGCGCTTGCTCGAACAAGTCTCGAACTCGCGCCGCGCCAACGCCCACGAACATCTCGACGAACTCGCTGCCGGACAAGTTGAAGAACGGCACCGCGGCTTCGCCAGCGACGGCCTTCGCGAGCAGGGTCTTGCCCGTTCCGGGCGGGCCGACGAGCAAGACGCCCTTGGGAATCTTCGCGCCGAGTCGCGTGAAGCGCTCGGGGTTCTTCAAGAACTCGACGATCTCTTCGAGCTCGACCTTCGCGTCGTCCACGCCCGCGACGTCGGCGAAGCGAACCTTCACGTCGCTCTCGCCGACGAGCTTTCCGCGTGATTTGCCGAAGGCGAGCACGCCCGACTGCTGCACCTGCGCGCGGCGCATAAACGATCGGTACGCCATGATCACCGCTACGACGAGCGCGAGAAAGACCAGCTGCAGGACGAGTCCCTGCCGATCTTCGATGGCCTCGTAGCGAACGTTGTGCGACTCGAGCAGCGGAATCAGCTCGCGGTCCTCGTGCACGCGCACGGTCTCGAAGTGCGGACCGCGCCCCGCGCCCGTGGGAATGCTGAGCACCCTCCCCGACGGCGGGGGCGGCGTCGTGCCCGGCGCGACCTGCTGTCCCGCAGGAGGCGTGGCCGCGATTCGGCCGGTCTTTACGCGGCCACGGATGACCTCGACGCCGATCGAGATCTCCTCGACCTCGCCTCCGCGCACGGCGCGCTTGAACTCGTCGTACCGCACCCGCTGCGCGGTCGAGCGCGAGCCCATGTACATCCAGCCGAGCAGCAAGACGCCGACCAGCAGAATCGCCATGGTGAGCCCGCGGCCGCGACGCTCACCGTCCTCGCCGTCGTCGGGCCCTTGTCCGCCTCGACGTTGCGGGGCGGGGTTGTTGCGCCCTTGTTCGGGGTCCTTCGGTGATCGTTCAGCCATCGCTCCTCGAGCTCTCCATCGTCGTTGCGCTGCCGCTCGCCGCGCGTGCGTCCGAAGCGCTCTCGCCAGCCATGGGGAGCTTTCGCTTCTTTGCCAACTCCCCCCCGAGCGCGAGCTGCCCGCACGCCGCGGCGATATCGTCGCCCCGCTGCTTGCGAACAAACACGCCCACGCCGTCGTTCCACAAGATCGACTGAAACGCGTCCACGCGCTCGGGCGACGGCATCTCGAAGGGCGTCGAAGGCACAGGGTTCATCGGAATCAAGTTCACTTTGCAGCGGATGCGTCGCAAGAGCTTCACGAGCGCCCTCGCGTGCGCGTCCGAGTCGTTGACGCCGCGGATCAGCGTGTACTCGATCGTGATCCGCCGACGCGGCGCCAGGGGATAGCGCTCGAGCGCGGCCATCAGCTCTCGCAGCGGGTAGCGCTTGTTGATGGGCATGAGCTCGCTTCGCAGCGCGTCGTCCGGCGCGTGCAGCGAGATCGCGAGCGACACTTGCCCCATGAACTCGACGCCCAGCCGATCGATCTCGGGGACGAGCCCCGACGTCGACACCGTCACGCGTCGGCTCGAGAGATTCACGCCGTCCTTGTGCAAGAGCAGCCGCAGCGCGCGCTCGACGTTGCCGTAGTTGTGCAGCGGCTCGCCCATCCCCATGAGCACCACGTTGCGAAGCGCCTCGTCGGACTCGAGGTAGCCGCGACCGATCAGCACCTGCGAGACGATCTCGCCCGCGGTGAGGTTGCGCTTGAGCCCCGCGACGCCGGACGCGCAAAACGTACAGCCCATCGCGCAGCCGACTTGCGACGAGATGCACTGCGTGACCCGTCGCGCCGCGGGACGGAGCCCCGAGCCGCCCTGCGCGCTCTGGGCCTCTTCGTCTTCTTCACGGAGCTCGTCGCGGTCGCCGTCGTCCTGCGCCATGGGCGGGATGAGCACGGTCTCGACGGTCCCGCCACGAGCGAACCGGAGGAGCGCCTTCTTCGTCCCGTCGTCCGAGCGGTGCATCAGGTCCACGGCGGCGGGCATCGAGAGCCCCGCTTGCTCGATCACCGATCGCAGCGATTTGCCGAGGTCCGACATCTTCGTCGGGTCCGCGACGCCTCGCGCGTGGATCCAACGAAACACCTGCAGCGCGCGGTACGGCCGCTCGCCCTTGGACGCGACGAAGCGCTCCCACTCTTCGGGGAGCCACGCGAGGGCCTCGTTTTCATCGAAATCTGCGGTCGCCACAGCGCCCGAACGGTAGCACGCTCGCGAGCGCCTTGGGATCGGCCGCGTTGATCGCCGCGTCGATTACGCGAGCCCGAGCCAGCGCCGAAAGAGCACGAGCCCGTCGCGCAGCGCGGCGCGGTCGGTCCACTCGTTGCGTTGGTGCGCTTGCGACTGCGTTCCCGGCCCGAGGTTGACCGCGGCGACGCCGAGCGCCGAGAACCGCGCGACGTCGGTCCACGCTTGCTTCGGCTCGACGCCTTTGATTTCTGGGGCCGCTTCGAGCGCCTTCACGAGCGGGTGCGATCGCGACGGGAGCGCGCTCGGCGAGCGGTCGATCACCGTCAACTGGGCGTCGCCGTCGATCATCGCGAGGAGGTCTCGCTCCGCGTCTTCCGGCGTTTTTCCTGGGGCGAACCGCACGTTCACGTTCAGCGTAAACGCGTCGGGAACGACGTTTCGCCCTCGGCCTCCCTCCGCCATCGTCGCGCTCATGACCTCGCGGTACAGCATCCCCTCGATCACGTGGTCGACGGGCGCGCGATCCGCCATCCGCTGCAGAAATCTCGCGCTCTTGTGGATCGCGTTCTCGCCCTGCCACGGCCGCGCCGAGTGCGCCGTGCGCCCCTCGAACGTGACGCGCCCGTGCAGCGAGCCCATACAACCCAACTGCAGCACGTTCGAGCTCGGCTCCAAGCACACCGCCAAGTCCGCCTTCGCCAGCGCAGGAAAGTTCACGAGCAGGTCTCCGAGCCGGTTCTCGACGTACGGCCCCTCCTCGCGCTCGTAGAAGACGAACGTCGGTCTCGCGGCACACGTTTTCTTGCTACCAGCGATTTGACCGAGAATCTCGAGCATCACGGCGAGGCCCGACTTCATGTCCGCCGACCCCGGCCCGTAGATCTTCTCGCCCTCGACCCGCGGCGCTCCGTCGTGACTCGTGCGCACCACGTCGAAGTGTCCCGCGAGGACCACCGACGGACCGTCGCTCGCGACCTCGGGGGTCACGACCAGCGAGTGACCGTCGCGCGTCACCGCGCGATCGCCGAGCAGCGCTCGCAGCCGCGCTTCGACCGCGTCGCAAATGGGCCCTTCTTCACCAGTAAACGAGCTCATTTCGCAGAGCCACAAGAGCGTCTTTTCGACCGGGTCGAGGCCCGCGGTGATCGCGTCGGACATGGCTGGTCACACCGCCACGTTGAAGTCGCGCAGCGCTTGCTCGAGCGACGTCTTCTTGTCCGTGCTCTCTTTTCGCTCGCCGATCACGAGCGCGCACGGAACACCAAATTCACCGGCAGGAAACTTCTTCGTCCTTGTCCCCGCGATCACCACCGAGCGCGCAGGAACGCGCCCCTTCCACTCGGTCGGCTCGCTCTTGGTCACGTCGATGATCGGCGTGCTCGCTGTGAGGATCACCCCCGCGCCGACGACCGCTTCGCGCTCGACCACGACGCCCTCGACCACGACCGCGCGCGAGCCGATGAACGCTCCGTCTTCGATCACCACCGGGCGCGCAGAGGGAGGCTCGAGCACGCCACCCAAGCCCACGCCGCCAGAGAGATGAACGTTCTTCCCGACCTGCGCGCACGAGCCGACGGTGGCCCACGTGTCGACCATCGTCCCCTCGTCCACGTACGCCCCGATGTTCACGAAGCCAGGCATCACCACGCAGCCCTTCGAGACGTGCGCTCCGTACCGAATGATCCCCGGAGGAACCACGCGAACCCCCGGAGGAACCTGCGTCTTGATCTTGTCCTGCCACGCGAGCGCGCCGGCTTCGAAGCGCTCGACGGGGCACAGCGCGAAGTACAGCAAGATTGCCTGCTTCAACCACGCGTGAGCGACCCACCCGTCCGCGGTCTGCGTCGCGACGCGAAGGCTCCCCTTCGTCAGCGCTTCGATCGCAGCGTGCACCGCGTCCCGATGCGCCATGTGATGAATGAGCTCGCGGTTCGCAAACGCCTCTTCGATCAGCGGTTGCAGCTGCTCGGCCAATGTCTCGTCGTAGAGCGTCACGCCGGATCGACTATCACGACGCGCGCCGATCGTCAGCGCGCCGCGCGATCGTCCGAAGCACGCGCGGGATGATCGACCTCGAGCTCGTCGTCACCTCGTCCCGCGGGCGCCGGTGAACCGTCGAGCGCATCGACGCGAACGCCCGTCCGCGCCTCGCTCGCGTCCCGCTCGTGCGTCACGCTCGCCTTCTTTTTGAGCGACGCTTCGCGAGTCGTATCCGTCGGCGCTTCGATCACCCGAAGGAGCACCGGCTCGTCCGCCGTTCCCTCGATCCGCACGACCCGCGCCGCGCTTCGAGCGTGACTCACCGTGACTTCGTCGTCTGCGACGTCCCACCGCGCGTTGCCGACGACTTCGAGCCGAGCTCCGTCCGGAACGATCAACCGCTCGCCCACCCGAACCCCGCCGACGATCTTCACGTACTCGCACCGCACGATCGCGACGGTGCCCGAGCCATCATCGAGCACGAACTCACCGCCACCCACACGCTGACGAAAATACGCCGTCTCCCCAGAGCCAACCCGTCGCGTCTCTTCGAACGCCAGCGACGCCGGCCCGTTCGAGCTCACCGCGCGACGGATCGTCTTGGTCGACCCCGCGACGCGCACGCGCCGCCCGTCGGGGACCTCCGAGACCTTCGTCGCGGACACCGCGCGCATCATCGTTCGTCCGACGAGCGCCTCGCGGTTGGCGTCGAGCTTCGTGAACAGCCGAATCACGAGAAAGACCCCCGCGGCGAACCCGACGAGCCCCGCGAGCGGCCCGAGGCCGCCGAGCCACCACACCGAGCCGGCGAGCGCCGCGATGTACAAAGCGACAAACGCGAGGAGATACAGCGCCGAAATGACGCTCGCGGACCAGTGCTTCCACCGCCAGATCCCCGTCTGCGAGAGCTGCCACGGCGCCACCTCGCGCGAGTCGACGAGCGGCTCGTCGCATCGGATGCACGACGACTCGAACGCGGATCGATCGCCGCACACCGGACAAACGTACGGATCCGTCGCGACCACCATCCCCCCACCTTTCGTGCTCGCGATTCGCCGCAGCGGCGCCCGCCTCGGGCCCGGGACGAGCGTCCTGCTCGCGCCGAGCGCAGGCCACTCGCCGAGAGGCGTCGAGCGATGCCATCGCGCGAATCTCGACATGGACCGAGCATAGCGCGAAGGATGCCGCGATCGCGACCGTCGCCCCCGTTCGCCGTTGGAGCCGCGCGTGCGATGATCACCGAGTGCAGACCGCGCTCTGGCTGTCGTTCTTGTTCATCGCAGGGTGGTCCGCGACGTTTCGACTGCGGGCGTTCGAAGCCAGCGCGTCGATCGATCGCGACGATGACCCCAACCGCTCGCAGATCGTCGGCGTCGGACCGTTTCGCTTCGCGAAGCTCGCGGCGCCCGCGCCGAACGTCTCGCAGCGCACACGAAACGCTCTCTGGGCTGCCTTGTCAGCGGCGGCGTTCATCGGCGCCGCGAGCCTCTGGAAGCTGCTCGCGACCGCGCACGACGTGACGCGCGAGCTCGATCGCCCTGCGCTCTTTCGCGCGCGAGGCGCTTCGACCATGGACCTCGTGGCGGACCACGCCCCCGGCGCGCTCGTCGCCCTCGTCTCGCTCGCGCTCGCGATCGCGCTGCACCGCGCCGCCGTTCGCACCGCGCGCAAGACCTACGCCGCAGCGTGATCCGCCGTCGCGCGCTCAGCGCGTCTCGAGCAGCACGCGACGAGTGACCCCGCCCACCTGCGCGACGACCTTGTCGACGTCGAGCTCGAGCGAAAACGAAAACCCCGCGCCCGAAGCCGGAAGCGCGCTCGGAACAAACAGCTCGCTCGCGCGGTACTCGATCGGCGCCGAGCGTCCTCGGGCGTACGCGCGGACGAGCACCGGGTTGGCCGCGCGCTCGGCCGCCGTGAGCGCCCTCTCTCGCGAGAACACAACGAGCCACGCGCCGTCCGGGCTGAGCGCGATCGGCGGCGCCGGGTCGTGCGTCGCCATCGTGTTGGTCGCCGTCGTCCGCGGAAAATCCACGGTGATCTCCGGCGTTCCTACGCAGCACGGGCCCGCCCAGCTCTGCGCGCGTCGCGCGTCGAGGGTCGCGCAGCGCGATCCCGCTCGAATTTGTGTGTCCGAGTTCGGGTGGCCGACGAGGCAGCTCGTCTGCTCCGGCGTCCCCGGCGGGATGTTGTACCAATCGCCGAGCGTGACGCCCCAGAAGCGCGCCCCCGGGTTGATGCTGACGCGCTGCACGGTGAGGTCGCCCGCGATCGACGCGCAAAACGCCGGGTCGCTCGCGCCCGCGACGGGCCGAGCTTCGACGCGCATGATCGTCCCTCGCGCGATCGGCGAGCGGACCTCGCGCACCTCGCCCTCGCACTTCGTCGTGACGAAGCGACAGAGCGAGCCGCCGCACTGACTCGAGACGACCGGGTCGATCTGCGGAGCGCCCTGCATGTTGGACGAAAACAACGCGACGCTCGTCTCGGTGAACAACACCGCGGTCGGGTCGCTGAGAGAGCGGCTTCGCGGCACGCCAGCATCGAGGAAGTCGCGTCCGATCGCCCCGAGCGTACTTGCCGAAACGCCCGCGACGCTCGCGCCGACGCGGGGTCGGTGCTGCCGCGCGAAGCGGTCGATCGAACCCCACACGCGGTTCGACGCGACGACGAAAAGCCCGTCGTACGCCTCGCAGAACGCGCGATCGCCCGCGTCGTTGCGTCGCCGCGCCTCGAGGTCGACCGAGATGGCGCGCAGGACCAGCCGTCCGTGGATCGAGGCAAACGCTTGTTGCAGCGTCCCTGTGCAGCGGAGCGTGTCGATCACGCAGCGGCGCTCGCGGCAGGCGATTTGCTCGAACGGATCGGCCTGCGCCGCCCCTGACGCGCCGCTCGCCACCAGCGTGAGCGCCGCCTCGTCGAGCGACAGTCGCGCCCGCGCCGGGGCAGCAACGCTCGGCTCGCGTGCGCCGAGCTCGAGCGGGCGCGACCGTGTCTGCGCCAGCGCGTCATCCGCACACACAATCAATCCAGCAGACAAAATCCCAAATACAGTCGCGCTCCGAAGAGATGCGCGCGCCGTCGACGCTCGTGGGTCACTCGACATGTTCGGCCTCCTGCCGCGGCTCGGTTCGTTGCGACACCCGAGCGCGCGTGGACCTTTGGGTCGACGTTCACCCCGGCGCGCGCGAGAGGACCCGCCGCACGACCTCGGCGTTTTCGACTGCCGCATAGCCGTCGGAGAGAACGTCCTCGGCCCAACGAACGACCTTGCCCGAGCGCCACGCGAGCCCTTTGGGCCCGCCGCGCATCCACCCGAGGGGCCCCACGGTGTCGGTCACCATCGACCACGCGCGGTCCGATCGGGTCTCGCGATCGAGCGCTCGCTGAGCGACTTCGCACGCTTCGGCGACGATCCGTCGCGCCGTTCGCTCGTCGCTCGCGACGAGCTCTGCGAACGTGCGCTCGTGCGCGAAGGCGCCGGGCCCCACGAGGCAGCTCCACGCGGCTTTTTCACGGCCCTCGCGCGCGACGGCGTCCGGCGATTCGACGCGCACCGGAACCGAGACGGCCTCGAGCCAGCGCGCGAGCGCGTTTGCGTGCGGCCCCGCGAGCAACGTCTCGCGCGCGTTGGCGAAGAAGTCCCCCTTGGCGGTGAACCACAGAACGCCGCGCGTGACCTCGTGTCCCTCGAGCACCTCGTCGATGAAGCCGTTTTGCAACACGACGACGCCCTCGGGTCGCAGCGCGATCGCCTCGCGAAAGCCGGGCTCGAAGTCATCCTCGCGCATCGCGAGGACCACGGCCTCGTCTCCTGTCGAGAGCGCTGCGGACAGCGATTGTCCCCGGCGAACTTCGATCACCTCGACGCCGCTCGCGCGCGCCCCGTCGGCGACGCGGCGCCCGACTTCGCCCATTCCAACGATCACAGCGCGACGTGTCACAGCGGACCTTCGACCTCGCCTCGGATGAACTGTCGAACGATCGGGAGCTCCGAAGCGCGCGCTTCTTCCGTCGTTCCATCGAACAGGAGCTTTCCGCGAAGGAGCATGCCGACGCGGTCGGTCACCGTGAGCAGCCGATCGATGTCGCTCGACACCATGATGACCGTCGCGTTGGACTCGCGCTGCTCTCGTCGCAACAAGTTGAAGATCTTCTGCGACGTGACCGGGTCGAGCCCCGCGGCGGGCTCGTCGTAGAGCACGAACGGAGCGGTCGCCACGGTCGCGCGAGCGACCCCGACGCGCTTCTTCTGTCCGCCCGAGAGGCCCGAGGGCATGCGCGCTTCGAAGCCCGAGAGAGACACCGCCGCGAGGCGCTCGGCGACGCGGGCGCTGATCTGGTCTTCCGTCATTCCACCGCGGCGGCGAAGCGGAAACGCGATGTTCTCGCCGACGGTCATGTAGTCGAACAGCGCGTAGTTTTGAAACAAGAACCCGAACTTGCTCCGCGCGACCTGGAGCTCGATCTCGCTCAACGCCCGAAGGTCCGTGTCGTCCACGATGACCTTTCCTTCGTCGGCCTCGAGAAGCCCCACGATGCACTTGAGAAGGACGCTCTTGCCCGCCGCGCCTGGGCCCACGAGCCCATAGAGACACCCCGTCGGAACAGTCAGCGACACGCGGTCGAGGACCGTGTTCTTCGCGAATCGTTTGCTGAGCCCTTCGATCTTGATCAACGCCTGCGTCGCCGGGGCGTTGAATCAACCGCACTCAACGCCGTTCGGCAACACCAGTCGCAGCCGGCGCGTCCGTGATCGTTCGAGCGCTCGTCGTCGTCGCGGCAGGCGCGTCGAGCTTCGGAACGTCCACGAACAGCCCGATCCACGGCCCGACGTCCACCGCCCACTCGGCCATCCCGGGCTGCTGCCGAACGCGAACGAGCGCAGAAACGTCCAAGCGAATCGAGCTCGTGAGCTGAACGCCGACGCCCACCATCGTTCGATTCTGATTGAACCCAGGCGTCGGCGAGACCCCGGCCGGGAGCATCGCGTCGGCACTCACGCGCGTGTCCCACAAATCAAACAGCAGCTCGTCCTGAACGAACGGCATCACCACCCACCCGACGGGCGCGAGGTTGACCCGGAGCTGCGTGCGAAATCGAAGCCGTTGAAACGTCTGTCGCCAGCGATATTCCAGTCGATTGCGGCTCGCGAGCGTGATCGGGCCGAGCCTTCCGAAGAAGTTCGGCTCGAGCTCGGCGCGGACCTCTTCTTCGAGTCGCGTCGGCATTCCCGCCGGGGTGACGAGCGCGTCCGCGAGCACCGTCCCGTGCGCCCCGACGAACATCCACGGCGTGAAGTACACGACCGGCCCGGCGCGAAAGAAGAGCTGCTCGAGCCCGTTGAATCGCACGGCGAAGCGCGGCTCGCCGATGAGCCGCAGATCGACCCGCGGCCACGTCGGTGACGGCGTACGCACGATCGGCACGCGCACCTCGATCGGCGACCAGAACTCGAAATCCGCCCGCGCGTCTGTCGCTCGCGCCATCGTGATCGCGCCCGCAACAACACCCGCAACGCACCGCACCCAGTCCGAAGGTCGACTCACTGTCATCTCTCGCGGCGCACCTGCGAGCGCCGGGCCAACATTCGCACAGACCTCGCGCGCGCCCAACGCCGTCGCCAGCACGACGCGTTCGGTGATCGCGGGTGCGACGCGCTACACTCCGCGCGCTCTGGCCAACGAACGCACCGAAAACGCGACGACCCCCGACGACGCTGACTCGCTTCCAGCGCGAATCGGAGCGGCTTTCTTCGCGATTTCCGAACAGCTCGGCGGCGTGGGAGTGCTCAGCGCGAAGCTCGCGCGAAGGATGTTTCCGCCGCGCCTCGATGGCCCCGAGCTCTGGCGCAACCTTCACAAGATGGGCGTTCGCTCGCTGCCCATCGTCGGCGTGACCGCGCTGTTCACCGGCGCGATCATGGTCATTCAAGCGGGCGTCCTCATCAAGCGCTTCGGCGCGGAGGGGCTGCTCGGCTGGGGCGCAGGCTTCGCCACGCTGCGCGAGGTCGGCCCGATCCTCATCGCGTTGATGTTCTCCGGGCGCGTCGGCGCCAACAACACCGCCGAGCTCGGAACGATGAAGGTCACCGAGCAGCTCGACGCGCTCTCGACGCTCGCGATCGACCCGCTGAGCTACCTCGTACTTCCCCGCGTGATTTCCATGGTGATCACGCTGTTCGTGCTGACGATCTTCGGCGACGTCCTCGCGCTCTGCGGCGCTGCGATCACGGGGCAAGGGCTGCTCGGCGTCTCGACGATGACCTTCTACAACGGCTTCATCGAGACCATTCGCCTCTGGGACCTCGCGACAGGGCTCATCAAGAGCGGGTTCTTTGGCCTCGTCATCGCCCTCTCGTCCTGTCACTTTGGACTCACCGTCACCGGCGGAGCGCCCGGCGTCGGGCGCGCGGTCAACGCTTCGGTCGTCGCGAGCGCCTCGGGCGTGTTCGTGGTCGACTACTTCTCGACGTACCTGTTGCAGTGATGTCCGACGCAAACGAGACCGCGGCAGAGAGCCCCAATCCACCGCTCGCGGACGAGGCGATCTCCCCCGCGCTCGCCCCCGTGCGCGACGTGGGCGCGGGCGCGCTCGAGCTCGTTCAAGCAGGGCGCGGACTGTGGTCGGTGTTCGTGCGGACGCTCTACTGGACCTTCGCCGGTCGTCGCGAGCCCGGCGCCGCCGTCGAGCAGTGCTTCGAGATCGGAAACAAGTCCGCGTTCTTCATCTCGGTCACGCTCGGCTTCATCGGAATGATCCTGGTGTTTCAGTCGGCGCTGCAGGCGCTCAGGGTCGTTCCGGACCTGCAGATGCTCGGCGCGACGTTCATCGAGATCCTCGTGCGAGACCTCGCCGCGTCCATCGGCGCGCTCATGCTCGCGACGCGCGTCGGCGCAGGAATCGCCGCAGAAGTCGGCTCGATGGTCGTCACCGAACAGGTCGACGCGCTCCGGATGTCCGGCGTCGACCCCGTCCACTACCTGATCGTCCCGCGCTTCGTCGCGTCGATCATCATGACGCCCGTCTTGATTTTGTGGGGCGGCTTCGTCTCGCTCTTCGCCGGGATGGCGACCGCGTACTTCATCTTCGACGTCAATCCATCGACGTTCTTGAACCCCGTCCTGCTCGACTGGGGCGACTTCTCGATCGGCTTCGCGAAGTGCTTCGCGTACGGCGCGGCGATCCCCATCGTCTCGGGCTACTGCGGCCTGAGCACGCACGGAGGCTCCGAAGGCGTCGGGTGGGCCACGACGCGCGCCGTGGTCAACAGCTCGCTCGCGACCATCATCCTCAACTTCTTCATCTCGGGCGCAGGCTTCGCGATCTTTCCCGTGTGATCGACGCGTCAGTCCGCGCTGGTCTGCGCGAGCGCCGCCACGAGCTCGTCGACCGCTCGTTCGTCGTTGCGAGAAGACACGATTGCCGCTCGAATCACTGGGTGACCGTCGGTCATCTTCACGACGTCGACGAAGATCCCCGCCTTGGCGGCGCGACGCGCGACCGCGTGGAGCCCGCGCAGCTCCAGCGCTTCGTGCGACGCGCACACGACCGGGAGCGGGGTCTCGTTCGCGAGCCGCCACCCTTCAGGGAGCGCGCTTCGTAGCCGTTGGCCCAACGCGACGCGCCGCGAAAACTCGCGCGCCCAGCCCTCGACGCCTTCGGTCGCGAGCGAGAGCCACACCTTTGCGCCGATCGCGCGTCGGGACCACTGCGCGGTCCGCGCGTACGGCTGCGGCCTCGCGCGCGCGCTCGCGACATAGTCTGCGTCGGTGTCGAAGAGCGCGGCGAGCGACGCGGCCTCGCGGGTCCAGAGCATTCCCGTCCCCAGCGAGAGGCCGGGAAACTTGTGCGCGTCCCACGCGATCGACCGCGCGCGCTCGACGCCATCGAGCCACGGGCGCGTGCGCGGATCGAGCGCCGCGGCCCCAGCCCACGCGGCGTCGACGTGGAGCCACAGCCCCTCGCGCTCGCAGAGCGCAGCGAGCGACGCGAGCGGATCGATCGCGCCGGCGATGGTCGTTCCTGCAGTGGCGACGACGGCGAGGGGGCGCTCGCCGCGCGCGCGGTCTTCAGCGATCGAGCGCGCGACCGCGTCGCAGTCCATCGCGTACGACGGTCCCGGGGCGTCGCACTCGACGAGCGCTCTCGCGCCCCAGCCGAGCACGCGAACGCACTTCGAGATCGATCGATGCGACTCGCGCGACGCGTACACCTTCGGTCTGCCCCCGAGCGCAAACACGCCCTCGCGAGCGCACGCGGGCTCCTTCCACACGAGCGCCGCCGAGAGCGCTGTCGCGAGCGACTCGCTCGCGCCCGTCGTGAAGCACGACGCATCGGGGTCCATCGCAAACCCGCACGCGTCCGAGAGGGCTGCGAGCGCGGCGCGCTCCATCGCGAGCGCCGCGGGCGCCGACTCCCACAGGGCGCACTGCGGGTCGAACATCGCCGCGAGCGCGTCGCCCGCGATCGAGCTCGAGAGCGAGCTCGGGTTGGGATAACCGAAGTGCCTCGCGCTCCCCGCGCGAAGGCCCCACGCAGCGAGCCACTTGGCCACGAGCTCTGTCGCGTCCAACAGCGACCTGCCGCCGCGCACGAGGTCCACGCCGGCGACGCGATCGATCACCGCGTCGACGCCAGCACGGTCGAACGACCGACCGCGCGACAGAGCGTCCACCAACGCCGCGTCGATTTTCGCGAGCCGCGCGAAGAGCGCCGACCGCGCTCGCGCCTCGTCGCTCACGAGGCCTCGTCGGGACGCGCCCGCGCCGCGCGAAACGCAAAGAGCGAGACGGCGAGCACCTGCGAGGCGCCGAAGCTCGACGCGGCGTGCGCGGGCCAGAGCGCACACGAAATCGAGGCGAGCACGCTCGAGGCGGTCGCGAGAAAAAACAGCCGATCGTGAACGATCCCCACGTACGCGCACCCGCCCGCGATCATGAGCGCGTCCCCGCGAAGCGTGACCGCCGGATCCACTGGGCCGATGAGGTTCACCACGCGGTGCACGAGCGCGATCCACGCGACGAGGTTCGCGAGCGTCGTGAGCAGCCGGGTGTACGGCGTTCGAAAGAGCTCGCGTCGCCACACCCATGTCGCGAGGCCGATCACCGTGACGACCACGACAGAGGCGCGCGCGAGGCCCTTCGCCGTGAGCTCAGCGTTGATGCGCGCGACAGACACGAGCACCGCGGCGAGGACGATCATCACGACGCCCATCTGCACCCGCGCCTTCGCGGGCTCGAACGGGTCCATCGTCGCGTCGGGTGTCACGCGATCGAGCTCGGTCACGAGCGCGTCCATCGTCGGCCAGCGCGCAGCGGGATCCAACGACAACCCGCGCAAGAGCGCCGACTCGAGCGCGCGATCGACGCCGCTCGTCGAAGCCATCGCGCGAGGGGTCTCGGGCAGCTCTTTGACCCAACGGGCGCGCGAGGCGTCGTCGAAAGGATCCTTCGCAAACAACGCGCGATACAGCGCGACGCAGTACGAAAACTGATCGGACGCCGTCGTCACCGCGCCGCCGCGAAAGAGCTCGGGCGCCATGTAGTCGAGCGTCCCGATGACCTCACCGGTCCCCGAGCGGCTGACGGAGAACTGCCGCGCGACGGCGCCCACTTCGAGCCGCGCGCTCGAGGCGTCGCGAACGAGCCCGAAGTCGACGACGCGAACGCGGTCGTGTCCGTCGACCATCACGTTTCCCGGCTTGATGTCGCGGTGCAGGACGCCCGCCGCGTGCGCGTGCGCGACCGCTCGGCCGACGTCGAGCCACGCACGAAGCACCTTCGCGCGCGTCGCGCGCCGCGCCCACACGTCGATCGTGGCGCCATCGACGAGCTCCATCGCGACCCACACGCGCCCGTCGGACGTGAGCCCCACGTCGAACACCGGAAGAATGTTCGGATGCGACAGCTTCGCGAGCGAGCGCGCTTCGCCGACGAGCTGCTCTTCGAGCGACTCACCGTCGCTGTCGTCGACGACCTTCAACGCGACGCTCCGATTGAGCCGCGGATCGCGCGCGCGAAGCACGACGCCCTGCCCTCCGCGCGCGATCGTCGACTCGATCACATAGGGCCCGATCTCCGCGCCAACGTCGAACGCTCCGATCGAACGCTCCCTACCGTCGGTACCGCGCCCAGCCAAGCTCACGACCTCGACCGACGATACTCCACAAACCGGGGACGGTGCTCTGATCCTCACATTTGCAATCCACCCTGTGTTTTCACAGACAGACTCGACATGCGCATTGAGTATAAATTGCCAACCTCCTCCCACTGCCACGCGCGCCCACGCGCGCCCGCGTCGCCCTCGCAGCGCTCCCCTCTGATCTCTTTGCCCAGTCGCCGCCGCGCCTTATCGCGCGCTCGTCGCCCCCTGCGCCGTCGCGCGCACGTGCCCCAGCCAAAACGCGCGCTCGCTCTCGAGCACCCACTCGCCCACTGGCGCGTCCGTCACCGTCGCTCGCCACTCGCGCATCGATGACTCGAGCGAAAACCGCAGCACTTCGCGCCCGCCCACGCGCACCACGAGCGGCGCGTCCCCCTTCGCGCGCAGCCACACGTCGAGCCTCCGCCCCTCCCCTGGTCGCAGCGAAACCACCACGCGCCCCTGCGCTCGACACGCCCGCGCCCCGAGCTCGACCCACGGAGCGCGATCGTCCACCGCGCCGCACTCGACCCACGGACCGCCCGTCGCGTCGCGCGCGTCCCACGCGTTCGCTCCGCGCCCGTTTCCCAACAGTCCGAGCGCGCTCGCCGCGAAGCTCTGCGCCGCTGCGTCCGCGCTCATTCGCTCGATGATCACGCCCGCAGCGCGCGGGTCGCCCGTCAATCCCAGCCCCGCGACGGCCCACGCCCGCACGTCGTCCGCGCGGTCTTCGCGCGCGAGCCTCGTGAGCGTCGCGACACTCCCGCTGCCCGAGATCGCCCCGAGCGCGAGCGCCGCGCGATAGCGCAAGTGATCGTCCTCGATCGCCTCGAGCACCGCGGCCTCCGCGCGCACAGAGCGGGTCCGCGCCGCGAGCGCCACCCGCGTGAGCCCGTCGAGCGCGCGCAGTCGATCGGACTCGTCGCCCGCGCGCAGCGCCTCGATCAGCGCCGGCTCTGCGCCCGAATGCCCCAGCGTGGCCAGCGCGAACGCGCTGCGAACGCGCAGCTCATATGAATCACTGCACACATATTCGAGCAGCGTCTCGACCGTCCCCTCGGGCCGCTCACCGGCGAGCCCCGAGGCCACCGCCGCCGCGCGCGCGATCGATCGCCGCGCGCTTCGAACGAGCGGCGCGAGGCGCGACACGATCGAGCGATCCCGCAGCGATCCCAACGCGTCGATCGCGTCGACCCGCGCCCGCTCGTCCGCCCGCTCGTCGAGCGCGAGGCGCACGAGCCGCTCGGCCGCGCCGCGATCGCCCATGCGCGCGAGGCCCACGTCTGCGTTGGCGGCCCCTCGCCCGAGGCTCGAGAGCCACGATTGAAGCTCGCCCTCGAGCTCGGTGACGTCTCCGGGTCGCGCCGAGGCGAGGCTCGCTCGCTCGCTCGGGTCTGCCTCGAGGTCGTAGAGCTCGCGGGTCGACCAGCGCATGTCGCGCACGAGCTTGAGCGGCCATCGAAGCGCCATCAGCCTCGTGTTCACCGCAGAAAACACAGGCTCGATCGGCCCCTCGCGGCCCACCATCCACGGGCGAAGGTCGCGCCCTCGCGCGCTCGGCGGTCGCGCGACGCCCACGAGCGACAAGATCGTGGGCGCGACATCCACGAGGCCCACGGGCCGATCGACGCGCCTCGGCGCGATCCCATCCGCCATCACCACGAAGGGAACGCGCACTTGCTCTTCGTAGAGCGCGCTCCCGTGATACACGCCGCCGTGCTCGCCGAACTCCTCTCCGTGGTCCGCGGCGAGCACGAAGACGATCGGCCGACGCAGCCTCGCGCGCGCCGACGAGAGCAATCGGTCCACTTCGCGATCGACCGTGGCGAGCGCCGCGTCGTAGCGGGCGATCGGCGTCGGGCCCTGTCCCCGATACGGCTCGTGCGCGTCGAAATAATGCGCCCACAAAAACGTCGGCGGCTCGCCGCGCCGGACGCTCTCGTCGAGCTCTCGCAGCGCGACGTCGGTCGTCTCGCGCGCGTCGAGATCGCGGTGCTCTGCGCGAGAGAAGTCGAGGTGACGATCGCGATAGGGCTCGAGGCGCTCGCCCTCGGTGAAGAAGATTCCGTTCGTGTAGATCGCGGCGGTGCGATAGCCGTGCGCCGCGAGCGTCGAGGCGATCGTCGGCAGGGGCTGGCGCTGCCCGAGCTGCACGGTCTCGTGAAGAAACTCCCCCGTGTGCAGCGTCGTGATCGAGTAGCTCGAGTGCGGAGCTTGCGCGTACGCGCGATCGAAGCGCACCGCGCGTTCGGCCAGCGAAAAGAGCCGAGGAGCGCGCTCTCGAGAGAGACGATCAGCGCGCATCGCGTCGACGGTCACGAGCAGCACGTGGGCTCCCACCACGCGCGGGAGCGACGGGTCGGACTCGCGCGCCAACGCCGCGCGCTCGCGCTCGAGTCGCTCGCGGTCGAGGAGCGCCGACGTGGGCGCAGGCTGCGCGCGACGCGAGGCGAACTCCGAGGCGACGGCGATGTGTCGCGCGTAGGGCGCGTGCGTTCCGAAGACCTCGGCGCGAACGTTGTCCCAGCGAGAGAGGGCGACGAGGCCGACGACCAGCGAAGGCGCCGCGAGGGCCAACGCGATCGTGCGCGCGCGACGCGACGGCCGAGGCCACACGAGCGCCGCTGCGCACAGCGCGAACGCCCCGGTCGCGACGCCGAGCACCCCGTGGAGGTACTCGTACAACCGCGGAAACAACCGGTGATCGAGCGCGTGCGCCGCCATCGAGAGCGCGACGAAGACCGACGCTCCCGCCGCGCGACGCGCGGGCTTCTCGCGGAGCAGTCGCTCCGTGACGCGCGCGAGGAGCGCGAGGCCCGCGGTGAAGAGCGCGGCGCACAGCAACGCGGCGATGGGCTTGAGCGCGAAGAGCGCGGGCATGCGGCGCATGCGACCGCCGGTGAAGAGCATCCACCCGACGAGCGCGCCCGGCGCGATCGAGAGCGCTGCGAGTCGAACGATCTGTGAGCGATTTTGCCCGCATTCGAGCTCGCGCCCCACGAGCGCGAAGAACGCGACGCTCGCGAGCGCGCTCGCTCCGACGCACACGAGAACGAGCGCGACGACGAGCTTGCGTTGGTCGTCCGGTGACGAGAGCCAGAGCACCGTGCTCGCGACGTCGAGCGCCGCTGCGAGGAGGCCCGCGAGCGCTCCCCACGCCGCGCCACGACCGAGCCGCGCGAGCGCGGTGCGCGAGTCGTTCATCGCGCCGCACCCACGAGGTCGCACCGTGTCGCACGCGCTCGCGCCGCGCTCTGCAGCGTCACCAAACCGTCACTTCGCACTGCAAATGATCCGTCGAACACCGTGTTGATCGAAGCGACTCGCGCGACGGCGCGAGCGGTTTGCCCGGCGCGCCGCCGACGCGATCACGAAATCAAAGGTGGCGCTCAACGACCCTACGTGTCGAGTGCGTTTTTCTTCGCGATGCCTGTACACTGGTCGAAGCTTTGCGCGTCTTCGTCGCGCGCGACGACCGACACCACGGTCCGAGCGCTCGACGCCGTGTTCGAGAGGTACCCGATGACGGCTCGAAGAATGACCCCGATCGCGATCGTTTCGTGGCTGCTCGCCGCGTGCGTCGGATCGATTCAGGCGACGCCCCAAGAGCGCGGCGTCGAGGATAGCGGCGCTCCGTGGGACCCCGACAGCGGCGAGCCGCCCATCGTCACCGACGGGAGCGTGCAGCAGCCCGTGATCGTGATTCCGCCGACGACGCGGTTTCCGCGGCTCACGCACACGCAGTGGGAGACGACGGTGCGCGACCTGCTCGCGCTCACCGAGACGCCGGGCAGCTCGTCGATGTTCTCGCCCGACGCTCTGACGGGGACCTTCGGAAACAACGGGACCACGCTCCGCGTCGGCCAGCAGCTATGGACCGACTATCAATCCGCTGCAGAAGCGCTCGCGACCCGCGTCGTTCGCGACGCCGCGGCGCTCGCTCGGATCATGCCGCCGTCGGCGCCTGCGGATCCGCGGATGCGCGCGCGAGCGTTCATCGAGCACTTCGGGCGTCGCGCGTACCGTCGGCCGTTGACCACGCAAGAGGTCGATCAGCACCTCACGATGCTCTACGACCGAGGCGCGATGATCCTCGGGGGCGACGCGTTCTTGTCGGGCATCGAGCTCGTCGTGCGAGCGATGCTGCAGTCGCCGAATTTTCTCTACCGCGTCGAGCGGAGCACCGCCGCGCAGGGCGGGCGCATTCCGCTCGATGATTTCGAGATCGCCACGCGCCTCTCGTACGCGCTGTGGAACACCATGCCCGACGACGAGCTCTTCGCCGCCGCGGGCCGCGGAGAGCTCGTTCGCCCCGACGCCCTCGTCGCGCAGGCGCGACGGCTCCTCGAGCACCCGCGGGCCAAGACCGCGGTCCTCGCGTTTCACGGGCAGCTCTACGAGTGGGATCACTTCGCGGACGTGCGCCGCGACGGGATGCGCTTCGCGCAGTGGAGCCCGACGCTCCCGGCGTCGATGCTCCGCGAGGCGCAGATGTTCGTCGACGACGTCGTGTTCGCGCGGCGCGCAGGGCTGACACAGCTATTCAACGCGACGTACACGTTCGCCAACAACGACGTGGCGCGGGTGTACGGGCTCTCCGGCGCGTTCGACAACACGTTTCGCAGGGTCGAGCTCGACCCGATGCAGCGCCGCGGAATGCTCACGCAGGTGGGTTTTCTCGCGTCCCGCGCGTACGCCGTGGACCCCGATCCCATTCATCGAGGCGTGGCGGTCAACCTCAAGGTGCTCTGCGCCGCGCTGCCCAACCCTCCGCCCAACGTTCCAGCGCTGCCGATGGTCCCGCCGAACAGCACCAACCGACAGACCGTCAACGCGCACACCGGGCCGGGAACGTGCGGCTCGGGCTGCCACAGCACGCTCATCAACCCCATCGGCTTCGCCTTCGAACACTACGACTCGGTCGGCGCGTACCGCGCGATGGACCGCGGACAGACCGTCGACGCGACCGGCGAATACTCGCTCGACGGACGACCGTCGACCTTCACGAACGCCGTACAGCTCATCGGCTTCGTGGCAGAGAGCCGGCAAGCGCACGAGTGCTACGCGCGGTACTGGCTCGAGTTCTTGGCGGGCCGCGGGCCAGAGACAGAAGACCGCAGCTTGATTCAGTGGGTCGGCGCCCTCTCTCGCACCGACCGGCCGATCCTCGACCTCGTCGAGAGCATTCTCTCGAGCCCGACGTTCACGGCGCGCTCGACCACCGTGGAGGCGATGCGATGAACCGCAGGCTTTTTCTCAAGGGCGCTGGCGTCACGCTCGGATTGCCGATCCTCGAGTCGCTCGGTCGCACGAGCGCCTTCGCGCAGACGCGCCCCGCCAACGTGTCGAAGTTCGCGGTCTTCATGCGGCAAGCCAACGGCGTCGCGCAAGAGATCCGCAACGGCGACGGGACCGTGCGCGAAGCAGAGATGTTCTGGCCCACCGCGGTCGGCGACCTCACCGACGCGTCCATGCGCGGCCGCGCCGTCGAAGAGCTGATCGCGCACCGATCGCGGCTGCTCATGGTGAAGGGGACGAAGTTCAACTTCGGCGGGCGCGGGTGCGGACATAGTGGTGGCGGTAATCAAGTGCTGACCGCCAACGAGATCGACCGCACCGATCCCAACCTCGACCGCAACCTCTCGCGCGCCGTCGGCGAGTCCGTGGACTACCGAATCGCGCGCGAGATCAACCCGATGGAGGGCGCGCGACGACGCGACCCGCTCACGCTCATGGCCGGGCCGCGCACGGGGTACATCGCCGAGGTGCTCAGCTACGGCGGCGCCCGCGACCTGCGCGGCGCCCAACGCAACCCGTGGAACGCCTACCAAGCCGTCGTCGGAATGACCGGCGCCAGCGAGGCCGAGTTCGAGCGCATCCGAAGCTCGCGCCAGAGCGTCAACGACCTGCTGCGTGAGCAGATGCGCGCGCTCCTCGGTCGCACGGATTTGTCCCGCGACGATCGCGATCGGCTGCAGCTCCACTTCGATTCGATCCGCGACCTCGAGCGGCGCATGACGTGCCAGCTGCCGACGGCGGAAGCGGGCGCGCTGCGCGCCGGCGTGATGCCGTTCGAGCGCGAGATGACCGTCGACGGGATGCGACAGACCGTCCTCGTCGTGGACGGGTCCGCGGCGCTGCACACGATCGCGAGGCTCCACATCGACGTGCTCGACGTCGCGCTCTCCTGCGGATACACGACGTCGGCGACGCTCCAGGTCGGCAACGGAAACGACGGGACGCCCTACACGCTCCCGGGCTTCACCGGCGCGTTTTCGTACCACTGGATCTCGCACAGAATTCAGGGCGACGGCGACATGGGCACCGCCATCAACGACGCGCAGGCGCGGCACCATCAGATCGATCGGATGCACGCGCGGCTGTTCAAGTACCTTTGCGACAAGCTCGCGATGCGCACGCTGCCCGGCGGCGGGACGCTCCTCGACGCGGGCATGGCCGTGTGGGTCAACGACCTGTCCACGGGGCCGCCCCACGGATACTCGGACGTCCCGTGGATCATCGCGGGCTCGGGCAACGGGTACCTCAAGCAGAACACGTTCATCGACGCGCGGCAGTCGGGCCGCACCGTCGCGCACAACGTGCTGCTCAACACGTTCATCAACGCGATGGGCATCTCGAGCCCACGCTTCGGCCACGACTCGCTCCCCGCGGGCGAGCTCGCTGTGATCAAGCGCTGAGCACAACGAGAGCCTTCACGGCACGACGGTGACCGCCGAGCCGAGGGTCCTTCGGATGACGGCGAGCCGCTCGTCGCGCAGCGCTTGAGGAACCGCGCGCATCGCGACCAACCGAAGCTCGTCGCCCTGCTGGCGGTTCTCGTTCCAAAACGCGCGCGCTTCGAGGCCCGTGATGCGCACGGCGTTCGGCGCGGTCTCGGCGCTCACGCGCAGGAGCACCACGTCGCGCGTCATCGGGTTGTCGAGCGCCGAGCGCATCGCCGCGTCGTCGAGCGCCCGGCCAACGCGATAGCGATAGCCCTGATTCGAGATGAGATTTCCCAGCGAATATGCGCACACGGCCTCGCCTCGCGGCGACGGTAGCCGCTCGACCTCTTGCAGGATGTGCGGCCCCGTCCCGACGATCACGTCCGCGCCCCACTGCACGAGCTGCCGCGCGAGCCTGCGCTGATCGCTCGACGGGCTGCGCACGAAATCATGACTCCAGTGGATCGAGAGCACCACGAGGTCCGCCCGCGCCCGCGCTTCGGTGAGCGCGCGCTGCACCGCCGCCGCGTCGAACATGAATACACGCACACCCGCGCGGTTCGGCGACGAGCCGTTGTTCATCCGCTCGGTCGTCGCGACGAACGCCACGCGAACGCCGCCCCGCGTGACCACCACCGGCGCCCTCGCGTCCGCGTCGCTGCGCCCCGCGCCGACCGAGAGCATCCCCGCCTGTCGAATCGCGTCGAGCGTGATCGCGAGCCCGTCGCCCGCTTGATCGAACGCGTGGTTGTTGGCCACCGACAGGACATCGAAGCCCGTCGCAGCGAGGTCGGCCCCGTACGTCGTCGGCGCTCCGAGCACGGGCGGCGTCGCGTTTTCGGGCGACCGAAACGACTCGGTCAACGGCGACTCGAGGTTGACGAACGCGATGTCCTCTTGCGGGATCAACGCGCTCATGCCCGCGAGCACCCAGCGAAACCCGCCCTCTCGCGCGTGCGCGTTGACCGAAGCGACGACGCGGCGGTGAACGAGCACGTCGCCCGTCGCGGCCACGGTGATCGATCGCGTCGCGGGCTGCGACTGCGGCGCGCGAGGTCCGCTCGACGACTGCGCGGACGCGACCGAGAGCGCCGCGAGGGTGGCCATCGTCACGGCGCCGGCGGCGAGACCCAGGGAGCGCCCGCGGCGCGCGGCGTCCATCAGAGCCATTGCGCCTCGAGGCCCTCGGTCGCCGTGAATTTCGCGTTGGGAATCGCCTGACGAAGCGCGGTCAACCAGCGGCGGAGCTCTTCGCGCTCGGCGTCCGTGCGGGTGAACTGCCCCACGCTCACGTCGTCTGCTCTGCCGTATTGTGCGTAGATCCCCACGGTGCGACTCGAGCCGAGAAACGCGAGCTCCTGCACGTCCGCGAACCCGAGCTCGACGGGCTTGGACGCGCCGAACAACCCGAGCCGACTCGCGCGAAGCACGCGTTTTTCGCGGTCGAGCTCTGCGCGAACGCCGCGCGCGTTGCTCACCGTCAGCCAACCGAGCAGCGTCATGAGCGTGCCCATGACCACCGGGGCCCAACGAAAATCCACGGTTCCGCGCACACGAAGCGACGCGATCACACCCAGGAGCCCGAACACAGACAGCGCGAGACCGAGCACGATCCCCAGCTTTCGAGGCGCGACCTCGAGCTCGAGCACTTGCTTCGTTCGTTCGTGAAGCATCGTTGTCGCGGCGGAGTGTAAAGACTGCGCTGTTCGCGGTACAGTGCTCGAAACGGAGCGAGGATGAGTTCGACGGGCGCATCGAGCAAAGTGACCGGTGCGAGCGGCCCGAGTGGCGCGAGCTCGCAGCCGAGCACGCCTCACTTGCCCGCCGCGCGCTCGGCGCACAACGTCCTCGGCGCGACGTTCGGTCGCTACGAAGGGCTCATGCGGCTGGCCGCCGGCGGCATGGGCCAAGTGCTCGTCGCGCGCGTTCAATCCGAGCGCGGCGTGCGTCGACTCGTGGCGCTGAAGACCATCCTCTCGCACCTCACGGACAACGATCTGTTCTTGAAGATGTTCGTGCGCGAGGCAGAGATCGCGTCGCGCTTGCACCACCCGAACGTCGTTCCCGTGCTCGAGCTCGGACGCACCGAGCAAGAGCACTTCCTCGTGATGGAGTACTTTCCGTCGGTGCCGCTCAACTCAGTGCTCAAAGAAGCGCTGAAGAAGCAGAAGCCCATGCCGCACGACGTCGCAGCGGCCATCGTCGCGGACGCCGCGGGAGGCCTCCACGCCGCGCACGAGCTCACCGACGACGACGGACAGCTGCTGCACCTCGTGCACCGCGACGCGACGCCGTCCAACCTCCTCGTCGGCGCCGACGGAAGCGTGAAGGTCACGGACTTCGGCGTCGCGAAGGCCACGGGCGCGCAGTTCGAAAACATGACCGTCAGCGGCGATCTGCGCGGAAAGATCGGCTACCTCTCGCCCGAACAAGTCACCGGCGAGACGCTCGACCGCCGGTCCGACGTCTTCACGCTGGGGATCGTCCTTTGGGAGTGCCTCGCGGGCCGACGCTTGTTCGGCCGCAAGGACAGCGAGGTCGCCGCGATTCGCGCGCTCATGGACGAGCGCATCCCCGACGTCCGCGAGGCGGCGCCCACCGTTCCCGAGCCGCTCGCGCGCATCACGGCGCGCGCGCTCGACCGCGACCCGGCCAAGCGATTTCAATCCGCCGCGGAGCTCCGGCAAGCGCTGACGACGCAGGTGCTCGCGGACACCGACGCGCACCGCATGGCGTTTGCCAAAGAGACCATCGGCGAGATCCTCGCCGAGCGCCAACGCACGATCGCGAGCGCGGTCGCAGAGCTCGACTCGCCGCTGTCCATCGCGAAGAAGCGCGACGCGCTCACCGGCACGACCAGCGACACATCGAGCGTCGACCCGCACAGCGCCGTCTCTCTCGACTCGAGCGCCGCGGCCGGCTCGAAGACCGTCCCGCCTCCGCCCCAGCAGTCGAGCCGACTCGGACTCGCCGCGGGCGCGCTCGCGCTCGTGCTGCTCGGCGGCGGTGGCGCTCTGCTCGCGAGCGGCGCATTGAAATCTGGCACACATAATCGAAACGCCGCGAGCGCGACGGCCAACGCCCCCACGAGCGACCCGTCGACGCGCGGCGAGCCGCCCGCGCCGCTCGCGCGCGCCGCGGTCGTCGCGGCGAGCGACGCGGGCGCCGCGCCTGCCATCGAAGCGGACGCGGGCGCCGTCGCGAGCGAGCGCGCGAGCGAGGCGGACGCAGCCGCGACCGTGGCATCTGCGCAAACGGAGGCGCCCCGCGGCGTCGAGAGCGCCGAACCGCCGAGCACCGCGCGCCCCGGACGAAGCGGACGCGCTCGGGGCCCGCGCAACGCAGAGCGCCCCGCGCAGCCCACCAATTCTTCGACCGGCACAACGACGGCCGCGAGGCCCCCCGAGCGCATCGAGATGTAGCCCACGCTCGCTCGTCGCCTCGAAGTCCCCGTTGATTACGCGATGAACGCAGCGAAACGTCTCTTCCCTCGCTTTACGACGCCCGTGCTCGCGACGGCGTCCTTGCTCGCAACCTCCTCGGCCGCCGCCCAGAGCGCGTCGTGGACCGACTACCGCGCGGACCCATCGCGCACAGGTACGGTCAACCTCGCGCTCTCCACCCGCGAGCCGCGCGTCGCGTGGAGGCTCACGCGCGCAGGGCTCGGCGTCGCGCTCGACGCGACGGGATCGACGCTCGCGGAGGTCGACCTCGACGGCCGAGGCTCGACCGAGCTCGTCTCGATCACGGATCGATCGATCGCCGCGTGGGACGGAGCGACCGGGAGACAGCTCTGGCCCGAGGGAAACGGCGAGTATTTTCCCCTGCAGAACATCGCGGGCGTCGCGGACCTCAACGGCGATGGAGCGACGGACATCGTCGCGATCGGTCGAGACAACCTCGTCGCGGTCTACGACGCGCGCGGCGCGCGGCGGTGGTCGCTCCCGCTCAGCCGCAACTCGACGTCGTTCGCGGGAATGGTGCGCGTCGTCGACATGTCCGGAACAGACACGAGCCGACAGCTCCTCGTCGTTCGGACGGACGGCACCGACACGATGCGGATCAGCTTGTTCTCGTTCGACGCTGCGTTTGCCGCGACCGAGCTGCGCTCGGCGTCGATCACGGGCGACGGCGAGCAAGCCTCGACGCGCACGCAAGTGGGCGACTTCGACGGAGACTCGCTGCCCGACGTGATGACGCTGCGCAACACGTCCATGGGCTTCACGACCGCGCTCATTCGCGGCAACGGCGCCGCGCCGGGCTCGACGTGGACCGTCGTGAGCAGGCCGCTCGCGGCGCCGATGGGAGGCTGTGTCCCCCGCGGCGGAACGACATGGCGCACGCAGACGTTCGCTGCCGCCGACCGCGACCTGCTCGCGTTCAAGCAGAGCACGCTCACGGGAGCGACAGGCTGCGTCGGCGTCATCCGAACGACGGACACGGTCACGTCGTTGCTCTGGACCGCGGCCCTCCCAGGCGGCGACGCAACGCCGGCTTCGTACGTGAGCAATTTCGCAGGCAGCGCGTCGCCCGAGCTCGTCGCAGCGTTCAGCGAAGTCGTCGCGCTCCCCGGAGGGCTCACCGAGACGCGCAACTCCATCCGCGTGTTCGACGCGACGACCGGGGCCGTGCTCGAAACGATCGGCCCGAGCTCGGGCTTCTCGACGGGCTTCGTGTGGCTCGCGAGCGCGCGCATCGAGGGCGCAGACGTCGACTCGCTCGTCGCGAGCACGCCAGGCGGAACGCGATACATCTTTCGCCACTCGGGCACGAGCTTCGAGCGTGGTCTGTCGCTCGGTTCGCTCATCATCGACCGATGGCCGAGGCTGCTCGACGGCGTCGAGATCTACAACGTTCCATCGGGCGGTCGACTGGAGCCGCTGCTCGTGGGGTCGGCGAACAACACGGCGATCCTCGCGCGCACCTCCGCAAACGAGCACCGGGTGATCGGCCTCCGGCGCAACGATCCGACCGCCGGCGCGACGACGGGCGTGCTCGCAGGGATGCGGCGCTCGGGACGAGGTGCGTTCGTGCTCACGCTGCCCGCGCAGATCGGTCAAGCGTCGCTGCGAAAGCTCAGCCCGTCGGCGCAGTACGACGGTCGCGAGTATGTCGGCGATGGCATCAATCCGCCGTTGTTCCTCGGCTCGCGCCCGAGCTACGCGACGAACGCGTTTCGTCAGGAGCTTCGCGCGGCGCGCACGTCGTTCGCGCGCGGTGAGACGATCCTGTCGAGCAACCGCGCGAGCTTGATCGACGCCACCGAGGCCACTCCGTACGACGTGATCCCCGCGAGCGTCCCCAACGCCCAAGGATGCACCGAGAACCTCGGCGCCACGGTCAACGCGTGGACGCCGCTCGGGGACATCTTGTACCTGCCGACGGCGAACTCGCCGATCGACACCGGCACGCGCGCGCGCTTCGACGCGCCGACGCAACAGTGCGTGCGATCGCAGCTCTTCGCGTCGCAGTTCTTGCCCGCAGCGACGACGGGCGCGGCGTTTACCGGCGATTTCTTCAGGCTCCCCATCGTGGGAATGCCCGCCGCACAATCGGCGCTCCTCGCGTTCATGCAGCGCGACGTCGGCACCACCCGAGAGCTGTACGCCACCGTTCAAAGCGGCGCGGATCAGAACATCCCGATCACGTTTTCGACGTCGCTCGCCGCGAGCCTCCCCGCGCTCGGCGCCGTGAACGGGACGTCGTTCGCCGCGGTGGTCACCACGGTCGGATCCGGCGCAGCGCCCCCGCACGAGCTCCACGCGATCGTCGGAGAGCGGCCGCTTCGCCTCGCGCGCTCGACGATCACGGGCCCCACACAAATTCAATTCGCCTCCCCGCAGCCGATCCTTCTGCCCGCGAGCGACGGCCAGCTCTTGATGGTCAACAGCGCTCCGAACACGAGCAGCAACAGCACCTACGCGCGACCGACGGTGTGGCGCATCGCCCCGAACGGCGCGAACTACACAGCGCAGCTCGTCGCGTGGACCTCCAACGCGACGCTCATGGACGCGCAGCCCGCGGTCGTCGTCCGCTGCGGCGCGGACCAATATCGACTCGTGTTTCGAAGCCGCGTCGTCGCGACCGACAGCGAAGACGCGCGCATCGAAGCTTGGCAGTTCTCGCGCACCGTCGCTGCGCCGACGTCTACCGACTACACGATGCCGATGAACATGGAGCGCGCTTGGCAGCTCTGCCTCGATCGCGCGGGCCCCGACTACGATTGCGCATCACCACCTCCATCGCCGCGCAACGGACGCGTCACGTACAGCGCCCTCGCCGCGGCGCAAAACGGAAGCGCTCCCGTCGCGGTGATCTCCAACTCCGCGGGCCAGACGTTCGCGATCGAAGACGCGTGCGGCGCCGCGCGCGTCCGTTGGGTGTACGAAGAGCCGCGCGCGGCGGGCGCGCCGTCGATCATCGACTCGAACGGGGACGGGAGCGGCGAGGTCGTGATCCTCTCGAGCGACGGGACCTACCACGCGATCGCGCAGGGCGAGTGCGATCGCGCAGGCGACGCGCGCTGCCCGCTCACGCGCCCGGTGTGCGACGTCGCGGCGCGCACGTGCGTCGAGTGCCTCACCAACCTCGACTGCACGGCGATCGGCCGGGGAACATGCGACCAAGAGCGTCGCTCGTGTATCCCGTGCGCCGCCGCCGGCGCGAGCTGCGACGTCTCGGGCGGAACGTGCGCCGACACGATCCGCGGAGGCGTCTCGGTGTTCGTGTGCTCCTGCGGGGGGCCCAGCGATTGTCAGCCTGGCTTCTCCTGCGCGCGACCGGACGGCGCGGACGCTGGCGCGCGGGGCGTGTGCACCTCCGGCTGCGACCCGAGCGCGCCGCGTTGCCCGCTCGGATTCCAGTGCGTTGCGAGCGCGGACGCCGGCCTCGGCCAGTGCGTCGGCGCGTGCACGAGCAACGAGCAGTGCGCCGCGAGCTCTCCGTCGCGGCCCGTGTGCGCGCTCGCCGGAGACGCTGGCGCTCGCTCGTGCGTCGAGTGCGAGACGAGCACGCAGTGCGCGACGAGGGACCCGTCGCGGCCCGTGTGCGGAGCCAACCGCTGCGTGCAGTGCACAGCGGCAGAAGCCTCGATGTGCTCGCGCGACGGTCGCGGCGGGCGCTGCCTCGGTGAGGGCCGCTGCGGCTGCGAGTCGGACTCGGACTGCTCGATCGGGCGCTGCGATCGGCGCACACGAACGTGCTCGAACAGCGCGGACAGCGGCGTGACGCCGCCGTGGGCCGACACCGGTTGCGCGTGCGACACGCGCTCGTTCGCGACGAACCACGGTCGAGACCGCGCGCTCGTCGCGCTCGCGCTCGTCGCGCTCGCCAGCGCGCTCTCTCGGCGCCGTCGCAAACACACGCCCGTCTTGACAGCGAGCGCCGCCGCGATCGCCCTCGTCGCCGGGTCGAGTGACGTTCACGCGCAGGCCGCGCAGCCCGAGGCGCAGCCGCGCGCGCCACGGCGCGCTGTTCAGTGCGGAGAAGACGCGTCCGTCGACCTGTTCGCCGAGGCGCGCGAGCAGTTCGACGCGGGACAAACCGCGCTGCTCGCCAACGATCACACGGGCGCCGAGCGCGCCCTTCGCGCGGCGCTCGCGCTCTTCGAGAGCCCCAACACGTACCTGTTGCTCGGCCGCGCGCTCGTGGGTCAGGGGCGGCTCGAGGACGGCTACGACGCGTTCGAGACGACGGTGCTCCTCGCGACGCGGTGCTCCGTACGAGACAGCACCGAGCGAGGTCGCACGCGGTACATGCGCTCGATCGAACAAGGCGCCGCCGAGCGCGCGCAGCTCGCGCCGCGCGTGGCGCTCTTCACCGCGCACTTCGAAGCGGGAACGCCCGCAGGCGCGACGATTCAGCTCGGCGATCGACCGCCGATCGCGCTGCCTGCGGACCGCACCGTCGCAGCGCCCGCGGGGCCCGCGGTGCCCGTGCTCATTCGCGCGCCGGGCTACCAGGATTTTCGCGCGACGGTCTCGCTCGAACGAGGGCGCGTGTCGACGGTCGAAGTGACGTTGCAGCGCATCGTCGAGCGCGCGCAGGTGATCGAGCGAACGGTCGAGCGAGAGATGGTCGCGGTGCGGCGCGTCCCTGCGGCGTTCGGCGTGGGGCTCGCGATCGCAGGCGCGGGCGTGGCAGCGGCGACGACGGGCGCGGTGCTCTTCGTGACGGCGCGCGGTCGCTACACAGCGCTCGAGCAAGTGTGCACGATGACGATCTGCCCCATGGATCCGTCGTTCGTTCGCGCGACCGAGCGCGGAGAGCGCCTCGAGCTCGCAGGACAAGCGACGCTCTGGGCCGGCGTCGGCGTCACCGTCGTCGGAACGATCGTCACCCTCATCGGAATGCCGCGCACCGAGTTCGTCCCCGCCCCGCGTTCTCGTCGCGCGGCGCGGGTCTCGCTCGCCCCGTCCCTCGGAGCGCTCGCGCTCGAAGGAGCGTTCTGATGCGCGCGACACCGCTCCTTTTGCTCGCGCTCTCGGCGCTCTCGAGCTGCAGCTCACCGTGGGGGTCGCTGCGAGAGCGCTCGAGCCAGTGCACCGCCGGGAGGCGCGACTGCGACGGAGATCCCGCCAACGGCTGCGAGGTCGACACGGACACGAGCCGCGAGCACTGCGGGGCGTGCGCGCGGCGCGCGACGGTCGCGTGCGTGCAGGGACGACCGCTCGACGTTCGATCGATCACGGGAGCGTCTGCGACCGTGTGCGCGACGGTCAGCGGCGACTCGCTCGGGGGCCTGCGCTGCTGGGGTTCGAACACACAGAATCAAGTGTCCCCAGATCCGCCAGCGACCGCCCGCGCGACGCCGACGGACCCGATGCCCACGGAGTCGACGGAGATTCACTCGCTCGCCGTGGGCGACGGCTTCGGCTGCGCGATCCGCGGTCCGTCGCGCGTCCTTCGCTGCTGGGGCGACGGCGTTCGATCGCTCGTCGGCGACGCGCGCGCGTCGCTCGATTCGGTCGTCGGCGCGCGGGCCGTGGTCGCCGGCGCGCGCCACGCGTGCGTCGCGGTGCTCAACCCGGCCAACGACCGCAGCGTGATCCAGTGCTTCGGCGACAACGACCGCGGACAGCTCGGCGGAGAGCGCTCACCCACGAGCCCGCTCGTCGCCGTCAAAGGCGCCTCGGGATCGGCCATCGCGCTCGATCGCTTCGCGGGCCTCGTCGCCGGGTCGTCGCACGCGTGCGCGTACAACGACAGCCAGATCCTCTGCTGGGGCGCCAACGACGAAGGCCAGCTCGGCCGCGGACCGCGTCCGGGAATCAGCGCGAGCGCAGCGGCGAGCGTCGCTTTCTCGGACAACTTCGACGTCGTGGTTCACGACCTCGCGGCGGCCGGAGAAACCACGTGCGCGGTGATCTCGTCCGCGCGCAGCGTCCGCGACGCCGGGGTGATGCTCGACGCCACGAGCGACGTCACGCAGCCCTCCGACGCGAGCCCCGACGCGATGGACGCGATGGACGCGAGCGCAGAGGCGGGCTCTTCGCTCACCGCGTGCAACGCGGATCAAAACGCGCAGCGCCGCGTTGTTTGTTGGGGCTCGCTCGCGCGCGCGAGCGTGTGCGCGAATCGAACCGTCGGCGCGGCGCGCACAGAGTCGGGCGCGCCGCTCGAAGACGTCGAGCGCGTGTTCGTCGGCGCGCGCCACGCGTGCGCGATTCAGCGATCGGGCGCGGTGTTCTGCTGGGGTGACGACGCAGACGGTCGCCTCGCGGGAGCCACGACGCGCGGCGCGATGGTCGCCGTCCCGATCGAGTCGCTTCGCTCAGCGCGCGCGCTCGCGATCAGCGGCGCGGGCAACGTGCTTCCCGCGTCCGCGCGCTCCGCGGATCGCGAGGCATTTTGCGCGTTGTTCGACGAAGCCTCGACGAGCGCTCGAGTGCGGTGCTGGGGTCCCAACACGAGCGGTCAGCTCGGCGACAGCACGCTCACGAGCGAGCGCGGGCTGATGCCGTCCGACGTTCGCTGGTAGACACGACGAACGCTCGCTTCGGTGTCGCCTTGCTCCCCCGTAGCAGCTGTGGCGATCGTGTTGGTTGGGAGGCGCGGATGGGATTCGAACCCACGTATGGAGGTTTTGCAAACCTCTGCCTGACCACTTGGCTACCGCGCCAGGCTGACCTTCGGTTCACCCGAAGAGGCCCCGACTGTTAGCAACGCCGTTTCGATCGGTCAACAGGCGAAGTTGCGGCGGCGATGCAGACCCGAGACGAACGTTCGCGTGGCGACGGCGGCTCGTCGCGGCGAAGCGAGGCGCTCAATCGTCCGCGCTCGGCTCTTCGTCCTGCACTTTGTCGTCGCGTCGCGCTTGCGCCCACGTCCCCATGGCGAAGCCGAACACGAGCAAGAACGACAACAACACGACCTCGAACACGAAGTGAACGAGACGCACGCCCGGCGGAGGGCCCGACCATTGAGGCCCCGCCGAGCGCGCGACGCGCACCCACGGCGCGAGTCGGTCCACGATGACGCTCGCGGCCATCGTGAGCGCGGTCACGCCGAGCGCCATCGTCCGAAGCGCGTCTCGATCGTCGTGCGCGACGCCCGCGCGACTCGCGACGCGCCCGCCCACGTAGCCGCTGAAGAGCTTGCTCGCGTACACGACGTACACGAGCGCGGCGGCGAAGCCGGGGTGTCTGATCGCGGGCCGCGCGAACTGCGCTCCGAGCGAAAACGCGAGGTCGAGCGCTAGCGCCGCTGCGCCTCCGCGCAAGATCGCCTCGACCGGCGCGGAGGGGGGTTCGCCGCGCTCGTCATCGAAGCGGTCGCGATCATCATCGGGTCCGCGGTCCATCGAAGTTTCGTCGTAGCTATACCGCGCCGCGCGTCGGGGCGCGAGCGGCAGCGCGGTCTCTGCAACAGCGAAAACCAATCTGGTAGTACCGAAACTGCGGTCCGTGCGAGCGCGTCACCGCGCGGCAGCGGTTTCGAACGTGTCCCCAGAACCCGCCCATCAGCCCCGACGGCTGGCCCCAGCTCGCGGTCGAGCGAACCCACTCGTCGACGTTTCCAGTCATGTCGTGGACGGCGAAGGGAGAAACACACCTCGGTCGCGAGCCCGACGGCGTGGCCATGTACGTCCGCTCGACCTCGGCCTCGCGCGTCGCCCGGTCCGACGAGTGGAGCAACGGCTTGTTCGGCGCCCTCGCGAACAAGTCGATCGTGCACGCGTCCGCCGAGCGCTCGCGCCCGTAGGGGTACGGCAAGAGCTCTTCACCGCTGCACGCGAAGGTCCACTCGTCTTCGGAGCAGAGCCTCCGGCCCCGCGAAGCGCACAGCGCCTCGGCTTCGACGTACGAGACCATCACCGAGGGAAGCGCCCCCTCGCGGTTCGGCCACTCGTAGCGGTCCATGCAGAAGCTCATCGCGACGCGCTGCCCCGTGCAGTGCGGCCGCTGGACGAACGCCAAACACTGGTCGCGGTCGTTGTCCGCCCACCGCTCGCACGGCTCGTACACTTCGTTGCAGAATCGACCTTGCACCGCGAGCATGTCGTCCGGACACCCGTCGCTCGCGCGAGGCGCGGCCGAGAGGGACGTCTCTGCCCTATCTGCGGCGCTGTCTGGTGACGCGCTCACCGCGTCGTACGCGCTCGCGTCCATCGCGCGAAGCACGCGCTCGTCCGCGCCGCCATCGAAGGCGCCGATCGCCGAAGCGCTCCGCCCCGGCGACGCGGCTTCGCGCGACTGCGAGTGCGCGAGCCTGGGCCCGATCGACAGAAGCAGCGCAGCCACGCCCACGACGCACAGCGCGGTCGCGATCGACGCGCGAACGACGCCAGTCCCACTCCACGTGCTGCTCTTCATCGCGCGACTTCAGCGACCCTTCGCGTGTCCGCCGGGCGCGGTCGGCGCGGACTCGACCGACGCTCGACGCTCCAGGTTCACCGCTCGAAAACGACACATTGCCACGAGCCTCTTCCGTCACGGGGCAGGGTCGTGTCACGTCTTCGACAAGACGGACATATTCTGACTCGCGATCCGCGCGGTGTTTCGTCGCCAAAACCTCGGGACAGAGTACGTCACCACACCACGTTGGACAGATGATTTGCAGCGCTCGCGTGCGTTAAGGTCTGGCTCGTGATGGCCGCGACGAAGACCGCCCCCCGACGCCCCCGCCCCGCTGCGATTGCCGAAGAGTCGTTTATGAGCGAAGGCCGCGCGTGGCTGTGGCGCGAGGGCTCGGCGGTGTTGCACGAGCGCTTTCGCGCGGTGGACGACCAAGCGCGCGAGGCGATCCGGGCGATCTTCACGCGAAAGCTCGTTCCCCTCGCGGAGAAGCGCGGGATCACGGGTGAGACCGCACCGGCCGCGACACCCGCGGGCATCGCCGCGGCGGACGTGCGCTGGATGCAGTGGTTTCGCGCGGGCGAAGACCCGGCCCCGCTGTGGGGATTGTTCGTTCAGTCGCGCGTGTTCGACTCGAACGACGCGGACAACGACACGTGGGTCCTCGCCGCGTGGGGCGACGGACCTGCGCTCGCGTGGGCCTCGCAGCACGAGGCGGCGCAGCGGTGTCTCCGCGCGGCGCTCCATGCTCCCCCCGCGTTCTTGAGCGGCGGCGTGGTCTCGCGCGACCCGGCCTTCGCGGTCCGCATCGAGCGCACGACGAGCAGCGAGCAGCGCGCCCGCAAGAGCCCGACGGCCCGCAAGTCTTCGCGCGCAGCGGCCGATCACGACGCGACCGAAGGCGACGCGAGCGGCTCGTCGAGCGAGTCATCCTCGACGCTCGCGGGAAGCCCGCGCGCGATCCTGGCAGCGTGGCGCCGCGCCAACCCCGCGCGCTCCGCCTGAGCCGCAACGAGCGGGAGCGCGAGAGCGGCGGGCGGCATCGAGCGCTCATCGTTCGGCACCTGTGTCGTCGAGGCTCGAATTTCGCTAGCAGCGCGCGCGTTTGCCGCACCACCAAAGGGCAAGCCCGAGGCTCGCCGCTCATCGTGACCCAAGTTTGGCCAGCGAAGGCGCAGCCAGTTGGCGGGCTGCTCCAAAGGCAGGCCCCCACCCGCGCTCCCACGCTTCTCGAACCAGTTGGCGCGGAGAAGCCCGCCTCGCGCAACAATCGACAGGATCCCGCGAGACCGTGGTAGCGTGGCGCTCCGTTTGTCGATGACGACCATCCGCCCCTCGTGGAGGCCCTCCGGCGCCGGTTCCGACGGAACCGTGATGGTCACCCACCGCTACGAACCGGTCGCCGAAATTGGCGTCGGCGGCATGGGCGCCGTCGTCCTCGCGCGAGCGCTCAGCGGCCCGAGCGCGGGTGAGTACGTCGCGATGAAGCGCCTGCTCCCGCACCTCGCGCAAGAGCCCGAGGTCCTCAAAGCGTTTCTCGACGAGGTCTACGTGATCTCGGCGCTGCACCACCCGCACATCGTCGAGTCGCTCGACTGGGGTGAGGACCGCGACGGCCGCTTCTTGGTGATGCAGTTCGTCGCGGGCGATTCGCTTCGCGCCCTCGTGCACGCGCGCGAAGCCGCGCAGGCGCCGCTCCCGACGGACTTCGTCGCGGAGGTCGTCGCGTGCGCCGCCCTTGGATTGCACGGAGCGCACACGGTCGAGACCGAAGGGCGCAAGCTCGGGATCGTTCACCAGGACGTCTCACCGGCCAACGTCCTCGTCGGGTACGACGGCAGCGTGAAGGTCATCGACTTCGGCGTCGCGCGCATCTTGTCGCGCGGCGAAGACTCGAGCTCGCAGACCATCCGAGGAAAGTTCGGCTACATGTCGCCCGAACAAATCCGCGGAATGTCGCTCGATCACCGCTCGGATCTGTTCTCGCTCGGCGTTGTTTTGTGGGAGGCCCTCACGCTCTGCAGGCTCTATCAAGCGAAGGACGAGTTCGAAGTCGCGCGCCTCGTCATCAACGAAGAGCCCGTCGCGCCCAGCGAAATCCGCCAGGGAATCGACCCGGCCCTCGACCGCATCGTCCTGCGCTGCCTCGCGAAGAACCTCGACTATCGCTACGCAGACGGACGCGAGCTCGCGCGAGACCTCGAGCGCTTTCGCCCCGAAGCCTCGCAGCGCGCAGAGCTCGTCGCGCGCGTCACCCGCGAGTCCATGCCCGAGCGCTTCGCGTGGATCGAAGACGTCACCAAGCGCAAGATGAAGATCGCGCCTCGGATCGCCGAGCCCGACGAGCAGCCGCGCGCGCTTCGCCCGAGTCAGAATCAGCTCCCCACAGCGCCGGCGACGCTCAGCCCAGCGCCCGCAGCGATGGCCGCGGCCGCGACGCCGGCGCCCTCGCCCGCGCCGCACGCGCCCGCAGCGCCCGCGCAGCCTGCGTACAACAATGGCGCACACACAATCAACGGCGCGACGCAGAGCGCGGGTCCCGGCGCGGCGCTCGCGTCCGCGAGCCCTCACGCGAACGCGAACGCGCAGCCCACGCCGTCGAAGCGCGCGCGACCGCCCGCCGCGCCCTCGCCGAGCATCGGCGTTCGCATCGGAGCGCTCGCCGCGGTGGCCGTCATCGCGCTCGCGATCGGTCTCATCCTCGGCAGTCGCTGAGCGCGCGGCTCGACCCGGCGACGCGCGTCACTTCGGTCGCGAGGCGCGGAGCGACGCGAGGTCGATGCTGTGCTTCTTGTAGAGCTCGCGGAGATACCGACGGTGAACGCCCGAGCGTCGCGCGGCCTCCGAGAGGTTGTAGTTGCTCTCGCTGAAGAGCTTGAGCAGGTACTCTTTTTCGAAGGCGTCGACCGCGAGTTGTTTGGCGTCTTGAAACGGAAGCTCCGTCGACGCGAGCGCCGCCACCGAGAGCCCTCCCGGCGGAATCGTCGCAGGGATCGCGTTCATCGCGGTGCTCGTCGGCTCGTCGTTCTCTTCGAGCTCGTCGAACTCGTCTTCGTCGACGTCGAGCTGCGTCACGAGCACGCCCGGACCGCCGGCGAGCATCACCGCGCGCTCGACGGTGTTTCGCAGCTCGCGAACGTTGCCCGGCCACTCGCGGCCCTCGAGCGCCGCGATCACCTGCGGCGAGAGCGTGGCGCCGAGCGAGGCCGCGAAGTGCTTCGCGAGGATCGCGATGTCCTCGACGCGACTGCGGAGCGACGGCGTCTTGATGCGCGTGACGGCGAGGCGAAACAGGAGGTCTTTGCGAAAGCGCCCCGCTTCGACTTCGGTCTCGAGCGCGCGGTTGGTGGCCGCGATGATCCTCACGTCGACAGGGACGTACGCTTCGCCGCCCACCGGCTTGACCTGTCGCGCCTCGAGCGCGCGAAGGAGCGCGGGCTGCAGATCCAGCGGCAGCTCGCCGATTTCATCGAGGAACAACGTCCCGCCGTGGGCCCGACGAAACGCGCCTTCGCTCGACCCCGTCGCGCCTGTGTACGCGCCCTTGGTGTGCCCGAAGAGCTCGCTCGCGATGAGCGTCGGAGAGACCGCGGCGCAGTCGAACACGACGATGGGCTTCGCCGCGCGCTGCGAGCGCTGATGAATCGCGCGCGCGACGACCTCTTTGCCCGTCCCCGTCTCGCCCTCGATGAGGACCGTGAGCGTGGTCGGCGCCACGCGCTGAACGGCCGCGCGGAGCTTCTGGACGGACGGCGACGCCCCGACGAACTCGTCGAGCTCGGATTTTTCGCGCGTTTCGTCGGTGACGCGGATGCGCACCGAGATGTTCTTGCCGAGGACGAGCGTGGCCTCGGAGCTCACCGGGAGCTCTCGAATGCGGGCGCCTTGGAAGTGCGTTCCGTTCTTCGTGTCGAGGTCGGCCACCTCGACTCCGTGGGGAAAAACACGGATCTCCAAGTGATTTCGCGACACGAACGGGTCGTCGATCACGACCTCGTTGTTCGCGTCTCGTCCGATGCGCACTACGCCCTCGCGCACCTTCAGCACCTGGGGATTTCCAGGCGACTGCACCTCGACGGTCCTCGTCGGCGGCGCCTTCAGCTTGAGCGCGAGCGCAGTGACGGTCTTGCCGTCGTCCGTCATGACATCCAGCACGCTACCAGATATCGCGCCCGAACGATCCACTCGTTTCGCGTTCGGCGAGCGGTTTGGCACGAGTCAGCGATCGCTGCGCGAATCCTCGCGCGACACCATCGTCGATCGCGCTGTCGATTCGCTGCTCGCCGTCGCACCGCCGTCGCGCGCCCGACACCGCCGCGCGTGGACCTCAACGGATACGATGATCGCGATGGAACGCGCTCGCTCAGCGCACGCTCGATTCACAGAGAGAACGAACGAGCGAGATCGCCCGCGGACACACAGCGACCGCGCGCGCCGCCAGCCGCTCGCGAGCGCCCTCGATCGACGGCCCCTCGGCCGCGCGCAGCGCAGCGCTTCGCTCGTCGGCAGGAGCGCGCTCGCGCGACACCGACGCCGTCGACGAACCCGCGACGTCGACCGCGAGGTCCGTCGCGGTCTGCGTGGCCTCCGCCCGCATCGCGCTGTCCGCTGCCGCGGCTCCACGCAGGCGCGCGCTCGCGATCACGACCGCCATCGCCTCGGCCTCGCTCGCGCCGTCGAGCCCCTCGCGCGCAAACGCGCGGAGCGCGTCGAGCTGCGCCCTCGCCCGCACCGCGCGCGTGTCGAGGTGCGCCGCGTGCTCGACGGCGTCGAGGTCCGACGCGCGCATCGCGTCTTGTCGCAAGCGCTCGACGTGGTGCGCGCGCGCCGCGGCATTGGCGAGCGACGCCTCTCGCGCAGCCGCCATCGACAGGTCGAACCAGCGCCCGAGCCCCGCGCGTCGCGCAGACGTCATGCGCTCGCTCCGCGCGCGGCGACCGATCAGCTCGCCGAGTCGATCGACCGCGTCGTGCTCGGCGCGAAGGAGCCCGTCGAGCGACGCACCCCCGAGGTGCGCGACCTCTTCGCAGCGCGCTCGACCGGGCTCGTCGAGCAGGAGCACGCAACGAACGGCGTCGAACGCGAGCTGCTCGGACGCATACACGGCCGGTTGCGGCGCCTGTCCGCCGGAGCTCTGGGTGAGATCGACGGACGAGCGAGCAACGCCCCCCTCGGAGCACGCCGCAGCCGCGAGCGCCACGACGGCAGAGCCCAGCCAGCCAAGCGATGAACGACGAAAGATCATGGGAACCGCTCTCCCTCTGCCCGATGGGGCCGCTCTCGTGGTGGGTCACCAGCAAGAGCCGAGCCATGTCGGATAAAGTACGCGGGAGTATGCGCCAACGGTGGCACGTTGTCCAGATTCACCGAATCCGAATGTGCTTGCGTTTCGCGTGGTCCCTTTCGTTCTTCGGGCGATCGAGCGCCTCGATCCGAAATGGACTGTCAGGACCGCGGTCGGTGTCGCCACTGCGACAGTGATGTCTCGGCGGTGAAGCAGCGTGCGTAGCAATGCTGCGGTCGGGCGTCGTTCGTTGTAAACCGCCCCGTCTACTCACACCGACGTGCCGAAGGACGGAGCGCCGCTCCGAACCGTCGCGGCTTTTTCTGCAAGAGGACCCATGAACAACCGACTGCTTTCTGCCAGCTGCGCTTTGTTGACTGTGCTCTCGCTCTCGAGCGCCGCGTGTCGCGAGATGACGATGCCGCCTGCGGACGTGCAGCCGACGGACGCGACCGCCAACGATCGCCCCGATCCATCGGACGTCCAGGGCAACGACGTTCAAAACCCGCCCACCGACGGAGGAATGGACGGCGGCGGATCGACGAACGTGACGCTACGCCAGCTGCAAGACATCACGGATCCCGCGCACCCGATGGCCAACGCGCGGGTGAACTTGGTGCAGAGCGACCTCGTCGCGCTGACGCCGCGTCTGCTGGTGGGAAGCTCGAGAATGGTCGACCAATGCCGATGGGTGGTGTGGGTCGGAACTGGTGCAGGAGGAGATTTCGGCGGGATTCAGGTCCAAGAGCTCGTGCCGCGCGGCGCTGCAGCGGACTGCTTCGAGCCCTCCGTCGTTGGCAAGATTCCAGCTGACATCATGCCGGGCGCTCGCATCACGTCAGTCACGAACGCAAACTTCAACGAGTTTTGTGCCGGCCCAACTGGCATCAATCGCGCGATGTGCCGCAACTATGAGCAGTCGCAGCTGTTCCTCGGCGCTGCGACCGCGGCGGTCAACGTCATGGGGTCCGGCGGCACCGCGACACCCGCAGACGTCTCCGTCGCAGCAGTCGGGCAGGGCGCGATGGGCGTGCTCGGTATGCGCACACTTCCGCTCGAAGGCGCATTGATCCGTATCCCGATGTCAAACGTCCGCGTGACGATGAGTGTTGCCGACGGCGGCGCGTCGTTCACAACGTACGCGCTCGTTGATCCGACAGATTCAACGCGATCACTCGAAGTTCAGATCTCGAACTTCACGCAAACGACGTGTGCTCGAAACTTTTTCTCGTCGCGCAACGGCATGAGCACGGGTGCCGTGACGGGCATACTCGTCCCTGACTTCGGCGTTTGGAAGGTACGCATTCGCGACGCGGCCGACGTTCAAGGCCTCGACTGCAACACGGACGGCGGCGCGCCGATGGACGCATCGAGCTCCGGCGGCTGAAGCAGACAACGGTCGAGCGTCAACGCGTTACGAGCGAGGGCTGCATGCTCAGCGGTTCCCGGCTACTGGCCCATTGTGAGGCCGACGCCGAACGACTCGTTTCGATTCGTGCCGAAGAAGCTGCGCAGTCGTGTGGAACTCACGCCTGAACTCAGCCCACGATAGACGTGCACCGCTCCAACATCTGGTTCGCCACCAAGCGGAAGTTGATGGCCACACGCAATCAAGTCGGCGCGACTATCGCCATCCACGTCACCACCGCCGAAGTAACGGCCAAGACTCCCCGGCGACGCGGTGCCCGAGATGGTGGTCCACCGCGATACCCCCCGCGCCGCTGAGACCGAAATCACAAAGATCTCGCCGGCACTCGTCACGCCGCCAGGAGACGCATAGACGTCTCCAACGGCAAACTCCGTTCGTCCGTCGAGGTCGACGTCGCCGACCACGTTCACAAACGCGCCGAACAACTGCCCGGTTCGCGTTCCATCGATCTGAAACGTCGCAATTTCGCCGATGCCCATCGACGAGCCGAAGTAGAAAAGCAGCGCGCCGGTCTCGGGCGTCGCCAAAGGCGTCTTGAACGGTGCGCCGATGGCGAGGTCCGAGAATCCGTCGCCGTCGATGTCCCCGACGTTCGCGACGACTCCGAATCGGTCACCCGCGAGAGCGCCAAACAGCGTGCGTCGCGGCATCGCTTCGAGACCGCGAGAGCTGCCGTGGAACACGAACGCGCCCCCACGCCGCGGGATCGATGCAACGGTGAGGTTCTCGTCGCCAAGCGCGACGTCGCTGAATCGATCGCCGTCGAGATCCATTCCTCCCGCGACGCGGTTCGTCCCGGGAAGTCGCGTCGTTCGCAGCGACATCCCTGTCGCATTGCCGTACACGAGCACGCTCTCGTTCGTTCGGCTCGAAGACGCAATGAAATCTGCAAAACCATCCGCGTCGACGTCTCCGGCAGCAGCGAGCGCCTGACCGAAGAAATCCATCTCGTTCACACCATCGACCCGAATGAAGGGTGCGTTGATAATGCCTGTCGCCGAGCCGCGATACACGACGACTTGCCCCGAATAGATCCGGCCAGTCGGATACGCCCCAGGGTCGGCTACAGCGAGGTCAGCGAAGCCGTCTCCATCGACATCGCCAGCAGCAACAACACGTGAGCCGAAGTCACCTTCGAACATGAAGCTCCCCGCGAGAGAATCGCTCGAGGTAGGGCTCAACCCCGCCGTGCTGCCGCGGAAGACACGGACGACGCCAGCACTGTCGGAACCAGCCCCAGGCGCCCCGACAGCGAGGTCCGCGTAGCCGTCGCCATTCACGTCGAGCTCGGTGCCGTACGCGGTGTCGACTGGCGTCCCCACGGCGCGCGTTCGAAACTGCCACGTTGGACTGAAGCGCGTTCCCGCGATCGTCCCGACGCGCCCGCGCAAGCGCCAAAACAACGCAGTCGATGCGGGGAGATCCATCGCAGGACGGCCGCTGCTGCCGCTCGCGTCGAACGTCGTGACTCGCGTCGCGCACGCGCGATCGCGGCACACCTCGACCACCGCCCCGTCGCTTCCCACGCCGAGCACCCATGAAAACGTGGGCCGCATATTCGTCACCGTGCTCGTGCCCGGCGGAAACACCGGTCGAGGAACGCGCGCTTCGCACGCGTCGCCGACGCGCTCGAATCCTGGCAGACACTCGACACCGCACACCTCCATCGCGCACGTCGCTCGCCCTCCCGGAGGCGCGGGGCACGGACTGCAACGCGCACCGCACGACGAGACCGCGTCGTTCGGCAAACACGCGTCCCCGCAAGCATGCGAGCCGCTCGCGCAGTTGAGCGAGCACATCCCCATTGAGCAGACTGCTGTCCCACCGTCCGCGGAGCAACGCATGTCGCACCGGCCGCAGTGATCGGTGCTGTTCGATAGATCCACACACGCACCGCCACAACGAGTCTGCCCCGCAGCGCACGAGCGCTCGTCACTCGCGTCGACGACGTCGCGAGCTTCGACGCGACTGTCGACGGCGTCGTTCGCGGTGTCTGTCGACACCCCTGTGTCCCTGCATCCCGACATCGATCCGACGGGGCAATCCGCAGCGCACTGTCCGGCGACGATCACTTCCCCCGGCGCGCACATGATCGTTCGAGGGCACCCGTAGCTCGACGTCACGAGCGCGACGACGATCCATCCGTATCTCCACCAAATCACGTCCGACTCCTTCGTCCCGCGACTCTCCGCGAGAACGCGCGCGCTATCCACTGCACGATTGCGGAGTTGTTCGACGCCTGAACATTTCCACCCACTTTGCGTATCGCGGGACGGTCGCCTGCCCCTCCGCAGGCCTATCCCCCCCGTCCTCGGGGACGGTCCCCCACCCCCTCCGGAGGGGGTCTCGACCGTCCTCAGGGACGGTCTCCATGCCCTGTCGAGGGCTAGGCAACCGAGGTCGACGACGCCTCGCGTGACCATCGACGGGCACCGCCACCGTCTTGGAGGACGGTCGCGCGATGCTCGACAGGGCCGCGAGCGCTCCGAGCGGCGCACTCCTGCGGCAAATTCGCGTTGGGGACGCGAAATCCGCTATCCGCGCGAAGGTGAACCCCCCGCGCAACGCACTCGCAGCGGCCGTCACGACGGCTGCGCTGTTCGCCACAGGGTGCTCGTCGCAGAGCGCGGTCGACATCCTGCGCGTCAGCGACATCGGGCCGCGTCAGGTCGAGATCGGCGACCGGCTCGAGATCACAGGGCAGCACTTTCCGCAGGCGTCCGAGCTCAAGCGCGTGCGGATCACGCTGCGCGCGACGCTCGCGCGAAGCGGGATGGCGCCCTGCGCGGCTCCAGTCGAAGTGACCATCACGGATCCGCCGGAGGGAACGTCGGAGTTCGACCCGATCAGCCAACAGATGCGCGAGGCGACCTACGCGCGATCGTCGCAACGAACGCTGCGACTCGACGGCCCCGATCGCGTGGCGCTCGTCCTCAACGAGCGGATCTTCGAAGAGCTCACGCGATGCCCCGGCGAACGAAGCGCGCCGCCCGTCGATCACGCGACGCTCTCGTTCGGCAGCGCGCACGCGCGATACGCGCGGCTCGGCGTCACCGTTCGCTTCGAGGGCACCACCGGAACGCACGCGATCGAGGGCACCCTCCGCGGCGCCACGCTCGACCTGCTCGCGCCCGCGTCGAGCCGCGTTCTACGCGTCGATCCGCTGCGTCGTCGCAGCGCGCGCGTGCTCGAGGCGATAGGAGTCACGCTCGCGGACGCGCACCCGACCACGGGAGGACTTCGCGTCGCGTCCGTGCGCAACGGAGGCCCCGCGGCGCGCGCGGGCATCGGCGCAAACGACGTTCTCTCGATGGTCGACGGGCTCTCGGTGCTCGCGCTCGAAGACATGGCGGTCCCCGAAAACACCCGCGCCGTGAGGCTCGGCGTCGCGCGCGACGACATCGTGGACGAGCGCACCGTCGCGCTCGACGGCTTCGCCACGGCGTCGCCGAGGGACATGCTCGCGGCGTGCATCGCGTTGCTCGTCGCGATCATCGCGCTCGGGCTCGGGCTCCGCTCGTCGCCCGGCGTGCTCCCCTCGCTCGGTCGCATCGTCGAGCGAGCGCTCGGCGGCCGCGAGCGAAGCGCATTCGGCCCCTGGTTGCTCGAGCGCTTTCGCGACGCGACGCGCGGCCGGGCGAAGCACGACATGATTCCCTACGTGGTCGTCGCGGCGCCGCTCACGGCGCTCGGATTCGCGCCGCTCGCGCCGACGCTGCTCCGACTCGGGTGGGACATCGGACTTCTCTACGCGTTCGGAACAGGTCTGCGACTCGTCTCGGGCCCCGCCCTCTCGTGGAAGAGCCTCTCTCGCGTGCTTCCCCTCGCGATCGCCACGATCCTCGCGCTCGCGACCTCCGTCATCGCGAGCGGAACCTTTCGCGCCGAAGGCATCGTCGGCGCGCAAGGCGCAGCGCCGTGGGCGTGGCACGCGTTTCGATCGCCCTTCAGCGTCGCGCTGTCCGTGCTCTTCGTCGTGGGCCTCTGCGCAGCCGCACCCCAACGACGATCGACCAGCGAAAACGCGACTCGTTCTGCCATCGCGAAGGACATCGCCGGCTGGGTCGGGACGTTTCTCGCGGCGTGCTCGGGCGTCACAGCCTTCTTCGGCGGATGGCAAGTCCCAGGAACAGACCTCGGCCAACAAGAAGCCTCCGCGGCGTTGCAGATGGCCGGCGCCGTGCTCTTTGTCTCCAAAGCGTGGGCGCTTACGCTGTGCGCTGCGTGGCTGCGATGGACGGGCTCGTACGCGCGCTCGCAAGCGATCGTTCAGCGCTCGGGACGGTCGATCCTCGCGGCTGCGTTCGTCGCCGCCGTGGCCCACGCGTTGATCGCGCTCGTGGCGCCGCGCGTTCCGCAAGTCGCGAGCGTGGCGCTGTCGTCGGCGACGTTCGCGCTCGTCGTGGTCGCGCTCGTGGCCACGCTGCTCCGACCGCGAGCCCAGCGTCGATGGGGACTCGGGACCTACGATCCACCAGCGTTTCGCCGCGCGGATGAGACCGTGGCCGACGCGACCGTCCACTGACGAACGACGCGCTCACGCTCGGGGGATCGTCACGCGGACGAGCGTTCCGCCCTCTGGGGTCTGCGTGATCGAGAACGTCCCGCGCAACAGCTCGGCGCGCTCGCGCATGCCGTCGACGCCGCGGCCGACGCGCGATTTCGAGCGATCGAACCCTCGTCCGTCGTCTTCGATCTCGAGCTCGATTATCCGCTCGCGCTCGCGCAACGACACGCGAACGCGCCGCGCGTCCGCGTGCCGCGCCACGTTCGTGAGCGACTCTTGGACGACGCGATAGACCGCCACTTCGACCGCGGGCTCGAGCGCCGCGGGGGCCTCGATGGACTTCTCGATCGCGCAGCCCGTTTGCTCGCGAAACGCGTCGATCGCCCGCGTGAGCGCCGCCTCGAGACCGACCTCGTCGAGCACCGCGGGGCCCAGCCTCGCAAGCGCGCGACGAAGCTCTTCGAGCGCCGCGTCCGTGGTCTTCGTGACCCTCCCCAACACGTCCCGTTGCGCGCTCGCGTCGCCCTCGCCCGCGAGCTCTGCGGCGAGCTGCGCGTGAATGCGAATCGCCGTGAGCGCCTGGCCCACCGAGTCGTGGAGGTCTCGACCGATCGCGCGTCGCTCGGTCTCTTGCAGCGTGACCGCGCGCGCCGCCGTCGCGCGCAGCTCGAGGTACGCCGCGTCGAGCGCCTCGGTGCGCGCCGCGACGTCGCGCTCGAGTCCCTCGTTGAGCGTCGCGAGCTCTCGCTTCGATCGCTCGAGGTCCGAGACGAGCGCGACGATTCGTCCCGCGGCTCGCTCAGCGGTGCGCATCGAGAGCGCGTACACGAGCCACCCGAGCGCGACCGAGAGCGTCGAGAACACCGCCAGCAACGCGAGGGACGCCGCGCGCAACGGCGAGAGCGCCATCGCGACCCACACCGTTCCGACGGTCTGTCCGTGGACGCGCACAGCGCGATCGCACCAGATCACCGCGGAGGACGAAGGAGGCGCGCCCGCGGCGAGGCCCGCGGGGTCGTACACCTGCATCGCCGACACCGCGGCGCGCGACCGCAGCGAGCGGAGGTGCGCGACGATCTTGATCGAGTCGTACCGCCAGAGCCTCGGCCGCTCGCGTGCCTCGTGCGAGAGGTCCTCTGCGGCGCGCGTCGCGATCGTCGTGCAATCGGCCCGAAGTTCGCGCGCGCCGACGACGTGGTGAGCCACCGGAGCGCCGAGCGCGAGCAGCGCAGAGAGCGTCACGACCAACGGCGCGAGTCGCCTGCGCAGCGGCCCGATGAGCTCGTCGCCTCGCGGCTCGCTCGTCGTCTCCGCGGCGCTCACAGGACACCTCCCGCGGGCTCGGTCGCGAGAAAGCCCGTCGCTTCGACGAGGGTCCGAGCCTCGTCCGACCGTAGAAATCTCAGGAAACTCTCGGCTAGCGGGTGCGTCGCTCGGTGCGCGAGCGCGACGAACGGCTTGACCAACGGGTAGCGACCGGCGCTCGCGTTTTCTTTGGTGGGCGCGACCCCGTCGAGCGCGAGCGCCACGAGCGGAAGGTGATCGATCGAGCCTGCGCCGAGGTCCGTGAGCCCGACGGAGCCCGCGGTTCCCAATAGCGCGAAGCGGAGCTCGACGTCTGAATACAGCACACGAAATCGAGAAGAGTCTTGCGCGTCGCGCTCGGCTTCGCGAAACCCAGCGAGCCGCGTGATCGCCGCGCGATGGCTCGAATCGCCGCGCTCGCGCGAGAGAAACACCCTCGACGCGCCGTCGCTCCAAGCGCTCGGCTCACCGCGAACGAGCGCGACGACCTCGCGCGTCGTGATCGAGCGATCGCGCACCGACGGATGCGCGCCGAACACGACGATCGACCACGCGTACGGGTGTTGGGTCAGCGTCGCCGCGGGCCCTTCGCGCTCTTCGCGCGAGAGCGGCCTCGACAAGAGTCCGATGTGCACCGCGCGATCGCGCACGGCCTGCACGGCTCCCGTGCTCCCGATGCTCGCGTGCATGACGAACTCGCTCTGCGTGCGCGCGCGCCACGCTTCGAGGAGCTTTCGCGTGAGGGGCAAATTCGACCCCGACCCAGCGACCTCGAGCGTGCTCTCGCTCGCGCGTGGACTCGCGGTGGACGCTGGTGAGTCGCTCGGCGGGCGCTTGCTCGACTCGGCGCCGATCGCGACCGCGAGCGCGACCGCAGACAGCGTCGCGGCGATCGCGACCGAGCGCCTGTTCAGCGCTCTCCCCCGGCGGCCTTGCGCTCGAGCTCGTGCGCGATCGCAGGTTCATCCGCGCGAGGCGCCTCGCGCGCAGCGGCGGTCGAGTGCGTGCCCGTGATCGGAGGAACCCGTCGCGTGCTGTGCGGTCCGCTCGTGTCGGCGTCGCGCCGCGTCCGCTGTTGAACGCTCGATGTGCGCTGGCTGACGTCGGGCCGACTCATCGGCTCGCTCGGCGTCCCGGCGCGGTGGGGCTGCGGGGTCTTCGACGCGACGCCCGCGTGCGGCGTGCGGCGCTCGTCCCACGGTTGACCTTCGCGCCAACAAGCTTCGCCGCTCGTGCCCCAGCCGGCGAGCACTGCGCGGCCGTCGCGCCACTCGGTCCAGAACACGGCGCCGTCGGCGCGCGAGGCCTGATCGAGGCACGCGATGCGGGTCTCGGTCCCGTCTGCGTGGCGGAGAACGGTCGCGAACGGAACGTGCGAGTGTCCGCAGAAGAGCCACCGCGGGCGCATGCGCTCGACGAGCGAGCGAGACACCTGGTTGCCGATCCACGGCGTGTGAAACGCGCGAAAGTCCTTGTGAATCCCGCGTGACGCGGCGGGCGCGCGCGACGCGAGCCCCCGCGGCCACTCGTGGGTCAGGACGATGTCGGCGCTCGCGACGCCGTCGAGCGCGCGGACTTCATCGTGTCGGAAGTACCCCGCCTGTCGACACGCGTCGGGCGTCGTCGGCGGGAGCAATGGTTTGTCGACATACCTCGGCGCGTAGATGCCCGAGAGCCACGCGACGTCGAAGCCCGAGATCGACTGAGCGCCGACGCGCCCGAGAAAGTGCAGGTTCGGCGCGACGAGCCCGCCGTCCGGAATCGCGTGGAGCGCTTCGAAGTCTTCGTTGTTGCCGCCGATGAAGTGCAGCGGGCGCTCGAAGGCGCAACGACCCGAGACGTAGTCCGCAAACTCCGCAGGCATCGCCCGCTTGGCGGCCTTGCGACGGTGGTCATCCGCGGTGAGAAACGCCTCGACGTCCCCCACGGCGAGCACGAGCGATGCCGAACGACCGCGGGCGCTCTCGAGCGCTGCGATCCACTCGCGCACGCGGTGGAACCGGCCGTGAATGTCGCCGATCACCACCACGAGGGAGCTTTTTGAGGCCTCGTTCGTCACCTTCGTTATTGAAGTTGTAGGCTAGCCGAACCGGGACGGTCGGGCCATCCCTTCTTCGAGAGAAGTGCTCCGATTTCTTGCGGTATTCTGTCGCTTCGAAACCCAGTGAAATGTCGCGAAGAGCTGTTCGAGCGCAGTGCTTTCCGTTGACTGCGATAGGCCGCCATGCGAAGCCGTCGCCGAAGCCCGGCTGGGCGTTCTTTTCAGGAGAATGAAGGGTTATGTCGTCCAAGAGCGAAGTCACCGATCCGTCCGGCAACGACCCGCAGATGAACTGGAACGCGACGAAGCTCATCGGCGTCGGCGCGGCCAGCCTCGCGTTTGCGTTGATGCTCATCCTCCTCGCGGCCAACGCGATCGGCGAGTGAAATCCCAGCTGCGCGGCGATCGCTATCGCGAGAGCACGTAGCGAAGGGCCCCGGTCGCGCGACGGCGCCACGAGCGCTCGCTGTGCGTTCCTCGGGGGTCGATGCGTAGGTGGAGGTCGTCGCCTTGCCGCCATCCGCGGCGCGCGAGGAGCTCGGACATGCGCGCGGCGTCGCGGGCGAGCGAGCCCTTGGCTTCGCGTTTTCCTGCGTCGAGATAGACCCGCGTGGCCCAGGGGCGCGGGGTCTTCTCGGCCACGTCGAAGATCGCGCCCGAGCCCATCCAAAACGAAGGCGACATCGCGAGCACGCGACCAAACGCGTCGGGCCGTCGCAAGTGCGCGTACATCGCCGCGAGCCCGCCCATCGACGAGCCGCCGATCACGACTCCGCTCGGCCCCGCGTCGATGTCGAACTGCGCCCTCGCCGCGGGAACGAGCACGTCCGCGATCCAATCCGTGAGCGGATCGAGCTTCGGCTCTCCGAAGCGAGTCGTGACCCAGGTGAGTTCGTTGATGCGCTTGTCGTGTCCGTGGTCGACGGCGACGACGATGGGCGCGGGCCTGCGCACGCGCGCGAGGCGCTCGACCGCGGCGTGCATGTGCCAGCCGCCCGCGAACGACGGCTCGTCGTCGAACACGTTTTGTCCGTCGAACATCACGACGAGCGGACGCGCGCGCCCCGCGGTCTTCGCTTGCGCAGGGACGTACGTTCGCACCACGCGGTAGCCGTCCACGTGAGGAATCGGGTGATGCGTCACGTGCACAGCGCCGTGTCGCAGCCCGTGAGGGCCGATGAGATTCATAGCGACGCTGCCCTAGTGCGTCTCGCGGCCAACGTAAAGCTCCCCGAGTGTGCTACGGAGCCTCCGCGAAAGAGGATCCCTGCTATGCGCGCGCTCGTTCTCGACAAACAAACGGTGACGCTCGACCGCGAGCGCGCAGCGCCCGAGCGGCGGAGCGGCGAGGCGATCGTGCGCGTCGACCTCGCTGGCATTTGCGACACCGATATTCAACTTGCGCGGGGATACATGGGGTATTCTGGCGTCATCGGCCACGAGTTCGTCGGCACTGTGCTCGAGTGCGACACCCCTTCGCTCCGCGGCCGGCGCGTGGTCGCGGACATCAACGCGGGCTGCGGCGCGTGCGACGATTGCCTCGCGCGCGACGGTCACCACTGCGCCTCGCGCTCGGTGCTCGGGATCCTCGCGAGGGACGGGGCGCTCGCCGAGCGACTCGCGATCCCCGAGCGTTGCCTCGTGGCGCTCGGGGACGGGCTCGCGGACGAGCGCGCGGTGTTCGCAGAGCCCGTGGCGGCGGCGCTCCACGTGCTCGACGCGCTGTCGTTGTCCGTTCCCGCGAACGCGATCGTCGTGGGCGACGGAAAGCTCGGGCTCTTGATCGCCCTCTCGCTGCGAGGCGCGGGCGTCGACACGATGGTGATCGGCCACCACGAGCGAAAGCTCGCCATCGCGCGCAACGCGGGCTGCCGTGCGGCGCTCGAGTCGTCGCTCGACGAGCACGCGACGCGCGCGCTTCGAGCGCCGTTGACCGTGGACGCGACGGGGTCTTCGTCGGGCCTCGCGCGGGCGCTCTCGCTCACCGCCCCGCGGGGCACCCTCGTGTTGAAGAGCACAGTGGCCGAGGCGGTCACGATCGACACCGCGCGGCTCGTGGTCGACGAGATCACCGTCGTCGGCTCGCGGTGCGGCGACATGACGCGCGCCGTGACCATGCTCGCCAACGGGCGCATCGACCCGACGCCGTTGATCGAAGCGCGCTACTCGCTCGACGAGGGCGAGCGCGCGTTCGACCACGCGCGAAGCAAGGGCTCGCTCAAAGTGTTGGTCGCTCCGTAAGCGAGGGCGTTTCGCGTCGAGCCGTCATGATCGAGTTCAAGCAGATTCGAAAGGCGTTCGGCCCGAAGACGGTGCTCGACGGCGTCGACCTGACGATCCGCGACGGCGAGGTGTTCTTCATCATCGGCTCGTCGGGCGCTGGAAAATCCGTGCTCATCAAGCACCTGATCGGCCTGCTCAAGCCCGACTCTGGCGAGATCTGGCTCGACGGCGACGACGTCTCGAAGCTCGACGAAGCGCAGCTCTATCGAATCCGAAAGGTGTGCGCGATGGTGTTTCAACACGCCACGCTCTTCGACTCGATGACGTGCGCGGAGAACGTCGCGTTGCCCCTGCGCAAGCACCGAGGGCTCGCGCAAAAAGAAGCGCTCCACGAGGCCAAGCGCAGGCTCGAGCAGGTGCACATGGCGGAGTTCAGCGAGCGGTATCCCGCTGAATTGGGCGACGGAATGCGAAAGCGCGTCGCCATCGCCCGCGCCCTCACCGTCGATCCGCGGTACGTCCTCTTCGATGAGCCCACGACGTCGCTCGACCCCGTGAGCGCGCGGCGCGTGGACAAGCTCATCCGCGAGCTCAGCGACAAGCTCGGCGTGACCTCGATCGTCGTGTCGCACGACCTGACGTCGATCTTCTCGATCGCGGACCGCGTCGCGTTTCTCTACAAAGGTCGGCTGCGAAAAGTGGGGACGCCGAAGGAGTTTCTCGAAGACGAACAAGACGCGATCGTCCACCAGTTCATCCGCGGCGAAGCGGACGGGCCGATGGACGTGTGAGCGCTTCGCCCGAGAAATCAGCTACGCTGCGGGAGTAGTCATGGCCGCGACCAAGTCGATCGAAGTGAAGGTCGGGATGTTGATCCTGGTGGGCGTCTCGCTGCTCGCCGCGCTCATCCTCGTGATGGGCGGGATCACGTTTCAAAAGCGCTTCGCGCTCTTCGTGGACTTCGAAAACCCTGGAGGAATCCAGCCCGGCGCCCCAGTGAAGATGGCGGGCGTGCGCGTGGGCACGATCGAAGCCCTCGAGTTTCGCGCGTCGCCGCCGGACCCGCTCACGGGGCGCAGGACGCTCGTGCGCGCGAAGATCATGGTCGAAGAGCGCTACCACCGAGAGATCCACCGCAACGCGGAGTTCTACGTGACGACGCAGGGCGTGCTCGGCGAGCAGTTTCTCGCGATCGATCCTGGCACGGGCAACGATCAGATCGCGGCCAACACGATCGCCGTCGGGATGGGACCGCCGCGCATCGACCTGTTCGTCGCGCGCGCGTACACGCTGCTCGATGAAGCCGTCGCAGGCGTCGCGTCGAACCGCGATCAGATCCGCGGGATCGTCCACAACCTCGCCGGGACGCTCCAGCACACGAACGACCTGCTCGCGCGCAACGGCTCGCGGATCGATCGACTGCTCGAGGACACAGACCAGCTCATTCGCGACGGCGACGGGCTCGTCAACGCCGCGCGCGCTCGGTACGTCGACGGCGCCGAAGTGCGGCGGATCATGGCCCGCGCCGAGAGCGTGCTCGCGACGATCGACAGGGAGGTTCCTCCGTTGTCGCGCGACGCGCGGGCGCTCATGGCCAACGCCAATCGCATCGCCAACGGGATCGGCGACGCGCAGATTCAAGACGTTCAGGCGACGCTCCGCGACGTGCGCTCGATCGCGCGACGCGCGGACACGATCGCAGGCGACGCCCAGCGCGTGAGCCAGCACATCCGCCAAGGCCGCGGAACGGTGGGCGCGCTGCTCATGGACGAAGAGGTCTACGACGACCTCCAAGAGCTCGTCCGCGACCTCAAGCACAACCCGTGGAAGTTCTTCTGGCGCGAGTGAGCTACTCCGCGTCGGCTTCGATGTTCTTGGCGTCGCGCGTGACGAGCTCGAGCAGCTCGCTCGCGAACGCGACCATCTCGCCCCGGTCGTAACCGCCGCGCTTCAACTCTTTGAAGACAGACTTCGCCAGCACCTGCAGCGCGCGACGCGCGTCGTTGGGGTGCTCGATCGAACCGTCAGTGTGAGACATCGTTGGCTTCCTCCAGCGTCGGGTTCGCAGCGCTGTCTGCGCGTCACGAACTCGAACTCGCAGCCAGCACTCAGCACTGCGTGTGCCAACGAAGGAGCCTCGATGATTCGCAGCGATTTCAGCGATTGGCGTGATCGATCGACGCGTGGTGCGTAGCGCGTTTCTCACTGACGCCGTTGTCCGGCGTCGTCGAGTGCGCATGGGCCTTCGCGTCCAGGCGCGTCACGTGGGGCTCGCGAGCCCGTGCGCGCGAAGTTGCTCCTTGACGATGCGCTCCAATCGACATACAAGCCCGCCTCCCGTCGCGAGCGTGGCGGAATTGGCAGACGCACTGGATTCAGGTTCCAGCGGGGTAACACCCGTGAAGGTTCAAGTCCTTTCGCTCGCACCAGCAGTTGGTCTCTTGATTGTGTGTGTGTTGTCCGGGGTGGGGTTGTCGTAGCGCAGCGGTGAGCTCGATCGGGCTCTCCGCTGCGGCTGCGTTGGTCCTCGGCGGGTCGGCGTCACCGAGGTCGGGTATACCTCGCGCGTGAAGTCACCTTCGCCGCCCACGGCCGTGGACGTCGCGCATCGGCTCGCCTCGGCGCGCACGCTCCGCGAGGTTCGCGAGCGCACGCTGGACGTCGTCGGCGAGGCTGTCCCGTTCGACGCGGCGGGCGTTCACGCGCTCTCGCCGCGGGTCTCGCTCGACACGGCGGTGCTCCGAGGCGTGGAGGTCGCGTCGATGATGGCGAGCGTCTCGCAGTGGGACGCGCTCGCCGTCGAGCTCGCGGCGCTCCGCGAGTACGCCATCGCGCACGAGCACGTCGCGGCCGACCACGAGGCGCTCGCGCCAGGATCCCGCGCGCACGAGGTGTGGCGACGGACGGCGCTCGGTCCGCAACGACTCGCGACGGCGCTCGTGATGCACTTCGTCGTGGGCTCGACGATCCGTGGGGCGCTCGTGCTCGGTCGACGAACGCGCGACCGCTTCTCGCGCGACGAGCTCGCGTGGCTTCGGTCGATCGCGCCGACGCTCGCGCTCGCGGACGCGGCGTTTTGCGGGCTCGAATCGACGCTCGGAGCGCGCTTGCCCGTCGCGCTCGCCTGCGTCGATCAACGGCTCACGCGACGGCAGCGAGAGATCGTCGAGCACGTCGCGCTCGGGCACACCAACGCGCAGATCGCCGAGGCGCTCGGGTTGTCACCCAATACGCTGCGCAATCACCTCGCGGCGATCTTCGCGACGCTCGACGCGTCGAACCGCGCCGACGTCGTTCGGCTCGCCGTGCTCTTGCCCGCGGACGGGCGCGAGCGCGCCTCGAAGGGCGCGAGCGTCGAGAAACGCCAGACAAAACCCAGGGCGTCGCGTCGGTAGTACAAACGTACCAGGGCGTCCTGCGCGGGCGTGTGCGATCCACGCTGCATGACCAACGAGCGGATCGAAGTGTCTCGAGGCGTGATCGTCGAGGCGGGCCCGGTGCGGTTTCTCGGGATGAAGCTCGAGAGCAACATGACGATCGTCGCGATGGGCGACGGTGGATTGCTCGTGCACTCGCCGATCGCGCTGACCGACGAGCGTCGCGCGGCGGTCGAAGCGCTCGGTGAAGTGCGGCACTTGTACGCGCCCAACACGTTTCATCACTTGTGGCTCGAGCCGTGGGCGAAGGCGTTTCCGAAGGCGAAGGTTCACGCGCCGAGTCAGCTCGCGAAGAAGTACCCGAGCGTTCGCGTCGATCGCGCGCACGACCTGGAGCGCGAGCCGGCGTTCGACGGCGTGTTCGACGAGGTTCGCGTGCGCGGGTTCGAGCTCGTCGAGACCGTGCTCGTGCACCGGGCGTCGGGGTCGGCGGTGTGCGCCGACATCGTGCACAACATCGGTCGACCCGAGCACGGATGGACGCGAACGTACGCGAAGCTCGCGGGCTTCTACGATCGCGTCGCCATCAGTCGGATCATTCGGTGGACGGCGTTTCGTGATCGGCGCGCGGCACGAGAGAGCGTGGACGAGCTGCTCGCGCTGCGATTCGAGCGGTTGATCGTCGGACACGGAGCGCCGATCGTCGAGGACGCGCGCGATCAGCTTGCGAGCGCGTATCGATGGCTCGAGTGAGGCGCTCGCGACGGTGTCTCGTGCGATACTCCCGTGCATGACCGGCAAAACCATCGCGAGTGACGCTCGGTTCGATTGTGTCCTGCGGGGAGGAACGGTGTTCGACGGTCGCGGGAGCGCTCCTCGCGTGGCGGACATCGGGATTCGCGACGGCGTCGTGCGAACGATCGACGCGCGCATCGAAGACGGCCTCGCGACGAAGGTCCACGACGTGTCGGGAAAGTGGGTGATGCCCGGCTTCGTCGACGTACACACGCACTACGACGCGGAGGTCGAGGTCGCTCCGTCGCTCAGCGAGTCGCTTCGCCACGGAAACACCACGGTGCTCTTCGGGAGCTGCTCGCTCGGCACGGCCCTGTCATCCGCAGAAGACATCGCGGACATGTTTACGCGGGTCGAAGGGATCCCGTACGAGCACGTTTTGCCGCTGTTTTCGCGGGTGAAATCATGGAGCGACCTGCGCGGCTACCGGCGGCACTTCGACGACGTCGCGCTCGGGCCCAACGTGAGCGCGTTCGTCGGGCACTCGGACGTCCGCGCGTTTGCGATGGGGCTCGAGCGGTCGGTGAGCGACGACGTTCGACCGTCGCGCGACGAGCTCGCGGCGATGAAGCGGCTCGTCGAAGAGGGGCTCGACGCAGGATTTCTGGGTCTGTCGATCAATACCAATCGTTGGGACAAGCTCGGCGGGTCGCGCTTTCGCTCGAAGCCGCTGCCGTCGACCTTCGCGCGATGGGACGAGCTTCGCGCGCTCGCGGCGATCGTGCGCGACGAGCGACGGGTGCTGCAGGGCATTCCCAACATCTCGGCCAAGTACGACACGCTGTTCTATCTGGCCGAGAGCGCGGCGCTCGGCGGTCGCCCGCCGCTCAAGTTGTCGATGGTCTCGCTCGCGGACGTGCGCTCGAATCGCCTCGTCTACAAGGCCATCGCGGCGCTCACGCGGGTCACCAACAGAGCGTTCGGCGGTGACGTGAAGTGGCAAGGGCTCCCGATGGTGTTCGACCTGTACGTCGACGGGCTCGACGCCCCGATCTTCGAAGAGTTCTCCGCGGGAACGGCGGCGCTGCACCTCGGCGAGATGGCCGAGCGGCGCGCGCTCCTCGGCACACAAAAATACCGCTCGTGGTTTCGACGACAGTGGACGAGCATGGTCGTTCCGCGGGTGTATCACCGGGATTTCGGGACGACGCGGATCGTTGCGTGTCCAGACGCGTCGCTGGTGGGCAGGACGTTTCGCGAGGTCGCGCGCGAGCGCAAGCAAGACGAAGTCGAGTGCTTCTTGGACCTGTGCATCGCGCACGGAGAGAAGCTCCGTTGGTACACGCGCATCGCCAACGATCGGCCCGAGCACCTTCGCAACATCATGGCCAACCCCGATGTGCAGCCCGGCTTCAGCGACGCGGGCGCGCACCTTCGCAACATGGCCTTCTACAACTTCGGGTTGTGCCTGCTGAAGATGGCCCGCGACGCCGAGCGCGACGGGGTGGACTTCATGCCTATCGAGCGCGCGGTGCAGAAATTGACCGGCGAAATCGCAGATTGGCTCGGGCTCGACGCCGGCGCGATCGCCGAGGGAACGCGCGCGGACATCGTCGTCGTGGACCCCGCGCGGCTCGATCACACGCTGCTCGAGACGCACGAGGCGAAGATCGACGAGTTCGGAGGCTACACGCGCATGGTGCGCCGCAACGACGCGACGGTCCCGATGGTGATGGTCAACGGGCGCGTCGCCGTGCGCGACGGGAGCGTCGTCGATGGAGTGGGACGGCAGCGCGGATTCGGGCGCTTCTTGGGCGCAGGCGAGCGAAGCGCGCCGAGCGTGGTGAGAGAGGACGAGCGCGGCGCGGAGGCAGAAGCGCGTTAGCGACGCGATCCGCGTTGCTGCGACGCGTGTCGTTCCCCCTCGCATCCCCCCACTCGATTGATCGTGCCGTTGGCTCAGTGCTTCATCATGGGCGCCGGCTCGACGCACGAGCCTTCGGGGTCGCACATCTGGCCCATGGGGCACGCGTTGGCGGCGTTGCAGTCGCGGAAGCAGAGGCCGCCGGCCGAGAGCTGGAAGCAGCGGAAGCCCGTGGGGCAGCCGCCGGTGCTCACGTAGGTCGAACCGGGGTTGCAGGTGGGCAAGCAGACGCCGCTCATCCCCATGTCGCCCGTGCAGACGTGGTTGGCGGGGCACGATCCCATGGGGTTGGCTTCGCCGCCGCCCATGCACGCGCCGCCGGGGGTGTTCATCGCGGGCATGCCCATCGCGAAGCCGCCGTTGCAGCCCACGGTCGACACGGCGTTCATCTCGCCGGCCGAGCAGCGGTCGCTCGAGACGCCGGTGTCCGGACGGCCAGAGTCACCGCCGCCGGTGCCAGTGTCCGAGCGGGCGTCGTTGCCGCCGTCCGAGGGAAGCGGCTGCATTCCGCCGCAGGCGACGAGGACGAGAGAGAGCGCGAAGGGGGCGACAGAGCGGATCGAGAGCATGTCGAACAGGTCTCCTAACAGATGAGAGTCACCAGAAAACTCGCCGCCAACGCGCGGGGCATTCAACGCCCCGCCCGCGCGGCGAAGCGCGGACCTTACCTATCTCGCCGACAATCTCTAGTGGAAATTCTCCGCTCACTCGATTTCGTACTCAGTAAACGCCCGCTGCGACGGCCGCGCTGACCCGTCGGTTCGCCCTCGTGCGGCGGGGCCTCGCGCGGTGGGTTGATTGTCGAATCGACGTAGCCGACCGAGCCCTCCGAGCCCCATCGATCGCCCTCACGAGGCCGCGAGAGCGCCTCGGGACAGCGGCACAGACGCGGCGATCGCGGTCGTCAGCGCGCCGCGAAGGGAGCACGGACATCATGAATACACGCACAACTTTGTCAGTCAGCGGCCTCGACGACGTTTGCTTCGCGGACACGCGGCTGAGCGACGTCGACGGCGCGAAGGGTCGGCTGGTGATCGCGGGGCGCGACGTCGAGTCGCCCGGTGATCGCAAGACGTTCGAGGCCTTCGCGGCCACGCTGTGGAACGAAGGACGAGCCCCCTCGCCCGACGTTGTCGCGACGGCGGCGCGGGCGATCGCCGCGGGGCGCATGGCTGCGTTCGAGTTCGTCCGAGGCTTTTCGCCAGCGCTCTCGCTCGAGGGCGGGATGGGGGCGGTTCGCAGCGCGCTCTCGATGCTCGACGAGAGCTTCGAAGACCCCGCGCGGATCACCGGCGCAGCGGCGGTCTTCGCAGCGGCGTGGGCTCGCAAGCGCGCGGGGATCGAGCCGATCGCCCCCGACGCGACGCTCGGGCACAGCGCGGACCTCTTGCGTATGCTCCGCGGAACACGGGCCACCGACGCCGAAGCGAGCGCGCTCGACGCCTACCTCCGCACCGTGAGCGACCACGGGATGAACGCGTCGACCTTCACCGCGCGCGTCGTCGCTTCGACGGGAGCGAACCTCCGATGCTCCGTCGTCGCCGCGATGGGCGCGCTCGAAGGGCCGCTTCACGGCGGGGCGCCCGGTCCGGTGCTCGACATGCTCGACGCGATCGGCCGCGAAGAAAACGCGGTCGCGTGGCTCGAGGCCGAGCTCGCCTCGGGCCGTCGCATCATGGGCATGGGCCACAGGATCTATCGCGTGAGAGACCCTCGCGCGGCGGTGTTCGAGCGCGCCATCGAGGCGCTCGATCACGGAGGGCATCGCACGGGTCGGCTCGCGCTCGCTCGGGCTGTCGAGCGCGCGGCCGAGGGGATCCTCCGCGCGAAGCATCCGACACGACCGCTGCACGCGAACGTCGAGTTCTACACGGCGGTCTTGCTCGACACGCTCGGCGTCGATCGCGAGGCGTTTACCGTGCTGTTCGCGACGGGACGGATCGCGGGCTGGTGCGCGCACGTCGCCGAACAACGAGCGCACGGTCGGCTCGTGCGCCCCGCCTCGCGCTACGTGGGCGATCCTCCCGCGAGCGAATAGGCGTCGTTCGGATAGAACGGCGCCGCGCGCTTTGCGGTACGCTCGCCCTCGCAGCATGCGCCTACTCTTTGCCTGCATTGCGAGCCTCGCGGCGATCGCGTCGTGCGCTCCGGCGTCGATGACCGAGACCGACTCGGCGACCGGAGACGCGCGTCCGCGCCCCGACGCGATCGAGCCTACGTTCGATGCGCCGTCGTTCGACGCGACCGAGCCGCCGGACGGGGCTCAACCGACCTCGTGCGCGGATTGGTGCACGCTGCGGCTGTCCGAGTGCGGCGATCCTCCGCCGCTCGCGAGAGAGCTCTGCGCAGCGCGGTGCACGATGGCGACGATGCCCGCGGCCGCGGTGAGCTGTCTTCGATCCATGGGCTGCGTGGAGATTCGCGCGGCGCTCTCGCGCAACGCGGAGATCTGCGGACTCGAGCCCGCGGGAGACTCGGGCGTGCGGATGGACACGGGCGTTCCTGTGGATACGGGCGTCGATGCGCGAAGTGATACGGGCACGGACGCGCGAACGGACACAGGCACGGACGCGCGGTCGGACACCGGGGTCGACGCGCGCACGGACTCGGGCGTCGATGCGCGAAGCGATACTGGCGTCGATGCGCGAAGCGACACCGGCGTCGATGCGCGCACGGACACTGGGGTCGACGCGAGGACGAGCGGCGGTTGATCGCGTGACAGACGCAGCACACCCGATCGACGTGCGCGCGGTGGTCAAGCGCTTCGGCGCACGCTCGAGGCCCGCGCTCGACGGCGCGAGCTTCGTCGTGAAGAGCGGACGGCGCGCGTGTCTTCTCGGCCCAAACGGCGCGGGAAAAACCACGCTCATTCGCATTCTCACCGGCGCGCTCGCGCCGACGTCGGGCGAGGCGCGGGTGTTCGGCGCGACGCCGACGGAGCCCGCGTGGGGCGTGTCGCGGCGGAGGGTTGGCGTCGTTCCGCAGTTGCCCGGGATGTATCGGGACCTGACGGCGCGCGAGTATCTCGAGCTCGTGCGCGGCGTGTACGAGCGCGGCGACGTCGATCGCGCGGCGCAGCGACTCGGGCTCACGCGAAAGCACCTGCGACGCTCGATGGCCGAGCTCTCGGGCGGCTGGCAGCGACGGCTCACGCTCGCCGCGGCGCTCCTCTGTGAACCGGACCTGATCGTGCTCGATGAGCCGACGGTGGGGCTCGATCCCGTCGCGGCGCGCGAGGTCATCGCGATGCTGCGCGAGGCCACCGCGGGGCGAACAGCGCTCTTGTGTACGCACAACCTCGCCGAGGCCGAGGCGCTCTGCGACGACGTCGTCGTGCTCCGCGACGGAAGAGTCGTGCTCGACGACTCGATCGAAGAGCTTCGAAGGCGCGCTCCAGCGCACGCGGCGATCGGCGTTCGCGAAGGGGCAGAGGCAGCGGTGCAGGCGCTCCGTGAGCTCGCCGTCGACGCGCGGGTCGACGGAGCGCGCGCGGTGTTTCTCGCGACCGATCCCGAGGCCAATCTCCCGCCGATCGTGAAGGCGCTCGTGGACAAAGGCCTCTCGGTGTTCGAGTGCGTCGCGACGCCGCCCACCCTCGAGGAGCTGTTCTTGAAAGCGGTCCAGACGACGGCGCAGGACACCAACGCTCACCGCGACGGCGAGGAGCTCTCGTCGTGAGCGCGTTTCGAACGCTCTTGCGCAAAGAGACCGTGCAGCTCCTTCGGTCGAAGAGCGCGCTCGCGACGGCGACGCTGTTGCCATCGCTCTTGCTCTTGTTCGCGCCGCTGTCGCTCTTGGCGACGCTCGTCGACGTCGATCAAAAGGGCTGGGTCTCGGTGCTCCCGGCGAACTTCAACCCGCCGCGCGGCCTCGTGGGCATGGAGCGCGATTCGTCGGTGATCGTGCGCTTCATGCTCGCGTCGCTCGTGTCGATGGGCGGGCTGGTCGTCCCCGCGGTCGCGGCTTCGTACACGATGGTGTCCGAGCGCGAGTCGCGGACGCTCGAGCTGCTCGCGGCGCTGCCCGTGACCATTCGCCAAGTGCTCACCGCGAAGCTCGGCGTGATCCTCGCGATGTCGACCGCGGTCACCTCCGCGATGCTCGCGCTCGACGTCGCTGTTGTCCTGCGCTTGCAGATGGCGTCGGTGGGCTACGCGCTGTCGCTCTTTCCGCTGCTCGTCGCGGCGCTTTTGTACTCGACGGCGAGCGCGCTCTTGATCTCGCTGCTCGCGCGCGACTTTCGAACGGCGAATCAAATGGGCGGCGCGCTGCTCGGGCCGACGACGGTCGTCGCGGTGTGGGTGCTCGCGTTCGGTCCGCCCGGCGCGCCCGCGGTCTTGATCCTCGCGGCGATCTTTCTTGCAGCGGCTGCGCTGGCGCTCTACGTCGCGCTGCGCGTGGTGACGTTCGAACGTCTGCTGCGTTGACAGACAATGTCACGCAACATCGAGCGCTCTCTCGTGACCACCCGCGCCGGTGCTATGAACGAAATCCCCGGTGAGAAAAGTGTCATGACCGCGCTGCACCCCGAGCTCGAAGTCGTGCTGCAAGAGCGCTTCGCGTTGAAGAGCTTTCGCCCTTGGCAGCGCGAGGCCGTCGAAGCAGTGCTGCCACAAGGGTCGCGCGTGCTGGTGGTCGCGCCGACGGGCGGCGGCAAGTCGCTCACGTATCAGTTTCCCGCGACAATCCTGCCGGGCACGTGCGTGGTGATCTCGCCGCTCGTCGCGCTGATGGAGGACCAGGTCCGCGGCCTGCAAGCGCGCGGGATCTCTGCGACGTACCTCGCGAGCACGCTCAGCGCGGACGTTCGACAATCGCGCGAAGCGGGGCTTCGTCAGGGCCACTTCAAGCTCGTGTACGTCTCGCCCGAGCGGCTCGCGTTCGACAGCGCGATCGAGCAGCTCGCGAGGCTCCGTCCGTCGCTCGTCGCGATCGATGAAGCGCACTGCATCTCGCAGTGGGGCCATGATTTTCGTCCCGACTACGCGCGGCTCGGCGAGGTGCTCGAGAAGCTCCGGCCCCCGCGCATCCTCGCGTGCACCGCCACGGCGACCCCGCAGGTGCGCAGGGACATCCGCGAGAGCCTGCGGTTTCCGCCCGAGCGAGCGGTCGAGATTCTCCGTGGATTTGCGCGGCCCAATCTGCACTTGTCCGCGCGCTCGGTGGACGGTCCCACCGAGGCGATGAAGCTCTTGCAAGACGAGCTTCGCGCGCGGCTCGGGAGCGTCGCGAAGCCTCACGGCGCCGCGATCGTGTACGCCGCCACCCGCAAAGAGAGCGAGAAGATCGCGCACAAGCTCTCGGCCCTCGGGTACAACAGCGCCGCGTATCACGCGGGCCTGGACGCGTCGGTCCGCACCAACGTCTCGCGCAGGTTCGCGGCGCGCGACGTCGACGTGGTGGTGGCGACCAACGCGTTCGGGATGGGCATCGATCGACCGGACATTCGCGCGGTGGTTCACGCGCAGCCGCCCGCGAGCATCGAGGCGTACTACCAAGAAGTGGGGCGCGCAGGGCGCGACGGAGCCGAGGCGCACGGGCTGCTTCTTTGCTCGGGCGTCGACATCGCGCTGCGCCGTCGGCTCGTCGAGAGCGCCTCGGACGGATCGCGCGCGGACGAAGTCACGATCCAGCGCAATTGGCGGCTCTTTCGAGACCTCTTGCGCTACCTCGACGCCGGGACGTGCCGACACGACTTCGTGCTTCGATACTTCGGCGACGAGCGCGAGATCCTCGGAGGCTGCGGTCACTGCGACGTGTGCGCGTCGCTCGACGAGCCCACTGACAGCGAGCGCGCGGAGGCAGGCGAGGTCGTACGCATGGCGCTCTCGGCCGTGGCGCGCGCGAAGAATCGCGCGGGGATGATCGCGATCTCCGAGATGCTCCGCGGCGTCGACAACGCCAAGACGCAGCGCTTCGGCTTCACGGGGCTGAGCACGTTCGGACTGTTGAAGGACCGCTCGCAGGACTGGGTGTTGGCGCTCTTGCGCGGGATGCTCGCGGCCGGGTGGATCGACCTGTCGACGGGCGAGTACCCGATGCCGTTCGTGACGAAGGCCGGTTGGACGGTGATGACGTCGAAGGAGGCCGTGCGCTTCAGGCTTCCTCGCGTGCGCGCGAAGCGAACGGCGGGGCGATCGAAGGCGAGCTCCGCGCCCGACGCCGCGCAGTGGACGCTCGGGGACAAAGCGCTCTTCGAGCGGCTGCGAGAGTGGCGCGCGAAGGCCGCGAAGGACCGCGGGGACCCTCCGTACGTGATCGCGCTCGACAAGACGCTGCACGAAATCGTGCGAAAGAAGCCCACGAGCCTCGCGGCGCTGCCTGGGATCTTCGGGCTCGGACCTGCGCGCATCGAGCTGTACGGCGCTTCGATCGTCGAGCTCGTGCGCGCGGGCTGAGCGCGCTTGATCCGATCCTGTCCGCGCCCTGTCGTGAATGCAGTCGAAGCACACGATTTGCGCACGGCCGGGAGACGAGCGTGGAAGAGCGCGAGTGCGGAAGCACGCGATTTACGCACGGCTGAGAGGCCGAGATCGCAGTGATGGAAGAACGCGATCTGCACACAGCCGGGAGACGAGCGCCCGGCCTTTGCGCTCCGCGGAGCGGGCTCGGCGTCCGCCGGGCCTATCGCGACGCCCCGTTGGAAGAAGACACGCAATGAGCACGCTCCTGGAGATATCCCGAGAATCTCAGTTCGCGTGTCGCCAACGGAAGGCATCGCGAAATCCACCGACGCCCCGTTGGAAGAAGACACGCAATGAGCACGTTCCTGGGAACGATCGTCGGACGCCCCGAACGCCAGCAGTTCGGCGGACAGCTTCTCGCTTCGTGCCAGATACAGCGCCCGCAACGCGGGATCGTGACTCTCCGCGATCGACTGCACGCGTCGCTTCGTGCTCCACACCAGACGAGCGAATCCACGCGAAAGGGAGTGACTCATCTGCCACGAGAGTAGGCCCGGCGGACGCCGAGCCCGCTCCGCGGAGCGCAAAGGCCGGGCGCTCGTCTCCCGGCTGTGTGCTCCATTGAAAATGAACTGGACTCTCTCAGACGTCCGGCGACTTCGAGATGCGGTCAATCCAGAGGTCCAGGCTGGGGAGGGAGCGAGGACACGCGCCGCAGAATGCGTTCCCGCAAGGGATGCGGCAGCTTCGGAATTACTCGTCGCGCGGGGGCGCGATGCGAAGACACGCGGACGGAGCTGCGTCGTTGCCCGTGTCTTCCGTGACACCCGAGTCCGTCGGCGCGATGCGCAAGCACGCAGAGGGAGCCGCGTCGTTGACGCCCGAGTCGAACGGCGGCGACAAGCAGGGCATCGGCGCGGTGCTGTCGATCCCGGTGTCGCTCGTCACGCCCGAGTCCGTCACGACGCCCGAGTCGAACGGAGGTGACAGGCACGGCTGGGGTGTGGCGTCTGGCGCAACGCCGGTGTCAGACATCGACGAGTCCGTGAGGCACGGTTGTGGCCGCGCGTCGCCGCTGTCGGGCGTGACGTATTCGAGGCACGGCGCGGGCGGAGAGCAGGCTTCGGTGGCCGCGAGCGCGAGCGAGCTCATCGCCGCGACGACGAAGCGACGGCGGCGCGCGAGGATGGCCGCGGTGTCTTGCGCGTCCGGAGAGTCGTCATTGTCGTCGCGCTTGGGCTCGTCGCTCATCGAAGCATCGCTCATGATGAACGAGACTCTACCGCGAACCCGAGGGAGATCCCAGCTCGTGGCCGCGGGGGAGATCTCGGACAACGAGGCGCTCGGCGGCGAACATTCCACGCAAGACGGTGAGCGCGGCGTCGGCGTCTAGGGCGGGCGAGCAGGTGAAGAGATCCGCTGCGGCGAAGCGGTGTTCGGGCCAGGTGTGCACGCTCAAGTGACTCTCGGCGACGAGGAGCACGCCGGACGCTCCTTGCGGAACGAACCTGTGAAACGCGGCTCCGACGATGGTGGCTCCCGCGGCGAGCGCGGCGCTTCGCAGGGCGCGTTCGACGAGGGACACGTCGTCGAGGAGCGCGGCGTCGCACTCGTACAAATCCGCGAGGACGTGCCGGCCGAGCGAGGATCGAAACGACGTCACTGCTTGGACTCGTCGAGTCGGCGCAGGCCCTCGAGCAAGAGGGACTCGGCGCTCGCTTGGATCACGCGGGCTTGCGGCTTGAACGTGGGGTCGAAGCCGAAGTCGCCGTCGTCGAGGGCGCAGAGCGAATAGAAGGCGTCTTCGCCGCGGGCGCGCCCCCACATGGCGTTGACGACGAGGCCCTCGTCGAAGTGAACCTCGCCGCCCTCACCGTTGGACAAGCGGACCTTGAGGGCGCCGGTCTTTCGCGACTGCGAGAGCACTTGGACGAGCTCGGGAAAGCCCATCTCGCGGAGCGAGCCGGACACGCCTCGGGCGGTCTGTCGTTGGCCCGACTCGAGCACGCGGCGCACCTTGGCGACGACGACGTCGGTGGGCGTGGGCTTGACGACGTAGTCGCTCGCGCCGAGCTCGAACGCCTTCTGAACGCTGTCTCTCGCCGCGTCGCGCGTGAGAAACATCCAGGGAATTCTCGCGGCGGGCTGCTGCTGCCGCACGTGCGCGAGCAGGTCGAAGCCCGAGGCGCCGCGGAGCTCGGTCTCGCTCACGACCAAGTCGACGTCGCCCTTGGCCAGCATCTGGATCGCTTGTTCGGCGCTGCGCGCGGCGCGCACTTCGTAGCCGGTCTCGAGGAGCCTGAGCTCGAGCACGGTGCTCTCTTCGGCGTCTTCGTCGACGACGACCACGGTGGGTCGATCCGCGAGCAGCCGCGCGCGGAGGTCTTCGCCGAGCATCACGTGCTTGAAGAGGTCGACGATGTTGGGGTCGAAGATCTTGCCGCGGTAGCGCGCGAGGGCCTCGCACGCCTCGAGGGGCGTGAGGTTCTTGCGAAAGGGGTTGCGAGAGTTTTGCGTGAGGTCCGCGTACGTGTCGGCGATCGCGAGGATGCGGCCGCCGAGGGGAATGTCTTTGCCCGAGGTTCCGTCGGGGATCCCCTTGCCGTCGAAGCGCTCGTACATCGAGCGGAGGGCCTGCTCGGTGAGGGACGGAAGGCGGACGCCCTCGAACAAGCGCACCGGCGCGGAGTGGGACTTTTGCGCGGCGACGCGGTGGCCCTCGTACTCGCTGACGTTGAGGGCCGTCAGGTGGTAGGCGCCGATCTTTCCGACGTCGTGGAGGATCGCGGCGACGGCGATCGAGTGCGTGTCGTGCGCGGACAGACCGATTCGCTCAGCGATTTTGCGGGACAATCGCGACACGAGCGAGCTGTGTCCTCGGAGCTCGCCGCGGTTGTTCTCGAGCAGCGAGAGGAGCACGGTGAGCGTCTCGCTGTAGTCCTCGAGGCTGATTCCACCGGCCACCGCGGGGGCCGCCGCGCGCTGCGCGCCGCGGTCGATGTCACCCTGCGTGACGACGCGCTCTTGCTTTCGCTCGCGGATCGCAAACGTGGACGCGAGCGCCTCTTCGCTGACGAGGTTGCGCTCGAACACGTTGAGCATGTTCTTGTACTGCTCGATCTGCTGCCGATCGATGTGCGAAAACGCGTGGATATCTCCGCCGTAGAACTTCGAGATCGCCGCCTTCACCGCGGCCGGGCGCGCGACGAACACGCGCACCTCGCGGGCGTTGGACGCGAGCTGCACTTGCTTGGCGAGCTCGAGGTTTCCCGCGTCGGGCGTGACCACGCTCAGCACCCGGTTGGCCGAGTCGAACAACACCGGAAACACCAAGAATTGCTCGGCGATCTTGCGAGGAACGGTCCCGAGCGTCGCCGGGTCGATGTCCGCCTTGGACAGCCGCTCGGTGCTCACGAACCGCGTGTTGTAGACCTTCGCGAGATACTTCAGCAGCTCGGCTTCGGGCAGGATCGCGGTCTCGATCAGCGCTTCTTCCGCGGTCGAACCCGTGCGCTGAATGTGATGGAGCACCCCCTCGTACTGATCCGCGGTGAGCTTGGACTCCTGACGGAGCCGCTCGATCAACGGGCTGCGAGAGTTGGTCATGCGCGACAACCCCATATCTAGCGCGGTCTCGGCAGTCGCGGCCAATTCTTGCGTGGTCTCGTCGCAACACCGCGGAGGAAGGCGTGGCCGCTCGCCGCGCGAGGCTTTGCCCCTCGCACTCGAGCCTTGTCGCCGGTATGTTCGCGCGTCGAAAGTGAGTCCGATCCGTTTTTCTGTCGCCCGCGCGCTGCTGGGTCCCCTGGCGGCGGCCGCGCTGTGCATCACGCTCGGCGCTGGCTGCACGACCACGCGCGCGCGCGTAAACGACGCGACCCGCGAGGTCGTCGCGCGCAACGATCAGGGCGAGGAAGAGGTCACCTATCGAATCGGCTCGGTCCCCGGCGATTGGCGCCGCGTCGATGTGGCCGACGGGCCCGACGTCGCGTGGCAGGTCGGTGACACGGGGGTGCTCGTTCACGTGTACCACGCGTGCGGGCGCAACATGGATTCGCCGCTCCCCGCGCTGGTGCAGCAGCTCTTGATCGGCTTCACCGACCGCGAGTTCGTCGAAGAAGAGACGATCCCGTTCGACGGTCGCGAGGCGAGGCACGTGCTCGTTCGGGCGAAGCTCGACGGCGCGCCGGTCCTGATCGAGCTATTTGTGCTCAAGAAGGACGGCTGCGTGTACGACTTGTCGATGGTAGGGGCGCACGATCGCGTGACCGCGCTGCGCCCGACGTTCCGCGCGTTCGTGGACGGATTTCACTCCGAACGAACGCCGCTCGCGCGCGCAGCCGAGGGGCGATGACGAGCGCGCCGAAGCCTTCGCTGCCTCCGCCGCGGATGTCGATTCCGCCGGGGACGCCGTCGATCCCGCCGAAGCCGCCGGACCCGCCGATGTTCGAGGGACTGCGCCGCGCGGCGCGCGAAGGGCTCGAGCACCTCGGCGCGATGAGCGTCCTCACGTGGGACACGCTCAAGGCGATCCCGAAGCGACCGTTCGAGTTCTACCAGCTCGTGTACCAGCTCGAGCAGATGGGCGTTCGCTCGTTTGCGATCGCGGCGATCACCGCGATCTTCGTGGGCATGGTGATGACGGTGCAGTTCGCGTTCAGCCTCGAGCGCTTCGGCGCGAGGGACTACGTGGGCCGCGTGGTGGGGCTCTCGATCACGCGCGAGCTCGCGCCGGCGCTCACGGCGCTCGTCGTGGGTTGTCGCATCGGCGCGGGCATCGCGGCGGAGCTCGGGTCGATGACGGTCACCGAGCAGATCGACGCGATTCGCGCGCTCGGGGCGGACCCGGTGAAGAAGCTCGTCGTTCCGCGGTTGCTCGCGTGCACGATCTTGATGCCGATCCTCTGCGTGTTCGCGGACGTGCTCGGGTTCGGCGCGTCGATGCTCGTCGCGTACGTACAGTTCGGAACCTCCCCCGCGTTCTTCTATCGCTCGGGCTTGAGCTCCGTCGAGATGAGCGACTTTCTCTCGGGCGTGCTCAAGACCCCCGTGTTCGGCGCGCAGATCGCGATGATCGGCTGCTACCTCGGGCTGATCACCCGCGGAGGCACCGAGGGCGTCGGAAAGAGCACCACGCGCGCTGTCGTCGCCGTCGCCGTCGCGGTGCTCCTCTCGGACTTCTTTCTCACGAAGATCTTTATCGCGATCGGTCCGTCCACTGGCTGATCGCGACGCGCTCGCGCTCCCACACGCCGGCGGGGTCGATTCCTGGCATCAAGCGCGAGGCCATCTCCGCGGTCCCTTCGTCGGACACGAGCTCGAAGCCTCGCGCTTCGAGGAGGTCTCGCGCGTCTTCGCGCTCGAGCAAGCCCTCGAAGCGCTCGCCGATCGCGCGCGTCACCGCGTCGATGGACTTCTGCCCCTGGCTCCATCGCGTCACCACCGCGCGGGGAACATACGTAAACGCGAGCGTGCTCCCCAACGCCGAGCGATCGCGCACAGCGTCGAGCGTCTCTTCGAGCGCCGCGCGCGCGAGGTACACGCTCACGCCTTCGAGCACCCACGCGGTGCGCTGCGACGCGTCGTGACCGGCGCGCGCGAGGCTCTCGGCGAGCGAATCCTTGGTAAAATCCACGGAGACGAAGCGTAGGTCCTTGCAGCGCGACGGGCGCACTTCCGCCCGCGCGCGCTTGTACTTCTGCGTCGCGGGGTGATCGACCTCCCACGCCGTCACCGACGCGAGCGCGCTCATGCGCCAGGGGCGCGTGTCGAGCCCAGCGCCGAGCGTCACGAGCTGCGTGCAGCCTTCGCGCACCGCGCGCTCGATCGCGTCGTCGATGCACCGAGTTCGGAGCGCGACGTGCTCGCTCATGCCGAAGGTCGCCACGCGAAACGCCCCGCGCGCGAGCTTGGGCGCCACGCTCCAGAGCGGCTTGGCGAGGCGCACGAACGCGCGCATCGCCGGCGACAGCAGCGCCTCGGTGTGCTCGTCGCCCGTGGGACCGAAGTCCTCGGGCGCGTCTGCGTAGAGCGCGCGCCCGAGGGCGACGATCGCCGCGGTGGTGCTCGGCTTGTCGTCACGCATCGTTCAGCTCCGTTTCTCGTTGATCACGCTCGCTCGAATGCGAGCACACGTATTTCAATTCCGCAGATCCCTAGATCCCCAGATCCCTGCAAATTTGCACAGTCAAACGACCTTCACCGAGCGGAGCACGTTGCCGTCGACGAAGAGCTTGATCTCGCGCTCGCTGCTCGTGTCGATCTCCGCTTCGATCTTGGATTCACCGAGCTTGGTCTCGAGCTTTCGCTTGGGCGCGGTGCTCCAACGGAGCTCGTCGAGCGCTTCGTTGTCGACGAACAGCCGCGCGCGCGCCGTGCCGCGCACGAGCGACACGACGAGGAGCACGCCGAGCGCGACGGAGCCCGCGATGCTCACTTGCGTGGTCACCGGCGAGAGCGCGAGCGCGGTGTCGCTACTCGCGATCCACTTGAGCACGAGCGCCGACGGGAGCACCGCGAGCGCGACCCACACCGACAGTCGAGCGACGGGATCGTTGTCGACCACCACGACCACCGCGCGGCCGTGAACCGTGAACGCAGCGTGACCTGTTGCCGCCATGAGCCCGTATTGTTCTCACGGAAGCGTCGAGGGTGGAGCGCCGATCTGCACGTTTCCGCCCGGGCCGACGGAGACGTTGGTGCGCGCGGCGACCCAACGAGCGAACGCCGTCGGCGACGATGGCGGGAGCTCGATTCGAACGAGGGTGGGGCTGGTCGCGGGACCCGCGAGCACGAGCGACGCGTTGTCCACGTCGATCGCGCCCTGCCCCGGGCCCATCTCGCCGAAGCCCTCGATGCGACCGGGCGCGAACACCGAGAACTCACCGCTCCTGCCGCGGACGAGCAGGCGCACAGCGCCCTTCGCGCCGACCGTCACCGCAGCGTCCGAGCCGAGCGGCGCGACGTCGTCGCCGAGGCCGAGCCACTCGACGCGACAGCGCTGATCGCGACACCAAGCGACCCACGCCGAGCCGCGCTCGTCAGCGCCGAACAAGCGATCGACGTCGACGAAGCGCAGCCGCGACATGCGCGCATCGAAGAACGCCGCGCTCCCGTTGGCCAACGTCGTGAGCGCCCCTTGCTGAACGACGCCGAGCCACCGCCCCGCGACGCCGAGCCGATCGGACTGCGTCGCGAGCGCGGTCGCCGAGGACAGCTCGCTGAACGCGCGATACGACACGCGACGCCACTCGCCGGGCGCGACCGAGCGCCACACGGCGTCGCCGCGAGGTCCTGCGGCGGCGACGCGCGTTCCGTCCGACGAGACCGCGACGGCGACGGGCGAGCCGTGCTCGAGCAACACGCCGCGCGTCGTGCGTTCGAACTCGGGGTCGACGATCACGCCCGCGCCGCCCTCGAGTCCGAGGATCGCGAGGTTGCCCTCGGCCGCGACGGCGACGGTGTTGGGCTCGGGCGCGGACCAACGAACGCGCGCGCCGTGAACGTCCACCGAGAACAGCCCCAGCCCGACCGCGGCCACCGCGGCGCGCATCTCGGGGAGCGAGAGCGCGACGATGCGCCCGGCGCGGGTCGAGCGCACGCGGTCCGCGTCGGTGACGGGCGTTTCTGCCAGCCAATTTGCACGCTGAATCGCGGGCAGCCCGAGGCCGTACACGTGGAGCGTCCCCGCTTCGTCGACGAGCGCCACACGGTGCGAGGTCGGCTCGATGAGCGCGCGCGTCACCGCGACGCCCTGCACGCCGAGCGGCCCCGAAAAGGGAAAGCTCCCGTTCAACACAGCCATCCCGCGTCGATCGCGGATCACCGAGCGATCGCCGGTCTGCGCGAGCACCTCGGGCGCCGCTTCGTCCCGCGCAACTTCGAGCAGCGACGCCTCGTCCGCGGTCAGCGCGCGCTCGGTCCCCGAGCTCACGACGATCGCTCTCGCGACGGTCTCGTCGTGACACAAGAGCACGTCGCCTCGCACGAGGTACGTCGCGCAGTCGAGCACGTCACCCGCGCGCCCGGCGCCGCGCTCGAGCGAGATCCGCCGCACCTTCGTTCGTCCATCCGCGGACACCGCGAGCACCGCAGCCGACGGCGTCGGAACATGGAGCGTCCACGGCCCGGTGATTCGTTCTGGCATCAACGGCTCGAGCACGACGCGCAGCGAGGCGTCGCCCGGCAACGCGGCGCTCGAGACGCCGCTGTCCGGTGCGGCCAGCGCCCCGGTCGCGGAGGGATCCCACACCGAGAGGCGATCCCCTGCGAGGTCGACGATCACCGCTCGCTCGCCGGACGGGTCCGTGACGACCTCGACTCCGCGAGGCAATTCGCTGGCAAGACGTCGTCGACCGCCGGTCTCGTCCCAGCGCACGAGCTGCCGTCCGCTGTCGACCCAGTACAGGACCGAGCCGTCGCGCGAGACCGCGAGCGAGCGAGGTGACTGTTGGACTTCGAGGGTGCGAACCGTTCCGTCTGCGAGGCTCAGCAAGTAGAGGCTGTCGTCGATCGCGCACGCGATGGTGCCTCCGTCCGCGCCGAGCGCCACGCGGCTGGTGCACCGAAAGCGCATCGAGACGCCGCGCTCGACCAAGCCCAACGCAGCGACCCGCGCGACGAGGTTCGCTTCGCCGCGGGCGTACGACGCGCTCACGAGCCACGCGAGCGCCGAGGAGGGATCTCGATCCGAGGTCTCGAGCGCCGCGGCCGTCGTTCGCCCGGTGATCTCTGCGCGACCTCGGGCTTCGTAGCTCGCGAGCGCCCTCGCTCCGTCCGTCGCCGCGCTCCGGGCGCGCGACGCTTGTCGCGCTTGCCACGCGGCCGCGCCGCCGAGGCCGAGGACGAGCCCTGCGACGGCCACCGCGCCGAAGCGACGCGAGCGCCTCTCGCGCTGCACCGAGCGCAGGACGAACGCGCGCTCCGCGGGCGAGAGCGTGTCGTCGTACACCTCGCGCCAGCGCGCGATCTCTTGCAAGAGCGCGCCGTGCCACAACAGCTCGTCGCGTTGTCCCGAGGACTCCCACGCGCGCACGGCCTCGGTGAGCTGCTGGTGCAGCGCGCGATCCTCGCGACCGGCGTCGATCCACTGTCGCAGCCGAGGCCACGCGCGAAAGAGCGACTCGTGGACGATCGTGTAGTTGCCCGATTGCTCGTCGCCTTCGCATTGAACGAGCCGCGCGCGCGCGAACGCGTCGATCGCCCGCGCGAGCTCTTGGGCCTTTCCCGAGGCGCTCGCTTCGAGCTCGGCGCGCGTGGCGTAGCGACGGGTTCCATCGTTGGCGACGAGCCGAGAGAAGAGCGAGCGCGCCGCGTCTCGCTCCTCGGCGCCGAGCGACTCGTACACAGCGTCCGCGTGGGCCCCGAGCGCGCCGAGGACGCCGCCGAGCGACTCCCACGAGGAGCTCTGCAGCAGCGATCGAGCGCGGTCTCGACGGTCCCACCACGCGCGCATCGCGAACGCCACGAGCGGAAGCGACCCCGCGCTCGACCCAACGTCCGCCACGATTTTGTCGACGATGCTCTCGTCTTCGAACGTCGCGCCTCCCGCGCGCGCGGGCTCGACGATCGCCTCGCGTAGCGTCGCGCCTTCGAGCGGCCGAACGAGCTCTGTCGCGCGACCGAGCCTCGCGCCGAGCTCGCCGAGCGAGCCCAAGCGGTCGAACAGATCACTTCGCGCCGTGGCCAACACACGAACGCCCCGCGGGGCCACCTCGACGAGCCGCGCCAACGCCACGGCGATCGCGTCGCGCTCGTCTCCCGCAGAGGTCGTCACGAGCTCTTCGAGTTGATCGATGAGCAGCAAAACGCCTTGTGAATCGCGCACCGCGGCCTCGCGCAACACCCGCGCGAGCGCGTCGGGTTGCGTCGCGAGCTCTCGCGCGAGCGCGTCGAGCGCGGCGCTGTCGGCGACGTCGAGGCTCAACGTCGATGCGATGGCTCCTGCGAGCGCGCGAATGGGTGAGCGCCCTGGCCGAACGCGCACGACGCGCCACGGTCGAAGCTCGCCGAGCGCGCCCTCGGCGATCGCAGGAGCGATGCCCGCGGCCGCGAGCGAGCTCTTTCCTGTGCCCGATGCGCCGACGAGGACGACGAGCGATTCGCCGCGCAGTCGCTCGATGATCCGCGTGACGTCGTCGTCGCGACCGAAGAAGCGATCGCGGTCCTGCGCGTCCATCGGCCGCAGTCCCGGATAGGGAGCGTCCGTCCTCGGCGCGCGTGCCACGCGCTCGGCGCGCGAGAGTCGCTCGAGCGCAGCGAGCACTTCGGCCGCGCTCGCGAAGCGCTTCGATCGGTTCTTCGCGAGGCAGCGCTCGATGATGTCCGTGAGCTCTGCGGGCAGGTCCGCGCGCTTGCCCGACAGCGGCTCGACGGGCGTCGTGACGAGCACGTTGAACGCGATTTCGGCGACGCTTCGACCGTTGAACGGCGGTCTCGTCGTCGCGAGCATGTACAGCGTCGCTCCGAGGGACCACACGTCCGACGCGTGATCCGCGCCTTCGGAGCGCCACACCTCGGGCGCCATGAAGAGCGCGGTCCCGCTCACTTGGGTTCCTGCGCCCGAGTCGCGCGAGCCGTTGGATCGCGTGTCGGTGACGGCGAACGTGTCGCTGTGACCGATGTCGCTTCCCGGCGCGAGCGTCGCGTCGAACGCGATCGCGTGCTTCGCGGCGTCGTCGGACGAGACGCTCGGCGCGATGGGCGCAGGTGTAGCGCTCGACGGCGCTCGCTCACCGCCCGCGCTCGACGCCGATGGAACGAGCGATTGCGCAGTGATTCTCCCAGTCGTTTCGTGTTCAGCCGCCGCGACCGTCGAGACGTCCGTCGTCGCGAGCTTCGCGATGCCGAAATCGAGGACCTTGACCGTTCCCTCGTCGGTCGCGAACAAGTTGGACGGCTTGATGTCGCGATGGACCACGCCGCGCGCGTGCGCTGCTGCGATGCCCCGCGCGGACTCGATGGCGACGGTGAGCAACCGCTCGGCCGAGAGCGCGCCGTCTGCCTCGAGCACGACGTCGAGCGAGCGTCCTCGAAGGAGCTCCATCACGAGAAACGGCGCGCCGCCGGTGACGCCGGCGCGAAACACGGTGACGACGTTCGGGTGCGAGAGCCGCGCCATCGCGCGCGCCTCGCGCAAGAAGCGCTCGACCGCGTCGATCGTGAGCTCGCTCTCGGCGACGACCTTGATCGCGACTTCGCGCTCGAGAAATCGATCGCGCGCGAGGTACACGACGCCCATCGCGCCGCGCCCGAGCTCGCGAAGAATGTCGTACCCATCGATCGAGGGCGCGTCGCTCACCTGCGCAGCGAGCGTATCGGAAGTGAGCAACGACGGCGCGATCGAAGCGCGATGGGTGACAAAACGGGGCCCTCGCCCGCCCGCTGCCGCGCCCCCCTCTCCCGCGCGATTCCGGGCGGCAGAGGGGCTCCTGGGATCGAAGCGTTGTGGCAGAAGACCAGCGGCGGTTCGCAAAGCCCACAAAGGCAAAGCCCCGCTCCCGCTCGAGATTGCGCGGGAGAGCGGCGCGCGGCAGCCGCGGGTGAGGCCTCGCGCTCGCACCGCATTTGCGTGGATCTCATTGAGCCCCATTTGCAGAAGGGCCATGAGACGAGCGCGCCTGAAACCAGCGCAGCCCGACAACCTGAACAACCACTGGCTCACTGTTCCGACGCGGTCCGCGCTCGGCCGAGTCGACCCCGTGGCCACACGAGTCCCACGCGCTCCCAGCGGCCGGCCTTCGCCGCTTCGCGCGAAGCACGCGTGATGCGCGGAGGCTCTCCCTCACCGCCGTCGCCGCGACGCTCGATGCTCTCTTGAAATCAGGTGCCTCTATCCCATCTCCGCCCATCGCCTACGCTGCGATTCCCGAAGCCTCGGTCGACTGGTAGAGCGCTCTCGCTGCGCAATCGCACCCCACCGCGATCGCCGCGATTTTCCCCGGGCATCCCACGACGTCAGCGCGTGGTGCTCGCTGCCGCCAGGGCCCTACATCGTCACGTTCAAGAGTGTCATTGACGCGACGCACGCGACGCGATTGTTTGCGCGCATGAACGCACTCAACAAAGTTCTCTTTCTCACCGCGCTCGCGGCAGCGGGCTGTAGTTCGCCCGTCGTCGGCGGCGACGACACGGGCGTGCCCGACGCGCGCGACTCCAGCGTCGCGATGGACGCGACGATGGACGCGACACCTCAGTGCACCGCGGGCCAGACCGCGTGCAGCGGTCGCTGCGTCGACACCCAATCGGACACCGCAAACTGTGGCGGCTGCGGAACCGCGTGCGCCGCTGGGCAAGTGTGCTCGATGGGGCGCTGCGCGATCGCGTGTCCGCCGACGCAGCGCGAGTGCAGCGGCGTGTGCGTCACGACGAACACGGACCGCGAACACTGCGGAGCCTGCGGAAATCGCTGCGGGACTGGCCTCGTGTGCTCCGCGGGCGCGTGCGTCCTCGAGTGCGGCGCGGGCCTGACGACCTGCGGCGGCGCAGAGGACGGCGGCGCCGATGGAAGCGCGGGCGACGGCGGCGAGAGCGCGCGGTTCTGTACGGACACGCGCACGGATTCGCGCAACTGCGGAGCGTGCGGCAACGCGTGCGGCGCCGGCTCGGTCTGTCGCAACGGGATGTGCGAAGTGAGCTGTCCTCCGGGGCAGACCAACTGTAGCGGCCAGTGCCGCGAGCTCGCGACGGACCCGAGCAACTGCGGAGCGTGCGGCAACGCGTGCGGCGCGAGCCAGGTGTGCACCATGGGCGCGTGCGCGGTGTCGTGCCCGCCCAGCCAGCAAAATTGCAGCGGAACGTGCCGCGACACGCAGAGCGACAGCCGCAACTGCGGCGCGTGCGGGATGGCGTGCCCTGCCGGACAAGTGTGCACGATGGGCGCGTGCGTGACCTCGTGCAGCGCGGGCCTCGCCGAGTGCGGCGGGACGTGCCGCGACCTGCAGACCGACAACGCCAACTGCGGGATGTGCGGAACGGCGTGCCCTGCGGGACAAGCGTGCACGATGGGCAGCTGCTCGGTGCGCTGCCCGATGGGCTTGGAGAACTGCGGCGGCGTGTGCGTCGATCGTCAAACGGACGGACGCAACTGCGGCGGCTGCGGAACGGTCTGCGGCGCCGGACAAGTGTGCTCGATGGGCGCGTGCGTCGTGAGCTGCCCGACGGGCCAGACGAACTGCGGCGGAACGTGCCGTGATTTGCAGACCGATCCTCGCGGCTGCGGCACCTGCGGGACCGTGTGCCCCTCGGGACAATCGTGCTCGATGGGCGCGTGCGTCGTGAGCTGCCCCTCGGGACAGTCGAACTGCAGCGGGACGTGTCGTGACCTGCAGACCGACGCGCTCAGCTGCGGGACGTGCGGAACAGTCTGCGCCGCAGGACAGCAGTGCATCATGGGCGCCTGCCGCGTGGTGTGCGCGATGGGCCAGACCAACTGCTCTGGAACGTGCGTGAATCTCCAGTCGGACAACGCCAACTGCGGAGTGTGCGGCCGCGCGTGTCCCGCGGGCGAGGTGTGCTCGGCGGGCGCGTGCGCTCCCTCGTGCGGCGCGGGGCTCACGGTGTGCTCGGGCGCGTGCACGAACACGACGTTCGACCCGGCCAACTGCGGGACGTGCGGGACGGTGTGCGCGTTGGCCAACGCGGTTCCGGTGTGCGCGGCGAGCACGTGCCGCGTGCTCTCGTGCAACGCAGGCTTCGCGAACTGCGACGGAAACGACGCCAACGGCTGCGAGGTCAACCTCAACAGCAACCTCTCTCACTGCGGCGCGTGCGGAACGGTCTGCAGCACCCCCGCCAACGGCGCGCCGGTGTGCGCGATGGGCGCCTGCGGCCTTGGCACCTGCAACGCGGGCTTCGGCAACTGCGACGGCATGGCGGCCAACGGCTGCGAGATCAACACGCAGACCAACGTGAGCCACTGCGGCGGCTGCAACACGCCGTGCGCCGTCGTCCCGAACGGAACCCCCGCGTGCAGCGCGGGCATGTGCACCGTCGGCTCGTGCAACGCGGGCTTCGCCAACTGCGACGGCAACGTCACAAACGGCTGCGAGACCAACACGCAAACCAGCAACAGCAACTGCGGCGCGTGCGGCGTCGTGTGCGGCGGCGGAACGACGTGCATCAACGGCGCGTGCTCCGTTCCGAACTGCCAGACGGTCGCGGGCGTGCGCTGGTGCTTCAACCCCGCGACATGCGGCCAAGCGTGCAACGACGTGTGCGCGAGCCTCGGCTTGCCCTTCACGATCAGCGACGCGGCGTGGTTCGCTGCGCAGGACTCTGTCGCCGAGTGCCAGACGATCTCCAACGCGTTCGGGATCGCGACGCCGGTCAACTTCGGGTCGTATACGTACGCGTGCATGGAGGACAACAGCGCGACGCGATCGACGCCCGCGACGCTGGTTGGGCCGTTGTTCTGCTCGTCGTTCTCGGGATGTCCTGCGAACCACCGGACCAACATGGACCAGCTTGGCGTGTCCTGCGCTGCGAACGGCCGACTCTCGATCTGCCCCTGCCAGTGAGCCGCGCGCTCGGTCTTCATTCTCGATATCGAGAATGACGATTCGACCGCTTCTCGCTGACGCAACGCCTGTCGCGTGAGGGCAACCGCAGGCGGCGCCACGGTCGACGCGCCGTGCTACGCCGTCGACCATGATCGTCGACCCTCGTGACGCGATGCTCGAGCGACTCGTCTCGGACGCGGGAATCACCAGCGGAATGCGCGTCCTCGACCTCGGCAGCGGCCACGGAAGAGTCACCGCGATGCTCTCGCGCATCGTCGGCGACGAGGGCTACGTCGTCGGCGTCGACCGCGACCCCAACGCCATCGCCGTCGCTCGATCCAACGCCGCTCGCCTCGGCTTGCGCAACGTTCGCTTCGAAATGAGCGAGCTCGGAGCGCTCGCCGACGCTTCGTTCGAGAATCCGTTCGACGGACGGTTCGACGCAGCGGTCGGCCGGCGCGTGCTCATGTACGTGCGCGACCCGATCGCAGCCCTGCGCGCGGCGCGAGCCCATGTTCGATCGGGCGGCGTGTTCGTCGTGCAAGAGCAAGACACGTCGATGGTCCCAGTCTCGAGCGCGCCGACCCCGCTCCACGACAAGATCCACGGGTGGGTGTGGGCCATGGTCCAACGAGAGAACGCCAATCCGCGCTTCGGGCTCGAGCTCCCGTCGCTCTTCGAAGGCGCGGGGCTCGTGCTCGAAGACATCCGCGTCGAGGCCGTCATGCAGACCGCGAAGCGACGACTCGCCACCGCGGAGATGGTTCGCGCGGTGATGCCGCGCATCGTCGCGCAGGGCGTCGCCACGGAGGACGAGATCGACATCGACACGCTCGACCAACGACTCGAACGCGAGCTCGTCGAGACGGGCGCGAGCTTCATCGGCGACGTCGTGTACGGCGCGTGGGGTCGTTGCTGAACGAGCGACGCTCGACGCCATCGACGCGCGCGGGAGCTTCTGCGATGGTCCCGCGCGATGCCCAAGCAACTGTGGCCCGCGCGGCCTGTGAAAAAAGATCCATCGCCCGACGACTTCGGCGACCCGTCGCTCGAGATCTCGCGAATCGTCATCGCCCCCGACGGGAGCGCGCTCTTCGCGGCGCGCTTGTGGGACATGGACGACTTCGATCAAGAACACGCAGTGCTCTTTCGCGTGCGAGATTTCGCCGAACCCGCCGAACGACTCTGCGCGATCGCCAAGCAGATCATGGACATCGAGCTCTCGGGCGGAGCGTTGTGGGTGCTCACCGAAGGCGCGCTCCACCGCTTCGCGTTGAACGACCTCGCGAAGCCCGCAGAGTCGATCGAGCTCGATGGACAAACGCAGCGCGCGTTCGTCACGCTCGACAACGGCCAGCGCTACGTCGTCGGAAACAACATCAACTGGTTCGATGGAAAGACCTGGCACACGATCGAAGCCGAAGGCGAGGAAGACGAGTTCGAGCTCCTCTCGGTCGCTGCGTCGAAAGACACTGCGATCGCCGTCGGCGCGGACGGCACGATCCTCTCGCTTCGCGACGGAAAGCTCACGCGCATCGACGCGGGCGTCGACGATCGCCTCAACAGCGTGCGCGTCGACCGCGACGGCGTCGTGTGGATCGCGGGCGAGTCGGGCACGCGGCTACGCGGCTCGCTCGCGTCGATCGCCAAGATCGAAGGCGAGTTCGACGGAGACCTCAACGCCTCGTGCGAGCTTCGCGGCGGCGTGTACTGGAGCGCAGCGTCCGACGAAGGCGGCCTCTACCTCGACAAGGGCGCCACGCTCGAGCGCGTGTTCGATGAAGTCTGCTTCGAGCTCACAGCGACCGACGACGCGATCTACGCGTCGTCCGCTGCGCTCGTGATTCGATTCACGCCATCGGACGCGCAAGCGCTGTCCGTCGACTACGACGAAGAGACGTCGAAATGGACCGCGCTCCCTGCGGAGCCCATCGAAGAGTAGACAGCGCGCGGGTCGCCGACGAATCGCGGCGCGCTACGGAATGTACGGGGTCGGATCGATCGGCGTTCCTTGCTGTCGCACTTCGAAGTGCAAGTGAGGCCCCGTGGATGCGCCGGTCGTCCCGACGACGCCGATGACCTGTCCGCCCGAGACCGAGACGCCGGGACCGATGCCAGCGATGATGTGATGCTGGTGCGCGTAGAGCGTGGTCATCCCACCGCCGTGCGAGACCTCGACAGCGTAGCCGTAGCCACCGCGCCACCCCGCGGCGACGACGACGCCGGCGCGACACGACTTGATCTGCGTCGAGTTGTTCGCGCCCGCGAAATCGATGCCCGTGTGCAGCCGTCGCACGCCCGAGATCGGGTGAATGCGATAGCCGTACGGCGACGTGACTCCGCCAGGAACCGGCCGCACCTCGCACGGCCCCGGACCGAATCGCACGCGAATCGAGCGCTCGGGCGTCGGGTTGTCGAGCGCGGTCGTCCCCTCGCTCACGGCCCAGCGATAGGCGTGCGCGCCCGGCTCTCGAGGCGCCGTGATTCGAAAGCGCGTCGTCGCGCGAAAGCCCGGCCCCACGACGATCGGGAACGCGATGTTTCCAGCGCCCCATCGGCCGTCGGCGGCGGGCGGCGCGGAGCGCAATCGAAAGCGCCCGTCCCACGGCTCGGCGCCGCAGTTTGCGAAGGCCACTTCGACGTCGACGGCCTGCCCTGGATCGAGCTCGTCGGGCGCGTTCTGCGAGAGAAATCTCGCTGGCGGACCGCCGGCCGTCCCGCAGTCGTGCCGATGGTTGACCGTGATCCTGTGCTCAGGAGAGCTGTCTCCGACGCGCTCTCCGTCGCGCGCGATCGACCACGCGTACGGGTACACGCCCGGCGCATCGGGCGACGTGCCCTCGACGTCGATCGTGACCTCCGTTCCGAAGGGGACATCCGACGGCAGCGCGGCGCGCGTCGTCCCGATGTGGCTCTGCCCCTCGGGAAGCGCCGACACGAGCGTCCAACGCTCTCCGCGCGTCCACGCTTCGGCGCCGCAGTTGAGAAACGTCACCCTCCCCCGCACGGGCTCGCGAACGCCGACGAACAAAGGCGGCGCCTCTTGCCGGCGAAATCGCGCGACGGGCCCAGGACGCGAGCAATCGCCGGAGGACTGAACGTCCACCGGGACCTCGGGCGTCGGCTCTTGGAGCCGCTCTCCGCCCGAGAGCGACATCGCCCACGAAATCAAGTAGCGCCCCGGCTCGCTCGGCGCCCGAATCTCGAAGGGCAGCGTCACTCGCTCGCCGTCCGCCACGTCCGACTCGAGCGCGACGCGCGCGACGCCCCACTCGCCTCGCGACGAGCTCGCGGCGACGAGGGCCACCTCGCCCGCGCGCCACACCGCGCCGCTGCAGTTGTCGAAGGTCAAGCTCACGTTGGCGCGCCCGCCGGGCTCCATGCTCGTCGGCGGCGCCACTTGCGAACGAAACTGCGCCGACGCCGCGCCCGGCGTGCAAGCGCCGCGCGAGCCGTTGGCGTAGCCGCCCGCCGGCGCGAGCTCCATCGGTCCGCAGCTGCCCTGGGTCATCGCGAGCGCGGCGAGCGCCGCGATCACCGTCCCGCGCGCGTGGCGCGCTGTCGTCGCTTCGTCTTTCACCATGTCACCGCCACGGGTCCGAAGTGTTCGCTGAGCGTTCCGTTGCCGAGCGCGCCGGTCTCGTTGGAGCCCCAGCAGCGCACGCTGCGATCGCCGAGAATCACGCACGTCGTGCTCGAGCCCGCCTCGATCGATCGCACGTTTTGCAGCGGGTTGGTCGACGCAGAGCCGGGCGACGCGATCACGTTCGAGAGCGTGGGCCCGCCCTCGTCGACGCGTCCGCTCCCGAGCTCGCCCGAGCGATTGGCGCCGAAGCAACGAACGGTTCCATCCGTCGTGTGGATGCACGTGAACGCCGCGCCCGCCGCCACGCTCGCCGCGACCGGCATCGTCGGGAGCACCGGCGCGCCGCTGTCCGCCGCGCTCGCGTCCATCGAAGCGTCCCCTGCGCTCGATCCATCCGCGGGGGGCCGAGCGCCGTCCGCGCTCGCGTCCGTCATCGGCGGTCGCGACGCGTCCCCGGTTGCTCCGTCGCTCGCGCGCGCATCGGCGTCGTCGCGGCCTGCGTCGGTCGACGTCGCGTCGGGCTCGACGACGTCCGGATCGCTCGACCCGCTGCCCTCGAAGCCTTCGACCGCGACGGGCGACTCGATGCAACGCCCCATGCACGGCGCCTGCGGCCCCGTTGGAACGCTCACGCCGAGCTGCCCGTTCTGCCCCCACCCCCAACACAACACCGCGCCGTCCTCGCGATGAACGCACGTGTGCTGCCCGCCCGCGACGAGCGAGAGCACCCGCGTCAGCGGCCGCGTCCCCAACAACACGGGCTCGGGCCGAGCGACGGCCATCGTCTCGGTCACGCCGCGCCCGAGCTGCCCGTACACGTTGCTTCCCCAGCAGCGCACCTCGCCGCCCATCGTGCGCGCGCACGTGTGCCCGTCCCCCGCGCTCAGCGCGACGACGTCGGTCAACCCAGGGACGCGCACCGGCGTTCGTGCACACGAAATCAACTCTTCGCCCGACGCGCAGCGCGCGCCGGTGTCCCCGACGCCGAGCTGCAGCTGATCGTTGAGGCCCCAGCAAAACACCGCGCCGCGCACGACCGCGCACGCGTGCCTCGCGCCCGAGGCGACCGCCGAAGCGTCCTCGATGCCGCTGACCGCGACGGCCGCGACGCTCGGGAGCGTCGCTCCGTTGCCGAGCTGCCCGAACGTGTTCGAGCCCCAGCAGCGGACCCCCTTCGAAGCCGTGAGCACACACACGTGCGACGCGCCCGCGCTCACGGCGATCGCGTCTCTCACGCCGCCCACTTGCTGCGGAGCCTTGTGACACGCGACGCTGCGCGTCTGTCCGTTGCTCAGCCGCTCGGGGCACAGGTCGCTCGACTCGTAGCCGAGCTGGCTCTCGTCGTTGCGTCCCCAGCACCACGCGGACCCGTCGCCGAGCAGCGCGCAGCCGAAGCGATCGCCCACGGACACGCTCGTGACGCAGCGACTCCGCGGCTGCCCTTCGCAGCCCGGCAAGAGGGGCGAGCTCGGTTGCGAAGGTCCGCACGCGGACAAGAACCCGATGAGCAAGAGCGAAGCGCGACGCAGCACACCTGAGCGTTACAACGCGCCGACCCCAGGAGCAATGATTTCATCCTGCAAATTTGCTGATGGGATGAACTTGTCCCCCCGCTGGGAGAGTCACATCGCACCCGCGACACCCACATGCGATCGACCCTCGCTGGGGAAATCCTCGCCGCCGCGCGCGGACGAGCCCGCGACGCGTCTTGATTTGTGCTCACGCGACGCGAGCGACGCGCGATTCCCCTCGAGATTCACAGGGCTTACATCACCCGAGTCATGGAGTGTCAGACGACTCGACCGCTTGCTCGTTTGATGGAGCAACAACACGCAGCCGAGGCTGCGCCGAGCCTCGGAGCTCGACATCGACACGACGATCACCTGAAATTCTTCAGGTAAATCGCTCGTCGACCGGACCCCGAAGCGGCGCAGCCGACACGACCGCCACGTCGGCGATCGAGGCGCGTGACACGCGAAAGGAATCGCCATGAGTCTCCGTATTCGTTATGCGGCCACGGTCCTCGCGCTCTTGCTCTGCGCGAGCCCCGCGCGCGCCGAGTGGCAGACGCACCGCCGCGCGAACGTGCAGTTCAACGTCCCGACTGGCTGGCTGATGCGCGCGCGCGGCCCGGTCTTGACCGTCGCGCCGCAGACGGGCGGGCTCGGCGTCGAGTTCGTCGCGCTCACCAACCCGAGCACCAACGCGATCATCGAGCGACAGTTGATGGGCTACTTGCGCGGGAGCTTTCAAGCGGTCCGCGTCACGCAACCCGTGAGGCCCATCACGCAAAACGGGCTCGCGGGCGTCGCGCTCCGCGGCGTCGGGATGCGCAACGGCCAGCTGCTCGAGTGGTTCGCGCTCGCGATCGGGGCCGACGGTCGCGGCGTCGCGGCGATCGGCTTCGCGCTGCCCGGTCAGATCACAGGCAACGCGGCGCTCATCACCATGCTGAACAGCATCCAGCCCATTCGCTAGCGCGGCGACGCCGTCCGTTGGCTACACGCCACACAACGATCCCTGGATATTTCCCAGGAGTTGGCTCACTGCGTGTAGTCCTTCCAACGGGGCGTCGCGATACACCATACGGAGCGTCAGCTCACGAAGTGCACGTCGAAGCGCACCGCGACGATGTCTTCGAGCTTGATCGCGCCCAGCGGGACCTTGGGCTGCGTCGCTCGCAGCGCGTCGAGCGAGAGCGAACACTCACCGCGGACGCGCGCCGAGCCCTCGCCGCGCTCGAGCTGCACCGCGGTCGAGAGCTGCTGACGGCCCGCGCCAGCGGTCACCGTAATCGTCGCGCGCGAGCCCGCGACGGAGGCCTCGACTTGAATGTTGGACACGCCGCGAAACACCTCGGACGCGATCTTCTCTTCGATCTGCGCCCGATCGCTCGACGGCGGTCCCCAGCGGTTGGCGCCGTGCTTCGTGGACTCGTCGACGCGCATCGACGCGACCGCGACGGACGCGACGCAGCGCTCGTCGCCGACGAGCTCGCCCGAAATCGGCGCGACGATACGCAAGTCGTGCGCGAGCGACGCGAGCATCCCCTTGGCGCGCGTCTCGATGACGACGCGAGAACGGCCACTGTCGATTCGTAGTGCCATGACAGGGGCGGGGTTGTCGCACGAAGCGTTCCACCCTCGCCCGCGCAAAGAACTCGATCCCCCCCCTACCCGTGCCGTCCGCTCAGCGGCGACGGCGTCGCGTCACGGCAGCGATCGCGCCCGCGGCCGCGAGCAAGAGCAACGGACGCGATCCCGCGTCGGACGGCGCAGCCGGAGCGCGGCAGGCGCAACCCTGGCGACGCAGGCCGGGGCCCGTTCCGCCTTCGTTGTCACCGACGCCGCTGTCCATCGTCGTGCCTCCGTCCGGAGGCGGCGCAGCGCTGTCGGGCTCGACGGGATTGACCCCCGAATCCGGCGGCGGATCGGGCATCGACGGCGTCTCGTCGACGCAGCGCCGCATCGCGCGGTCGCACGTCTGTCCGAGCGGGCAGCGCGCATCGGTGCACGGGTTGATGCAGCGACCGCGGCTGTCGCACACGTCGCCCGGATCGCACATCGCGTCGGTGCACAGCGTCGGAATGCACTGGCCCGACGGCAAGCACGTCTCGCCCGTCGCGCACGGGACGCACTGGCATCCCGGAACGCACCGGCCCTCGCGGCACACGTGCAACGGATCGCACGTCACGCCGAGGCAGAGGTCTTGGCAGACCCCGAAGCGGCACGTCGTCGGCGCTGGGCAGCGAACGCCCTCGCACGGATCGACGCAGCGGCCCGAGCGGCACAGCTGTCCCGTCGGGCAATCGACGCGCAGACACGACGTCTCGACGCACACCGACTCGCTCGTGCACGTCTGATCGCCGAAGCACGCGCCCTCGACGCAGCCCGGAACGCACGTGCCCCGGAAGCACACGTCGCCGTTGCGCGGGCACACGGGCGGGATCGTCACGCCGCTATCGGGCGCGACGCCTCCATCGGGAGCCACGCCCGTGTCCGTCGACACGCCCGAGTCCACGCCCGTGTCCACGCCGCTGTCCACAGAGCCATCGCTCGCGGCTGCGTCCGGTGAGCTCACGCCCGAGTCCGGCGTCCACATGCCTGCGTCTGGATCGATCGGCGGCATGTCGGGCGGCGCCATCCGATCGTTTTCGTCCGTCCTGCCGTCGCAGTCGTTGTCGACGCCGTCGCAGCGCTCGACGCGCGGCTGGTTGTCGGGGGCGCAAAACGGCCGGCCCGAACGGCACTGCACGGTGCCCTGCGCGCACGCGCCGTAGAGCCCCGTCGAGCAGCGATCGCCCGAGCCCAAGCACGGAAGCTCGCCGCCGCGGATCTGGAAGCGCCACACGCCGGGCATGCCCACGTTGGACGTGGTGCACAAATTCAAGATCGCCGGCGTGAGCGAGCCGGGCAGCGCGAAGAAGTTTCGAAGGTCACCGCCGTCGAAGCCCGCTTGCGTCGGCACGCACGGGTCGCTCGGAACGGGCACCGCAGGGCACACGCCCCGCTCGCCGCCCGACGCGTCGCCCGTGTGCCACTGGCACTGGTTGTAGCGAAACTCGACGTCGAAATCGCCGTTTCCGCAGACGGGCGCGGGGCGAATGATCAGCTGAAACGAGTTCTGCAGATCGTCGCTCTCGAGGAAGTACCCGACGCGATACCACGTGACCGTGAACTGCCCCGGTCGGATGTCCCAGTACACGCCGTTGCGGTCGGGACGCCCCTCTCCGCGAGTGTCCACGTCGCCCCACCACGGCGCGATCATGCGCTGGCTCGACACGGGAAACGCGCGCGGCGTGTACGTGCTCAGCCCGCGGCCGAAGGTGATGTTCCCGTTGTTGTTCACGAACAACGAGCGAAACGTCATCCCGAAGAACCGGAGCCCGTACGGAAACGCGCGGGACACGTCGATCTCCGACGACGAGCCGTCGTCGTTGTACATGAGCTCGTTGGTGCCGAAGTCCGCGGGACCGCCGAGCCCCCGGACGAGCGCGGCCTGCGCGTTCGCCGTCGCCGGCGTCGCGAGCCCGACCGCGATCGCGGCCATTGCAAGAGCCCCGGCGACGCGCGCCCGGGTGGTTGCGTCGATCCAGCGCGACGCTCGCTCGAAAGAATTGCTCATGGCTGTTGCTCTCGAAGTGCGCCGATCGTCACGTGACCGACACGACATCGAGATTCTCGCATCGCGCCCGGCTGCGACCAGCGTTTTCGTGGTCTGTGTAGCGATTCCTCGGACAAGTACGGTATGGTTGAAACTCCAACGTCATGGCTAGCGAACTCGATCGTCTCGTCGACGCCGTCGTCGCGCGCGTCGCACAAGAAATGGGAAAGACCGCTGGTTCGGTCACGCCCCCCGCAGGCGGCGCCGCGCCATCTCACGCTGGGCAAGCGTCCGCGCGACCGCGCCCAGACCTCGCGCGAATCATCGATCACACGTTGCTCAAGCCCGAAGCGACGCGCGACGACCTGCGCAAGCTCTGCAACGAAGCGGCGACGCACGGGTTCTTCTCCGTGTGTGTCAACTCGGTGAACGTCCCGTACGTGCGCGAGCAGCTCCGCGGGTCCGTCGTCGCCGTGTGCGCCGTGGTGGGATTTCCGCTCGGGGCGATGAGCCCCGCGGCCAAGGCGTTCGAGACGACCGAAGCGATCCGCAACGGCGCGGACGAGATCGACATGGTGATCAACGTCGGCGCGCTGAAGAGCCGCGACTATGCGCTCGTGCTCGACGACATCGCGCGCGTCGTCGGCGCCGCGCAGGGCAAGGTCGTCAAAGTGATCCTCGAGACCGGCGGCCTCACGCGAGACGAAAAGGTCATCGGCTGCTCGCTCTCCAAGGCGGCTGGCGCGCACTTCGTGAAGACCTCGACCGGCTTCGGTCCTGGCGGCGCCACGGCGGACGACATCGCGCTCATGCGCGCGATCGTGGGCCCCGAGCTCGGCGTCAAAGCGTCCGGCGGCGTTCGCACGGCGCAAGACGCAGATCGCATGGTGGCCGCGGGCGCGACGCGCGTCGGAGCGAGCTCGTCGGTCTCGATCGTGACCGGCGGCGCGGGCGGCTCGGGATACTGAGTTTCCCGGCAAATTTAGGTGGGACCGATCTGTCCCTGGTGCGGACCGATCGGGCCGCTCGAAAAACCCTGCGAAAATCGGCGTTCGCTCAGCCTGCGTCGCCGCCCGTGGGGTTGGAGCAGCAGCGAAAGCCGATCTGGTAGTAGATGAAGTTCTCGTCGTGCGAGTACGTCGCAGGGCGACACCGCGCGCGAATGGGCCCCCACCAACCGCCCTTGAGCGCGCTCTGAAACGGCCGACCGCTCTCGTTGACGACCCACTCGTCGACGTTGCCCGTCAGGTCGTTGAGCCCGAAGGGGCTGACGCAGCGCTCGTACGTTCCGCTGGGAACGGCCTCGTAGAGTCGCGCGTACTCGTCCGCCGCGGTCGCGGGGTTCGCGAGCCTCGCGCGGTCCGGGCGCCTCGTTTGGTGATCGAAGTGGCAGATGTTGTTGTCGCGCCGGAGCCCGTAGAGATACGGCCACGTCTGCTCGCCTTCGCACGCGAACGTCCACTCGCGCTCGGTGCACAAGCGCTTGCCGATCTGCTCGCACATCCGTCGCGCGGTGTGCCACGTCACGCGGACCGTAGGCAGCTCGCCGCGACGGTTCGGCCACTCGTAGCGATCCATGCAAAACGCCATGTGCCGACGGCGACGGCCGTAGCAGAGCGTCGGCGCGAACTCGGCGCAGCGCATCTGCTCTTCGGGGTCGAGCCAACGAAGGCAGCGCTGCTCGACGTTGATGCAGTAGTCGCCTTCGACGAGGAGCATTCCATCGGGACAGCGAAGGCCCGAGGGGCGCGCGTCGGAGTGTCGAACGTCCGACGCTCCGTCGGCTCGACTGTCCGCGCGAGCGTCCATTCGCGCGTCGATCGTCGCGTCCATCGCTCCCCGCGCGTCCATCGCGCGCAGCATCGCGATCATCTGCGTCGCGTCCGACGGGTCGAGCCGAATCGTGTTCGTCCGCTGCGCGAAGCCCTCGCGCACGACCCACAACGCAAAGACCGCGAACACCCCTACAGCAGCCGAACGCCGCCCGATCCAACGCACCGAAGCCAACCTCGCGAAGGGGCTATACACCAAAGTGCTCGGCTGGGGCTCCGGGGGTGGGCTCGAAACTCAGCGACACACGAAAATCTCCCGAACCCACGCAGCAGCCTCGAACAACCCTGACGAACTTCACAACCGACTGAGAGGGCGTTGGAGTGGAAGTTCGAGACTGTTGCAAGGAGCTGCGAGACCAGCAAGGAAGCGATTCGCAGCAATAGCGGCGCTATTGCAAGAATTGCTGACGCCGATGGTCGACGCAGATCTGCAGCAAAAGGCCGAAATCCCACTCCAACGCCCTCTGAATCGTTTCGGGCGCGAGGGACGTCTGTAGGGGCACCTCGGCTTGTGCCAGAGCCAAAGGTGAGTGACCCTCAGCGAGTCAGAGTCTTCGCTTCTCGAGCGATCGTTCGGAGGAAACCCGTGATGCGCAAGATCGTTGTCTCGATCGTCGCCGTCTCGATGCTGTTCGCGTGCCACGCGCTCGCAGACGCGTCCGAGGGCATCGTGCGCGCTCCCGTGGCGTCGCCGCTCTTCAAAGATGGGCGCAACACGCCGACGCGACCGCGCGCGCCCGAGCGCAGCGCGCAGACGCGGCGGACCGACAGCGGCGCGGCGCCCGTCGCGGACAGCGCCGTTCGCGCGCAGACGCAGCCCGCGCAGCCGACGCCCACGCAGCAAGACCCAGGTCCCGTGTGCTGCTGTCGATTCTTCGCGCAGGGCTGGCAGCACGCGTGGCGAGGGCAGTCCGCCTGCGACAGCGCTGGCGGATCGTGCGTCGCGCCCGACCACTGCCGACAGTGATCCGCCGCGATCAGCGGCCCGAGAGACGACGAAGAAACTTCACCGCGGGGATGTAGCTCACGGGCGCCACGCGCTTCATGCGCCACAGGGCGCGGCCCTCTTTGTGCGGCAAGAGGTAGAGCTCTCCGGCGCGCGCGTGGTCGATCGCGAAGCGCGCGACGCCTCGCGCGTCGAGCGCGCTCTGCTCCATCAACGTCGTGGCGAGCCTCCGTTGCTTCTCGGCGTTGCTGCCGAAGAGCTGACCGCCCGCGATGATGTTGGTCTTGAAGAACGAAGGACACAGGACGCTCACGCCGACGCCCGTGTCGCTGAGCTCGCCATGCAGCGTCTCGGAGAGCGCGACGACCGCTGCTTTGCTGCTGTTGTACACGGCCATCTCGGGCATCGACACGAGGCCCGCCATGCTCGCCACGTTGATGACCCAGCCCTGCCCCGCGCGGCGCATCCGCGGAATAAACGCGTGGCATCCGTGCACGACGCCCCAGTAGTTCACGCCGATCACGTGCCGCCAGTGATCGAGAGGAACCTCGCCCACCGGCCCTCCCGAGCCGAGCCCTGCGTTGTTCACGACGAGGTCTGTTCCGCCGAAGCGCGCGTCGGCTTCTTGCGCGAGGGCCTCGACGTCCTCGATCACGCTCACGTCGGCGCGGCGCGTGACGAGCCGCTCGGGCTCTCGCAGATCGCGCGCGAGCGCCTCGAGCCCCTCGTCGTTGACGTCCGACGCCACGACGCGCGCGCCCTCTTGCAACAGCTCTTCGACGAACGCGCGCCCGAGTCCGCTCGCCGCGCCCGTCACCACTGCCCTCGGTGCTCTCTTCAGTGCCATCGTCTTCGCGATCGTATACCGCGGCGCGCAAAAGCTCGACCGTCGCCGCGACGGTGACCGCGACCGCGTCATCCCCCGCGCGCCGCAACCGCGCCCGCGGTATACGGTACGGCATGTCCTCGGCCGCCCGAACGATCTATCAGCTCGCCGCGCGAGACCTCGTCGCCCTCGCGTGCGCTCGTGAAGACTACGACGACCACCTCGAGCCCTTCGCGCGACGACGACACGCGCTCTATTCGCAGCCGCAATCGCCGCTGTGGGACGGCCTGTATTGGCCGGGCTTCGCGCAGTCGCTCGCGGCCGTGGGGCCCGCGCAGTGGATGCCCATGGCCGCCGTGGTCGAGCAAGGCGTGACGCTCGAAGGCGGCGCCAAGGGCCTCCGTGGTTTGTTCACCAAAGAGCCCAGCGAAAAAGAGCGGCGTCGCGTGCAGAAGACCGCGACGCTCGCCGGTCGCATCCTCGAGATGGTGGCCAACGCCGACCGAACGCTCTCGCCCGACGAAGCGCGGCTCGTCGCGATGGCGATGAACTCCTTCGGGCTCACCGCCGAAGAGCTCGCGCAAGTGCGGCCCGGACGCGCGCTCACCTTCGAGGACCTCGAGATCTTCGGCGACCTCGACATCAAGACGCGACGGGCGCTCTTGCGCGGGGCGTGGCAGTTGGCCGCGGCGAGCACGCTCGATCCCGCGCGAGACCTCGCCGTCCGCGGCGTGGCGGCGAGGCTCGAGCTGCAGCACGAAGCGGACGCGATCCGCGCCGAGGTGCTCGCGGCGCAGCTCCGGCAGAGCGAGCTCGCGTTCGTGTGCGTCGAGCTCGGTCGGTCTGCCGCGAGGCTCTTGCCGTACGAGCTCGTGCGCCCGCACTTGCTGCACTTGCTCTCGGCCGTCGCGCCGCCGCCGAAGCGGGCCGAGCTCGAAGCGCACATGTTTTCGAGTACGCCCGTGCAGCTCGGCGCGCTCCCCAAGCTCGACTCGACGCGCAAACGCCAGGCGCTCTGCGCGATCTTCGCGACGCTCGTCGCGCACGACCCGCCGCTGTCGACGATGTTCACGCTCCGCGTGAGGCTCACGGACGACGCGATCGCCGCGGGCTGCGGCTCCGAGGTCAACGACGCGCTCGAGCAATGCCAGCGCTTTCTCCACGAGCGCGTGCGCGAAGCGACCGCCACCGGACAGCCCGCCGAGGTCGCCGTCGTCACCGTGGCGCAGGTCGAAGCGCCAAAGGCTCCGCCCGCCGCGCCGCCCGCTGAAGCCAAGCCGGCCCCCGAGGTCGAGGCCACTGTCGAAGAAGATCCGCTCGATCAAGCGCTGAAGAAGCGGTAGTCGACGCGCTCGGCCGATCAGCGGTCGCCCGCGTCCTCGGGCGCAGCGTCCGCGCTCGGCTCGGCATCCGAGGGCGTGGCGTCGGCGCTCGCGTCGCCCGCGGATGCATCACCGGCGTTGTTGGGATCGACGCCAGGGCGCACGGTGCTCGGGTCGACGGGGTCGATCGTTCCCGGTGGGGGGGCGAAGGCTCCGGAGCGAATCGCGGAGTACGTCGTCTCGATCGTGAGCAGCGCGCCGACGCCCACGGGACCGAACGCGCAGCCGCCGAGAAACGCCGTGGCGACGCGTCCGTTGGTGATCCCGGTGATTCCCCGCGCGTTGGCCGAGGCCGTCACGCCGCTGTCGCTCACCTCGTTCGCTCGCGTAAACTGCCCCGTCGCCGTGCTCAACGTCGCGAGCGCGCACGTCGCGTTTCCCGTGGACACCGAGGCGTAGCCCGCGCCGAGCACGAGGCCGAACTCGAGGTCGTCGCCGATGAGCCCCGCGACCACGCCCGGCCGCGCGGGGTTGGCCGCGTCGGGCAGGCGGCTCTCGATCACGTTGAGCACATGGCGGTTCGGCTGCGCTGCGCGGATCGCGGGCTGGTGGATCGACACGCGGGTCCACAGCGTCTCGTGCGGGCACTGCACCTCGGGCCGATCGCAGAACCCCCGCAGATCGAGCGACAACACGCCGCGCTCGCTCGTGCGAAACTCGACGACGCCCGTGGTCGACGTGTTGGCGGTGTACCGCGCTCCGCCGATTTGCAGGGTCAATCGATAGAGCCCGTCGTAGCGAACGTCGTAGTTGCCCGAGACGTCGGGCGGGCCTCCCGTCTGCGCGGCGCACGCGAGCGCGAGCGCGAGGACGACGGTCAACGACCCGATCGCGACGCGTCTGCGCGCGTTCGATGGCCTCGAATCAAAGTCGGCGTTGGTCATAGGAGGAGTGCTCTTCGAAGATACGTCCTGCGCGCGAGCGTCGGTCGAACCATTGGGTGGTACGGCCGGAGCGAGCGCGCGGCTTCCCTCGCGGGCGACCGCAGCTGTGTCACCGCTGCAGGGCAAAGTGTTTCGCGAACGGCCGAGAGGAAGTATCACCGTTCGCCGTGAAGACCGGATCCCCGACGATCGCGCTGCTCGCGCTCTTCGCTGTGCACTGCACAGGAGGCCAGGGCACGAACAGCAATCCGACGCTCAACGCACCGCCGCCCGACGTCGCGTCGACCGCGGTCGAGGACGTCGCGCCGCCGAGCGAACCAGACGCGGCGCTGACCGAGCCCGTATCGACGCCCGACGTGATCGAGCAAGACGTCCCTCCGACGCCCGTCGCCGACGCGAGCGCGACGCCCGACGCATCCCGCGCAGACGCGGGCCGCGCGACCACGCGTCCCCCCACGGGCACGACGCGCCCTCCGACAGGAACGACCTCGACGAGCTCGACCGCCGCGGCCGACGCGCTCGCCGACGCGCGCGCCGTGTTCGATCGCTCGTGCGGTCGCTGTCATCCGGGCGGAAACAACCGCATCGGACCGCGCCTCACCGGGCGCAACGACAGCGAGGCGCACACGCGCCAGGTCGTGCGCAACGGCGACGGGACGATGCGGCCGATCCCGACGTCGCGATTGAGCGACGGCGATCTCGCGAAGGTGATCGTGTTTCTGCGATCGATCCGCGCCGTGCGATGAGAGGATCTCGCCGCGTTTCGTGTGCGTGATTCGCCGCGGGACTACGACGTCGTGACGTTGATCTTCTTCGACTGCGCGACGGCGCGCTTCGGCAGGAGCACCGTCAGCACGCCGTCCTTGATGCTCGCCGCGATCTTCTCGCCGTCCACCGTGTCGGGGAGCGTAAACGAGCGCGTGAACTTGCCGTAGCTGCGCTCGATGCGGTGGTAGCCGTCCTTCTGCTCGGCCTTCTCGAGCTTGCGCTCGCCAGAGATCGTCAGGACGCGATTCTCGACGTCGACGTGGACGTCTTCGGGCTTCATTCCCGGAACTTCGGCCGTGAGGTGAATGCCCTCTTTGTCTTCGAAGATGTTCACCGCGGGCGCGAACGAAGCGCGCTCGGTCTGGTCCGACGCGCGGCGAAACTGATCCTGGAGGCGGTTGATCTCGGCAAAGGGATCCCAGCGGTTGAGCATGACGATGCCTACCTTTCTCGCTTCGTACTTGTTTTCGTGTGTCGCAAGTCCGCGCGCAAAACGCGCGTCGTGCGTCGACGATCGCCCAGCCAATCCGCGAGTGCGGATCCGCCTTCCGTTGGCTGCACGCCACACGAGAATCTCGCGAGATTTCTCAGGAGATCGCGCGCTGCGTGCAGTCCTTCCAACGGGGCGTCGCGAGGGCGAATCGCCTCTTGTAAGGGACCCCGAGGAACGAGGCCCATCGCGAGAACTAATCTCGATCATCGCGCCGTCAAGACGCGAGCCCACACCCCGTTCCAACCGTGTCGAGCTGTAGCGAACCGAGCCGAATCAGCTAAACCACGCCACAATTGAACGTCGTAGAAGTGAGCCGAGGATCGGCGTGGTTGAAATCAAGTCAAACCGCCACGAATGGATCGAGAAAAGTACGACGATCGAATGAGTGGCGGTTTAGGTCAGCGAGGCTCCCAGCGGAGGGACTCGCCCCCTCCCGCCAGGATCTGCGTCTGCGCGAGGCCGTCTTTGTTCATGAGCCAGATCCCGCCGCGGGACGAGTTGAAGGCGATGAGCCTCCCGTCCGGCGAAAACGTTGGATCCGTGTTGCTGCCCTGGCCCTCGGTGAGCCGTCGAGGCCGTCCCCCGGAGGCGGCCACAGTGAAGATGTCGAACGAGCCGCCCTGCCGCGAGGCGTAGGCGATCGTGGTTCCGTCCGGAGACCACGAGGGGGTTTGATTATAGTCACCGGTAAATGTGACGCGGCGCTGACCGCCGCCGTCCGCGGACATCACGTACACCTGCGGCGAGCCGTCGCGATCGGACACGAACGCGATCTGCGAGCAGCCCGAGTTGAACACCGGCGAGACGTCCGCGGCGGAGTTGTTGGTGGCGCGGCGGAGGTTCGACCCGTCCGCGCTCCCCACGTAGATTTCGGGGTTGCCCTCGCGGTTGATCGAGATGGCCATGCGCCCGCCGCAGAAGCTCGAGCCCGCGACCATGCCCTCGACCTGAACGACCGGGACCGCGTTGGGGCGCGAGGCGCGGACGAGGTGAATGAAGCCCTCGCGCGTCTGCGCGGCGTAGTAGATCCCGTTGGGTCCCCACGCAGGGAGCATGTTGAGCCGACGGCCCGGCGAGATCATCGCGAGGTTGGCCCCGTCCATCTCGACGGTGAACACGTCCTTGCGGGCGCGGCCCGTGCGCCGCGCGAACAAGATGCGCGAGCCGAACACGCCGTCGCGCCCCGTGTAGTGCCGGATCAACGCGTTGGCGACCTGGTGCGCGAGCGAGCGCGGCGACGCGGGTCCGAACGTGCGCTCGAGCACGGGGGCCGCGGGGCGGCTGGGCTCCCACACTTTCAACTCGAGTCGCGAGGCGTCTCCGCTGCCCGTCGTCGCGGCTTTGACGACCGAGGTCGCGCCCACGGGAACCCACGCTTGCGCGTTGATCGTCATGCCCTCGGAGGCCGCGGAGCTCGGGTACCGCGCGGCGTCGACGACGCGAAAGAGCGCGGACAGACGCAGGTCGTTGACGAGCACGTTGGAGACGTCACCGCCGACGCTCCCGGCGATCGCGGGGATCGCGATGGGCAAGAGCCGCTGATCCAAGTTTTGGATCGTGATCTCTTGCTCGGGGCCCTCACCGGGCGTGCCTCGAACGCCTGCGTCCGCCGCGGGGCGCGTCTGCGCAGACAGCACCGGAGCGAGCGCGACGAGCGCGAGGGGGACGAACACAGACAGCGGACGGAACTTCATCGAAGACGCCACCGAGTGTAGCGCAAAGCGTTCACTCAGGGCGATAGCGGACTCCGAACGTCCTGCCGCGGATCGCGAGCTTTTCTTCGTCGGTCAGCTCGGGGATTTGCCGATGGTTCGCGGCGATCTCCGCGAGCTGCAGGTTCAAATCCGAGTCGACCGTCTCGTCGCCCGAGCCCTCGACGACGCGGCCTCGCGCGATGGTCGCTCCGTCGTCGGAGATCACGATGCGCAGACGAAACGGTCGCGACCTCGCCTCGGCGGGCGCGGTGCTCGGAAAGCGCAGCTCGCGACGCAAGAAGCTCTGGATCTTCGCGCCTGCGCCCGAGCCCGCGCGGTTGGGGTTGGTCTCGGTCCCGTGGACGCTCCCGTCGGGCGAGCCGGGCCCCGGAGGCGCGTTGGGGTCGGCGCCCTCGTTCTCCGCGAGCTGCTGCAAGCGACGCTCGGCGAGGTCCTGATTTCCACGGCCGAGGATGTCGCGATCGGTGATGGCCGCGTTGGGATCGCGTCGTTGCGCGGTGTTCGCGTTGGGGTCGTGGTTGGGGCCGCGCTCGCGGACGTTGCTCTCTTCCGCGCGAACGGGCGCCTCGCGATGAATTCGTGGGTCGTATCGACCGCCGCCGCCCTGCCGGAGGAGCTCTCCCTCGACGATCATTTCTTCCGGCGCTTCTTGCGGGTTGTCGGGCCTTCCCGCGGGGCGCGCCGCGTTGCCCTCGGCGGTTCCCGCGCGGAGCGAGAGCGCGAGGACGACGACGTGAATCGCGATCGCCGAGACGACGCCGAGCGCGGCGGACGCGCGGTCTCCGCGGGCGAGGCGCTTGCGCTCTTCTTCGGTGTACACGTGGTCGGTCATCTACTCACCTGTCGCGACGCACTGATGGAGACGTGACACCCGAGTATCGTAACGGATTGGGCGCTCACTGGCTCACGAGGGGGTCGGTCACGATCCCCAGCTTGTTGACGCCCGCGGCGCGCATGATGCCCATCACGCGCACGACGCTCCCGTACGGAACGCTCTCGTCCGCTTGAATAAACGCCTCGTGGTCGCGCTGCACGACGGGGTCGCGCAAGAGCCTCGCCCCGAGCGTGTCGGTCGTCACTTGATCGCGACCGACCCACACGCCGACGGCGCTGTTGGGGTTGTTCGCGTCGACGCGCGCGACGGTCACGCGGACCTTGTCGTCGCTGCCTTGAGGCATCGCGGGCGCCTGCGCGTTTGGCAGGTCGACCTTGATGCCCGACTGAACGAGCGGCGCGGTCACCATGAAGATGATCAGCAGCACGAGCATCACGTCCACGAGGGGCGTGATGTTGATGTCGCTCACCGCGTTGTTGCTGCCACCGGAGCTGAAAGCCATCGCTCGACTCCTCGGATCACTTCAGGATGTGGCGGCGCACGATGTTGAGAAAATCGTTGCTGAACGAGTCCATCTCGCTCGTGAGGACGCGCACCTTCCGCAGAAAGAAGTTGTACGCCATCACGGCGGGGATCGCGGCGATCAGGCCGATCGCCGTCGCGAAGAGCGCCTCTGCGATGCCGGGTCCGACGCGGTCGATCGTGCTCTGATCTTGCGAGCCCGCGAGCTGCAAGAACGAGTGCATGATGCCGTAGACCGTTCCGAACAAGCCGATGAACGGCGCGGTCGAGCCGACCGTCGCGAGAAACGGCGTCATCGACTCGAGCGTCGTCACCTCCGAGGCCATCGCGCGGCGGAGCGAGCGCTCGACGTTCTCGATGCCACCGCCGTCTTCGCCGGCTTCCGCCGCGGCGCGGAGCTTTCGGAGCTCGTCGTAGCCCGCGCGAAACAGCGCCGAGATGGGCGAGCGCGGGAGCTTCGCGGCTTCTTCCGCGGCGATGTTGAGCTGCCGAGTGTCGTAGAAGATCTTGAGAAACTTGTCGCTCTCGAGGCTCGCGCGGCGGAGGTACAGCGCCTTGTAGCCAATGATGTACCAGCTCGCGACGGAGAAGAGCACGAGCGTCAGCATCACGAGCTTGTTCGGCACCGTGGCGTGCATGATCAGCTCGGGGATCGTCGGCACGTGTCGCTGCGCGCCCGCGTTGGGTTGCGACTGAAAGAACGAGAACAAGTGCGCGTAGATCACAGTCGGCATGGATGGCTCGAACGGCGAGCGAACCCCACGTGACGCACCCGTGTCAACGACCGAGACCTCACAGCGACGCCGCCGTACTCGCAATCGTTGCCCGACGGTCGCGCCCGCGGTAGCACCGTTCGCAACGAACGAATGGCAAAAGAGCAGCGCGCGGTGGTGTTCACGCTCCCGCCCTTTGGACCGTGGTCCAAGCGGCTCGCAATCGTCGCGGGAGCGCTGTGGTTGGTGCACCTGGTCCTCTGGTTCGTCGCGCGGCCGGGCGCGATCGAGCTGCTCCCCACGATCCGCTGGGGAGGACTGATCCCAGCCAAGGTCACGAGCGACTTCCAGGTCTGGCGCGTGCTCACGTACGCGTGCCTCGACGCGCCCACGAGCTTCGACGGCCTGTGGTCCGTGATCACGCTCTGGCTCATGGGATCGCAGATCGAGCAGCGCGAAGGCGTCCGCGGGATCGTGATCCCGTGGCTCGTGGGCGCGCTCGGCGGCGCAGCGGCGCTCCTCGCGCTCTCTGGGGTCGCGAGCGACTACAAGTTCGGCTTGGCGATGGGGCTCTCGCCGATCTTGTTCAACGCGCTCATCGTGAAGTGGGGCTTTCTCTACGCGCGCGAGCGGGTCTCGTTCTTCGGGCTCGCGGAGATGGACGGGCGCGTGCTCGCCGGCGTGTTCGCGCTGATCGGCGTCATCAACGCGCTCACGAGCCGAACGCCGACCGCGATGGCCTCGCTCGGCGCGATGATCGTCGTGTTCGGTTGGGTCGGCGCGATGCAGCGTCGCGGCGGCGGCGGTGGCGGGACGCGCAAGCGCGGCGGAAGCGGGACCTTCAAGGTCATTCAGGGCGGCAAAAAGGACGAGAAAAAGTGGGTGAATTGAGCGGGCGTCGAGTCCCGGCGTTCACGACCACCCGTGAAGATCTTCACGGCCACCCGTGAACGGGAGTCAGGACGCGCGCTTGCGGTGCACGAACCAGGTTCGCATGGCGCCTTTGCCCTTCACCGTGATCTCGCCGCGGTCCTCGAGGTCGAACGCGTGCTCGACGAGCACCCGCGTTCGGTCGCTCACTTGAATGTGCCCCGGCAGCGCGTGCGACTCCATGCGGCTCGCGGTGTTCACCGTGTCGCCCCACACGTCGTACGCGAATTTGCGCGTCCCGATCACGCCCGCGACCACGGGCCCTGTGTGAACGCCGATGCGAACGTCGAGGTCGTCCCCGTGCCGCGCGCGCTGATCCGCGAGGACCTCGCGCATCGCGAGCGCCATGTTCACCACGGCGATCGCGTGCCCCTCGCGCTTCTCGGGCAAGCCTCCGACGACCATGTACGCGTCGCCGATGGTCTTGATCTTCTCGAGCCCGAGCTCGCTGCACCGCGCGTCGAACGCGGTGAACACCTCGTTCAGCCTCGCGACCAGCGCCTCGGGCGAGAGCTTCGCTGACAAGGGCGTGAAGCCTACGATGTCCGCGAAGAGCACCGTCGCCTCGTCGTAGCCGTCGGCGATCGAGGTCTCGCCGTTCTTCAAGCGCGCGGCGACCGCGTCGGGAAGCACGTTGCGCAACAGCTCGTCGCTCCGCGCGCGCTCGCGGGCGATCTCGTCGGACTGCTCGCGAATGGTCTTTCGCGCGAGAAACGCCTCGCGCTGCTGCCGCTCGTTGAGCCACGAGATCACGGTCCCGAGCGAGCCCATCCCGACCACGGTCCAGAGCACCGCGAGGTTGACCGACCGGGGCGTTCGCGAAAAACGCCACTCGAACACCACGAGCAAGATCGACGAAATGAGCGTGTAGAGCGCCTGTCGAGCGACGTCGAGCCGCGCGATCAACGGCCCGATCGTCACGAACAGCGACGCGAAGCCCGCGTACAAAATCGACGGCTCCGCGGGGCTCTTGGACGCGATCAAGAGCACGCCGCCCGTCGCCGCGAGGCCGTACGCGAGCCCGATCCACTGATATCCCCGCCGAAAGAGCGCGGTGAACGTCGAGGCCCAACAGAGCAGCAGGCAGGGCACCACCAGCGCGTAGCGAACGGACCACGCCGAGGCGGGCTGCGGCAGCACGAGCAGGTCGTGCAGCCCATAAAACGAGTACGTGAGCGCGCCGAACCCGAGCGTGCGACGCACGAAGGGCGCGAGCACGTCGGGGACGTATTCGGCTTCGAACGCCCGCTCGAGCGCGGGATCGACGAAGCGTGCGGTCAATCGATGAAACACGAGCGCGCGCAGGGGACCGTCAGTGTACAGCGATCCCTCGCGACCACGCACGCTTCGCAGCGCCGCGGAGCCGAAGTACAAACGCTCGCAGTGTCCACTGCCGACAACGCACCCTCTGCTGGCGAGTCTCGGCTCGAGCGCGCCGGCGTACGATTTCTTCAATCGCTCGCGCGCGAACGAAAGCCCGTCTCGCAGGACGCCCTTCACGTCCTCAACGCCGAAGAGCGCCGCGCGCTCGTGACGATCGAGCGCAACGCGATCGCCCGCGCAGCGCTCGCGGGCGCGCTCTCGGGGCTCGTGTGCGCGATCCCTGCGATCGTTCTGTCGCCCGTGCAGAGCGCGGCGCCCGTGGAAGCGCACGCGAAGTACTGGGCCATTGTCGTCGGCGTCACGATCGTCGCGTCGGTGCTCGAGATCGCGTTCTTGTATTGGGACGGACTTCGCTCGGTGCAGAAGCTCGCGCACGCAGCGGGCATGGACCTCGCGGCCCCCGAGCTCGAGGGAGACAAGACGAGCGCGCTGTGGGCGCTCGCGCGGGCGGCGCTCGAAGCGCCCAACCCGCCGGACGCCGTTCCCGGCGTCGACCCGCTGAGGGAGGCGTCTCGCGCGCGCGTGTTCGCGGCGTCGCTGCTCTACAAGTTGAAGGTCACGATCTCGGGCTTCCTCGTGAAGGCGCTCGTTCGACGCGCGCTCGGACGCGCCGCGACGCGCACGGTGCTCGAGCTCGTCGCGGTGCCGGTCACAGCGCTGTGGGACGGCCTCGTGTGCTGGCTCATCGTGCGCGAAGCGCGGCTGCGCGTGCTGGGACCCTCCGCCGCGGTGGAGTTTACGTCGATCATCCTCGGCGACGCAGAGCGCCGCTCGCCAGCGTGCCGCGCGACGTGCGCGAGAGCGGTCGGCGCCGCAGCCGTTCGCAGCGAGGACCTGCACCCGAACCTCGTCGCGCTCTTGCGCGAAGTGCGTCGCGTGACGGCGCTCGCCGACGGGGACGCGCAGCAGCCCGTCGAGGCGATCGACGATTCAGCGCGGTTTCTCAGCGACCTCGAGGGGCTCTCGAAGGACGAGCAGGCCGTCGCGCTCCGCGTGCTCGCGACCGCGTCGATCATCGACGGACGGCTCGCGCGCGAAGAGAAGCGGCTGTTGCACGAGGCGTTCGATCGCGCAGGCCGAGCGCTCGACCTCGCGGTGATCGAGGCGCTGCGGCGCGCGTTCGTGTCGGGCGACGCGATTCCGCCGGCGAAGCTCGAAGCGATTCGATAGCGCGGCGATCACTCGCGCAGACCGTATTTGCGCAGCTTGTCGAGGAAGGTCGTTCGCGCGAGGCCGAGCGCGCGCGCCGCTTCGCTCTTGTTTCCGTTGGAGCGCTCGAGCGCCGCTTCGAGGATGCGTCGTTCGAGCGCGTCGAAGGTGTCGGCGTCCGCGGCGGTGGCCGGAGCGGTCCCGCTGCGGGGACGGCCGATCGGCGACGGGAGGTCCTCGACGGTGATGCGCCCGCTGGCGACGGCGACCGCGCGCTCGATCGCCTCGTCGAGCTCGCGATCGTCCCCAGGAAACGGCCACATCCGCAGCGCTTCGAGCGCGTCCCGACCGATCCCGATCGGCTCTCGACCGAGCGCGCGACACGATCGATCGATCGCGAGCAGCACCCTCGCCTCGAGGTCTTCGCTCCGCGCCGCGAGCGAAGGAACAGTGATCCAATCGTCCCCGAGCGCGTCACAGAGCTCCGACGGAAGCCCGCTCGCCATCGGCGCGTCGCGCAAGAACAACACCACCCGCGCGCGCACGTCGAACGTCGCGTGCGACGCGTCGCCCTTGTCGTCGCTCGGCGCATCGGAGTCGGCCGTGACGCGCCGCGCGCGGCCTTCGCGCAACGCGACCGCGAGCGCCGCGAGCGCATCGGGGCCGAGCGCCTGCGCATCGAAGAGCCCGAGCGTCCCTTCGCCCGCGAGCTCGAGCACGCCCGATTGCGCTTCGACGCGCGCGTCGCCGACGCCGGCTGCGGTCGTTCCGAACAGCGACGCGAGCGCGTCGCGAGGATGCACGCGACCGGCGTCGAGCACCGCGCACGGAGCGCCCGACCACGGGGCATATCCATGGAGCCTCCAGAGAACAGCCTCTCTCGGCCCGCCCGCGCCGCACACGATCGCCGTCACGTCGCGTTGCTTGGCGACCGCGCGCAGCCGTTGATCGAGCAAGCGCATCGGCGCCGAGTAGCCCACCCACACGGTCTCGAGCGTTCCCGAGAGTCGCACGATGTTCGGCGCGCGCGCGACGCGTCCCTCTGCGATCGCGCAACGCGCGACGGCGTCCTCGCGGCTCGCCTCGGCTTCGCGCGCGATTCGCTCGGCCTCAGCGGCCCGCGCCCGCGCAGACTCGAGCGCCGCCGAGGACTCGAGCGCCGCGGCGAGCCTCCGACCGAGCGCCCGCAACGCCTCGCGCTCGTCCCACGCAGGCGGCTCGACGCGCCCCGCGCGCGGAACGATCAGCACACACGCGAGCGCCCCGCCCGCGTAGCCGCCCACCGCGCAAAACGCGTCTCGTCCGTGCAGCGCCGAGAGCACCGCGGGCGCGTCCGTGCGCTCTTCGATTCGATCGCGCATCGCGTCGGCGTATGCCACTTCTTCGGGCCGCGACCGCAGCCAGCTGAGCAGCGCGCGCGTGCTCGAGTTGGCGTCGAGCGCGAGCTCGCCGAACTTCACGGTCCCCGCGACGTCGAGGGTGATCCGCTGCGCGCGATCGACGAGCCACAGCTCGCCCGTCACGCGAACGTCCGACGGATCTCGCAGCGGATCGAGCGCCGCGCGCGCGACGTCCTCGACGGACTCTTGCCCCGCGAGCGACTCGACCGCGGCGCGCGCCGCGAGCGCGAGGCGCGACGACGGGAGCGACGCGGTGAGGGCCAGCCCTGTGCGATCGACGACGAGCGCGACGATCGCGGCCACCGACGCAGAGAAGAGCGAGAGGTCTCCCGCGGCGCTCGTGGCGACCGCGGCGAGCACGCCGGTGACGAGCGCGGCGCTCGCGCGAGCGACGCGCGAGGCCTCCTCGGGCTGGACCACGGAGTGACCTGCGGCGAACCCGAGCCCCAGCGCGATCGGAGCCATCGCCGCCAGCACCGATGAAAACGTGTGCGCCGCGTAGGACCCGGACATCGCGACGAGCGCGGTCGCCACGAAGAGCGACGAGAGCTCGTACATCCGGCGCACGCGCTCGTCGGGAGAAGGCGCGCGGAGCGTCCTCGAGAGGCCGACGAAGAACGCCGCGATCGCGAGGCCCACGGGCAGCGCCGCGAGCGCCCCGCGCGGAGAGAGGGCGCCGGCGAACGCAGCGAGCCCTGTGAACACCGCGGCGATCCACGCGCCGGGGTGCGACGCGGCGCGCGCCTGCAGCGCGAAGAGCGCGCCCACCGCGACGCCGGACGCGAGCGCCCTCACGCGGCAGAAGCCCGCGGGCGCGAACACGCCGAGGACCATCGAGCTCGCGGCGACCGCCGCGGCGCCGATGAACAGCGACGGGAGCCCGCGAACGCCGTCCGGGACACGCCCCTGGCGAGCCACGATGCGCGCGATCCATGGCGCCCCCACGGCGAAGAGCGCCGTCACGAGACCCGAGAGCGTCGCTGTTCCCGCGTGGGCGAACGCCGCGAGCGCCGCGAGCAGCGCTGCGATCGACGCACCTTCGAGCCATGGAACACGGGCGAACATCAACGGTCCGCCTGTGTGTGCCCCGTCTCACCCCCACTGTGCAAGATCGCGGTCAACGACGTCTGCGCGAGCGAGACCGCGGCGTTGCAGCGATGCCCGCGCTACTCGACGGGGACTTCGGTCGGTCCGGGACGCGTTCCGTTCGGGCGTTGGCCCTGGCGGAGCTGCTGGCGAAGCTGGCGAAGCTGCTGACGGCGCCCGCCTCGCGGAGGATCGACCGCGGGCGTGTTCGCAGCGACCGCGGGCTGCGTCGTGTTCGTGCGAGACGGGTTGCTCGGCGTGGACGGAGGCGCCGTCTGCGAGCCCCGCGCGGGCTCAGTCGTCGGCGTGTTCGCGGCTGTTCCCGATGGAGTACCCGAGGGCGTACCGGCGGATCCCGTCGGCGTTTGCGCGGCGGCTCCCGTGCCAGAGCCTGCTTGCTGCGTGCTCGGCTGCTGCGTCGTCGGCTGTTGCACGACTTGCTGCGTTCCGTTCGGCGTAGAGGTCTGCGGCGCGGAGCTCCCGTTGGCCGTTCCGCGCGGGCCGCTCTCGGTGTTGGGCGTCGAGCCACCCGTGAACTTCGCCGCTGCGACGCCTCCGCCGACGAGCACGAGCGCGGCCACTGCGCCGATGGCGAGCCACGGCTTCTTCTTCGCTTCGGGCGCGCTGGTCGCGCGCTCTGCGACGAGCGGAATCGCCACGGCGCTCTGTCGAAGCGTCGTGGGCGAGGCCGTGATCGCCGGGCGCTGTCCGGTCATTTCGGCGCCGTTCGCACCAGACGCAGGGACGTTCTCTTCGAGCGCGGTGAGCATGTCCATCGCGGTCTTGAAGCGGTCGTCCGGCTTCATCGCGAGCGCGCGCTGAATCACAGCCTCCCACGGGCCCACGTCGACGTTGAACTTCGCGGGCGACGGGCGGCGCTCGGACAGGATCTGCACGAACAGCTGCGTCATGTCGTCCGCTTGAAACGCGGGCTGCGCGGTGAGCATCTCGGAGATGATCAACCCGAGCGCGTGCACGTCGGTCCACGGTCCGCTGCGCGTCCCGCTGAGCTGCTCGGGCGATGCGTACTGCGGCGAAAACGCGTTCTGCGAAGAGCGCGTCCGCGTGGCGCCGGTGCCCGCTTGCTCGTTGGGGTCCATGAGCTTCGCGATGCCGAAGTCCATGAGCTTCGGGATGCGCACGCGCCCCGACTCGACGATCATGATGTTGGCCGGCTTGAGGTCGCGGTGCGCGATCCCCGCCTCGTGAACAAACGCGAGCGCCTCGAAGACCGGGCGCATGAGCGACATCACTTCGCGGGGAGAAAACGGCCCCTTCTTGTCGATCATGACCTGCTCGAGCGTCTTGCCCGGCAGCCACTCGAGGACCATCCACGGCGCGACCTCGTGCGAAGGCATCGGCGAGACGCCGAAATCAATCACCTGCACGATGTTCGGATGACCGTGCCGCGCGATGACGGTGGCCTCTTCTTTGAACTTCCGCTGAAATTCAGCGGCCGCCTGCGCGTTGAGCTCTGGCGGGGTCTTCAAGACCTTGATCGCGACGGGTCGCCCGAGGTTCGCCTGAATGCCCTTGTAGACGAGGCCGAATCCACCCTCTGCGATCACCTTCTCGACGGAGTATTTTCCCTCGAGCGTCGTCCCTACCAACGCGAAGCGATCCTCGACCACTTCGGCAGGCGCTACGGACTCTGTTGCTGCACTCATCGCATCCCTCGTTGAAGCTCAGTGTGGGACGGTACCATGGAAGCTTGAACACCGCCGAGTGGCGCTCCCCTTTGGGCGCTTGCTACCGCGCGGCACACGACCGCGCAGGTAGGCAGAGAGAGCACACATCGATGCACCGTTCCGACGCGGCGGGCGTATAACCACTCTGACGGCCGGACCGAACGAAATGATCTTCGCGGTCGAGCCCAAAATCCTCGAATCACTCACGCCACTCTCGCTGGAGAACCGATGCGCCCCCGCGGAACTACTGCCTTTCCGGTGATGATCGCGATCGCCGTGCTCTCGCTCGGCGCCCCTGCGCTCGCTCAAGAGTCGGAGCTCCCTGCGCTTCGAGCGGCTCCCGCAACGGACGCCGCCGCGCAGCTCCGCCTCGGACGCGCGCTCCGACGCGCGGGTCACTTCGACGACGCCCTTCGAGCGCTGCGCACCGCGGCCCGCGGCCCGACGCGCGCCGACGCCCTGTTCGAGATCGCGCGGGTGCGCTTCGATCAAGGCAACTTTCGCGAGGCGCGCACCGCGTGCAACGCCGTCCCCGCGGGGATCAACCGGCACTTGTGCATGGCGCGCGCGCACTTGATCTGGCAGCGGCCGTCGCTCGCCGAGCGCGAGATCACCGCAGCGCAGCGAATCGACCGCGAAAACGCAGAGCTCAAGCTCGTCGTCGCCGACTCGCTGCGGATCGCCGGACGGGCGCAAGAGGCCGAGGCCGCGTATCGCGCCGCGGCCGCAGCGCTCGCGGGTCGCTCCGAGCCTCACCTCGGCCTCGGGCTCCTCTGCGAGCTCGGCAATCGACAGGACGAAGCGCGTCAGGCCTTTCAACGCGCGGTCGAAGCGGACCCGAAGGACCCCGTCGCGGCGCTCTCGCTCGGGCGCGTCCTGCGACGATTGCGGCAAAACGATCAGGCGCTTCCGTTGCTGCAGCGCGCGACCAGCGACCGACCCGACTGGCCCGAGGCGCTCGTCGCGCTCGGCGATTTGCACCTCGCGCGCGGGACGCACGACGAGGCGCAGCGAGCGTTCGCGCGAGCGGTTCAGCTCAACCCGCAACAAGCAGGAGCGCAGTCGGGCCTCGGTCGCGCGCACCTTCGCGGCGGCCGACTCGCGGAGGCCGAGACGCCCTTGCGCGCAGCGATCGAACAGGTCGCCAATGACGGCGAAGCGCACGCGGCGCTCGCCGAGGTCCTCGGCCGCACCGAGCGAGGCGAAGAGTCCATCCAAGAGTGGAACCGCGCGATCGACCTGATGCCGAGCGACCGAACCCCGCGCTTGCGCGCCGCAGAACAAGCGCGACGAATGCGCCTGAACACCCTCGCCCGCGCGTACCTCGATCGCATCCTGTCGGACGACGCGCAAGACGCGCCCGCGCTGCTCATGCGCGCGGACATCGCCTTCGAAGAGAACGACCGCCGCGGAGCGCGACAGCTGTATCAGCAAGCGCTCGCGGGGCGCGGGACGATCGACCGCGCGTACGCGCAAGGGCGCATCCAAGAGATCGACGCGCCCCAGCGGCAGAGGCGTCGATGAGCGTGCGAGCAGCAGCGATCGCGCTGACGCTCGCGGCGAGCGCGTGCGGACAGCGACCGACCGAGCGCGCCGTGACGCCGCCCGAGCAGATGTATGGCCCGCAGTCGAGCGTGAGCGGCCCGTTCGTCAACGAAGCCGTGGCGCCGATGCCGACGCATCACGCGCTCCCCGCGCGTGGATCGACGGCGCCCTTGATCCGCGGCGGCGAAAGGACAGCGACGACCGCGCAGCCCGCCGAGGGCAATCACGGGACCGAAGAGCCGACCGCGGCCAACAATCAGAACAACAACAACGAGACCGTCCCTGCCCTTCCGCCGCCGACGACCGCGACGAACGAGCCCCAAGGCGAGGCGCCGCACGCGACGCGCGACGCGCTGCTCGACGGGCTCGTCGGCGTGTGGAGCGACGGTGACGAGACGACCGCGCGGCCGTCGGGCGGAACCGTTCGCTCGGAGTGCGTCTTGACGATTCGAAGCCCGACCGACGCGCGCGAGGTGTGCACGACGACGACGTTCTACGGATCGCAGCGCGACTCGTGCGGGAGCCTGGGGACCACGCGGGTCTGGTCGACGGCGTCGCCGTATACGCTGAGCGTCGACAGCGGAAACGTGCGTTTTTTGCCCGGCACCGTCGAGCTCGTCCGCGACGACGAGAGCGCGTGCCGCACCCGCACCGCGGGCTCGCACACGATCATGATCACCCGCGATTGGCTCGGGAGCGGGAGCATCCTCAACGTGACGACGATGGGGCTCGACGGCAGCAACCCAGGGACCGCTGTCTATCGCCGAACGCATCGAAGCGGCGAGCGCTAACGCGGCGTCGTGATCGAGCGGCTCAGCGCACGCGACGCTCGGGCGCGGCTGCGCCCTCGTCGGTGATCGAGCTGCGCTGTTCGTCGACGAGCTCGATGCGCGCGCCGCGCAGCTCGTAGCGGCGCACGGTGCGCATGAGGGCGGGGCCGGGAGCCATGCCTCGGGCGCCCGGTCGGATCTCGACGAAGAGCGGCCGCGGCGGAGGGAGCTCGTCGAGCACCGCGAGCGAGCCTTCGGTGCTCGATCCCGTGCGATCGTCGGTTCCGCCGAAGGGCGCTCGCTCGAGGAGCACCGTGTAGCCTTGCGCTGGATCGAGGCCGAACACCCAGAGATTGGGCCCGTGGATCTCGTCGGCCATCGCGTCCTCCCAGCGAACGCCCACCGCGGCTTCTCGCGCAGGATCCCCGCGCATCGCGATCGACTGCGCCACGAGCGCCACGCGAACGCACGAGCCCGGAACAGCCGTGGGCACGAGCGACTGCTTCGCGCGCGCCCGCCACGCCGCGCCTTCGCGCACGTAGCCGATGACCCGCACGTTTCCGCAGCTCGTTCGAAGCACGACGAGCGCGCTCCCTCGGTCGCGAACGGCGATCTCGACGGCCGCCACGCGCTCGTCCTCGGCGGGGTCGCCGTTGATCTCCGTGGCGCCTCCGCGGCCGAGCTCGACGCCCGCTTCGCGCAACGACGCGGCGTCCGCTCGGAGCAGCGCGGTTCGCACCGACGCGAGGGACGCGTCGAGGTCGTCGCTCGCCGTCCCTCCTTGGGTCGCCGCGCTCGCGCCGCCCGAACTTGATTGTGTGTGCGCTCGATCGAGCGCGCCGCGGTCGCTCGATCGCCCCGCGCAGCCCGCCGACGACACGAGCGCGCACAGCGCCACGAGCGACGCGTCGACGGCGCGAGCCCTCACGAGCGCCCCCCGAGCAACGGGCGAAACGTCGTGAGAAATCGCAGGACTTCTTCGCGCAAATCCGCGCGCAAAACGACGCGCCCGACCTCGTCCCCTTGGCCGTCGAACACGTACGCGCCGAGCGTGCTCGTCGACTTGGGCAGCTTGAGCACGTTGACCTCTTTGGCGCCGTCGAAGCGGTACGCCCCGCCGTCGTCGCCGATAAACGAAAACGCGTACGGGATGCGGCGCTCGCGCACGATCGCTCCGATGCCGAGCGTCCCTTTGAACTCTCGGTTGCTCGCGAGGCCGTCGAGCGTCACGCGGCCCGAAATGTCCGCCACGGTGTTTCCGAGCAGCTCCGTCAAGCTGGGGATCACCACGGTGACGTCCACCGAGCAGCGACGCTCGTCGGCCGGAGCGCTCGGCTTGTGCCAGCTTCCGTCGAGCGTCTCGCGAAACGTTACGCCGAGCACGTCAGTCTCCCTTCTTCACGCCGAGCTTCACGAGCGCGGGGTCGTCGAATTGCCCGCGCGAGAGCACTTTGTCGCGCAGCTTCGGGTGCTCGGAGACCTTCACGTCGCGCTGCGCGAGCGCCTCGATGATCGCGGGGATGTCATCCTTCGTAACGCGCCCGAGAAACACGTCGTCGGGCATGACCGCGACGACGGGGCCCTCCCAGCACACATCGAGGCACGACGCACCGCACGGACGACTCACAGCTTGCAGCTTGTTCGTCACGACGGCGGCCTTGAGCGCCGCGAGGAGCTCTTCGCTCCCGGACTGCGCGCACGAGCCCTTGGGGTTGCCATCGGGGCGTCGATTCGTGCACACGAAAAGGTATCGGTCTCGCTTCGGCATCGTAGTGGGATCGTTGGATCGGTTGGTACCGTTGGATCGCTCGGTGCGGTCGCGACAGTTGTATCACTTGTGTCTGCCACGAAGAGTGCGAGCGTGAAGCGCTGGATGACTGACCCCTCAACGCCCCCTGCGATCGCGCGGACGATCGCGGCGCTCGGGCAATGCGCGACGGTGCTCGTCACGTGGTCGCTGTACAGCGCGCGGAGCGAGCCGCCGCTCTTGCCCTTGGGGCCGTCGATGGCCGTTCCGTTCGGGCACGCGCTCATCGCGACGGCGCTCGCGAGCATCGTGCTCCCGAGGGTCGGGAGCGTGACCCACGCAATCGTGTTGCTCGTCGCGATGGCGGCGGACACGACGCGCGTTCAGCCGTCGGTGTACACGCTCGCGGCGGTGATGCTCGGGACGAGCTTCGGCGCGCGAGGCTGGGTGTTCGCGCGGGTCTTCTTGGGGGCGATGTACTTCTACGCGGGGCTGAACAAGCTCTTGTCGCCAGGGTGGTTCACGGGGACCGCGCCGTGGCTTCTGACGGCGCTGACGAAGAGCCCGAGCGCGCTCGTGTCGAAGTGGTTTCCCTGGGTGATCGCTGGGGGAGAAGCGGCGCTCGGGGTGCTCGTGTTCATCCCGCGCGCGCGTCGGCTCGCGGCGATCGGCGCGGTGCTCATGCACGCGGGCATCCTCTACGACCTCGGCCCATGGGGTCACAAATGGAACGAGTCCGTCTGGCCCTGGAACATCGCGCTCGCGCTGCTCGCGCCGTTGCTGCTGTGGCCGTGGCACGGCGAGCGACCGCGCGAGACCGTCGAGCGCTCGCACCGGGGCGCCCTCGCGGCGAGCGCGCTGCTCATCGTGGCGCCGCTCTTTTGGTACGTGGGGCTCTGGCCCGCGTATTTTTCGCACCATTTGTACTCCGAGGATCTGCCGACCGCGCAGTGGTGCACGCGCGACGGAGCGTGCCTCAACGATCGCGGCAACGACGAGGTGTGGAACGCGCTGAAGGTCCCGCTGTCTCCGTCCGTTCCGATCATCCGTCGGTACTTCTTCGCGCGGTGCGCGACCGGAGATCGACTCGTCGTGCGCGAGCCGCGACGATGGTTCGTGCGCCGCGGACAGGGTGAAGTCACGGTACTGTGCCCCCGCTGATGGCCCAGAAGTCTTCGAAAACCAAAACCAAGACCAAACCAGCGCCCAACGAGAGCGCCGCGCCGACGACCGAAGCATCGCGCGAGCTCGCGACCGCCGAGGCCACGCACCCCGAGGCCGAGCGCACGCCCGCGATCCCAACGGGAACGCGCCGCTACTGGCTCTTGTCCGTCCTCGGCTTGTTGATCTCGACCGCGCTCCCCTGGTCTTGCAAGGCCTCTCCGATCCAATGGATCGCGAGCTGGGCCTCGTTCTCGGATATCTCCGATCGGGCGCTCGCGATGCACGCGACCGTTCCGCTGCTCGTGCTCGTGGCGGTGGCGTCGCGCGAGACCGCCCCGCGCGTGTGGGCGCGGATGAGCGTCGCGTCGATCGCGTTCTTCTCGATGGCGTCGATGTCCGTCGTGGCCTTCGGCGACGCGCTGCCGACGCGGCCCCAATTTCCGGGGATGTCACTCTACCAGGATATTCCCAGGGTGATCCGCGCGTACGAAGGCTGGGCGAAGCACGTTCTCCGCGCGCTCTTGTTCGTGCCCCCCGCGCTCATTTCTGGGTGGGCGCTCTCCGCGAAGGGCACCGACCGCGCGCCGCTCGCCAACCGACTCATGCTCGGTTTCTTGTGCGCAGGGCTCACCCTCGCGTGGGCCCCGAGGCGCAGCGAGTGGGGCTATTGGGGGGGGTTGGTGATGAGCTTCGTCGTGCTCTCGCTCGCGTCGCGCGTCGATGATCAGCCGCCGGTGCTCGACGCGGACAAGCGCAACAAGGTCACCGCCGCGAGCGTCGTCTGGTTCGTCGCTTTCGCCGCGCTCGCGCTCACGCGCGCTCGCCGCGCTTGAGCGTTCGAAGTGCGCTACGATTCGGCGCAGAGATGTTTGGACCAACGCTTTCTCGAATCGCGCTTCGACTCGTCGGTCTCGCCCTCGGCGCGTGGGGCGGCCTCCACTGCTGGGTCGCGTGGATCCTCTGGCAAGAAGAGGGACGCTTTCGCGACGTCGCGCGCATCGGCGCTGTGCTCTTCGGGAGCTGGGGCGCGTTCGACCTGTTCGCGGCGTTGTTTCTCTTGCTCGCGAAGAACTGGGCTCGCTACGCGGCGTTCTTGACCATCGCGCTGCACTTCGCGTTGACGTTCTTCGTGTACCGCGACGCGCCGCCCGAGCTCGCGCCGCTGTGCTTGAAGCTCCTCATCGCCTTCGGCGCGTCGGCGGTGTTGCTCGTGCTCGCGAACAACGCCGAAAAAGCCTGAGAGGCTCTCAGCTCCGTCGGCCGTGACGACGACGGCGCACCGTGCGCGACGCGAGCAATAGCTTTCGCAGCGCCGCGGCGGCGGGAGACAAGCGCTCGAGCCCGCGGTGGACGATCTTGAGCGGTCGCACGATGGGCGTGCGGGGATCCTTCACTTCGACGAGCGTCTCGTCCGCGAGGGCGTCCTCGACGGACACGCGCGAGACGAGCGCGACGCCGAGCCCCTGCGCTGCGTGTTCGATCACCGACGCGATCCCCGAGAGCTCCATCACGATGTCGCTCCCTGGAAAGTGCCGCTCGAGCGCGTCTCGAATCGTGGCGCCCTTCGGAAACGTCACCATCGGCGCCCCGCGCGTGTCCGCGTCCGGCGCAGCCACCAAGATCATTTCGTCGTCGCGCCAGAACTCGCCGTGCTCGACGGTGATGATCCCGAGGTCGAGCTCGCCCGACATCACCGCTTCGCGCGTTCCTTCGGAGGTCCCTTCGCGGACGAGCAGCTTCACCGCGGGGTGCTGCGCGCGATACGCCGCGAGCACGGGGGGCAGGTAGTACGCGCACACCGTCGCGCCGCCGCCGATGCGCACGCGCCCCGTTCGCACGTCGCGCACCTCTTCGACCGCCCGTCGCGCGTCGTCGATCGCCGCGAGCACCGCCTTCGCTCTAGGGATCAGCGCCTCGCCCGCCGCGGTGGGAACGACGCCCCCTCGCTCTCGATGAAAGAGCTCGACGTTGAGCTCGGACTCGAGCCGCGCGATCGCCGCCGAGAGCGCCGGCTGCGTCACGTGCGCGCGCTTGGCGGCCGCGGTGATCGAGCGCTCTTCGCACGCGAGCAAGAAGTACCGCAGCAAATCGACCATAAGCGTTGGTTATCACAACCGCCTGTAACATTCATTGGACCAATGGCCGGGCGGACCGCACGTATGGGCCCATGATCGAAGTCGTCGTCGGTTGCGGGGTCGTCGCAGGGGTGGTCTCGACGCTCGCGGGACAAGGCGGCGGGCTGCTCGCGTTGCTCGCGCTCTCGGCGGCGATCGGGCCTCGCGAGGCGCTCGTGCTCACGGCGCCGGGCCTGGCGATCGCGAACGTCCATCGCGCGTGGATCTTCCGCGCGTCGATCGATCGCGCGGTCGTTCGGCGGATGTTCGCGCCCATCGTCGTCGCGTCGCTCGTCGCGGGGGTGCTCGCGGTCAAGGCGCCGCCCGCGCTGCTCAAGGCGCTGCTCGTGTTCGCGACGGCGCTCGCGATGGCCAAGGCCCTCGGATGGGCGCGTTTTCAAGTGAGCCCGCGGTGGCTCGCGCCGGTGGGCGCGGGCATCGGCTCGTTCGGCGCGATGTCGGGCGGCGCTGGGCTCATGCTCGTCCCGGTGCTCGTGTCCGTGGGCCTCGGCGGCGAGGCGCTGATCGCGACGTCGCAGACCTTGGCGCTCGCGCTCAACGCGGGGCGACTCGTCGGGTACACCGCGGGAGGCTCGATGACGCGACCGCTCGTCGCGATGGCCGCGGTGATGACCATCGCGCTCCTCGCCGGAAACGCCGTCGGAATCCGCCTTCGCCGCAAGCTCCGCGAAGAGAGCCTGAAGCGCATCGAGCTCGCGACCATGTGCGCCGCCACGGCGCTCGTCGCGCTCGGCGCGCGGTGAATCGACGGGGCTGACGCGACGACCGATAGGCCGAGCGCTCGGAAGCAAGCGACATCGGGGAAACATCGACGCTGCGTTCGCGCAAGTTTCCGAGCGGGCGCTCGCGTCGCGTGCTCGTGTCGCAGTGTGATCCCGCTGTGCATGGACTCACTCGTATCGCGGCGCTCACGTGTGCCGGTCAGCTCGCTTGCGCGCCACTCAAGCCTGGCGTTGATCGCCGCGACGTAAGCGCTCCGCTCGACGACGTCGTAGACGCGAGCCCGACGGACGGCGGCGTCGGCTGCCCTCCGCCCAACGAGCGAGTCGCGGTGCGCTTGCCCGCCGTCGGGACGGACGCTGTCATCGATTCGGACACCACGTGGAGCTGTCGCTTTCGCTACGAGCTCGCGGGGCCGGTATTTGTGACGCGAAACGCGACGCTCACCGTCGAGGCCGGCGTCGAAGTGCGCGCCGCGCGCGACGCGATGCTGCTCGTCACGCGCGGCGCGCAGCTCGTCGCGAACGGAAGGCGCGACGCGCCCATCGTGTTCACGAGCGACCGTCCCGTCGGAACGCGCGCGCCGAGAGACTGGCGTGGGATCGTGCTCCTCGGCAGCGCGCGGACGCACGACCCGATCAATACTGCGGTGGACGCCACCACGGCGCCGGCCGACGCGCGAGGGCACTATGGCAGCGGATCTGCTGGTCCCTCGACGGGCAACTGCGGCTCGCTTCGGTTCGTTCGCGTGGAGTTCGCGGGAGGAAGCACCGGAAGCAACGGAAGTCCTGGCGCTGCGCTCTCACTCGCGGGTTGTGGAACGGACACGACCGTCGACTACGTTCAGGTGCACCGCGGCAGTGACGGTGTCGGGCTCTACGGCGGCGAGGTCGCGCTCACGCATTTGCTCGTCACGGGCGCGGCGAGCGACGGAATCGAATGGGTGCGGGGATACCGCGGCAGAATGCAGTTCGTCATCGTCCAACAGCGGGCGACCGGAGCCGGGGCAGGCGCGGCGATCAAGGGCAACAACGCTGAGGGTGCCGAGAGCGCAACTCCTGTGTCGTCTCCGACGATCTTCAACGCGACGCTCATCGGCGTCGACTTGGTCCCCATGATGCCGCCGACCGGTGAAGAGGTGGGCTATGCGATGCAGTTCGGATCGACGGGCGCGATTCGAAACTCGATCTTGTTCGGATTCAAGTCCTACGCGTTCGACGTGAGGCACCCGAGCAGCACCGCCGCGATCTCGACGATGACCGCGGGACTGTCTCACTCGATCGTCTTCGACAACGGGCGCGGTCTCATGGCGAGACCGCAGTTTCCGGGCGCGGGGGTCGAGCTCGACGACGGCGACGACGATGACGGAAACTTCGACGAAGACACGACGCTCCGCCAACCGGGGACACGGCTGCGACTCGTCGATCCGCAGCTGTCGAACGCGCGCGCGGACCTCGTCGCTCCGAGCTTCGGCACCGCGTCCAACGTCATCGAGCAAGACACGTCGCTCGCTACGGCGGCCGGAATGCAGCCGACCGCATTTGTGGGTGCGCTCGCGCCGAACGCGGTCGGCGACGACGATTGGACCCGCGGCTGGACGAGCTACCCGAACAACTGAGCAGCAACGAGAGCGAGCCGCGCGCGACACACGCGCGTTGCGCGCGGGTGGGATCACTGTTCGAGAGGAGCTTGTACAATGAACAATCGACTGACTCTGCACGCAGCGCTCGCGCTCGTTGGGTGCGCGCTCGCGGGTTGCCCATCGCAGCCCTCGGCGGACGCGAGCCTCGACGCAACGAACGATCAGAGCGTCGCTTCGGACGCCGCGATGGAGGCGACGGTCGAGCTCGACGCCCTCGACGTGACGGACGGTCCCTCGATCGTCTCGGATGCCGTCGACAGCACAGCGCCCGACGCGCAGGCCTCCGACGCGGGACGTTGCGGTGATCCGTCGCGCCGCCCGCTCGTTCGCGTGAGCGGAGACATCACGACCAACACTGCGTGGCGCTGCACGAACCGCTACCAGCTCGAGGGGTTTGTCTTCGTGACTGGAAGCTCCGGCGACGCGCGAACGACGCTGACAATTGAGCCGGGAACGATCATTCAAGGGTTGCCCGGCATGCGCGACTCGGGCGGGGCGATCACGCAACTGCCCGGAGCCTTGATCATCTCGCGGACAGCGCGCATCGACGCACAAGGCACGGCGAGCGAGCCGATTGTGTTTACCAGCGCAAAGCCTGTGGGAATGCGATTCCCCGCGGACTGGGGCGGCGTCGCGTTGCTCGGCCGAGGCCCCAACAACACCCCGACCGGCGAGCGCCCACTCGAAGGCGTCGCGGCGTCCGACGTACGTGGGCAATACGGCGCGGCTCCGGGCGCCCAACAGCCCGACTGGGACTGCGGAACCATGCGCTACGTGCGAATCGAGTTCGCCGGCTTCGAAGCGGCGCCGATGCGCGAACTCAACGGGCTCACGCTGGGCTCGTGCGGCTCGCGCACCGTGATCGACTACGTGCAGATCCACCAGAGCTCGGACGACGGCGTCGAGTTCTTCGGCGGAACAGTGGACGTTCGGCACGTCGTCATCACCGGCGCGCAGGACGACCTACTCGATTGGGACTTCGGCTGGACGGGACGTGCGCAATTCGTCGTCGGGCAACAATACGAGCGCAGCTACTCGGGCGCTTCGGAGAACCCCGACAAGGGCATCGAGGCTGACAACAACGGCTCTGCGCCGGGCTCGACGCCCGTCTCGGAGCCGCGTATCTCGAACATGACACTGCTCGGGACGGGGAGCGTAAACAGCAACCGAGGCGTTCACCTTCGCGCAGGGACCTTTGGACAGATCACTCATTCGATCGTCGCTGGCTTCGGCGCTGGGGTGGTCGACGTGCAGACGACCGAGTCGGCCGTCGCGGCTAGAATGGGCCGGCTCTACGTGCGCAACAGCATCTTCACCGCGGTGGGATCGACGCTCTTTCCCTCGGGCTCGAACGACGGCGCTGACTGCTTCGAGAACTGCACCGGCGACGCGGGAGCCCCCAACAACCTCATCGAGCTCGATCACTTCATGGCGATGACCGAGAACAATCGGGCCCTGGACGCACGCCTACCCCGCCCGTTCGATCCGATGATGCCCTCGTGGGTCCCACCGACGGACTCGCCGGCCGCTTCGGGTGGCGATGTTCCGTTCGGCGCGACCGATGCGGGCGCCGCGGAGACGTTCTTCGATCGAACAGCGACGTACGTCGGAGCTTTCCGCCCCGGCGCGCCCGATTGGACCGCGGGCTGGTGCCGCTTCGACCGCAACTGAAGCGCCCCGCCGATCGGGCGCGCACGACGGGCGTCGAAGCCGTGCGGTCGGATTGGTGCGGCTGAAATTCCAGCCCAAGCCGACGCCGCGAATCGAGACTGGCACGACGACCGTCCCGCCGTGCGTTCAAAAGCTCGCGACGGAGCAGCTCGCGTGCGCTCCCGCAGTCGTCGGAATGACCGCGCACGCGACGCGCGGCGACGACGCTTCACCGCGCGGCGAGAGCGCAAACAACACGACGCTCGTGACGACCGCCGCGCCGCCCACGATCGTCGACGCGAGCGCCACGGTCTGCCAGCTCTCGGCGCCGACGCGCGCGTCGCGACACGTCTCTTCGCGGCTCGCGCCGGTCGCGGGGAGACACTGCGCGTCGTCGTTCCAACGCGTCGCGTTCGACTCGCGGAACACCAGCGCGGTGACAGCCAACCCGCCGACGACCGCGCCGACGCCGAGCGTCACCGCTGCGGGCGCGAGCAGCGACGGCCGCGAAGCTGCGACCGTTCGAGCCGGCCCGACGATGGGCGCTGCGAACACTCGCGGCTGTGCCTCTGCGCCGACGCTCGCGAGCTCGTTGCCTGCCGAGTCCAAGAGCGTCACGACACAGTCGACGTTCGCGTTCGCCGAAGCAGGGACCTCGATGCGCCACGTCGGCGCAGCGGGACTCGTGCGCTCGCTCCACACGCCCGTCGTGCGAAAACGCGCTCGGATCGATCGAGCCATCGAAAGAGGGTCCTCGACGGACACGAGCAACGCTCCTCCGCGCCGATCGAACTGCACATCGATCGCCATGCGCGTCGAGCGGCTTCCCACGAGCCCGCGCGCTTCGAGGAGCGGGCCGCGCAGCCGCGGAGACAGGCCACGATCCGCGCGAGACTCCGGGTCGAGCTCGAGCATCCGCGCGAACGCGTCACGCGCTTGGGCGTCGTCACCGAGCGCGGCGCGGGCGACGCCGAGCAGAAAATAGCTCCGCGCGAGCTGCGCCCGTCGATATCCGCCGCGATCGATCGCTCGCTGCGCGAGGTCTCTGACCTGCTCGAACTCGATCTGCGAGTACGCGGTCTCCGCCGCGGCGAGCGGGTCATTCGACTGCGCGATCGCGGCTCTTCCCGCGACGACGCACGCCAAGACGAACGCGAGCGAGGCAGACTTCCATGCGAGACAGCGCTTCATTCGAGTCCAAGCCGACGAGTGACGGTTTCACCAGAGCGAATCGTGACCTGATAGGTCGTGCTGAGGTTTTGCTCCGGATTGCGCAAAGTCAGGGAGTGCACGCCTGGAGCGAGCGCGACGCGAATCAGCGGCGTCGTTCCAAGCGACCGTCCTCCCTCGGTGACAACGCTGTAGGGCGTTGTGTCCAAGGTCAAGAAGCCGGGAGCGTCCGTCGTGGGCGCGGTCGGCGCGGTCGGAGTGGTGCTCGTCGATGCCGTCACAGCCTGCGACGGCGGCCGAGTTCTCGCCGCGCTCGTGCCGGTTGTGTTGCTCGGCCGACGCGCGCCCACGGTGGCCCTCGCCTCGACGTGGCCCGTCGGCGCGACGCCGCTGTCTGCGACGACGTTGTCCACACGCGGCTCGACCGCGCGCGTGTCACCGCGGGTCCGAGGCGCGACATCGCCAGGCGTGCGCGCTGGGTTTGCGACCAAGCTCGGCGCGTTGCTTCGCGCCGCCGCGGCTCGGTCGAGCGAGCGCTTCTGCGCGAGGGCAATCGCCCCAACGATCGCCGCGCCTCCGATGCACGCGAGCACGATGATGAGCGCGTTAGGCTTGCGAGAGGGCAGTCTCGCTGGCGCCTCCGCAGGCGCGTCCGCGGGCGCCTCTGGAGCAACCGCGCGCGGCGCGATCCCAGAGCCGCTCGCGCCGCTCGACAAGAGCGGCCCAGATGCGCTCGGTCCCGACGACGTCGCGCCTGCGATGTGCACGGGATACGTCCCCGTTTGTCCCGATACGAACGCGCCCGGCGCGATCACCGCGCCTGTCCGCTCGGGCAGCGCGCGAACTTCGCGCAAGAACTCGTCCATGCTCTGAAACCGAGCGTCGCGATTCTTCTCCAACATCCGACGCACAAACTGCTCGATAGGCTCTGGGATGTCGCAGTTTGGGTTGCGCTCTTTCATCGGGGGCACCGGCTGCGACGCGTGCGCAACGAGAATCTGCATTTGCGTTCCGGTATCGAACGGCACGCGCCCGCACAGGCACTGATAGAGGATGACTCCCAGCGAGTAGATGTCCGACCGGTGATCGGCGCCGACCCCCGCCACTTGCTCGGGTGACATGTACTTCGGCGAACCGAGAAACGACCCCTGAATCGTGAGGTCTTCACCCCCTTCGGCGCTCAACTGCTTCACGAGGCCGAAGTCGACGATTTTGGGTCGCTCGCCGCCGTCTTCGTCCTCGACGAGAATCACGTTGCCGGGCTTGAGATCGCGGTGAACGACGCCCTGCTTGTGCGCTTCTCGCAGCCCGCGCGCGATGCCGATGGCGATCGAGAAGGCCTCGCCGATGGGGATGCTCCCGCCCGCGCGCTTGAGCTTCTGGTGGAGCGTCGCCCCGCTCAAGAACTCCATGGCGATGTAGAAGAGCCGCTCATCGAAGTCGACCTGCCCGTAGTCGAAGACGGTGACGACGTTCGGGTGCGAGATCTTCGCGCACATGCTCGCTTCGAGGTTGAAGCGCCTCGCAAAGTTCGGATCCGCGGCGACGAGCGCGGGGTCGTGCTTGAGCACTTTGAGCGCGACGACGCGGGACAGCTGCACCTGCTCCGCACGAAACACAGCGCCCATCCCTCCCTGACCAATCAGCTCGATCACTCGAAAGCGATCGTTGATCGTGCGCCCCTTTAGCGCTGCTTCGAGTTCGTGTGCGATGGTCATCGCGTCCGCCGGAAGCGCCACGCCGCGAGTTGTACCGATCGCGTGGAACCAGCGCGTGTCGCTCGAGCGACAGAGCGGTCACGATTGGGCGACAACACCGGAGTTAGCTTTGGTCCGCCACGCGGCGGTGGACTCCAACGAACGCTCGCTCGGAGGTGAGGTCGAAGAGCGGCGCTGAAAAGGCAGCGCGCGGCGGCGCGAACGCGACTCGAAAGGCTCGCCCCCAGACTGATGCTCGCACCGACGGCCGCCCGTCCTGGCGGTCTAGCCCCACATCGAGGACGTACAAGCCCTCTCGATCGTCGCAGCCAGACGACCGCGCCTCGCATTCGGTCGCGAACCACACGAGCCCTGCGCGATCGACCGCGACGGCCGCCGGATGTCGCGCCGCGTAGTCGTTCTGTTCAGTCGACCCGTGCCACAGCTCGCTCCATTCGAAGTCGTTCGCTCGCCGACCGAGCGGCGCCTCGACGATCGCGTTGATCGATCCTGCGCGATCGTTGCGCACACCATGCGACGCGACGATCAGCCTTCGATGGAGAGCGTCGAACGACATCGAACGCGCTCCGTCGAGGGGCAGCACTCCGATCTTTCGCGCCGCCGTCACGAGCGCTTCACGAACAAGATCGTCCGACACAAACGCGCCGACCCCAGCGGCTTCGGGGTCTGCCAGGACCTCTCGAACGAGTCGTCGATCGCGCGGTGCTGCGTCTTCGCTCGCAACAGACAGTTCGATCCATCGCCCGCTTGCGGGCGCGGCAGGCGACGGGAGCGCGCCGAGCACTGTCCTGCGACCATCGGGCGCGAGACCGTCAACATGAGCGACGTAGATTCGCCCGTCGGACAACAACTCGCGAATGCGAGCGTCGCTATCCCCCGCGGTCACGGCGCGGCGCGAGACGTACTTGAACAGTGTTCCGCCGCCTCGCCCATCGAGCGCGTACAGGACGATCGGCGCGCCGATGGACAGCGGAGCGAGCGCGATGGACCGAAAATCACCGCGACCGAGCGCGCCGAGCGCGACGTGTTGGGCACCGTCCGACCCCACCTCGAGCACGTGCCCGTGCGCTTCACGAGAGTGCCGCAAACGAGGATCGGATACTCGACCGAAGTCGCTGCCTCCATGGCTCGCGTACGTCGGCTCGATCGCCGAACCCGGCGCGAAGCCAGAGAGCTCGACGCGCGCGCGAGCTGCGTCGATCTGGCCGTCGGTGCCCAGCGCTGTCTCGAGTTCACCGTACAGCCTCCCGACGTCGCGCTCGCCAAGAAGCAGCGTTCCCCAGGGAGTGAGCGCGCCGCACGAGCTCGTCACGACTCCGGCCACCTCGTCGGTCGCGAGCGCGACGCCTCGATCGTCGAACAGCCTCTCGCGCAGCGAACGTCCGCGCATTCGAATACGTGTGCTATCCGTCGCATCGAGCGCGCGCGCCGCCCGCGTCGGATCGACGGACCAATCGCCGTCAGGGTCGACGCGAAGCGGCAGCCACGTAGCGCCGACCTGACGCTTGTGCGCCGCGACGAACTCATCCAGCGACTCGGCGCTGCGACCGAGGCTGGCTCGTCGAGCTTCCGCGTCGATCCAATCGTGTTGCTCGGAGCCAGGCCGGCTCGCGGTGGGAGCCTCACCGGTGAGCGCGCCGTGCGCGACCCACACAGAACCACCACCGCGAGGGTCGAACGCAATCGGCGTCGGCGCAGCGAAAATCGAGCGGCCTCCGATCGCGTCGCGCCAGTCGATCAACGCACGGACCCCCAGCGATCGGATCGTGGTCACGGGCTGCGCCCCCAAACTCGAACGTCGCAACGGAAGAAAGTTCCCGACGCCGCTGTGTCCGCGGACGATCGCGTCGAGCTCGCCGATCATCCAGCGGTCGATCGATCGGTTTGGTGCGTCGATCTCCAGCCGAAACACAATGATCGCTCCGTCCGCGACCCACGAAGGAACGCCGCGCGACGCGTCGCCAACCATCGTCCGCACATCGTGATCGACGCCTGCGTCGACGAAGGGACTGGGGTCGACGAAAGGCGCGACTCGTCCGCCACACCCGCTCGCGACGAGCGCCGCGCTCACGCAAAGACCCCACCATGTTCGGCCCGATCGCACGATATGCACGAGTACGTGTCCTCGCGAACGTGCGTAGCGGACGGTCGAAACGGCGCCGTGTCGATCCGCGGGCGCCGCGTCATCCTTTGGGCAACAACAGTGGTCTCAGTCCGCGTGCTCTTTCAGCGACGCGAGAGGCTTGCCCGCGATGATGCGGGCGTACAGGGCGGGCCAGTCCTTCCACTCGGTGCCGAACAGTCGGTCCATGAACGCGGCTTGGAAGCTGTAGTGCCCGTTCCATCGGGCGTGGTGGAGCGAGTGGTAGACGAACGCGTTGGCGAACCACGTCGCTGCGCGCGTGGCGGCGATCGGCGCCGTGGGCTCGACGTTCGAGTGGCCGACGATGTTTCCAAACGTGTTGAACGCGAGGTAGCCAACCCAGCCCCAGAAGCTCAGCGGCGTGACGAGCGAGAACACCCACGGCAGACCGACGAACCCCACCGCCCACCCGAGCGCCTCGCCCGGGCTCACGCTCTGCCCCGTGAGCGGCGTCGTGACCTGCGATCGATGGTGCCAGCGATGCAAGAAGAGCAGCGACGGCACGTGCATCGCGCGGTGCAAAAACCAGTAGAACACCTGAAATCCAACGAGCATCGCGCCGAACGTCGCGACGCCCGCCGCCCAGCCCGCCGCGCCGAAGCGAATCACCCCGAGCTTCAACGCCAGGGTGATCGCGCTCGTCACGATCGCGATGAACACCGCGTTGCCCATGAGCTCGAAGCGGTACTGCCCCTCGAACAGCGGGACGTCGAAGATCTTTCGAGCCTTCAGCGCCCGCTCCATCCCGAACCCGATCGAGGACGCGACCACCGTCGCGCCGACCCACAGCGCCACGATGAAGAACCACGTTTGCGCCCACGAGAGCGCGCGAAGGGCGTCCGGGATCATCGACCCGAGAGCGTAGGTGCCGGCGCGAACCAGGACAACAGCGGCCCTCGCGACCGAGCCGAACCGTCCCGTTGGCGGGCGCGCCTTCTTTGCAACGGAGGCGTCGCGAACGCGCGCGAATTCTGCGCATCATCGCCGGTGTCATGACGGCGCACGAACGGCTCCTCAACGAAACCACGAGCTTGTGCCGCACGTGCAAGCAAGCGATCCCCGCGCGCGTGGTCGCCGACGCGCGAAACGAAGTCTGGATGCACAAGCGCTGCGAGGCGCACGGACCGCAGAGCGCGCGGCTCTCGACGAACGCCGAGTGGTACGAGCGCACCCGCGCGATTCGCCCGAAGAGCGCCCCAGTGACGCGCGAGACGCGGCCCGTGGACAAGGGCTGTCCGTTCGACTGCGGGCCGTGCGAGAGCCACGCGCAGCGCATTCGCATGCCGGTCGTGACCATCACGAGCGCGTGCGACCTCGATTGCCCGATCTGCTACGTGCACAACAAGAACGACGCGCCGTTTCACATGAGCCGCGACGAGTTCGGGCGCGTGCTCGACTCGCTCGTTCGCGAGAGCGGCGGCGAGCTCGACCTCATCAACCTCACCGGCGGCGAGCCGCTCTTGCACCCCGAGCTCTTGTCGCTCATCGAGATGGCCCACGCGCGTGGAATTCACCGCGTGAGCGTATGCTCGAACGGCGTTCGACTCGCGAAGGACGAGGCGCTCGTCGAGAAGCTCGCGAAGCTCGACGCGCGCATCGCGCTGTCGTTCGACACGTTCGACAAGCACACCGACCGCGCGATGCAGGGCGCCGCGCTGGTCGACCTCAAGCACAAGGTCCTGTCGCTGCTCGATCGCCACGGGGTCGACACGACGCTGATCCCCGTGATGAGCCGCGGGTACAACGACCACGAAATCGGCCAGATCATCGAGATGGGCCTCGCGCTCTCGTGCGTCCGTCACCTGGAGATTCACACGATCACGTACACGGGTCAGGGCGGCGCGAGCTTCGATCGCTCGGCGCGGATCTCGATGTTCGAAGTACTCGAAGCGATCGAACAGACGACCAAGGGCCTCTTGCGAACGAGTGATTTCGTTCCGTCGCCGTCGGCGCACTCGCTCTGCTATCAGATCGCGTATTTGCTCACCGATGACGAGGGCGGGGCGCCGTTGTCGTTCTTGCGCTTCATGGAGCGCGACGAGCTGTACGCCTGCCTCGAGGATCACTTGTACCTCGAGCCCACCGCGAGGCTCGAAGCGGCGCTGCAAGACGCGATCGACCGCGTGTGGGCGCGCGGCGACGACAGCGAGTCCGCGCGCGCGCTACGCATGCTCGATCGCCTGGTTCGAACGCTCTTCCCGTCGGAAAAGCCGCTCGACGCGAAGAGCTCGCTGCGCGTTGGCGAGCGCGCGGCCAAGGCCGTCTACGTCCACTCGCACATGGACGAAGACACGTTCGACACCGAGCGCGCGTACCTCTGCTGCGACTCCAACTGCTACGCCGACGGAAAGACCATCCCCGTGTGCAACTACAACGTGCTCTACCGCGACAAAGAGCCGCGCTTCGTCGAGGCTCCGCGGCCGTGGGGACCGCGCTCGGGCGGGGCGCGCTCGCTTCCGATCGTGACCGACGCGAGGCGCTCGTGAGCAAGCTGCTCGAGGGTTCACGGTGCCTCGTCACGGGCGGATCGAGGGGCCTCGGACGAGCGATTTCGCTGGCGTTTGCGAGGCACGGCGCGCGCGTGGCGTTCACCTACCGACGGGACACGGCGAGCGCCGACGAGACCGCGCGCATGCTCCGCGACGCAGGCGCCCCCGAGCCGATCGTCCTTCAGGGAACGGTCACCGACAGCGCCCACGCGAAGCAAGCGGTCGACGCGGTTGTGTCCGCGTGGGGCGCGATCGACGTGCTCGTCAACTGCGCGGCGGTGATGCAAGTCCTGCCGATCTCGCTGCTCGAAGAGCAAGACTTCGACAACGTGATGGCCGTCAACGTCAAGGGCGTCTACCTCTTCAGCCGCGCGGCGCTGCGCCCGATGATCCGGGCGAAATCAGGCTCGATCCTCAACATCGGCAACTTCTCGAGCGAGCGCGTGATCGAGGCGCCCGTGCACTACGCAGCCTCGAAGTCCGCGGTGCGAGGGCTCACCGAGGCGCTCGCGCGCGAGGTCGGTCGCTACGGAATCCGCGTGAATCTCCTGGCGCCCGGGATGCTCGACACGGGGCTCGCGTTGGGGATGCCGCAGCACCGCATGCGCGAGTACATCGATCAGTGCCCCATGCACCGCGTGGGTCGCGCCGACGAGATCGCCGAGCTCGCGGCGTTCTTGGTTTCGAGCGAGAGCTCGTTCATCAGCGGCGCGAAGATCGCGGCCGACGGCGGCCTCTGAGCTACGAGAGAAGTGCCATGGAGTCACACGACGACATCCTCCGCGCGGGCTTCGACGAGTACCGCGAGTTCGTCAACCCGCTCATCGCGCAGCGCGCGGCGCTCGCAGGAGAGCCCATCAAGATCGTCGCGGCGCGCGACGGGCTCCTTCGCGACGTCGAGGGGCACGAGTTCGAGGACTTTCACGGGACGCAGGCGTTCGATCATCGCAACCCCACGATCACCGCGGCGATTCGAGAGTACCTCTCGACGAGCGCTCCATCGTGGTACCCGTCGCGCGTCAATCCGTACGCGGGGCGCCTCGCGCGAAGGCTCTACGAGCGGACGGGCTACGACAACGCGTTCTTCGGCTGCACAGGCAGCGACGCGATCGAAGCGGCGCTCAAGTTCGCGCGGATGCTCACGCGCCGACCGCGGATCCTCGGCCTCGAGGGCGCGTACCACGGCTGCACGTTCGGGAGCGTCTCGCTCATGGCCAAGGGGTACCTCCGCGACCCGTTCGGGCCCTTTGTGCAAGGGACCGAGAGCGTCCCGTTCGGCGACGTCGACGCGCTCGCCGCGGCGCTCGCGCCGGGGGATGTCGCGTGCGTCGTGGTCGAGCCCGTCCAAGGCGAAGGGGGCGTGCGCGCGCTCCCCGAGCCCTTCATCGAGGCGCTCTGCGAGCTCACGCAGAAGCACGGGACGCTGCTCGTCGCCGACGAAGTACAGACCGGAATGGGCCGAACAGGCCGCGGAGTGCTCGCGACCGAGCGCTGGCCGCGCAGGCCCGACGTCGTCGTGATGGCCAAGCAGCTCGGCGGCGGAATCATGCCGCTCTCGGTCATGCTCACGCGACGCGAGCTCTTCTTGAAGGCGTACGGCGACGACTTCGCCTCGGGCGAGAGCCACAACAACACCCTCGGGACGACGGCGATCTCCTGCGTCGCCGCGCTCGCGGCGCTCGAGCTGCTCACGCCCGAGCGAATCACACGAAATCAAGAGCTCGGCGCGTGGTTGAAAGAGAGCCTTCGCGACGCGCTCACGGGCTCGCCGTTGTTTCGCGAGGTTCGCGGCGTCGGGATGATGATGGGCGTCGCGCTCGAGCCGCCCGATCACCCGTGGGTGAGCTTCGAGCACCTCGGCTTCGAGACGAGCGGCGTCCACGGACAATCGTTGATCTCGCCGCTCATGTGCCACCGGCTGTATCGACGAGGATTTTTCTGCTTCACGTGCGGCCACGATTGGTCGTTGTTTCGACTGCAGCCGCGGTTCGACATCCCCAAGGAGACGCTCGAGCGCTTCGTCCTCGCGGTGAAGGACGAGCTCGCGTTCATCGAGGGGCTCCAATGACCCGCGCTGATGCGCGCCCTCGCGTCGTCGTGTTCGGCGGAACGGGCGCGGTGGGATCCGCGCTGCTCGTCGAGCTCGCGCGCCGCGGCTGCGACGTCGTGTTCACGTATTTTCGCAACGAGGCCCTCGCCCAAAAGCTCTGGAACGAGCTCGGCTTCGCCGCCGTCGCGCTCGACCTCCGTGAGCCCGGCCGCGTGCGGGCGCTCGCCGAGGGACTCGAGCGGGACCAGTGGATTCCCACTGCGGTGATCCACTGCGCGGGCGTGCTCGAGACGAGCGCGATCACCGACGCGACGGACGAAGCGTGGGAGGGGTCGATGGCGATCAACGCGCGGTCCGCGGGCGACGTCTGCCGAGAGTTTGGACGGCGGATGAGCCAGCAAAACAAGGGGGATCTTGTTTTTGTGGGCGGACTCGATCGCGCGCAGTCGCTGCCCATCCCGCCGGTGTACGCGGCGACGCAGGGGATGCTCTCGGCGCTCTGCATGGCCGCCGCGAAAGAGCTCGGCCCTCGCGGCGTGCGCGTGAACATGGCGGCGCTCGGGCTGCTCGACCAGGGATCGTCGCTGGCGCTCGACCCGAAGCTCCGCGAGCAGTACCGCGCGTTCAGCGCGCTTCGACGGTTTGGAACCACGAGCGAAGCGGCGCGGGCGATCGCGTGGCTCGCCCTCGACAACAGCTACGTCAACGGCAAGGTCCTCCCCGTCAACGGCGGGATTTGAGCGCGATCGCTCAGCTCTCGCGCACGAGGACGAACCAGTTGTCCATGTCGTTTCCCGCGCGGGACGCGCGGCCGATCGTGACGTGCTCGCTCACGCCGCGCATGCGGTCCTGCGTCCCGTTGTAGATGAAGCGCGAGAGTCGCGCGCTGTTCGGGAGCACCGCCGGCCACCCCGGCGCGCCGCGCGGCGGAACGCGGGTGTAGTCGATGTTCACCTCGCCGTCGCCGATGTTGTACGCGACGAAGTACCCGGGCCCCGTGAAGGTCTTCATCGTCTGCTCGTTGTAGCCCCACAATTCATCTTTCGCGGCGTCCGCCGGGGCGCGGCAGAAGCGCTTCTGAAATCTCGTGAACAGCGGCAGCGAGTTGCGGCCGTAGTGGATCACGGGGGACAGCTCGCCCTTCTCTCTCGAGACGAAGTGCTCGATCGAGATCTTCTTGAAGCCGAGCGCCGCGTCGTAGAGCCGCGCCTGCTGCTTGCCTGTCAGCGCGAGGGCTGCGTCGAGGCGCGCTTGCGAAGACAAGCCGTCGAGCGCCTTCGCGAGCCCTTCGATATCCACGCGATCACCGGAGAAATACGAATCGATCGTTGCCATTTCGGTCGCGAGCGTACCATTGCAGCCCCCGAGCGACCCTCGCGATGAACCAGCACCCTACGCGCCCCGCCGCCATCCTGTTCGACCTCGACGGAACGCTCCTCGACTCGCTCGCCTCCATCGGCGTCGCGATGAACGAGGCGCTCGCTTCCCTCGGTCTGCCGACGCACCCGATCGACGCGTATCGGCGCTTCGTCGGCGACGGCGTGCGCGTTCTCGCCGAGCGCGTGCTCGCGCCGGAGCAGCACCATCACATCGCCGCGCTGCTCGCGGCGTATCGGCCCTTGTATCGCGCGAGGCAGCTCGACGCGCCGGCGTACGACGGGATCTTCGAGATGCTCTCGGCGCTCGAAGCCGCAGGGATCCCGATGTGCGTGCTCACGAACAAGCCCGATGACCTCGCGCTCGAAATCGTGGGTGCGCTCTTTCGCGAGACGCGCTTCGTGGTCGTCCGCGGAGAGCGCGAGGGCGTCCCGAAGAAGCCCGACCCCACGCAAGCGCTCGAGCTCGCGGCGGCGGTGGGCGTCGAGCCCGCGTCGTGTTGGTTCGTCGGCGACACGCCCACGGACATCGCCACCGCGAAGAACGCCGGGATGCGCCCGATCGCGGTGCTCTGGGGATTTCGCGGGCGAGACGAGCTCGAACGCGCGGGCGCAGAGACGCTGGTCGACGCGCCGGCCGCGCTCGTTCGGCTCGCGCTCAGCGCATCGAGCAGCCGCGGGAGCGACCCGGGGGCATGAGCGGCGGCGCGACGATCACCGACGGGAGGATCGCGCGCTGCGAGCGCTCGCCGGGCTGGAAGCAACGCACGCGACGAAACACCATCGGGTCGTTGACCGCGCGTCCGCCGTCGTTGTTGACCGACTGAAACTCTTGAATACTGGGGTCGATTACGCCCGAGAAGTTGTCCGGGTTGTAGCCCTCCAACGTCCCGCAGTAGACCCCGACGACGCGGTAGGTGCTCGCGCCGAAGCGGATCGCCTGTCCGTCGACCGTCCCCGAGGCGGGCATCTCGACGGTGTAGTGCCGACGAACGCGCGGACCGCAGCGCGGAGGCTCGACGTCTTGCGGCGAGGCGTACCAGACGCTCGCGGTAATTTTGCCCGTGAGCACGTTCGATCCTGGCGAGGCGCGGTGCACTTCGAGGACCGCGGCGAACCAGCTTCCCCAACGCGGCTCGTACTTCTTGCCGCGCCACTCGCCTTCGATCGGGTCCTCGCAGGTGGCTGGCGGCGGGAGCCTCGCGCGCTGCTCTTCGATCGACGCCGGAGCGTTCGCAGCGAACAGCACGACGGCCGCGACGGACACGACGGCGGCGAGCCGGATGGAGCGGCTGACGAGCCGCGCGCGGCGGGCGCCGGCAATGTGTCGATCAGCGCACAACGGAGTGTCATCGGTGTAAGCTCGCGCCATGCGAAATACCGGTTTGTTCTGGACGCTGGCCGCGTCGCTCGCACTTGCTTCGAACTGTGGGACAGACCCGCCGCGAAACGACGGCTCGATGGACGGCGGCTCGGAGGCCGGGCTCGATGATACCGGGCTGCCGTCGGAAGCGGGGGACGACGTTGCGCTCGACTCGCCGACGGACGTTCCCAACCCGCAGCCCTGTACGGGCGACTTCACGCTGCCGTCGGGGACGATGCCGGCGTTCGATCCGATGCAGATTCAGCCGATGCGCGCGACCGCAGGCCAGCTGGCCGCCGCGCAGCTCCCGGCGAACACATCGGGGCTGCTCGAGTACAAAGCCGGGGATTTCGTGCTCGCAAACGAGCGCGTCGCGGTCATCGTCGAGGGCGCTCGCGCGTCGGCGGGCTACGACCCCTTCGGAGGAAAGATCGTCGGCCTCACGCTCGTTCGCAATCGCGCGCTCGTCGATGGCGCGGATTTCAACGAAGCGCTGACAACACTGGGCCGCTTCACCATTCGCGCAGAGTCCGTCGGCGTGATCAACGACGGTCGCGACGGGATGCCCGCGGTCGTTCGCGCAGTCGGCGTCACCGCGGCGATCCCGTTCGTCGAAGAGTTCGCGCGCGCGATCGCGCCGCAGCAGCTCGGCGGCTATCGGGCGGCGTTCGAGTACACCCTCGCGCCAAACGCAGAGCACGTCGATGTGCACTTGCTCGTGGCGCACGACCGCATGGTGGCCAGCCGCGTGCAGCTCTCGTTGCACGGGTTCTTTCAGCGCTATCGCATGCCGCTGTTCTTCCCGAACGTCGGGTTCACCAGCGATCCTTCGCGAAACCCAGGGCAGCCGTGGATCGGCTTCATCAACGACACGGGAGCTTCGTACGCGTGGATCGACCCCAACGGACCGGTCTCGCACTTCCTCAGCGTGTCGGGCTTCGACGCGTTCGAAGCGCAGGCGTACTCGCTGCCAGCCTGTACGCAGGTCCGCCGACACGTCGCGCGCGTCGTCGTGGGCGGCCCGGGAGCGGACGGACTGCAGTCGGCCGTCGCGCGGTTGCAAATGCAAACGCAGCGCGAAATCCGCGGTCAAGTGACGGACGGCAACGGCATGCCCGCGGCCGGCGCGCGCGTGCACGCGACGAGCGCCGACGGAATGACGTACTTCACCCGCGCCTCCGCCGACGCGATGGGCAACTACGTGCTCCGCGTCCCGAGCACGCAAGCCGCGCGGCTCGTCGCGTGGCGCGAGGGCGACGGAAACTCGCCCACCGTCGACGCGCCGGTGGCCACGGCAACGGCGAACCTTCGCTTGCCCGCAGTCGGCACGCTCGACATCGCGGTGACCGACGACGCGATGACCGCGCTTCCGTCGCGCATCCTCGTCGAGCCCGTCACGGGCAACCCTCCGTCGTTGCCCTCGTCGCACGGCGAAGCGACGCCCGGCAACCGACGCAATCACGTCGTGTTTCCCACGGACGGACGCGCGACGCTGCGCGTTCCCGCGGGCCGCTATCGCGTGATCGCGGGTCGCGGGTTCGAGTACGAGCTCGCGACGCAAGAGGTCGACGTGATGGCCAACGGTACGGCCATGGTGCGACCGGTGCTCCGCCGCTCGGTCGACACGACCGGCGCGATGAGCGGTGACTTTCACATTCACACCAATCGATCGCCCGACGCGCCCGATCCCGCGCGGTACAAGCTCGCGTCGATGATCGCCGACGGGCTCGAGATCGCGGTGCGAACCGATCACGAGTACGTGATGGACTTCGAGCCGGTGATCGCCGACATGAACGTCGGGCAGTGGGTCTTCGGCGTTCCTGCGCTCGAGCTCACGACGTTCACGTGGGGACACTTCAACATCGTCCCGCTCACGCCCAACACCTCGCTGCCGAACAACGGGATCTTCCAGTGGGCGAATCGCTTGCCTCCTGCGGTCTTCGCGGACGTTCGCGCGAGGCCCGAGCGCCCGACGATCATCATCAATCACCCGTCGAGCTTCAGCGCGAACGGCGCGTACTTCTCGGCCTCGGCGCTCGACCCGGCCACGGGCGTCGGGCGTCCCTCGCACTGGGACACGCAGTTCACCGCGGTCGAAGTGTTCAACGAGAGCTCGTTCGAAGAGAACCGCGGCGCTTCGGTGCGCGATTGGTTCTCGATGCTCCGCAACGGACGGCGCGTATACGCCGTCGGGTCGAGCGACTCGCACGCGATCCTTCCGAACAGCGCGACGGGCTATCCGCGCACGTACCTCCAGGTCGGCATGGACAACCCGCGCATGCTCACCAACAACACCGTGCGCGACACCGTCGCGGCCGGCCGCAGCGTCGTCTCGGGCGGCGCCTACGTCACCGCGCAAGTGCAGGGGACGATGGTCGGCCCCGGCCAAGAAGCGACCGGCGTCGGCGCGATGGCCAACGTCGACGTTCGCATCCAAGCCCCCGCGTGGGTGCGCCTCACCGAGCTCGAGGTCATCGTCGACGGCGCGAGCCAGCCGCGCGTCGCGATCCCCGCGGCCACGGGCATGTCCGCCGAGCGCCTGCGCCGCACGGTGCAGGTGCCAGTCGCGGCCACCGGCTCGTGGGTGATCTTCGTCGCGCACGGCCAAGAGCTCACGCCGCTCTACCCCGGTCGCGCGGCGTTCGGCGTGACCAACCCGATCTTCTTGCGCCGTTGAAACACACGCACACACAATCGAGTCGCCTGCGGATTTACAGCGCGCTGTGCATTGCTCTCGCGGCGGCTTCCGGCGCGTGCGAGAGGCCTGCGCCGCCCGGCCCCGAGCTCACGCTCGAGCTCGTGCGGCGCGCGCTCGTGACCCGCGATCGATCGATCGCAGAGCACACCGACGCGCGGTTCGTCGCGGAGGTGGCGTTCATGCGGTCGAGCATCGAGGCGATTCGCTACGCGTCCCACGGGCACGCGGGACACAACGAGACGCTCACGCCCACGTTGTTTTCGCGCACGTGGGAGGAGCTTCAACGCACCACACACGACCCGTTCGAGAGCCTCGCGCCTGCGCGCCCGTGGCTCGGCGGCGGCCGGTGCGTGCGGATCGGGACGGCGCGGGTCCCGCCGCGATTTGCGCCGCTCGCGACGGCGGACGAGAGCTGGCCCGCGTCGCTCGTCCTTCGGCACGCGGAGGTCAATCGCGCGCTACCGACGCTGTTCGCGCTGCGATTTCGCTGCGCGCCCGGCGTCGCGGTGATCGTGACGTACAAGCCCACGCGCCCCAACGCCGCGCCGACGCTCCTCGCGATCGACCGCGAGTGAGCGCCGCGCGCGGCGAAGATCCGCGGTCAACCTTCGTCACCGATGGTGAACGAAGCACACGCCCGGGAGACGAGCCCCCGGGCTCTGCGCGACGGGGTCGCGAAGCGGCCAGGGCGTCCGCCGGGCCTTCGCGATCGTCTCGCCCGAAACTCGAGCCACCCAGCGATCGATCGCGGCGAGGCGTCGCAAGTTTCCAGCAGATCGCTTGGTGGATCGCGTTGAATCGTGGTGCCCGGGTAGGTCCGGCGGACGCCGCGCCCGCTTCGCGACCCCGTCGCGCAAAGCCCGGGGGCTCGTCTCCCGGGCGTGTGCTGGAGTGGAAATGGACTGAATGTTCTGAGGCGCCCGCCGACTTCGAGATGCGGTCAATCCTGAGAACTGAAGTTGGGGGACAGCCCATGGGCGCACGCTCAGCTCCCGCTCGCCCCAGCCGCGCTTCAGAGGGCGTTGGAGTGGAAGTTCGAGACTTTTGCAAGGAGCTGCGAGACCAGCAAGGAAGCGATTCGCAGCAATAGCAGCGCTATTGCAAGAATTGCTGACGCCGATGGTCGACGCAGATCTGCAGCAAAAGGCCGAA
>JAEUKI010000053.1 GCA_016793325.1 Myxococcales bacterium | reverse complement strand
GCCATGCCATCACTGTTGGCGGGCATCGTGGGGTCTGCGCCCGCTTCGACGCTGTCGCTCACGCCGTCGCCATCGCTGTCGAGGTCGAGGTACGCGGGCGTCATGTCCGAATCGGGCTCGGTCATCCCTTCGGCGGTGCGCTCGGTTCGCGTGGGAATTCCGTCGCCGTCGTCATCGGGGTCGAGATAGTCCGGAAGCATGTCGCTGGTGCCCATGCCCATCGGGACCATCGCGTCGGTGTTGCGCGGCATCATCGATCCGCCCGCGCCGAGCTCGTCGCGGGTGTTGACGCCGTCGCCGTCGTCATCGGGATCGAGCGCGTCGATCATCCCGTCCATGTCCGTGTCGCGCGCCATGAACGCGGGCCCGGGGCCCACTTCGCGGCCGTCTTCGACGCCGTCCATGTCGCTGTCGGGGTTCATCGGGTTCGTCCCGAGTCGCGTCTCGGTCATGTTGGGAATGCCGTCGCCGTCCGCGTCGTCGTCGCTCACGCAACGACCCAACACGGGCGAGCAGATGGGCAGCGTGGCCATCGTGCAGTTCGCGTTGATCATCGCGCTCGGCATCGCCGGGTCCGTTCGCGCCGCGCCCGCCTCGCGCATGTCGCTGTCGGGGACGCAGTCGTTGTCGCTGTCCGTATCGAGGAAGTCCGGACGATCGCCCATGCCCGCCATCGCGTCGCTGTTCGCGGGCATCGCAGGCATCGCGCCCACTTCGACCGCGTCGGGGACCGTGTCTCCGTCGCTGTCGAGGTCGAGGTGCGCAGGGACCATGTCGCCGTCCCCCGCGAGCATGCCCTCGGCCATCAATTCAACCGTGGTGGGGATTCCGTCTCCATCGTCGTCGTTGTCGATGTAGTCGGGGTTGGTGTCGCTGGTGCCCGATCCCATGGGGACCATCGCGTCGGTGTTGCGCGGCATCAGCGGATCGGCGCCCGCTTCGGCGCTGTCGAGCAGCGTGTCGTTGTCGCTGTCGGTGTCGAGAAAGTCGGGACGATCCGCGCCGTCGCTGTTGCGCGGCATCGCGCCGTCCATCCCGCGTTCGATGGCGTCGGGGATCGAGTCTCCGTCGCTGTCGCGGTCGAGGTACGCGGGGACCATGTCCATGTCCGGCGCGCCGCCCATCATTTCAAGAGTATTCTCGACGGCCGTGGGGATCCCGTCGCCGTCGTCGTCGGGGTCGAGCCAGTCGGGGATCATGTCCGCGGTGCCTTCGCCCATCGGAACGGTTCCGTCGCTGTTTCGCGGCATCATGGCGCCGCCTGCGCCGAGCTCGTCGCGCGTGAGAACGCCGTCGCCGTCGTCGTCGGTGTCGTTCCAATCGGGGCGCATGTCGCCGTCGGTGTCGCGCGGCGTAAACGTGGGTCCCGCGCCGACCTCGAGGCCGTCTCGCAGTCCGTCGCCGTCGGTGTCCGGGTTCATCGGATCGCTTCCGATGCGGATTTCATCGAGGTTTGGAATGCCGTCCATGTCCGTGTCCATGTCGGCCACGCACAGCCCCGCGGTCGTGTTGCACACCGGCGTCGGAGCCATGCAGTTGTTGTTCGCGTTCATGGACGGGACGGCGGGGTTCGTTCGAGCCGCGCCCGCTTCGCGCGCGTCGCGATCGGGGACGCAGTCGTTGTCCGAGTCGAGGTCGAGGAAATCTCGCGTCGGATCCGTGTCGCTGTTCGCGGGCGTCGCAGGCGTCGCGCCCGCTTCGGTCACGTCGAACACCGTGTCGCCATCGCTGTCGCGATCGAGCCACGCCGCCAACATGTCCCCATCGGGATCGGGGCTCATCCCCGCGAGCGTGCGTTCGACCGCAGTAGGGATGCTGTCTCCGTCGTCGTCTGCGTCGAGGTAGTCGGGGATCGCGTCGCCCGTTCCTTCGCCCATCGGGACCGTCGCGTCGCTGTTGCGAGGCATCATCGCGCCGCCCGCGCCGAGCTCGTCGCGGGTGTCGATCCCGTCGCCGTCGTCGTCGGGGTCGAGCGCGTTGATGCGCATGTCGCCATCGGTGTCGATCGTCGTAAACGTCGGCCCCGGTCCCACTTCGGATCCGTCGGGAACGCCGTCCATGTCGCTGTCCGCGTTCATCGGGTTGGTCCCGATCGCGGTCTCGACGAGGTCTGGGATCCCGTCCATGTCCGTGTCGATCGGGCGGCACGAACCCGCGCCCCACAATTCAACATCGTCGACGATGAACCCGAGGGTCGACGGCGTTGTGTACGACGTCGGATCGTGCCGGAGCCCCACGCGCCCCGTGGCCGCCGTCGCGGTGATCGTGCGCAAAAACGAGCGGTACACGAAGGGTCCGGTCGCCGCGAGCGTGACGCTCCCGAGGTCCGTGCCCGTCGCCGTCACGAACGCGCGCATGGGATCCGGCGCGATGTCGCGTCGCACGTAGCGAAGCGAGAGCGCGTAGCGGCGCCCCATGGTGAGCGTCACGTCTTGCGCGAGCGCCACGGGCTGCGCGTCGAGCTCGGCCGTGGTGTTCGTCCCGTCGCGACCGCCGTAGGCCGTCTCGGGGTTGGTCTCGACCGCGACGCCGCCCGCGTTCCATCCCGTCGCGCCCATGGCGAAGCTCGAGTTCGCGAGCGCGTTGGTGGGCGCTGTGCACGTGTAGCCGAGCTCGATCGTGCACGACGCGCTGCAGCCGTCGCCCGCGGTGGTGTTGCCGTCGTCGCAGGCTTCGCCGCGATCGAGCCGCGCGTTTCCACAGCCAGAAATGCAGGTGTTCATGGGACCGCACACCGGCGAAGGCACGAGACAGTCCGCATCCGAGAGGCACCCCAAGAACGTCCCAGGCGTCCCAGGATCCACCACCTGCGCGACCTGCGAACAGTTGGCCGACGCTGGAGGAACGCTCCCGTCCTGCTGCGCCATCAAGACCGCGCTGTCCACGAGCCGCAGCGCAGGCGAGCGGTTCAGGATCGAGACCGTCGTCGCGGTGCAGCCGCCCGGGTCGAACGCGCAGCCCGCTCCACAGGCGCACACATTATCGAGTCCCGCGATCGCGCTCGGGGCGTAGTAGAGCTCGATCGGATCGAGTTCGCAGCTGTGGTTGGTGGCGTTGTCGATCTCGATCGCGTACACGCCGGGCTCGGGAAACGTGACGTGGTTGAACTTCTTCCACCGCGTCGAGTCCGCCCAGTACTGCTCGAGCGCGAGCTGGCCGCCGATGCGAACGCGCGTCGAGTCGTTGGCCGCGAGCGCAAACGTCCACGTCACCGGCGAGCCTGCGGTCCCCGTCACGTTGAGAAACGCGCGAACCGTCACGACCCCCGCGGCTGCGCCCGTGGGGTCCGTCGCCCACACGTATCCTCCCGGCGTCTCGCCACGCGAATAGCAAGGGCCGCGATGGTGAGACAGGTCGAGCGTCGTGATCGCGCGCTGCGCTTCGCGAAGCACCCCGCCCATCGGCGGCATGAGCGCGTAGTTCACGAGAAACGTGTGGCCGAGCGACGTGTGATTGTCGTTGCCCATCGTGTCGGCGTTGCGATTGAGGTCGTAGTAGTGCGCGCACGCCGCGCGGTACGCCGGGTTGGTCACCGGCGCGCTGAGCCGACCTGCTGCCGGAATCGTGATCACCGCGCCCGCGGTCGACGGCACCACCGTCAACGCGAGCAGCAGTCCAAGGGATGAGGTTCGTCTTTTCATCGAAGAGTGCTCCCGACCCGACACTCTCCTTGGAAATTGCGCGACCGTCGAGCCCCTCTGTTCGAACGAATCACGCGTGGGGCGTAGTTACTCGACAGCCTCGACCCGCGGAATCGCGAGCTTCTTCATCCGCGATTGAAGCGTAGAGGGCTTGAGGCCCAAGAGCGCAGCGGCGCCGTCCTTGCCGTAGAGCTTTCCCTTCGTTCGAACGAGGGTCTCGCGGATGTGGTCGCGCTCGACTTCTTCGAGGGTACGCACGGCGCCCGCGCGCTCGATCGCAGCCGGAGCGGCCACCGCGCGCGAGCCGAGGTCGATCGCGGACGCGTGCAACGTCGACGAGGGCGACAAGATCATCGCGCGCTCGAGGACGTTGGCGAGCTCACGAATGTTGCCCGGCCAGTGGTAGCCGCGGAGCACCGCGAGCGCGTCCTCGCCGAGCTTGAAGCGCCCCCGACGATTCGCGCGCTCGGAGAGCCGATCGATGAGCGCCGCGGCGAGCGACGCGAGGTCCTCCATGCGCTCGCGCAGCGGCGGGAGCTCCAGGGGAAACACCGCCAATCGGTAGTACAGATCCTCACGAAATCGCCCCTTCGCGATCGCGCGCTCGAGGTCGACGTGCGTCGCCGCGACGATGCGCACATCGACGCGCACGGTTCGATCGCTGCCGACGGGCTCGAACGTCCCCTCTTGGAGGACGCGCAGGAGCTTGGCTTGCAGCGGCATCGAGAGCTCGCCGATTTCGTCGAGCAAGAGCGTCCCCCCGTTGGCGGTTTGAAAGCGCCCCGGACGCGACGCGACAGCGCCGGTGAACGCGCCCTTCACGACGCCGAAGAGCTCGGGTTCGAGCAGGCTCTCGGGGATCGCCGCGCAGTTCATCGTGACGAACGGTCGATCGCTGCGCCGCGAACGCGCGTGCAACAGCCGCGCGAGGTGCTCTTTTCCGGTGCCCGTCTCGCCGCGAACGAGCACGGGGGTGTCCGCGACGGCCACTTGCGCCGCGCGCTCGTACACCGCGCGCATCTTGGGCGATCGGCTCGCGTCGATCGCGGGCCGCTCTTGGCGCGCTTCGATGGCGTTGGCGCCGTACCGCTCGCGTTCGAGCAGGGATTTCACTGCGTGTTCTTGCGCGCTCAGCCGCGCGAGCGCCGACGAGAGCTCCGCGTTGACGAGCGCGAGCGACAAGAGCTGCCCGTACACTTCGACGAGGTCCACGACCGGCTGCGCGTAGCGCTCGCACCGCGCGCGATCGAGCGCCAAGATCCCCAGCGGTCGATCCCCCGCCGCGAGAGGAACGACCATGCACGCGTGCCCCGCGGGCAAATCGAGCACGCCGTCGAACGGGTCTCCGTCCCCGTGCGCGTGATCGTCCTCGGTGAACGCGCGCGCCCGCCGAAGCTCGAGCGCCTCTCGCACCGTCGGAAATTCATCGAGCGAAATCGCGTGCCGTTTGACCGCGTCGTTCGCGAGGCGCCCGCGCGCGGCGCGCACCACGAGCCGATCACCTTCGAGCTCGAAGAGCGTCGCGAGGTCGTACGGCGCGACGCGCGCGAGCCAATCGAGCCCGCGTCGAATGAGCTCGTCGACGCCCTCGCCCTCGCCGAGCACCCGCGCGATGTTCCGCAAGTCACGCGTCAGATCGAGCTCTCTCGCGAGCGCGTGAGCCTGCCCTGCATGAACGCCACCTTCGTGAGCCATCGGGCCAGACCATAGGACCAAGCCTCACCGAAATGCCAGTGGGCACGTCACCGAGATTTCGGTGAGCCACTGAAATGGCGGTGAATCACTACGAATTTATCAATACTTTCAATGATTCTCGCGCTGGCATGTCCGTCGCTTTGGGTCTGCGCCGAGGTCGCTCGACGAGCGGCCCGCACGACACCCCTCCCGAAGGAGACAACGACATGCTGACGATCGGAGACAGGTTTCCACAGTTCGACCTCGAGGCCGTGACGAGCATCGAGAAGGGCAAAGAGTTCACGCGGATCACCCACAAGAGCCACGAGGGAAAGTGGCTCGTGGTGTTCTCGTGGCCGATGGACTTCACCTTCGTGTGCCCCACGGAGATCGCGGAGTTCGGCAAGCGCAACCGTGACTTCAGCGACCGCGACGCGCAGGTCCTCGGGTTCTCGACGGACACGCACTTCGTTCATCTCGCCTGGAGAAACAGCGACGAACGCCTCCGTCACTTGCCCTACCCCATGCTCGCGGACACCAAGCGCGAGCTCTCGAGCGCGCTCGGCGTGCTCGAGCGCAACGCGGGCGTCCCCTTGCGCGCGACGTTCGTCGTCGACCCGCAGGGCGTGATCCGCTGGGTCCAAGTCAACGACCTCAACGTGGGCCGCTCGGTCGACGAGGTGCTGCGCGTGCTCGACGCCCTGCAGACCGACGAGCTCTGCCCGTGCAACTGGAAGCCGGGCGACGCCACCCTCGGAAAGTGAGCACATATTCATGTCGACCCTCGAATCGCTGACAGAGCGCGTCCCCGAGCACGCGCGGGACCTGAAGCTCAACCTCGGCGCGGTCCTCGGCGACGGAAGGCTCGCAGAGCCGCTTCGCTACGCCATCGCGCTCGCCTCGGCCCTCACGAACCGACACGGGTCGCTCGCGACGGCGCTCGAAGCCGCGCTCCGCGCGCGCGCTGGAGAGCACGCCGACAAGTACATCGACGACGCCCGCGCCGCCGTCGCCCTCATGGGCATGAACAACGTCTACTACCGATTTCGCAGCAAGATCGGAAAGGACAGCTACGGACAGAAGCCCGCCCGCCTGCGCATGCAGCGGATCGCGAAGCCCGCGACGACGAAGGCCGAGTTCGAGCTCGTCTGCCTCGCCGTGAGCGCCATCAACAACTGCGAGACGTGCGTCAAGTCGCACGAGCACGAGGTGCTGAGCGCTGGCCTCGACGAAGACCAGGTCCACGACGCCGTGCGGATCGCCGCGGTGATCAACGGACTCTCGCTCGCCCTCGACGATCGCTGAGCGAGTGCGGTACTGCACCGGGGGCCATGATGAAGCTCTCGGATGTGACGGTGACGCACCACACGGCGGACGTCGGCGGACTGAAGCTGCACTACGTCGAGAAGGGGAGCGGGCCCGTGGCGCTCTTGCTCCACGGGTTTCCTGAAATGTGGTGGAGCTTTCGCTACCAGATCGACGCGCTCGCGAAGGCGGGCTACCGCGTGATCGTCCCTGATTTGCGCGGCTACAACGACAGCGACAAGCAGGGCCCCTACGACCTCGACACGCTCGCCGCGGACGTTCGCAACCTCGTCGCGCACCTCGGCGTCGAGCGCGTCCTGCTCGTCGGCCACGATTGGGGCGGCGCGCTCGCGTGGCACATCGCCGCGACGCTCCCGCACATCGTCGAGAAGCTCGCGGTGCTCAACTGCCCGCACCCCGCGCAGCTGCAGCGCGCGCTGGCCAAGAGCCTCGAGCAGCTCCGTCGGAGCTGGTACGTGTTCTTTTTTCAAGTGCCCCTGTTGCCCGAGCGAATGCTCACCCGCGATCGCGGCCGAGGGATCGGCAAGATGTATCGCGCGATGGCGATCGACCCGAGCCACTTCAGCGACGAAGAGCTCGCGCCGTTCATCGACAACGTCCTGCGTCCCGGCTCTGCGAGCGCGATGATCGGCTGGTATCGCGCCGTGCCCCAGAGCGCGATGGAGCAGCGCCGCAAGCGCTGGCGCTACCCGGTGATCGAAGCGCCCACGATGCTCGTGTGGGCCAAGGACGACAAGGCGCTCGACTACGACGCGCTCGTCCCGGGAACCGAGCGCTTCGCGATCGACCTGCGCATCGAGCCCATCGACCGCTGCGGCCACTTCGTGCACGCCGAGCGCCCCGAGCGCGTCAACGAGCTCTTGCTCGAGTTCTGGTCGCGCTGAAGCGAGCCACAGGGCAGCGCCGCAAACGCGCCGTCCCATCGAGCCACGCGCGGCGAGATGAGTCTCCGTTCACCTCTGCGCCGAGATGAATCTCGGCGCATGGACGCCGAGAGCGGCGCGCGCAGGAGCGCGAGGAGTCCCGTGTTTCAGAGCATCCTCGCGACCGGCTCTGCGGGCGCGCGCTGCGAAGCAGCGTTCATGCGCCGAGATTCATCTCGGCGCGAGTGATCCATCTCGGCGCTCGAGAGTCTCCCCGCTGCGCGGCGTGCTACCGTGACGCATTCTTTTCTTCGGGAGGTGTCGATGCGATATCTCGGGGCGTTTTTGATTTCATGTGCGCTGCTCGCCAGCGCGCCCAGCGTCGCGTGCGCGCAGAGCACGCCGATCGAGTGGACGAGAGAGCGCGTCCGGATCAGCGGCGAGCTCGGATTTGCGACGTTCTTTCCCTCGCAGTATGCGCAGTCGCTGAGGCTGTTCTTCTACGGACCGCTCGCGGTCGGGACGGCGTTCGCGGCGCGCGCGACGCTGCGATCGCACGGCATCTTGGTGTACGGCGCGCGGCTCGGCTGGCTTCACACCGGAACGACCAACTCGACCACGCTCGGCGCGATTCACTACAACATCGTCGACATCTCCGCCGTGTTCGGGATCACGACGCGACAACGCGCGCGGGTGGACTCGCTCCGCGCAGAGCTCGTCGCGGAAGCAGGCGGCGTGCTCGGCGACGCGTCGCTCAACGAAGCCCCGCAGCTCGTCGCGTCGTTTCGCGTCGGTGGATCCGCGATGCTCGGGTGGTTTCTCTATCTCTCTCGCATGTACGTCGGCGCGCGCGTCGCGCTCTCGTACATCCCGTGGAACGGCGCCGGCGGCGCCTTCTGGGACCCTGCCCTCGCGAACATCACCTCGTCGATCGAGCTCGGAGGTGTGCTGTGAGCGCGAACGCTCCGCGCGCGACGCGCTGGCCGCTCGTCACGCTGCTCGCGACAGGATCGTGCTTCAACGTGGGGCCGCGGTGCGAGCCGATCGGGCCGATCGAGCCGCCGTGCCCGAGCAACTCCTATGCGTGCGCGGGCTTCAGCCCGAGGACCGTCGCGCAAGCTACAGCCCGCTTCGAAGGCGTCTGCCCCAGCTCGACGTGCGGCGCGACCGCCGAACGCGGCAACGTTGCGAGCGCGCCCGCCGTGCATCCCGCTGAGTACGCGCTCGCGATCAGCGCATCATCGATCGCGTCGATTCGAATCGGCACGTTCGAGCCCGCGGACGGCGCAGGGGTGTTCGGATTCGTTCGCTGCGAGGTCGGAGGCTCGCTCGTCCTCCTCGGAGATCAATACACAGCCATCCGCTCGCGCATCGAAGTCACCCCGAATTGGACGGTCTTTGTGGCGCCGATCCGCGCGCCTTCGAGAAACTTTGTCGTCGCCAGCGACGCGATCGTCGCGCCGACGCTCGCGACCGTACGATTCGAAAACACGGGCACTGGGCAGTGCTTCGTCTCGCGGCTCGTCTACGAGACAACGGCGAACGTTTGCTCGAGGTCCATTTGTCTTGTCTCACCGGATGTGATCCGACCGCCTCGGGACGGCGTCGCCGATGTGCCACTGCCAACCCATGACGTCGCGGACGGCCTCGACGCGGACGCGCTCGACGACGCCTGGGACGAACGCGACGCAGAAATAGACGCCGCGTACACCGACGCTTCGACCGACGCTGCGACGGAAGACACCACGGACCGCGACGCCTCGCTCGACGCTGCGGACGACGCTGTCGAGGCCGACACACGCGAGAGCCCGGACAGCGCAGACGGGGTATAAACCGCCAATCCCTGCATGACCGACTCGACTGAACCGGCCAACACCCCCGAACCGTTGGTCCGAGACAAACGCCACGCGATCGCCCTCGCGATCGTCGGCGGGATCATCCTCTTCTTGGGCTTTGCAGGCATGGACGTCTGGCCGTGCGCCGTCATCGCGCAGGGGCCCATTCTCCTCGCGACCCGCGGGCGCACGCCGAAGCAAGCGTTCTGGCTCGGGTGGCTCGCGGGGACCATCGGCATCGGCGGCGGCTTCTATTGGATCGCCTCGATGCTGAAGACCTTCTCGGGGTTTTCGCTGCCGCTCTGCGTGCTCTTCGCGTCGCTCTTGTGGGCCGCGCAGGGGCTGCAGTTCGCGCTCTTCTACGTGGGCGTCGCGCGGGCGGATCAGCGCGGGTGGCCGAGGCTGCTGTCGATTCCGCTCGTGTTCGCGGCGCTCGAGTTCGTGTTTCCTGCGCTGTTTCCCTGGTACTACGCGAACTCGCTGCACAACGTCCCGCTGCTCATCCAGACCGCGGACCTCGGCGGCGTGGTGTTCACCGGGCTCTTGCTCTCGATTTCGCACGCGGCGATGGACCTCTTTCTCGCGCGGCAGTGGGCGAAGAAGACCGGGCAGACGTTGCCCGAGAGCGACAAGCAGTGGCGGCGCACGCTCGCGGTGCTCGCGCTCACGTGGGCGTTTACGCTCGTGTACGGCGCGATTCGCATCCGTCAGGTCGACAGCGAAAATCAGAGCGCGCCGACGCTCCGCGTGGCCGTGGTTCAAGAGAACCTCGGGCTCCAAGAGAAGCGCACGGACCCGCGCTCTGCGCTGCGGAGGCACATTCAGACGACGCGGACGCTCTCGGAGCAGCGCGTCGACCTCGTCGTGTGGAGCGAGAGCGCCCTCTCGTTCGTCTTCGACTCGGACATGACCAACGTCCGCCGCGCGATTCCGTCGTGGCCGATCGGGACCAACGTCCTGTTCGGCGCGCTTCGCTCGGAGAACGACCGGCTCTACAACACCGCGTACCTCAGCGATCGCGACGGAAACCTCCAGCGCCCCTACGACAAGACGTTCCTGCTCGCGTTCGGCGAGTACCTCCCGGGCGGCGAGACCTTTCCGCAGCTGTATCGCTACTCGCCAAACAGCGGGCACTTCACGCCGGGCTCGCAGCCGGTCTCGATGCAGCTGCCTCCGGCGAGCGACGGGCAGCGCTATCGCGTCGCGCCGCTCATTTGTTACGAGGATATTCTCCCGCGGTTCGTGCATCGATTTCAGCGCGACACCGAGTCGCACTTGTTCGCGGTGATCCTCAACGACGCGTGGTTCGGCGACACGACCGAGCCCTGGATTCACATGGCGCTCAGCAAGTTTCGGAGCATCGAGCACCGACGCGACTTCGTTCGCTCGGCCAACTCGGGCGTCTCGGGCTTCATCGACGCCGCGGGCCGCGTGATCGCGAACACCAAGACGTTCACCGTCGAGACGAGCACCGCCACGGTGCACATGCGCTCGCGACGCACGCTCTACGCGATGACGGGCGACTGGTTCGGGTGGCTCTCGCTCGCGGGCGCGCTCGCGATGATCGCGCGCAAGCGAAAGAGTGACTGACGGACGAGCTCAGCCTGCGACATCGTCGATCGCGATGTGGGCTGGGCGTGATCGAACGCGCTGCAACCAGCGCCGCAGCGCGGGGTACGTGTCCAGCGAGAAGCCGCCTTGGTCGGCGCAGTGCACGTACGCGTAGAGCGCGATGTCGGCGATCGAAAACGCGTCGTCGACCAGGAACTCTCGCTGGGAGAGGTGCCCTTCGAGGACAGCCAGCGCGCGATGCCCCTCGCTCAACCACGCGGCGAACTCCTCGGGTCGCGTCGGAATCGCGTCGGGAAACGCTCTTCGAAAACGCGCCCGAGAGATCACGCCGTCGATGTTGCTCTGCTCGAAGCACATCCACTGCAGCGCGCGCGTCTGCGACAACGGATCCGAGGGAAATAGCGGCGTTCCGCGCGCGACGTGCACGAGGATCGCAGAGCTCTCGCTCAGACACGCGCCGTCGTCGAGCTCGAGCACGGGGATTTGCCCCGCTGGGTTCTTCGCGAGAAACCACGGTTCGCGCGTGTGGCCCTTCAAAATGTCGAGCGCGCGATACTCGTATGCGATACCGAGCTCGCGGAGCACGAGCCTGACTTTGTAGCCGTTGCCCGAGAACGGGTAGTCGTAGAGCGTGGGCATCGCGCAAACGTACGCGTCGTCGCCGAGCACGCTCAAGACACGTCCGCCACCGAGGCCCGCAGCGCTTCGATCGCCGCTGTGATCCGCGGAAGCCGAAGCCGCCCCCGCGCGACGAGCGCGCTCACGTCCAGCGAGCGAAACCGGTACGCCGGGAGCACGCGCTCGAGCGAGCCATCGCGCTCGGCCATCTCGCACTCGCCAGCGGCTCGAATCCCGATCCCGAGCCCCGCGTACGCCGCGTCGCCGAGCAAGCGGCTGTCGTCCGCTTCGAAGCCGCCGCGCACAGGCACCGAGACTTCACGCCCTGCCTGATCGACGAGGGTCCATTCGTCCTGCGAAGGGCTCTCGAGAAACCGCAAGCACCGGTGCGCGGCGAGGTCTCTCGGGGCTCGGGGCCGACCGTACTTCGCGAGGTAGGACGGCGCGGCCGCGAGCACCCAGCTCACCCTTCCGAGCGCGCGAGCCACGTAGCTGTTCGCGAGAGGAGCGCCGACGACTACCGCGATGTCCACTCCGTCTGCGATCGGGTCGCTCGCGGCGCTCGCGACGCGGAGCTGGATCGACAGACGCGGATGCGCGTCGAGCAGCGCGTGAACGCGCGACACGAACGCGCGCGTCGCGAGCGCCGGAGGGATCGCCACGCGCACGGTCCCGCGAATGACGCCAGCCTCCGCGCGAAGCTCGGTCTCGGCGGCGTCGAGCTCGTCGAGCGCGCGGACCACACGCGCATAGAACTTCTTGCCTTCGTCTGTCGCGACGACCGAGCGCGTCGTTCGAACGAACAACGCGACCGCGAGCGCGGCTTCGAGCTTTTGTACGCGGAGGCTCACCGCGTTCGTCGAGACGCCCAGGCGCCGCGCGGCAGCGCTGAACCCACGCGCGTCGTAGACCGCCGCGAACGCCACGAGCTCATCGATCGACGCGAGCACGCCTGCATTATCACGCAACACAGGACAGTCGTCGAGTCGATACACCGCGGTTTTACAACGATCGCAGTACGACTATCACGGCATACGAGATAGACCATCGCGCACGACGCGACTACACGAACGTCGCGCGACGATCGATCTCTATGGCGCGGCGGTTGTGCCGCGGGAGACAACCATGTCGATCAAAGAACTGGTGACGCTCGGATTCGACAAGAACGTCGGTCCCGCCGATCGCGTGTTTCGGCTGCTCAGCGGAGCCGCGCTCACCGCGCTCGGTTGGGCGCTCGGCGCGCCCCGGTGGGCGTCGATCACGATGTCCGTGCTCGGAGTGATGTGGCTCGCGACTGGCGTGCTGTCGAAGTGCAGCATCTACTACATGCTCGGGTACTCGACGTGCCCCGTGCGCAGCGAGCCTGCGCCCAAGGGGGAGCCATGAAAGCCGCGCGCGTCGCGCGGACGCGCGTTGGTTCGTGACAAGCGATCCAGGGTCGGACCCGCGTCGCGAACGCGCGTCGATCGAAGGAGCCAACAGAACGCGGACCCGCTGTACGATGACCGCGATGCGACACTTCGCGGTCGGCGTATTGGCGCTCGCGCTCTGGCCGCTCGCGGCGTGCGCGGCTCCCTCGGAGCGCGCGGATGTCCTGCTCGATCGCGCCGATCGCACGGTGGATGCGCAGCCAACCGAGGACGCAGCGTCGGTCGAAGACAGCGCGAGCGACGCAGAGCCGTTGGACGCCGCGGTCGAGAGCGACGTCGTGTCGCTCGACGCAGACCCGATCGACGCAGACACGATCGACGCGATGGCGGACGGGCGCGCGACCGATGCGACGCGGGACGCGCTCGACGCGCGAGCGAGCGATGCGCGGGCGGGCGAGCCCGTTCCCGCGAGTCGACTCGCGTTGCTCGACGAGCGCGTCGGATACGGCCGCAACGCGCGCGGCGGCCAAGGGGGAACGCTCTGTCGCGTCCGCACCCTCGCCAACGCCGGTGCGGGATCGCTTCGAGAGTGCGTGACCGGAGACGTCCCGCGCTGGGTGATCTTCGACGTGTCCGGGACGATCAACCTCACGGATTTTCTCCGCGTCGGATCGTTCAAGACCATCGATGGGCGCGGCGCGAACATCACGATCGCCGGGCGATCGCTTTGGCTCGACGCCGCGCAGCACGTGATCATCGAGAACGTCACGATCACGAGCTCTGTGATTCCGCCAGGGCTCGCGTTCGGCGGCGACGCGTTGACGATCTTCGACGGCGCCCACGATCTGTGGATCGACCACGTCTCGACGAGCGACTGCGAAGACGGGCTGATCGACATCGTCGAGGGCGCGACGGACATCACCGTGTCGTGGTCGCGCTTCTCCAATCAGTCGAAGGTCATGCTCATCGGCTCGAGCGGAACGGACACGCGAACGCGCAACAGCCGCGTGACGCTCCACCACAATTTCTTCGACCGCACGGTGCAGCGTCACCCGAGGCTGCGACACGGGACGGTCCACGCGTTCAACAACGTTCTACGGCAGTGGCAGAGCTATGGAATGTCGTCCACGTGGGACGCCATGCTCCTGAGTGAACGCAACGTGTTCGACGCGAGCGCGTCGGAGACCCGCGCCGTGCTCACGACGAGCGTCGGAGACCCAGAGCCCCGCGGCAACGCGCGATCCTCCAACGATCGACTGTTGAACGGCGCGACGTTCGAAGCCAACAACCCCGCGCGCGTCCTCGCGCCGACGTACCCATATCGAGCCGAGACCGCGGACGCTGCGCTGCAAACACGCGTTCAATCCGGCGCGGGTCGTCGCAACGTCACGGGTCTGTAGACGACAGCGTCGCGCGCGCGCTCAACGCCGCTGCGTCGGCCCCGTGAGTCGATACGTGAGCGTTTGCTGTGCGCCCGAGCGCTCGAGGACGACGCGGATTTCGGGAGCGTTGCGGATGCGGCTGTAGGCTTCGAGCACGAGCTCGGGGCTGCTCATCGCGACGCCGTTCACGCTCTCGACGGAGTCGCCGTTCTGCATTCCGAGCGCGGCGAACACGGAGCCCCGACGGATTCCGAACAGCTTCATCCCTCGGATCGCGCCTTCTCTCGTGTGCGGAACGATCCGCACCCGACGCCCGAGCGCCTCGCTCTCGGAGAGCATCGCGTCGAGCGCTTCGCGCGTCACGCTGTAGGTGTTCTCGCCGGTCGCGGTGATCCCCGCGAGGATCGCAGCGACCCGCGTCTCTTCTTGGAGCGCAGCCCCCGCGCCACCATCGCCGTCCGCGCTCGGCGCCTCGCTCGCGAGCAAGCCCTGTCGCTCGCGCCGCCGCCGCTCGATGTCCGCGAGGGAGGTCTCTCGAAACGCGAGGCTGCTGCACGAGTCGGGGAGCTGCGCTCCGTCGCGGCGACGCACGATCCATCCCCCTGCTTGCTCTTGCACCGCGAGCGGCGTGGGCTCGAGCGCGCCGAGCACGAGCCGACGCAGTTGTGCGCGCGGGACGGGCTGCGCGGCGAGCACCGAAATCCGCACGCACGCTGCGACCTCCGTCGCAGACGGCGCGAGCACGACGGGCCACCCCGAGACCCGCGAGAGCTCGAGCAACGCGAACGCGACGGGCTGATTGTTCACCATGAGCGTCACGGAATCGGGGGACGCGATCGCGTCGCGTCGCCGACAACTGGCGAGCGCGAGCCCCGCGAGCGAGAGCGACACGAGGGCCGCGCGAGTCAGGCGCCCCGCGGTGATGGGAGTGCGCCTTCGGGGGCGATCTTCAGCTCGAGCGCGAAGGGTCATCGGTGACCGCACGCTATCGCGGGCGACGCGACGAAGCACGCGACCGAGCGCGCCGCTCGGTACGCAGTGAAGCGATGGCCCGATCCTTCGGAGATCGCGCAGAAGCCAGGAGCGACACGACGATGCGTCGTCGATCACGCCGAGCTCCGCGGCGTGTCTCTCGCTGACGTCCGCAGACCGACGCCGGGACCCGACAGGCATTCGTCGAGAATCCCGACGGACCTCGAAGTCCATCAATTGCGGCCGAGAAATCAGTACAATCCTGCGCGTCGACGATGCTGCAAGAGAGCGTGAGTCGCATCCTCGAGGAGGTCCGCGAGGGACGCGCGGATGTCGCGAGGGACTTGTTTCCGGTCGTGTACCGGGAGCTCAAGGCCATCGCGCAGCGTCGGTTGAGCGCGCTGCCCGCGGGGCAGACGTTGCAGCCCACCGCGCTCGTGCACGAGGCCTTCATCGCGCTCGTCGACGGGAGCGTCTCGTTTCGGAGCCGCGCGCATTTCTTCGGCGCCGCGGCGATGGCGATGCGAGACATCTTGGTGGACAACGCGCGGCGAAAGCGCGCGCTCAAGCGCGGAGGCGGAGAGCGCCCCGTGGAGCTCGACGAGGCCGCGGTGACCGCCGTCGTCGACGCAGACGCCGTGGACGTCCTCGCGCTCGAAGACGCGATGCAGAAGCTCCGCGCGGCGCACCCGAGGCAGGCGGACGTCGCGATGCTGCGGGTCTACGTGGGCGCGAGCGAGGCCGAGATCGCCGCGCTGCACGAGGTCACCGAGCGGACGGTCGAGCGCGATTGGCGCTTCGCGCAGGCGTTCTTGCGGCGCGAGCTCGCGCGATGAGCGAGGCGCATCGCGAGCGGGTGTTCGCGATCTTCGCTGAAGCGATCGAGCGGGCGCCGAGCGAGCGCGCCGCGTGGCTCGACGAGGCGTGCCGGGGAGAGCCCGCGCTGCGGAGCGAGGTCGACGAGCTGTTGGCGTTCGATGCGGAGACGCGCGCTCCGTCGTTGCGCTTGGCGCCCGAGCGCGAAGAGCGCGCGAGCGACGCTGTGCCCGAGCGCGTCGGGCGGTACACGATCGATCGCGTGCTCGGCGCGGGGGGCATGGGCTTGGTGTACGCGGCGCACGACAAGAGCCTCGGTCGAACGGTGGCGCTCAAGCTCGTTCGCGGCGGCGGAGACGCGGTGTCGCGCGCGAGGCTCCTGCGCGAAGCGCAGGCGATGGCGCGGATCGCGAGCCCGTTCGTCGTCCCTGTGTACGAGGTCGGGCTCGAGGGCGACGACGTCTTCGTCGCGATGGAACACGTCGACGGGAGCACGCTCTCGCGCTGGCTCGACGCCGAGCCGCGCCCTCAACGAGCGATCCTCGAGCGCTTCATCGAAGCGGGCCGCGGCCTCGCCGCCGCGCACAAAGCGGGCGTGTTGCACCGCGACTTCAAGGGCAGCAACGTGCTCGTTGGCTCCGATGGCCGCGCCAGGGTGCTCGACTTCGGGCTCGCGCGGGGGATCGATCCGGACCTCCGCTCGCGCGTCGGCGACGCGTCCTCGGCGACGCTCGACGCCAAGATCACCGCGCACGGCTCGCTCATGGGAACGCCGGGCTACCTCTCGCCCGAGCATTTCACCGGCGATTTTCGCGCCGAGAGCGATCAGTGGCGCTACTGCGCCGCGCTGTATCGCGCGCTCTTCGGCGCCCTTCCGTGCGAGGGAGAGACGCTCGCGAGCCTTCGCGAGAGCGTCTCGCGAGGCCCGAAGCAGCCGCCGATCGAGCGCGCGTCGGAGTTCGACCCCGTCGTCGTTCGCGCGGTGATGCGGGGTCTCTCGCCGGACCCTGCGTCGCGTTGGCCGTCGATGGACGCGCTCGTCTCGGAGCTCGCGTCGAGCGTGGCCGTCTCGCGCGACGCGGACCCACGCGCGTTTCGCCGGCAAAAACAGTGGGCGCTCGCGATCGTCGGCGCGCTCGGCGCGCTCAACTACGCCGTGCAGCTCGCGCGGACGGGCGGGCGGTTCGACCTGCGGATCTCGCTGCGATCGATCGCCATCGCGTTCTTCGTGCTCGCGGTGATGTGCGCAGCGTTTCGGCGGACGCTCTTGTCGACGCGGCACAACCGCGCGTTGTTGTCGGCGTTTGCCCTGGTGCTGGCGACGATGGTGGTGCACCGCGCGTACGGCGTGCTGCGAGGGCTCGACGTGGTGGACGTGTTGCGCATCGACGCGTTGATTTGCCTCACGGTGAGCGCCGTCAGCGCGATCGCGCTCGAGCGCTGGCTGTGGGGAACGGTCGCGATCATGGCGAGCTACCTCGCGCTCTCGGCGCTCGGGCCGCTCGCGACGCAGGCGCTGTTTCCCGCCGCCCTCCTCACGAGCGCCGCGCTCGCCGTGTGGAACTGGCGCGCCCCCACGCTGCGAGAGCTCACCCGAGACGACACGGATCGAACGCCGTCTCGATGAGCGCGTCGTTCACCAACTCACGCGATACGAGCGCGCGGAGAACCCGGACGCGAAGCTGAACGTGCCCGTCGTGTTCGCAGCGACGGTCTTCGTGTGCCGCACGACCAACGCTTGATAGCCGCAGTTGTTCGACTGGAACACGTCGATCGTCACGGGCACGCCGCGAGCCGTCATCGCGTAGGAGCGCAGCGGTCCGAACGTGCTCACCGTCGCGTAGTTCACGCACTGACCGTTGGTCAGATCAGTGGGGTTGGCCACTGTAGCCGTGCCCTGTTGATGGCTCTGCGAGTACCAGGTCAACTGCGGCGCGCGCGACACGACGCGGTACGAACCGCTGCACGAGGCTCCGCCGACGCCGTTGCTGTTGCGCGGCGTGACGCAGAACTGAATCGATCGGGCATCGACGGACTCAGGGATCACAAACGATCGCGAGGTCGCGCCTTCGATCGCGGTCCGAACGCCTTCATCGACCGCGTACCACTGGAAGGTCGAGCCGCTCTCCGTCGCGTTGGAAGTGCCTTCGTACGTATACGTGCCGGTGACGGTTTGGCCTACCGCGAGCGTCCCCGAGACGCTGACGCTGGTCGCCGTCGCCGCAGCGCTGACGAGAAACCACGTGGGATCGAAGGTCGCGTTCGGCACGTCGATGTTCGTGTAGTTCGAGACCATCACCCAGGTCTGGCCGTTCTCGAGCTTGGCGGTGAGCTCGAGCGTCGCGGTCGGCGTGGACGACCAAGGGCCTTCGTAGATCGTGATCGTGCTCGTCCCTCGCTGCTGCGCGTTCTGCTGCGAGGGAGGCAAGACATTCAGGTAACTGTCGAGCCGTGGCTCCGCCAGGAGGCCCGCGCTCGCGCACCAGCCCACGCGGAGGACGCCCGGCGCCGACGCCGTGACCGAGCAAACAATGCTCGTCAGCGGCGCGCCGACAGAACCGATCACGCCGTCGACAGAGAGCAGTCCGTCGCGACCGTAGAGAAGAATCGGTGTGTTTGTAGTGACTTCGTCGGCGGTCTGGGCTGTGTCGGCCATCGGCGCGCACGAGCTCGCGAGCGCGACGGCCATCGCGCTGATCGCTCCTGCGAAGCGCGCGACGCGCGACGGGGAACGAGTGACGAAGACACAGGCATCGATGGCGTTTCGGAGGTTCATGGTTCTCTCTGCAATGGGAGGTCTCGAGCGACGCACACGACCCACAGAGCACGGCGCGGGCCGCCCTCGCCCGAGCACGCGAGAACGCACGAAGTGCTGGAAATCGAGCGATCGAATCGCAGGTGACACGGCGCCGTGGCGAGGGCGGACGTTCAACTGAACAACGCGCTGGTGGGTTGAACGACTCGACGCGCGAGGGGCTCGACGTTGCCCGAGCTTCGTCAGGGAACTTCGACGATAAACGCGGTCGTCGCACTCGCGCGCACGCAACGAGCGCAGATCGCGCCCCCGCTCGGTATCGCTCGTTGCATGCGCTCTTGTCGAATCGCGGCGCTCGCGCCGCGCTACGCCGCTCAGCGTCGATCGACCGCGGCGAGCCACTCGCGCACGGGCGCGATCACGTCGCTCCCTGCGGGGCACGCGCGCATCTCGCGGCGCGTCGCTGCGTCCACCTCGACGCGGTAGTGCACGATCTTCGGCCCGCGGATCGGCAGCGGAGCGTCGCCGCCCGTCCACTCGTTGGTGGAGCTCACGCGCGCGTAGACCGGCGCCCACTCCCAGCACGCTTCGCGCTCGCACGCGGCGAAGCGCGCGAGCGGATCGTCGGTCCAGTACGCGTCGAACGTCCCCTGCCCTCCTCGCGTCGGCGTGACGATCACGAGGTAGTACGCCACGCCGCGCTCCGCGAGGCGCTGGGCCTTCGTCACTTCGCCGACCGACCAATAGATGGTCGCGGGATCGACGCGCGACGCGTGCTTCACCTCGATGTGCAGCTCGCGCTGGCCGTCGCCCGACGTGCTCGGCACACGAATTCGAACGTCGGACTCGCCGCCGTCCTCCGACGCGTTGCGCTCGATGGAGCCTTCGCCGACGAGCGCGACGAGCTGCTCGTACACCCAGTCCTCTGCGCGCGCTCCGGTCGTGAAATCCACGGTCGATCCTGCGCTCGCGCGATCGTCGATCGCGACCGCGAGGGCGTCCTCGGCGGTGACCTCCTCCATCGGTTCGACCGGCGCTGGGACGAGCGAGACGCCGCAGACGCCGCAGAACCGCGCGGGGAGCTGCATCGCTGCGGTGCACACGGGGCACACGATGGTCGAGCCCAAGATGATCCGCGCCTTGGCGGGGCTGTCGTCGTCGTGCCAGCCCAAGCGGCGGGCGCAGTCTTCTGCGGGGATTCCGAGGTCGGTGGCGATCGATTGGATCGCGACGATCTCGCCGACGTGGAGGCGATCGTCGGCGAGGGCCACGCGGATCAACCAGTCGAGCGCGGCGCTTCGCGCGTCCCACGAGAGGGCCTCGCACAAGACGTCGCACGCGTCGCCGAGCGTCGGATCCAGCGCATCGTCGAACGGATCGACGACGGCGCGCTCATCGATCGTCGGCGCTTCGACGTGCAGGACGCTCTCGATCGCCTTTCGAATCACGGCCCGCTCGCTCTCGGCGACGTCGCGATCGGCGACGGCGACCGCCATGCAGACGCGCACAAACGCCTCGACGAGCGACTCGACCGCAACCGCAGTCGCGAACGCCCCCGAGGGCTCTTTGCCGCTCGGCTCGCTCGCCGCGGGTGCGTCGTCGAGCGACGGTTCGACAGCGCTCGCAGCGCTCGATCGCGCGTGTTCGCGGAGCACGTCGAGGTCGCGCGCGTACTCGTCGATCGAGCCCTGGTACAGCGCGGACAACGCGGGCTCCTCGTCGAACCACCGCGCGATCAACGATCCCCGCGAGCGCTCGTTCGCGTGCGCGAAGCGCTGGGCGTGCGCGGCGACGACCAGGCCCATCGCGCGCTCGTGCGCGTAGTCGCGGCGGACGAGCTCGCCCTGCAACAGCGCGGGGGCGCTCCCGATCGCGCGCGCGTGCGCGACCGTACGCAGCCACTCGACTTCGTGAAAGGCGCCTTGTTGGCTGAGCGATTGCGCTTTGGCTTCGACGTCGCTCCATCGACCGGCGAGCAAGTTCGCCCCGAGCAACTCGAGCGCGAGCTCGACCGCGGGCGCCGTCTCGATGAGCACCGGCGCGACGCGAAGCGCGCCTTCGAACTCGAACACGACCGCAGCGGTCAGCGCGATCGTGGTCGGAAGCTGATTGCTGAGCGCGAGCCACGCCGCCGTGAACGCGACGCCTCGCGAGAGCTTCGATGCCGTCTCTTCGTCGAGGGGCTCGGGCGCGACGAGGGACATGCGGCTCGGGATCGAGGCGCGGCCGCTCTCGGTGTGCTCGCGCGGGTCGCTGCGAATCTCGCCGGGGATCTCGAACTCGCCAGCGATGCGCTCGCCGGCGAGCTGCACGCCGTGCGCGGCGAGCCCGTCGACGCAGTCGATCACGTGAAAGGTCTTCTTTCCCGGAACGACTTTTTCGCCGCGTGATCCTCGGCCGATCATCTGGTGAAACAGCGACGAGCTCGCTGTCGGGCGCGCCACGAGCACCGTCTGCGTGTCCGGGATGTTCGATCCCTCGGTGAGCAGGCCGACGTTCACGAGGATCGAGGGGCCGCGCGCGCGGCGAAAGGTCTCGATCTCTCGAATTCGTGTGTCCCTCTCCTGCTGGCTGTGCACCACGCCCACTTGCTGGCACCGCTCGGCGAAGCGCCGCGCGAGCGCCTCGGCGTGCTCGATGTCGCACGCAAACACAATGGTCTTTCCGAACAGCTCTTGGGACTTGGCCCAGAGCGAGACGATCTCTTCGTTGCGTCCCGGCGTCCGCGCCACGTGTCGAACGAAGTCTTCCGAGAGATCGTCGCGGGTCATCAACGGCCCGTCGAGCACCTCCGAGAGCTGCAGCGTCTTCGTCGACTCGAGCGTGTGTCGCACGAAGATGGGCCGCGCGAGAAAGCCCCGCTTCACCAAGTCCGCGAACGTCCTCGTGTAGAGCACAGGGCCGAGGTTTCGCTCGAGCTTCGCTTGCCCTCCGGCCTCCGTTCGATACGGCGTGGCCGTGAGCGACAACAGCGGAACATCCTCGCCGACGATCTTCTCGAGCGCCGCCCACGTGCCCTCGGCAACGGCGTGATGCGCCTCGTCGAAGCACACGATCCCCAGTTTTTTGTCGAGCGAATCGAACGCGCTTCGATCGAACTGCCTCCGCACGAGCGTGCTGGCCGACGCGAGCACGATGTCCCCACGCAGGTCATTGGCCCCCGCGTGCAGGCGCGAGACCGTGAAGCTCCGGACGCCCGCGGTGAGCCACGCGAGCGAGCGCAGCTCGGCGTGCACTTGATCGATCAGGTCGCGGCGGTGCGTGACCCACAACACGCGTTGCCCCGTGGCGACGTACGCGTCGAGCAGAAACTGCAGGCTCGTGCGCGTCTTTCCTCCGCCCGTGGGCAGGACCAAGATCCCGCGCATCGCAGGGCCCGTGCGCGGATGAAGAAACTGCGACGCGAGTCGGTCGACCGCCTCTTGTTGAAAGTCCTGCAGCGCGTCGCGCGAGAAGCTGCTCCACGCGTCGGACGTGTGCGCCGAGAGCGTCTCGTGCACAGGCCAGTGCACCGCAGGAACAACCTCTTCTTGCAGCGCCGACAACAAGATCACCGGCTCGCTGTCGGTGACCTCGCCCCAATCGATCACGCGCATCCGGAGCGCGTCCGTGGGTCCCTTCTTCGCGCTCGTCGGCGTCCAGCGCCCTTCGAACACAGCGACGAGGGCCAGCTCGAGGTCGAACCGCGTGAGCGTCGCCACGTTGTCGAACTCGAGGATTTGCCCAGCGAACTCGAACTGACGCGAGCGCACGAGCTCGACCAGCACCGACCGCCGCAGGTCTGCGAGCAGCGCGCTGAGCACGCCGTTGTAGTGCCGCTCGAGCGCTTCGAGGCGAAGGTCCTCCGTCGTCCGCTTCGCGAGCCGATGCTTCACGCAGAGCCGATCGAGCTCGGCGGCGCTCAGCACCGCGAGGACCTCACGCACAGGAGTCGCCATGGTTCGCTAGGAGTATCGTCGAGAACGCACGAAGCGGGCAGAGAGCGCAAAGCGGCCCCCACCCGGCGCTGCCGCGCGCCCCGCCCCCGCCTGAACGGCAGGGGCGGAGCTTTGCATTGTGTGGGCGTGTTATCAAATCGACGCCGCTGATGGCGCATCTCGCCGCAACGCATTGGATCTGAAAATTCGCTGACTCAGTGCGAAGCTCCGCCCCTGCCGTTCAGGCGGGGGCGGGGCGCGCGGCAGCGCCGGGTGGGGGCCGCTCACGCAGCGCCGGCTGGGGGCCGCGCCGCGCAGCATTGCGCCCTCAGAGATCCGCGCCGCTGTCCGCCGTCGCGTCACGCGAACCGCTGTCCGCTGTTGCGTCACTCGCGCCGCTGTCCGCCGCGGCGTCGCTCGAGCCCGCGTCGGGGTACTCGAGGCACGTCTCGGGAAAGCACGCGGCGCCGCGGCTGTCGCCGATGCATCGCGCGCCTGCGCCGCAGTCGCTGTCGCGGCGGCACAGAATTCGTGTGCAGAGGTTCTGCCCCTGTTCGGGCGCGAGGTCCGCGAGGCACACGCGCGCGACGCTATTGTTGTCGCACTCGGTTCCGCCGCGGGTGCAGTATTCGCCGACGCCTCCGGCGGTTCCGCGGTCGCCGGGACGCGCGCAGTTGGGTCGCACCGAAGGCATGGGGCCCGGCGGTGACGCGTCGCCGCCGTCGGCGCCGCCATCGGTGTTGGTCATCGGCTGACGGATGCATCCGTCGAGCGAATCGAACGGGTAGTAGTAGAGGACGGTCGCGCACATCTCGGTGTCCGAGCTCTCGCCGTAGGCGATCGTGGTGTCCGTCGTATTGCGATGCGTGCAACGCAGGGACACCGTGTCCGTGCTCGACAAGCGCCTCGTCACTGGAACGATCGGCTGATCGAGGAACGTCCAGTTCTGATTGAGCAGCATGTCGGTCGAGTCCAAGCCGCCGCGCATGACTTCGATGCGACGACCGTACTTGTGCATGTGCCCGAGGACGCCGAACACGTTCATGTCGCGGTTGGGCTGGCACGACATCGTGTGCTGCGCGTTGTCGGCGCGCGCAGGAATGTTGATGTCGCGGTGATCGAGCCCGAAGATCCCGGCGGGGATGAAGTTGTCCGCGGGATTTCCAAGCAGCAGCGTGAGCCCCGTCTTCGCGCGGATGGGCGTCGCGGAGGTGCTCTGAAGGTGGAGCTGCATGAAGATCTGTTGATTGGGCTGCAGCCTCATCCCGACGCCGGTGGGCATCTGGAGCCTCGGCGTCTCGACGCCCCCGAGGAACATCGGGACCCACGTCTCGCGAAAGAGCTCTCGGCACTCGTGCGCGGCCTCGGGCTCGGGCACGAGCGTGTAGCCGAAGAAGATGTGGTGCGTTCCCGGTCCGTACTGCGACTCGATGCTCGTCACGATCGACGGCGCGTCCGCCGGAACGCGCATCGTGTAGCAGATGTATTTCTCTTCGCCGGGCTGCAGGACGTACTCGTCCGAGTCGAACTGCACCCGTCGCCACGCGGGCGTCGCAGCGTCGCCACCGCCGTCCGTCGCGGCGTCCGCAGGGCGCGGCGTCGGGTTGCAGCTCGACGAGAGACAAGCGAACACAGTGACCAAGAGCGTCGCGCGTAGAGGGTTCATCGCGCGAGGGAGCGTACACCGAGACGCGGGCAACGGGATCGCGCGGGCGCCGGAGCGAGCGCCGGCCTGCGAGCGGGTGCTCATCGTGACCCAAGTTTGGAGAGGGAAAGCGCGGCGAGGCCCCCACCCGCGCTGCCGCGCGCCCCGCCCCCACGTAGTGAGGGCGGGGCTTTGCATTGTGAAAGCGCTGTGATTGGACTGATAGGTTGATTGTATGGGCCATTGCTCAACGATGGCCGCTCGTCGCGCGGTCGAGGTCGATGTTCGACGGTGAGCGCGACCGAATACGTCATCGGCACACACAATCAATTCGCCAGCCGAATTGCAGCACTCTCACAATGCAAAGCCCCGCCCTCACTACGTGGGGGCGGGGCGCGCGGCAGCGCGGGTGGGGGCCTCGCTCCGCGGCTCGATTTGCTACGCTGAATCTCTGTTTCAGCCGTGGAGTCTTCGGCGCCTGTGGGGGGTCATACGTCCATACGATCCCGACAACAAAACGCCGCAGCACTTCATAAAACAAATCGTCAACGAACACCCATCGGTCATCCCAGCTTTCTTGAACGCGAATCTTCGCCCACGTCGCGATTGTCGCGCGTCGATGGGCACATTCATTTCGGAGACGATCGATGAGAACCAACAGTCACATTGCAGCGGCGCTCGGAGCGCTGTGTGCGCTCGTTCCAGCGACGGGCTTGGCGTACACCGACGAGATGTTCGGGCTTCGCTCGGCGTCGCCCGCGTGGGAGGCCTATCAACAGTCAGGCAGTCCGTGGCGCCGGACGATCGTCGCGAACACGCAGTACTCGTCGCCGAGCGCGATTCGCATCCGCGTCGTCGAGCATCCGTACTACGAGCACTGCAACACGACGATCACCAACGCGACCTCGGACGGATCGGCGTTCGAGCCGCTCTCGTCCCCAGCGCTCTCGAACGGTTGGCTCTACGTGACGCCGAGCGGAACCAACCCGGCACGATTGTACCGCCGGCGGCTCTTCACGGGGCTCACTCCCACCAACTGCGCGGTGAGCGGCGCGAGCTGGGTCCCGATTCAGGGCTCCGCGTGGCCAACAAACCTCGTCGCGATTCGCTCGGCGCCATCAGTGACGACCACCAACATCACGAATCTCGACTCGCTGATCGCGGTCTCGGCCGACGTGACATCGTCGGGCTCGACGGTTCGCTCGGTCGTCGTCGTGGGTCTCAACTCCAGCGGAACTCCGATCTCCCTTCAGCAACCGGGCCCGCTCCCCGCAAACGAGACCGTGCAATCATCGCCTGCTGTGTCTTCGGTCAACGGAGGCGTGTGGCTCTATGTCACCACCCGAGACGCCAACGGCGTGTATCACTTTCGTCACAGCTATTTCAACGGATCGACGTTCTCGGGCTGGTTCGATCTGCCGCTGAGCTCTGCGGCGCCCGTGCCCCAGTCTGCGCCGGTCTTTATCGCGCACGCACAATCGAGCACGTACTGGATCGCGTACGCGTCCAGCGCTTCGTCGCCCGCGTCGATCTACGTCAACTCCGCGCCGTTCGGCGGCCTCTGGGGCAGCTGGAGCACCGCGCGAACAGACGCGAGCGCGTTCACGTTCTCTCGTCCTTCGTTTGGAACGTTCTCGTGGCAAGTCGGCCCCATTGTCTACAACTACACGGGGCTGATGTACGCGCGGCACGGGACCACGACGTACAGCATTCCGGGCTACCCCCCGTTCATCGAGGCCAACCCAACCGGACCGCAGTGGCAGAGCCTCTCGAACGGAACACCTCCGTGGCCAACGAGCTCGTGGGTCACGCTGAACTGAGCGTGCGACGTCGAGCGCGGTGACGCGTGCCTCCCCCGCGGCTGCCGCGCGCCCCTCTCCCGCGCTCCAGCGCGGGAGAGGGGCTATCAGAATCGAAGCGTTGTGGCCGAAGACCAAAGGCGACGCTCCAGGCCCACGAAATCAAAGCCCCTCTCCCGCGCTGGCGCGCTCTGGATTGACCTCATCTCGAAGTCGGCGGGCGCGAGATAGTCCAGTCCAATTCCAATGCAGTGTGCTCGATGGCTGACCCCCAACTGAAGTTGGGGTCAGCGAAAGCAAGGCTGTGCGCCGCAAGCAGCGCACAAAGCAGCGAAGGACGACGAAGCTGCGTCGCGTCGCAATCGTGCAGCGCAAACACGACGATCGCCCCGCCACAGCCGCGGATCACGCAGTGCGCCGCGCGCGGCGCACGAGCAACTCCTCGCTGCTCCCAACTTCAGTTGGGTGCAGCCAAGGTGCGAAGTCACCACGCTTTCCCTTGCAATTTCGCTCGCCCTCGCCGACTTCGAGATGAGGTCAATCCTGAGCGCTCCAGCGCGGGAGAGGGGCGCGCGGCAGCCGCGGGTGAGGCCCTACCGATCCCCTCCCCCGTCGGCGCACGACGCAGCCCCCGCGTCCGTAGCGCCCACGCCGCCGTCGCCCGCGCCCGGCGCCCTCCCGAGCGACCCGCGACGCCCTTCGGGGACGCACGCGCCTCCGCAGCGGTCGCTCGAATACGCGCACACATAACTATCGGGGCAGTCTTCGTCGAACAAGCACGCCATGGTGCAGCTCGAGCCGCAGCCGTCGACGGGCGTGGCGCACACGGCGCAATTCGCAGCGCTCCCGAGCGGTCGCGTGCTCGGCGCGCACGCTTGCCCGAACGTCGCGTCGGGCGCAGGGCGGGGCTGCTCGGCGCAGCGGCGCTCGACGCACGCGAGCCTTCCGCGAACGGACGCGGGCGCCGGGCGGCAGTCTTGGTCGCCGCGACACGCGCTGCCGATCGACGGGCCGCCGTCGGAGCACGCGAGCCGCCAGAACTGCAACAACCGCCCGCTGCCTCTGTTTCGGAACGGCGCGAACGGTTCGTCCGAGAAGCACTCGGGATAACGAGGATCGTTGCGCTCGAGTCCCACGGCGCCGACCACGAGCGAGTCGCACCTCGTCGCGGGGGGACAGCGACCGACGACGAGCCCCAAGTGTTGGCAGACTCCCGCGGCGTAGTACTCGCGCGCGCGTTCGCTCGTGCACGTGTAGACGGGCGCGAACCGCGACGAGAGGACCTCGTCGGTTCCTCTGCAGGAACCGCCGCCGAAGCAGTCGACGTGCGCGTTGGGTTCGGGACAACACTCGCTCGCCATGGGCGTCGCCAACGCGCCAAGCGCGTCCGGAAGAAACGGAAACCCACAATCCGGCGTCCGCACATCGGGCCTCGACGCTTCGAGCTCGACGTCGGGCAGCGGCCGCGTGACGTCGAGCTCCGCGTCTGCGTCGCTTCGAGCATCGAGGCCCGTTCGCGCGTCGCGAGCCGCATCGCGAACATCGAGCTCCGCATCGCCACCGTCGCCATCATCGCGAGGCGCAGGACACCCGTTGAGCGCGAGCGCCGCGACCAAGAGCGACGCGACGCGCGTCGGCGACAACGTGTTCGAAGAGAGTGGTCCCGCCATGGAAGCGAGCATACCGCGACGAGCGATGGGTGGGTCGCGGAGAATCACGCCTCCGCGATCGTCGGGCGAGGCCCCGGGCGCAGCACGCGTCGAGGTGTCGTCGATCGGACTAGCGCGTGCGCTCGGGGATCACGCGTCGTTCGACTCACCGTGCAGCGCGCTGACACGCGGCGCGCTGCGCGGAGACCATCACACTCCCGAGTCCGGTTGGGGCCGCAGCCCGAAACACGCGAACACCGCGGGGTGCGTGAAGGTCGTTAGGCACATCCCGCCTGCCGCGGTCGCCGCGCAGCGATCGACCGCGCCCCGCGCCCCGGGGCACATCGCTGCGATGCAGTCCGCGTCGCCGCGGCACGCGTCGCTGCAAACCACGAACGCTCGGACTTCGGACGCGCAACCGTTCTCTGCCGCGCATACATCACGCTGTCGTCGAACGCACGTTCGGCAGTTGACCCAACCGATCGCGACCGACTCGGTCGGCGCGAAATCGAGTTCGAGACAGCGCATGTCGCACTCGACGCTGCCCCTACAAAACTCGACGCAGTGACGGGTGTCGTTGGTGCAACGCGGCGCGCCAGCCTCGACGAAGCGAAGGTCACCGAGCTCTGCCGACGAATAGCTCGGAGCGTCCGCGCCGCTGTCCGACACGTCCGCGCTCGCGGTGGCGTCGCCTTCGGGTCGCGACGGAGGACAACCGAAGAGGGCCATCGGCACGAGCCATCGGAGCAGCGAAGCGCAGCGAAGAAACGAAGCGTTGATCCCCATACGCAAAACGCTAGCGCGACCGCGTCACCGCGGCCAGCCCGATGAAACGAGCGTCGCCGCCACCGTCGCGCGATAACGCGGTACACTCGCCATCGATGGTGGGACCGATGAGATCGAACATCGCGATGTTGGTGGCGTCGAGCTTGGTGGCCCACTGCGGCGCGACGTATCCCAACAGCTCGATCGAAGGGCGGTGGACCGCGGACGTTCGCCTGCAAATGGCCGAAGAGCTCGCGGCGAACTTCACGAGCTACACGGTGGTGCTGAGCTTCAATCGAGACGGAACGTACTCATTCGAGGCGCGTGTCGTGCTGGCCGCGGGCGCAGCGCTCCACCCGGCATGCACGATGACGCAGGAGTCACGCGGGACGTGGAGCACCGATCGGAGCGGGACGTATCCCATCGTTTCTGCCACGGCCACCGCGGGAACGATCGAGCGCGCGGGCTGCCGCGATGCCTCGGACAACCTTGCGCGACGAGCGGCGCTCGAAAGCGAGCTCCTCGAGCTGCGCAGCGCGAGCTACAACACCAATGGAAGCGTGTTGGTATTGCGGCCAACGCCGGTGCTGTATCTGTTGCAGCTCCAGCGCTGACCGCGCGACGTGGCCCACGTGGCGTCGCGAGCGTTCCGCGAGCACGGCTTCACCCACAGTGCACTGTGGGTCCATCCACAGTGCACTGTGGGTGGCGGCGCCAGAGCGTCGCGGCTGCGAGTATCGTTTGCGCGAGCAACCCGATGACGTACCGAGACGAGCTACAAGCGGCGCACGCGCGCATTCAGGCGCTCGAAGAGCAGCTCGCGCGAGCGACCACCCAGGACGAGCCCTCGCTCGTCGCCACGATCGCGCAGCTGCGCGAAGAGCTCGCGAACGCCCGAGCGCGAATCGCCGCGATCGAAGCCGCAGCCGCGAGCGCGACGCAGCCGCGGGCGCTCTGGACGCTGTACGAGCACAACCTCCGCGCTCCGCCGTTGCCAGCCAACGCGCGAAACACCGAGCCCGCGGGCGTGTTGTGCCCTCGCTGCTTCGAGCACGACGGCGGGGCGCAGGTCGAGATGCTCCGCACGGACACCGTGATCATCGGAAGCCACATCGACGAAGTGACGGAGCTCGCCACGTGCCCGCGGTGTTTGTTCTCGGGCCGCATGCGCACGAAGGTGTGATCGGGCAGCGCGAGAAGAGAGGGATCTCGCTGGGACCGAGCACCGGGATGAAGAGGCTGTCTCCGAAAGCGAGCCGCGGCGGAGCTTCGGGTGTCCCGGCGACCCCGCGGAGCACCGTGATGAATGCCGTGCATGGACGCCGCTGCGAGGTGCGCGCTAGAGAGCGAGGAGGATCGAGACACAGAGGGTGCGCGCTCTGCGCCGAGATGAATCTCGGCGCATGGACGCCGCAGAGCGTCGCGCGCAGGAGCGCGAGGAGGTTGGGTCTACCGGGCGTCGTCGCTGAGCGCCGAGATGAATCTCGGCGCATGAACGTCGCAGAGCGCCGCGCGCAGGAGCGCGAGGAGTCTCGTGTTTCAGAGAATCCTCGCGACCGGCCCTGCGGGCGCGCGCGGCGTAGCAGCGTCCATGCGCCGAGATTCAACTCGGCGCTGCGACGCTCCGTTGCGAGAGCGATCTGTGAGTACACAAGCGCACTTTCATTGGAGACTCCCTGAATTTCGATTTCGCGTGACACGCTCCCCAGAGCTCTCGGTAGAGTCACGGGTAAGGAGGACCGTGTGACTCGGAGGATGATAGCAGCAGTGGCGTTCGCGTTCGTCGCGGGGTGCGCTCCGGGCAGCGAGCTTGTTGGCCGTTGGAGCACGGACCTTCGTTCGACGTTCGCTGCGGCGAACGCGGCGCAGTACGCGAGCTTCGAGCTGCGCGTGACGTTCGGCGAGTTCGACACGTACTTGTTGGAGACGCGCGCGGTCGCCGCGGCCGCTGCGACAAACGGCGCCGACTGCACGACGGTGCTCGTCTCGCGCGGCGGAACGTGGAGCGTCTCGACGACGAGCGGCGTGAACACGCTCGAGACCACGCCTCCGCTCACGGGGACGGCCGAGCGCTTCGGCTGCCGCAACCGCGCCGAGAACTTCACGCCGCAACCCACGAGCGGCGCAGCGACGTGGACGCTCGCGTCGGGAACGTACAGGGTCTCGGGCAACTCACTGGTGTACTCGCCCCGCGGGGGATCGAGCGCGCTGACGTTCACGCGCGTGTGAGCGCGACCGCGGAGGGATCGATGAAGCGACCGAAGGAGAACCACCATGGGCTTCGTTGACGAGCTTCGAGCGCTCTCGGAACAAGTGAAGCGTCGCCTCGCGAACGTGAAGAGCGAAGAGGCGACGAAGCAGGCGTTGATCCCGTCCCCAAACCAATCCACGAAAAGTCGGATGATTGTACCAATGAAATACCGAACATTTCTCGCGGCAGCGACCCTCGTGCTTGCCGCCCCCGGCAGTCTTGCTCAGTCACTCACCCCAGTCTCGTCGACGCATTCGAATACCCCTGCGCCGACGGCAAGGGAGGACTTGCTCGCGAGAGCACCCACGGGCATTTCGGAGCACGATCTTGGAGCATACTTCAACACTGCATTTCGCCCTCTGTCGGGCGCGTCAGTAATCACCGAGCAGCAACGCTCTGCACTTCGGCGGACGACCACCAACGAGAGAAGCCACACATTTCGGGTAGTGAGCAGCGAGCAAGAGCTCCGCGCAAACGCATCGATTTGGGGCATCGTGAGCGGCCAGGTCACGGCAACAAGCGCCAGCCACCATGGCTACTTTCGGGCGTACGAAATCGACGGAATTCTCCAGATTCCCGCCACATTTTCGCTAGGTCAGGCGCCCACGGGAGCTGCTTGGTACATTTCGGCGATCTTCTATGGCAGGATGGTCGAGACGCACGTCTCGAGTTCGGATTCATCGCGTGTCGCAAGCCTCGGAGCCCGGTGGAATGCACTGAGCGGGAGTGTATCGACTTCACTGACGTCGATGGGAATCGCCTCCCAGACGCATGTGCTAGGCCTGAACGCCACCGGCGCGGAGCACTTGTTTGTTCACGACGCAACAGAGCTCGCGCGGGTGTATGCACGCGGCGAATCTGTTCCGATCCTAGTCCGATACTCCAGAGTCAGCGCCACCCATGCGACCGCCGTCGCCGCAGGGACACCACTGCGGGTGATTGTAGAATACGTGCGCTATCCACGCCAAAATCAGCGCCGTCGAACGGCTTGGGATGTGTTCAACGGGCCGCCAGACATCCAGTTTAACGTGCATCGCAGAGACAACTCCGAACTACGGACGCGCCCGCAGTGCACGGTGGATAGCTTCGAGTGTCGGCCGGTCGGCGACGCAGCAGTTGCACATCCTTCGATGAGCGCGAGCGTGGATAATCCAATCGTGTTCACATTTTGGGACGTCGATCCGATGGCGCCCGACTACGGAGGCGACATCGTCGTCGATCAGCTGCCTGCGCCCGGGCAGTCACGAGACTACATCGGCTATGGCATCGAACTGCGGCTACGCACAGAACTCCCGCATTGAGTCGAGATTCAGGCAAGCGGCTGAGGAAGTTGATCGACCATCCCCATGGAATCAAACGACCCGAACCTCGACGTCCCAGTCCTCGTCGCGCTGCTCGTCGTCGCCGTCGTCACAACCGTCCTTTTCGCTTGGCTCTGGTGGCGATCGCGAAGCGAGCGAGCCGCTGCGGTCGCGAGAATGGAACAGCTTCAGCAAGCCTACGGTCCCGTCGAACTCGCTGCGCAACGCGCGCACATGGTGGGGCTTCAAGCGCAGCAAGCCGAGTATCAGCACAGCGTCGCAGCCGGCCAGAAGCGCGACGAGCTCGCGGCGCTCGCTCAGCAGCGCGACGAGATCGCCAAGCAGCTCGCGAAGCTCGAAGACCTCGACGCAGTCGTGTCCGTGGGGCTCTATCGGCCTCGATACGACTTCGCGACATCCGACCTCTTTGCGGGCCAGCTCGAGTCTGTTCGCGAACAGATGAAGCGGGCCGTGAAAGAAGGACGCGCGGTGCTCTCGCACGTCGCGTGGACGGTGGACGGGAGCAAGAAGGCCGGCGAGAAGATGACGAAGGAGTTCATCAAGCTCGTGCTGCGCGCGTTCAACGGGGAGTGCGACGCGTCGGTGGCCAAGGTGAAGTGGGACTCGATCGTGCAGATGGAGAAGCGGATCGTCGCGGCGTTCGAGGCGATCAACAAGATCGCAGAGAGCAACCGCTGCGAGATCACGAAGAGCTACCTCGACCTTCGGCTCGCGGAGCTGCGACTCGCGCACGAGATGCAGGTGAAGAAGCAGGCCGAGCGCGAAGAGCAGCGCGCGATTCGCGAGCAGATGCGCGAAGAAGAGCGGGCGCAGCGCGAGATCGAACGCGCCAAGGACGAGGCCGAGAAAGAAGAGCTTCGACGCGCGCGAGCGCTGGAGCAGGCCCGCAAAGAAGCAGACCGTGCCGTGGGCGAAGCGAAAGCTGACTTCGACGCGAAGGTGAAGGAGCTCGAAGCGAAGCTCGCCGAAGCGCAGTCCAGAGTGCGCGCTGTGTCGATGGCCGAGCTCACGACGACGGGCCACGTGTACGTGCTCTCGAACATCGGGTCGTTTGGCGACGGGATGTACAAGATCGGAATGACGCGACGGCTCGAACCGCAGGATCGGGTGGACGAGCTGGGGGATGCGAGCGTTCCGTTTCCCTTCGACGTGCACGCGATGATTCGAACGGTGAACGCGCCCGCGCTCGAGAAGGCGCTACACGAGCGCTTCGCGAGCAAGCGCGTGAACCTCGTGAACCTGCGAAAAGAGTTCTTCCGAGTGACGCTGGAGGAGATCGAAGCCGTGGTCAAAGAGATGAGCTCCAACCCGAGCAACGGAATCAGCGCGCAGATCGAGTGGCGACGAACGGGGATGGCGGAGGAGTATTGGGAGTCGAGGGGGCGGTGGACATCGAGCGCTGAAATCGCGCCGCGCTCGGCACCTGCTACGGGACTCGCGAGCTGAACCAATCGCGAACCGGGGCGATCGGATTGTCTTCGGCGACGCATCGAACGAGTGTGTTCGAGCCCCGCCTCGAAACGAGCTCGACCCAATCGAAGGTGACCTTGTAGTGGCTCGGGTCTGCCTGCTCATCGACGACGCGGAGCGGCTTTGGATTCCATCGCTCCGAGTCGTCAACAGCGCGGTACCCCGACTGCCACTCGTATTGAAGCTCACGCTTGCACGCGAGAAAGTCGTCGAGGGGCTTCTTGCTCCAGTAGGCGTCGTACGCATCCCGCGCTCGGCTCGCCGCGGGGCTCAGGATCACGAGGTAGTACTCGCTCGGCGCGACGAGTTGCGCCTTCTCCACCTCGCGAATCGACCAGTAGAACACCACCGGCGTCACATTCGTCGAGTGCTTCACCTCGATATGAAGCTCGCGCGTCGGCAAACAAATGAGGAAGTCTGATTCGCGCTGCTCCTTGTCGCGCAAATTGCGCCCGATCTCGGACTCTTTGAAGATCGTGCATAGTTGCGTGTACAGCCAATCCTCCGCGCGCTTCCCCGTCGAGAAGTCGGGCATCGCGCTTACGGCGTCGCGGGGCTCGCGCTCGCTCGATGACGTGGCCTTGGGCCCGCCCACGACCGCAACATCTCCCGCTCGCGAATCGATCGCCTCGACCGGCGCGGGCTCGGACACAGCAGGCACGCTCCCTGTGTTTTCGCTGACGAACTCTGCACCGCACTCGCCACAGAATCGCGCGGGCATCGCCGATTGCGTTCCGCACGCTCGGCACGTCGGCAACGGCTCGGTGGGCGCGATCGCGCTCGGCTCTGTCGTCGCAGTCACGAGAGACACACCACACTCACCGCAGAAGCGCGCAGGCATCGCCATGGCGGCCGAACACACGGCGCAGACGATGGTCGAACCGAGGATCACTCTGGCTTTCGCGGGGCTGTCGTCGTCGTGCCAATCGAGGCGCCGAGCGCAGTCTTCTGCGGGAATTCCCAGGTCCGTCGCGATCGACTGGATCGCGAGGACCTCGCTCGCATGCAGCCGATCGTCCGCGAGCGCGACGCGAATCAGCCAGTCGAGCAACGCGCTGCGCTGGTCCCACGAGACGAGCTCGCAGAGGTCGTCGCACGCACGATCGAGGGACACGTTGACGCTCACGCGCTCTACGGTCGCATCGTCGAGTGCACCCGCCTCGACGCGCAGCACATCATCGACGGCCTTGCCGATGACGATGCGCTCGGCGCCCGAGAGCTCGTTGTCGGCGAGCGCCACTTCGAGCGAGACGCGCACGAACGCATCGAGGATGCGATCGTCCGAGGGCTCGGTCGCTTGCGCGAGTGGCTGTACGGTGTTCGTGCTCGTGGCGGTGTCCGGCGACGCAGCGATCGAAGGAGCGACGTCGGCGTTCGCGGCCGCCGTGCTCGGGCGAACGTCGGCCGCCGCCCGACGCGCGAGCTCCACGTCGGTGACCCGCCCGCTCAGCGCGTCGAGGTCAGCGGCGTATTGCTCGGGAGATTCGTAGATGGTCACGAGCTTCGGCGCCGCCTCGAACCACTGCTGCACGGCGCGTAGAAATGCTTCGTCCCGCATCGTCGCGGACAGCTTCGCGTGCTCTGCGACGACGAGCGCAAGCGTGCGCTCTGGCCCGTAGTCGCGGCGCACCCATTCGCTCTGCAAGAGGGTGGGCGCCCGTGAGGTCCTGCGTGCGAACGCGATCACGCGCCGCCATTCGCGCTCGTGAAAGGCCCCTTGTTCGCTGAGCGAATGCGCTTTGCTTTCGGCGTCGCTCCAGCGGCCGCCGCGAATCACCGCGCCGAGGAGCTCGAGCGCGAGCTCGACCGCAGGTGCGGTCTCGACGAAGACGGGCGCAAGGCGAGCTGCTCCTTCGAACTCGAACGAGACCGCCGCAGTCAGCGCGATCGTCTCGGGGAGTCGATTCGTCGTCGCAAGCCACGCCGCGGAAAACGTGACTCCGCGCGCGAGCAGTCGCCCAACGAACGGGTCCGCTCGCTCCACAGCGCCGCCCGAGGACGACATCGGGACGCGAACACCGGCGCGATTGATTTCGCGCACATTGTTTCGATCCTCGATCGGAATCTCGAACTCCGCTGCGATTCGCTGACCGGCGAGGTGAACCCCGTGCGCCGCGAGTCCGTCCACACAATCGATCACGTGAAAGATCTTCTTGCCCGGGACGACTTTTTCGCCGCGCGATCCTCGGCCGATCATCTGGTGAAACAGCGACGTGCTCGCCGTCGGTCGCGCCACGAGCACCGTCTGCGTGTCCGGGATGTTGGTCCCTTCGGTGAGCAATCCTACGTTGACGAGCAGCGATGGCCCTTTGGCTCGCCGAAACGCTTCGATCTGTCTGATCCGCGAGTCTCGGTCGAGCTGACTGTGAACGACGCCCGTCGGGTGTCCCCGCTCCGCGAAGCGCCTAGCGAGGCTCTCTGCGTGGTCGATGTCGCACGCGAACACGATCGTCTTGCCGAAGAGCGCGGCGGACTTGTGCCAGTGACGAACGATCTCTTCGTTGCGTCCAGGCGTGCGCGCGACAGCACGAACGACCTCGTCTGAAAGGTCGTCGCGATCCATGAGCTTGCCGTCGAGCACATCCGCAAACTGCAGGGTCTTCGTGGACTCGAGCGCGTGCTGAACGAAGATCGGCCGCGCGAGAAAGCCACGCTTGACCAGTTCGGCGAAGGACTTGGTGTACACAACGGGGCCGAGGGCGCGATCGAGCTTCGCCTGTCCGCCAGCCTCCATGCGATACGGCGTCGCCGTCAGCGACAACAGCGGAACTTCTGTTCCCACGATCTTCTCGAGCGCGGCCCACGTGCTGTCTGCGACCGCGTGATGCGCTTCGTCGAAACACACGATTCCAAGGCGCTTTCCTTGCTGTTCGAACACGCTTCGGCTCGGCCGTTGCCGCGCGAGCGTGCTCGCGGACGCGAGCACGATGTCTCCTCGAAGGTCCCTCGCCCCGCCGTGCAGACGGGACACAGAGAAGCTCCGAACGTTCTCGGTGAGCCACGCGAGCGAGCGAAGCTCCGCGTGAACTTGATCGATCAAGTCGCGACGGTGCGTCACCCAGAGCACGCGCTGTCCTTTGGTCACGTACGCGTCGAGCAAGAACTGCAAGCTCGTCCGTGTCTTTCCTCCGCCCGTGGGCAGAACGAGGATCGCTCGCGCGGCCTGCGCCGCTCGACGCTGAACAAACATCGCGAAGAGCCGCTCGACGGCCTCCTGCTGAAAGTCCTGGAGCGCATGTCGAACGGTGCTGCTCCACGGCTCCGACCGATGCGCGGTGAGCGTCTCGAACGCGGGCCAAGTCGGCGTGGCAACGAGGTCCGAAGCGGTCGCAGCGTGCTCGAAGTCTGGCTCGCGGTCCTCTTCCTCTTCCTCCTCCTCGTCGCCCCAGTCGATCACCCGGAGTCGCAACGCGTCTGTGGGCCCCTTCGCGAGATCCGTCGGACGCCAACGACCGACGAAGACGTAGTGCAACGCGACCTGCATCTGGTGCTTCGACAGCGAGCTCACATTGTCGAACTCGACGACCTTTCCTCGGAGCTCGAACTGCTGGCTCCGCAAGAGATCTGCGAGCACTTGGCGCGTGAGATCGTCGAGCAGCTTTCCGAACATGTCGTCGTACTCGCGCGCGAGCGCGGCGACGCGAGGCTGCTTGGTCACGTGCTTTCTGACCTGCCGGAGCCCACACAGACGATCGAGGTCGTCCATGTTGAGCATCTCGAGGACCTCGGTGACAGCGTTTGGCATTGGGATTCTCGCTACTCGGGGCGAGTCTGGGCTCAGGCCTCATTCGTCGACAACACGCACCGTCACTTCGGCCACAACGCTGCGGTTTCCATGCTGAAGCGTGATCGCGCGAGCGCGCGACTGCCCCGGACGCCAAGAGAACTCTGCGCTGCTCAAGGCAGGCTTGCCGAGGAGACCCGCGTGGTGAAAGCCACCAAGCGCGCAGCGAAGACGCTCACCGGCCGCGATTGCACCGGAGAAGCCGCGAAACTCACTTTGATTTCGTGTGATCGTGGAATCCCGAGACACCTCGCCGTCGAACCACCGGCCATCGGGCTCGTTGTCGCTCGGAAGCACCGGCTGCACGTTGCGCTCGCACCGCGCGAGGAGCGTCCAACGCGGACGCGGATTGAACGGATCGGTCCCCACTGCGACAGCGCGCCCCGAGAACTCGACGCGGACCGAACGTGCGGCGGCCTGCGCCGTTCCAGGAACGGACCAGTAGTCCACGAGGATGGGGACCGCCTCTCCCATCACGGTGTAGCCGTTGATCGGGTCGAGGCTCACTTGCGCAGCGGACTCGACGGGCGTGGTGGGCTGCAGGCCTCGCGCGAGCGTCTGAATGCGAAGCTCGCTGCTGTGCGTGCGAAGCTGCGCTTGCAGCGAGGCGTTTGAGCTTTGCGCGCTCGCGATGGCCTGCACCGCGCTGGTGCTCCCGGTGAGCGCGAGGAAGAACGCTCGGCCGAGCTTGATCTTGCGGATGTAGTACGTCGCGCCCGGCGCAGCCTCGGTCGGCGGCGCGAACTCGAGCTCTTGCTCGATGCGCGTCACGCTGAGCAGCACCGACGACTCGCCCTGCTGCATCTCGACGCTCGAGCTCGCGATGCCCGCGACGCCGAGGGCGAAGGACGCGGCGGTGTTTCGTTCGATGCGCTTGTAGCGAACGTCAGCTGACGAGACCGGCGTGATGCTGACTGGCGCGACGTTGGGTCCGCCCACGAGCAGTGATGCGAAGCGAGGACCGAGAGGCTTTCCTGCACGCGCGAGCGCGTCGTTGGGAGCCGCGACGTCGGTGATGTTCACGCCAGTGTCAGCCACGAAGGTCGGAGCGCCTGGAGCGACGACGGGCATCGCCGCGCCGATCAACGGCGCCGTGCCCGTCGTTGCGTGGTGCTCACCAGGATCAGAGGTCGCCGCATGAACAACGCGACGAGCGCGCTCGCAGCCAACGAGCAACAAAGACACGAGCGCGAGGCGCGCAGCGAGCGCTTTCGATCGAGACATCACGGTCCTCCCACGGAGTTCGGAGCTTCCGCCAGCGAAGTGCGGCAGGTGTCGATCGTTGGCAAAGTTTCCTGCCTCGGTCCATTCGGATCAGCCGTCCGAGGGCAGATTGAAATGGCGAGCAATGCCGGCTGGAGCGCGCTCGCGCAGCGGTTCATCACGAAAGACGAGTGATTTCCGCGTCGCTGTCGGAACGATCTGTGAGCACACAAGCGCACTGTCATTGGCGACTGCGTGAACTTCGATTTCGCGTGACATGCTCCCCAGAGCTCTCGGTAGAGTCACGGGTAAGGAGGACCGTATGACTCGGAGGATGATGGCTGCTGTGTCGCTCGCGGTGATCGGGGGCTGCGGGCCCGCGCTTCCCGGAAGCGAGCTTCTCGGATCGTGGACCGCTGACATTCGCCCGTCGCTGACTGCGTCGGAGTCGTCGCAGTACGCGAGCTTCACGCTGAGAGCGACGTTCGATGCGAACAACACGTACGCGCTCGAAGCGAGAGCGACATCGACCGCGACTGCGACGAACGGTCCTGGTTGTACGGTCGTTCTCGTGTCCACCGGCGGGACGTGGAGCGTCTCGTCGATGAACGGCGTGAACACGATCACCACCGCGGGAACGATCACGGGCACCACCGAACGCACGGGGTGCCGCAACGCCACCGAGAACTTCGCGCGACGACCCGCGACCGACGTCGAGACGATCAGGCTGACGTCGGGCAACTACTCGGTAACGGGCGGCTCGCTCGTGTACACGGCCACGGGGGGCTCGCGCTCGCTGACGTTCACGCGCGGCTGAGCGCGGCACCGAGGACGACGGATCGACGGATCAATCGACCGAAGGAGAATCACCATGGGCTTCGTTGACGAGCTTCGAGCGCTCTCGGAACAAGTGAAGCGTCGCCTCGCGAACGTGAAGAGCGAAGAGGCGACGAAGCAGGCGTTGATCCTGCCCTTCTTCCAAGTGCTCGGGTACGACATCTACGATCCGTCGGAAGTGCAGCCCGAATACGTGGCTGACTTCGCGAAGAAGAAGAGCAACGGAACGTTCGAAAAGGTCGACTACGCCGTGCTGCGCGCGGGCGTTCCGGTGATGTTGGTCGAGTGCAAGGTCGCGGGGAGCGAGCCGCAGGACGCCGACGGACAGCTCGCGCGGTACTTCAACGCGACCACCACCGTGAAAGTGGGCGTCGTCACCAACGGAACGCGCTATCGCCGATTCGGGAGTTTGTAGCCGCGCCACATCGGTCTGGGCAATAAGCGAGAGCAGAGAGCCAACCACACATCGGCGCGCAAACCACAGTAGAGGCACGAATGCCGACAGCACTTGTACTCGCAACCGAATGGTCATCAAAGCATGGTGGAATTTCGACGTTCAATCGTTCGCTTTGCGAGTCCATCGCAAGTAACGGTTGGAACGTGTTCTGCTTCATACCAAGGGAGCCTTCTCCCGAAGAACGCGACAACGCAGAACGAGAAGGCGTACACCTTGTGTCGCCGGACTCAAGGGTTGGAAATCCTGCACTCGACGATCAGTCGCTGCTCTGCCTGAGACCGCCGATCGGCGATACGGTCGTCGACTGTATCGTCGGGCACGGGCACATCAGCGGCCCAGCAGCACTCGTCCAACAATCGACAAACTTTCCGACCGCGGTTCGAATGCACGTCGTGCATGTCGCGCCGGGAATGACAGAATGGCACAAAGGACCCGCCGAGAGCGACGCTGCGGCCCGTAAAGCCGAGCAACGAGAACGACTAGAAGTTGCGCTCGCATCAAACGCTGATCTTGTGGCTGCAGTCGGTCCGCTGTTGTTCCGTGAGATCAGCAACCTGCTTCACCATCAACGTCACAAGATCTACATGCTGACGCCCGGACTTACTGACTGGGGAATAGGAGTCCGGCAGCCGCCGCCTGGACTGCATTGCCTTCTAGTGGGCAGGGCTGAAGACGCACGGCTCAAAGGAATAGATATTGCGGCGAGAGCTTTTGGCTATGCTGCAAAGGATAAACAACCAAGGCCTGTTCTAGTTGTTCGAGGAACCCCGAAAGGAACGTCCGACACCTTCAGAGCTCAAATACTGAAATGGTCGGGCGTTTCAGGACTAGACATTCGTGTTCGAGAGTACGCATCTGACACCGATCGAATTCGAGACGACATACTTCGAGCAACCGTGTTGCTAATGCCGTCGCGAGTGGAAGGATTCGGACTAGTCGCGCTCGAAGCCCTCGGAGCCGGGACTCCAATACTGGCCGCAGAAGACAGTGGTTTCGGAGAAATGCTCCTTGCAGAGTGTGGTGCTCTCTCGCGCGAATCACTCGTGCCAGTAATGGATGACGAATCATCCGATACCACTCGATGGGGAGATGCGTTAGGTCGAATCTTTCAAGAGCCGGCAGCCGCCTTTCTCCAATCGCGACGCCTTCAGGACGCGTATCGCGCAAAGGTCAACTGGACCGTTAATGTGAAGCAATTGCTCGCCCGCATACAGGATCTCAACGAAAGAAAGTCCGACCTTTCGAAACTCTTCATTCAAGACACGAACGCCCCTTCCGAGTCAACAAAGGGCGCCGGTTCCTCGTCTCCCGCACGGGCAGGCCGCCAACTCCCGCCACAACCAAAGCTGCTCTGGAAGGCGTTCGTCGGCATTGGAACTTGGAAAACAAAGCCGCAGTACCTAAATGGAACTCTTATCGTTCCATCAGCAGGCCGTGTCTGGAACGCTCGAGACGAACTGGACGGCGTCGCAGGAGTTAATCCAATCGACGGCTCAACCAAGTGGCGAGTTCCGACAAGTGGCGATGCAAACTCAGTCGAACTATTCGAGTCCACAATTTTTGTCGGCACCGACGAAGGCGAACTCTACGCAATAGACGGGAAGCGAGGAGAATCACTTTGGGTCATCAGACTCGATGCGTCGGTAGTCGCTAGACCCAAGGTCATCGGAGATAGAATCATCGCGGCAACGGTCACTGGCACCATCTATGTTATCGATCGCGAAGATGGGCATCACATTGCGGTCCGACACACCGATTCTGGGTTCTATGCCGACCCACTGATGATCGACTCAACACTGCTTTTGTTTGCCGTAAGCGGAGGAATGTTAGTCGTTCCAGCCAGCGAACTCTTGGAGTGGAGAAGCGAAAAAGAACTTGAGTTCACGAGACACTACACATTCTCAACGAACCAGACAGGAGACACACAAATTCCATGCCAGTTTTGGGGGAGCCCCACGTACACCGAAAAGGCGATTATCATTCCCTACGCGCGAGACACCTACCGAAGCGGATTGCCCATCCTCGCTCTGGATCCTCGCACGTACAACGTTCTGTGGAATGCGCCGCGACGTGCTTCAGACGTGGAAGCGGCATTTGGCAATATTCGCGCTACTCCTTGTGTTGCTCACGACATGACGTGCGTACCCGTCAGCTATGGAAGTGAGGTTGCGTGTCTAACTCAAGAAGGAGCAGTTCATTGGATTGTAGAGTGTGGCATCCCTCACTATCCGCAATTTGGGAGTGCGGCGGCATTTGAGAGTTACTTCTTGGTCCCTCGATTCGACGGATTCGTGCACATGATCCACGCCCCGTCCGGTCGATATGTGTGGAAGTTGCGCCCAGGCGATCGTGGTGAAGAACAACCCGAACCGTCGATCAGTTCTGTTGCGCCGTCGTGGTGGAACGACTCAGCAAGTCCGCTAAATTCTCCACTTCTAGTCGTAGATTCGGTGCTTTACATCCACAGCAGCAACGGGTTCTTGTACGCATACTCCCTCGCAACCTAGCGCCACAGGGCAGCGTCACCTAAAGTTCAACGAGGCTGTACAGGTGGCGAAAGCTGTTGCAGAGCTCCGGTGTGAAGAGGTACCCGTACGCTAGACCCCATGGTTGTCAGCGTGACGGCCGGGCGTGAGCACACGATTGTCTTCCGGCGAGCTGCTCAGCGTTCAGCTGTTGGCGTGTCTGCATCCAGGCATGCGGCGCGAACTCGAGGATTCGGCTCGCGGTCCACGTCGGCAGCACCGTGAGAACGTCCGTAACCCATCGGCGACCGCGGGTAGTTGACGCGCATCCGGGGCGGTACTCGCGAGAGCTGGATTCACGCGGGCCACGCGGCAGAGAACATGGCGCGGATCCGACGCTTCGCAATGAACTGTCACCAATAACGCACCGACCTCAAGTACGCGATGCCCAATCCCCATTCACGACGTGAAGCTTTGGTGTCGTGAAGGCTCGGGGCATGGGGATCGGGCATCGCGTACATCAAAGACCAATCGTCATGCAGCTACGACAAACCATTGGTGCGCCCGCCCTGATGTCCGACGATGGTTGTGGTCGGCTCAAGTCCAATTCAACACGCTCTCAGGCGGCCGCCCTGCGTCAGGTGCCCTCGCCCTGGACCCATTTAGATACGTCTTCCAGCAGTTTCGTGACTCCCTCAGCCCGAACGGCGCCAGGAGCCCGCTCGCGAAGCACATCCAGCAACCTTTCAAGTTGTTTCTCTCGGGCAGCAAGCCGAACAACCTGCCCCCACACATACAGCGGCGCCATTTCGAAGTTAATCTCCGTTACTGAAATACCTAGATCCTCACATGTCCTTCTCGCCTCGGCTTGTCGGATAAACACCTGCGCAAGTATCTTACTCAACTTCTGAGACAACTCAGGTGGTATGGTACGGTACTCGCGCTCTACGGCACGTCCGCCCACGACAACTTTGTCAAGAACCTCAAGCAGCGCTGGAACGTGACCTTTGGATGCGTCATACGAGATGACTCGAACATTGAAGCGGTCGCGCAGGATCTTCCGCTGAATTGTTCCGACGTTTGGCATCACGGCGAAGTGTGGGACGCCTACGCCTTCAGTCGCGTACGTTACCTCCTCGAGAACGCGGCGAATGTAGATGTCGCTGAGGGACGAGCCAAGAAACAAAATGGAGTGTCCCAAGAGCATGCGTTGCAGGAAGCTCATAAACGACAAATTTCCAAACACATGCCGCTTGTAGTCGCGACTGGTGAGTACGATCGTTTCCGGGCGACCTACGTCACCGTGCATTTTCAACAAGAAGCGTCTTCGCCGAGCCAACTGGGTCCAAAGCGGTTGTACGTCGAACGCGGTAAGCACCGTGGGGACCGCACCCGTCGCGCTGACGAGCGCCGTCTCGATCAACTGATCGTAGTTCGTTGTCACGATCGCTGGCGAGGGCAGATTCACGATTGCACGATGCAGATCGGTAGGACTTCCTCTGCCCAGCGTGGCGAGAAGCCACTCTCGATACTCTCCTTCTCCGAGATGCGTTCTACCGAACTCAACCACATCTTCAAAAAGACCGATCGACGTTAGATACTGAAGTTCGCTTTGCTGCGCGCTCTGCAACTCAGGACCTACTCGCGCCACGAGAGATTCGACCAGTCCATTCCATGTCGGTAGCCCTGCAGCAACGGATATCCCAGCCCCAATCCAAGGAATGCAAAGCCCGGTTCCGACGTACTCGCAGAGAGCTTCAGGAATCGATATGGCCATGCCAATGCACTAAATCACATGTCGTTCAGGTTCGCAAGGGGGCAAGATCTCAAGACTATGCGAGGAACGGCCGATGACGACCGTCATGCCGAAGTGCGCCAATTGGTGGTCCTTCCGGCAAAGCCACCGCAGTCGACCTCACCCCAGCATCGCCGTCTCGACCCACTCCCGCGTCTCGTCGTCGAGCACGTACACGTACGTCCCCTTCATGCCGCGCGTGAGCAGCACGCGGTACACGTTGCGCAGCATCTCCGCCGCGTTTGCCGCCGCGACCCGCACGTCGCGCTTGAACACCTTGTCCTTGTTCTTCTGCAGCTGCGCCATCCACTGGCCGTTGCGCCGCACGAGGTCCTCGCCCCAGATCACTCCGACGTAGTCGAACTCGAACCCCTGCACCGAGTAGATCGACCCGACTTGCTCGTAGTACTCGTCGTCGTTTGCCCAGCGATAGTACTGGTTGTCGAGCGGTTTGGTGCCCTGGCCGGTCTTCTCGATCCAGGCGCCGCTCCATTCGCCGAAGCGCTTGTCGGTGATGTCCTTCGGTGGGCGTCCGTTGACGGGTGTGTTCCAGCGCCAGCAGTAGCCCGCGACGATGCGGCAGCGATTCTGTGCGAGACGATGCGCGCGGAGCGCTTTGTCCATCGCGGTCATGTCGCGAACGACGCGAAAGTCGTAGCCGTCGTACTCGCGCCACGCGAGGTCGCTGTCCGTGCGAAATCCCATGAGCGCGTCGACCCAGTGAATGTAGCTCTCGCTTCCACCGCAGCGAAACTGAGTGTTCAGATCGAACTCGATGACCTCGGCGCCCTCCGCGATCGCCATCTCACGAATCGTCTGCGACCGTCCAATCTCTTCCGCTCGCACGGCCTGATTGTCGTCGAGGAAGAACGCCGACACGCGCGTCGCGCGAATCATCTCGCGTACGAGTGGCACTGTCGATAGCGGCAGCACCTTGCCGTTGGGGTACTTGATGCGTCGAAAGTCCCAGACGCGATGAGCTTCGTCCGCGACGACTAGGTCCAGCGCGTTGCGCGTCGTCACGCGACCAACGTCGGCGAACGTGCAGAAGAGGCGCTCGACGGGCAGGGACTTCTTCGTCTTCGCGGCAAACGTCCGTTTGAGCAACTCCGTCGAGAAGAGCTGTGTCTTGCCCTGCAGGTTCGTTTGAAACGCCTGCGAGCCCGTCGAGTGGACCACGCGCCAACCGTTCTTCGCTCCGTGTCCGAGCAACTGGATCGCGAGAACGCTCTTTCCCGTGCCGGGGCCACCGCGCACAATGACGACGGTCTTCGCTTCGGGATTCGCGCGCGCAGCGTCGACCCTCGCGCGGATCGCCGAGAAGACCGAGCGCTGCTCATCGAGCAACCTCCACTCGAACGTTCCTTCGACAGCCCTCGCCACCACGTCCAGAAGCTTCGTCGAAGGCATTGGAACGCCGTTCGCGATTCGTTCGCCAACCGCTGCTCCGTCGCCATGGCAAAGCCTCGCGGCGAGCCACTCGACCAACTCCGATCGATCGTTCGCGGTGAACAGCGGGTAGTCCTTCGGAACATCTCCGAAGACGCTTGTGTCCCGAAGGTGCTCGATCGACTTACGATCGGTCATGTTGTGCAAGTATGCGCAGCCGCCCAGCTCGATCGTGGGCGTTCCTTCGGTGAATGCTGAGTGATAGTACTTGAGGAACGCTACGTAGTCGCGAACCTGCACGCACGGATGCTGACTCGAGCGTGCGCCGATCGCGACCTGTTCGGGCAGCTGGGAGGGCCGGGCTGTCTCCCATTGCTTGAGCTCGACGACAACCGCGGAAGGATGCTTGGCCAGGTCCGTTCCTGTGAGGAGAACATCGCAGCGCCGGCCGCTCAGCGGCATGCGAAGCTCGACGAACACCTCCGACGCGAGAAACTCTGGCGTATCCAACACGCCGCCGAGCGCGGCGAGCGACAACTTCCAAGCAGTCAGCTCGGATTCGGACGGCGCCGATCGATACGACGCTCGAAATCGCTCTTCGAGCAACGCGACCAAGCGCACTTCTCGAACATCTGCAACGAACTCTCGCAGCGAGGCTCGATACAAATACCGCGTCGCTGTGGGCGCCGTTGGCGCATCCGTCGCCTCAGACGCGGTCGAGACGTAGGGAACGGCTCGGTCCTCGACCCGTCCTCGGGAGACTACCGCTGCGACACTACCAACTCCGGTCGACGATTTCTTGGTCGAAGCCGGCTCAGACGTCGCCTTTCGTGGCCGCTTGGTCGTCATGTGTCGTCCGTCCCTCCGCTCGCATCCAACTCTGCTTGACCCTCCGCGCCCTTCTTCTTCGCACTCTTCGCCCCAATCTCGCTCCCAGCCGCCTTCTTCCCCTTCTCCTTCTTCTCACTCTTCCCAATCCCCAACACCCGCTCCTCCCCCGCCCGCTTCCCGCCCCGCCCAATCCGCCGCTCGATGACCTCGCTCTCGAACGCCTCCATCGCCCGCTTGTCCGCCTCCCCGCTCGCACAATACGGCGGAACCCGCTGCGCCAAGTCCTCCCACCCATACGCCCGCAGCACCGCGCGATCCATCGCTTCGTGCATCGCCCGCAGCGCCACGATCCGCTCCTCGGTGCACCCACGGCCCATCAGCCGGTTGTACCCGATCGTGAGCCCCACTCTTTCGTCGACCATGTACTTCGCCCGCTGAGCACCGATCCCCGTCGCGAGACCGCGCACCGCGATCACCCGCTCGATCTCGCTCGCGCTTGTTCGCGAGCGCGCCACCACTGTCGAGTCTGTATTCGCTGTCTTCATCCCGAGCGCCGCCCGCGACCACGGAGACTACGCCACTCGCGATCCCGAGTGAAGGCGCCACGTGCATCAGCAACCGAGCGGAGCGCGGCGGCGAGCAGCCGCGCACGGTGCCTCGAAGACATCACTGGGCCCCCTCGAGCGATCTATCTCGGCAGGCGTTCTCGCTCGCGCTCGAACTTCGAGAGAAGAGCCGTTCGAACTCTACCTGCACATTTGCAGGCGATCCGAAGCTCCCTCGCGCAACAACACACGTGCCTCAGTTCGAGCGCGAGTGAGAACGCCTGCGGAGCTAGCTCGAGATCACTCGCTGACAGGGTCTGCGAAGCACAGTGCGCGGCCGCTTGCTGGCGCCCCCGCTCGCTCAGCACTCGGGCGGCGCGAGCGGTCCGCCGCTTCCGCGCCAGTACCAACGCACTTCGCCCGGTCGATCGCTGCACGCCACAGCCACGCACCGAACGCCCAACCTGCTCCCCTCGCACGCGAGTCCCGGCTGCGAACACGCGTGGCGGTACACTTCGCCGTCCGTCGCCACGCGCCCTTCCATCAGAAACGCGCACGAGCCGTCGGAGCTCGTCACGCCGTCCAACAGCACCGCCGCCGGCTGCAACACCCCCCACTCACCGTTGCACACATCCTGGAGCGCTTCGCTGGGCGCCACATCCACTGCGCTCGCCTCGGCGGCCCGCGCGTCCACCGGCCCGCCGTCTCCGCCCGACAACGGCGCGACGTCCGTCCCGCAGTGCGCAGTGGCCACGGTCGCGACCGCGGCCAACGAGCGAACGACCGAGAGAAACCGCGTAGAACCCGAGGCCGAAGCGCTGTCCGAATGGCTCATGCGTTGTCATTGGGCGCTGCCGAAGCGCGTTCTCACGCAATCGCAGCGAGCCGAACGCAATCGTGCAAGAGTGACGCGCGGATGCTTCGCCTTCGCGCCGCGAGCCGCGTTCAATGGGGCGCCGCACCCGCGTTGCGCGGACATGGCGCGTTCACCGAGCCGCGTGGGCGGATGTGCGCGCTGTTCGACACGTTGGCCGGAATCGAATTCACCGAGGTCGGGGGTCGCGAGACGCGCGCGTTCTTCGAAACGACCCCGTTCGAACCGACAGACTCCGAACGCGAAGACGACGCGCTCCGCGCGTTCGTGCGCGCGCTCGATCAGCACTTGTGCGCGCCCAACCAAGAGAACGCGGCGTACAACTTCGCCGTGAGCGTCGAGCTGTTGGCGTGCTTCGGTCCGCACGTCGCGCTCGCGCACGTCGGCACCACCATCGCGTTCGCCGTCCGAGACCAACAGCTCGAGCAGCTCACGTTCGCCCACAATTTGCCGAGAGAATTTCAGCGTCTGGGCAGCGACGTACCCGAGGCATACGCGTCGCCGCGCTATCGAACCGTCGTCGTCAACGCCATCGGTCCCAGCTTTCGCCGAGACGCAAACACGACCCGCAGGGTCGACACCGTGCTGCTCCCCGCCGTGCAAGGCGATCGCTACGTGCTCGTCACCCCCGGAATCACCGACGTGCTCGAGCCTTCGCTCATCGAAGCCACGCTGTGCGAGCACCCCGACGACGAGCTCGCGTGCGAAGCGCTCGTGCGCGCAGCGCTCGACGCGGGATCGAGAGAGGGGATCTCGGTCGTCGTCGCGACGCTCGTTCGAGCGTAGCGGGTGAGCGCATGCAACGAGTGCATCGGGCGCCGGCGGCGAGCGCATGCAACGAGTGCATGCGCATGGGCGCCGTGTGCGGCGGGGCGTCACGGGCCAAGGCGCCCGGACGCCGAGGAGGGAACACACGGGGCGCGTTCTTCCAGCACTCGGGCTGCGAGCACGCGTGGTGGGACACCTCGAACTCCGTCGCCACGGTCGCGACGATTGTGCAAGAGTGCCGCGCGCATGCTTCGCCTTCGCGCCGCGAGCCGCGTTCAACCGGGCCTCGAACGCAAGTGGCTCGGCGTGGGCGTCTACATCGACCCGCGCGGATCCGTGTGCGCGCTGTTCGACGCGATGGGCGGCCAGGGCGTCAGCGAAGTCGGGGCTCACGAGACGTGCGCGTTCTTCGAGAAGACCCCCTTCGAACCGACGGAGCCCGAGCGCGAAGACGACGCGCTCCGCGCACACGTGAGCGCGCTGGACGAGCGCTTGTGGGCGCTCAACGACAAGAGCGTGGCGTACACGTTCGGCGTGAGCATCGACGTGTTGGCCTGCGTCGGTCCGCACGTCGCGCTCGCGCACGCCGGCCTCACCGCGTCGTTCGCCGTTCGAGAGCAACAAATCGAGCAGCTCACGTTCGCCCACGATTTGCGCAGTGAACTTCAACGCGTCGGCAACTACTCGAAACGAGCAACCGAGCTCATGCGCACGCTGACCAACGTGGTCGTCAACAGCCTCGGTCCCAACTTTCCCAGAAGCGCAAACACAACCCGCAGGGTCGACACCGTGCTGCTACCCGCGGTGCAAGGCGATCGCTACGTGCTCGTCACCCCCGGGATCACCGACGTGCTCGAGCCTTCGCTCATCGAAGCCACGCTCCGCGAGCACACAGACGACGACCTCGCGTGCGAAGCGCTCGTCCGCGCAGCGCTCGAACGAGGATCGCCCCGGGACCTCTCTGCCCTCGTCGCCACGCTCGTTCGCGCATAGGGCGCGCGTCTCGATGAAAAGGGTGTCTCGAAAGGCGATGCACAGCGCAGAGCTGCGCGGCCCGAGAGAGCGGCCCCCACCCGGCGCTGCCGCGCGGAGCGGCCCCCACCCGGCGCTGCCGCGCGCGCCGCCCCCGCCTGAACGGCAGGGGCGGGGCTTGGTTTTGTGTGTCCATAATCGTGTAACCGCCGCGCAGTGAGTCTCGCGACGCGCGTCGGGCTTGGAATTTCGCTGACACCATGCGAAGCCCCGCCCCTGCCGTTCAGGCGGGGGCGGGGCGCGCGGCAGCGCCGGGTGGGGGCCGCTCTCTCGGGGCGCCCTCCGCGGCTCTGGGCTCCATCGCCTTCACTTTCGCCGCACGCGCCTCGGTGCCTTCGCCCCGCCCGCTGCTCTCGCTTCGCTCGCTGCGATCGCCGCCTCCACGTCGAGCACGCACACTGCGGCGCTTCGATCGACGACGGCGAGCCGGCGGCCGTCCTCGGACCACGCGAGCGCGCATCGATCGCCGAGCGGCTCGGGCCACTCGATGGGCCAGTGGTTCTCGCGCGTGACGATCGAGAGGCGGCCGAACGAGTCGACCGCGGCGACGCGCGTTCCGTCGCGGGAGACAGCGGCGTTTTGGAGGTAGCTCTTCGGTCCTCGTGCGACCTCGGTGATCCCCTCGGGCGCGAGCGTGAGCCAGCGGACGCCCGTGTCGCCCCACACAATCAAGTCCGCGTCCGAGACCAACGCTCCGCCGTACGAGCCTCGCCACTTGAAGCGCCCGCGCTCGGCGCGCGCCTCGAGGTCCACCACGATCGCTTCGCCGCGACGCGAGAGAAACGCAACGCGCTTGGACGGCGCGACCGTGATCCACCCGACGCCCTTCGCCTTCGGGACGTACACCTCGCAGCCCGGCCCGCGCAGGTACGAGTACGTCTCGTCGTAGGTCCATCGCTCGCCCTCGAGAAACAAGCTCGCGGTGGGCTCTCTCGGCGCTCTCGTCTGCGAGGACGGCGCCGACGGCTCGAACGGGTCGTAGCTCGACGCACCCGTACTCGAATCGACGCGCTCGGTCGGCGAGTCGCAGCGATCGACGACGATCGTCTCGCCCCGAAACCAGAGAGAACGAAGGGTTCCGCAGCGCGGGGTGAGCTCGATGCGCGGGGAGGCCCCCGTGTCGACGCGGTGGATCGCGCCGCGCAGGTCCACCACGAACGCTCGATCGCGACGCGCGTCCACGAGGACCGACAGCGGACTTCCCGGCTTCGAAAGCAGCGCCTCGTCGCGGAGCGAGGCTCGCGGCTCGAGCGTGTCGATCGAGATCACGTGAAGCGCACCGCCGCTCGACACGAGCACCTCACCGCTGCGCGTGGGGCCCGCGAGCGAGAGCCCGTCGAGAAACCAACGATTCTCCTCGGCGAATGGACGCTCGACCAGCACGGTGCCCTCCCGCAGATCGATCAACGCGAGGCTCGGCGAGTTGGTCGCGACGAGCAAGCGTCGATCGTCGAGCCGAAGCGCTCCGACGATTGTCACGGACGAACCGAACGCCGCCGCGGTGTCGAGCGTCGTGGCCAAGAGCGCTCCGCTCCGCGCGTCGAAGCGAAACACCGCGCGGTTGGTGACGACAACGACCTCGCTGCCGTCCGCGGAGTAGGACATCCCCTGCCCCACGGAGAGCCTCGCTGGAGGAAGCTCGCAGCGAACGAGCGTCGAGGCCGCGTCGCTCGCGCTCGTGTCCAAGAGCCACACGATCGAGCCGCTGTAGTTGTGCGAAGGCGCGCCGATCGCGCACGCGCGCGGGCGCGCTGCGGTGGCCGCGAGCGAGAGCACTTGAAACCCAGCGCGCTCTCGCGAAGCGATCACGGCGTCCTGCGAGAGCGAGATCCACCGAACAGAGTCCCCCGCCGAGACGACGAGCGTGTCCGCGTCTGCCACGGCGAGGTGCGAGACGAAGCCGACGGACGAGCGCAAGCGCCGCCGCAGCGAGCCGTCGCTCGTGTTGATTTCACACACACGTTCGTTGACCGCGACGAAGAGGGACTCGCCGTCGTGGGACAGCGCAGCGCTCTGCGCCGAGAACACTTCGCCACCTAGACGAAACGCGCGCTCGCCCCATACCGAAAGCGCGCTCGCCGCGACGGTGGTGGTGCTCTTCGATGCCGACACCCGACGAGGGTAGCAACGGCCCTCCGACCCCTCCGCCAACTTTCTTCACAGGCCCACTCCCCATTCGGTCAGGTGCGACCTATACGATCGGTCGACTCGGTCACTAGCTCGTCCGCCAGGGTGCTCGCTCCACCGCGGCGAGAGCGGTGAAAGGACCGCTGAAATACCGCTGAAATACCAGCGCTTCACAGTCCTTCACACGCTTCAAACTACTTCACGTCGCGGGGGCTTTTACGCAACGAGGTCGTGCGTACTGACTATCGACACGACGGACGCGGTGTCGCCGTCGGGAGTTCCCATCCCTCCGGAAGAGTTTCCCCTCTCGGTCGGTTGGCTGTCGAAGGACAGAGCTTCCCCCTCCCGATTGTGACGACGCCCGCGCGACGGATCCCCCCGCTCGCGCATCTCGTCGAACGGAGCGACCGAGCCATGAGCGACAACGACCTTGCAGTGAACGGATTCATGCAGCGCGTGCGCAGCACCGAGGTGCTCTCGCGCGAAGAAGAGCACGAGCTCGCGGTGCGCTACCGCGCCGGCGACCGGGCCGCGGGCACCAAGCTCGTCGAGAGCAACCTCCGCTTCGTCCTGTCGGTCGCGCGGCAGTACAAGCGCTACGGGCTCCCGATGCCCGAGCTCGTCGCCGAGGGCAACGTCGGCCTCGCGACCGCGCTCGAGAAGTTCGACCCGTACAAGGGAACGCGCTTCGTCACCTACGCGGCCTACTGGATCCGCGCCTACGTCCTCAACTACGTGATTCGCTCGTGGAGCCTCGTCGGCGCAGGCTCGGGCCCCTTGCGCTCGAAGCTGTTCTTCCAGCTCCGCCGCGAGCGAGCGCGCATCTCCAACGTCGTTCACGACCGCGACGAGGCGATGGCCGCGCTCGCTGAGAAGCTCCAGATGTCCGTCGAGAAGCTCGAGCCCTTGCTCCAGCGCCTCGACGCCCGCGACGTCTCGCTCGACGTCCCTGTGTTCAACGACGGCGACGCGACCCGCGCGGATCTCCTTCCGGACGCGACGGCGCCCGCCGACGAGCAGTACGCCTCGGCCGAACGCCAAAACGTCTACGACCTCCGCGTCCGCGCTGCGGTCGCCCGCCTCGATCCCCGCGAGCGCTTCATCGTCGAGCAGCGCATCATGAGCGACGAAGAGCTCTCACTCGCCGAGCTCGGCCGCAAGCTCGGGGTCTCCCGCGAGCGCGCCCGCCAGCTCGAAGCCCGCGCCCGCAAGAAGCTCGAAGCCCAGCTCGCCGACCTGCGCGGGATCTACGCCGAAGCCGCCTAGCACCGCGGCGTGCAAAGGGGGACTGCGAGCGCGTGAACGGGGCGGGGCCCCCACCCGCGCTGCCGCCCACGTCGTGATGACAACGGGACACATCGCGATCGGACGCATCGCCGCTGCGGAAAGCGAAGACTTCGGAGCCCCCACCCGCGCTACCGCGCGCCCCGCCCCCACGTAGTGAGGGCGGGGCTTCGCAATGCGAAGTCGTTGTAATTCGACTCACAGGTTGATTGCGTGTGCCTTGGCTGCATGCGGTCACGCTCGCCGTCGAGCATAGACATCGATCGAGCGACGAGCGGCCCTCGCTGTGCAAAAGCCCATACAATCAACCTGTCAGTCCAATCGCAGCACTCTACACAATGCAAAGCCCCGCCCTCACTACGTGGGGGCGGGGCGCGCGGCAGCGCCGGTGGGGGCTGCGCCTCGCAGCTCTGGGCTCCACCGATTCGCTCACCGCGCCCACCCCCGCTCGCTGCCGCGCCCGATCTCCCCATTGGTGCTAGCGTCGCGCACCTCGATGAAGTCCCCGTTGCGAGCAGCGCTCTTCGGGCTCTCGCTCTCGTTGCCCACGGCGGCGTTTGCGCAGAGCGCCCCTCCGCCACCGCCACCCATGAGAGACACGAGCGTGCTCGGTCCGAGCGAGGGGGACTCGGCGTTGCGCCGCGAGCGCGACACGCAGCGATTGTGGGCGCTCATCGGCGTCGATGTGGGCTCGAGCTTGGTGTTCACCTTCGCGTTCGCGGCGCCGGTGCTCGCGTCGCCGCAGTCGTTTTCGCTCGAGGCGCAGATCGCGCTGATCGCGACGGGGATCGGGTTGAGCGTGATCGTTCCGCCGTTGATCGTGACGGGCGTCGGTCACGCGATGGGCGGGCGAGGCAACGCGCAGTGGGCCCTCATCGGAAAGCTCCTCGGCCTGATGGTCCCCATCGGAGGCTTCGCCGCGGGCGCGCTCGGGTACGAGTTTTCGCACCGCAACGCGATCCTCGAGGGACGGTTCTAAGAGGGCGTTGGAGTGGTGGCGTGGTTTAGCCTACGCGGGCCAGCGATCGACCGCGCACAGCTTCGCCGCGAGCTCGCAGAAACGCCGGGCCTTCTCTGGATCTCGGCTCTCTTCGCTCGAGGGGATCTCGCGCTTCTCGGCGAAGAACTTCGCGCGGGATTCAGCGATCGACAGATCGACCGCACACCATTTCAACGACGACCCCGCGTCCCCGAGCGCCGTCGCAAAGGGCGCGAACCGCAGCACGTACTTCAACATGAACCGCGAGAAGCCCTTCACGCTCTCGGCCGCCGTGACCGGAACGAACCCCGGGCACACCGCGTTGGCCGTCACGCTCGTCCCTTCGGCGCGCCGCGCGAGCTCGTAGGTCACCCACAGACAGGCGAGCTTCGAGTTCTTGTACGCGCGATCGGGGCTGTACCCGCGCTCGAGCTGCGGGTCGTCGAAGTCGAAGCGCACAGGCTCGCCCCGAGAGTCCGGCAAGTGGAGCCGCGAAGACACCATCACGACGCGCCCCGCGCGGGCGCGAACCAGCGAGGGCCACAGCTCTTTCGTGAGCAGATACGGCCCGATCGCGTTGGTCGCGAGCGTCTCTTCGAAGCCGTCCACCGTCACCCGTCGCGTGGGGCTCTGCTGCATCACGCCAGCGTTGTGAACGACCGCGTCGAGCGAACGGCCCTCTCGCTCCCACTGCGCGCCGAACGCGCGGATCGACGCGAGCGACGCGAGGTCGAGCTCGAAGAGCTCCAGGCGAGCGCTCGCGTTCGCGCTCGAGGACGAGAGCGACTCGAGCGCGGCGCGGCCCTTCGCGCGATCGCGCGCCGTGATGATCACGCGATGGCCGTCCGCCAAGAGCTGCCTCGCGCACTCGTGCCCGAGCCCGCGATTGCCGCCCGTGACGAGCACGGTCTTTGTCTCTCGGTCGTTCATGATGGAGCGGGACCTCTACGGGGGCTTAGGTTGCCGCGACGGAAGGTCGCGTTGCTGTGTAGGTTTACGAACGAACGCTCTTGCGCGAAATCGCGGTGCGCGTTCGAGCGATCTCGCGCTCGAGCCACGCGCGACGGTCGGGGTCTTCTTCGCGTTCGACGAGCGATTCGAGCATCGAGAGGGCCCGCGCAGGCGCGCGCTCGCGCAGGGATCGAACGGCGCTCTCGAAAGCGTCGCCGATCGGTCGCCCTTCGTCGAACACCTCCGTGAGCCATCGCGCCATCGCCTCGCTGCTGTCGTAGAGCTTCGCAGCGCACAAGATCTCGAACGCCAATCGAGCGCCCGCGGGATCGAACAACGCGCGAGACACAGCCTCGCCGAGCGCTTGTTGGTCTCGCGCGCTCGCGGTCGTCACGAGCATCTGCGCCCGCGTGAGCACTTGTCGCAGACCGACCTCGCGCTCGAGGTCGAGCAGCGTGTGGATCTGTTCGGCGATCCGCTCGATCGGCGTACGAGCGTCGATGCGCGGGCCGGCGATGTGCTCGATCGACTCGTCGAGCGCCGCGACGAGCCGGTCGAGGGAGCTTCCGTCGTCGTCGTCGCAGCGGACGACCTGCGCTTCGTCCCCTGAAAAGCCGCAGTCATCGAGCACTTTGCGGTAGCGGCTCACTTCGTTGTCGAGCGCGGCGGCGAGGCGCACGTGCGGGCGACGGCGACGGCGCGAGGTGATCCACAGGACGGGGGTGGGGAGCGCGCGAGCGTTCCACTCGAGGAGCGCCGCGCGTTCGGAGGGGAGGACCGTCACGCCCTCGAGCACTGCGAACACCGCGCCCACGACGGGCTGCGAGGGATCGTCTCCGATGCTCGGCCGGCTCGCGTCGCCGTCGTTGTCCGGAAGCACCAGACAGTACTCCCGCGTCGGCGACGTCCAGGTACCGCTGAACGCCAACGCTCGAACGAGCGTCGCGAGCCTCGCTCCGCGCGCGACCGCGCTCCCCGCGACGAGCACCCTCACCCTCGGACGTCCTCGCGGATCGCGCGCAGGCTCGACGCTTTCGATCGCCTCTCTCGCAGCGGCCGCCGAAGCCTCGTCCGCGCCTCTCGTTTGCGCGGCGAGCGCCATCGCAGCGCCCATCCGCAGCTCGACGACGCGCTCGACCGCGGCGCGATCTCCAAACGGGGTCGTGTCGCGTTCGAGCAGCGAAAACGCTGACGCTAAGTCCACGTCGACCGCGCACATCGGGTGGTAGAGCGCTCGCGCGTCGGCCCCGGCTCCGGGCGGACGCGCGAAGACCCACACGCGCTTGGTCAGCGGTGATCGACAGCGCCAACAAACGGCAGGCGCCACAGGAGCCCTCGCGAACACGAACACGACCTGAGTGCTACGCGCCTGCGCTCTGCGCGCAAGGCTCATCGCGCCCTCTCGGCGAGCCCCATCACGGTGAAGTACGCAACCACGTGCGCCCTCAACGCGGCGAACTCCGCGTCGTCGTCCGCGCCGAGCACGACCTTCAGCGCGTTTTGCGTGTAGTCCGTCCCGATCGCGAAGGCCACCCGCGCGCGCGGCGACGGCGCGACGTGCCACCACTCGTCGATCCCGCCCGACCACGCGCCGAAACAGTGCGACGCCCGGACGATCGCCGCGCCGTCCGTCGAGAGCCAGATCGCGTCCGACGCAAACTCGTACAGCCGCTCGGCCGATGGAATCTCGCGCTCGGCGCTCGTGACCTTCTCGGGGCAGAGCGACGCGAACAAGCCCATCGCCGCGCTCTGTTGCCACTGTCGCTCGGTCGCCACCGCGCCGAAGCCGTCGAACTCGAGCTCTTCGGACCGAGCCCACAGAGCGCTGGTCTTGATTCGTGGGGCCATCGCCCGATACGCAGCGACGCACGCCTCGGGCGTGGGCTCGGGCGCGGCGAGCGACTCGACGCCCGCGGCCTCCAGCGCGTGACGAATCGCCTCGAGCACGTGCGACGGAACATGCAACGAGATCCGCGTGCGCCACGAGGGACGAAGGACGTTCTCGGGGACGAGCGAGCTCGTCCCGTAGTCGTGGCCGTATTGGTAGCCCACCATCACGAAGCCAGAAAAAGTCCCCGCGAACGACTCGCCGTCCGAGCGCTGGTCCCACGACCAATCACGCCGTTCGATCGCCGCGTAGCGCACGAGCGGCGCGGCGCGATCGAGCCCGAGCGCGCGCTCACCCTTCTGCGCGGAGGCGAGCTTCGCGCGAAGCGCCGCCCGGTGCCACGCAGGCGCCGAGTGCGTCGGAGGCCCCGAGACGAAGCACTCGTCCGCCAGCACGTGCGCTTCGTCGGGCTCTCCATCGAGCCGTCGAACGCACACGCCCGACGCGTCCACCAGCCAACTGAACGCCTCGCGCACCGAGCCATCGTCGCGAAGGAGGACGTACGCGAAGCGCTCCTTCGCGACGCGCCCGCCATCGAAGGCCCGCGCGTACGCGAGTCGGTCCCGGTCGATCGGGCGCGCGAGGCTCGCGGGATCGATTCGCCTCGATATTTCTGCGACGAGCTCAGCCCGTACGCGCTCGTCTCGCGCGTCGAAGAACGCCCCTTGCTCGAAGCACTCGACCAGCGAACACGCGCGCGGATCAGGCTTTCGGTCCGGCTGCGACGACCGAACAACGTCGCCTTCGATCGCCACCCACGCCTCGCTCGCGCCGCGCTGCAACGCGTACGTCCATCGTCGATCCGTGCTCATGCGCCCGATGATGACAAGCACACACAGCGATCCCCAGCGCAAAACACAGCCCGCCCCGAACGCGGTCACGCTGCGGCCGAACGCTTCGCGCGACGGCGACGCGACGCGCACGCGACGGTCATCGCGCACGCGACGAGCGCGACGAGCGGGGACGTTCCACCCGAACGCCCAGCGCCGACGACACGGCAGTCGCACGCGCCGTCGCCCGCGAGTCGACCGATCGGAACCTGCGCGTCTGCAGCGCCGTCCATCGTCGCGTCCGTCGTCGCGTCCGTCGTCGCGTCCGTCGTCGAGCCGTCGCGTGCATCGTCGAGCGCGCCGTCGTTGGAGACGTCTGGCGTGACGATGGTCGCGTCGGTGACGTCGTCCATCGCGTCGACGCTCGCGTCCACGGGGACGACGACGATGAATACGTGGGTCGCCATCGCCGTGTTTCCCGCGCGGTCCTGCGCGATGATCTGCACGTCGTTGCGCCCCTCGGGGAGCGGCATCGTGGGCGTGAAGCTCCAGTTGCCCATCGCGTCGACGGTGACCGTCGCGCGCTCGCCCGAGGCGAACACGAGCGTGACGGTCGCGCCGGGCTCGCCCGTCCCCGAGACCGTCGGGCGCGTCTCCGTGACGCGCGACTCGGCCGCAGGCGTGATGACTCGGAGCGTCGTCGAAGCGTCGATGGTGAACGTCACGGACACCATCCGCGTGGTTCCGCCGCTGCTCGCGCTCGCGGTGACGGTGACCATCGCGCCGTCCGCGAGCTCCATGCCCGCGGGGATCGTGTAGGTCCAGTTGCCCATCGCGTCCGCGGTCACCATCGCCGTACGACCGCCGCCGAAATCGAGCGTGACCACGAGCCCCGGAAGCGCGGTGCCCGTGACGGTGGGCGTCCGCGTGTTGATCGTCGCGCCGTTGGTGGGCGCGGTGATCGCGACGACGACGCGCGCGTCGATCGTGACCGTGCTCGTCGCGGTCGCGGTGTTTCCCGCGGCGTCGCGCGCGGTGACCGAGAGCGTGACGCTCCCGTCCATCGTGATCGCCCCCGCGGGAACGGTCACCAACCACAACCCCATCGCGTTGGCCGTGGTCGTCACGGACATCCCGTTCACCGTGAGCGTGACGGTGGCGTTGGACTCGGCCGTTCCCTGGACCGTGGGCGTGCGCGTTCCGACGGTCGAGCCGGTCGCGGGCGCGGTGATCGCCACGGCGGTCATCGTGTCGACGGTGAACGTCACCATCGCAGAAGGGCTCGTGTTGCCCGCCCGATCGCGCGCCACAGCGCGCACAGTGACAGCCCCGTCTGCGAGCGGCATGCCCATGGGAACAGCGAAGCTCCAGGCCCCCGTCGCGTCGGCCATCACCATCGCCATGCGACCGCCGCCCAGCTCCAGGGTCACCGTCGCGAGGGGTTCGCTCGTCCCGCGGATCACAGGAGCACCGGTATTCAAGAGCGCCATCGCCGTCGGCGCGGTGATCGCGACGCTGGGAGCCACCGTGTCCACCGTGACCATCACCGTGGCGCTCGCGGTGTTCATCGACGAGTCCGTGGCGACGACGTTGATCGTGACGGGGCCGTCCATCGTGATCGCGCCCGCGGGGAGCGTGGCGGTAAAGTTTCCCGAGGCGTCCGCCGTGACCGTGACCATCGTCGCGTTGACGGTCACCACCACGGACGCGCCGGGCTCGGTCGTGCCGGTCACGACGGGCGTGCGCGACGCGAGCGCGGCGCCCATCACGGGCGAGGTCACGGTCACGAACGTCGTCGTGTCGAGCGGGCAGATCCCCGTGAACGTCGCACACGAAATCAACGAGCTCGAGAGCGATCCGCCCGCGCCGCCGGTCGCGCCGTTCGATGGAAACTCCGTGAGCCCCGCGCTCGTGGTCGTCCCTCCGGCCGCGCCCGCAACGACAGGCGCCACCGTGCTCGTCGCCGGAACATGCACCACGCCGCCACCACCACCGCCGCCCGGACCTTCGGACTCGGCGCTCGAGATCGTCTGCGAGCCGCCGACGCCGCCGTTCGCTTGAACCGTGAGCGCGCTGGTGATGGGCGCCACGGACGACAACACGATCGTTCCCCCAGCGCCGCCGCCGCCCGCGGCGTCGTTGCCCGCGAGGGTCGTGCTCTCGCCAGCCGCGCCGTTCGACGCGATCGTGCCGTTTCCATCGATCGTGCGCGCGACGAGAAACACGAGCCCGCCGCCCGCGCCGCCCGCGCCGCCGACGTTGTTGTTCGCGTCCCCTGCGCCGCCGCCGCCGCCGAAGTACAGCCGATCGAGCGCGATCCCGAGCGGTCGGCCCCCGCGGCCGCCCACGGATCGACGCAGGTCTCCGCCCCACGCAACAGCGCCCGGCGGAGACAAGAGCGCGTTCTCGTCGTTCGCGCCGAAGCTGTATCCGCCGCGTCCGCCGCCGGGGCCCACGGTCAGCATGTTCCCGTTGGCGACGAAGTCGGGATCGATGTTCCAAGCGGTCGCGCCGGGGACCGAGGCGCTCATGATCCCTGCGCCGAGGTGCATCGCTGCCGTGCTCGCGCCGCCATTTGCGCCGCCGCCGCCGCCGGCGTTGTGCGCGTTGCCGCCTCCTCCGCCGTTGGCGGGCGCGCCGCGTCCGTAGCGTCCGTCCGCGAGCGCCGATGCGACGCCCGCGATGCTCTCGCCCTTCTCTCCCCCTGCGATGCTATCGGCGCTGCGAAACGTCACGACGGTCCCGTTCGGCGCCGCGGACATGTTGTCCACCGCGCCGCCGCGAAATCCCGCGCCGCTCGCGTCGACGCGACCGACGACCGTGAGCGCCGAGCTCGACACGACCGCGACGACCCCGCCGACGGTCCCGTTCCACGCGGCCGGGATGATCGAGCCGCTCGCGGCCACTTGAAGCCTCGAAAACTGCGGGACTCGCACGACTTGCGCGCGCGTTCCGTACGAGCGCGCGAGCCCCATCGGGTGTTCGCGCGCATCGAGCGTGATCGTGTTCGCGCCCGCGTTCACCGCGCCGACGCGGACGAACTCCCAGCGCCCCGCGTTGCCGAGCGCAGTGATCGCCCCGTATCCGATCGAGTCCGCGGTCGCGATCGTCGCGCCTTGCGCTTCGTACACGAGCACGAGGTCCCCCGCCGTCAGCGACATCGACGCAAACGACATCCCCGCGAGCGCGTTGACCGAGCTCACCGTGAGGCTCGTCGCGCCCGCCGCCGCAGGTGCGCCGAGGGTCGTGTACGTGTTGAGCACGACGTTTGTCGCGGCGATCGTGCGCATCCCTTCGCGCCCTGCCTGCGCGAGAGCCGCGCGAGGGACCGCGATCGAAGCGAAGAGACAACACGCAACCGAGACGCGAACGAATCGAGCCATAGCGGCTCAGAGGTATCACAGGTCCGTTCGAGACCGCTCCGTCCGAGCGCGACGACCGAAAGACACGCCGACTCGACGCAAACCCGCACACTCACGACCTCGCCGCGACGCGACTACAACCGTCTCGATGAACTTCGACGTCGTCATCGTAGGCGGGGGTCCTTCGGGGCTCGCCGCCGCGCTCACCCTCGGCCGCGCCCGCCGCGCGGTGCTCCTCTGCGACGCTGGCGAGCGACGCAATCAAGCGGCCGAACACATCCACAACTTCGTGACGCGCGACCAGACCCCGCCCGACGAGTTTCGCCGCGTCGCGCGCGAGCAGCTCGCTCGGTACCCGAACGTGCTCGTGCGCGACGCTCGCATCGAAGCGCTCGACGGCGAACGCGACGCGTTTCGACTGCGCGTCGACGGGGCGGACGTCATCGCCAAGCGCGTTCTGCTCTGCACGGGAATGCTCGACGAGCCGCTGCTCATCGAAGGCGCCCGCGAAGCGTGGGGCCGCTCGATCTTTCAGTGCCCGTACTGCCACGGATGGGAGGCGCAGGACCGCGCGTGGGGGTTCGTCGCGCCCGCGCACGACGCGCCGCACGCGGCGATGGCCGCGCAGTTCGTGCAGCAATTGTTCGCGTGGACCGACCGCGTGACGGTGTTCGCGCAGCGAGGCCACGCGCTGTCCGACGCGCTCGCCGCGCAGCTCGAGTCCTTCGGAGCGCGCGTCGAGCGATCGCCGATCCGCCGCGTGATCGCGGACGACAATACACGCACACAGATTCGAGCGATCGAGCTCGAAGACGGCTCGAAGGTCCCGTGCGACGCGCTCTTCGCGCACCCGCCGCAGCGACAGACGGCGCTCGTCGCGTCGCTCGGCCTCGCGCTCGACGCCGACGGCTACGTGACGGCGGACCCCGCGCGGCGCGAGACCGCTCGCCCTGGAATCTACGCGTCGGGCGACCTCTCTACGCGCATGCAGGGCGCGATCTTCGCCGCCGCGAGCGGCGCTCACGCGGGCGCGATGATCAACTTCGACCTCGCGCAGCAGCGCGCCACGCAGCGGGCGTCGTCCCGTGCTCGCGTCGAAACATCCGAATGAAGTGCGTGACGTCTCCGTAGCCCACGCGCTCGGCGATCACGTCGACCATCTCGTCGGTGTGCAAGAGAAACCGCCGCGCCGCCGCCATTCGCCCGCTCGAGATCCACTGTCCCGCGCTCATGCCCGTGCCCTGCGTGAGCGCCGTGGTCACGTATGCGGGGCTCTTTCGAACCGCGGCGGCGACGTCTTCGAGCGAGATCTTTTCGAGGCAATGTCGCTCGATGAAGCGAAGGGCCTCGGCGACGACCCCTCCCGTCGCGGCGCGCGCGGTCGCGGGTGGAGCGCTGCGCGCGTGAGCCTCGTGCGCCTCGGCGAGGATCAACGTCAGCAAGCTCTTCTGCACGAGGTCCGTCGTCGCCGTGGGCGCGACGCCGTCTTGCGATACGCGCTCGAGCTCGCGAAAGAGCGTGACGAGGTGCTCGTGCCGCTCGGGCGCGATGCGAACGACCGCGGCGCCACCGTCTCGCACGCGCTCGAACGGCTCGATCACGTGCACGGCTTCGTCCGCCGCGAAGCACGAAGCGCAGAACGTCGCGCCCCAGAACGCCACGCGCTCCGCGGTCACCATGCGGTGCGCAGCGCCGGCGGGGATCAAGAGAAGGTCGCCGGCGGTGACGTTCCACGCGTCGCGGAGGGCGATCGTGGCGCTTCCGCCCGTGTAGAACGCGAGGACCGCGAACGTGTGAACCGCGGACGAGCGCGCGCTGCATCCGCGTTCGGCCTCGAGAAATCGCGCTCCGGCGAGGTGCGTGTCGCTCGCGTGCATCGGGCGCTGCACAGAGAGAGATCGAGTGTTGGCCACAGGGGTCGATCGGTCGTAGCACGAGAGCGCCGCCGCTCGAGCCGAGAGCGCAGTCCCGAAATCGGGACGCGCGAGTACAGCCGGGTGTACCTGCGCTGCTACTTGGTCCTTGCGCGACGGCCACCCCTCATCATTCGTCACATCTGTCGGATGGGCTGGGATTTCACTGACAAAACACAGTCGATCGCCGCGCCGGACACGCGGGTCGATCGAACACGATCGACGCACGCGCCGAGGCAAGCCTCCGCGCTGGCTGCTCGCCAAGAGGCGAGCAGAGCGCAACCGCCTTCGGCGGCGCCAAGAGAGCGACGATACCGTCGAGGGGTGGGCGCTGCCGTTGCTCGCATCTCGTACGCTTCAAAGCCCTGCCGAAGGCGGCGGCGTCCCTGCGAGCCCTTGGCGAGCAGCCAGCGTCGAGGCTTGCCTCGACGCGTGCGTCGACCGTGTTGCCTCGACGCATGCGTCGACCGTGTTGCCTCGACGCGTGCGTCGACCGGGTTGCTCGAACGCGATGGCCGACTGCATGACTTCGACACGGCAGCCGACGGCGTTCCGTCAGTGAACTTCCAGGCTTTCTAAACCACTACCGCGACGGGCATCGTAGTTTTTCCACAGCCGGGTCGAGCTTCATCGGGAGACCGAGGCGTTCGCGGAGGCGTTCGGGATCCTTTCTCGCGGTGTGCTCGAAGTTGGCCACGCGGCCAATCAACTCGG